>NZ_FNIB01000004.1 GCF_900103805.1 Cryobacterium flavum | reverse complement strand
GGCGGCTGCGACGGGTGCGGGTGCTGCTGCCGGGGCTGCAGCGACCGGTTCTGGTTCTGCTGCAACGGGCGCTGGTGCAGCGACTGGTGCCGCGACGGGTGCGGGTGCGGGTGCTGCAACCGGTGCCGCAACGGGCTCGGGTGCTGCAACTGGTGCCGCGACGGGTGCGGGTGCTGCAACTGGTGCCGCGACGGGCTCGGGTGCTGCAACCGGCGCGGGTGCCTCGGCAACGGGCGCCTCAGCAACCGGCGCGGGTGCCTCGGCA
This sequence comes from Cryobacterium flavum, assembly GCF_900103805.1. Taxonomy (GTDB): domain Bacteria; phylum Actinomycetota; class Actinomycetes; order Actinomycetales; family Microbacteriaceae; genus Cryobacterium; species Cryobacterium flavum. The sequence goes on along the minus strand of NZ_FNIB01000004.1, from coordinate 390,073 downwards.
ACGGGCGCCTCAGCAACCGGCGCGGGTGCCTCGGCAACGGGCGCCTCAGCAACCGGCGCTTCTGCAGCCGGTGCCTCAGCGACGGGTGCGGCCGCGCCCGATCCGTCGCCGATGGTGACCAGGGGGGTGCCGACCTCGACGGTCTCATCTTCCTGCACCAGGATGGCTTCAATAATGCCGGCGACCGGAGACGGGATTTCCGTGTCCACCTTGTCGGTCGATACCTCGAGCAACGGCTCGTCGACCTCCACGCGGTCGCCCACGTTCTTGAGCCAGCGGGTGACCGTGCCCTCTGTGACACTCTCTCCGAGTGCCGGGAGGCTGACGGATTCGCTCATGCGTATGTCTCCTTCAAAACCGTTTACTTATCTGAAAAATCAATGAAAATTGTGGAATCCGACTACATCGCGTGAAGCGGTTTGCCGGCAAGAGCCAGGAAGGCCTCACCCATCGCTTCGCTCTGCGTCGGGTGCGCGTGCAGGAACGGAGCGATGTCCTCCGGGTACGCTTCCCAGTTCACCACGAGCTGGCCTTCGCCGATGAGCTCGCCGACGCGAGCACCGATCATGTGGATGCCCACGATGGGGCCATCCTTGACGCGCACCAACTTGACCGAACCGGCAGTTCCCAGAATCGAGCTCTTGCCGTTTCCGCCGAGGTTGTACTCGTAGGTGGAAATCTGGTCGGCACCGAACTTGTCGGCTGCCTTGGCTTCGCTGTAGCCGACGGAGGCAACCTCGGGGTCACAGTAGGTGACCTTGGGGATGTTCACGTCTTCGACGATGATCGGGTTCAGTCCGGCGATTTCTTCGGCGACGAAGATGCCCTGCTGGAAGCCGCGGTGGGCGAGCTGCAGGCCGGGAACGATGTCGCCAACGGCGTACACGCCGGGGATGTTCGTGGCGAGGCGCTCGTCGGTGATGACGAACCCGCGGTCCATGGTGACGCCGACTTCGTCGAAGCCGAGGCCCGCGGTGACCGGTCCGCGGCCGACGGCCACGAGCAGGAGGTCGGCCTCAACGGTCGCACCGTTCTCGAGAGTGACCACGACGCCCGAATCGGACTGCGTGACACTCTGGAAGCGGATGCCGAGGGAATACTCGATACCGCGCTTGCGGAACGCACGCTCGAGTTGCTTAGAGATGGACTCTTCCTCGTTGGGCACGAGGTGCGGTAGAGCCTCGATGATCGTGACGTCGGCGCCGAAAGACTTCCAGACGCTCGCGAACTCGACGCCGATGACGCCGCCACCGAGCACGGCGACCTTCTTGGGAACGTAGTCCAGGGCGAGAGCGGTTTCGCTCGTGATGACGCGGCCGCCGATCTCGAGCCCGGGCAGCGAGCGAGAGTAGGAGCCGGTAGCCAGAATGACGTTCTTGCCGACGATCATGTCTTCGCCGACCTGAACGGTCGTGGGGGAGACCAGGTGGCCTTCGCCCTCAATCACGGTGATTCCGCGAGCTTTTACCAGGCCCTGCAATCCCTTGTACTTGCTGGCCACGATGCCCTCGCGGAACGCGGTGACAGCAGCGATATCGATGCCCTCGAACGCGGTCTTGACGCCGTATTTGGCGGCTTCACGGCTGAAATCGGCAACTTCAGCCGAGTGCAGGAGGGCCTTGGTCGGAATGCAACCGACGTGCAGGCAGGTGCCGCCGAGTTTGCCCTTCTCGATCAGACCAACGGTGAATCCCAGCTGCACGGCACGCAGCGCTGCTGCGTATCCACCGCTTCCGCCACCGAGAACGACAATGTCAAAATTCTGTTCCGACACTCAGCTACTCCCTCGCGCATTACGCTTTGTCACGACGGCCGACAGATTATGCTGCTCGACCGCGTGGTTTGACAAGCTTTTTCTTGCCCCTACGACTGTACTACGGGCGTGAAAAGTCCTCGGCCAGTCGAATCAGCGCCCGAACGGACACCCCGGTCGGGCCGGCAGCGGTGAATCCCCAGCCCGTGCCGGAGTTCTCGGCCGGTCCGGCAATGTCGAGGTGAGCCCACGGGATGGTCTGGCCGGCCGCATCCGTTCCGATGAATTCTTTCAAAAAGACCCCGGCGAGCAGCATTCCGCCGGCCGAGCTGCCGATCTTCGCGTTGGCGATGTCAGCGACGTCCGAGTTGAGGGTGGCGCGCAATTCTTCCGGGAACGGCATCGGCCAGGCGTTCTCGCCGGCCGCAGCGCTGGCCGCGAGCACGTGTTGAACGAGAGCGTCATCGCCCATGGCGCCGAAATACCGGTTGCCCAGCGCGACGACCTGGGCCCCGGTCAGGGTCGCGACGTCGATGATGGCGTCCGGGTGTTCTTCGCCGGCCGCGACGAGGCCGTCGGCGAGTACCAGGCGGCCCTCGGCATCCGTGTTGAGCACCTCGACGGTGCGGCCACCGCGCATGCGCAGCACGTCGTTGGGGCGGATAGCCGAGCCCGACGGCATGTTTTCGGCGATGCACATCCACGCGGTGATTCGCACCGGCAGCTGCAGCCGGGCCGCGGCGACCACCACGGCCAGAACAGTGGCGGCACCTGTCATGTCGTACTTCATGCCCACCATGGATGCCGGCGGCTTGAGCGAGAGTCCGCCGGTGTCGAATGTGATGCCCTTGCCGACCAGGGCGAGGTGCTTGCCGGCCCCGCTCGGGGTGTAACTGAGTTTGACCAGGCGCGGCGGGCGGGTCGAGCCGGCTCCGACCCCGGCGATGCCGCCGAACCCGTCGGCAGCGAGCTGCTGCTCGTCCCAGACCGTCACCTCGAGCTGCAGTCCGCTGGCGGCCTCGATCGCCAGATCGGCCAGCGCTGCCGGGTACAGGTCGAGCGGCGGCATGTTCACCAGGTCCTTGACCAGGGCCATGGCCTCGGCGCTGACCTGGGCGCGCTCCACAGCGGATGCCGCCGGTGTCGTCGTGTGCACCACGACGTTTCGGGCCGGAAGTTTGGTGGCGGCCAGCGAGCTGTGGCGGTAGGCAGTGTAGGAGTAGCCACCGAGCGCGGCGCCCTCGAGCACGGCCTCGACCTGGTCGGCGTCGCCCAGGGTAATGGCGAAGGCGACCGAGGTCGCGCCGGTCAGCTGCCGAACGGCAGACCCGGCCGCGTGGCGAAGGGCTGCGGTGCTGAGCACGCGCCCCAGTCCGACGACGGCGATGCTGCGCGGAGTGCCGGCACTCGACACCAGACGCACGATCTCATCGCGTGCTCCGGTGGCGTTCAGGAGCGGCAGCTGAGCCGTCACCGACGCGATCAGGGCGTCACCGAGGGTGACGTCCGCGACTAGCTGCACCCCATCATCCGTTTGCAGCGCAGCGAGGATGAGAATGTCGGCGGGGGAGCCCAGCGCGGACTCGGTGGACAGGGACAGGGTGGGAACAGTCATAACTCGATGCTATCCGGGGCCGTTACCAGGCTGTTCGCTCTGGGCACGATGGTGAAAGCCCCAAAACACAGCACAAATGTGCCCCTCGGATTAGAGTTAAGGAATGTCAGACCCCGAGGAGCTCTACGAACTCACCGCCGACGCCGCTGGCGTCCCGCAGGGGTTGCACCTGATTATGGGCCTGACTGGCTTCGCGGATGCCGGTGGTGCGGTAGCCCAGTTCACCGACTATCTGCTGACCACCCTGGATCACACCGTCGTCGCGTCGTTCGACACCGACACTCTGCTCGACTATCGGGCCCGGCGCCCGATCATCTACTTCGACCAGGATCATCTCACCAACTATCAGCCGCCGACGTTGCAGCTGTACCTGGCCCGCGATGAGATCGGGCAGCCGTTCCTGTTCTTGACCGGTTTCGAACCCGACTTCCGCTGGGAACAGTTCACTGCCGCCGTGCTGCAGCTCGTCGACCGATTCACGGTCGCCGGGGCAACCTGGGTGCACGCCATCCCCATGCCCGTTCCGCACACCCGACCGATCGGTGTCACCGTCAGCGGCAACCGTTCCGATCTCATCGAGAACCGATCGGTCTGGCGGCCGCACACGCAGGTCGCGGCCAACGTTCTGCACCTCCTGGAGTTCCGCCTGCAGGAACGTGGCGCCTCCACGGTCGGCTACGTGCTGCTCATTCCGCACTACCTGGGTGACACCGAATTTCCGGCCGCAGCCCTCACCGCGCTAGAGAGCACGAGCGCGTCGACCGGATTGATCTTTCCGACCGATCGCCTGCGGGAAGCCAATCGAGAATTCGTGGCACGCATCGATGACCAGGTGCGGAACAACCCGGAGCTGGCCAAGCTGGTGGGCACACTGGAGCAGCGCTACGACGCCTACATGGAGGGAAGCCCGCTGCGGTCGCCGCTCACCGACGAAGATGGCGAGCTGCCGTCGGCCGATGAAATCGCCGCCGAACTCGAGAACTTCCTCGCCCTGCGGCGCAGCCGCGATGACGGTGCCGCCAGCTAACGCAGCTGGAAGTATCTGGTCGCCACGCCTGACCGGCTGGTCAGGAACGCGATAGGTTAGATCGAGTGAACTCGCGTCGATCCACCCTGATCTTTATCATCGGGTCGTTCGCGTACCTGTCGGCCGTACTCCAGCGCACCTCGATGGGAATCGCCGGGGTAGCCGCCACGGAGAAATTCGGCGGCTCGGCCGCCATCCTCTCGAGCCTGGCCGTCGTGCAGCTCGTCGTCTACGCCGCCGCGCAAATTCCGGTCGGGGTGTTGATCGATCGGTACGGCCCGCGAGTGCTCATGATCACCGGAACGGCGCTCATGGTCACCGGCCAGGTGACACTGGCGCTGGCACCGGATATCTCGGTCGCCGTCATCGGCCGCATCCTGGTCGGCGCCGGAGACGCGACCATCTTCATCTCGATGATCCGCCTGATCAGCTCCTGGTTCAGCGGTCGCATCGTCCCTCTGCTGTCCCAGTGGATGGGCAACATCGGTCAACTCGGCCAGGTACTCTCCGCGGTGCCCCTGGCTTGGCTTCTCCACACCAGCGGCTGGAAACCCGCCTTCCTCTCGGCGGCATCCGTGGCCGTAATCGCCCTGATCGTGGTCATCATTTTCGTGCAGGACCGACCCAGAGACGTCACCGAGCACGTGCGTGCCAACAGCCTTGGCATCGCGCTGACCCAGCTGCGACACAGTTTTCGGCGCCCGGGCACCCAGCTCGGATTCTGGTCGCACTACGTGACGCAGTCGTCCGGCACCGTCTTCAGTCTGCTTTGGGGCTATCCCTTCATGGTCTTCGGCCTCGGCTACGAACCGGCGTTCGCCGCCGGAATGCTGACCGTGTTGGTCGGCGCCGGCCTCGTGTTCGGGCCGATCCTCGGCCTGCTGACCGCACGCTACCCACTGCGCCGCAGCAATATCGTGCTTGGTATCGTGACCGGCATCGGAATCGCGTGGGCGATCGTGCTGCTCTGGCCCGGCGTTCCACCGCTGTGGAGCATTGTGCTGCTGCTGGTCGTGCTCGGCATCGGCGGGCCGGGCTCGCTGATCGGCTTCGACTTCGCGCGCACTTTTAATCCGCAGCGCAGCCTGGGCTCGGCCAACGGCGTCGTCAACGTCGGTGGCTTCACCGCGAGCTTCGTCATGATGTACCTGATCGGGCTGCTGCTCGACCTGCAGAACGGATGGCGCGTGGCCGGGGGAGCAGCGAGCGACCTGTACGCGCTCGACGCATTTCGGGTGGCATTCACGGTGCAATACCTGGTCGTCGGAATCGGCATCGGTTTTCTCGTGCACGCCCGGCGGCGCACCAGACGCCAGCTCTCTCGCGACGAGGGAATAGAAGTCGCACCTATCTGGGTTGCACTATCACGCGCCTGGAAACGGCGTAACGAATGATCGTAGTACGTGTCGTGGCTTGTCGTCCAGACAAACCGTGCAATAATTATTTCCAGGACCCGTTCTGGTCCGGGGCACACCGAAATCATTTCGGCGTGAGCATCCCGGGACTTGACATGGGTCCAAGTTCTGCCCAAAAACGCATCTGGCACCGTCACCGGTCGCACAGAAGCAGGTACGACTCCGCATGAGAGGTGTTCGAATGGCAACCACCGTCAAGACCGAGGTGACCGACGAGTCCGTCACGACTCCGGTAGTACCGCCGGTCAAGAAGACCGTCACCAAGGCTGCAGCCGCGAAGGCAGCAGCAGCCGAGGCCGCAGCGACCAAGAAGTCCGCGGCCGCCGGTTTGGCCGCCGAGAAGCCGGCCCCGAAGAAGCGCGCGACCAAGGCGAAGGTCGTCAAGAAAGACGACGAAGCCGACGTCGACGGTGGAACGGACGCCGATGACGACGAGTCAGACGAGGACAGCACCAAGCGCACGGCATCGACCGAGCCGCTCCCCAGCGGCGCCCTCGTACTCTCCCTGGTCGACGATGACGACGAGGTCCCGGTCTATTCCAGCGCCATCACCGGCGCCACGGCCGACCCGGTCAAGGACTATCTCAAGCAGATCGGTAAGGTCGCCCTGCTGAACGCGGCCGAAGAGGTCGAACTCGCGATGCGCATCGAAGCCGGCCTGTTCGCCGAAGACAAGCTGTCGGAGATGACGGATGTCGAGAAGAAGAACGCGCTCGGCCGTGAGCTGCAGTGGGTTGCCAAGGACGGCGCCCGAGCCAAGAGCCACCTCCTCGGTGCCAACCTGCGGCTCGTCGTGTCGCTCGCCAAGCGCTACACCGGTCGTGGAATGCAGTTCCTCGACCTGATCCAGGAGGGCAACCTGGGCCTCATTCGTGCGGTCGAGAAATTCGACTACACCAAGGGCTTCAAGTTCAGCACCTACGCCACCTGGTGGATTCGCCAGGCCATCACCCGGGCCATGGCCGACCAGGCTCGCACCATCCGTATTCCGGTGCACATGGTCGAGGTCATCAACAAGCTCGCCCGTGTGCAGCGCCAGATGCTGCAGGACCTCGGTCGCGAACCCACCCCTGAAGAGCTCAGCCGCGAACTCGACATGACGCCCGAAAAGGTCGTCGAGGTTCAGAAGTACGGTCGCGAACCCATTTCGCTGCACACCCCGCTCGGTGAAGACGGCGACAGCGAATTCGGTGACCTCATCGAAGACACCGAAGCCGTCGTGCCCGCCGATGCCGTGGGTTTCACCATGCTGCAGAAACAGCTGGAGAGCCTGCTCGACTCGCTGTCCGAACGTGAAGCCGGTGTGATTCGCATGCGCTTCGGCCTCGGTGACGGCATGCCGAAAACGCTCGACCAGATCGGCGACACCTTCGGGGTCACGCGCGAGCGCATCCGCCAGATCGAGTCCAAGACGATGGCCAAGCTTCGTCACCCGTCCCGGTCGCAGTCCCTGCGCGACTACCTCGAGTAAACGTGACAGTGACAGGTCCCACCCGGATTGCGTTGTGCGGTTCGTGAGTTCCCTTCGGTACGCCCCCGCGATTCTCATCGGTCGGGCCGTTCGTGTGCTCGCGCGCTGGCGCAAACCGGGCGGTGGCTCGGCCATTCCCGGCGTCGTCGTCAACCGCATCGCCCCGGGCTTTTTGGCCGCGGCGCTGAACGGGTTTCCGCTCGGCCTGGTAATCGTGACCGGGTCCAGTGGCAAATCAACCACGACCAAGATGCTCGTCGCCGTTCTGCGCGCGCACGGCCTGTCCGTATTCACCAACCAGTCGACGGCCAACATCAGCCAGGGGCTGACCAGCGCCCTTCTGGAACAGGTCAGCCTGTCCGGCACGATTGCCGGCGACGTTGCCGTGCTTGAAATGGATGAGGGACACGGCGCGTTCATCGCCGGCTCGCTGACTCCGCGGGTCGTCGCCCTGACCAACGTCATGGTTGACCAGATCGACCGGTTCCACGACTCCGAAATGGTCGCCGCCCTGCTGGCGAAAATCGCTGCACGGGCTACGGAGTCGGTCGTACTCAACGCTGACGACCGCTACCTGGCCGATCTCGGTCACGATCTCGAACCTGGCGTTTCGGTAGCCCGCTACGGTGTAACCGCCGAGGTTCTCGCTCAGTATCCACGCGGACTCGGTTACGCCGACACCGCACCGATTCGCCTGCCGAACGGAACCGGGCTCCAGCTCACCCGGGTGGCCGGCCTGGACGCCGACGTGCAGTTTGCCACGGGCGTTCACAGCATCCGCTTGCCGGCTCGCGGCATCCACTACGCCGTCGACGCGCTGACCGCGCTGAGCACGGCCCAGTCGACCCTGGGCGTACATTTTGATCCGGCGATCGCCTGCACGGCGCTGTCGGCCATGCCGGCCGTTTTCGGACGCGGCGAGGTCGTCACCGTTGGCGGCAAGACCGTTGAGTTTGTGCTCGTGCAAAACCCGTCGAGTTTTCAGCTCAACGTGGACAGTCTCGAACCGGGAACCGAGCAGATTCTGGTGATCATCGGCTCCGACGTGCGTGACCCGTCGTACTTCTGGCCGGTGGACACCTCTGGGCTCGGCCACGTACTCATCGCCTCCGGGCTCAAGGCGCACGACATCGCCCTGCAGCTGGCCTACGACGACGTCACCGTCGACCGCATCGAGCCCGATGTCCCGACCGCTCTCGACGCGTTCCTAGCCCTGCCCGATCCCGTCTCCGGGGTGAAAACCATCATCTTCTCCGCCGACGGAATGCGGCGCACCCGCGCGCACCTCGGCCTCGTCTCCAACTCTGAGGAGCCGGTATGACTGCCACTTCGCTGGACCGCCCGTTCACGGTCGTCTCGCTGCTGCCGCGCCTTCTGAACACGAACGGTGATGCCGGCAATGCTCGTGTGCTCGCGCAGCGCGTTCGGTGGAGCGGCCACGACGCGCGGGTGGTCGATGTGCATTCCCGGGCCGACCTGCCCGAGCACGTGGATGCCGTGTCGATCGGTTCGGGAACGGATGCTGCACTTCTGCCGGCCAGGGACAACCTTCGTACCCTGGTGGAGGAACTGCGCCTCTGGTCCAATTCCGGCGTGCCCATCCTGGCCGTCGGCACCGGGTGGGAACTGCTGAGCTGGGGAAGCGACCTCCCCGACGGCAGCGTGCTGGAAGGACTCGGCCTCGTAGCCGGCCACGCCGTGCCACGCGCCGCCCGCGCTACCGACGACATCATCGTCGCCTCAAAATACGGGCGGCTAATCGGGTTCGAAAACCATGCCCGCGACTACGTCGGTGCTGAAGCCAGCCCGCTCGGCCGGGTGCTGTACGGCACCGGCAACGCGGATGCTCCGGCGAGCGGACCTCAGATTGAGGGACTGACCATGGGTGAGGTGTTTTGCACCCACCTGCACGGGCCCGTTCTTGCTCGCAATCCCGCACTCGCCGACCACCTGCTGCAGGCAGCCTTTAGCCGCCACGATCTCGAATATGCGCGCGGCGCGACGGCCGAGTCCGTCGATGACACCGCGCGGACGGCCCGCAACCAAGTGGCCGTGCGGCTGGGCCAGAACGCCGAATAGGGGCTGCGGACTGAGCGCGGTTCCGGAGACCGAAAAGTCGCAGCGACGAAAAGACCGCGCCGGCAACTGGCCTTAGCCAGCCGCCGGCGCGGCATCCGTTTTGAGTGCCTACCAGCCCGCTAGGAGCGCTGGTCTTCGAGCAGACGGCTCGATTCGTCATGCCAGCTTTCGGCAATGGTTGCCAGCTTCTCCTGGTGCTTGCGGCCGTGGTGCGCGCAGAACAGCAGCTCACTGTTTTTCACGACGACACGGATGTAAGCCTGGGCACCGCACGCGTCGCAGCGGTCGGCTGCGGTGAGCTGGTGGGGGGCGCCCTGGTTGTCTACAGCACCATTTTCGGTGGCGATCTGGGACATATTCTCCTCCTCCAGACTGAATTACATGAACCCTCTTATCTAATGTAAACACGCCGCAGGGCCAATGACGAGATGATTGGCCGGTATTTCGCTCACCGCGTAGACGTGTCGTGGGGGGGGTTGCCTGCCGCGCCGTGCCTCCATAGCGCGAAAGATTCCCGGTCGGGGCCGGTATTCTTGGTTGTTGTGAGCTCTGACTATTCCGCGCGCCACCTGTCAGTCCTTGAGGGACTCGAGGCAGTGCGCAAACGCCCCGGCATGTATATCGGTTCCACCGACTCGCGTGGACTGATGCACTGCCTGTGGGAGATCATCGACAACTCCGTCGATGAGGCCCTGGGCGGGCACGGTGCCAGCATCAATATCGAGCTGCATCCCGACCAGAGCGTCGAGGTGCGCGACACCGCCCGCGGAATCCCGGTCGATATCGAACCCAAGACCGGCCTGACCGGTGTCGAGGTCGTCTTCACCAAACTGCACGCCGGCGGAAAGTTCGGCAGCGGTTCGTATGCGGCGTCGGGTGGTCTGCACGGGGTGGGGGCCTCCGTTGTCAACGCGCTGTCCGAACGTCTCGATGTCGAGGTCGACCGCGACGGCAAGACCTGGGCCATGTCGTTCCACCGCGGTGAACCTGGCCAGTTCGCGGATTCGGGGGAGAAGAGCCCCGACGCACCGTTCACTCCGTTCGAGAACCAGAGCGAGCTGCGCGTGATCGGCAAGGTCAAGCGCGGCGTCACGGGCACTCGCATCCGCTACTGGGCTGACCGGCAGATTTTTACCAAGGGTGCAGCGTTCCAGACCGACGAGGTGTTGAACCGAGCCCGCCAGACCGCGTTCCTCGTTCCCGGCCTCGCGATCGAGGTCGCCGACCGTCGCACCGAGGAGCCCGTCACTAGCCTGTTCCAGTTCGACGGCGGCATCAGCGAATTCGTCGAACACCTCGCGACGGATGCCCCGATCACCGATACCTGGCGGCTCACCGGCAACGGCACTTTCACTGAGACCGTGCCGGTGCTCACCGACAAGGGCGCCATGGTGCCGACCGAGCTCACGCGCGACTGCCAGGTGGACATCGCCCTGCGCTGGGGCACCGGCTACGACACGATCGTGCAGAGCTTCGTCAATATCATCGCTACTCCCAAGGGCGGCACCCACCAGGCCGGTTTCGACGCCGGACTGCTGAAGTTCCTGCGCGGCCAGGTCGAACTGAACGCCCGCCGGCTCAAGGTCGGCAGCGACAAGGTCGACAAAGACGACGTGATGGCCGGACTTACCGCCGTGCTCACGGTGCGCCTGCCGGAGCCGCAGTTCGAGGGCCAGACCAAGGAGGTGCTCGGCACACCGGCGGTGCGGGCGATCGTCGCCAACGTCGTCGCGAAGGCCATGGCGGAGCGGTATGCGTCGCCGAAACGCGATGACAAGACCCAGTCAGCGCTGCTGCTCGACAAGATCGTCGCCGAGATGAAGTCACGCATCTCAGCCCGCGCCCATAAAGAAACCCAGCGGCGCAAGAACGCCCTGGAAAGTTCGTCGCTGCCGGCCAAGCTGGTCGACTGCCGCAGTAACGACGTGTCCACGAGCGAGCTGTTTATCGTGGAGGGGGACTCGGCCCTCGGAACGGCGAAGCTCGCCCGCGACAGCGAGCACCAGGCGCTATTGCCGATCCGCGGCAAGATTCTGAACGTGCAGAAGGCATCCGTCGCCGACATGCTCTCCAACGCCGAGTGTGCGTCGATCATCCAGGTGATCGGGGCCGGCTCCGGTCGCAGCTTCGACCTGTCAGCGGCGCGCTACGGCAAAGTCATCATCATGAGCGATGCCGACGTCGACGGTGCCCACATTCGTACCCTGCTGCTCACCCTGTTCTTCCGCTACATGCGCCCCATGATCACCGAGGGCCGCGTCTTCGCCGCCGTGCCGCCGCTGCACCGGGTCGTCGTGATGAACCCGGGCTCGAAGCCCAACGAGACCATCTACACCTACTCCGAAACCGAGCTGCACGGGGTGCTGAGCGCCCTCGAGAAGAAGAATCGTCGTTATCAGGACCCGATCCAGCGCTACAAGGGCCTCGGCGAAATGGATGCCGACCAGCTCGCGACCACCACGATGGAACGTGCCCACCGCACCCTGCGGCGCGTGCGTGTCGACGACGCCGAAGCCGCCGGCAAGGTTTTCGAGCTGCTTATGGGCAATGACGTCGCCCCGCGCAAGGAGTTCATCATCGACAGCTCCGACAAGCTGTCCCGCGATCGCATCGACGTCTGAGGCATCCCAGCGCCCTCGTGGCACGTATTTGAGAAGCCGGCACGTGTTCAAACCAGTGCCGCGTTCTCCAACGCGTGCCACGAGGTGCGCGGGCTTAGATTTCGGTGCCGATTGCTCCGATTGACGCGTCGAGCATGACTCCGGAGGCGTCCCGGCGGGAGCCGGAGTCCGGCAGGGTGCGGGGAGTGCCGTCCGGACCGACGGCCCGGGCCGGAGCTCGCCCGACCCAGGCCACGGCGAGGGTGTCCTCACCCTTGAGGAAGCGCTGGGCGCGAACACCGCCGGTGGCGCGACCCTTGGCGGGATACTCCGAGAAATCGCTCTGCTTCGCGCTCCCCGGGTCGGTGCCCGGGAGGGTCTGACTGCTTGACGCCACGGTGGCCACAACGGCCGCCGCCACGTCCTCGGCTGACAGGCTGGTGAAGAACACGACGGTTTCCCCCGTCGTCAGCTTGATTCCGGCCATGCCGCCGGCTGCTCGGCCCTGCGGCCGTACACCGGCGGCGGTGAAGCGCAACAGTTGCGCATCCGTCGTGATGAAGACGAGGTCGTCGTCCTCTGCACCCTGCACCGCGCCGACCACCTCGTCCTTCGGCTTGAGCGCGATGATCTCCCAGGAGGGTTTGTTGGCCCAGTCGCCGGGAGTGACCCGCTTCACGACGCCCTGACGCGTGCCGAGCGCGATCGCCCGGTCGGAGTCCAGCGAGACGATCGCGAGCACTCGCTCCTTTTGGTCGGTGAGTAGCAGATATTCGCTGATGCGCACCCCGGCGGCGAGCTGAATGGACGTCGGCGGCATCACAGGCAGGTCGACGGGGGAGAAGCGGATGAGCCGCCCCCGGTTGGTCACCGCGCCCACCTCGGTGCGGCTGGTTGTGTCGAGCGTCGAGAGCACGGCATCGTGTTTGCTGCGGCGCTGCGGTGGCTGGATCCGCGGCGGCAGCGAATCGTCGACAGCGACCAGATCGACCCGGGCGATGCGCCCGGTCACGCTCAGAAACACGCGGGTGGGGATGTCCTGCACCTCGAGCACGGCCGCCTGGCGTTTGGCGGCAGCCACCGACAGGCCGGCAATGCTCGGCTTGGCCTCGGTCAGGACTGTGCGACGTGGCGTGCCGAACTTCTCGGCGACCGCGCCCAGTTCCTCTGACACCAGGGTGCGGATCGCGGCTTTCGAGGACAGTAGTTTCTCGAGTTTCGCGATTTCAGCGAGCAACTGGTCACGTTCGGATTCGAGCTCGATGCGGGAGAATTTGGTGAGGCGCCGCAGCCGCAGTTCGAGAATGTATTCGGCCTGAATCTGACTGAGGTCGAACACGTCGATCAGTTTTGCGCGGGCCTGCTCAGTGTCATCGCTCGCGCGAATCACCTGGATCACCTCGTCGATGTCAAGGATCGCCACCAACAGGCCAAGCACGAGGTGCAGGCGTTCCTTGCGCCGGGCCAGTCGATAGGCCGAGCGACGGGTGACGACCTCGATGCGGTGGTTGACGTAGACGTGCAGCAGTTCGAGCAGCCCAAGAGTCTGCGGGGCTCCATTGACGAGGGCGACAGCGTTGATGTTGAACGAGTCTTCCAGTGGGGTGTACCGGTAGAGCTGCTCGAGCACGGCATCGGGACTGAAACCGGTCTTGATACCGATGACCAGACGCAGTCCCTTGGTGCGGTCGGTGAGATCGGTGACGTCCGAGATGCCGCTCAGCTTCTTGGAGTTGACACCATCCTTGATCTTCTCGATCACCTTTTCCGGGCCGACCAGGTAGGGGAGTTCGGTCACGACGAGCCCGGTTTTTCGGGCGCTGATCGCCTCGACCGAGACGCGGGCGCGGGTCTTGAAGCTGCCGCGGCCGGTACTGTATGCGTCCTTGATGCCGGCCAATCCCACGATGGTACCGCCGGTCGGCAGGTCCGGCCCAGGCACGAATTCCATGACGTCATCGAGTGTTGCGTTCGGGTGGGCGAGCAGGTGCCGGGCGGCCCCGACGACCTCGATCAGGTTGTGCGGCGCCATGTTGGTGGCCATCCCGACGGCGATGCCACTCGTGCCGTTGACGAGCAGGTTGGGGTAGGCAGCTGGCAGCACGTCGGGCTGGGTGAGCTGGTTGTCGTAGTTCGGCACGAAGTCGACGACGTCTTCGTCGAGGTTTTCGGTCATTGCGAGAGCGGGCGCGGCTAGGCGGGCTTCGGTGTAGCGGGGCGCGGCCGGCCCATCGTCGAGCGAGCCGAAGTTGCCGTGCCCGTCGATGAGCGGAACCCGCAGGGAGAACGACTGGGCCATGCGCACCAGGGCGTCGTAGATCGCGGTATCGCCGTGCGGATGCAGCTTCCCCATCACCTCGCCCACAACCCGGGCGCTCTTCACGTGGCCCTTGTCGGGGCGCAATCCCATTTCGCTCATCTGATACAGGATGCGACGCTGCACCGGTTTGAGACCGTCGCGGGCGTCGGGCAGAGCCCGGGAGTAGATCACCGAATAGGCGTACTCGAGGAACGACCCCTGCATCTCCACCGATACATCGACGTCTTCGATGCGCTCGGTGCTGGCTGTGCTGGCGGCTGGTGCGGTGCTGTCTGAGCGGCTCATTGAAAAATTCTGCTTCAAGCGTGCCACGGCAACCGATCGAACGGTCACCGCTGCACTGCGTAGGGAGCGCTCTCGGGAGCGCTGGAGGGCTCGGGTTCGTCCCTGTGAAAGAATGAGACCCGATGCCCACCATGCTACCGGCCCGCCAATTCAGTGCTCTGCGCCTTGCCGATGTTCTCACCAGTTCCCTCGACGCCGTCTGCGCCCGGCCGAACACGCTGGGCCTGCCCGCCGTGCGCAAGGCGGTCGTGATTCTGGCCGATGGGCTCGGCGTCAGCTCGATCCGGGCACGCGCCGGGCACGCACGATTCCTGTCGTCCCGGCTCAACAAATCGAGCATCATCGACGGAGTGTTCCCGGCCACGACGGCCGCGGGAATCGCGACGCTCACCACCGGCGTGGAACCTGGCCAGCACGGACTGGTCGGCTACCAGGTGCTCGACGGGGCCAACGACCGCGTCGTGAATCAGCTCACCGGCTGGGATGACGGCATGCAGCCGGCGACCTGGCAACGGGCCCGTACCGTCTTCGACCTGGCCGCCGATGACAACGTGCCGAGCTTCGCCATTGGTCCCAAACGATTCGTGGCCTCCGGCTTCACCCAGGCGGTACTGCGCGGCGCCCAGTACGTGCCGGCCGAGAAGGTGGCCGATCGCTTTGCCGCCACGCGGAGCATCCTGAATGAGAATCCCACCGCCCTGATCTACCTCTACGTGGCCGAGCTCGACGTGGCAGCGCACGCGCACGGGTGGGAGTCTGATCGGTGGCTGGCCCAGCTGGAGAATCTTGACTCCGAGGTGACCCGGTTCGCTGCCACTCTGCGCTCCGACGAGGGCCTGCTGCTCACCGCCGACCACGGGGTGATCGACGTGCCGAGTACCAAACACGTGCTCTTTGACACCGAGCCAGCGCTCGTGGCCGGCGTGCGCCACATTGCGGGGGACCCGCGCTGCGTGCAGCTCTACCTCGAGCCGCAGTGGTCAGCGGTCGGGTCCGACTCGAACGCCGCCGACACGCTGGCGGATGCCTGGCGGGCGTCTCAGGGGGACCGCGCCTGGGTCTACACCCGCGATGAAGCCGTGGCGGCCGGCCTGTACGGCCGGGTAGCCGACGAGGTGTTGCCGCGCATCGGCGACGTGCTGGTCGCCGCGCGCAAGTCCATCGCGTATTACGACTCCCGCCCGGCGAACCAGAAGGCACGCGGCATGATCGGACAGCACGGTTCCCTCACTGATGAGGAAGTGCGTGTGCCGCTGATCCGAGCGGGCGCCTTCGCTCGGTAACCCGCCGAAGCCGCCCGCGGAGTACCCGGTGCTAAACCGGGTACTGGCGGCGCTTTACCTGCGGCTTGGGCAGCCGCATCGGCCGCAGCTGGAGCGCGCGCATAGCCGCGTACCAACGCACGCGTTCAGCCTTGTCAGAACCGAACTTGGCCTCGATCTTCTTAGTGAGTACGAAGCCGAGTACGACGCAGTCGACGACAGCGAAGATGAAGAACGCCCACAGGGCGATGATCGAGTAGCTCGAGATGCTCGGGATCGTGGTGAGGAGGATGACCAGGAACATGATCGGGATCATCAGCTCCCCGACGTTGAACCGGGCATCAACGTAGTCGCGGGCGTAGCGTTTCTGCAAGCCGCGTTCCCGCAGTGGCAGGTACTTGTCCACACCGGCAGCCATTCCGGCACGCGCGACGTCGCGCGCGGCGGTCGACTTAGCGCGCGCCTGCTTGGCTGCGAGTTTGCGGTCATCCGGAACCAGTGGGCGCTTGTTGGCCGCTTCCTGCTTTTTGCGGGTCGGGGTTGCCTGACCTTTGCCTGCTGTGTGCGAGAGGCCGAGGCGCGCTGCGGTCTCGTCGGAACTTTCAATCGACGGCTGGGCGTCGGGGTTTACGGGAGGCTTGGCCACATCAAATCCTTGCAATTGGGTGCCTTAAGATTACCGGTATGACTGGTAACCCACAGACGAATTCCCATTCCACTGGCCGAACGCCCGACGCTGTCGCCAATTCCGGCGACAATTCAGCCGCCGATTCGGTCACCAAGGCCGGCCTCCGGGGCGCGGTCGAACGGGGTCTCCCCAGCACGATCGCCGACCTGTGCGCGCTGGTGCGCATCCCGTCGGTGTCCTGGGCGGCCTTCGATCGTTCGCACGTCGCCGCGAGTGCCGACGCCGTCGCCGCGCTGGTGCGCGGGCTTGACGTGTTCGAGTCGGTCGACATCGTGCAGGCCGCCATTGCTCCCAGCAACTCGGGCGGCGCTGCCGAACTCGGGCAGCCAGCGATTCTGGCGTCGCGCGCGGCCCGCAACGGACGACCGACCGTCCTGCTCTATGCGCACCACGACGTGCAGCCTCCCGGCCAGGACGAGGATTGGGAGTCCGATCCGTTCACGCCCACCGTGCGCGGCGACCGACTCTATGGGCGGGGAGCTGCCGACGATAAGGCTGGCGTCATGGCGCACGTCGCGTCCATCCGCGCTCTCGTTGCGACCGTCGGCACCGATTTCGATCTGGGAATCGCGCTGTTCATCGAGGGCGAGGAAGAATTCGGCAGCCGCTCCTTCGCCACGTTCCTCGACGAGAACCGCGAGGCTCTGCGCGGGGATGTCATCGTGGTAGCCGACTCCAACAACTGGGACATCAACACGCCGGCAATCACCACGGCCCTGCGCGGAAACGTGACGCTTCGGTTGACCGTGCGCACGCTCGCCCACGCTTCACACTCGGGTATGTTCGGTGGAGCCGTCCCCGATGCGATGCTCGCCACCATCAAATTGCTGTCAACGTTGTACAACGAAGACGGGTCGGTGGCCGTCGACGGCCTCACCGCCATTGACGTTCCTACACCGGACTATTCAGAGGAACAGCTACGCGCAGAAACCGGCCTGCTGCCCGGCGTCAGCCCGATCGGCCACGGCTCGATCCTGAGCCGGATCTGGTCGCAACCAGCCCTCACTGTGACCGGAATTGACGCACCCACCGTCGACAACGCTTCCAACACTCTCACCCCCGCGGTGACGGTTCGGCTCAGCACTCGCATCGCTCCCGGCCAGTCCGCGGTTGAAGCCGCCGCAGCCATCGAGGCGCACTTGCACGAGCACGCGCCGTTCGGCGCGGTTCTCGAGATCGACGATGTGGATACCGGCGAGCCCTTCCTCGTCGATATCAGCGGCTGGGCCGTGACCGAAGCTCGTTCCGCCATGACGGCTGCCTGGGGCGTTCCCCCCGTCGACATCGGCGTCGGGGGGTCGATCCCGTTCATTGCCGAGCTGGTGCGGGTCTTTCCGACGGCTCAGATCCTGGTGACTGGAGTGGAAGACCCTGACTCCCGGGCCCACAGCCCAAATGAGTCTTTGCACCTCGGCGTGTTCAAACGCGCCGTACTCAGTGAGGCATTCCTGCTCGGAAGCCTGAACGAACGCAACGGACACTGAACAAACACCGGGTCAACTGCCGACGGCCAAAGAAATGTGAGAGCGTGGGAATGCCCGCGTCGACTTTCTGGTTGTCGAAGGTAGAATTTATGACATCGTCATCTATGAGACCGCACTGAGCGTGATTGCGTGAACCGAGGAGAAGCATGACCGACACCATGACAGAAACCGTCAGCGTTGCTGACACCGCGCCTACTGACACCGCACACGCTGCACACGGCGTCGGACTCACCGAGGCAGCGGCGCTCAAGGTCCGCAGCCTGTTGACTCAGGAAGGTCGCGAAGACCTGCGTCTGCGCGTTGCCGTGCAGCCCGGCGGCTGCTCCGGCCTCGTCTACCAGCTCTACTTCGACGAACGCGTACTCGACGGGGATGCGCTCGTCGATTTCGACGGTGTCGAGGTCGTTGTCGACAAGATGAGCGTTCCCTATCTCGACGGCGCCTCGATCAACTTCGAAGACACGATTGAGAAGCAGGGTTTCACCATTGACAACCCGAACGCTGGCGGCAGCTGCGCCTGCGGGGATTCCTTCCACTAAAAAAAGTTCCACCGGCGGGGACATCATCACTTTGATGGTGTCCCCGCTTTTTTTCTGCCCAATCTGCACCGGATTCGCCCGGAAATGCTCCATCAACAGGGTTTCACGCGCACAAATCGTGTGCGACCCGACCCGGAGTGCACTTCGTGTGCACTCTCGCGGAGTAAGCTAGGAATCGATCAAAACGCTTCCTGAGAAGCGTCCTCGAATCTCCCGAAAGGTCCCCGGTGCGCAATAATCACCGCCTTCGTTGGGCTGCCATTCCGCTCGCAGCGACGTTAGCCGTTGTACTGGCCGGATGCACGCAAGCCCAGCTCCATGGTTTCCTGCCCGGCTTTGAAGAAGAGGGCGAGACGGCGGTGACCAATCAGACCGATCGCATTGCGGGTCTCTGGACCACCTCGTGGATCGTGCTCCTGGTCGTGGGCCTCATCACCTGGGGCCTCATCATCTGGACGATCGTCGTTTATCGTCGACGAAAGGGCCAGACCGGGCTTCCGGTTCAGCTTCGGTACAACATGCCGATCGAGATCTTCTACACCGTCGTGCCGCTCATTCTCGTCGTCGGCTTCTTCGCGTTCACCGTGCGCGACCAGATCGCCATCGAGGCACGCTACGACAATCCCGATGTGACGATTGAAGTTCAGGCCAAGCAGTGGGCCTGGGACTTCAACTACGTCGACGAAGACGTGTACTCACCCGGAATCCAGGGCCAGCTTGATCCCAACGGCGAAACCGGCGCGATTAACCAGTCCGAGCTTCCCGTGCTGGTACTCCCGGTTGACAAGACCATCGAGATAGCACTGGAATCTCGGGACGTCATCCACTCGTTCTGGGTTATTGACTTCCTGTACAAGAAGGACGTCATTCCCGGCAAGACCAACTACATGTCGGTCACCCCTCAGCGCATCGGAACCTATGCGGGCAAGTGTGCTGAGCTCTGTGGCGAATACCACTCCCTCATGCTCTTCAACGTCAAAGTCGTCTCCCAAGCTGACTACGACACGTACATCGAGTCCCTGCGCACCGCGGGTAACGTCGGTCAGCTCGACAATGAGTTCGACCGCAATCAGAATCAGCCGGGCACCAGTGCCCCGACGGCTCCGGAGGGCAACTAAGCCATGACTACGACCATCGCACCAGTGGAGTCTCGCCCGGCCGCGCCGGTCTCCACGTCAGCGGAGCGCAAGGGCAACGTCCTTGTTCGGTGGATCACCTCCACCGACCACAAGGTCATCGGGTACATGTACCTGATCACCTCGTTCATCTACTTCTGCCTCGGCGGCGTCATGGCGCTGATCATTCGCGCCCAGCTGTTCGCCCCGGGCCTTGACGTCGTGCAGACGAAGGAACAGTACAACCAGCTGTTCACGATGCACGGCACGATCATGCTTTTGATGTTCGCGACGCCGCTCTTCTTCGGCTTCGCCAACTTTCTGGTTCCGCTGCAAATCGGCGCCCCTGACGTCGCGTTCCCTCGCCTGAACGCTCTCGCCTACTGGTTCTTCAACTTCGGCAGCCTCATCGCCGTCGCCGGGTTCCTCACCCCGCAGGGGGCGGCATCCTTCGGCTGGTTCGCCTATCAGCCCCTGGCCAGCACGACGTTCTCGCCGGGTGTTGGCGGCAACCTCTGGATGGTCGGCCTGGGTCTCTCCGGTTTCGGCACGATTCTCGGCTCAGTGAACTTCATCACCACCATCATCACCATGCGTGCCCCGGGCATGACGATGTGGCGCATGCCGGTCTTCACCTGGAACTCTCTCATCACGTCGCTCCTCGCGCTCATGGTCTTCCCGGTGCTCGCTGCAGCGATGCTCGCCGCAGCCTCGGACCGCATCTTCGGTTCGCACATCTATGATCCAGCCAACGGTGGTGCCATCCTCTGGCAACACTTGTTCTGGTTCTTCGGCCATCCCGAGGTGTACATCATCGCGCTGCCGTTCTTCGGCATCGTCTCCGAAGTGTTCCCGGTCTTCAGCCGCAAACCAATGTTCGGGTACAAGACCCTGATCTACGCGACCATCTCGATTGCCGCGTTGTCCGTCACCGTCTGGGCGCACCACATGTACGTCACCGGCTCGGTTCTGCTCCCGTTCTTCTCGCTCATGACGATGCTGATCGCGGTACCCACCGGGGTGAAGATTTTCAACTGGATCGGCACCATGTGGCGAGGGTCAATCACCTTCGAGACCCCCATGATCTGGGCCATCGGCTTTCTCGTCACGTTTACTTTCGGCGGCTTGACCGGTGTCATCCTGGCTTCGCCGCCGCTCGACTTCCACGTGTCTGATACCTACTTTGTTGTCGCCCACTTCCACTACGTGGTCTTCGGTACGGTGGTGTTCGCAATGTTCAGCGGGTTCTACTTCTGGTGGCCGAAGTGGACGGGCAAGATGCTCAACGAGAGCCTCGGGAAATGGCACTTCTGGTTGCTGTTCATCGGCTTCCACACCACCTTCCTGATCCAGCACTGGCTCGGTGTTATGGGCATGCCGCGCCGGTACGCGACCTACTCACCGGAAGACGGGTTCACCTGGATGAACCAGGTATCGACGATTGGCGCCATGATTCTCGCGGTGTCAATGATTCCGTTCTTCCTGAACGTGTACATCACGGCCCGCAAGGCTCCGATGGTGACCGTGAACGATCCGTGGGGTTACGGTTCGTCGCTCGAGTGGGCCACCTCGTGCCCGCCGCCGCGCCACAACTTCACTTCTATTCCCCGTATCCGCTCCGAGCGTCCGGCCTTCGACCTGAACCACCCCGAAGCCGGCCTGCCCGTCGGCATCGGCCCTGGCAAGGATGCGCCCGACGCCGCGGTCTACGACATCGATTCGAATCAGGTCAAGTAAATGAAGACCAACGTCAACATTCTTTGGGTCCTCACCGCCTTCTTCGGAATCGTCACGGTCGTCTACGTGGCGTGGAGCCTACTCGACCCAGCCCACGGAAAAGTGGAATGGGCGGGAACGTTCACGCTGGGGCTGTCAACCCTGCTGGTAGCGTTCATCGCCTTCTACCTGGACAAGGTCCATGCCGCCCAGGGCGCGGAACTGCCCGAAGACCGTCTGGATGGCAACATCGATGACGGTGACCCGGAGATGGGCTTTTTCAGCCCGTGGAGCTGGTGGCCGATCTTCCTGGCCGCTTCCACAGCGCTGCTCTTTCTCGGGCTCGCGGTCGGAATCTGGATCTGCTTCATCGGACTGGGGCTCGGCCTGGTGGCGCTGACCGGCTGGGTCTACGAGTACTACCGGGGCTTGTTCGCCCGCTAAGCACACGACGCGGACGATACCGATCTCCCTCACGGGGGGTCGGTGTTGTCGTTTAACGTGCCCGTTTCGCCGGGGCATCCAGCGGCCTGCTATCGACGCCGAAAGCCGAAGATATCGAAGGCAACCGTCACGAGTTGGTCGAGACCCGTGCTGTCCTCGCCGGCGGAAGAGCGCGAATGGTGCGAGGACGGTCCCATTCCGATGAGCGATGCCACCTCGAATGGTGACAGGTGCACTGTGCGGTCGAGTTGGTCGTGATGCTCGAGGCGGAACCAGGCGGCCAGGCTCGTGGTCAAATGGGCGGCTTTGTCGGCTTGCATCTCTACGGCTAGCCCCGACTCCCGAAGCTGACGCAGGTGCGTCGGCTGCGGCACTACGACGAGCAGTAGACCGTCGGGCCGCAGAACGCGTTGGAATTCCGCAGCGTTGCGCGGTGCGAACACGTTCAGAATCACGTCGGCGGCGCCGGCCCGAATGGGAAGGGGCGACCAGACATCCGCCACCAGCCCGTCAACGCGATCGTGCGAGCGGATGGTGCGACTCACGGCAGTGGGGGAGAGGTCCATTCCCAGCGCTCGCACGTCGGCTCCCGGGGGCAGCGCTGCGCCCAGGTAGTAGCCGGTTCCGCAACCCACGTCGAGAAGCCGCCGGGGGGACTCACCGGCGACGACAGTGTGGATGGCGTCTCGCAGTGGGTCGTACCACCCGGCGCGAAGGAATCGGTCCCTGGCCTCCAGCATGGCCGCGCTATCGCCGATGAATTTGCGTGGGCCGGTGAGCAGGTTGACGAACCCCCGTTTATTCACGTCAAAGGAATGACCCCGTTCACAGGCCAGCATGAGTTCGCCGCGGGGATGCAGGGGGAGAAAACAGTTCGGGCACCGAAGCCACTCCGATAAAGTCTGGAGTGACATCGATGCCCGTTCTGTTTGATTTCTGTCTACTTGTCGGTGATCTCCGCGGGGTGATCGCCGTGAGCCTGATTCAGCTCAGCCTGCGTGACCGGAGTAATCCGGTCCTCGAAGAACCAGCGGGATAGTCCGGCACGCACCTTCTCGGCCGGGCCGATCTTGCCCTGAGCGTTCGGGCGCAGCATGAGCGGCTTGAAGTCGCTGTAGCTGACCAGCTTCCAGCGTTCGTACTCGTCAACCGGCTGGTGTACCTCGACGAATTCGCCACCGGGCAGCCGAACGATGCGGCCGGATTCGTAGCCGTGCAGGACAATCTCGCGATCCTTCTTCTGCAGAGCGAGGCAGACCCGCTTGGCGATGAAGAACGCAAGGAACGGTCCGAGCAACGTAGTGGCCTGGAGCGTGTGAATGACGCCCTCCATGGTCAGGTGGAAATGCGTGGCCATGATATCCGACGACGCTGCCGCCCACAAGGACGCGTAGAACGTCACGCCGGCCGCGCCGATTGCGGTGCGGGTCGGAGCATTGCGCGGGCGATCGAGCACGTGGTGCTCACGCTTGTCGCCGGTGATCCATGCCTCGATGAACGGGTAGACCATGACTGTCACGATGAACAGTCCGACCACGATGAGCACCACAAGGATGTTAAGCGAGTAGGTGTGGTTGAGCCAGACGAACTCCCACCCGGTCGGGATCAGCCGCATTGCACCGTCGGCGAAGCCAATGTACCAGTCGGGCTGGGTACCGGCTGACACCGGTGACGGGTCGTATGGGCCATAGTTCCAGATCGGGTTGATCGTGAAGAGCGAGGCGATGAGCATGACCACGCCGAAGACGATGAAGAAGAATCCACCGGCCTTGGCGGCGTATACCGGCAGAACCGGGTAGCCGACCACGTTCTGGTTGGTGTGTCCGGCAGCCGGGTACTGGGTGTGCTTGTGCACGACGACGAACAGAAGGTGCATGGCGATCAACGCGACGATGATGGCCGGCAGCAGCAGAATATGCAGCGAGTACAGCCGTCCAACGATGTCGGTACCTGGAAATTCGCCACCGAAGAGCAGGAAGGAGACCCAGGTACCAACGACCGGGATGCCCTTGATCAGGCCGTCGATGATGCGCAGTCCGTTACCGGAGAGGAGGTCATCGGGGAGGGAGTAGCCGGTGAAGCCTTCGGCCATGGCCAGGATGAAGAGGATGAAACCGATGACCCAGTTGAGCTCACGCGGCTTGCGGAACGCACCCGTGAAGTAGATGCGCAGCATGTGCAGGCCGATGGCGGCCACGAACAGCAGGGCCGCCCAGTGGTGTACCTGACGCATGAGGAGGCCACCACGAACGTCGAACGAGATGTCCATCGTGGAGGACATTGCCGCCGACATGGGGATGCCCTTGAGCGGGGCATAGGAGCCGTTATAGACGACTTCTGCCATGGAGGCCTGGAAGAAGAAGGTCAGGAATGATCCCGAGAGCAGAATGATGACGAAGCTGTACAGCGCCACCTCACCGAGCAGGAACGACCAGTGGTCGGGGAAGATCTTGCGGCCCAACTCCTTGACTGCGCCCGAGATACTCGTACGTTCGTCAATGTAGTTGGCGGCGGAGGCGGTGAAGCCACCGGCTTTCTTCACCCCGACGCCCTGGTCCTCAGCGGATTCGCGGGTGATTATCGTGGTCATGCTCGCTCCCAGAAGCTCGGGCCGACTGGTTCAGTGAAATCGCTTTGCGCGATCAGGTATCCCTCAGCGTCCACGGCGATCGGGAGCTGGGGTAGTGCCCGTTTGGCCGGACCGAAGATGACCTTGCAGTGGTTCTCAACGTCGAACTGCGACTGGTGGCACGGGCAAAGCAGGTGGTGCGTGTGCTGTTCATAAAGGGCAACCGGGCATCCAACGTGGGTGCATATCTTAGAATATGCCACGATGCCGTCATAGGACCAGGACTTGCGGTCTTCCGTTTCGATCAGATCGTCCGGATCCATTCGGATGAGCAGAACGGCTGCTTTCGCCTTCTCTTCCAAACGGCCGTGGCCCATTTCGGACAGGCCTTCGGGAATGACGTGGAACGACGAGCCAAGCGTGACATCCGCTGCCTTGATCGGGGTTCCGCTCGGGTCCATGGTGAGGCGAACGCCCTTTTTCCACATGGTCTCATTGAGCAAGGCCACCGGATCCTGGTCCATCGGGCCGAGGCCACGAAACAGAACGACCGCCGGGAGCGGGAAGACGACGAGCGCGCCGATGAGGCTATTGCGAATGAGTGTGCGGCGGCCGAAGCCCGATTCCTCATTGGCCTGCTGGAAGATTTCTACGGCACGGGCCCGAACTGGCTCGGTCCCACGCACGGGGTGGCGTTCGTCAACACCCTCATGATCGCTCATGAGCGCCTTGCCCCAGTGAACAGCGCCGATACCGATGGCGAGCAACGCGAGGCTGAGGCCGAGACCAATGAAGAGGTTGTTCAGTCGAACCGACCCCGGATCCTCGGCCACGATCGGAAAGGCCATGTACGCGGCAATCGCGAAGACACTACCCACGATGGATACATAGAACAGCGTATAAACGGTGCGCTCAGCCTTGCGCTCTTCCTTGTGTTCAAGGTCGGTGATGCGCGGACGGTGCGGCGGGAATCCTGGGTTAGCCAGGGCATCCCGTGTAACGACGGCTGTGCTTGCGGCGGATGTCGCGAGCTGCGCGCCAGGCGAGTCGGCGGCGGTTACGTCCTCCGCGCCGTTATCGTCCTTGGCCATGGGTCTCCTTTGTGGGTGTAAATACTGTGCACTGTGGTGCTACGCGACGTTCAATCGGTACCGAATGAAGTGTCAAGACCGGATACCGACTCTTAGTTTGATTTTGCCGTGATCCACACGGTGAGGGCCACGATTGCGCCCAGTCCGAAGATCCAGATGAAGAGTCCTTCAGCTACCGGCCCCAGAGAACCGAGAGCTAGCCCGCCCGGTGACGGGTTGTCCTCGACGTACTTGAGATACGTGATGATGTCGCGCTTGTCTTCGGGCGAGATGTTCATGTCGTTGAAGACGGGCATGTTCTGCGGGCCGGTGATCATGGCCTCGTAGATGTGCTGGGCAGAAACGTTCTCGATGGCAGGAGCAAACTTGCCCTCGGTCAGTGCGCCACCGGCACCGGCGACGTTGTGGCACATAGCGCAGTTGATGCGGAACAGCTCAGCTCCGGTTGCGGCATCGCCGGCAGCGTCCAGCAGCTCGGCGGCGGGAATACCCGGACCGGGAGCCAGCGAGGCCACGTAGGCCGCCAGCGCTGCAGTCTGCTCGGCCGTGAACTGCACCGGCTTCTTCTGCGCTTGCGGACCCTGCATCTGCATCGGCATGCGGCCGGTGCCGACCTGGAAGTCGACCGAGGCAGCGCCGACTCCGATCAGGCTGGGACCTTCTGACGAGCCCTGAGCGCTGAGGCCGTGGCAGGTGGCGCAGTTTGCCGCAAAGAGTTTTTCACCCTGGGCGATTGTCTGCTGGGAGGAAGCATCCGTTGTCGCAACGGCAGTGCTGCTGCTGAAGGCGACATAGGCGCCTCCCGTAAAGAGCAGTCCGATGGCAATGAGCGCAACGCTGGCGAGTGGATGGCGACGCCCGGTCTTGCGTGGCCGGCGTGCGCGAGGGGTTTTGATCGTGGTCATGCTGAAGTAGTCCGCTCCCGTTTCTAGGTATGTACTTCTATTTGAGAACGTAGATGACCAGGAAGAGCCCGATCCAGACGACGTCGACGAAGTGCCAATAGTAGGAAACCACGATCGCGCTGGTGGCTTCTTTATGGCCGAAGTTCTTGACCGCGAAGCCGCGTCCAATCACAAGAAGGAAGGCCAGCAGGCCAGCGGTCACGTGAATGCCGTGGAAGCCGGTCGTGATGTAGAACGCTGAGCCGTAGGCGTTGGAGGAGAGTGAAATACCCTCGGACACCAAGGTGGCATATTCAAACACCTGGCCGGTGACGAAGATTGCGCCGAGAGCGTAGGTCAGGAAGAACCACTCAACCATGCCCCACTCACTCGGCTTCCAGCCGGTTGAACGAGCCTGCAGCCGTTCGGCGGCGAATACTCCGAACTGGCAGGTCACCGACGACGACACCAGCACCAGAGTATTGATCAATGCGAAGGTGAAGTTGTGCTTGTCGGCCTCAAAGAGCCACAGCTCGGGGGAGGTTGAACGGAGCGTGAAGTAGATTGCGAAGAGCCCCGCGAAAAACATCACCTCGCTGCCCAACCACACAATGGTGCCTACAGCCACGCTGTTGGGCCGGTTCACGACGGGCGCACTCGCCGTCTGAGTAATTGAGGTGCTGGTCACCCTTCTATTATGGCCGATATTCCCACAGTTTTTTCTCAAACAGGCGTGCAAGTGAGAGTTTCTACCCCGTCGGGGTGGGAAAATTCAGCACTCACAGGCCGTGAATTCGGGGGAGTTGGGCCCGTTCTCCTATGATCAGAATCATGCTTGAATCGCAGTCTTGGCCCAACATATTAAATTCTCTTCTTTCCGGCAGGGACCTGAGTGTGGCAGACGCCGCCTGGAGCATGGAACGCATCATGCTCGGCGAGGCCTCTCCTTCCCAACTGGGCGCTTTTCTCGTTGCCCTTCGCGCCAAAGGGGAAACCGTCGATGAGATTGTCGGATTCCGGGATGCGATTCTTGAACAGGCCATTGTGCTGCCGGTCAATCCGATGGCACTCGACATTGTCGGGACTGGTGGTGACCAGTTCGGCACCGTGAACATCTCGACGATGGCGTCTATAGTCTGCGCAGCGGCCGGTGTTCCGGTCGTCAAACACGGCAACCGGGCCGCCAGTTCCGCATCCGGGTCATCCGATGTACTCGGCGAATTGGGCATCGATCTGTCCCGAGACGCGACCCGGGTCGCCCAGGTCTTCAAAGAAACCGGGATCACTTTCGCCTTCGCGGCTGCTTTTCATCCCGGATTCCGCCACGCGGCCCTCACCCGCAAGGAGTTGGGGATCCCCACCGTGTTCAACTATCTCGGCCCGCTGTGCAACCCGGCGCGGCCGGAGGCATCCGCTGTGGGGGTCGCCGACCTCGATCGAGTGCCGCTCTTCGTCGGCGTCTTTCAGACCCGAGGCGCGACGGCACTAGTCTTTCGCGGGGATGATGGGCTCGATGAAATGACGACCACCGGGCACAGTCACGTCTGGGAGGTCTCGCGCGGCCTCGTGACCGAACACGACATCGACCCGCGGGATCTCGGCCTGAAGCGAGCGCACATCAGCGAGCTGGTGGGCGGTTCGCCCCAGCACAACGCGGATATCGTGCACGCCGTGCTCGCCGGCGAGCCGGGCCCGATTCGTGACATCGTGCTGCTGAACGCCGCGGCCGGACTGGTTGCGTTCGACCTGGCCAATGATGCGTCGCAGGTGCAGATCGCCATCCTGGACCGTTTTCGCAGCAAATTGGCGGTGGCTGCCGAGGCGATTGATTCCGGGGCGGCCACGGCCAAGCTGGCGTCGTGGATTGCGGCGACCCAGGTCTGAGATCGGGCCGCCGCAGTTTTGGGCTGTTCGTTAGAGGACGTCCTCGTCGACCCACCCGAAGGTCTTCGTGACCGCCTTCTTCCAGTTGCGCAGCTGGCGGCTGCGTTCGGCTTCGTCCATCTGCGGCGTCCACCGGCTGTCTTCCTGCCAGTTGGTGCGCAGCTCGTCCAGGCCGCTCCAGAAACCGACGGCGAGGCCGGCAGCGTAGGCTGCGCCCAGCGCCGTCGTTTCGGCGACGACCGGTCGGACCACTGGAACACCGAGGATGTCGGCCTGGAATTGCATGAGCAGATTGTTCGCGATCATGCCGCCGTCGACCTTGATCTCGGTGAGGGGGACACCCGAGTCGGCGTTGACCGCATCGATGACCTCCCGCGTTTGAAAAGCCGTCGCCTCGAGTGCCGCTCGCGCGATGTGCCCCTTGTTCACAAACCGGGTGAGCCCGACCAGGGCCCCGCGGGCGTCTGAACGCCAGTACGGCGCGAACAGTCCCGAGAATGCGGGAACGAAATACGCTCCGCCGTTGTCGTCGACTGTTTTCGCGAGGGCCTCAATTTCTGAGGCTGAGCTGATCATGCCGAGGTTGTCGCGCATCCACTGCACCAGCGCACCGGTCACCGCGATGGAACCCTCCAGGGCGTAGTGCGGGGCGTCATCGCCGAGCTTGTACCCAAGGGTGGTCAACAGGCCGTTCTTGGAGTGCACAATTTCGGTGCCGGTGTTGAAAATCAGGAAGTTTCCGGTGCCGTAGGTGTTCTTGGCCTCGCCCTGATCGAACGCTGCCTGACCGAAGGTCGCGGCCTGCTGGTCGCCGAGGATACCGGCGACGGGGACCTCGCGCAGCAGGCTCGAGGTGTGCGCAGTGCCATAGATCTCCGACGAGGAACGGATCGACGGCAGCATTGACTTCGGAACGTCAAAGATGGCTACGATCTCATCGTCCCATTGCAGGGTTTCAAGGTCCATGAATAGCGTGCGACTGGCGTTGGTGACGTCGGTGGCGTGCACTCCGCCGTCAACGCCGCCGGTGAGGTTCCACAGGACCCAGGAATCGGTGGTGCCGAACAAAAGGTCGCCGGCATCCGCTTTGGCGCGAGCGCCCTCGACGTTTTCGAGGATCCAGACGATCTTGGTGCCGGAGAAGTAAGTCGCCAGCGGCAGCCCGACCTTCTTCTTGAACCGTTCGACCCCACCGTCAGCGGCGAGGCGGTCGACGATGGGCTGGGTGCGGGTGTCCTGCCAGACGATGGCGTTGTAGACGGGGACTCCGGTTGTCTTGTCCCAGACCACCGCGGTTTCACGTTGGTTGGTTATTCCGATGGCTTTGATATCGTGCCGGGTGAGGTTGGCCTTGGAGAGCGCCTGCCCGATCACTTCGCGGGTGTTGTCCCAGATTTCCTTCGGGTTGTGCTCGACCCAGCCGGCTTGCGGGAAAATCTGCTCGTGTTCGAGCTGTCCGGTCGAAACGATCGATCCGGCCTTATCGAAGATGATGGCCCGGGAACTGGTAGTTCCCTGGTCGATGGCGAGAATGTAGTCAGTCATTGGTGCGTGTCCTCCTAGTGAGTGTGCTTGGCGTTTGCGCGTGTGCAGATCTGGTCGCACGACAACGGACCGGTCCGCGGGGACCGGCCCGTTTGTTCAGGTCAGGTGAGCAGGGGAAGGAGCGGGATAGCCACCCAGCCGGCGAGCAGACCGCCGATGACGGGCCCGACTACGGGTACCCAGGAGTAGGCCCAGTCGGAGCTGCCCTTGCCCTTGATCGGCAAGATGAAGTGCGCGATGCGCGGACCAAGGTCACGGGCCGGGTTGATGGCGTACCCGGTGGGCCCACCGAGCGAGGTACCGATGACGATGACCAACAGGGCCACGGGAAGCGCTCCGAGAGACGCCAGACCGCCGTTGGCGCCCTGCCGGTCTCCACCGAAGGCGATGACGACGAAGACCAGTACGAACGTGCCGATGATTTCCGTGACGAGGTTCCAGCCGTAGGAGCGGATGGCTGGCCCGGTGGAGAATACCCCGAGCTTGTTGGCCGGGTCGGGTTCGGCGTCGAAGTGCTGCTTGTAAGCGAGCCAGCAGGCGACAGCGCCCAGGATGGCTCCAATCAGCTGCGCCCCGATATACGCGAGCACGGACACCACGTTGACGGGGACTCCCATCCCGAATTCCTTGGCTCCGTTGGCGACGAGCCCCAGGGTAACGGCGGGGTTGAGGTGTGCCCCCGAACGGTAGGCGACCACGACTCCGGCAAACACTGCGAAGCCCCAGCCGATGGTCACCATAAGGAACCCACCGCCAAGGCCCTTATTCTTGGCCAGGGCGACGTTGGCGACGACGCCGGTTCCGAGGAGAACCAGCATTGCAGTGCCCACGACCTCCGAGACGAATACAGCTCCGATATTTTCCACGAGAACCTTTCTGATCAGGTCGGGGACGCCGAAGCTGCCCCTCTGCGGCGAGCGGTTGGCAATAACATAGCGCGCGGTGTCGTGGAGGGGAATGGGCTGGCGGGGTTCATTGGGCCCCTTTCCGGGCGTGGTTTCAGCGCGTATGGTAATTTTTGGAAGACGGCTGCCCCGGGCGGTGCTGCCCGGGCCTTGCCGTGGTCCTCTCTCTGTCGAACCGTGGCATCACCGAGTGAATGGATGGTCATGAAGAAGCTCATCAACGATCCCAAGAACGTGGTCAACGACGCCGTCGCCGGATTCGAGGCGGCGCACGGTGACATTGTGCGTATCTCGCACGATCCGGTCTACATTGTGCGTAACGATGCCCCGGTGCAGGGAAAGGTGGGAATCGTCAGCGGTGGTGGAAGCGGGCACGAACCGCTGCACGGCGGTTTCGTCGGCTACGGCATGCTGGATGCCGCGGTGCCCGGAGCTGTTTTCACCTCACCGACTCCCGACCCGATCCTCGCGGCAACCCAGGCCGTCGATGGCGGCGCCGGCGTGCTGCACATCGTGAAAAACTACACCGGGGACGTGTTGAACTTTGAGACGGCGGCCGATCTGGCATCCGCTGAGGGTATCGACGTGCGCGCGGTCATCATTAACGACGATGTCGCCGTCAAGGACTCGCTCTACACGGCAGGTCGCCGGGGCGTGGCGGGCACGGTTCTGGTCGAGAAGATCACCGGGGCCGCCGCCGAACGCGGCGATGACCTCGATGCCGTGGTTACCGTCGCCGAAAAGGTGAATTCCCGCGTGCGCACAATGGGAGTCGCGCTCACTCCCTGTGTGGTGCCGCACGCCGGGGAGCCGAGTTTCGTGCTCGCCGACGATGAGATCGAGATCGGCATTGGAATTCACGGCGAGCCGGGGCGGGAGCGGATCAAGCTCGAGCCCGCCGACGCGATCGTGGACCGGCTGCTCGGCCCGATCCTTGAAGACCTGCCCTTTGTAAGCGGCGACGAAGTACTCCTATTCGTCAACGGCATGGGCGGTACACCGCAGATCGAGCTCTACATCGTCTTCCGCCGGGCCGCCGAAGTGCTCAAAGAGAAGGGAATCACGGTCACCCGGAGCCTCGTCGGCAACTACACGACCAGCCTGGAGATGGCGGGAACGTCCATCTCCGTTCTGAAACTCGACGACGAGCTCACGGGGCTGTGGGACGCCCCGGTGCAGACTGCGGCGCTACGGTGGGGACGGTAGAAGGAGATTCGATGACCCTGAACGATCAACCAGACTCCGTTTTCGCTGACGCCGCGCCAACGCTGGACACCGCCTGGACTGTGCGCTGGATTCGCCGGAGCGCTGAGGTGCTCGCGGCCAACCGTGCCGCCCTGAATACCCTCGACCGGGAAATCGGCGATGGCGATCACGGTGAGAATATGGATCGCGGTTTTCAGGCGATCCTGCCGAAGCTCGACGCTCTGCCCGACGAGACAACGCCCGGAGCGGTGCTGAAACTGGTCGCCACGACGTTGATCTCAACGGTTGGCGGTGCTGCCGGTCCGTTGTACGGCACGGCTTTTCTGAAGGCCTCCGGTGCTGTCGGGGACGCCGAGTGGGTGGATGCGGCCGCTCTGGTTTCCCTTCTGGCTGCAGCCCGCGACGGCATCGTGCTGCGTGGCAAAGCGGATGAGGGCGACAAGACCATGATCGACGCCTGGACACCGGCCGTGAACGCGGCGTTGTCTGCGCAAGCGGCCGGTACCGGGGTCGACGTCGTCTTGCTGGCCGCAGCGGATGCCGCAGCGCGCGGCGCGCAAGCCACCGAGCCGTTGGTGGCACGCAAGGGACGGGCGAGCTATCTCGGTGAGCGGGCGATCGGCCACCGGGATCCGGGTTCTCAGTCGACGTCGCTGCTGCTCCGCGCCGCTTTCGACGTGCTGGCGACCGCGTGATGGTCCGCGAGTGAGCGCGGCGGTATCCGCTGACCGCGTTGGCCTGGTTTTTGTCTCGCACAGCGAGAAAATCGCGGCGGGGCTGGTTGAACTTGCGCGTCAGATGGCGCCGACGGTGCAACTGGTCGCTGCGGGAGGAACGGATACCGGGGGGATCGGTACCAGCTTTGAGAAGATCAGCGACGGCATCACCGCGGCGAACGGCGGCGTCGGCGTGGTGATTCTGTGTGATCTGGGTTCGGCGATTCTGACCGCGGAAACCGCGCGTGATTTTCTTGACGATGCCGAGCAAAACCAGGTGCGAATTGTGGACGCGCCGCTGGTCGAGGGCGGGGTGGCCGCAGCCGTGGCCGCAGAGATCGGGGGAGACCTCGATGCGGTCGTGGCGGCCGCGCAGTCAGCGCTGCACCCGTCGAGTAGCGCCCCAACGGCCGCTGAACAGCCCGCAGCGGCCGGGGTCTCGCGCACCGTGATCCTCGTCAACAAAGACGGATTGCATGCACGACCCGCCGCAGAATTCGTGAATCTGGTGAGCACGTTCTCGGTTCCGATCACCGTGAACGGCACGGACGCCAGCAGCCTGCTGAGCATCATGTCGCTCGGTCTGGCTCGGGGAAGCAGCGTGCAGCTGTCGTCGACTGACCAGTCGGCCGGCCCGGCGATCACCGCCCTCGCAGAACTGTTGGAATCAGGTTTCGGGGAAGAGTAGGCCAGACTCCAGAGGTTTGCCGCAAAGTCGCAGAGCGGTTACGTGCCTAATTGTCCAATTCGGCGTATCGTAATGGCATGATTCAGGACAGGAAGACCCCACGAGGCCCGGAACAGTGGGACGCGACCGATTTTCGGTCATGCCCGATCTGCTCACACGCCATGCGAGAACACGCCATCGACCATTCATCGCGAAATACCGTGGTCGACTGCCCGGTTCCGCACCCCGGAGCCTGGGACCGAGACGCTTTCGAGCCGGTCAATGAATTCGGAATGGTGATTCACCACTCGCACGCCTAAGTCGTCAGGGCGAAGTGGCGCTGAGTGGATGCTTCCGCATTCGCGGGTCTGGCCTGTGTGCACGGGGGTGCCCAGTGGGTCTGCTCATAGTCGAGGAGGCCGTGGAATGCGACCCCGGACGGTGGATCAGCCCCGGAGCACGACAAGACTGGCCGAGGAGTGACAGTCATGTCGTGGATCGTACTTATCGCGTCCGGAGTGCTGGAGGCCGTCTGGACGACCGCGCTCGGCAGGTCCGTGGGTTTCACCAAATTGTGGCCGACCGTCATTTTCGGTGCAGGGCTCGCGCTGAGCATGGGAGGCCTGGCCGGGGCAATGCGCGAAATCCTAATTGGGGAGGCTATGCCGTCGGGGTTGGCATCGGCGCACCTCTAACGGTGATCGGGGCGATGGTCAGCGGGACACCAGCATTTTCTGGCTGTAGATCGCTTTGCTTGTCGGGCTCATCGGCTGCGTCGTCGGCCTCAAGCTCGTGCACGCCCCTACCGAGGCTACAACCCTCGGGGACACATCTCGAGGCGCGTCGACGAGCTCGCGCTAACCGAGGAGCTCGTCAACGTAACACCAACGCCACAATTCCCTCGGCTCGGCGCTGCACATGATGGGGTGGCCGGACTCTTGGAAATGCCTGGTCGCGTGCTGACCGACGGATGAATCGCAGCACCCCACCTTGCCGCACAGTAGGCACATCCGAAGGTGTACCGGGGTAGTGCCTTCGCGTACACAGTCGTAGCATTCCGAGTCCGGTGGCACTGGATGCTCACCGACGGCCCGTAAATGCTCGCAGCCGCCGGCGCCCAGGGGGACTCCAGCGGTGTCGGGCCGGATCGCGGCAGGAGCTTCGGCACTGAAGGTGCTGCCCGCGTCGTCAGGCGAGGTGTCCAACATAGATTCTTCAACATCGAGCATCTCAAGCACTTCGCTGATTACCTCGTGGGCGTATTCTCCCGAGCGGCGCAGTTTCAGAACCCGGGCGCGCTCCGCATCGAGCATAGCCAGCCGCAACTGTACGTAGCGTTTACTGGGAGTGCGGTCAGCGAACTCCGATCGTCCGAGGCGTTCCCAGGCCGCCCGGTTGCGTTCCTGGGTGCGGCGTTCGAGCATGTCGAGCACCTCAGGCGGATCGTCGGGCCGAGTGTGCCGCCGCAAGTTTTCTATTCCCGCAGCGGTGGCCTGATCCATTAGCGCAGCCTGGCTGAGCGCATCCGCTTTGGTATCAGGACCACGTACCCCCAGCAGGCGAACGAGCCGCGGCAAGCTCAGGCCCTGCACAACCAGGGTTCCGGCCACCACTCCTAGGGCGGCGAGAACGAGGACTGGACGGTGGGCGACGCCTTCCGGTAGGGCGAACACCGCAGCCAGGGTGACGACACCGCGCATGCCAGCCCACGACACGATGGTGGGCAACTGCCAGGGCGGTGCGGGGTCGACCTGTCGAATTTTGGGTATCAGCCGAGGGAGATAAATCGCTGGGAACACCCAAATCGGGCGCAACAGGAGAACCGCAACGAGGATGACAGCGCAAGCACCCCAGATACGCCCGGCACCGAGCGAGTCGCCTGAGGTCGCCTCAATTATCGACCGTACCTGTAATCC
Organism: Cryobacterium flavum; assembly: GCF_900103805.1. Taxonomy (GTDB): domain Bacteria; phylum Actinomycetota; class Actinomycetes; order Actinomycetales; family Microbacteriaceae; genus Cryobacterium; species Cryobacterium flavum. The sequence goes on along the minus strand of NZ_FNIB01000004.1, from coordinate 354,877 downwards.
GATCAGAAGAAAAACGGAGTTCTCGAGCAGAAACTGCGCCGTCGCCCAGTTGCTGCGCTGACTCAATCGCGACGCGCCGCCCGGCATAGCTGGCGTTCTTGTACCGATCACGAGGCCGGCGACAACGACAGCCAACACGCCAGATGCGTTGACTCCCTCAGCAGGAATATAGGCCACAAACGGGGCTGCAAGAGACATAGACGTGTTTATGGCCACGTTGCGAACCCGTTTTCGGATCTGCAGCAGGAGCCACGCCGCGACCAAGCCGATCACTACAGCCCCACCGGCAGCAAAAGCGAGGTCTGACGCCACTTGCCAGACGGTGACGCTCCCGCCAATGGCGACGATCGCCGTGCGAAGAAGCACCAGCGCGGTCGCATCATTGACCAGCGACTCACCCTCCAAAAGGCTCACAACCCGCCGCGGGAGCCCAACTCGGCGCGCGATCGTGGTCGCCGCGACTGCATCCGGCGGAGCCACCACCGCACCCAGGGCAAATGCAGCAGCCACGGGAATTTCTGGGATCAACCACCAGACGATCAGGCCGATCGCCACGGTGCCAAAAATGACATATCCGACCGACAGCAGGCCGATAGACCGCAGGTTCGTGCGAAATTCAACCAGGGAGGTACGGATAGCGGCCGCGTACAGCAGTGGAGGAAGAATTCCCACCAACACCAGTTCCGGATCCAACTTCACCGCTGGAATAAACGGCAGATATGAGCCGATGACACCGACCACAACGAGCAGCAGTGGAACAGACAGGTTCAAGCGTCTAGCGAGTGCGCTGGCCGCGCAGACGACAACGACGAGAGTGAGAAGACCGAGTGATACGTCCATCCTTTACCGCCAAGAGTTTAAGGTGCCTGACTACGGCAAGATATGTCCAGCGGCCGTGAAGAGTCGGTACCACTCTTCGCGCGTGAGGGCGATATCAGACCCCGCGGCCGAATCGATCAGATGGTGAACGCTGGTCGTGCCGAGTACAACCTGCATGTGGGCGGGATGACGAGTGATCCAGGCTACGGCGATGGCAGCCGGGGGAGCATCGTAGGTTCGAGCAAGGTCCTCGATGACGTTGTTCAACGCGGCATAGTTTTCTCGATCGTTCAGGAAAATACCGTCGAAGAAACCCTTCTGGAACGGCGACCATGCCTGCAGGGTGATGTTGTTCAGTCGGCAGTAATCGAGAATGCCGTTGTCCCGGTCGATGGACTGGTCCAGGCCAGCCATGTTGGCCGAGACGCCGGCGGCGATCAGGGGCGCATGCGTGATGCTCAACTGCACCTGGTTGACGATGAGCGGCTGGGCCACCGAGCTTTTCAATAGCTCTACCTGTCCCGGAGTGTGATTGGAGACGCCGAAATTGAGTACTTTTCCCGCATCGTGCAAAATGTTGAACGCCTCCGCGACCTCGTCGGGTTCCACCAGGGCGTCAGGGCGGTGCAGCAGCAGCATGTCGAGGTAATCGGTCTTCAACGCCGTGAGCGACTCGTCGACCGATCGAAGGATGTGCTCCCTGGAGAAGTCCCAGAAGCCCGATCGAATGCCGACCTTTGACTGGATGGCGACACGTGCCCGATCTTCTGCCGAAAACGATACGGCGTCGCCAAAACGCCGCTCACATTCGTGGGGTTCGCTGCCGTACACGTCGGCGTGATCAAAGAAATTTATGCCGGCCTCTCTGGACGCTTCAACCAAGGATCGGATCTCTTCGTCGGCCAGGGGAACGATCCGCATCAGCCCCAGAATGATGTTGGAGACCTCGAAGTGTGTATTCGGTAACGTCATTGTCTTCATACCTCCAGTCTGGGTGCAGACGGGCCAGAACAACACCCCGGTCTATTACTTTTGGAAGGGAACGCTTTCTGTGCGTCAGGCGGACCGGAGTAGGGGAAAAATCCTATATTCCGGACCTCTCATCGATCTGGGTTGCCCCGTCTCATCTAAAGTGAGGCAGAGATGGCCGGAATTTCGCCGCTACCTCATTTAGGGCAAAGGGCTGTTACGGTTGACGCCCGGTCATTGGGCATAATTTCGGGACAGTCAAACGGGCGCCGCCGCCTCCCAGCACGGTCAGAACCGCCAACTTTCGGGGGAGCGTCCGTAGGAGGTCCCACTAGCGGGCGCTCCCGTTTCGTCCCTCTGATCTCGCTCGGTGTCAGCTGAAAACATGCACCGGTAGCGACTGTCAACGATGTCTTCACGGCTCAGGAGATTGAGCGCCCAGCAGGGCACGCGTTTACACGTTGCTAGGGAGAGCGTCGCTGCCGATGAGGCAATCAGCGCAGCAGCTTTCGGGAAATAATCGGGTGGGGCGCGGCTCTCCGATATCGCTGGTGAGCGTGCCGCGAGATCGCAAGTTGAAGGTGCTGACGTTGACCACTTTTCGCGGCGTCGCTTGGAACACTTGTAGCCGAGCGCCGGTGTCAGTTAGATGGCTGGGTGCGAGTCATTCTGGTCTCGGAGCCCCTGCGCGGCACAGCCCTGACCGGCTGTCGCAGGCCGTGAATACGGCGCCATTGCAGATGCTTGTCCGCTCGGTTCACGGGGCAACCTAAACCGGGCGCGTGCTGCGCGCCGGGCGATGTGCCGCAGTGCGGCAAGCCCGTAAATCACAAAGATCACACACGTGACGGCCACGACGAGATCGCCGTAAGAAGTGCGCGCGAGGATCGACGTGAAATCCGCGAGTCCGTGAATGACTATCAGCGGCCAGATCCACGAGAAGCGGTATTGAAACGCGGCGAGAGCGAAGCCGTAGGTCGCTGAGGCGAGCACGTTCGTCAGGACGTCGTACGTTTCCCTGTCCGTGGTGGCGAAGGCGGACAGGTGTTGCATCCCGAATAGCGCTGCTGTTACCGCAACGGCAGGAATGGCGGTGAAGCTTCGGCTCAACCGACTGAGCACGACTCCACAGCTGATGAGTTCTTCATTGAATCCAACCAGGAGGAGCGTGAGAGTCCAGAGGCCGAAACCTGGTGGCTGATCCGTGAGACCGTTCGGCACTACCCGGAACACCGCCTCGGCAAACGGGACGGGAAACGGTTAACACAGTGCGCACGAAACGGCCCCAACATCGAAAAAGCTGCGGCTTGTTCAGGGCGCAGCGTGCGTATTTCGCAATACGCTCAACGTATGGACTCGCGAAGGCGGAGGAGGCCCCCGACGCGCCGATTGCTTGCAAGGTCCGTGTGATTTTGTTCGCATCAAAACTTCGCTGCTGGGAGTCTCCTCGTCGGCGTCAGTATGCAGAACACCGCCACCTCAGAGGGTTGTAAAGCTCCTGCATCGTTGGGAATACCATCAAGAATCTCGGCGATGTGAATTTCACGCCCCGGGCTCGTGTCATACCTCGGTATTGACATAATGCATATTATCGGTCATGCGCCCGGGCGTCCGAGAGGGGTGCCTGATGCGCCGTCCGCAGCTTCCACCCGGCCTGAACCTGGCTTGAATCAGCCAGGAGTCGCAGAGAACTCGCCTGACGGGGTGGGGACGAACAGCATGGTCGACCGCATCACCCCCGAACCACGGATGCCGACCGCGCCCTGGTCGCCGATACCATCTGCGTGTGCGACGCCTGGACCGTGGTCTGCGAACCCTTCTTCCAGTGGGTATCGCAGGACTCCTTCGCTGACGCACGCCCGCCCTACGAACGATTGCGCACCCAGCTCGTCGCCGATGTCGAGCCCTACGAGCTGATGAAACCACGGTTGTTGTATGCCAGCCACCAGGGCCTGTGCTATTTCGCACATTTGATGGGATACCGGCTCGTGCGCGATGCCGCGGTCCATCCGCTGAACGCCGCGTTCCTTCGGGCCTACATGGACGAGGAGGGCTCCCCCACACTCAAGCCGGTGCCCGGCATCGACCTCGACGCGTACAAGAGCGAGCTCATCGCGCGCTTCTCCAACCCGAGCGTGCGCGACACCGTCCCCAGGCTCTGCAACGAATCCTGCGACCGAATTCCCAAGTGGCTCGTGCCGGTGATCGTCGACCAACTCGCGGCCGGGCGTTCGATGGCCCTGTCGGCGGCCATCGTGGCGAACTGGGTCCGCTACGCCGAGGGCACGGATGAGCTGGGCCAGCCCATCGACGTCGCCGACCGTCTCAAATATCCCGTCATGCAGAACGCCGCCGGATTCGCCGCCGACCGGAATTCCTTCCTGCAGGACTGCGACCGGTTCGGCGACCTCGTCGACGAACCGACGTTTGCCCGGGCCTACGACCGGGCGCTCGAGTTGCTGCACACCGTCGGTGCGCGAGCGACTCTGGTCGAGTTGCTCGCGTAGCCAGCTGCCGGGTCAGGCGTCGACGTAGGCCGCGAGGTGTTGGCCGGTGAGTGTGGCTCGACTGGCCACGAGGTCGGCCGGCGTTCCCTCAAAGACGATTCGGCCGCCGTCGTGGCCGGCCCCTGGACCCAGGTCGATGATCCAGTCGGCGTGCGCCATCACCGCCTGATGGTGTTCAATCACGATGACCGACTTGCCCGAGTCGACGAGCCGGTCCAGCAGGCCGAGCAGATTCTCCACGTCGGCAAGGTGCAGACCGGCGGTCGGCTCATCCAGAACGTACACCTCACCCTTGTCGGCCATCTGGGTGGCGAGTTTGAGCCGCTGGCGCTCACCGCCTGACAGCGTCGGCAACGGCTGGCCGAGTCGGAGATAGCCGAGCCCCACATCGGACAGGCGCACCAGAATGGCATGAGCGGCCGGAATTCGAGACTCCCCCGCTCCGAAGAACTCCTCGGCTTCGGTCACCGACATCGCCAGCACCTCGCTGATGTCGCGTCCATTCAGGTGGAAGTCCAAAACGGATGCCTGGAACCGCTTCCCTTCGCAGACCTCGCAGGGAATGGCGACGCCGGCCATGATTCCAAGGTCGGTGTAGATGACGCCGGCGCCGTTGCAGCTCGGGCAGGCGCCCTCGGAATTAGAACTGAACAGGGCCGGTTTCACCCCGTTAACCTTCGCGAACGCCTTGCGGATCGGCTCGAGCATGCCCGTGTAGGTTGCGGGGTTGCTGCGCCTGGATCCCTTGATCGCACCCTGGTCGACTGATACCACGCCGTCCCGCCCCGAGACTGAGCCGGTGACCAGTGAGCTTTTCCCCGACCCGGCGACGCCGGTCAGCACCGTCAGCACGCCCAACGGGATATCGACGTCGACGTTGGTCAGGTTGTGTGCGCTCGCACCGCGCACTGGCAGGACACCCGTGGGTGCACGCACGCTCGGTTTCACGGTCGCGCGATCATCCAGGTGCCGACCGGTCAGCGTGCCGCTACTACGAAGCCCGGCGAGGGAACCCTCGAAGACCACCTCGCCGCCGTTCGTTCCCGCGCCGGGGCCGAGATCGATGATGTGGTCGGCGATCTGGATCATCTCCGGCTTGTGCTCGACAACGAGCACGGTATTGCCCTTGTCGCGCAGCTGTATCAACAGCGTGTTCATACGCTGGATATCGTGTGGGTGCAGCCCGATGGTCGGTTCGTCAAAGACATAGGTGACGTCGGTGAGCGAGGATCCGAGGTGACGGATCATCTTTGTGCGCTGCGACTCACCGCCGGAGAGAGTGCCGGAAGCACGGTCGAGGGACAGATACCCCAGCCCGATCTGCACAAAGGAGTCCAACAGCAGCCGCAAGGCAGTGAGCAGGGGCGCAACGGACGAATCGTTCAGGCCGGTGACCCATTCGGCGAGGTCGCTGATCTGCATGGCACAGGCATCCGCAATGCTGATCTCGTTGATTTGCGACGACCGGGCACCCTCATTGAGTCGGGTGCCGGTGCAGTCGGGGCAGACCGTGAACGTGACCGCCCGCTCGACAAACGCGCGAATATGCGGCTGCAGGGTGTCGACGTCCTTGCTGAGCATCGATTTCTGGATCTTCGGAATCAGGCCTTCGTAGGTGAGGTTGATTCCCTCGATTTTGATCTTGGTCGGCCCCTTGTGCAGAAGGTCGGCCAGTTCCTTCTTGGTGAAATCCCTGATCGGCTTGTCGGCGTCGAAGAAGCCACAACCGTTGAAAATGCGACCGTACCAGCCGTCCATGCTGTACCCGGGGATACTCAGGGCGCCACCGTTGATGGACTTGCGCTCGTCGTAAAGCGCGGTCAGGTCGATGTCGGTGACCGAACCCCGCCCCTCGCAGCGGGAACACATGCCCCCGGTGATGCTGAAGGTGCGGCGTTCCCTCACGGTCGTTCCGCCGCGTTCGATCGAGACCGCGCCCGCTCCGCTGATCGAGGCGACGTTGAACGAATAGGCCTGCGGCGAGCCGAGGTACGGCTGACCGAGTCGGCTGAAGAGGACGCGCAGCAGCGCGTTCGCGTCGGTGGCCGTGCCGACGGTGGAACGCGCGTTGGCGCCCATCCGCTCCTGGTCGACGATGATAGCCGTCGTCAGCCCGTCGAGCACATCGACATCCGGCCTGGCCAGTGTGGGCATGAAACCCTGCACAAACGTGCTGTAGGTTTCGTTGATCATGCGCTGGGATTCGGCAGCGATGGTGCCGAACACGAGGGAGCTCTTTCCGGACCCGGACACGCCAGTGAACAGGGTCAGCCGGCGCTTGGGAATCTGAACGCTGACATTCTTGAGATTGTTTTCGCGGGCGCCCTGCACGCGGATCAGGTCATGGCTGTCTGCGACCTGGCGTTCAGCTGACGGGATGTTCGTGGTGAGGGTCTCGCTCATCTTTGCTCCTGTGATTAGTGGCACTGGGCAGGTGTCGGGCCCACCAGTCCAGAATAATCTCGAACCGTTGCAAACGGTGGCGGGGGTGACCGGTGCGGCTGAGGTCGTGGTTCTCCCCCGGAAAAACGACCAGTTCGGACTCCACTCCCCCACGTTTGAGCGCAGCGTAGTAGCGCTCGCCCTGCGACAGCGGGCAGCGCAGGTCCTGCGCTGAGTGCAGCACCAGGGTCGGGGTCGTCACCCGGCCGACCAGAAACTGTGGGCTCTGTGCCTGCAGCAGGGCGGCATCTGTACCGGCGTATTCGTCGCCGAAGAAGTCGCCGATGTCGCTCGTCCCGACGAACCCTTGCGGATCCAGAAAGCCGCGTTCCACGATGGCCGCCGCGAACCGGTGTTCGTGCGCGATCGTCCACGCGGTCAGATAGCCGCCGTAGGATCCGCCCATGATACCGACACGGTGGGCGTCGAGGGTGGGCTCGGCGCTGAGAGCGCCAGCGAGAAAGTCCAGCACGTCGGCCAGGTCGAGGGTGCCCATGCGCTGGCGGATGGCGCGCCCGTGGGCCAGGCCATAACCGGATGACCCGCGCGGGTTGCAGAGAACCACCGCGTAGCCCGCGTCGACGTAGACCTGGGTCTCATCGAGGAGCGCACCGGTGTATTGAGCGAACGGTCCTCCGTGAATGGTCAGAAGCACCGGATGCGGTCCCGGCCCTGCCGGAGTGTGCACCCAGCCGTGCACCGGATAGCCGTCTCGTCCGGTGACCGTGAGCTCGATTCCGGGGATCAGTCCGGTGGCGCGCAGGGCCAAGGAAAAATCGGTGAGGCGTTTCGGCGGGGTCTCCGAAGCGTGACTGCCGGTGAGGCCCGGGTGGATGAGAACGAGGTCACCTGTCGTGCGGGCGGACTGCACCGCGACAACGACGGCGTCGCCGCAGGCATCCATTGAGGCGGCGACGGTGGCTCCGCAGTCGAGTGACTGCACCCGCCCCTCGCGCTCCACCCGTACCAGCTCGACCCGGCCACGACGACCCGTGAGCACGAGCACGGAGCCGTCCGTCAACGGACAGATTCCCCCGGTGGCATCGAGGTCGAGCAGATCCTGGTCGGTCTGGTTCGGGTCGGTCACCCGAATGGGTGCTGAACCGTCAAGCGAGACACCACTTCGGTAAAGAGCGGTCACCCGGCCGACGAAGTCTCGCCCGCTCGCACCCACGTCGGTTGCGAGCAGCCAGAGGGTACCGTCCTCGGCAGAGGCCAGCGCCGAGATACTGAGGTTTTGGGCCGCAGGCACGAAGGTGCGAAGCGGCGCGATGGTCTCGTTTGAAGCGGTATCGGTGCTGTCGCGGAGTGTGAGTTCGACCACCTCACTGCGGAGGTCGGTGTACCGTTCGGCCTGACGGGCCGAGATGGTCAGGAGCCTGGAACCGTCGGGCGAGAAGGCCAGCCCGGAATGATCGAAGTCTCCCTCGGTCAGCTGGCGGGCGACCGGTACTCCACTCGCGAAGCTGGCCGGATCCAAAAGGTCCGGTGTTGGCGCGCTACCCGGCGGGTTGCCGGACGGCGCCTGCGGTGCGTCGGTCACGGACGGCGCTACGGCGGGGGTCGGTTCGCCCCAGACATCGGGCACGACGGCGAGAAACACGTGTACGCGACGGTCACTGGTGTAGCCGACGCCGTTCGAACGATAACGCAGGGTATCGAAGCGGCGGGCCGGTTCCGAGTCGGCCGACAGACCCGCAACCGTGCCATAACGACCCTGCTCGGGGACCCGGGCCAGGAAGGCAATCCGGTCACCGTCCGGATGCCAGCGAAAGTCGCTCACGCCGAGAACCGCGTCGGTGACCGCCACGGGCTCGCCGCCGGCCGCATCAACGACGTGCAGCTGCGCGGCGCCGCCGGCATCGGCGCGCAGAAACCCGATTAGGCTGCCATCCGGAGAAAACCGGGGCGCCGAGTCACGAAAGCCGCGCGTGATGCGGCGCGGAGCCGGCTCCCCTGCCAGCGCGACGGTAAAGAGCTGGCCGACGTAATCATCCGCTGAAAAGTCGGCGTGTACCTGGGAGAACACCGCCCGCGACCCATCGGGATGGATCGTCGGGCGTGACAGCGACCCGAGTAAGGGAAGATCGGCAGCCTTCATCGCTTGGTCGCCCGCTATTCGCCGGCGAACCCGGACGTGTCGCCGACCAGGCGAGTGTTGCCGGCCGGGACCGGCGAGGTCGCGGCCAGGACGATTTCCGCTGCGAACTCGCTCACGTTGTACAGGCGACCGGCCGCCTCCTTGCGGGCACTCAGAGCGCCAGGGTTGGACCGTTCGAGCAGCGTCGCCGTGATGGTGCCCTCGATCATGTCACCGGACACCACGACGAATCCGATACCGGACTCTTCGAGCTGGGGAATGACGGCGCGCAGGGCGTCTTCGCCGGCGCGCTTACTGCGGGCGACCGGCTCATACTCCGGCATGGTAGGTGTGGTCTTGATGAAGTGTGCCTGGTGGCTGGTGACGTAGACCACCCGGGAATCGTCACCGAGCAGGGGTACGGCGCCGTTGAGTAGATTGACCTGTGCGTCACGATTGAGCTTGATGGCGTAGTCCGCCGCCATGCCGCTCTCCATGCCGCCAGATGCGTTCATCACAAGAATGTCGAGGCCACCGAATTCGCTCGTGATGGTCGCGAACATCGCGGCGACCGATGCCGGATCGGTCAGGTCGGCACCGACGGTGATGGCGTCTCCCCCGGCGGCGCGAATGGCGTCGCGAAGCTTGTTCGCGCGTGCCTCTTTATTGCGGTAGTTGATGACGACGCGCGCTCCGGCCTCGGCGAAATAGCCGACAGTGTCGGCGCCGATGCCACGGGACGAGCCAGTGACGAGTACACGCTTGCCCTCGAGTGATCCTGCTGCAAGTGGATTGGTCACGCGTGCTCCTCAAGAATTCGGTCTGTTTGTGTCCGTGATGAAGTGTGCCCTGATCGGCCACTACCTACGCTTTCGACCTTATCAACAAGCCTCGGCCGCTCCCCCGGCGTGTTGTCGTCGGTACCTGCTAGTTTCGAGGTGAACGAAATGTGGAAGGTGTCACGCATGGTCGACCTGACCGATTATCTCTGGATTTTGTGGCTCGTGTTCATTCTCGTGGCCATCATCATCGAATTACTGAGCCTGGAATTCACGTTCCTGATGATCTCCATCGGCAGCCTGGGCGGTTTGGCCGCCAATTTGCTCGGCCTGGACTGGTGGCTTCAGATCGTCGTTGCCGGCGGCTTGTCGGTGCTGCTGTTGCTGACGATTCGGCCGTTTTTGCTGCGCGCCCTGCGCAAGGGCGGCGATCCGGCGCTTTCCAATATCGATGCCCTGATCGGCATGAGTGGTCGTGTTCTCTCGACCGTCACCGAGACCGGCGGACTGGTGAAGCTGGCCAACGGCGAAACCTGGACTGCTCGTCTGGTGCTGCCGGGTGGCGGCACCGCAGCACCCGCTGAACCGGGCGAGCGCATCACCGTGCATCTCATCGAAGGCTCCACCGCCATCGTCATCCCCGCCGAAAGGACCCAGAACAATGCTTGACCCCGCAGCTTTCATCGGTCAGATCTTCGTGATCGCCCTGCTCGCCGTGTTGGCGGTGTTCGTCATCGTCATTCTCGTGCGCGCCATTCGCATCATTCCGCAGGGTAACGCCGGGGTGGTCGAGCGCCTCGGCAAGTACCATAAGACGCTGCTGCCCGGTCTGAACCTGCTCGTGCCGTTCGTCGACCGGGTGCGGCCGCTGCTCGATATTCGCGAGCAGGTCGTCTCGTTTCCGCCGCAGCCCGTGATCACCGAGGACAACCTCGTCGTCTCCATCGACACCGTCGTTTATTTTCAGGTGACGGATGCCCGCGCCGCCACCTACGAGATCAACAACTACCTCGGCGCGGTCGAGCAGCTCACCACGACCACCCTTCGTAACGTGGTCGGCGGGTTGAACCTGGAAGAAGCGCTGACCAGTCGCGACAATATCAACAGCCAGCTGCGCATCGTGCTCGACGAGGCCACCGGCAAATGGGGTATCCGCGTGGGCCGAGTCGAGCTCAAGGCCATCGAGCCGCCCCACTCAATCCAGGACTCCATGGAGAAGCAGATGCGCGCCGAACGTGACCGTCGTGCGCTGATCCTCACCGCCGAGGGCACCAAACAGTCCGCCATTCTCACCGCTGAGGGCGCTCGCCAGGCGGCGATCCTCGAAGCCGAGGGTGATGCCAAAGCTGCCGTCCTGCGCGCGCAGGGTGAGGCGGAAGCCATCACCACGGTGTTCAAGGCCATTCACGATGGAGACCCCGACCCGAAGCTGCTCGCCTACCAGTACCTGCTCACACTTCCCAAGCTGGCCGAGGGCAGCGCTAACAAGCTGTGGATCGTGCCGAGCGAACTGACCGAGGCCATGAAGGGTATCGGCAGCGCCTTCGGCGCGAACGCCCACAAACCGGCAGCCGCGCCTGCCGCCTCCGCAACGCCCGGAACGCCCGCAACGCCCGCAACTCCGCAGGCCTAGGCGGTGGCCGAGAACGCCCCGTCAGTATTTCTGGACGCACCGCATCCCCGGGTCTTCGCCCACCGCGGTCTGGCGCATGAAGCGCCGGAAAACACCCTACTCGCCTTCGTGAAAGCGCTGGCGGGCGGGGCCACCCACCTCGAGACCGACGTGCACGTATCGCTCGACGGTGTGGCCGTGATCAGCCACGACCCCGATCTCACCGCCCTCGAACGGGACGTGCGCATCGACCAACTGACTATGACCGAACTGAAACGCATCAACCTGGGCTTCGGGCAATCGTTCACGTCCCTCGCCGATGCCCTTGAGGCCTTTCCGACGGCGCGGTTCAATATCGATATCAAAACGGATGCCGCCGCCGAGCCCGCCGCTCGGGCCATTCGTGACCAGCGAGCCACTCCCCGGGTTCTCGTGACCTCGTTCAACGAACCGCGCCGCCAACGGATCGTGGATCTGCTGCCCGGTGTGGTGTCGTCCGCCTCGTCACCGCTCGTGGCCCGGGCCTTAGCGGCGGCGAATTTGGGCCTTCCTGCGCTCGTTCGCCGTACCCTGGCGGGCTGCGTTGCCGTGCAGGTACCCGAGCGTGCCGGAATGATTCGTATCGTGACACCCCGTTTCATCGCGATGATGCACCGGGTGAATGTCGAGGTGCACGTGTGGACGGTGAACGACCCGGCAGACATGATTCGACTGCTTGATCTGGGTGTCGACGGCATTGTCACGGATCGCACCGATCTGGCTGTGGCGGCCCTTACTCGCCGAACCTGAGAATTACCTCCCAGAACGGGGGGTTCGGGAAGGTTAACACCCAGCTTGATGGTTTACAAATGTGAAGGCATCGTGATCGATCTGTGATCGCGAGCGAGAGGAGACCACACTATGGCTGACCGCAGTTTGCGTGGCATGAGATTAGGCGCACAAAGCCTACAGAGCGAAGAAGGCGTCACCTTCTCCCCCCGGGTACAGCACACCTACCGGTGTGAAACATGTGGGCGCGAGACGGTAATGATTTTTTCGGCCGAAGCCGAGGCACCGGACGAATGGGAATGCAAATACTGCGCACGGACGGCGACCCGACTGGTCGATTCCTTGCCGGTGATCGTTGACCACTCCGACGAGAAGATTCCTCGGACCCACTGGGACATGCTGCTGGAACGTCGCACCAGGGATGAACTCGAAGAGTTGCTCGAAGAGCGCCTCTCCGTGTTGCGCCTGCGCCGTGGTGGCCAGCAGAAGATCGGCGCTTAACCGCCGGTTCCACCCCAGACGACCCCGCACGTGTGTGCCGGGGTCGTTGTTGGTTAACGCTGTGTTCGCGCAGCGGTGCGCGCCAAGCGGCGACGTTGGCCTCCGGCGGCGCCGAAACAGAGCGCCAGACCGGCCAGACCCAACCCGGAGACAAACCATTCAATGCCTCGCCCAGCCACCATCGCCGGCGTAATGATGTCGCTGAGCGGCACCGTTTGCACCATCGCGCCAGCCGTGAAGGTCGGCAGGCTGTCCTGAGTGTGCCCGTCGGGAGTGATGATGGCGCTCGAACCGACCGTGGAGATGTTCACCACCGTACGACCCGTCTCGATCGCGCGCAGCCGGGCGATCGCGAGCTGCTGCACGCTCTCATCGGTGTGACCGAAATCGGCATTGTTGGTTTGAGCGAGGATGATCTGGGCCTTGTCGTCGATCATCTCGTGCACGAGTTGATCGTCGGCGATGTCGAAACAGATCGCGATCCCGGCCAGGATCCCGTTGATGTCGAAGGTATTGTCCCGGGTACCGATGCCGTAGTCCCGGCCGATGAGGTCGATCAGCTCCGGGGCGAACGGACGCCAGAAGGCGCGATCCGGCATATATTCCGCGAAGGGCACCGGGTGCACCTTGTCGTACACGTCAACGGCTCCGCGCCCGGCCTCCCAGAGCAGCGAGCTGTTGTAGAAGGTGTCTCCCGGCTTCGTGATGGTGCCGGTGATGAGCGGGGCATCCATTTCGGTGCTGATGTAGTCGAGCACCTGCGCGGCCGCTTCCGACCGGGCGGGGTCGATATCGCTCGCGTTCTCCGGCCAGACCACGAAATCGATTTTCTGGCCGATCAGCGGCAGCGTGGCCGAAACGTGGTCCTGCAGGATCTGGCCCGGAGAATATTCAGCAAAGAGCCCGGCGTCAGCGTTGCCCTGCACTGCGGCGAGGCGAACCTCACCGCTGGGGATGGTCGGCCACGCGGGCACGGCGAGCACCAGCGCAACGGCACCGACAGCGATGCCGGTGCGCAGCCTGCGCTTCAGTTCGGGTTCGCGGAGCAACTGTACGGCCAAGGCGCTTAGCCAGACCATAATGAAGCTGAGGCCCGACAGTCCCACCCAGGCCACGAGCGGGCCGAACGGACTCTCGGACTGGGAGAGCGCAACGCGGCCCCAGGCGAAGCCGCCGTAGGGCCAGACGGCGCTGATTGCCTCCCTGGCCGTCCACAACCCGGCGACGATAACCGGCACCACACCGAGGCGACCCCAGATGCTCGGCCAGACCCGAGGACCGTGCCGTAGCACGACCGCGGTGAGCCCGAGCCCAACGGCGAAGAACAGGCTCTCCAGCCCGCCGAGCGCGAACCACGGCACGAGACCGAGATACAGGGTGATCCAGTAGATGTGAATCAGCCAGAACGACAGGCCGGCGACCAGGCCAACGAGCAGTCCGGTCGCGAGGTTTCGACCGAGTAGCGCCAGGAGCATGAGCGCGACCCCGACCGGCGCGAGAAACCACCAGTCGCGATCCGGGAAACCGGCATCGAGAACCGCTCCCGCACCGGCGGCGACCAGAACGGATGCCCACAACGGCAGGCTGAACGCACGCTCACTCGCCCACATGGCGGGTTCAGGCCACCGAAGAGTAGGCGACAATGCCGCGACGGATGGCGTCCATGGCGCTCCGAGCGGTTGATCCGACCTGGGCGTCGCCGGCGATGGACAGTTGGTCAAGCAGATCGATGGTCTGTTTGGTCCAGCGCACGAAATCGCCGGCCGCCATCTCGGCCTCGTCGAGCACGTCGGCGAGCGACGCGCCGCGGGCCCACTTCCACATGGCGAGGCTGAGGCCAACGGCGAGCGGATTAGTGCCGGGGAGCTTGTGGTCACGCTCGAGGTCGTCGATGCGATTCCACAGCTCATGGGTGTCGTCCAACGCCGGGCGAAAAGGCCCCTTCGGCAGGTAGCGGGCATCGATGAGGCCCTCTTCACGTCGCGGCTCGAAGACGAGCGCGCAGGCCATCGCAGCGAGACTCGCGGCGTCGAGTTCGTTCCACAGGCCGCGGCGCAGGGATTCAGCAACCAGCAGGTCCCGTTCGGCGTAGATGCGGCGCAGAATCCGTCCGCTTTCGCTGAGCGCGATCGCACCGCTGGCATCGGATTCGAGATAGCCGTAGCCGAGCAGCACGTCGGTCACCCGGTCGAAAACGCGGGCGATCGCCCCAGTGCGTTGCGAGATTTGCTGGTTGAGGGCATCCGTCTGGCGTTTGAGCTTGAACCAGCGTTCCGCCCAGCGGGAGTGTGCCTCGCGATCTGCGCAGTGGTGGCAACCGTGGGCACGCATCTGTTTGCGGAGGCTGGCGACCTCACGCTGGCGTTTGTCGCGTTCCCCTCGCTGGGAGTTGTCGGCCTTGGTGCCCTCGCGCTCCACCTCGGTGAGACGCCGACGAATGGCCGAGTACTGCTCAAAATCTCCGAGGTGGCAGGTCATGCTGGTCTTGAACCCGGCCAGAGATTCCTCCTGCTGGCGCACGGAGCGGGCCAAATCGACGACGGCGCGGTCGGCCTGGAATTGGGCGAACGACGACTCGAGCACGCCGCGCGTTCGCGTGACCCCGAACTGGTCGATCAGATTGACGGCCATGTTGTAGGTCGGTTTGAAACTCGAATTCAGCGGATAGGTGCGCCGAGAGGCGAGCGAGGCGACGGCCTGCGGGTCGAGTCCCTGGGCCCACTGGATGACCGAGTGCCCAAGGGTGTCGATTCCGCGGCGACCGGCCCGACCGGTCAGCTGGGTGTACTCCCCCGGTGTGATCGGCACGCGCGCCTCACCGTTGAACTTCTCCAGTTTGTCGAGCACGACCGTGCGGGCAGGCATGTTGATGCCGAGGGCAAGCGTTTCGGTGGCAAAGACGGCCTTGACCAGCTTCTTCTGGAAGAGCTCCTCGACGACCTCCTTGAAGGCCGGCAGCAGACCAGCGTGGTGGGCCGCGACTCCGCGTTCGAGCCCGTCCAGCCACTCGAAGTAGCCAAGCACGCCGAGGTCTTCGTCCAGTAGGGTACGGCATCGATCGTCGACGATCTGGCGGATTTCTTCACGCTCGTGTTCCTGGGTCAGGCGTACCCCCGAACGGAGCACCTGTCGCACGGCCTGATCGCAGCCGACCCGGCTGAAGATGAAAAAGATGGCCGGCAGCAGATGTTTACCGTCGAGCATACGCACGATGTCGCCGCGGTCCATCCGGCCGGCATCGAACTGAGGACGCTGCTTGTCATGACCCCGGTAGCCCCCGGATTGGCCGCCCTGACGACCGGAACCTCGGCCGCGCCCGCCGGCCGAACGTCCGCCGGCGTGTGCCAGACGCACGAGTTCAGGATTGACCCGATGCGTACCGATCAGTCCGGTGGAGTCGAACAGATCGAGCATATTGTTCTTGACCAGCACGTGCTGCTCGAGCGGAACTGGTCGCTCCTCAGACACGATCACGTCGGTCTCACCGCGCACTGCCTGCAGCCAATCGCCGAATTCTTCCGCGTTCGACACCGTCGCGCTGAGCGACACCATGCGCACCTGCTGTGGCAGATGGATGATCACTTCTTCCCAGACAGCTCCGCGAAAGCGGTCAGCGAGGTAGTGCACCTCGTCCATCACCACGAAGGCCAAGTCGGTCAGCAGATCGGAATCGGCGTAGAGCATGTTGCGCAGCACTTCTGTGGTCATGACCACGATGCGCGCCCCCGGGTTGACGTTGCTGTCTCCGGTAAGCAACCCGACCTGGTCAGCGCCGTACTCGGCCGCGAATTCCTGGAACTTCTGGTTGCTGAGCGCCTTCATCGGGGCCGTGTAGAACACCTTTGCACGGGACCGCTGCATCGCCAGGTAGATCGCGAATTCGGCCACGATCGTCTTGCCGGCTCCGGTCGGCGCCGCAACGAGCACGCTGTTGCCCGCCTCCAGGCACGCGCAGGCTTCACGCTGGAACGGGTCGAGGTCGAAGCCCAGGCCGCGCTCGAACCCCTGCAAGAGTGGCTGGGCGGCCCGGATGCGCGCAGCCGAGTACCGTTCGGCCGGCGATTGCGTGTGAGTCACGTGATCCTAACAATTACTGCAACGAGTCTCAGGTGAGACTAAAGCGCGAATTCTTTTTCGAAGGCGAGCACTTTTCTGGCCGCGCGCCGATCGTGCAGCCAAGCGATACCGTAGGCGGCAAAATACAACATGACCATGGGAATGGCCAGCAGGAACATTGACACCACGTCGGCGGCCGGGGTGGCGATCGCCGTGAACAGCACAATGACCAGAATCGCGATCCGCCAGGACTTGATGATCGACGCTGCGCTGATGACCCCGGCGAAGTTGAGCAGCACGATGAACACGGGCAGCACGAACGCGATACCGATCGCCACGACGAGCTTGAGCACAAAATCGAAGTAGCCCTGAGCGTTGATGAACGCCGAATCCTCCGTGGGGGCGAAACTCGTCATGAGCTCGACTACGTGCGGCAGGACGATCCAACCCGCGGCGCAGCCGGCCAGGAACAGCGGAATGGCCGTGAAGAGAAACCCGAAGGTGTATTTTTTCTCGGTTCGGGTGAGCCCCGGTACCAGAAAAGCGAAGACCTGATAGAGCCATACCGGGCTGGACACAATCAGACCGACGTAGAGCGAAATCTTCAGTTTGAGGTCGAAAGCGCTCGTGATGTCGGGGTAGTTGATCTGGGCGTTACGATGCTGGGCGTTGATGATGGCGTAAATGGGTTCACGCAGCTGATCCCAGACGAAGTCGGAGAGGAACCAACCCGCAATGGCCCCGATGAGGAGCCCGGCAGCAGCCAGGTAGAGGCGCTTGCGCAGTTCGATCAGGTGCTGCCCCAACGACATCTTTCCCGCTTTGGTCGCACTCCGCTCGGCGCGGACCATGCGGCGCTAAGGCTTCGCGGCGGGGTCGGTGGGGCCGACCGCGGTGGAGCCGGACGTCGTCGACGCGTCGTCGCCCGTGGTGCTCGTTGAGCGAGCAGGCGCGTTCGGATCGGGGTCGACCGCGTCGCTCTTGATCTCACTCTTGAAAATTTTCATCGACTGCCCCAGGCTGCGGGCGAGTCCCGGAAGCTTGGGCGCACCGAAAAGAAGCAGGACGACGACAAGGATGATCAGGAAGTGCCATCCGGTCAGGTTTTGCAGCATGAGGGTGTGTCCTCTGTGTCAGCGAGTATTGCAGCGGGCGTGGCGGTTAACGGGCGTGCCGCATCAGTTTACCCCGCACGATCCGCGCGTCGCGACGCACCTGGTTTCGGTGGGTGCGTTCTGCACGCAGTTGCTCGACCCTTCCCAGCAGCACGGCCGAATCTGCGAACACGGCCGGGATACCGACAGCAGAAGCCGCCAGCCCATCGAATTCGCCCGTGGGCAACTGACCGCGGAGCGATTCCAGCGCCTGCAGGGTGCCGCGAGCCTGCCGAAACAGCGAGAGGGCAAACCAGCTGAGCAGAGCGAGCAGTCCCAGTGTTAGACCAGTCCAGATGAGCAGCCACGACCACCACGGCATCGGCTACTCCTCCTCCGTCGGGCGCTGGCGGTCGGCGGCGTACTGGGCGAACCCGGCTGCGGCCCAGTCAGCGACCGCCTGGCGTGATTCGGCAGGTTCGAGAACGGTGACGATGCCGGCCAGGCCGGTGACCAGACGCTTGAGCGCGTGGGAATGGGCGACGCGCAGTGTGGTGCGAGTGCGTTCGCCCGATCCGACCGGCTCTGCGCGTTCGGGGCGGTAATCCGCCAGCAACGGCAGCGCCGTGGTCGGGAGCTCGAGTCGCACATCGACGTCTGTGGTCGACGCCTGAAACAGGGTATCGGGCAGAACCAGGTCGGTCGGGTGCGTGCTGCGTGGCACGTCCGTCACGCGCGGTTCGCTCATGCGGTCCAGTCGGAACGTTCGGACGGCTTCGCGGAGGTGGCACCAGCCGCGCAAGTACCAGTCGTTGTCGACGGACTCTATGCGCAGCGGGTCGACAAGCCGGTGTTCCTGGCCCCCGCGAGCGTTCAGATAGTCGAACTCAACCTGCATCTGCGTGCTGAGCGCCGTCTGGACGATGTCGCGGGTGGTGCCGGCATCGCGCTGGGCGACGGCCACCTGGGTCGGGGGCGCCGATGCGCTGCGGGTCAGCTTGGCCATCAGCGATGCGATGGCGTCGGTATCGGCATTGTCGGGCAGCGCCGACAGGTATTGTAAACCGGCGATCAACGCCGCGGCCTCGCGGGCGGAGAATCGCGGGGAATCGTCGATGGCGACCTGATGCGTGAGCACGATCCGATCGTTTGTTTCGAATTCGTCCCAGAGGATGTCAAACAGGTCGCCGTGCAGGTACTGGCGGGTCTCCCCGGGGATGCCGGACAGGGCAATGAGGCTGACCAGACCACGAACCCGTTCCGCCGACAGATCGAAGTGCTTCGCCACCTCGGTGACACTGACGCGCCCCTGATCGATAAGGTACGGAACGAGGGACAGCAGCAGCGTGAGCTGGTCGCCGGCTACCCGTGGTTGGGAAGCTGCACCCGACCGCGCGCGCAGCGACTGTGTTCGGCGGCGAGGCGTACTTCCGGACGATCCGGCGGGCCGGGGGCCCGCATGCGCGTCCCTGACGGCGAGCAGCCGATTCTCCACCGCGGTGCGCAGGGCGAGCGGACTCTCGACGACTACTTCCGGGCCAAATCCGGCCAGTTCGTCGGCGAGGATATTCAGGTCGGTGAAGTGCAGGAGGCGCTCGACTCCGGCGGACTGCTGGCCTGGGGGTACCGGGTGCTGCGCCGCCTGGCGCGCGCCGAGACGAACAGCGGCGTCGGACCCGGGCACGACGGCGATGCGGGCGATATTACCGGCCCAGAGAGCCTCGAGTTCGGCCAGGGCTCGAGCACTGTCGGTCGCACAATCGATAACCGGACCCGGAGTCGCGTTGGCGACCGCAGCCGCTGTGCTGACGACTGCGACAGCGCCGACGATGCGAGACAGCAGAAACGTGCGTGGGGCGTGAACGGCCTCATCCGTGGCGTACAGGTGCCAGCGGCCTTCGTGCTGCACGAGCGCGCGCGGAGCAACCACACGACGCGCCGGTGTGGTTTCCCCCGGCTTGAGGTACAGAAAAACCACGACCTGCGCACGGTCAAGCGCCTTGCTGAGTGGTTCGAAACTCGCATCGCGCGTGCGCAGTAAGGGCGCGTAGCCGAGTACCGGTTCGCTCGGTTCAATGCCGAGCGAGTTCAACTTCATCAGGGCACGGCGAGACTCCCCCGACAGGGATCCTTCGCGCCACACCGTGCCTGCCAGTTTCAGGAGGGACACCTCGCTGGGAGTGAAGGTCACGTCGGCGGGCAGGTCGTAGAGACCCTTCGGAATTCGATAGCGCAGAAAGTGGTTACTTCCCGGATCGTCCGGGGGCTCAATCGTCTCGAGCGGAATGCCCAGCTCACGGAGGTCGTCCTTGTCGCGTTCAAACTGGCGCTCCAGGCTCTCGTTCGAACCGGCGGGTACATAGCGCTGCCGGTAGCCCTGCACGTTCTGGAGGATGTCTGCCTTGGTCAACCCCGAATCCGTCGCCACGAGGGCCAGGACCAGGCTGAACAGTCGCTCAGGAGCCGTGATCGCCGATGGTTTGGGACCGGTTCCCTCGGTCGAATCGGGATGCAGAGGCGTCGAAGTCACTGTGTGATCCTATCGCCCGAACCAGGCGTCAGACGCGGTGGCACGGGCGCGGTGGGAACGCCACAATCAGTTGATGCCTAGAATATCGACCGAGTACACCAGCGTTGAACCAGCCGGGACCTGGCCCTGCGCCGCTGGGCCAAAGCCCAGCGCTGGCGGAACGACAACGACCAGCTGGGAGCCAACGGTTTGACCAGAAATCGCGGTGGCCAGGCCCTGCGGAAGGTCAGAAAGTGGCACTACCCGAGGCGTTCTCGTCGCCCACGTGGACTCGAAGACCTTGTCACTCGCCCACAAGAGGCCGGTGTAGTGGATCACCACGGTAGCGTCTGACGCGACCTTCTCGCCGGTTCCCTTCTTGAGCACGCCGAATTCCAGCGCTTTCGGCACATCACCGGAGGGAAGGACGATTCCAGGGGTGCCGTCGGCATCGAGGACGACGGCAGGAAGACCGTTCGCGACGGCCTGGTCGGCTCCATCTGCTCGCGGCAGGAAGGCCTTCACGATGTCAACGACGAGCACGAGAGAATCCGTCGCGCTGACGCGCAGTTGATCGTTGACGCCGATGCCGTCGTCCGGCGCGATGACGACCGCGATGCGCTCACCCACGCGCGCACAGACCAGACCGGCGACAAATCCGGGATTGGTAGCATCGCCCAGTCCGAACTCCACGGCGGTACTGCCGTCGAAAGCGCTCAGCTGCAGAGGCTCGCCGGTCGTGCCGTTGTACAGGTTCGACTCGACGGAGACCATCTGGCCGGGAACGACCTGCGGCCCTGAACCCGCGATGATTTCGGTGCGCTGCGTAGTGGATGACTTCAAGGGTGTCGGAAAGCTGATGTCCGGAACAGCGCCGAAATCACCGGTCACCGAGACCAGTTTCGACGCGGCGCCCGAGGGCGCCCCAGCGTCACAGGATGCCTGAGCAGTGCCGGGGCCGGCACACGCGGTCAGTGCCGTCATCACGAGGCCGGCGGTGATGATCAGCGCGGATGCTTTGCGCACAGGTCCTTCTTTCAGTACAGGGTGGTGCGCAGCGTGGATCTGTTGCGCGGGTGTGAGGGGTGCGGGTGCTACGGGGGCGCAGGCTTCGGCGTGGTACAACCAGAAGGGCCGGGACTCATCCTAACCGGCGTCGAGGCCTCGGGCCTTGGAAAGCTCCGCGCTGGATCCCGCGGCGCGCACGCGCTTGCGCATGACCTTCGCGCTGACGTTGCGCTCACCGAGCGCTCCCGGCGTCCAGGCTTCGACATCGGCGTCGCTGAAGTCCGTCTTCGACGGACGCCGCTTCAATTCGGGCAGGATCGTGTCGGGCGCGAGGCGACGAGCCGTGATCAGAAAACCGGTGTGGCCGATCATGCGGTGGTCGGGTCGTACCGCGAGACCTTCCACATGCCATCCGCGAATCATCGTTTCGTTGGAATCCGGATTGGTGTAAAAACCGGTACCGCGGATGGCCTCGGCCACGCGGGACAGCTGCGTCACCGTGGCGACGTAGCAGAGCAGCACTCCCCCGGGCTTGAGAGCTTCGGAGACTGCGCCCAGGCATTCCCAGGGCGCCAGCATGTCCAGGACCACCCGGTCGACGCTGTGCGACGGCATGGTGTCGGGCAGCGTCTCGGCGAGGTCGCCGAGCGTGATGGTCCAGTTCTGCGGATCGTTTCCGAGGAAGGTGGCGATGTTGTCGCGGGCGACATCGGCGAATTCTTCACGCCGTTCAAAGGATGCGAGACGGCCGGCCGGTCCGATTGCGCGAAGCAGCCAGAGAGACAGTGCCCCGGAACCGACTCCGGCCTCGACGACAGTGGCACCGGGAAAGATGTCCGCCTGCGCCAGAATCTGGGCAGCGTCCTTGGGATAGATGATGGCGGCACCGCGCGGCATGCTCATCACGAAGTCCACCAGCAGCGGGCGCAGCGCGAGGTGTTCAACGCCGACGTTGTTGGTGACGACCGAGCCGTCGGGCTGCCCGATGATGTCGTCGTGCGCGAGAATGCCGCGATGGGTGTGAAAGGTCAGACCTTCCTGAAGGGTGATGGTGTTCATGCGCCCTTTGGGCCCGGTGAGTTGCACCCGGTCGCCAATGCGAAAGAGTCCACTGTTTTGAATAACCTGGTTGCTGCTCATGCGAGTGGTGCGCTTTCGTTGCGGGCGAACCCGGTGGGGGGCGAGAGAATGAACGGGAGCGGCCGAATCGGAACGCTCCGAGGAGTGGAACAACGCCGCAATGTCGTGGATCGTTCGCCCTTCGAGCGTCGACCAGCGCGTGTACAGGGCGCTCTCCGGCAGGTCGATCTGGTGGGGAACGGCGATGGTGATGGTGCCGGCAGCGACGGCGGATTCGACACCGGGCCCGGAATCCTCGATCGCGATGCATTCCGCCGGGTTGACGCCGAGTTGCCGGGCGGCGACCAGGTAGGGATCCGGATGCGGCTTGCTGTTTTCGACCATGTCGCCGGCGACGACAACGTCGAAGGCTGCAAAGTCGATGAGGTCGATGATCTGGCGGGCCATCCGCTCCACCGACATGGTGACGAGCGCAGTCGGCACGCCGGCCACCTTCAGCTGCTGCAGGAGCTCACGAGAACCGGGACGCCAGGGAATGCCGTGTTCGGCCAGCTGCTCCTGCACGCGGTCGGTGAGGCGCGCGACGATGGCATCCGGGGTGAGGTCCACCCCGCGCGATTGCAGGATCGCTGCCGAGTTCCACAGTCCGGACCCGACCAGCAGCATGCCGTCGTCGTGGGTCCAGACACCGCCGAATTCGGCTACCAGCTCGGTTTCCGCGCGCATCCAGTACGGTTCGGTGTCAACGATCGTGCCGTCCATGTCCCAGAGGACAGCGGCGGGGAGGGAAGCGGGCGTGGGCAGCGGCAGAGGAAAAACATTCACGGGGTTCAAGTGTAGGGCCACCGCCTATCCTTGACTGAAGGCCCTCCACGCGGAAGGCACGAGGAATTGAGGACAAACACGGTGGCTGACGGTAATGGGTTTCTGGGCGGACGGCTGCTGGTCGTTGCTTTCGAAGGCTGGAATGACGCCGGCGAGGCCGCAACGGGCGCGGTTCGCGCGCTGAAGGAACTCCTCGACGTCGAGATGATCACCGAGGTCGATCCGGAGTTGTACTTCGATTACCAGTTCAATCGGCCGACCGTGTCAACCAATGAAGATGGCGTGCGCTCGCTCGGCTGGCCGAGCGCGATCATGTACGGCCCGACGAATCCCGGTGTGGCCGGTGTGCCGCTGGCCGACGACGCGCAGCTGCGCGTCAGTGGAACGAATGCTGGCAACATCTACCTGCTGATCGGTACGGAGCCGTCGCGCAGTTGGAAGAGTTTTGCCGCGGAGATTCTCGACGCCGCCCTCGCCGCTGACGTGAGCGGCGTCGTGTTCCTCGGGGCGATGCTCGCCGATGTTCCGCATACCCGGCCCATTTCGATCTTCGTGTCGAGCGATAACGCCCAGGTGCGCGCCGAACTGCAGATCGAACGCAGTAATTACGAGGGTCCGGTTGGCATTCTCAGCGTTCTGTCGGACGCCGCGGAGACGGTGGGAATTCCCACCCTGTCGATTTGGGCATCCGTTCCCCACTACGTGCACAACGCACCGTCGCCCAAGGCGATGCTCGCTTTGATCGACAAGCTGGAAGAGGTCATCGACGTGGTGATCCCCAGGGGCGTGCTGGTAACCGAGGCCGCCGATTGGGAGAGCGGTATCGATGTGCTGGCCGGTGAGGATGAGGAGATGGCCGCGTACATCGCCCAGCTGGAGCAGGCCCGCGACACGGTCGACTCGCCGGAGGCGAGCGGCGAGGCCATCGCGCAGGAATTCGAGAAGTACCTGCGCAAGCGCGGTACCGACGGACGCGACGGACGTGCCGATGGTCGGCCAGACGGCCGCTCCGACGGGCCCGGCACCAGGCCCGACGGGCCACGGCACTAGGCCTTACAGAGCGACGCCGAGGAGAGCGCTGATGGCCTGATTGACCAGTGCGACGTCATCGAGCTCACTGGCGACCGCGTCGTCAATGAGCTGCAGGGCCTGTGGTGTGTCCAGGTCGTGGCGCAGTGCGAGGCGGAGGGCGTCGACCAGAGCGGCAGCCGAACCAGGTGTTGCTGTACTGGCGGCACCCTCGGAGGCGTTCACGGCGACCGTGCCGAGCGACGCAGCACCGAACGCCGCCGACCAGGCGGACAGGCGCGCGACGGCCTCGTCCAGGAGCGCGGCGGTCCATTCCCAGTCGGTTCGGTAGTGCCGGGCCAGCAGAGCCAGCCGGATCGCGCGCGGGTCAAAATTCTGGGCACGAAGTCTCGAGACCAGTACAAGGTTGCCGAGGGACTTGCTCATCTTCTCGCCCCGGTAGGCGACCATGCCGGTGTGGCTGTAGACCCCGGCGAGCGGATGCCCGGACAGCGCCTCCGCGTGCCCGGCGCTCATATCGTGGTGCGGGAAGATCAGGTCTGATCCGCCACCCTGCACGGTGAAGTCGGTCCCGAGCTCTTTGAGGGCGATGACCGAACATTCGATGTGCCAACCGGGGCGCCCGGCGCCGACGGGCGATTCCCAGACGGGTTCGCCGGCGCGCGCCGCCTTCCAGAGCAGGGGGTCGAGGCGATCGCGCTTGCCTGCCCGGTCGGGGTCTCCCCCGCGCTCGGCGAAGAGGCGGAGCATGCTGACCGGGTCGAGGTTGCTCTCGTCGCCCAGGGTCCAGTCCGTGCTGGCTTCGGCGGCCTGAATATCGAAATAGAGGTCGGCGGCGATCGTTCCGTCGGCGCCGGCGATGGCGTCGTCGGTCGGTACCGGGTAGGCCAGTCCGGCTTGCTGCAGCAGCGCTACGGCAGCGGCGACCTCGTCAATGACCTCGGTCACGGCGACGAAGTCGTTGGGCGGAATGATGCCGAGGGCCTGCATGTCGGTGCGGAACAGATCAACCTGGGACTCGGCCAGGTCGCGCCAGTTGACGCCGGTGGCGCTCGCCCGCTCCAGGAGCGGGTCGTCGACATCCGTCACGTTTTGGGCGTAGTGCACGCGAAACCCGGCGTCGATCCAGACCCGCTGCAGGGTGTCGAAGGCGAGGTAAGTGTTTGCGTGGCCGATGTGGGTGGCGTCGTACGGCGTGATGCCGCAGACGTAGAGCCGGGCTGCATCGCGTGGCTGGGCCAGCACCAGGCTGTCAGTTTTCGTATCATGGAGCCAGGGTGCACCCGACTCGCCGGGGACGGAGACAATTTCGGGTCGTTCCCATGCACGCATTGAACCAGCCTAGCTTTGATGCGGCAGTGGTTTCGCGCCCCGGCCGATCGGGCCGGGGCGTTATGGCTAGGCCGAGATGACGTTGGTGCCGAGAAGCACGAACAGCACGATGCCCAGCACGATGCGATAGATCACGAACGGCAGAAAACTCCGCTTAGAAATGTAGTTCATGAAGAACGCGATGACTCCGAGGGCGACGATGAAGGCAATGACCGTCGCGACCAATATTTCGAGCGGTCCGAAAATCTCCGGAGTGCACGTCGTCGCGCCGGCCAGGCAGGGATCGGCGATGGACTTGTAGACCTGGTAGAAGCCACTACCAAGCACGGCGGGAATCGCCAGCAGGAAGGCGTAGCGGGCCGCTGCGGCGCGCTCGTAGCCGAGGAACAGCCCGGCGGTGATGGTTCCCCCCGAGCGGGACACGCCGGGGATGAGCGCGAGTGCCTGGGCGAAACCATAGATTGCGCCGTGCCCGAAGGTAATGTCTCGCAGTTGGCGCCTCTTGGCACCGACGTGGTCGGCGATGCCAAGCAGGATTCCAAAGACGATGAGCATGGTTGCGGTGATCCAGAGCGAGCGCAGCACGGTCTCGATCTGGTTTTGAAACAGCAGGCCGAGCACGATGATCGGCAGCGAGCCGAGGATGATCAGCCAGCCCATGCGGGCATCCGGATCCTTGCGGGAAACCCGGCCGGTGAGGGACTTGGCCCACTGGCCGATGATGCGCACGATGTCACGCCAGAAGAAAATGACGACGGCAGCCTCGGTGCCGATCTGGGTGATGGCCGTGAACCGAGCCCCAGGGTCTTCACCGGTGCCGAGAAACTGGCCGACGATCGTGATGTGGGCACTCGACGACACCGGAAGAAATTCGGTCAACCCCTGAACGAGGCCCAGGATGATCGCATTCAGAAAGTCCACGCGCTTCGCTTTCTCAGATTTTTTTCAGCTGACGCCGACTGAGCTCAAACCCGTTGGGATCGAACCTGGTGCTAGTAACTAGAGAACAGGTCGGTCAGAACCTGCCTGCCAAACACTAATGCGTCCAGCGGCACCCGCTCATCCACTCCGTGGAACATCGCAGGAAAGTCCAAGTCGGCCGGGAGGCGAAGTGGTGCAAAACCGTAGCCCTTGATGCCGAGCGTGCTGAGCGCCTTGTTGTCGGTTCCCGCCGACAACAGGTAGGGCAACACCGGGGCTCCGGGGTCGTGGCGCTCCAGAGTGCCCACGACGGCCTCGATCAGCGGTCCGCTGAATTCGGTCTCCAAACCGATATCGCGGTGCATCGTGACGATCTCCATGTCGGAACCGACAATCTCCTGAATCTGGGCGAGTACGAGGTCTTCCTCGCCCGGCAGTGATCGAATGTCGATGAGGGCTTCGGCCATGTCCGGGATGACGTTGTGCTTGTAGCCGGCGGTCAGGCCGGTGGGGTTGGCCGTCGTGCGCAGGCTGGCCTGGATGAAACCGGAAGCCGTACCGGTTGCCAGGGCGAGTTCGTCGGGGCCGACCCGCTGCGGATCGACATCGAGAATGCGAGCGATTTCGCCGAGCAGCTGCTCGGTCGTATCGGTCAGGCGAATCGGCCACTCGTGCCGACCGAGTTTCGCCACGGCGCCTGCAAGGCGGGTGATGGCGTTGTTCGGGTGCATGCGGGAGCCGTGTCCGGCCTCGCCGCGCGCGACGAGCTTGACCCAGATCAGCGCCTTCTCCCCGGTTTGCAGCAGGTAGGCGCGTTTGCCACCGAGCGTGATCGAGTAGCCACCGACCTCGCTGATGGCTTCGGCGGCTCCGTCGAACAGGTGCGGGTGTTCCTTGACCAGAAAGTGCGAACCAAGCACGCCGCCGGCCTCTTCGTCGGCGAAGAACGCGATGACGAGGTCACGCTCCGGTGCGCCCTGGGCGGCGATCACGTCTTGCAGGGACGCCAGGATCATGGCGTCCATGTTCTTCATGTCGACGGCACCACGACCCCAGAGCAGTCCGTCCTTGATGACGCCGGCGAACGGATCAACGCTCCAGTTGGCCGCGTCGGCCGGCACAACGTCGAGGTGACCGTGCACGACCAGGGCGCTCCGCGACGCGTCGCGGCCCTTCACCCTGGCCACCACGCTGGTTCGGCCCGGTTCGGAATCGAACAGCTCGGGCTTCAGGCCGAGGCCGCGCAGCTTCTCGGCCACGTACTCGGCAGCATCCGTTTCGCCGTTGGAGCGACCCTCACCGTAGTTCGTGGTGTCGAAGCGGATGAGATCCCGCGCGATTTCGGCGGTCAGGTCGAGTTTCTGGGCGACCGCTGCGGGCGGGCTACCCACTGAATCAGCGGAAGTTGCGGCCGGGGGCACGTTCGAAAGGGAAGCCATGGTCAAACGCTACCCGTCGGCGCCGGCGCCGGTGACACGACGGGTGTTCTAATCCGTGCTAAGTTGTTACCTCGGCAGCCGGTTCATCCGGAGGCCGTTTCACCCAGTCCGGGTGGCGGAATTGGTAGACGCGCTGGCTTGAGGTGCCAGTGCCCGTTAAGGGCGTGTGGGTTCAATTCCCATCTCGGACACGGAGATTTCTTTCGAGAAATCAACGAGGACTGGTTGAGACAGTTCACAGGGCCGGATCCATTGGATTCGGCCCTGTCTCGTTAACTCCGTCAGGACAGGATGTCCTTGGTCACGAAACGGCTGTAGGCCAGCGCCCCGAAAACGGCCAGGTAACCCAGCTGCACGATCGCATTCTGACCGAACGAGCCGAGGTCGAGAGGCTGCCGCAGCAGGTCGGCGAAACCGAGCCAGTAGTGGCTGAACAGCCACGGGTGCAGCCAGGACAGCTGCGGAATCACATCGAGGATCTGCGCGACCACCGAGACCACGATCGTCGCCGCCATGGCCCCGACGGGAACGTCGGTGAGCGTGGAAATGAACAGCCCGATCATCGACAGGCCCAGCAGGGACACCGTGACATAGGCCGCCACCAGCAGTGAGCGCGCGAGCGACTCGCTGACGCTGATGGTGTCGCCGGAGAGCAGCGTGACCGGGCCGACCGGGAAGAGCGCGGCCCCGATAATCGCTCCGGACACCGTGAGGGTCAGCGTCGCCACGAGGCAGAACAGGGCAGCTCCGGCATATTTGACGAGCAGGAGCCGCACACGGCCGGCCGGCGCCACCAGCAGGTAGCGCAGGGTGCCGAGGCCGGCTTCCCCGGCGATGGTATCCCCGGCGACCACACCGATGGTCAGCGGCAGGAACAGCGGGATAGCGACGACCATGGCGGTGAAGCCCACGAAAAGACCGTTCTGGGTCACTCGATCCAGAAACGGCGGTCCCTCCCCCGGGGCCAGCGCCTCCGACGACAGACGCACGGCCACAGCGAGCAGAATGGGGATGAGCGCCACGGCGACCAGCATGGCCCAGGTGCGGCGCCGACGAAACAGTACCGAGATTTCGGAGCCGAGCAGCGACCATCCGCTGCCGCGGCGCGCCGACACTACGCTCGGGCGTTCGCCCGGCAGAACCTCACTGGACGACATCGAAACCCTCCCCGGTCAGTGCGACGAAGCGTTCTTCGAGGCTCGGTTCCTCGATCGCGAAGCCGCGAATGCGCACTTCGCTGGCCACGAGAGCCGTCACGATCGCCTCCGGCAGCCAGCTCGTGCCGACGAGCGGCGCGGTTACGATCGAGTCACCATCATCAGGCGATCCCGCCTGCGGCATCAGACCGAGGTGGGTGAGCACGCGCACCGCGCCCGCGGTATCCGGGGTACGCACGCGGATCCGGGTCTCGCCGACCGCACGCAGAGCGGCCAGGGTGCCCTGGGCGACGATGCTGCCGGCGCTCATCACGGCGGCGTGCGTGCACATCTGTTCGACCTCGGCCAGCAGATGGCTGGAAACGAACACGGTCGTGCCCTCGGCGGCCAGTGAGCGCACCAAGCTGCGGACTTCCCGGGTGCCCTGAGGGTCGAGTCCGTTCGTGGGCTCATCGAGGATGAGCAGCTCCCTGGGTAGCAGCAAGGCGTTAGCGATGCCCAGCCGTTGCTTCATGCCAAGTGAATAGGCGTGCACCTTCTTGTCGGCGGCGTGGGTGAGGCCCACGCGTTCCAGGGCCAGCTGCACCCGAGCCCGGCGGGTCGCTCCTGGCGCGTACTGATCGGCGGTGTCCAGCCGCCGCAAGTTGGCCGCCCCGGAGAGAAAGGGATAGAAGGCGGGACCTTCAACCAGGGCGCCCACGCGGGGCAGAACATCGTGCAGCCCGGCCGGCATGGTCCGACCGAGCACGGTGATCGTTCCGCTGCTGGCCTGGCTGAGGGCCAACAGCATGCGAATCGTGGTGGTCTTACCGGAACCGTTCGGACCGAGAAAACCGAAGACGGAACCGCGGGGAACGGCGAGGTCGATGCCGTTCACCGCGGTTTGGCTGCCAAACCGTTTGGTCAGCCCCCGACTCTCGATGGCGAGGCTTGGGGCGGGCGGGGTGAGCGCCGGGGTCACTCGGCGGCGGCCTGGAGCTGCGCCAATGGAACTGCCCCGGCGAAGACGCGACCGTCGGTGGCCAGGAATACCGTCAGGAGTGACGTGGTCAGTGTACGACCACCGGCGACGGGTTCGGTGAGCTGCTCGAGCATGGGATTATCGCCCAACTCGGCCGGTACGGCGAGGGCGGGCACCTCGATGATGCTGGACCAGCCGGTGCCCGTGATGACCGGGGACCCTCCCGCTGCCGGGCTGTGGTCGCCCGTGTCGCTGGCGGCAGAGCCGTCGGGCGTGGTCGGGAAGGCCGGGGTCGTCACCGTGGCGGTAACCGGCGGCACGAAGTCGAATAGGTCAGCGTTTGGAGCGGAGAAGTCAATGGTGGTGAAGCCCACCTGCAGCGCGGGTGCGCTCTGGCCCCGGGCCTCGACGGTCACTTGCAGCGGCAGGCCGGTCTCGGAGTCCACCGCGATTGAAACGGATGCGACGAGGGTGTCGGTCGCTTTCGGCGTCAG
Organism: Cryobacterium flavum; assembly: GCF_900103805.1. GTDB lineage: Bacteria > Actinomycetota > Actinomycetes > Actinomycetales > Microbacteriaceae > Cryobacterium > Cryobacterium flavum. The sequence continues at coordinate 324,495 of NZ_FNIB01000004.1, read as the reverse complement.
GACCAGCTGATAGACGTTACGGCCGGCGACCCGGGCGTCGGTGCCCACCGAGACCGCTGTGCTCGGGTCAAGGTTGGCGAGGAAACGTTCGGCGAGCTGAGCCGGAGATGACAGGTCGGCCGGGAGCTGTGACTCGAGTTCGGCGGCCTTCGCCTGGGCGGTGGCGGCAAGATCGGCCGGAATGCTCAGGTGAGTCGCCGCGTTCGTGCTCGAGTCGTACAACCAAACGTCGCTGCCGTTGTGCACGACATCGCGCTCAGCCATCCGGTCCTTGATCTGCACGCGGGACTGGCTCTCGCCACCGACGTACACACGAAACTCGTGGGAGCCGCTGAGCAATTCGAGGGCCGTGCTCACGGCAGCGGCCGACGACGTGCCGGGCATTCCCGCGCCCAGGTCAAGACTGGGCAGGCCCAGATCAGTGGTTTGGGCGACCGTTCCGGAGAAGGTCGACACGGTGCTGTCGTTGACCAGGAGCAGAACCTGCTCGGCCGTCTTGTCGGGCAGATCGACGGCAGCACCGGCCGCAAGCGGCGCGGCGATGACCGCTGCGACGACAACGGCCGGCACGACGATGGCAGGGAGCCACTTCAATGAATTGCGGGACATGATCAACGGCCCGATGCGTTCAGATTCATATCGTGATCGTACGCCCTGCGCGGTGCCCATCGGCCACGCGATCAGCGTACTTTCAGCAGGGTCAGGTCGGTTCGGGCGGGCTCAGCGCCTCATCGGTGATGCCGATGAACTGGCTGCCGATGCCGTCACACTCGGTGCGGCCAAAACCGGCGGCCGGTTCGGGCAACTCATCGAAGCCGTGGTTGGAGCAGCTGATGTAGGTGAACGTCGGCCACCATTTCTTGGGGCGAACAGCTTCGGTGTACCCGCAGATCGTGCAGGTCAGCTGCGCCCAGACGGGCTTTTTGCCGGTGCGATTGGCTCGCGACTGCACCAGCCAGGCCGGCGGTTCGGCCTCTAGTTTGGCGAGCTGGCCCTCGCTGAGGCGTGAGGGAATTCCGTGGCGTGCCGCCATTTCCAACGGTATGTCCAGGCGCAGTGCTACTTCTCGTCGCGTAATCATCTTTGGACAACGATAGGCGCTCGGCTGGGCCCGCGCAGCATCCGCTCCCCCCTGCGGATCCGATTTCGACCGGTATGGGACAATGGCGAAATGTCTACACCCCTCTCCTCGCCCGGACTGCCCGCATCCCCGCTGGGACTGCTTCTTGACGTCGACGGTCCGATTGCGAGCCCGATCACGCGCACCATCGCAACGCCGAGCATCCTGACCGATCTGATCACCCTCGCGGCCGGACACGTGCCGATCGCGTTCATCACGGGCCGGTCAGCCGATTTTATTCGCGCGCAGGTTGTCGCGCCGCTCGTCGCGGCCGGGCTGCCGGATTCCTTTCGCATGTACGGCGTCTGCGAGAAGGGCGCGGTGTGGTTTCCGATCGGGGTGGAAGGCATGGGAGACGTGGTCATCGATCAGAGTGTTGCCCTGCCGACCGCGGTCATCGACGAGGTGCGCCAGCTCGTCGCCGACTCGTTCTCGGCCGAGATGTTCTTTGATGAGACCAAGCAGGCGATGATCTCGGTCGAACAACGTACGGACGTGAGCCACGCGAATTATCTCGCCCGCCAATCCGGCTTCAACGAGGCCGCTTTTGCCCTCCTGGTGAAACACGGGCTCGGCGTTCGCTTCGACGATCGAGAGTCGCCAGACCAATCCGGTCAGGTTCCGTTTCGGCTGGATGCCACCATCATCTCCACCGACATCGAGTCGGTCACACTCGACAAAGACCATGCCGCCAAGCGAGCCCTCGCCTACTTTGCCGAGACCGGGCCGTTGCCCCGACTCTGGCGGTCGGTGGGCGATTCCCGCAGCGACTATCGCATGGCCGATCACCTGCACGAGGCCGGCTACGACGTGTCCCACGTTGACGTGCGGCCGTCCGACGGCATTTTGGACCGGCCTTATCCGGTGATCGTGATCGGCGACCAGATCCACGATGAAGCCGGGGCGACGTTTCTGCGCTACTGGGTCGAGAAGCTGGCCCTGCCCGCCTAAGTATTCACAAAACGGATGCCGTTTTGCAGGGTACTGCGCAGCTCGAACACTTTCTCGAAGCTGCCGCGTTCCATGCCGGCCAGTCCCTCGCGGAGCACGCCAACCACGCGCGACCGCGGGATGATGATGATCATCGGCCGTCTGCCGCGCTTCGGCAGTGAGACCGGTTCGTCGAGCGCACCATCGGGGAGAACGACGATGAGCGCGGTGAAGCGCACCTTGAGCGCTCGGCTGATGGAGCGAGCGGCGTCCTCGAACTGGTGGATCGGGCTATCCTCCTCCGGTACTTCTTCGCCGACCAGTTCGCCGCGGCGCAACTGCACCGCGCCGCCCCAGTCTTCGGAGAGCAGGCCGAACAGTCCGGCCGGGCCGAGGATGATGTGGTCGAGTTTGTCGGTCTGGCCGCCGGTGTCGATGTCATGCCAGGCGGTGAAACCGATACCGAGATTGGCCACGAGCTGGGCCGTGGCCTCCTCAGCCAGGGCCTTGGCCAGGCAGTGCCGCACGAATTTCGGGGCACTGCGAATCAACGCGGGGGCGTACGGGTCGTCAATGACCGTGCCTCGGCCGGCCCATTCGCGTACTAGATCGAGGTATCTCAGGCGAGCCTGGCCGCCTGGGTGACCGTGCATGCGGGTTTTCAGGCTGGACTTGGTGGCCGGGCCGCGGGCGGACGGGGCGGCGTAGGCATCCGCTGGAGCGGTCGGGTCTGCATCACCGAAGCGGCGGCGATCGTAGGCGGCCCGGTTCTCGGGGCTGCCGATACGTTCCCAGGCGAGCTGTACGGCATGGAATTTGGTGGCACTTCCGCCGACGTCGGGGTGGGTCTGGCGCAGCAGCAGCCGATAGGCGCGACGCAACTCATCCTCGGTCGCGGTCGGACTCACTCCCAGGACCTCGTAGGGGGTGGATGCGGCCGGGCTGTCTTGCATCCTGGGCGGGACCTTTCGTGTTCGACGACAATCGATGCGAAGTCGATCGGAAACTTACAATACCGTGCGATTCTGACACCGCGCCGAGGGTGCGCTGTACGGGTGACCGGGCCATTCTGTGCCACGATCAGCCTGTGACCATTTCCCTAGCGTCAGTGCACCGGTACAGCACCCGACTGGTCGTCATGCTCATCGTCGGAGTCGTCGTTGGCCTCGTCGCTGGCGTACCCGGCGATTGGGCCCTTGCGGTGATCCTCGGCTGGGCGGCCGCCTGCGTGACCTACATCGGTTGGGTCTGGATCGTCATCGGGCGACAGGATGCCGCGTCGACGGCCCGCCACGCGACCCGCGAAGACCCCTCGAGGGGAGCGTCGGAATTTCTCATCCTGCTGGCCGGACTCGCGAGCCTCGGCGCCATAGTCGTGTTGCTGCTGGGGACTTCGGCGACCTCGGGGACGCAGCGCGGGCTTCTGGCCGGTGTCGCCATTGCCAGCGTCGCGCTGTCCTGGGTTCTCGTACACACCCTCTTTACGCTGCGCTACGCCTCCCTGTATTACAGCGACTCCCCCGGCGGCATTGACTTCAATCAGACCGAACCGCCAGGGTACAGCGACTTCGCCTACCTGGCATTCACCATCGGCATGACCTATCAGGTGTCAGACACGAGCATTCAGAGCCACGCGCTGCGGATGACGACGCTGCGGCACGCGCTACTGTCGTTTCCGTTCGGATCAGTGATTCTAGCCACGCTCATCAACCTGGTGGCTGGCTTACTGCACTGAACCGGCAGCGACCGTGGTTTAGTTGCGTAATAGGTGGAACGGGATCGCCATGGCGAGGGCCACACACAGGATTCCGCCGATAAAAATCGGCACCATCAGCGAGGTGACCGAGAAGGCCAGGCCGAACAGCCAAAAACCGAAGACGAAGATCGCAAACGCGACGACGAAGGCGACAATGTTCATGGGTGTTCCTTTCAGGGCAGCGCCCGCGCAATTGTGCAGCCACTGATGTGAACGTACTGAGTATTCGTACTGATTCGAGCGTACCGGTTAGGGCAGAGCGCAATTACACCGAATCGTTGTCGACCGGCTCGATCAATTCGGGGCCGTTACCCGATATCGGCGCAACCTGGTAGAAGTTGAGTGATTCCACCACCTCGCGGGAGGCCGCCACGGCGGCATCGACCAGGGTCTGATCGCCCTCGGTGGCGGGATCCAGCCACTGGTCCCACCACTCCTCCGGTAGGGCGACGGGGGCGCGGTCATGGATCTGCGCGAGCGGGCCCCGCGCATCCGTTGTCAAAATAGTCGCGGACAGCACCCACCGCGCCGGATCGGTGTCAGCGGCAGCCGGATTCTTCCACCAGGAATACAGGCCGGCGAATGCGAGCGGCAGGCCATCGTCGGAGTGAATGAAATAGGGAGTTTTCACGGTGCCCTCGGTGTGCCACTCGAAGTAGCCGGTCGCCGGAACCAGGGCACGCCGCGACTTGACGCTGGTCTTGAACGTCGGTTTCTCGGCGGCGGTTTCTGCCCGAGCGTTGAAGGTGGGAAATTTCGACGTCGGTTCGGTCGCAAAAGACGGGATCAGCGACCAGCGTGCCGATTCCAGCCGGCGCACGGCCGGGTCGGTGCGTTTGGACTCGAGCACGATCGGGATCTGCTCGGTCGGCCGGATATTCCACGACGGCTCAGGAAGATTTTCCCCCTCATGCTCGACATCGAACATGGCAGCCAGATCCGGCGCCGTATCGGTAATGATGAATCGACCACACATGCCTTCAGAATACCGCGTCATGCCGGAGCGGAGAGCGTCGTCGACTAGCGTCGATGCCATGGACGATCGATACAGTGCAGACGTGCTCTCCTCCGGCTGGCGCGACGCCGGCCGCATTATCATTCCGACCCAGGAAGCCATCCGTGACCTGGTGGTGGAGGAGGTCGCCACCGGGTTCTGCGGTGCCGTCATCCGCGTGGAGAAGAAGATCGTCACCCTGGAGGATCGGCACGGCAAGCTGAGACTGTTTCCGCTCGGTTCCGGCTTTCTGATTGACGGTCGCCCCGTCACCCTAATTGCTCCGACGATGGCCGCGGCCCTGGGCCGAGTGCGCACCGCCTCGGGCTCGACCGCTGTGCCGGATGCCCCGGCCCGGGTCGCTCGCGCCAGCCGCATCTTCGTCGAGGGCCGGCACGATGCCGAACTGGTCGAAAAGGTCTGGGGTGCCGACCTGCGGATCGAGGGAGTGGTCGTTGAGTGCATTGAGGGTGTCGATAACCTCGACGAGATCCTTCGAGAATTTCGTCCGGGGTCCGGGCGTCGGGTGGGCGTGCTGGTGGATCACCTCGTGCCGGGCTCGAAGGAGAGCCGCATCGCGGAAGCCGTGGCGCGCGGCCCGTATGCGGCGAGCGTGCTGGTGGTGGGGCATCCGTTCGTCGACGTCTGGCAATCGGTGAAGCCGGCCCGGGTGGGCCTCACGGTGTGGCCCGATATTCCGCGCAGCATTGAGTGGAAGCACGGTATCTGCGACGCGCTCGGTTGGCCGCACGAGGAGCAGGCTGACATAGCCAGGGCCTGGCAGCGCATTCTCGGCCAGGTGCGCACGTTTGCCGACCTGGAACCGCAACTTCTCGGCCGAGTGGAACATCTGATCGACTTTGTGACAGCCGAATGACACGCCGGGATTAGTTTTTCGGAATGCTCCCGGAGCGCTGACTACCAGTGGTAGACCCGGAGTTCACCCGTTTTTTCCGGTAAACGTAACGCTTTCGTGTTAAAAAGGCAGGGAATTCCGAAACCATCCAGACATGTGGGCTAGTGTTGGACTCGAAGTTGTAGTGCTTGCACGTCTTAAACGCATTGATCGTGATTCATCTGGATCGCAGTTAGTGCGCCACATTCCTTTCGGAAGCGGACGACGAATACCGCGACGAACGGTCCCGACAGTCGGGGCCGGTCTAACACTCCTGGAGGAGTTTTACAAATGGCAACAGGTACCGTGAAATGGTTCAACGCTGAAAAGGGCTTCGGCTTTATCGCACCCGACGACGGAAGCGCCGATGTTTTCGCGCACTACTCCGCGATCGCGTCGAATGGCTACAAGTCCCTCGATGAGAACCAGAAGGTCGAGTTCGAGGTAACCCAGGGCCCCAAGGGTCCTCAGGCCGAGAACATCCGCGCCCTCTAAATAGAGCTTGCGAAGAACGCCTTCCGCTTCGGCGGGGGGCGTTCTTGTTTTAACCGGATACGGGGCCGGGCAGCTGCTGCGACCTGCCGCCCGTTACTTCACCAGGTCCTGCCAGCCGTCGCCGTCGACATACTCAAAGATGAGGTTGGTCTCGGTGTGGGCGACCGCCGGATGTTCCGCGAGGTGCTCGAGCACGAAGTCCCGCAGGTGGGACGCATCCGCTGCGGCCACGTGCAGCAGGTAGTCGTCGGCACCCGCGGTGTGGAACAACCCGATCACGCCGGGCCAGTGCGGGGCCGCGTTCCGAAAGTCGTCGATCTGCACGCGAGCGTGCTTGGCCAGCCGCACCGAGATGAGAGCCTGCAAGCTGGCACCGAGGGCAGCCAGGTCAATATTGGCCCGATAGCCACGAATGTGGCCGAGCTGCTGCAGACGACGCAGGCGCAGCGACACGGTGGACTCGGCAACGCCGATTTCACTGGCCAGGGCTGCCCCGGAAGCCCTGGCATTGACCGACAGGGCGCGCAACAGCGCGCGGTCAACCCGATCGAGTTCTGGCTTCTTCGATTCCATCAACAGACTCCCTTATTACTAAGGAGTTTATGCGATTCCTGTCTTGGAATTGCAAGGGTCTGCAGGCTGACTTGCGCGACCGCACAGAATCTGTTTCTGTGAGGGCATGCTGCCACCGATGTCACATATTGAAACCCTCGCCGTGCATGCCGGAATGGACGGCCTCACCGAGGCGGGCGTTCACGTTCCCGGTATCGACCTGTCCACCACTAATCCGCTGCGCGGTGTGGAATCCGGCGGTGAGTCGTACGAGAATCTCGCGACCGGCGGAACCCCGGAACCCGGGGACTCAGCCGTGTACCAGCGGCTCTGGCAGCCCGGCGTCGCCCGTTTCGAAAGCGCCCTCGCAGCGTTGGAGCGGGCGGAGGGCACGGTGGCCTTCGCCACCGGAATGGCCGCTCTCACCGCGACCCTGATCGCCACGGTCACTGCCGGAAAACCGCACATCGTGGCCCTGCGACCACTGTATGGCGGGACCGATCATGTCCTGGCCAGCGGGCTGCTCAGAACGACCGTCACCTGGACAGATCTGGCCGGAGTGACCGCCGCCATCCGCTCGGATACCGGCCTGGTCATTCTGGAGACACCGGCCAACCCGACCCTCGAACTGACCGATATTCGGGCGGTCGTCGACGCGGCCGGAGACGTGCCGGTACTGGTCGACAACACCTTCGCGACGCCCGTACTGCAGCGTCCGATCGAGTCGGGAGCAACCCTGGTGCTGCACAGCGCGACCAAATTTCTCGGCGGACACGGCGACGCGATGGGCGGGACGGTCTCCGGGTCCGAGGAGTGGATGGTGCGCCTGCGGCAGGTGCGGGCGCTCACCGGCGGCCTGCTGACCCCGTTCAATGCCTACCTCCTGCATCGCGGTTTGCGCACCCTCCCGGTGCGGGTACACGCCCAGCAGGCGACGGCGGCGGAAGTGGCGACTCGGCTGGCCGGACACCCGGCCCTGGTGCGGGTGCTCTACCCCGGGCTCCCCGGCCAGGACCCGCAGGGACTGATCGGGCGGCAGTGCTCGGGCGCCGGATCGCTCCTCGCCCTGGATCTCGGCGGCTACGCGGCGGCCCTGCGTTTCACCGAGGCGCTCGGCCTGATCACCCACGCCGTGTCGCTCGGCGGCGTCGATTCCCTGGTGCAGCATCCGGCGTCGCTCACCCACCGACCGGTCGCGCCCGACGCCCGGCCCCCCGGCGGGATCGTGCGCATCTCCATTGGGCTGGAGCACGTCGATGACCTCATGGACGACATTCTGACCGCCCTGCTGGTGGCCCGGGTGCCGGTGGGCGCGAGCAACACCTACGGTGCGGCCATCTAGATCGGCGCAGCAGCCGCGTGACTAGCTGCGGCCGAGGCGGCGGCGCAGCAGGTCGATGCGCATCTGCAGCTGGGTGACGCTGGCCTGGGCGACGGCGGGCCCGCCACAGATGCGCCGCATCTCGGCGTGGATCATGCCGTGCGGTTCATTGGCGAGCTTCGACCACATGCCGACCAGGCTTGACAACAGCGTGCGCTGTTCCTTGAGTGTGCGGTACAGGGGCGGCGGCTCGAGCGGGGCGATTTCACCGGTCACCGGGTCTTTGCGTTTGTCGGTTGACCGTTTGGACTGTCGGGATTGGCGCTGCCGCAGCAGCTCGGAGACCTGCTCGGGCTCGAGCAGACCCGGAATGCCGATGAAGTCGAACTCCTCGTCGGTGCCCGGCTCGGCCAGCTCACCGAATTCGTCACCGTCGAACATGACCATGTCGAAGGTGGCCTGGGAATCGAGGGCCTGCCAGGTGAAATCGTCCAAGCCGAGGTCATCAGACGCTTTCTCCTCCTTGTTGGCCGCGGCGACCATGGCGTCTTCGGGGTTGTACATTCCATCGTCGCCGTCCTCCCGATTGCTGCGGTCGAGGGCATGGTCGCGTTCCAGTTCGAGCGCGTTCGCAAGGCTGAGCAGCCCGGGAACGTTCGGCAGAAAAATGGATGCCGTCTCACCGCGTCGCCGCGCCCGCACGAACCGGCCGATCGCCTGGGCGAAGTACAGCGGCGTGGCCGCGCTCGTCGCGTAGACGCCGACGGCGAGGCGCGGAACGTCGACGCCCTCCGACACCATGCGCACAGCGACCATCCAGCGGCGGGTGTTCTTGGAGAACTCGTCGATGCGGTCGCTGGCCTCCTTCTCGTCGGAGAGCACGATGGTGACCGGCTCGCCACAGATGTCCTCGAGGATGACGGCGTAGGCACGTGCGGTGGTCTGGTCGGTGGCGATAACGAGACCACCGGCATCCGGTATGCCGTGTCGCACTTCGGTCAAGCGAGAGTTGGCCGCGCGCAGCACGGACGGAATCCACTGGCCGCTCGGCTCGAGCGCGGTGCGCCAGGCCTGGCTGGTGATGTCCTTGGTGTTGCCCTCGCCGAGCTTCGCTTCCATCTCGTCGCCGGCCCTGGTACGCCACTTCATGTGCCCGGCGTAGACCATGAACATCACCGGACGAACGACGCCGTCGGCCAGGGCGCGGCCGTAGCCGTAGGCGTAGTCGCTCTGCGACATGCGGATGCCGTGTTTATCGGGCAGGTAGCTGACGAACGGGATCGGTGACGTGTCAGAGCGGAACGGGGTTCCGGTGAGGGAGAGTCGCCGGGTGGCCGGCCCGAACGCCTCGCGGATGGCGTCGCCCCAGCTGAGGGCGTCTCCCCCGTGGTGGATTTCGTCGAGAATGACGAGGGTGCGGCTGGATTCGGTGAGCTGCTTGTGCAGGGCGGCCCGGGCGGCAACCTGCGCGTAGGTCACGACGACGCCGTGGTAGTGGCTGCCGTAGCTGCGGTCAGCGTTCTTGAACATGGGATCCAGACGGATGCCCGCGCGCGCCGCGGCATCCGCCCACTGGTTCTTGAGATGCTCAGTCGGCGCCACGACGGTGATGCGATCGATGGTGCGCCGGGATCGAAGTTCGGCAGCGAGTCGCAGGGCAAACGTGGTCTTGCCGGCACCCGGCGTGGCTGCGGCCAGAAAATCGCGCGGTTCGTGCACGAAATAGGCTTCCAGTGCTTCGGCCTGCCAGGCGCGCAGCTTGCCTGCGGTGCCCCAGGCCGCGCGTTCGGGGAAGGACGGCGACAGGTGTTCGGCTGCACTCGTTCCCTGTGCGGGACCGAAAACGGATGGAGTATTCACTTCCGACAAATCTACCAAAGCCCACCGACGTTCGCGTCCGCACTCAGGTTCGACGAGCGCGACAATGTTCAGACACAATGGTCTGATGACGAAGCAACAGCATCCATGGTCGCGCTACGTCGCGCTCGGCGATTCATTTACCGAGGGCATCGGCGATCCGGAACAGCAGAGCCCCGGCGGGCACCGAGGCTGGGCCGACCGGGTCGCCGAGATTCTCAGCGACGGCACGGAGGACTTCGCTTACGCCAACCTCGCCGTGCGCGGCAAACTGATTCGGCAGATTGCGGATGAGCAGATCGAGCCGGCTCTGGCGCTGCGCCCCGATCTGATCACCATCTCGGCCGGCGGCAACGACGTAATTCGCCCGGGAACCGACCCGGACGCCATCGCGGCGCGCTGTGACGACGCTATTTCCCGGTTGACCAGCGACGGCGCGACTGTCGTGCTGTTCACCGGCGCCGATGTGGGCTTCTCCCCCGTGTTTCGCAGTATCCGCGGCAAGGTCGCCATCTATAACGAAAACATTCGCGCGGTCGCCACGAAGTACGACTGCATCGTGGCCGACATGTGGCAGCTCACCGAGATTCAGGACCCACGCATGTGGGCACCCGACCGGTTGCACCTGAACGCGCTCGGGCACCACACGGTCGCTCGTATGGTATTGCAGACCCTCAACGTGAAGAATTCTCTTGCACCGAGCGAACCCGAGCCGATGCCGGGCACCACCTGGCGTCAGGCTCGCACGGAAGACCTCGCCTGGGCCAGGGAATACCTCGTTCCGTGGGTGCTGCGCCGGGTGCGCCACCAGTCCTCCGGCGACCACGTGCTGCCCAAGCGGCCCGACGCCGGCCCGTTCACGCTCCCCCCGGTCTGAGCGCCCGGGTCAGCCGGCGGCGAGTTTGCCGGGGTGCCCCATGCGCCAGGCCGGACCGGGATCGGCCAGAGTCTGGTGGAGTTCGAGCGGCACCGATACGGTCGTCGGCGTTGCCCCACCGATCGTGAACGACACCGTACCGACCTCGTCCCCGGCCCGGCCGAGCTGCACATCCTCTGCCGTCACCCCTCCGGTGATCGGCGAGTCCGACCAGACCAGCACGGATGCTGCCCGCTCGGCCACGATGTCGCTCTCGTCACCCCACTGGGTCGTATAACTGCCGAACACGGCGCCTTCCTCGGCGAGGATGACGTCGTGAAAACCGGGTTGCACGCTCTCGATCAGCGCGGCGATCGCCGAGTTGAGTTCGGAGTGCGTGTCACCGCCGAGCACCACCCCGACCAGGGTGACCGTGCTGGTGCCGACGGTGAAGTCGGTTGAGAATAACAGGCAGGCGCCGGCGACATCCGTTGTCCCGGTCTTGATACCGTCGACGCCATCGCGCCCCAGCAGCTTGTTGGTGTTGGTGATGGTTCCGATGACCGGCAAGACCGCCGAGGGGAGGGCCACGATTTCGGCGAGGGCGGGGTGGCCGACGACGAGTTTGCCGATCTCGACGAGGTCGGCCGGGCTGCTCACGCTCGACGTGGACAGGCCGCTGGTGTCGGTCACACTGGTCTGGGTCAGGGCGTTGGCGGCGAGCCAGGTCTTCGCTGCCGCCAGGTAGCCGTCGATCGATCCGAAGGCCCATACCGCGAGGGAGGCCGCGTAATTGTTGGCCGATGGCAGCAGCATCGCTTCGAAGGACTCGCGCTGGGTGAGCACCATTCCGGAGACGACCGGAGCGACCGAGCCGTTCTCGGCGATCACGTCGTAGTAGATGTCCACGTCGGCATCGGTGAACGTGATGTCCGGCCCGGCCTCGCTGGCTCCGAGCGGTTTCGCGTCCAGGATGACGAGGGCGGTGACCATTTTGGTGATGCTCGCGATCGGTACCGTGTCCTGAGCGCCGCTCGAGGCCAGAACGCCCGGGAAGCCGACCGCACCGATGGCGCTCTCGCCAAAAGCCGGCCAGGTCGGGGCAGCTACCGGCTGGGTGAGCGCTGCCGGTTGAACGAGATCGGCTGCGCTCGCCGGTACGGGGGCCAGGTTGGTGGCACCGACGTAGCCGATACCGCCCACGACTACGAGGAGAATGCTGAAGACGGCGAGCCTGCGGCGCCGGAGGAGGACACGCCGGGAGGGAGACATCCGTTCAGCCTAACTTCTTCGCTGGGTGAAACCGGTCCGGTCGCCCCCGGTGTTCACGCACGAACGCGCAGGGCGTAGAGTGCGACCGCGCTTGCCGAGGCGACGTTGAGCGAGTCGACGCCGTGCAGCATGGGAATTGTCACGACCGTGTCGGCGGCGGCCAGCGCGTGCTGGCTGAGCCCGTCGCCCTCGGCGCCGAGGATGATGGCGAGCCGTTCGGGTGTCGTCTCGGCGAACACGTCGAGCGGGACCGCGTTGTCCGCTAGCGCCAGTGCTGCCAGGCGGAAGCCGGCGGCGTGCAGCAGCGGGGTGGCCACGCTCCACTCCGGCAGTCGGGTCCACGGGACCTGCAGCACAGTGCCCATGCTCACGCGCACGCTGCGTCGATACAGTGGATCGGCACAGCGCGGCGTGATCAGCACGGCGTCGGCGCCGAGCCCGGCCACCGAACGAAAGATGGCACCGACGTTGGTGTGGTCGACGATGTCCTCGAGAATCACGATTCGGCGGGCCGTCTTGATCAGTGCTTCGACCGGTTGCAGTGCCGGCCGGTGCATGGCGGCGAGGGCTCCGCGGTGCAGGTTGTAGCCGGTGAGCTGCTCGAGCACGCTGGCCTCACCCACGTAGACGGGCACGTCAGGCCAGTCGGCCAGAAGCCGCTCGGCGTCGGGCATCCACTGTTCCTGAATCAGCAACGACCGTGGTCGGTGTCCGGCGTTCAACGCCCGGGCGATCACCTTGGGTGACTCAGCGATATACAGGCCGCCGGCCGGTTCGAGAACACGCCGGAGGGCGACATCGGTCAAACGCGAATAGTCGGCGAGACCCGGGCTGGACAGGTCGGTGATGCGGGTGATCTGCACGAAGAAGTGCCTTCCGAGATGAGTGGTTGAGCTCAAGCCTGACAGGTGGGTAGTCAAACCGGAAAACAGACGAGTTTAGACTCAAGGGACGGGCAGCTGTTTCTGCTCGCCCTGGTACGAAAGGAGCGCCGATGACCGCCGATTCGGCCCAGCCCAGCGACACGGCTGCGCACGGCACAGCAGCGGACGGCACGGTGTTGGTCGACGCGCTTGAGCCCGCTGACGCCCCCGACACCGCCGCAGCGCTGGCCTCCGCTCTCGCGCTCGATTCGGAACGGGCAGTGGATGCTGTCGCCGCTCTGCTGCGCGGCAAACGCGCCGCCGTTCTCACCGGCGCCGGCCTCAGTACCGATTCCGGAATTCCGGACTATCGCGGCGCGGGCGCACCGACGCGAACCCCGATGAACTTTCAGACCTTCGTCGCCAATGAACGGTCCCGCAAACGCTACTGGGCCGGCAGCCACCTGGGCTGGAGGGTGTTTCACCAGGCCGAACCGAACCTGGGACACCGCTCGCTCGTTCAGCTTGAGAGCGCCGGCGCCATTGCCGGAGTGATCACCCAGAATGTCGACGGCCTGCACACCCGCGCCGGTTCACGCCATGTGGTCGAGTTGCACGGTTCCCTCGACCGGGTGATCTGTCTGGCCTGCGGTCAGGCCTTCGGCCGTGACAGCATCGCGGCGCGGCTGGAAAAGGACAACCCCGTACTCCGCGACCCGGAGAGCATTCGGATCGCTCCCGACGGCGATGCCGATGTGGGGAATATCGACGACTTCGTGGTTCCGGCGTGCACGGTTTGCGGGGGAATGCTCAAGCCGAACGTCGTGTTCTTCGGCGAACTCGTTCCGACGGAAACGTTTCTGGAGGCATCCGCTTTGATCCAGAGCGCTGACGCCCTCATCGTGGCCGGGTCCTCGCTGGCGGTGAATTCCGGCATCCGCTTGGTCGAACAGGCACGCCGGCGCAAGCTGCCGATCATCGTCATCAACCGTGGCGTGACCAAGGGTGACGGGCGTGCCCTGCACAAGCTCGAGGCCGGTACCTCGGAAACCCTCGCCGCACTCGCCGAACGTCTGCTGGGCTGACCGCGCGTGTCTGCCCAGCGAAGTCCCGATCCGTCGGGTGAATCCGCGACGACCACGTTCTCGATCGTGCGGCATGGCCAGACGGACTGGAACCTGCATCACCGCATCCAGGGCAGCACGGATATCCCCCTCAACGCGACCGGGCGAGCCGAGGCCGCTGCTGCTGCCGAGCGGTTGCAGTCGCGGCGCTGGGACGCCATCGTGAGCAGCCCGCTCCTTCGCGCTTCTGAGTCCGCCCACATCATCGCGGCCGAGCTCGGACTGAGCGAACCACTCATCGTTCCCGCCCTCACCGAACGCCACCACGGGGCCATCGAAGGGCTCACCTTCGCCGAGCGTCAGCATCGCTTTCCCGATGGTGTCGTTGTTCCGGGATTAGAGACTCGGCGCGATGTCGTTGATCGGGTGCTCGCCGCCCTCGCGACCCTGGCGGCCGGGCGAGCCGGGCAGCGTGTGCTCGTGCTCAGCCACGGCGGCATCATCGGCACGCTGTTGCGCCATGTCACCGAGGGTGAGCGACCCCGGCACGGCGAATTCATCGCGAACGGGTCCGTGCACGATTTTCGGTGGCAGAACGACCAGCTGCTGCTGACCCACTTCGACGCGACCACCCGGTCTCCCGGCGACCGCGGTGAGGCCGCAGCCTCCCCGGTGCTCTGACCTGTTCCTAACCGCACGGATGCCACGTGTCACGCTGGACTTGCGCCAGTGCGCGGGAGAACAGGTCTGGCCACAACTCCAGCGCTACGCGAGACGCTCGACCTGCGCCGCTGCGCGCGGGTTGCGCCTCCCGCGCAACTGCGCAGCTCCCGTGCGGCGTGAAATGCAGCTACGGAGTAGTCGGAACGGTTCCCTCGAGCACGTCGAGCAGGGTACGGGCCGACGCCGCCCAGGTAAAGCGGGCCGCCTGTTCGATCGACAGCGCGGAGCGCGTTGCCCACTCCCCCGGCTCCGCGAGATTCCGAACGGCCGCAGTAATGGCATCGGCACTGCGCGGGTCGAAGTACAGCGCCGCGTCGCCGCCGATCTCGCGAAAGATCGGAATGTCACTGACCACGACGGGGATACCCAAACTCATCGCCTCGACCAGGGGAATACCGAAGCCCTCATCGAGCGACGCGGTGACGAGGGCGGTAGCCGAGCGCACCAGGGCGTGGTAATCCTCATCGGTCACCCCGTCGTGAAAGAGCAGCCGGGCTTGCGGAGCCAGGCGGGTCAGCCGGTTTCGCTCGGTCGCCGACACCCGGCTGAGCAGGTGCAGTTCGTACTCGGGCAGGTCGGCCAGGGCCAGCACGAGAGTGTCGAGGTTCTTGTACGGCATGAAGGAGCCCATATAGATCAGGCGGGTGGTTTCCGCGATGCTCCGATGACTCGGGATGCCCGGAACGGTGTCGGCGGCGTTCGGCACCACGGTGACCGGACGCCGGGTGAGATGGTGCTCATTGATCAGTGAACGGGTGGTCTCGGACACCGTCACGATGCCGTCGGCGCCGTTCAGCAGCATCCGTTGTGGCCACCAGGAGAGGTGGTAGACCCGCCAGAGCAGCCTGATAAACGGCGACAGGTCACGCGGGGGCGTGCGATTGCGATAGTAGATAAGGTCGTGCACGGTCAGGAATAACCGGTACTTGCGGCCCCAGGAACCCATAGTCTGCATCGGGCTGAACACGACGTCGGGCTTCAGCCGGTTGACCGACAGCGCGACGAGTGGTTCGAGCAGGCTGGTCGGGGCGCGCACCAGCTGCCACGGCAGCGCAGGCAACATGTCGAGTTGACGATGGTCGCTGATGAGCATCATGAGCGGATGCAGGCGGCCCAGTTCGGTCACAAGCCCCGCCGTGTAGCGGCTGATGCCGTCGTGGTGGTCGAAGCGAACGTAACGGCAGTCGACGACAATTCTCATAGCGCCAGCTCCTCAGCCATGAATTTCCGGATGAACAGTGCGGCCGGTTGTGGCTGTTCGTAGTGGATGAGGTGCCCGACGTTGTTGATAACCCGCAACCTGGCATTGGGAAAGAGCGTCTGCAGTCGATATTGCGCCGCGAGTGGCGTGATGTCGTCCTTGTCGGCCGCGATCAGCAGAGTCGGCTGAAGGATGCGGGCAGCGAACTCGCTCACGTCGTGACTGACCGAGGCCGTGAACGCATTCATGACGACCCGGCGGTTGGCAAAGGCACTGAAATAGCGGTCGTGCTGATTGTGGATCCAGCGACGCAGAGCCGGATCGTGCGTCTTGGCCATGCTGACACTCATGATGCGCACGATGGCACGGTTCTGCAAGAGCGCGTAGCCCCAGCGCTCCGGCAATTTCGCCGCTGCCCAGTAGTAGAACACAGCAAGCCGGGTCAGCACTCCGCGCGGCCCCGACAGGGCCGGCGCGGCGATCGGATTGACCAGGATGATCTCGTCGGCGGTCAGCCCCGCTGCGGCTGCCGCCGCGACCACAATCGAACCGAAAGAATGGCCCAGTACCACTAGCCGCCCGGTCGGGGCGAGCACGCCGAGGAATTCCTCGAGCCAGCGGGCATACGCCGCGAGGGAATGAACCCCGTCGTGGAGCGGGGCCGAGTCGCCGAAACCCGGCAGGTCGGGTGCCAGGATGCGCAGCGCCGGCGAGTGTGGGTCGCCGCTGAGCAACTCGGCCACGACCAGCTGCAGACCGTGGTGGTCGCCACGAAAGCCATGCACCAGCACGAGCGTTGTGGGCGCGGTGGGGTCGCCGTAGTCCCAGTACCGCGTGTCACTGCTCTGCCCGTCGGTGCCGGGAACGGATGCGGTGCGCGCGAGTACCGGGAGGCTCTGCAGACGCTTGTCGTAGGGAGAAGAAACGATCATCGGCCCTAGTTTAGGCGCGTGACTTACGCAAGGCTGGACGTGCACCGGGATGGTCGATCTAGACTCTAGCCACCACTTGCATCGAGAGAGCCCTTTGCCGGGACGGAAGGAAAGCCGTGAGCTTTACCGCACCCATTCAGTTGCCCGGTTTGGCCCTCGATCCGCGGTGGTATCGCCGCGCCGTCTTCTACGAGGTGATGGTGCGTTCGTTTGTCGACAGCAATGCCGACGGCTCCGGCGATCTGTCCGGCCTGGTGTCGAAGCTTGATTACCTGCAATGGCTGGGAATCGACGCCCTGTGGATTCCGCCGTTCTTCAATTCCCCGCTGAAAGACGGCGGCTACGACGTTTCCGATTACCGAACCATTCTTCCGGAATTCGGCACCCTCGAGGAGTTCAAGGACCTCGTCACCAAAGCGCACGAACGCAATATGCGCATCGTGATCGATTTTCCGCTCAATCACACCTCCGACCAGCACGAGTGGTTTCAGCAGTCCCGCGAGAATCCCGACGGGCCGTACGGGGACTTCTACGTCTGGAGCGACACCGACGAGCGGTACCCGAATATTCGCATCATCTTCACCGACACTGAAGAATCGAACTGGGCCTTCGATCCGGTGCGGCGCCAGTTCTTCTTCCACCGGTTCTTCTCGCACCAGCCCGACCTCAACTTCGAACTCCCGGCCGTGCAGGATGCCATCTTCGATGTCATTCGCTTCTGGCTCGATCTCGGTGTCGACGGCTTTCGGCTGGACGCGATCCCGTACCTGTTTGAATCCGAGGAGGGCAACGGCGAGGGCGAACCGCCGACGCACGAATTCGTCAAGCGGCTCCGCGCCATGGTCGATCGTGAATATCCCGGCCGGGTCATGATCGCCGAGGCCAATCAGTGGCCGCGCGAAGTCGCCGCTTTCTTCGGCACCGAGGACGAACCGGAATGCCATATGGCGTTCGACTTTCCGGTGATGCCGCGCATCTTCTATTCCCTGCGCTCGCAGCAGGCCAACGAACTCGTGCGGGTGCTCTCCGAGACCACCGACATTCCCGACGGCGCCGGCTGGGGCGTGTTTCTCCGCAACCACGACGAGCTCACCCTTGAAATGGTCAGCGAGGAATACCGGCAGGCCATGTACGGCTGGTACGCCTACGACCCACGGATGCGCGCCAATATCGGCATTCGCAGGCGGCTGGCACCGTTGCTCGACAACTCGCGCGCCGAACTGGAGCTCGCCCACGCCCTGTTGTTCGCCCTACCCGGCAGCCCGTTTCTGTACTACGGCGACGAGATCGGCATGGGCGACAACATCTGGCTTCCCGACCGGGACAGTTCCCGTACACCGATGCAGTGGACCCCCGACCGCAACGCCGGCTTTTCCGATGCCGACCCGGGCAAACTGTTCCTGCCAATCGTGCAGTCTCTCGTCTACAACTTCACGCAGACCAACGTGGAATCCCAGCTGGCCCAGTCCGGTTCGCTGCTGCACTGGATTCGCAATGTCATCCACGTGCGCAAGGCCCATCCCACCTTTGGACTCGGCAAGATTCGTGTTCTCAAGACCACCCACGAATCGGTCCTCGTGTTCACCCGCAGCTACGCCGGCTCGGGCTCCATGTTCGGCGACCAGCCGGAAACGGTGATGTGCGTGTTCAGCTTCTCGCACAACCCGGTCGCCTTTACCATCGAGGATGTCGACATGGCCGGAACCCGGCTGTACGACCTGTTCGGCGGTGCGGTGTTTCCCAGCTTCAACGAGGAAGGTTCGCTCACACTCACCCTCGGCGCCCAGAGCTTCTATTGGTTGCACTGCGGCTGAGGGCGTGGGTCATTCGGCATCGTGACGAACTTCGCGTGAACTGTCATTGTCGCGCTCGCGCGCGCGACGTAGGCTTGGTATAAGCAATCTGTCGCAAACGCTCTGGAGGCCGGTCGTGGCTGAATGGTCTAGTTCAGAAGGCGGAGTCGAGGACAGAGCCCTGTGCGCCCATTTTCTTGACCTTTTACCCGTGAATGGTGCTGCTGTCTCTGTTTTCGGCGGTGCGGTGCCCGAATCGATCGTGTGTGCCACCGATCGCCTCGCTGCTCGCCTCGACGAGCTGCAGTTCGATCTCGGGGAAGGTCCCCGTTGGGAGGCGGCTCGCACCCGGCTGCCCGTTTTGGAGCCTCGAGTACGTGAGGCGGAGCATCCGCTGTGGCCGGTTTTTCACACCGCGCTGATGGAGACGACGGTCGAGGCCCTGTACGTTTTCCCGCTCACTCTCGGAGCGCTCAACGTCGGTATCGTCGAGCTGTACAGCACGACAGCAGGAGTACTGGATCGCGCGGACCGCGCCAAGGCGCTGGTCCTGGCCACCGAGACCGCCTGGAACCTGCTCGACCACTTGCTGCGGGTGCAGTCGGCCGAAGCAGGCGAAACTTCCGTGACGTCAACGGCATCCCAGGCCTCCACGGGGTCGCCCCTGTCGCGACGGGAAATTCATCAGGCCACCGGCATGGTGCTGGTGCAGATGAACGTCACACCGACGGATGCCCTGTTGCTGCTTCGCGCGCACGCCTTCGCCCACGGAACAACGGTGCGCGCCGTCGCGGGAGACGTGGTCGCAAGGCGGTTGCAATTCAGCCAGGAATCTGACTAGGTAAAAACTGACGACATACCACAAAAGGTCATAGGATTTCTTCATGGTCACTATGAATCGCGCCTCACTGGTGAGCGCCGCCTTCGTGAAGTTGACGGACACCCTCGTGGGCGAATATGACGTTCTCGAAGTACTGCACACACTGGTCGAGGAGTGCGTAGAACTGCTCGACGCGACCGCGGCCGGGCTCCTGCTCGCCGATCCGAGCGGGGAACTCCAAGTCGTTGCCTCCACGAGCGAGGAAAGCTATCTCGTCGAGGTTCTCCAACAGCAAGCTGGCGCCGGTCCCTGTGTGGACTGCTATCTCACCGGCAAGGTCGTCACCCTCGGTGACATCGCCGCCTTCAGCAAGACGTACCCGGATTTCGTGGCTGCCGCGCTGTCGCAGGGGTTTCATTCGGTGCATGCCATTCCGATGCGGGTACGAAACCGGACCATCGGCGCCCTCAACCTGTTCCGCGAGGTCACCGGCGACGTCACCCCCGAGGACGCCGCGATCGGGCAGGCCATGGCCGATGTCGCGACCATCAGCATCCTGCAGGAACGCACGGTGCGCGAGGACGCCGTCGTCAACGAGCAATTGATGGGGGCGCTAAACAGTCGCATTTTGATTGAGCAGGCCAAGGGCGTCATCGCGCAGATCAGCACGGTTGACATGGACGAAGCCTTCAAGCGTCTCCGAGCGGATGCTCGGGCCCGCAACCAGACAATGCGTGAGAGCGCTGAGAACGTCATCAATCGGCGTATTCAACTCTGATTTCGCGCGCGGGACCCCGCCGTTCCTCACAGCACGGCCCGCACCGTTGGGTGGCGCGGAAGAGTGTCGGTGGTCGCCCCTAGGGTGGAAGTATGAGCACCTGGAGCGATCACCTCGCCGTATTCGACCTTGAAACCACCGGAATCGACGTGGAAACCTGCCGCATCGTGTCGGCCACCGTCGCCGTTCTCGACGCGAGCGGTACCGCCGTGGAACGCATCGATTGGCTGGTCGATCCGGGCATTGACATTCCGGCCGGAGCGACCAGCGTTCACGGCATCACGACAGAGCAGGCCGTAGAGCACGGTCGGGTCGCCGCGGAGGCTGTAGCCGAGATCGTCACAGCCCTGCGCGGGCATCTGAGCGACGGCCTGCCCATCGTGGCCTACAACGCCCCCTACGACCTCACCCTGCTCGATCGTGAAGCCCTGCGCTACGGCATCGTCCCGCTGGACTCCCCCAGTCCCGTCGTCGATCCCCTGGTCATCGACAAGGCCGTCGATAAGTATCGCAAGGGCAAGCGCACCCTCGAGGTCACCAGCGCGTTCTATGGTGTCTCACTGGACGATGCCCATGATGCCGGAGCCGATGCGATCGCCGCCGGTCGTGTCGCCCAGGCCATTCACCGGGCCCACGAGGGTGCTCTGCCCGCCACTCTCGACGAGATGCACGCGCTGCAGGTCACTTGGTACCGCCAGCAGGCCGAAAGTTTTCAGGAGTACATGCGGCGCGGTCGCGACCCCGAATTTCTAGCGGACACCGCCTGGCCCCAGCGCTGACGCAGATCGGAACAGACACAAAAAAGCGACCAGCCTGGGCTGGTCGCTTTTCTTGCAGTACCTAGTGCTTGCAGTACCTGGTGCTATTTGCCGAAGCCCTTGTAGCGCGAGTTGAACTTCTCCACGCGGCCGGCGGAGTCCATGATGCGCTGCTTGCCCGTGTAGAACGGGTGAGACTCGGAGGAGATTTCCACGTCGATGACCGGGTACGTGGTTCCGTCTTCCCACTCGATGGTCTTCTTGCTGGAGACCGTCGAACGGGTCAGGAAGGTCGCGCCGGAGGCGAGGTCGCGGAACACGACCGCAGCGTACTCGGGGTGGATGTCAGACTTCATGAAGATTTCCTTTTGCACTTCTGGTGAACAGACTTGTAACTGGTCACAGTGCTGTTCGATTGTTGGGCCCCGCCGTCTGGGACGACGACAAGCTGGTTGGCCAGATGGCCAGCCACTTACTTTAGCAGAAAGAGCGCGTGATCGACCGCCTTTGCCGGGAGTCTGAGCTCAGACCGCACGCGCAGAGTAGCGGCCGTCGGTCTCGGACAGTTCGACCGCGAGGCCGAAAGTCTCGGTCAGGGCTTCGGCGGTCAGCGCTTCGGCAATAGGCCCGGCTGAGACGACCTTGCCGCCCGACAGCAACAGCACGTGGGTAAATCCGAGCGGAATCTCTTCGACGTGGTGGGTGACCATGATGATGGCCGGGGAGTTGGGTTCCTGGGCAAAACCGCTGAGCAGCTGAAGAAGCGATTCCCGGGCGCCGAGATCGAGGCTCGCAGCGGGCTCGTCCAGCAAAAGAATTTCGGGGTCGGTCATGACCGAGCGGGCAATCTGCACCCGCTTCTGTTCGCCGTCACTCAGCGTGCCGAACTTGCGGTCAGCGAGGTGGTCGAGATTCCACTCCTGCAGCACGCGCTGGGCACGTCGCTCGTCGATGGTTTCGTATTCCTCGTTCCACCGGCCGGTGACCGAATAGGCCGCCGTCATGACAACGTCGAGGACCTTTTCTTGGACCGGGACCTTGCGCGCCATGGCGGTCGAGGCGAACCCGATGCGGGGCCGCAACTCGAAGACATCCGTTCCACCGAGCGTCTCATCGAGCACTTCGGCCTGACCGGTCGACGGGTGCATGAAAGCCGCGGCGATCTGCAGCAACGTGGTCTTGCCGGCTCCGTTCGGGCCGAGAATGACCCACCGTTGGTCGTCATCGACGCTCCAATTCACTGAGTCGAGGATGATGGTGCCACCCCGGACGACCGAGACGTCGGTGAAATGCAGAACGTTGACCATACAGCCATGTTATCGGGCGGGGCCAGTGCAGAAAGACGTCGGGCCCGCCCCAATGGCGAGCCCGACCCCCCTACGGCCCGTCAGAGCAGCGAGGCGTAGATCTCCCGAGTGCGGGTGGCGATCTGGCTCCAGCCAAATTCCCGCTCGGCGCGCAGACGACCGGCGCGTCCCATTTCGGCGGCGCGGGCCGGGTCGCTCACAACTTCGGTGAGTGTTCGGGCGAGGTCGGCGACGAACTGATCGGGGTGCAGCGGGGTGCCGGTGCCGTCGGTGAGCTGCTCGATCGGTACCAGCCGCCCGGTCTGGCCGTCGGCGACGACCTCGGGGATACCGCCGGTTGCGGTACCGACGACTGCGAGTGAGCAGGCCATGGCTTCGAGGTTGACGATTCCGAGGGGTTCGTAGATGGACGGGCAAACGAAGACCGTGCCGTGGGTGAGTACCGCAGCAAGCTCGGGCTGGGCGAGGAGCCGGTTGATCCAGACCACACCGGACCGCTCGCGTTGCAGGGCCACGACACCAGCCGACACTTCAGCCAGGATCCCCGGGGTGTCGGGCGCACCGGCGCACAGCACGAGCTGCACCTCGGGCGGCAGCAGGGCGGCGGCGCGCAAGAGGTAGGGCAGCCCTTTCTGCCGGGTGATGCGACCGACGAAGACAACGGATGGCCGGTTAGGGTCAATCCCCAGGCTCCGCACAAAATCTTCGTTCGGGGTCGGTTTCCAACGCTCGAGGTCGATGCCGTTGTAGACGGTGTGCACCCGTCTCGCATCGAGTGCCGGATAGCTACGTAGGATGTCGCGACGCATGCCGTCGCTGACGGCGATGACGGCATCCGCTGCTTCAAAGGCTGTTTTTTCGATCCAGCTCGACACTCGGTAGCCGCCGCCGAGTTGCTCCGCTTTCCACGGGCGCAGCGGTTCAAGACTGTGGGCGGTGACGACGTGCGGAATACCGTGCAGCATCTTCGCGAGGTGTCCGGCCGCATTGGCGTACCAGGTGTGAGAGTGCACCAGATCGGCTCCAGCGGCGTCCTGGGCCATTTGCAGGTCGACGCCGAGGGTACTCAGGGTGGCGTTGGCGTCTACCAGCTGCGCGGGTACCGCATAGGCAAAGGTGTCGATATCCGAGCGCGGCGCGCCAAAGCACCGCACCGACACGGCAATGTCTTCACGGAGCGCTCGCACGAGCTCTGTGACGTGCACGCCCGCTCCCCCGTAGATCTCCGGGGGGTATTCCTTGGTCATCAGATCCACTCGCATGGAGCAAAGGTAGCGCAGCCGGGCCCGACCCACACCCCGCGGTGCTAGTCGACCTGCCCGGTTGGCCCTACTCTGTACACATGAAGGCCAAGAAGATCTTTGGAATCGTTCTCGCCGGTGGCGAGGGAAAACGGCTAATGCCGCTGACCGAGGACCGGGCCAAGCCCGCCGTCCCCTTTGGCGGGCATTACCGCCTGGTGGACTTTGCCCTGTCCAATCTGATCAATTCCGGCGTCACCCAGATCGTAGTGTTGACCCAGTACAAGTCACACAGCCTCGACCGCCACGTCTCCCAGACCTGGCACGTCTCCGGCGGGTTGTTCAACTCGTACATAGCCTCCGTGCCGGCGCAGCAGCGCCTTGGCAAACGCTGGTTCAGCGGATCGGCCGATGCCATTTTGCAGAGCCTGAACCTCATTCATGATGAAAAACCCGACATCGTCGTCGTCGTCGGTGCCGATCACGTCTACCGCATGGACTTCAGTCAGATGATCGACGCCCACATCGCGTCGGGATTGGCAGCCACGGTCGCCGCCATTCGCCAGCCGATCGGCCTGGCCGACCAGTTCGGCGTCATCGAAGTGAATGCCGCCACTCCCGATCGCATCCTGGACTTTCGCGAGAAGCCCAAGGACGCCGTCGGGCTCGCCGACGCCCCGCACGAAGTGTTCGCTTCGATGGGCAACTATGTCTTCAACACCGATGCCTTGATCGAGGCGGTGCTGCGCGATGGTGAGCGTACCGACTCGAGTCACGACATGGGCGGCGATATCATTCCCGATTTCGTTTCTCGCGGGGATGCCGGCGTGTACGATCTGCAGCGCAATGAGGTCCCCGGTTCCACCGATCGCGACCGGTACTATTGGCGCGATGTCGGAACCATTGATTCGTTCTTCGAAGCCCACCAGGACCTCATCTCGGCCCTTCCGGTATTCAACCTGTATAATCAGCAGTGGCCGATCTTCAGCATGCAGCTGAACTCTCCGCCGGCGAAATTCGTCCGCGACGGACGGGGCGCCCTCGGCACCATGATCGACTCGATCGTTTCCCTCGGCTGCGTCATCTCGGGCGCACACATCGAGCGCAGCGTTCTCGGCCCGTGGACCTCGATCGGTTCGGCCTGCGAAGTCGTCGACTCCATCGTGTTCGACCGCGTGCAGATCCGCCCGGGAGCGATCGTGCGCCGGGCAATCCTCGACAAGGAAGTCATCGTCGAGCCCGGTGCCACGGTCGGTGTCGATCGCGATCGTGACCTGGCACGCGGCTTCAGCGTGACCGAATCCGGCATCACCGTCGTCGGTAAGGGCGTGCTCGTTACTCCGTGATCCTTAGCTCCGCATCAACTTTTCTGGTCGTGCTCGACGCCGACTCCACCCTGATCCAGGACGAAGTGATCGAACTGCTGGCGGATGCCGCCGGCTCACGTGAACTCGTCGCCGACGTCACCGAGCGCGCGATGCGCGGCGAACTCGACTTCGCCGACAGCCTACGCGAACGGGTTTTGACCCTGGCGGGGCTTCCGGACACCGTTTTCGCCGAGGTGGGGCGGCGCATCCGCCCGACCGAGGGAGTGCACGAACTGATCGCCGGCATTCACGCCGCCGGGGGCGTCGTGGGGGTGGTCTCCGGCGGTTTTCATGAGCTGCTCGACCCGCTCGCGGCCGACCTGGGCCTGGACCACTGGCGGGCCAACCGACTCGAAGTGGAAGGCGGCTACCTGACCGGACGGGTGCTCGGCCCGATCATCGACGCCGAGGCGAAAGCCGTCGCCCTGCGTGAATGGGCCGCCCAGCGCCGCATCATTCTGTCGCAGACGATCGCCGTCGGCGACGGCGCGAACGACCTGCGAATGATGGACGCGGCCGGACTCGCCGTCGCGTTCAATGCCAAGCCGCGGGTGAAGCGTGAGGCCGACCTCGTAATCGAGAACTGCAATCTCAGCCAGGTACTGCCGCTGCTCGGTCTGCGCGGCTGACGCGACCCCCGCCGTGCATGGGCTGGGCCTAGTGGCCCATGCCCAGGCCGCCATCCACAGGAATGACGGCACCCGAAATGTACGCGGCGTCATCGCCGGCCAGCCAGGTGACGACGCGAGCGACTTCTAACGGAGTGGCAAAACGGCCGGCCGGAATATTGCGCTTGTAGTCGGCCTGCTGTGCTTCGGGCAGGGCGGCGGTCATGTCGGTCTCGATGAAACCGGGAGCGACGACGTTGGCCGTGATCCCACGGGCACCGAGCTCTCGGGTGACCGAGCGGGCCAGGCCAACCAGGCCGCTCTTCGACGCCGAGTAGTTCACCTGCCCGGCAGAGCCATAGAGACCGACAACGCTCGAGATGAGAACGATGCGTCCGAAGCGAGCCTTCAGCATCCCCTTGCTGGCACGCTTGACGACGCGGAATGCGCCACTGAGGTTGGTGTCGATGACCGAGGTGAAGTCATCCTCCGACATGCGCATGAGCAGGGTGTCGCGGGTGATCCCGGCGTTGGCCACGACGACCTCGACCGGGCCGTAGGTCGCTTCGATCTGGGTGAACGCGGCATCGATCGACGCGGCATCCGTTACGTC
This sequence comes from Cryobacterium flavum, assembly GCF_900103805.1. Taxonomy (GTDB): domain Bacteria; phylum Actinomycetota; class Actinomycetes; order Actinomycetales; family Microbacteriaceae; genus Cryobacterium; species Cryobacterium flavum. The sequence continues at coordinate 298,379 of NZ_FNIB01000004.1, read as the reverse complement.
GGCACGTACGGTGAGGCTGCCGGCCGGTCCGTGCCCGGACCGCGAAGTGACGGCCACGCGGTGTCCCTGGGCGAGGAATTCTTCCGCGATGGCAAATCCGATGCCGCGGTTGCCGCCGGTGACGAGCACTGTTCGAGCCGTTGTCATGAAGTTCCAAGTCTGTTGATTGCTGTGATGTGGGGGTTGCAGGGTGCAACACTACGAAATACCCGGCAGATTCAAGTTTAAGGCGTGCGACAATCCGGCCGTACAGACGTAGGCTTATTGAGGTGGATTTTCCCCCAGTGAAGAAACCGACGACGAACCCGATGGACCTATGAAGCAGCAGTCGATCACCTCGCTCCCCGCCTCCCCGGAGGTCGAACGACGCAACCGGATGATCAAATATTCCATTGCAATGGGCGTGCGTGTCATTTGCATTGTGCTGATGCTTTTTGTGCAGGGCTGGTGGCTGGTGATCTGCGCACTCGGTGCCATTCTTCTTCCGTACTTCGCCGTCGTGGTCGCGAACGTGAAGATTGCGCCCCGCGGAGCCGAAGTATTGCGGCCTGGTGGCGTCGAGATCTATACCGGCACCGACACCCGTTCCTCCGACGACGAGGTCAAGTGAGTGCTCGCGCGGCTGCTTCACCCGGCCCCATGATCGGGCTGGGCGCGCCCCTGCAATCCTCAACCTGCTCGCGGGCCGACTGTCGCAATACGGGAACGTGGCGGCTGGACTGGCGCAACCCGCGCATCCACTCGAGCGATCGGGTCAAAACCTGGCTGGCCTGCGATGAGCACGTCGACTACCTGCGGGAATTTCTGGCCGCGCGCGATTTTCCCCTCACTGTGAGCCCGCTTGACACCTCACCAGAGCCCGCCGGAGATGCGCGATGACGGGCTGGAAGTTCGCCTTCAGCCGCCGCTGGGCCGGGTATCTCGCGCTCACCATACTCTTTGCGGCGGTGTGTTCCGGCCTCGGCGCGTGGCAGCTTGCCCGGCGCGACGAGGCCCTCACCGAACTGTTCAAGATCGACTCCAACTTCGACTCAAACCCGGTCCCAGTCACCGAGGCGCTGCCCGACCTGACCGCCTTTGACGAATCCCAAAAGTGGATGCCGGTGGAACTGAAAGGCATTTACCTCACCGCCGACGAGATGCTCGCGCGCAACCGCCCGCTCAACGTCAATCCGGGCTTTGAGGTGCTGACCCCGCTGCTGCTCACCGACGGCACCATCTTCATCGTCGACCGCGGCTGGCTGCCCACCGGGCAGGAACAGGACGCACCCGACACGGTGTCGGCTCCGCCGAGCGGAACGGTGACCGTTGTCGCCCGGCTCAAGGCCAGCGAACCCGACCTCCCAGGCCGTACCGCCAACGGCGACCAGGTCGCGACGATCAATCTCACCACCATTGCCGCGCGGCTCGACCAGCCCACCTATACCGGCGCTTATGGCCTGATGGACACCGAGAGCCCGGCCGCTACCGAGAAGCGCCCGGCCGCCGTCGTGAAGCCGATCCGCGACGAAGGCCCGCACCTCTCGTATGCGTTCCAGTGGTTCGTTTTCGGCCTCCTCGCCTTCATCGGCCTCGGTTGGGCGCTGCGCGAGGAATATCGCAGTGTGAACGCCGAAGATCCCGACGAACGCGAACGCGCCGATGAGCGTGCCCGCAAACGGGCGGCGAAACCGCGCAATGACGCCGAGATCGAGGATGAGCTGCTCGACCGGCAGCTGACCTAGAGCACTTCAGGCGACTGCACGGTCGTGCTGCCGGGCCTCGATCGGCTCATCGAGGAGTGCACGGTAGACCCGGACCAGAGACGCTGCCGAGCGAGTCCAGTCCAGCCGAAGCGCATGCTCGCGAGCGGCCTGGGCCAGTTCGCCCGCCCGCGTCGGGTCGGTTAGGATCTGCGCCATCGCATCGGCCCAAACCTGCGGATCGCGGGAGTCCAGAACGAGTCCGGTGATTCCGTCGACGACCGCCTCGCGCAATCCCCCGGCCGCCGAAGCAACGACCGGTACGCCGCTCGCGGCCGCTTCCAGTGCCACCAGACCGTAGGTCTCCGAGTGCGACGGTACGAGCACCAGGCGGGCACCGCGAAACAGTTCTGCCAGGTTCGCGTGGGACTGTGCACCGACAAATCGAATGTCGGACAGGCCGGCCCCTTCAGCGAGCTGGCGGAGCTCCTCAACGTAACCGGCATAGTCGACCGAGGCATCGCCGGCAATTACCAGCTCGGGTCGGCGGTCCTGTGGAAGCGCTGCGATGGCGTGAATGGCCAGATCAAGGCCTTTCAGCGGCTGTAGCCGTGCCGCGACGACGACGTAGCCATCGGTGGTCGCACTGGCCGGTGGCTGGCGAAGACGCGCTGGTGAAAACAGCCGGCTGTCCACTCCCGGGAGCACAGTGCTGGTTCGGTTAGCCCGGCCCCCGAGCCGCACGGAAATCGTAGCGGCCTCGGCCGCACTGATCGCGACCAGGGAATCCGATTCGCGAGCGAGCCAGGCCTCGCCGAGCATCCGTCCCGGCGATTCGGCTCGTTCGCCGGCCGACAGCGGGCTACCGTCCTCGGCGGCGATGCTGTGAAAGCTTTGCACGTGCGGAATGCCCCAGGTTCGCGCGACCGGCAGCGCGGCCATGCCGGAGAACCAGTGATGCGAGTGGATGATGTCGTACGGTTCGAGGGCGGCCAGTTCGGCCGAGAAATCACCGATGAACGCTTCGTGCTCGCCCTTGCTCACCGGAACGGCCGGGCCAGCATCGAGAAACTGCAGGGTCACGCGCGGCGCAAGCCGCTGCCGGTGGGGCTGCGCGGCGGACGACCGTCGGGTGAGGATAGTCACCGTGTGACCGAGCGCTCCGAGAGCCTCGGCCTGGTGACGCACCACCACGTTCATTCCGCCGGCGTCGCCCGCGCCCGGATCGGTACCCGGCGAGGTGTGCAGGCAGACCAGCGCGATGCGCAATGGTTTTTCGAGCGGGAACACGCACGGGTCCTTTTCTTCAGGCGAACCGGCACCACCCATGCCGAATCAGTGTGGGTGGTTAGGACAGCTCGATCAGGTCGAGGTAGTCCTTGTTCCAGTGGTCCTCCGTGCCCTCGGGCATGATCAGCACGCGCTCGGGGTTGAGAGCCTGTACGGCACCCTCATCGTGGCTGACCAGAACGACGGCGCCGGCATAGTGCGCGAGGGCGTCGAGGATCTCTTCGCGGCTGGCCGGGTCGAGGTTGTTAGTGGGCTCGTCGAGCAGCAGCACGTTGGCGCCGGAGACCACGATCATGGCCAGGGCCAGTCGGGTCTTCTCGCCACCGGACAGCACACCGGCGGGCTTGTTGGAGTCGTCACCGGTGAACAGGAACGAACCGAGTACCCGGCGGGCTTCCATCTCGGTGATGCTGGGCGAGGACGAGACCATGTTCTCCAGCACGCTGCGCTTGACGTCGATGGTCTCGTGTTCCTGCGCGTAGTAGCCGATGCGCAGGCCGTGGCCGGGTTCGATCGAGCCAGTATCGGACTCGTCGACACCGGCGAGCATGCGCAGCAGCGTGGTCTTGCCTGCACCGTTGAGGCCGAGGATGACCACCTTGGAGCCACGGTCGATCGCGAGGTCGACGGCCGTGAAGATCTCGAGCGAACCATAGCTTTTCGACAGGTCCTTGGCCATGAGCGGTGTACGACCACAGGGTGCCGGCTCTGGAAAGCGCAGCTTGGCGACGCGTTCGACGGCACGCACGGCGTCCAGCCCGGAAAGGAGCTTCTCGGCGCGCGCCACCATCTGGTGGGCGGCGGCGGCCTTGCTGGCCTTTGCGCCGAACTTAGCGGCCTGAAGTTGCAGGGTCGAGGCCTTCTTCTCCGCGTTGGAGCGTTCCTTCTTGCGACGGTCGGCATCCGCTGTGCGCTGGAGCAGGTAGTTCTTCCAGTTCATGTTGTAGATGTCAATCATCATGCGGTTGGCATCGAGGTAGAACACTCGGTTGACCGTTTCGCCGACGAGCTCGATGTCGTGGCTGATGATGATGCAGCCGCCCTTGTAGTTCTTGACGAATTCGCGCAGCCAGGCCACCGAGTCGGCGTCGAGGTGGTTGGTCGGTTCGTCGAGGATCATCATCTCGGCGGCCGAGAACAGAATGCGGGCGAGCTCAATACGACGACGCTGACCACCAGAGAGAGTGCTGAGGGCCTGGTCGAGAATGTGGTCCGGCAGTTTCAAGTTGCTGGCGATCGAGGCGGCTTCGGCCTCAGCGGAGTAGCCGCCCAGTCCGTTGAACTCGTCGGTCAGCCGACCATACTTCTTCATGGCGGCTGCGGCGATCTTGGGATCGGGGTCGGCCATGGCCATGCTGGACTCGTGCATGCCGAGGGCGATGGTACCGAGGCCACGGGCATCCAGAATTCGGGTGCGGGCGAGCATGGACGGGTCGCCGGCGCGCGGGTCCTGGGGCAGGTAGCCGATCTCCCCCGAGTGACTGATCGAACCCTTGGTCGGGTTCGTCTCCCCCGCGAGCGTCTTCGTCAGGGTCGTCTTTCCGGCGCCGTTACGGCCGACGAGGCCGATCTTGTCGCCGCTCGCGACGCGGAAGTTGACGCCCTCCATGAGCACGCGGGCTCCAACGCGGATTTCGAGATCTTGCACGTTGAGCACAGCAATAGTCCATTCGAAGTGTTTGTACGGGTGTGAAGTGTGAGTTGGCCGAAGCGGTCCAACTCACTAGTATATTTGCCTTCAGGCTGTGCTCGGCACACGGGCGCCTACAGCAGGGCAGCCAGGAGCGATTTTTCCAGCCAGTTCAGGTAGGCCTCGGTCGACCAGCCGAGCGACAGAACGAGCGAGCGATAAGTGTGCGGATGGGCCAGCGCCCACATCGTCGCCGCGGCTTCGTGATCGCTCAGCCCTCCTCGCAGGCCGCGCTTCTCGCGCAGTGCTGCCGCCACCTCGCCGAAGCCGTGCAGCCGTGCAGCATCGCGCTTCTGCTCGAATTCCCCCACATCCGGATCGACCACGGCAGCTTCGCTGACGATGCGCAGAATGCCCGAGGTGCGCTCATTCACGAGTGCGCTCGACCGCGCCAGAATACGGATGACCTCGGTCGCGGTACGCGCTTCGGCCATGCGTTCCCGGGTCGCTCCCGACAGCAGCGCCGGCGCCCCCGGCTCAGCGGCGACCCGGTCGAGAACCGCGGCCAGCAGTTCGGCCTTGGACCCCACCGAGTTGTAGATCGTCTGCACGACCACGCCAGCCTCCCCCGCAATCGCCGCCACAGACGTACCGACATAGCCGCGCTCGAGCATGAGGCGCCCGGCCGCCATGACGATCTCCGCCCGCGTACTGGCCGCATGGGCCGCGCGCCGCCGTATCGCTCCGTTTTCCCCTGTATTCATACAACTAGCATACCGTTCTAGTCACTAGATCCAGCTGCCAGTAGGGATACTGTGTTGGGAATTCGTCGTATGGTGGAGCGGCCCGATACTCTTACCGCGCTCCGCACTGGGGACATCTCCCTCCGCCACGCCCGCCGGCTGCTCGACCAGCTCGGTTCCGTGCCGCGGCCCGCCCGCGACGCGCTGGAGGCGGTGCTGCTGCCGCACGCCAAACGCCTCACTCCCACGCAGTTCGAGGGCAAGGCCCGCAAAGTGCGGGAACGGTTCCACCCCGACAGCATCACCGTGCGCCGTGCCAAGTGCCTCTCCGACCGCAAGGTGCTGTTCTTCCCCGACAAGGACGGCATGGCCACCCTCTGGCTGCGCGGTGCGGGTGATGACCTGCAGGGCATCTACACCCGCGTCACCGACGCCGCCCTCAGCCTGCAGTGCCCGGGCGAAGAGCGCACCCTCAGCCAGCTGCGCGCCGACGTCGCCGTCGACCTGCTCCAGCAGGGCGTCACCGGCAGCGGCCTCGGCGCCGGACTCACCGCCAACGTCAACATCACCGTGCCGGTGCTCACCCTCATGGGCAAAAGCGAAGAACCCGCCGAGCTTGAAGGGTACGGGCCGATCGACCCGGAGACCGCCCGCCGCCTGGCTGGCACGGCGACGAGTTTCCTGCGCATCCTCACCCACCCGCACACCGGAATCGTGTTCGACGTCAGCCAAGACCCCTTCCGCGTGCCGGCCAGCTTGAAGAAGTACCTGCGACTGCGCGATGGAACCTGCCGGTTCCCCGGCTGCAACCGCTCCGCCGGGCACAGCGACCTCGACCACACCATCGACAAACAATTCAGCGGCCCGGGTGGCCATGCTCAGGGGCGCGTGATCTTGCGACCGAAGGCCGCGAACGCGCCCAGTCCAGCACCGATGGCGGCGAGCACGTGTGCCGAAATGCTGAGACCGAGGGCCAGCCCGCGGTCCTCGACGACCTCGCTGTGATCAGCGCCAAGCCACGGGTGCATGAGACGCAGCCGCAACAGGCATCAATAGACTGGCGGCTACCGTTGCCTGAAGGAAGGACCCCGTGCTCGTCACCGTCACCTCGACCGCGCCCGCCGCATCCAATCTGAGCCACCTGCTTCGCAAGCACCCGGATCGAGCGCAGGCATTTCCGCTGAGTGTCGGAACAGCGCACGTTTTCTACCCTGAGGTGTCCGATGAACGTTGCACGGTAGCGCTGATCCTCGAAGTCGACCCCATCGGTCTGGTGCGCGACAAGCGCTTCCGGGGAAGCGACGCGGCCACACTCGCCCGTTACGTGAACGACCGTCCATATGCGTCCTCCTCCATGGTCGCCGTCGCGCTGGGCCAGGTCTTCCGCACGGCCATGAACGGGACGAGCGAGTCGTTTCCCGAGCTCGCAGCATCCGCGCTACCCCTCGAGATCACCGTGGCGGCCGTGCCGGCCAGGGGCCGCGACACCGCCGGCCTCGTCACGCGACTGTTCGAACCGCTCGGCTGGTCCGTCACTGAGACGCCGATCCCGCTGGACCCGGCGTTCCCGGAGTGGGGCGATTCCGTCTACGTTGACCTCGTGCTGCGCGGTGAGGTCCGGCTCAGCGACGCGCTCCGGCACCTTTATGTGCTGCTGCCCGTGCTCGACGACGCCAAGCACTATTGGGTGTCGGACGACGAAATCGGCAAGCTCCTGCGCGCAGGCGTTGGCTGGCTGCCTCACCACCCCGAGCGCGAACTCATCACGCGCCGCTACCTGGCGCATCAGCCGTCGATGGTCAACGAGGCCACAGCACGGCTTTCCGCGGACACCCGGTTGAACGACCTAGACGACTTGCCTGCGCCCGAGCTGGCAGAGCCGAGCGAGCAGTCCGGCTCGGCACCGCTGGCCCAGCAGCGCGCCGAGGCCGTGCTCACGGCCCTGCACGACGTCGGAGCGCACACGGTAGCCGATGTCGGATGCGGCGAAGGCACGCTGCTGAAGCGCCTGAGCGCGGAAGCTGCGTTCACGACGATCATCGGCTGCGATGTCTCGGCGAGCGTTCTGGTCAAGGCTGCGCGAACGCTCAACTTGCGTGAGGCCAGTGATAGACAGCACGAGAGGGTGCACCTCGCGCAGTCGTCGGTGACGTACCAGGACGACCGCATCGCCGGCCTCGACGCGATCGTGCTGATGGAGGTGATCGAGCACCTCGACCTGGAGCGGCTCCCGGCGCTCGAGTCGGCCGTGTTCGGAGCAGCCGCTCCCGGCGCGGTTATCGTGACAACGCCGAACGCCGACTTCAATGCCCGGTATGAGTCCTTGCCCGCCGGCTCGTTCCGGCACCGCGATCACCGATTCGAGTGGTCCAGGGCCGAATTCGCTGCCTGGGCGGCTGAAGTCGCGGCTCGCCGCGGCTACTCGGTCGAGTACCGCACGGTCGGCGACGTCGACGTCGAACTCGGCTCCCCGACCCAGCTCGCCCTGTTCCGCAAGGCCACCAACCTATGACACGCCTACCTCTTCCCAACCTGTCGCTCGTGGTGCTCGTCGGTGCCTCCGGCTCCGGAAAGTCGACCTTCGCCGCCACCCACTTCGGACAGTTCGAGACACTATCGAGCGACTTCTTCCGCGGGCTCGTCTCCAACGACGAAAACGACCAGGTTGCGACGTCCGCAGCGTTCGAGGCGCTCCGGTTCGTCGCGGGAAAACGCCTCGACGCTGGGCTCCTGACCGTTATCGACGCCACCAACGTGCAAGCGGATGCTCGCCGCTCACTCGTAGCGCTCGCGCGAGCACACGACGTCCTACCGGTCGCCGTCGTGCTCGACGTGCCGCAGAGCGTCTGCGTCGAGCGCAACGCCGCGCGCGCCGACCGCACGTTCGGGGCATCCGTCATCAAGCGTCAGCACGATCAGCTTCGACGTTCCCTTAAACAGCTCGGCAAGGAGGGCTTCCGGCGGGTCCACATGCTATCCGGGCTGGACGAAATCGCGGCCGCGGAGTTCGTTCGGGAACCCCTTCTCAACGACCGTTCCGACGAAAGCGGCCCGTTCGACGCCATTGGCGACGTGCACGGCTGCCGCAGTGAGCTCGAGGCGCTATTGGGCAAGCTCGGCTACGAGCTCATGCGCGATGACGAGGATCGCCCCATTGACGCCGTGCACCCTCAAGGGCGCCGCGCGATCTTCCTGGGCGACCTCATCGACCGCGGCCCCGATACCCCCGGAGTACTGCGACTCGCCATGGGCATGGTCGCGGCCGGCCACGCCCTGGCCGTGCCGGGCAACCACGAGGCGAAGCTCGTGCGCGCGCTAGACGGAAAGAAGGTGCAGACGAGCCACGGCCTCGCCGAGACACTGGCACAGCTGTCGAGCGAGACCGAGGAGTTTCGCCATGAGGTTTTGCACTTCTGCCGCGATCTGGTGTCGCACCTCGTCTTGGACGAGGGCCGTCTAGTCGTCGCGCACGCCGGTCTGATCGAGAAATACCACGGACGAGCCTCGAGCCGCGTGCGAGCATTCTCGTTGTTTGGCGACACGACGGGCGAGACCGACGACTATGGCTTGCCGGTACGGCTGCCCTGGGCCGAGGATTACCGCGGAAAAGCCACCGTGCTTTACGGCCACGTCCCCACCCTCGAAGCGGAGTGGGTCAACGGCACTATGTGCCTCGACACTGGCTGCGTGTTCGGTGGAAAGCTCAGCGCCCTCCGCTATCCCGAGAAGGAAATAGTGGACGTACCGGCCGAAAGCGTCTGGTATGAGCCGGTCGCGCCCATGGGCGCTCGCGAATCCAGCGGCGGAGTGGCCGCAGGAGCCGTGACACGTGATCCTGGGCTCCTCAGAATAGATGACGTGCTCGGCAAGCAGATCGTCGAGACTCGGGTTTTCGGCAAGGTCGGAATCCGTGAGGATAATGCTGCCGGGGCGCTCGAGGTCATGAGCCGGTTCGCCACCGACCCCCGGCGCCTCGTCTACCTGCCCCCGACCATGAGCCCGCCGCACGTGTCGGATCGCGACGGCATCCTGGAGCACCCGGCCGAGGCGTTCGCGGCTTACCGCCGTGAGGGCCTCGATCGTCTGATCTGCGAGGAGAAGCACATGGGCTCCCGCGCGGTCGTGCTGCTGACCCGAGACGCCACCCGTTTTGGCGCGCCCGAGGGGTGGCGCGGAGCAGTCCACACCCGCACGGGCCGGCCGTTCTTCGACGAGTCGACGACCGACGACTTTCTCTCGCGTCTCGACCGAGCCGCCGAGACGGCCGGGCTGTGGTCGGAATTCAAGACATCCTGGTTGCTCTTCGATGCCGAGCTGCTTCCTTGGTCGCTCAAAGCGGGGCCAATGATCCGAGAGCAGTACGCGAGCGTCGCAGCCGCGGCAACGAGCGCCCTGCCGGCCGCGTCGCGGGTTCTCCAGGCCGCCGTCGACCGGGGTGTCGACGTGACCGACCTGCTCGCCCGCACGCAGCACCGCGCGTCTAACGCCGAGGCCTACCGAGACTCCTACCGGCGTTACAGCCAGCCGGTGTCTGGGGTGGACGGCGTGCAGCTTGCCCCGTTCCAGCTGCTCGCCTCAGAAGGAGCAAGCCAACTGGGGCAGGATCACTCCTGGCACCTCGCCATCGCCGACCGTCTCGCCGCCGCAGACGAGGAGTTCATCCGTCGCACCCGGCACATCGACGTCGACCTGACCTCGGCTGAATCGGAGGCCGCGGCCACGACCTGGTGGGAAGATCTGACCAATGCCGGTGGTGAAGGCATGGTGGTGAAGCCGGTCGCCGGCCTCGTTCGCGGAACGCGATCGCTCGCGCAGCCGGGCATCAAGGTGCGCGGGGACGAATACCTGCGGATCATCTACGGACCTGATTACCTCGATCCAACCAACCTGGCGCGCCTGCGCGACCGGGATGTCGGGCACAAACGCTCAATGGCGCTCCGCGAGTACGCACTCGGCGTCGAAGCGGTCGAACGTTTTGTCGCCGATGAGCAGCTCTGGCGGGTGCACCAAGCCGTCTTTGGCGTGCTTGCTATGGAATCAGAACCGGTCGACCCCCGGCTCTAAACCAAAACCAAAGGCCCCGCCAGCGTGTGCTGGCGGGACCTTCAGGACGAACACGTGCTACATGGCGAAGCCGAGGGCTCGCATCATGTCGCGACCGTCGTCGGTGATCTTCTCCGGACCCCACGGCGGCATCCAGACCCAGTTGATGCGGAACTGGTCGACGACACCATCGAGGGCCTCAGCCGTCTGCTCCTCGAGCACATCGGTCAGCGGGCAGCCGGCCGAGGTGAGGGTCATGTGGATGATGAGCGCGTTGTTCTCGTCGTCCCAGCCGAGGTCGTAAATGAGCCCGAGGTCGACGACGTTGATGCCGAGTTCCGGGTCCATGACGTCTTTGAGGGCCTCTTCGATTTCGTCGAAGCGAGCCGGACTGAGTGTTGAGGCCATAGGACTAGCCTACGTTCGACGGGACAAGAAAGCGATCGTAGCCCTCGTCCTCGAGGCGGTCGGCGAGCTCGGAGCCGCCCTGTTCGGCGATGCGTCCGTTGACGAACACGTGCACGAAGTCGGGGTGGATGTAGCGCAGGATGCGCGTGTAGTGCGTGATGAGCAGAAGTCCGAGGCCGGTGTTGGCCTTGGCGCGGTTGACGCCCTCGGAGACGATCTTGAGTGCGTCGACGTCGAGTCCGGAGTCGGTCTCGTCGAGCACGGCGAACTTGGGCTTGAGGAGTTCGAGCTGCAGAATCTCGTTGCGCTTCTTCTCGCCACCGGAGAAGCCCTCGTTGACGTTGCGCTCGGCGAAGGTCTTGTCCATGCGCAAGTTGGTCATCGACTGGCGAACATCCTTGATCCAGGTGCGGATCGGTGGGGCTTCACCCTCAATGGCCGTCTTGGCCGTACGCAGGAAGTTCGTGACGGTCACTCCGGGAATCTCGACCGGGTACTGCATGGCGAGGAAGAGACCGGCACGGGCGCGGGCATCCACTGTCATTTTGAGTACTTCGGCGCCGTCGAGCAGGATGGAGCCGCTCTCGACGTGATACTTGGGGTGGCCGGCGATCGTGTAGGCGAGGGTGGACTTGCCGGAGCCGTTCGGGCCCATGATGGCGTGGATTTCGCCCTCGTTGATGGTGAGGTTGACGCCGCGCAGAATCTGCTTGGTGCCCTGGTCGGTCTCGACGCTGACGTGCAGGTCTTTGATTTCAAGAACAGACATGAATGTCTAATCCCTTTCTAAATTCTTTAAGTTGGTGGGGGCGGTACTGCCTGAGCAGGCCTATACCGCGACGGTGACGGACGGATCGACGAAGACGAACCCGTCGATGAGTTCAACGTTGTAAACCGGGACCGGATCATACGCCGGCAGGGACAGCGGCTTGCCCGTGGTCAGGGAGAACATCGAGCCGTGGGCCCAGCATTCGAGCGTCTGGCCTTCCACGAATCCCTCGGACAGGGAGATGTCACCGTGCGTGCAGGTATCACCGATGGCGAACACGTCGCCGGCGGCGTCACGCACGAGGGCGATAGCCACCCCGTCGATTTCGACCTTGACAGCCTGGTTTACTTCGAGCTCATCGAGAGCGCAGATCTTCGTTGCGGCCATGCTTACTTGTCGTCCGTTCCAATAAGTTCGGCTTCGATTGCGAGCTGCAACCGAGCTTCAAGTTCGGGGGAACCAATCTGCTGCACGACCTCGGTGAGGAATCCGCGCACGACCAGGCGCCGCGCTTCTTTCTCGGTGATACCGCGAGACTGAAGGTAGAACAACTGCTCGTCGTCGAAACGTCCGGTGGCACTGGCGTGACCGGCTCCGACGATGTCGCCGGTTTCAATCTCCAGGTTGGGGATGGAATCGGCGCGGGTGCCCTCGCTGAGTACGAGGTTGCGGTTCTGCTCGTAGCTGTCGGTGCCGGCAGCTTTGTTGCCGATCAGCACATCGCCGATCCAGACTGTGCGGGCGTCCTGGCCCTGCAACGCGCCCTTGTAGTTGACCCGGCTGCGGCTCTTCGGTGCGTCGTGGAAGACGTACACCTGCTGTTCCAGGTGCTGGCCGGCATCCGCGAAGTACAGGCCGAGGAGCAACGTGTCCGAGCCGGGTCCGGCGAGACGTACCGACGGGTTGACCCGCACGATACTGCCGCCGAGCGAGACGACGACGTGCTTGAGCCGCGCGTCACGACCGATGGATGCGAAATGGTTAGCCAGGTGCACCGCCGAGTCGTCCCATTCCTGCAGGGAAACGACCGTGAGGTTCGCGGACTCGCCGAGGATGATCTCAACGTTTTCGCTGAGCCGGGCGTCACCCGTGTTCGCCAGGATGACCGTGGCCTGGCTGAACGGCTTGGCCTCGATGATCGTGTGGGCGCCGCGGGCAGTGTTACCGAGGGCCGATCGGGTGACCGTGATCTCCTTGGCTTCCTCGCCGCTGACCGTGATGGCGAGGGCGTCGTCGAAGACGCCCCAGGCGTTGGCTGCGGCGCGTTCTTCCGGCAGACCGGCAGTCCCGATGCGGGCATCCGTTCTGGGCACCCACTCAACCGAGATAGCGGCCGACGGGGTTAACTCGATGAGGTAACGCGAGCCGTCGAGATCGCCGGCGGTGAGGTCGGTGAATTTGGCGACGGGCGAGTGCTTCCAGACGGCTTCGCGGCCGGTGACGGCCTGGAAGTCGGCAACGTTGACGCTTTTGAAACGGTCGGAACGGGTTTGCACCGGCACGTAGCCGAAACGTCCGTCGGAGTGTTCTTTGATTCCGTGCTGGCCGACCGGAAGAGTCGACGCGCTTGTAGCGGGTGTGGATGGTTCGGGCACAGTTTTTGAAGCGCTCTTCGAAAGCGCTGAAGCGGCGGACATTTAGCCGACGGATCCTTCCATGCCCATTTCAATGAGCTTGTTGAGTTCGAGGGCGTACTCCATCGGGAGCTCCCGGGCGATCGGTTCGATAAATCCGCGAACGATCATGGCCATGGCCTCGTCTTCGGGCATACCACGGCTCATCAGGTAGAACAGCTGCTCTTCGCTGACGCGGGAGACGGTGGCCTCGTGGCCGAGCTGCACGTCATCTACACGGATGTCGATGGACGGGTAGGTGTCGGAACGCGACTGGGTGTCGACCAAGAGAGCGTCGCAGCGCACGGTGTTGGCGGAGTGGTGCGCGGAGGCATCCACTCGAACCTCACCGCGGTACCCGCTGCGCCCGCCGCCACGGGCGATGGACTTGGAGACGATCGACGACTGCGTGTACGGAGCCATGTGGATCATCTTCGCGCCGGCATCCTGGTGCTGGCCGGGACCGGCGAAGGCCACCGAGAGCGTCTCGCCCTTGGCGTGCTCGCCCATCAGGTAGATGGACGGGTACTTCATGGTGACCTTGGAACCGATGTTGCCGTCGATCCATTCCATCGTGGCGCCTTCGCCGGCCGTGGCCCGCTTGGTGACGAGGTTGTAGACGTTGTTCGACCAGTTCTGGATGGTCGTGTAGCGAACGCGAGCGTTCTTCTTCACGACGATCTCGACCACGGCGGAGTGCAGCGAGTCAGACTTGTAGATCGGGGCGGTGCAGCCCTCGATGTAGTGCACGTAACTGCCCTCGTCGGCAATGATGAGCGTGCGCTCGAACTGACCCATGTTCTCCGTGTTGATGCGGAAGTAGGCCTGCAGCGGAATCTCGACGTGCACGCCGGGAGGCACGTAGACGAACGATCCCCCTGACCAGACGGCCGTGTTGAGCGCGGCGAACTTGTTGTCGCCGGAGGGGATGATGGTGCCGAAATACTCTTCGAAGAACTCCGGGTGCTCCTTGAGCGCCGTGTCGGTGTCCATGAAGATGACGCCCTGGGCTTCGAGCTCCTCGTTGATCTGGTGGTAGACCACTTCAGACTCGTACTGGGCTGCAACGCCGGAGACGAGGCGCTGACGCTCAGCTTCTGGAATTCCGAGCTTCTCGTAGGTGTTCTTGATGTCGTCGGGCAGGTCTTCCCAGGTCTGGGCCTGCTTCTCCGTTGAGCGCACGAAGTACTTGATGTTGTCGAAATCGATCTCGGAAAGATCGGCGCCCCAGGTGGGCATGGGCTTGCGTTCGAACAGCTGCAGAGCCTTGAGCCGTCGCTGCAGCATCCAGTCCGGCTCGGATTTCAGGTTCGAGATGTCAGTGACAACCTCGGGGGAAATACCACGGCGAGCGGATGCTCCGGCCTTGTCTGAATCGGCCCACCCGAATTCGTAGGTGCCAATCCCCTCAAGGTCGGGACGGTCTAGCAGGACATCCGACATTATTACCTCTTCTCTACCCATCACAACCCGGATATTAGTCCGGTCATTCCCGCACGGCCGCCGTACTGATCAACTCGATGGAGCTGAATTCAGTGGAGACCACGAGGAACGGGTTGTGTGGACAGCTACGTTGCGTACCTAGAATATTCATGGAACTAAAGATGGATCTCCATGGAGTTCCCAATTCTACAGGTTGATCAGCAACATACGAGTTCTTGCGGTCGATTCACATTTGTACAGGGCACGATCAGAGGGTGCGCGTTCATAAGTTTGACAGAGAGAGCAGAACCGGTGAATCCGAAGTACCTACGGCTACCCAGTGTTATCGACGGACGGATTCGGGTGGTCGCCTGGCTGTCGCTCGTGACGGAGATTTTGATTGTGGGAACCGGCGGGGCCGTTCGTCTCACCGGCTCCGGGCTCGGCTGCCCCACCTGGCCGACCTGCGTAGCCCGCTCGATCGTGCCGACAGAGGAAATGGGGATACACGGGGTCATCGAGTTCGCTAACCGTTTGATGACCGGTCTGATCGGCATTATCGCCATCGCGGCCGTTATTCTGCTCTGGCGCTTGCGCACCCAGCGCAAGGATCTGTTCGCTCTCGCAGTGATTCTCGCCGCCGGCGTTCTCGCCCAGGCACTCGTCGGCGGGGTCACCGTGCTGACCGGGCTGAACCCGTTCATCGTCGGTTTCCACTTCACGGTGTCGCTGATCATGGTGTGTATTGCCACCGTTCTCGTGCACCGGGTCTACCTTGCTCCGGGGCCGCGTGCCCGTGTTGTTCCCGCTGGTTTTGCCAGGCTCGCCCACGCTACGAGTTTCGTCGTCGCACTCACCGTGCTGATGGGGGTACTGACCACAGCCTCCGGACCGCATTCCGGCGATGCGGACGCCGGACGTACCGGCTTCAACGCCGAGTTGCTCGAACACCTGCACGCCTGGCCGGGCTACGCGACGCTGGTTTTGACGGTCGTGCTGCTCGTGGCGTCCGTTCGCGGCAAGCTGCCGGTGCGCTCATTCGTCGTCACGCTCCTGATGATCGAGCTCGTGCAGATTGTGGTCGGGCTCCTGCAGGCCAACCTGGGACTACCGCCGCTGTTGGTCGGCCTGCACATGGTTCTGGCCTGCGTGCTCGCGGCCGCCATGACCCTGGTTGTGCTGAACCTCAAGGCTCCCAGAGAAGTCACGGCCGAGGTTCCGGAAACGGCACACGAGCAGGTTCGTAGCTAACAGATCATGACCCCGAAACGACAACTTCAGCCCCATGAATATGACTCTGCAGGGGTGAGAAGACAGCTTCGGCCCCTTCAACTGCTTTGATGGGGGCGAGCGTGTCGTCTCGCGCGGCTGATGGGGCCGAAGGTGGCAACTCGTAGGGCCTAGACCTCCAATTAGCAATTGCCGCGCGGCACTCCCCGGACGAGGGCCGCCGGTGTACTCTCCAGACATGCATGTCGCACCGGGAGCCAAATCGAAGCCGCCAGACGACGCGGCGCACCTTGCCCTGTACGGCCCTCCGGTATTCGGTTTTGTGCGTCAGCCGCGCCTGCAGGAACGCGGCTGGAGCTGGTACGGCAACCACGGCCGCACCCTCGAAGCGCAGGCACACTACTGGCTCGCTGACCCCTCTGGCAATTTCTGGTTCGAGGATTCCCCGGCCGGTCCGGTTGGCATCGCCGAACTGCGCGGCTTCGTCTTCACCGATGTGCCGGGCTCCACCAATCGCGGCGGCGACCCCATCCGAGACGCACTCAACCAGCACCTGCAGTACATTGTGATGAACTACGCCAAGAACCCGTACGAATTCGGGTCGCAGTTGTGGGCCGAACGGCACACGCATCAGCAGTCGGAGATTGAACTCGCGCTGGCACACCGGTCGAACCTGGTCATCGACGACACGGCGCTGGCAGCTATCACCGTGACGGCTTTCGACTTCACGGCAACGGCGATGGCCCTCACCGGACGGGTGGTCACGGTTGTGATCCATTCGGCCGACGTCGGCAAGATCGATACCCGACTCACCCGCAGGGTCTAGCGCCACCTAGAACGGAAGCAGCGGATCCACTCCGACGGCCACGAACAGCAGCGTCAGGTAGGCGATGGATCCGTGGAAGACACGCATCGGTGACACATGCTCGTGCCGAATCGCGAGGCTGTACAGGCGATGCGTCTCGTAGATGAACCAGCCACCCGTGACCAGGGCCGTAAAGCTGTAGAGCAGGCCCATGTCGCCGATCGGAATCAGCAGAAGCGAGCAGGCGACCGTGGCCCACGCGTACAGGATGACCTGCAGGCCCACCTGAGCCCGACCACGCACGACGGAGAGCATCGGAACGCCAGCGGCCTGGTAGTCGGCTCGGTATTTCATAGATAGCGGCCAGTAGTGCGGCGGTGTCCACAGGAAGATGATCATGAACAGAATGACCGGGGGCCAGGACAGTTCGCCGGTCACCGCCGCCCAGCCGATGAGCACGGGCATACAACCGGCCACACCGCCCCAGACGATGTTCTGCGGGGTACGACGCTTGAGAATGATCGTGTAGAACACGACATAGAGCAGAATCGCGCCGAACGACAGCGAAGCGGCCAGCCAGTTGGTCAGCAGACCCAGCCACAAAATGGATGCCGCGCCCAACGCCCACGCAAAGATCAACGCCTCGCGGTCGCTGAGTTCTCCAGTGACCAGGGGGCGATTCTTGGTGCGCTTCATGAGACGGTCGATATCGCGATCGAGGTAACAGTTGAAGGCACCAGCGGACCCAGCGCTGAGCGACCCACCGACGAGCGTCGCGAGAATCAGCCAGAGACTGGGGATACCGCGCTCGGCGAGCAGCATCGTGGGCGCCGTCACCACCAGAAGCAACTCGACCACTCGCGGTTTGGTGAGAGAGATGTAGGCCTTGAGGGTGCGGTTCAGTGTGCGCGGTCCGCTCCGGACCGGGGTCTTCAGGGCGACGTCCATTAATCCTCTAACGCTAGGCAAGTCTTCTTATTCTAGGACACGCCCTGAGCAACGCTCCACCGAGGACCAATCCGGAATGTGTCGTCATGTCACGTCATTTCGAGCGTCCCCTGACATTCGTCCGTATACTTGTAGTGCTCCCCACAGTGAATCAGTAGTTCGGCGAGCCCCCGGGTGGGAGATGGCTGCACCAGTAGGCCAACTCGCTGGGGGTGATGTTTCGCCTGCAGTCCGCTTCAGATGGCGCGACCGGCCGGTGACACGACTGCCGACACTTGCACAACTATCAAAGGATGGGTTGAGCTCAACCCGCCTTCGCTTCAATGAAGGGTTACGTGACGTGGCAGCTTTCCAATGGGATTCCGTTGACGATCAGGCGGTTAACACCGCACGCATTCTGGCGGCCGACGCCGTGGAGAAGGTTGGGAATGGGCATCCGGGCACCGCGATGAGTCTCGCTCCCGCTGCCTACCTTTTGTTTCAGAAGATCATGCGCCGCGACCCGGCCGACAACGAGTGGATCGGTCGTGACCGGTTCATTCTCTCGGTCGGCCACAGCTCGCTGACGCAGTACGTGCAGTTATACCTCGGCGGCTACGGCCTCGAGTTGGAGGACCTCAAAGCCCTGCGCACCTGGGGTTCGAAAACCCCCGGCCACCCGGAATACGGCCACACCGACGGTGTCGAGATCACGACCGGCCCGCTCGGCCAGGGGCTGGCATCCGCTGTCGGTTTCGCCTACGCGTCGCGATTCGAACGCGGTCTGTTCGACCCGGATGCCGCCACCGGCGCCAGCCCGTTCGACCACTTCGTCTACGTCATCGCCGGTGATGGCGACCTGCAGGAAGGCATCACGAGCGAGGCATCCTCTCTCGCCGGCCACCAGCAGCTCGGCAACCTGATTGCCATCTACGACAGCAACCAGATCTCGATCGAGGACGACACGAACATCGCTTTCACCGAGGATGTCGCCGCTCGTTACGCCGCCTACGACTGGCACGTGCAGACGGTGGACTGGAAGAAGACCGGCTCCTACGTCGAAGACGTTGCCGAGTTGAATGCGGCCATTGAAGCCGCCCAGAACGAAACGGGCAAGCCCAGCCTGATTATCCTCAAGACCATCATCGGCTGGCCGAGCCCGAAGAAGCAGAACACCGGCAAGATCCACGGTTCAGCCCTCGGCGCCGAAGAACTCGCCGGCGTCAAGGCCGTTCTCGGCTTCGACCCGGAAAAGACCTTCGACGTGGCCCCCGAGGTCATCGCCCACACTCGCCTGGCCCTGGAGCGCGGTATTGCTGCACACGCGGAGTGGACCGTGCAGTTCGACGCCTGGGCCGCCGCCAACCCGGAGCGCAAGGTTCTGCTCGACCGAGTACTCTCCGGCGACCTGCCCGATGGCGTCGACGACGCCCTCCCGGTCTTCCCCGGTGGCACCGCGGTCTCCACCCGCGCGGCGTCGGGCAAGGTGCTCACCGCCCTCGGCGGCGTCATCCCCGAGCTGTGGGGCGGCTCGGCCGACCTCGCCGAATCGAACAACACCACCATCGGCGGCGCAGCCTCGTTCATTCCGAGCGAGCACTCCACCGGTGAATGGACCGGAAACTCCTACGGTCGGGTGCTGCACTTCGGCATTCGCGAGCACGCCATGGCCGCGATTCTCAACGGCATCGTGCTGCACGGAAACACCCGCCCGTTCGGCGGCACGTTCCTCATCTTCAGCGACTATATGCGCCCGGCCGTTCGTCTGGCCGCTCTCATGAAGGCGCCGTCGATCTTCGTCTGGACCCACGACTCCGTCGCGCTCGGCGAGGACGGCCCCACCCACCAGCCGATCGAACAGCTCGCGACCCTGCGTGCTATTCCGGGACTCGACGTGGTGCGCCCCGGCGACGCCAACGAGACCGCCTGGGCCTGGAAGACCATCCTGGAACGCCGGGGCGGCCCGGCCGGCATCGCCCTGACCCGCCAGAACATTCCCGTCTACGAGCGTGGTGAGGGCGATGCATCCGCTGAAATCTTCGCCTCCGCGAAGAACGTCGCCCGGGGCGCGTACGTGCTGGCCGAAGCGGCCGGCGGCAGCCCCGACGTGATCCTGATCGGTACCGGGTCCGAGGTGCAGCTCGCGGTGGACGCCCGGGCCCAGCTCGCCGCCGAGGGCATCAACGCCCGCGTCGTCAGCGCCCCGTGCCTGGAATGGTTCGAAGAGCAGAGCAGCGAATACCGCGAATCGGTACTGCCCGCCGCGATCACCGCCCGCGTGTCGGTCGAAGCCGGCCTCGCGCTGACCTGGCGTGGCTATGTCGGCGACGCCGGTCGCAGCATCTCGATCGAGCACTTTGGGGCATCCGCTGACTACCAGACGCTGTTCCGCGAATTCGGCATCACTACCGAAGCCGTCGTCGCCGCCGCCAAGGAATCAATCAGCGCGGCCTGATGTTGCCCCTTACGTCTCCACTAAACCGCTACAGCATCGCTGCCTAAAAGCAGCAGTATTAGGAGAATTTGACAATGACTAACCCCTCCCCCCTCGCCCAGTTGTCCGCCGCCGGCGTCAGCATCTGGCTCGACGACCTCTCCCGTGAGCGCATCAACTCCGGCGGGCTGCAGGACCTGATCAAGAACAGCAACGTCGTCGGTGTCACCACGAACCCGACTATCTTTGCCGGCGCCCTCGCCAAGGGTGAGGCGTACACGGAGCAGGTTGCGACCCTGGCCGCTGCCGGGACGAACGTGACCGACGCGGTCTTCGCCATCACCACGGACGACGTTGCCGCCGCGTGCGACATCTTCCGCCCGGTCTACGACTCGACCAACGGCCAGGATGGCCGCGTCTCGATCGAGGTCGAGCCAAGCCTCGCCCGGGACGCTACCGGCACGGTTGCTGAAGCCCAACAGCTTTGGAAGAAGGTCAACCGCCCCAACGCGATGATCAAGATCCCCGCGACGGTTGAAGGACTGGAAGCCATCACGGCGACCATCGCTCTCGGCATCAGCGTCAACGTCACCCTGATCTTCAGCCTGGAGCGTCACCGCCAGGTCATCAACGCCTATCTGGCCGGACTCGAGCAGGCCAAGGCGGCCGGCATCGACCTCTCCACGATTCACTCGGTTGCGTCGTTCTTCGTGTCGCGCGTCGACTCCGAGATCAACGCCCGCCTGGAGGCGATCGGCACCCCCGAAGCCCTCGCCCTGAAGAGCAAGGCCGGCGTCGCCAACGCCCAGCTCGCCTACCAGGTCTACGAGCAGGCATTCTGCAGCGAGCGTGCGCTGGGCCTGATCAAGGCCGGCGCCACCAAGCAGCGCCCGCTCTGGGCGTCGACCGGCGTCAAGGATGCCAGCCTGCCCGACACCCTCTACGTGACCGAGCTGGTCGCCCCCGAGGTTGTCAACACCATGCCGGAGAAGACCATGCAGGCCGCCGCCGACCACGGCGTCATCCCGGCCGACTCGGTCACCGGCTCCTACGCCGCCGCGAACGCCGTCCTCGACGCGCTGGCGGCCCAGGGCGTCTCCTACGACGACGTCACCCGTCTGCTCGAAGAAGAAGGCCTGTCCAAGTTCGAGGTGTCCTGGAACGAACTGCTGGACACCGTGCAGACCGCCCTCACCGCCGCGGTCCCGACCAGCTCGGCAGTCTAATGAGCTTTCGCATCTCGGTGAGTGGCGCTGCAGCTGACGCCGTTCGCGTCACCGTGCCCACCCTGGTCACAGACCTGGTTGCCTCCGGCATCACCGCACTCGACCCCGCCCTCTGGGGACCGGAAGCCGAAGCTGAGGCCGCGTTGCGTCTCGGCTGGACGGAGTCCGTCGCGGTGTCCCGCCCCCTCGTGGCCGAGATCGTGGAGCTGCGGGCAACTCTGCAGGCTCGCGGCGTCACCCAGATTGCCCTCGCCGGCATGGGGGGCTCGTCGCTCGCGCCCGAGGTCATCACCCGCACGGCCGGCGTGAACCTCACCGTGCTCGACGCGACTGACCCCGGTCAGGTGTTGTCCGCGCTGAACGACAACCTGGCCGAAACGGCCCTGGTCGTCTCGTCCAAGAGTGGTTCGACCGTCGAGACCGACAGCCAGCGCCGCGTGTTCGAGCGTGCGTTCCGCGCCATCGGCATCGACCCGGCTGAACGCATCATCGTGGTGACCGATCCGGGGTCGCCGCTCGAGGCATCCGCTCGTGAAGCCGGCTACCGCGTCTTCAACGCCGACCCCACCGTCGGCGGACGTTACTCCGCGCTGACCGCCTTCGGCCTGGTGCCATCGGGCCTGGCCGGTGTTGACGTCGGTGCGCTTCTCGACGAGGCCGAGTCCGTCGCGCTGGCTCTGGCCGTTGACTCGCCGGAGAACCCGGGACTCGTGCTCGGGGCGGCGATCGCCGCCACCATTCCGCGCCGCGACAAGCTCGCGATCGTCTCGGACGGCACGCACATTGTGGGCTTCGCTGATTGGGTCGAACAGCTGATCGCGGAATCCACCGGCAAGCTCGGCACCGGCATCCTGCCGGTGGTGCTGGAGCTGGGTGCTCCGGAACTGACCGAAGCGCTGCCCGACCTGCAGCTCGTGCGGGTTGTGGCTGACGCCGGCACCGAGCTGTTTAGCGAAACGGGCGACGAGATTCGCGTCAGCGGAACCCTCGGCGCGCAATTTCTGGTCTGGGAATACGCCACGGTCGTTGCCGGCCGTCTGCTGGGGATCAACCCGTTCGACCAGCCCGACGTGGAGTCGGCGAAGATCGCCACGCGTGGTCTGCTCAACGCTCGCCCCGCACCGGAGCCGGCCGCGTTCATCGCGGACGGCATCGAAGTGCGCGGCACGCCGCACGTCATCGGAGCGGCAAGCGACCTCGCCTCGGCGATAGACGCCCTGCTCGAAGAGCTCGGCCCCGACGGCTACGTCGCCGTCCAGGCTTACGTCGACCGTCTCGCGCTGCCGGAACTGGCCGAGATTCGCACCAAGCTCGCCACCCTGTCGAAGCGTCCGGTCACCTTCGGTTGGGGACCGCGCTTTCTGCACTCCACCGGGCAGTTCCACAAGGGCGGACCGGCAACGGCCGTCTACCTGCAAATTCTGGCCACGCCGGCCGAGGATCTCGACATTCCCGAGCGCCCGTTCACCTTCGGCGAACTCATCCAGGCGCAGGCCAGTGGCGACGCGAGCGTGCTCGCCGAGCACGGGCGTCCGGTGCTGGCGTTGACCCTGACCCAGCCCAAGCAGAACATCAGCACGCTGTTCGACGCCCTAGGCTAACCAACCGGGGTTCCTCTCGGCCACCGGCCGCGAGGAACCCCACCCGCTTCTGCACCACCTGCGTTTTTCGTGTCCTCAATTTTCTGCACTGTCCCGTCAAAGGAGCTGCATGTCCCCGGTGGAAATTACCCCGGAGTTTAATCCGCTCAGGTCGCCGTCCGATTATCGTCTGAATCGAATCGCCGGGCCGTCCAGCCTCGTGATCTTCGGCGTCACCGGTGACCTGGCGCGCAAGAAACTCATGCCCGCGGTTTACGACCTCGCTAACCGAGGGCTGCTGCCCCCCGGTTTCGCCCTCGTCGGCTTCGCTCGCCGAGACTGGGACAACGAGGACTTCATGCAGGTTGTGCATGACGCCGTCAAGGAACACGCCCGCACCGAGTTCAACGAGGACGTTTGGGCGCAGCTGGCTGAGGGCATCCGCTTCGTGTCGGGCACCTTTGACGACGATGAGGCGTTCACCCGCCTCACCCAGACGATCGACGAGCTTGACCGGGAACGCGGAACGATGGGCAACCATGCGTTCTACCTGGCGATTCCGCCGAAGGCCTTCCCCCAGGTCACCGAGCAGCTGCGCCGATCCGGCTTGGCCGAGCAAAAAAACGGTCAATGGCGTCGCGTGGTCATCGAGAAGCCGTTCGGCAGCGACCTGAAGACAGCGCGGCAGCTCAACGACGTCGTCGAGTCGGTCTTTCCGCCCGACTCCGTCTTTCGGATCGACCACTACCTCGGCAAAGAGACGGTGCAGAATATTCTGGCGCTGCGCTTCGCCAACGAAATGTTCGAACCGCTGTGGAACGCCAACCACGTCGAGCACGTGCAGATCACCATGGCCGAGGACATCGGTGTTGGCGGCCGCGCCGGCTACTACGACGGCATCGGTGCCGCGCGCGACGTTATTCAGAACCACCTTCTGCAGCTTCTAGCCCTGACGGCAATGGAAGAACCGATCTCGTTCGACGCCGCCGACCTGCGCGCCGAGAAGGAAAAGGTGCTCGCTTCGGTTCGGCTGCCCGCCGACCTCGGTCTGGGAACCGCGCGCGGCCAGTACGCCGGCGGTTGGCAGGGCGGTGAAAAGGTTGCCGGTTTTCTCGAAGAAGACGGCATGAACCCGGAATCGGTCACCGAGACCTACGCCGCGATGCGCCTGACCATCGACACGCGCCGCTGGGCGGGCGTGCCGTTCTACCTGCGCGCCGGCAAGCGTCTCGGCCGTCGCGTCACCGAAATCGCCGTGGTGTTCAAACGCGCCCCGCAGTACCTCTTTGCCCCCGGCCAGACGGCCGAACTGGGCCACAATGCCCTGGTGATTCGGGTGCAGCCCGACGAGGGTGTTACGATCCGGTTCGGATCGAAAGTGCCCGGCGTGGTTATGCAAGTACGGGATGTGACCATGGACTTCGGTTACGGCCACGCATTCACCGAGGCCAGCCCTGAGGCATATGAGCGGCTCATCCTCGACGTGCTGCTCGGCGACCCGCCGCTGTTCCCCCGTCACGAAGAAGTCGAACTGTCCTGGAAGATTCTCGACCCGATCGAGGAGTACTGGGCCACGCAGGGGCAGCCGGAGCAATACCGCCCTGGAACGTGGGGCCCCACATCCGCTGATGATCTACTGGCCCGCGATGGCCGCACCTGGAGGCGTCCATGATCGTCGATCTGCCCAACACCACGACCGCGAAGATCTCGAAGGCGCTCGTGCGTATTCGGGAAGAGGGTGGCGCTGTCGCCCTCGGCCGTGTGCTCACCCTGATCATTGCCTCGACTCTCGGGCACGAGGAGGAGGCCATCGAGGCCGCCAACGATGCCTCCCGCGAGCATCCGATGCGCGTCATCGTCGTGTCGACCCAGGAGCCCGGCTCCACCGCGGCCACACCCGACGCACGCGTGGACGCAGAAATTCGCGTGGGCGGTGATGCCGGTGCGAGCGAGGTCATCGTTCTGCGTGTGTACGGCGCTGCTGCCAACGACCCGGAGAGCCTGGTCACCGGCCTGCTGCTCTCCGATGCTCCCGTCGTCGCCTGGTGGCCGGGTACCGCTCCGGCCGTTCCCGGCGACTCACCGCTCGGACGCATCGCCTACCGCAGAATAACGGATGCGTCGGCGCAGCCGGATCCGCAGGCAGCCCTGCATCACCTGTGCGGAAGCTACCGCCCCGGCGACACCGACTTCGCCTGGACCCGTCTGACCCTTTGGCGCGCCCAGCTGGCGGCCGTGCTGGACCAGCCCCCCTTTGAACCGATCGTCGGGATTCGGGTCGCCGGTGCTGCCGCTTCGCCGTCGACCACGCTGTTGGCTGCCTGGCTGCAGATGCAGCTCCAGGTGCCCGTGGACTGCGAGCTGACCACCGGACCTCTCGCCCATGGTGTGCACGGGGTTCATCTCACCCGCGCATCGGGAACGATCTCGCTCGAGCGTGAAGTGCCCGACATCGCCACGCTCAGCCAGCCGGGGCAACCGGTGCAGGATCTGACGCTCAAGCGTCGCAGCCTGCGCGACTGTCTGGCCGACGAACTGCGCCGGCTGGATCCCGACGACCTGTATGGTGAGGTCATCACGCGCGGACTGCCGCAACTCGATGACGTGGTGTCCCAAGGAACCGGAGTGTGACCGTGACAAATGATCGACGCGTGCTGGTGCACCAGAACAAGCAGGCGCTGGCCGGGTCGGTCGCTGCACGTTTCCTGACGAACATGGTCGATGTTCTGCAGGAGCAGGACGAGGCCAATGTTGTTCTGACCGGTGGTTCCGTTGGTATTGCCGTGTTGGCCGCCATCAATGAGTCGGCCGCACGCGACACCATTGACTGGTCCCGGGTTAATTTTTGGTGGGGAGATGAACGGTGGGTGCCCCGCGCCGATCCCGAGCGTAACGAATTGCAGGCCCGGGATGCTCTCCTTGACCATATCGACGTTCCGAAGGAAAACATCCACGCGTTCGGTGCTTCGGACGACCCGATCGATGTCGGTGCCGGTAACGACGCCCTGGAAGCAGCGGCGGCCCGGTACACGGCAGAATTACTCTCCCACGCACCGGAGGGTGCCCATTATCCGCGTTTCGACGTGACGTTTCTCGGGGTTGGCCCGGATGGCCACATTGCGTCGCTGTTCCCCCACCGCTCAGGTATTCGGGAGCGTGAGGCGAGTGTCATCACCGTGCACGACTCCCCCAAGCCGCCCGCTGACCGCTTGTCGCTCACGAGACCGGTACTCAACTCCTCTGACCGGGTTTGGCTTGTTCTGGCCGGCTCAGACAAAGCCTCAGCGCTCGGGCTGGCGCTGGCGGGCGCGAGCCGTGACGAGGTCCCCGCTGCCGGCATCAAGGGTCGGTACCGAACGATGTTCTTCGTCGACAGTGACGCTGCCGCCCAGGTTCCTGAAAACCTCATCGCGCCCACGTACTAGGCGACCCGACGAAAAAGGACCGGCCCTCGATCTCTCGAGGGCTGGTCCTTGCTGTGTTACACGTCAGTTCGTGGGTGACAACTTGCCACGACGAACGCGCAGCTGGTTGAGGGCCTCTTCGAGGAGCGACTCTGCTTCCTCCTCGGTTCGACGTTCCTTGACATAGGCCAAGTGCGTCTTGTAGGGCTCAAGCTTCACCACGGACGGAGGATTCTCCTTATCGCGGCCGGCGGGAAGCCCGGACGATGGGCAATCGATGGTGACCGGGATTTCCTCGTCGGGAAGGCTCGCGGCAAAGTACCGTACGGTCTCATTGCCGAGTGCGTCCCAGTAGGAAACCTTGATGCGATCCGCGTGAAAACCGCGGTCCTGCTCGCCCATGGGGCCTGCGCCGACACGCGAGCCACGAATTGCGCTTCCGCCTGATGCCATCTTGTTCCTCCGTATATCCGTGCAGTTGTGTGCTGCAGTCGAGCTCTTATTGCTGCTGCTGGTGCTGAGATGTGCTGGTGAATAACTGTGCCCAGAATTCTGGTTGGCTTCGCTTCAGGGTAACTCCGCACAGGGCGGAAAGTTAAGCCCCTGTATCAAACTTGGTGATCAATCCAAGAACGACAATGCAGGAGATCCACAGCAGTCCCAGAATGACAGTGATGCGGTTGAGGTTGCGCTCGGCAACTCCCGATGCGCCGAGGTTGGAGGTTACGCCGCCACCGAACATGTCCGACAACCCACCGCCCCGCCCCTTGTGCAGCAAAATGAGCATGGTGAGCAGGAGGCTCGTTATACCGACGAGCACCTGCATGACGACCTGGAGAATCTCCACACGAAACCTTTCAAAACACGGTGGGCGCAACTCTGGCGCCTAGACAACGTAATTATACCTTCACGCCGGAGCGAGGCGGTTGCCAGCGGCAACCACCTCGCTCCGGCGATGTCAGGAACGCGTCGGTTTAGACGCCGACGTGCTTGTGATACCGAATGATGCTGGAGAACTCCGGAATATCCAAACTGGCACCGCCAACCAGGGCACCGTCCACGTTGGGTTCCCGCATGAACGCGGCAATGTTACCGCTCTTGACCGAACCGCCATAGAGGATGCGGGTCTTGTCGGCTACGTCCTGGCCGAGAGTCTCGGTGAGAACGCCACGCAGCGCCGCGGCGACCTGTTCGGCCTGCTCCGGCGTGGCGGCCTGCCCAGACCCGATGGCCCACACCGGCTCATACGCGACGACGATGTCCGCCGCGTTGGTGACACCCGCGAGGGCGGCCCGCAGCTGGGCGACCGGAACGGCGCTCGGACCGTGCGTCGCGAGGTCTTCGGCACTCTCGCCAACGCAGATCAGCGGCACAAGGTTGTGCTTGAGCGCGGCGGTCACCTTTGCGGCGACCTGCTCATCGGTCTCATTGTGCAGGGTACGGCGTTCGGAATGCCCGATGATGACGTACTGGCATTCCAGCTGGGCCAGGAAAGCACCCGAGATCTCGCCGGTATACGCACCGGAATCCTGGGCGGACACGTCCTGCGCGCCAAAGGCCAGCGGAAGTTTGTCGGCCGATACCAGAGTCTGCACGCTGCGCAGATCGGTGAACGGGGGAAAAACTGCCACCTCGACCGCGGCAAAGTCGTGGTTGGCGTCTTTGAGGTTCCAGGCGAGTTTCTGCACGAAAGCGATGGCCTGAAGGTGGTCCAGATTCATCTTCCAGTTGCCCGCAATCAGCGGAGTACGCCGAGGGTTAATGTTCACTGCCATCCGAGGACCTCCAGTCCTGGTAGACGCTTGCCCTCGAGGAACTCGAGGCTCGCGCCACCGCCGGTAGAAATATGACCGAATTGGTCGTCGTTGAAACCGAGGATACGCACGGCAGCAGCCGAGTCGCCGCCACCAACCACGCTGAGGCCGGTGACCTCGGTGAGAGCGGCGGCTACCGTGCGGGTGCCCTCCGCGAACGGTGCGAGTTCAAATACGCCCATTGGGCCGTTCCAGAACACGGTGTGGGACGCACGAATGATTTCAGCAAAAGCCGCCGCCGTGTCTGGCCCGATATCCAGGCCGAGACCGGAAGCACCGAACGGGGTGTTCTCGATGCCGTCGGCCGGGGTGATCACGTGTTCGGCATCTGCACCGAACTTCGAGGCCACGACGACGTCCGTGGGGAGCACGATCTTGACGCCGAGGCGATCGGCCTCGGCCAGATATCCGCGCACCGTCTCGATCTGATCGCTTTCCAGCAGGCTTGCGCCAACCTTGTGGCCCTGGGCGGCGAGGAAGGTGAAAAGCATGCCGCCGCCGACCAGCAGAGAATTCACGCGCGGAAGCAGGTGTCCGATGACGCCGAGCTTGTCGCTGACCTTGGAACCGCCGAGGATGACGGTGTACGGCGCTTCCGGCTTCTCGGTAAGACGATCAAGCACGTCGAGCTCGGCCGCCATGAGGAGGCCAGCCGCGCTCGGCAGCAGCGAGGCCAGATCGAAGACGCTGGCCTGCTTGCGGTGGACTACGCCGAAGCCATCCGAAACAAGGGCGTCACCGAGCAGCGCGAGCTGCTGGGCGAACGCGACGCGGTCGGCATCCACTTTGCTGGTTTCACCGGCGTTGAAGCGCAGGTTTTCCAGCACGACGATTTCGCCGTTTTCCAGTGCTGCGACAGCCGCGGTGGCTGAGGCGCCAACGGTGTCGGTGGCGAAGGCAACCGGGAGGTTGACCAGTTCGCTCAGCCGGGAGGCCACCGGCCCGAGGCTGTACTGAGGATCAACGGTCCCGTCGGGGCGCCCGAGGTGAGAGACAATCACCACGC
This sequence comes from Cryobacterium flavum, assembly GCF_900103805.1. Taxonomy (GTDB): domain Bacteria; phylum Actinomycetota; class Actinomycetes; order Actinomycetales; family Microbacteriaceae; genus Cryobacterium; species Cryobacterium flavum. The sequence goes on along the minus strand of NZ_FNIB01000004.1, from coordinate 269,353 downwards.
GGGCGCCCTGAGCGACGAGGGCGTTGAGGGTGGGCAGTGACGCCCGCACTCGTCCGTCGTCGGTGATCTGCCCGCTTTTTAGCGGGACATTCAGGTCGAAGCGGACAATAACCCGCTTGCCGGTAAGCGAACCTAGCGAGTCAATCGTGCGTAACGTCACCGCGCGGCCGTTAGAGTCGCTCGGCGACGAACTCGGTGAGGTCGACGAGGCGGTTGGAGTAACCCCACTCGTTGTCGTACCAGGAAGCGACCTTGACCTGGTCGCCGATCACCTTGGTGAGGCCGGCGTCGAAGATCGAGGAGTGTGGGTCGCCGACGATGTCGCTCGACACGATCGGGTCCTCGGTGTAGCTGAGGATGCCCTTGAGGGGGCCCTCTGCTGCAGCCTTGTAGGCAGCGTTCACTTCTTCGACCGTGACCGGGCGTGATGCGGTGAGCGTGAGGTCGGTGATCGAGCCGGTCGGAACCGGAACGCGCAGCGCGTAACCGTCAAGCTTGCCGATACTCTCCGGGATGACCAGGCCGAGGGCCTTGGCGGCACCGGTCGAGGTCGGGATGATGTTCAGCGCAGCTGCACGGGCACGGCGGAGGTCGCTGTGCGGGCCATCCTGCAGGTTCTGGTCCGCGGTATAGGCGTGGATCGTGGTCATGAGGCCACGCTCGATGCCAAAGTTGTCGAGGAAGACCTTGACGAGCGGCGCGAGGCAGTTCGTCGTGCAGGACGCGTTCGAGATGATGTTGTGGATCGCGGCGTCGTAGGTGTTTTCGTTCACACCGAGCACGAGCGTTGCAACGTCGGCACCGGTCGCCGGGGCGGACACGATGACCTTCTTGGCGCCGGCCTCGATGTGCTTCTGAGCATCGACGGCCTTGGTGAAGCGTCCGGTGGACTCGATGACGATCTCTACGCCCAGGGCGGCCCAAGGCAGGTTGGCCGGGTCGCGCTCGGCGAGAACCTTGATGGGCTTGCCGTTGACGACGATGTTGTCACCGTCGACCTCGACAGTCGCGTTCAAGCGGCCGGCGACGGAGTCGTACTTAAGCAGGTGAGCGAGCGACGCGGGGTCGCTGAGGTCGTTGACGGCGACGATTTCGATGTCGCTGCCCTTGGCGAGGGCTGCGCGGAAGTAATTACGGCCAATACGGCCGAATCCGTTGATGCCGATCTTTACGGACACAAATAACTCCTGTTAGAAAAGGGCGCCGAGTGGCGCGATGAAAAATAGTACTGGAGGAAAACAGCAGTGCCCCGCCCGCGCACCGAAATGCGGGGGTGGGGCACCGGCAGGCTATGAGAGTAGCAGCAGGCCGTTGGTCTTCTCGCGTGCCACGGTGAAACGCTCCTGAACGTTCGCCCAGTTGGCGATGTTCCAGAATGCCTTGACGTAGTCCGCCCGCACATTGCGGTAGTCGAGGTAGTAGGCGTGCTCCCAGACATCGAGCATGAGTACCGGAACGGTACCAGCAGCGAAGTTGGACTGCTGGTCGAAGAACTGCTGGATGATGAGGCGCTGGCCGATGGAGTCCCAGGCCAGAACTGCCCAGCCGGAACCCTGCACGCCCAGGGCGGCAGCGGTGAAGTGCGCCTGGAACTTGTCGAAGGAACCGAAGTTGTCATCGATAGCTGCGGCGAGCTCGCCAACCGGCTTGTCTCCGCCGTTCGGGGAGAGGTTGGTCCAGAAGATGGAGTGGTTGACGTGGCCGCCGAGGTTGAAGGCGAGGTCCTTCTCCAGCTTGTTCACGTTGGCGAGGCTGCCGCTGTCGCGGGCCTCGGCGAGCTGGGTCAGCGCGGTGTTTGCGCCGGTGACATACGCCTGGTGGTGCTTGCCGTGGTGAAGTTCCATGATGATGCCGCTGATGCTGGGCTCGAGAGCCGCATAGTCATAGTCAAGGGTGGGCAGGGTGTATTCGGCCATTACTTATCTCCTTGTGAGTTGTGCCACCGCACCGGGTGCGGCAGCGTTGTAAGCGACGATTCAGTCTACCCGCGAGGCCTGCGCGGCACAGAATTCGTCACCTCGCGCGTCGGGATCGCACGATTTACCGGGGCGAAACGTCATCGGGGTGAACCGGGTAGTCAACGTCGGTTCCTTCGACGCCGAGCTCGACCGCTTTCTTGTCGGCCATGGCCAGCAGGCGACGAATTCGACCGGCGACGGCATCTTTGGTCATGGGCGGGTCGGCGTGATGGCCGAGCTCGTCGAGGCTGGAGTCGCGAAAGTTGAGGCGCAGGTCTCCGGCGTAGCGCAGGTGCTTGGGAATATCTTCGCCGAGAATGTCCATGGCACGCTGCACCCGAGCGCAGGCGGCGACGGCCGCCTCGGCGGAACGACGCAGGTTGGCGTCGTCGAAGTTGACCAGGCGGTTGGCGGTGGCGCGCACTTCGCGACGCTGACGCAGGGTTTCCCAGTTGAGTACCGTGTTGGTGGCGCCCATGTGCACGAGCATGGCGCCAATGGCGTCACCGTCGCGGATCACGACGCGGTGCACTCCGCGCACTTCCCGTGCCTTGGCCGCGACACCCAGCCGGCCGGCCGCTCCAACCAGTGCCATGGCCGCCTCGTTGCCAGGGCAGATCACCTCGAGGGCCGCAGAGCGCCCCGGGTCGGTCAAGGTGCCGTGGGCGAGAAAGGCTCCGCGCCAGACGGCTGCGATCTCTTCTCGCGAGCCCGTGGTCAGCCGGTTCGGCAGACCGCGAATCGGTCGGCGACGGGCATCCAGCAGGCCGGTCTGGCGTGCGAGCGTCTCCCCGCCCTCGATCACCTGCACGAGGTAGTGGCTGGAATGACGGATGCCGGTGGCGGCAATGACCTGCAGGGCGCTGCGCACCCCGTACAACTCGGCAAGATCTTTGCGAACCCGGCGAGCCAGAATGGCGGTATCGAGTTCGGACTCGATCGCGATGCGGCTGCTGATCATGTGCAATCCGCCGGAGAATCGGAGAATCGTGGCCAATTCGGCCGCGCGCACGGTGGTCTTGGAGACCTCCACGCGCGAAAGTTCTTCTTTAACGTCGGCGGTGAGTGCCAATCGCTTTTCCATTCTGTTGATCAGTTGCGTTACGTCTGAGTGATAAAAGCCCGGGGAGCCGGATGCTGCGCCCGGGCTCGCTTATTCGCGTCCGAGGTCGCGGTGCTTGATATTGACCGCGACTCCGGGAAGTTGTTCGAGTCGAGAAGCCAGTTCTCTAGCCATGGCAACGGAGCGGTGCTTGCCCCCTGTGCAGCCGATGCCGATAGTGGCGTGACGTTTATTTTCCCGCTGGTATCCCGCCAGCACCGGCGCCATGGCGGCGGCGTAGTGGTCGATGAAATCGAGGGCACCAATTTGGGCAAGTACAAAGTCTCTCACCTCCGGGTCAATGCCGGTGTGCGCGCGCAACTCGGGGATCCAGAAGGGGTTCGGCAGGAATCGGGCATCCGCCACCAGATCGACGTCGGTCGGCAGCCCGTACTTGAAGCCGAAGCTCAAAATGGTCAGCTGCACACCCGCTCGCCCCTCGGCCGCAAACCGTTCGGTGATCGTCGTCGCGAGCTGGTGCACGTTGAGATCGGAGGTGTCAATGACGAGGTCACTCGACTCCCGAACGGCGAGCAGCCGGGAGCGCTCGGCAGCAATGCCGTCGAGCAGGGTGCCATCGCCCTGCAGCGGATGCGGGCGGCGCACGGATTCAAACCGGCGCACCAGCGCGTCGTCCCTGGCTTCCAGAAAGATGACCTGGACCTGGGTGTTGCTGCGGAGTTGTTGCACGGTTTCGAGGAAATCGCCGAACAAATCGCGGCCGCGGATGTCGACGACTGCGGCGATTTTGGGCAGATTCGTACCAGCCCGTTCGACCAGATCAACCAGGGGCCGCAGCATTTGCGGCGGAAGATTGTCGACGACGTACCAGTCCAGGTCTTCCAACGCGTTGGCTACGGTGGAGCGTCCCGCCCCGGACATTCCCGTGACGATCAGCACTTCCTGCTTGTCGGGGTCCGTAGTCATTCGTGGAAATCGCCTTAATGAGAAGTTGGTGGATAGTCAAGCCTACCCAGCGCCGGACGGTTTCGGTTGCGTTCAGGCGTTCAGGTGTTTAGGAGCGCAGGTGCGCGTGGATGGACTCGGCCAGCACGCGGCCGATGCCGCGGACATCCGCTATTTCGGCCGCCGAAGCGACCTTGAGGCGCGCCACCGAGCCGAAATGTTGCAACAGAACTTTCACCCGGGCCGGCCCGAGCCCCGCGATTTCGCCGAGAATCGAGCTGATGTCTTTCTTGCGCCGAATGCGCTGGTGGGTGATTGCGAACCGGTGGGCTTCATCACGAATGCGCTGGATCAGAAACAGCGCGTCGCTGTTGCGCGGCAGGATTACCGGGTAGTCGGAATCGGGGAGCCAGATTTCTTCAAGCCGTTTGGCGATTCCGCACAGTTGAATTCCGGTGACGCCCGATTCGGCGAGGGCCCGTTTGGCGGCGGCAACCTGCGGCTGGCCTCCGTCGACGATGAGCAGGTTTGGCTGGTATTTGAATTTGGCACGCTTCTGTTCGACCTGAATGATGTCGGTCGTAGTGGCGTCAACGACCACGGCATCCGCTGCCAATGTTTCGGGCTTCAGGTAGGCCAGTCTTCTGGTGAGGATCTGGTAGATCGAGTCGGTGTCGTCGGTTGATTCGGGAATGTTGAAGCGGCGGTATTCGTCTTTGCGGGGAAGCCCGTCTTCGAAGACGACCATGGACGCGACGATGTTGGTGCCGCTGAGGTGCGATACGTCGTAGCATTCCATTCGCAGCGGGGCGGCTGGCATTTCGAGAGCGTCCTGGATGTCTTCGAGCGCTTTGGAGCGTGCCACGAAGTCCGAGCTGCGACGGGTTTTGTAGAGCATGAGCGCCTGCTTGGCGTTGTTGCCGGCTGTGACCAGCAGGGCAGCCTTCTCCCCGCGCTGCGCTGCCACGAGGCGCACCTTGCGACCGGCGAGGTCGGCCAGCCAGGTTTCGAGGGCTTCGGCATCGTCGGGCAGTTCGGGGAGTACGATTTCGCGCGGCGGCAGGGCGTCGTGGTTGTAGGCGGTCTGCATCATGGAATCGATGAGTTCGCTCCTGGTGACGTCGAGTTCTTTGTCGACCATCCAGCCGCGCACACCACGGATGCGCCCGCCGCGCACGATGAACAGCTGCACGGCGGCTGCGAGTTCGTCCTGCTCGACCGCGAACAGGTCGATGTCGACGTTGTCGCGCAGCACGACGGCGCTCTTCTCGAGCACGGCGTTGAGCGCTCGCACCTGGTCGCGTCGTTTCGCAGCGATCTCATACTTCTGCGCCAAGGCGGCGTCCTTCATCTGCTGGGTGAGTTCGTTGATGAGCTTCTTGTCGTGGCTGCCCATGAAGCTGACGAACTCGTTGACGATCGTGCGGTGGTCCTCGATCGATACCAGTCCGGAGCAGGGGCCAAAGCACCGCCCGATCTGGCCGGCGAAGCACGGCTTGCCGCTCTGCATGGCCCGCTTGTAATTGGCGTTGTTGCAGGTACGGATGGGGAAGGCCTTGAGCATGAGCTCGATGGTCTCGTGAACGGCCCAGACCTTGGGGTACGGCCCGAAATAGCGGGCACCCTTGATGCCCTCGGTGCGGGTGACCAAGGCCCGCGGCGCCTCGTCGGCGAGGGTGACCGCGAGGTACGGGTAGGACTTGTCGTCCTTGAACTGCACGTTAAACGGCGGATCGAACTCGTTGATCCACATCCATTCGAGTTGCAGGGCCTCGACCTCGGTGCCGACGACAGTCCACTCGACGCCGGTGGCCGTGGTGACCATGCGGCGGGTGCGTTCGTGCAGGCTGTGGAGGGGGGCGAAATAGTTGCTCAGCCGAGCCCGCAGGTTCTTGGCCTTACCGACATAAAGGATACGCCCGGTCGCGTCGCGAAAACGGTAGACCCCGGGGGTCGTGGGAATCTCGCCCGTTTTCGGGCGATAGCTCAGGGCATCAGACATGGCCGTGAGGCCGCCTAGCCGGCAGCCAGGACCTCCTTCAGGAAGGAACCGGTGAAGCTCGTCTTGACCGTGGCGAGGTGCTCCGGCGTACCGATGGCGAGTACCTTACCGCCGCCGGAACCGCCCTCCGGGCCGAGGTCGATGACCCAGTCGGCAGACTTGATGACGTCGAGGTTGTGTTCGATGACAATGACGGTGTTGCCCTTGTCGACGAGGCTGTTGAGCACGAGCAGCAGTTTGCGCACGTCTTCGAAGTGCAGCCCGGTGGTGGGCTCATCGAGCACGTAGACGCTGCGGCCGTTGGAACGCCGCTGCAGCTCGGTCGCGAGCTTCACCCGCTGAGCTTCGCCGCCGGACAGGGTGGTGGCGCTCTGACCGAGGCGTACGTAGCCGAGTCCGACCTCCACCAGGGTCTTGAGGAAGCGATGGATCGACGAGATCGGTTCGAAGAAGTCGGCCGCCTCGCTGATCGGCATATCGAGTACCTCCGCGATGTTCTTGCCCTTGTAGTGCACGGTGAGGGTGTCGCGGTTGTAACGGTCTCCCCCGCACACCTCGCACGCGACGTAAACGTCGGGCAGAAAGTTCATCTCGATCTTGATGGTGCCGTCCCCCGAGCAGGCTTCGCAGCGCCCGCCCTTGACGTTGAAGCTGAACCGGCCGGGGAGGTAACCGCGGGTCTTCGATTCGATGGTTTCCGAGAACAGGGTGCGGATCTTGTCGAACACACCGGTGTAGGTGGCTGGGTTGGAGCGTGGCGTGCGGCCGATGGGCGCCTGGTCGACGTGGATGACCTTGTCGAGCTGCTCGAGGCCTGTGACCCTGGTGTGCTTGCCCGGCAGCTTGCGGGCGCCGTTGAGCCGGTTGGCGAGCACCCGGTAGAGGATGTCATTGACGAGCGAAGATTTGCCGGAGCCACTCACCCCGGTGACCGCGGTGAAGGTGCCGAGCGGGAAGGTCACCGACACTTTCTGCAGATTGTTGGCCTCGGCGCCGGTGACGCCGATCAGGCGCTCAGGGTCGATCGGGCGTCGGGTTTTCGGGATGGCGATGGACTTGCGCCCGGCCAGGTAGTCGCCGGTAAGGGACTTGGTGTTGGCGAGCAGGCCTTCGTAGGAGCCGGAGTGCACGACGTGCCCGCCATTAACGCCGGCGCCAGGGCCGATGTCAACGATCCAGTCGGCGGTCTTAATGGTGTCTTCGTCGTGCTCGACCACGATGAGCGTGTTGCCGAGGTCGCGCAGGGTCACGAGGGTCTCGATCAGGCGCCGGTTGTCGCGCTGGTGCAGGCCGATGCTGGGTTCATCGAGCACGTAGAGCACGCCGGTGAGCCCTGAGCCGATCTGCGTCGCCAAGCGGATGCGCTGCGCCTCACCGCCCGAGAGGGTCGCCGCGGCCCGGGACAGGTTGAGGTAGTTCAGGCCCACCCGAATCAGAAAGTCGAGGCGTGCCCGAATCTCGCGCAGCACCTGGGCGGCGATGGCGGCCTCCCGGTCGGTGAGGGTGAGCTTGTCCATGAACGCGCGAGCGTCGGCCAAACTGAGTGCACAGACATCCGCGATGCTCGCTTCGTGAACGAGCACGGCGAGCACCTCGGGCTTGAGCCTGGTGCCGTTGCAGACGTGGCAGTCGACCTCACGCAGGTATTCGGACCAGCGCTGACGCTGGGTGTCGCTGTCGGCCTGCAGGTACTGGCGTTCAATGTAGGGCACAACACCCTCGAACCCGGAGGTGTAGCTCATCTCCCGGCCGTAGCGGTTTTTCCACTTGACCCGCACCTCAAAGTTGTCGCCGCGCATGACGGCGTTCTGTACCTCGGTGGTGAGCTCACCCCAGGGCGTGTCCAGCGAGAAGTCGAGGTCGCGGGCGAGGCCGTCGAGCAGCTTCTCGTAGTACTGGAACAGGCCCTTGCCCTGGGTGGTCCAGGGCAGCACGACACCCTCGGCGATGCTCAGATCGGGGTCACCGAGCAACAGGTCTTCATCGACGGACATGCGGGTTCCGAGCCCTGAACACTCCGGGCAGGCGCCGAACGGCGCGTTGAAGGAGAAGGTGCGCGGTTCAATTTCGGTGAGCTGAACCGGGTGGTTATTCGGGCAGGACAGCTTCTCGGAGTAGTTCTGCCAGGCCTTGTCGCCCTCTTCGTCGAGAAAATTGATCTGCACGAGCCCGTCGGTGAGTTTGAGGGCTGTTTCAAGCGAGTCGGTGAGGCGGGAAAGCAGCTCAGGGCCGGCGACGAGCCGGTCGACGATGACCGCGATATCGTGCTTCTGTTGCTTCTTGAGAATCGGCGGTTCGCTCAGCTGAATCTGAGTGCCATCGACAATCGCGCGGGAGTAGCCGCCGCCAGCCAGTTCCTGGAACAGGTCGACGAACTCGCCCTTCTTCTGCGAGACGACCGGGCTGACCACCTGGTAGCGAATGCCAGCCTTCAGTTCCATGAGCTGGTCGGCGATCTGCTGCACGGTCTGAGACTGGATGATCTCGCCGCAGATGGCGCAGTGGGGCACGCCAATGCGGGCCCAGAGCAGGCGCATGTAATCATAGATTTCGGTGATGGTACCGACCGTGGACCGCGGGTTACGGTTGGTGGATTTCTGGTCGATCGACACGGCCGGGCTCAGGCCCTCGATGAAGTCGACGTCGGGCCGGTCGACCTGGCCGAGGAACTGCCGGGCGTAGGCCGAGAGTGACTCGACGTAGCGGCGCTGGCCCTCGGCGAAGATGGTGTCGAAGGCGAGCGACGACTTTCCCGACCCCGACAGTCCGGTGAAGACCACGAGCGAGTCGCGTGGAATCTCCAGATCCACGTTGTGGAGATTGTGCACGCGGGCTCCGCGCACACTGAGTTTCGGACCTGTTTCTACCTTGGTAATCGACACACATCGAGTCTATGCAACGCCGCTGACAGTCTTGTACCGGCGACGCCTTTCACCTGCGGATTGCGCTCATGGCATGTGTTGTGCCGCCGCGAGGCCGTTGCACAGAGTCGTGACTTCGGCGACACCCGCAACGATTTCTTACGTCGGATTGCCGGGTATGTATATACTCGGTAATTATTAGCAGCGTCGAATTATCGGAGGTCGTATGTCCGTTCGCCAGAGTCTTCTCGCCATCCTGAACCAGGGGCCGTGCTACGGCTACCAGTTGCGGGCCGAGTTCGACCGTCGGACCGGGTCGACCTGGCCGCTGAACGTCGGCCAGATCTACAACACCCTCGACCGGCTCGAGCGGGACGGCCTGGTGCAGAAGGCCGACATTGACGCCGATGGTCAGAACTACGTTGAGATAACGGATGCCGGCCGCGCGGAGGTCGCCGAGTGGCTCGGCTCCCCCGTGGTGCGCACCATGGCGACCCGCGACGAGCTCGCGATCAAGCTTGCGATTGCGGTCACGCTGCCCGGCGTGGATATTGCCCAGGTGATTCAGGTGCAGCGCACCGCGACAATGCGCACCCTGCAGGAACTGACGCGCACCAAGAACGCTACCGCTGACCCGGAATCGTCGGAGCAGCTGGCCTGGCTGCTCGTGATCGATTCTCTCATCTTCGCGGCCGAGGCCGAGGTGCGCTGGCTCGATCACTCCGAAAGCCGGCTCACCCGGGCGCGAGCCGCCGGTCTCGCCGATCCCCTGCCGCTCAACACAGACGTTCCCAAGCGCGGACGACCGGCCAAGACGGTGCAGGCCAACGCATGACCGGCCACGCCGCTGACAGCGACATTCTGCTGCAGCTCGACGGTGTCTCGATGCAGTACGGCCGGGGCGAGACCGCGATCACGGCCCTGGCTGGCGTCGACCTGTCGGTGAGCCGCGGCGAGCTTGTGGCGGTGATGGGGGCATCCGGTTCGGGAAAGTCGACGCTGCTCACCGTGGCCGGCGGACTCACCCCTCCGACGTCGGGCGAGGTCGTCGTGGAAGGGCACTGGCTCAGCCAGCTCTCGGCCCGCGAGCTCGCGACGCTGCGTCGCCGCAGCCTCGGCTTCGTCTTTCAGGACTTCAACCTGATTCCCTCGTTGACCGCGCTCGAAAACGTGAGCCTGCCGCTCGAACTCGACGGCTGGACTTCGAAGAAGGCGCACCGCCCGGCCCTCGACGCCCTCACTATCGTCGAGCTCGGTGACCGGGCCGGGCATTTTCCCTCTGACCTGTCCGGTGGCCAGCAGCAGCGCGTCGCCATTGCCCGCGCGGTCGTCGGCGGTCGGTCGTTGATTCTCGCCGATGAGCCCACCGGCGCCCTCGACAGCACGACCGGTGAACTCGTCTTGCGGATGCTGCGCTCCCGAGTCGACGCCGGTGCCGGTGCCGGCGGCATTCTGGTCACCCACGATGCCCGCCACGCGGCGTGGGCGGACCGGATCGTCTTTCTACGCGACGGGCGCATCGTGGACGAGTCGCGGGCATCCGCTGTATCGAGCCTGTTGGCCGGACTACAGGCATGAGTGGTGACGGGGGGTCGCTTGCGGGCAAACGCTCGGGTGGAACGCTCATTGCGTTTCGGATTGCTCGCCGTATGGCCGGGCAATCACGCGGTCGCAGCGCGTTGATCGCTCTGCTCGTCGCGATTCCGGTGCTCGGGATGGTCGGAATCACCACGGTAACCGCGAGCAATGTCGCGACCCCCGCCGAACGTGTCAAGCTCGAGCTCGGGTCGACCGAGGCGCGGGTCAGAATCGTCGCAGCGCCGGACGCGAAATTCACCCAAGACCCGCTGAACGACGGGCACTGGGGCTACCGCGACGAGGCGGCGCGTGCCGATGCCGCGCAGTCCATCGAGCCGCAGCCCGTCACGGTTGCTTCGCTGTTTACCGCCGACACCCGTTTGCTCTCCATTCGATCGACCGCCGTCGTGGTGGAGACGAAAGACGGGCTCGGGTCGTTTCCGGCCGTGCAGGGACAGCCGTGGGACCCGTCCTTCGTCGGAAAATGGGATGTGACGGCGGGAACACGACCGACCGCTGACGACGAGATCATGGTGACCGCTGCCGCCCTCGAACGGCTCGGAGCAAAGATCGGGTCGAAGGCCGTGATCACGGCGCCTATCGCCGAATCATTCACCATTGTTGGCACGATTCACACCGCGAGTCTCGACGACGCTGCGGTATCGTTCTACGGCATGCCCGCAGTCTTCGACGGCGTAATGCCCGACGATGACGACCTGCTAACTGAGTGGTACTTGCCCGACACCCCGCTCACCTGGAGCCAGATCGGCGAGCTCAACCCGCGCGGTGCCACCGTGCTGTCGCGCACCGTTCTGCTCGACCCGCCGCCGGTGGGCAGCTACAGCTATAGCTATGGCGATACCTCGAACACCTCCATGAACTTGTTCATCGCCCTGCTCGGCGGATTCGCCCTGTTCGAGGTGGCCCTGCTCGCGGGCGCCGCCTTTACCGTCGGCGCCCGCACCCAGCAGCGCACTCTCGCGACCCTCGCGAGCGTCGGCGGCGACAAGCGGATGCTGTTTCGCGTCATGTCCTTCGGCGGCGTCATCCTCGGCGCCCTCGGAGCGGCACTGGGAACCGTACTCGGCCTCGCCGGCGCCTGGATCTTCATGCAGATTTCGGCGAACGGCAGCGCGGCCCGGTATCCGGGGTTTCACCTCGATCTGGTGTCGCTGCTCGTCATCGCGGTCTTCGCTGTGCTCGCCGGCTGGTGCGCTGCCGCGGTTCCGGCCCGGGCTGCCGGCCGGATCGACGTTTTGGCCGCCCTGCGTGGTGCCCAGCGCCCGCCGCGGGTCACGCGCCGCCGCCCGGTTGCTGGACTCGTTCTACTGGCCCTCGGTGCGGTCATCGCCGTCACCGGCGGAGTGGTCGAGCTCGCCGCCTACGCACCCGTTTACCAGATAGCACTGGCCAACTTCGGGATCGCCCTCATTGTCGCCGGCCCTGTGATCATGCAGATCGGGGCGGTCTTCATCGCTCCCCTGATTCTGCGGTGGGCTGCCCGCGTGGCATCCCGGTTCGGACCAGGCGCACGGCTTGCGACCCGCGATGTGGCGCGAAACCCCGGGCGGAGCGTACCGGCACTCGCGGCCATCATGAGCTGCGTCTTCGTGGCGACCTTTGCGATGAGTCTCATTTCAACGATGCAGGTGAATTCGACCAGTGGCTACACCTACAGCGCCCCGCTGAACACAGCATCGGTGAGTCTCATGACTACACAGAATGAGCCGCCCTACGGCCGAGTGTTGCAAACCACGGGGCCCGACGTCGTTGCCGCCGTTGAGAGCAGTTTTCCGAGCGCTCAGGCCAGACTGCTAAGAAGTACAGAGGACCCGCCGATGGGCTTCGGCGACGCGGCTGCCGACGGGACAACCGCGGATGCGTCCACCTTCGCCTACCCACGGATCGACGCCGACACGGTGTGCCCGAGTGATGCAACTCGAATGGATGCCAGTCATGAGGACACGCCTACCGACATCCGCTGCCCTACTCCGTACTTTCTCGACACGATGATGAACTCGAGTATCAACGACCACATCTGGGTGGGCGATCTGGCGGACTTCGCCGCGATTCTTGGCGGACCCGTGTCGGCGGAGTCCCGAGCAACGCTCACCGCTGGTGGAGGTGTCGCTACCTATGAGCAGTACGTCGTTGACGGAGAAATCCGTATCGACTGGGTCACGGAGCTCAACTCCGTTCTGGAGCCAGCTCGCAGCGTGTCACTGGCCGGGAGCGTGCAGGAGCCCGAGAATCCGCTGCCTTACGCCGTTTTCATGCTGACGTCCACGGCCGACGCGTCAAACCTGAACTACCGGCCGTCAATGGTCGTCAGCAGCATCGGCGCGAGCCCGACCCAGGCAGAAGATGACCATGCCCAAGGTGCACTCGCCGCCATTTCGCCGGGGTTCAACCTGCAAACGGAGACGGGCCCGGAGGCGTATGGAGCGACCTGGACCTGGGCCCTGCTCGCCTTGACGGCGATCATCGCCCTGGTCACGGCGTCGATCACCATCGGACTCGCCCGCGCCGATGGGCACCGAGACAATGCCGTGCTCACCTCCCTTGGGGCATCACCGCGGGTGCGCCAGGCCTTCGGGTTCTGGCAGGCCGTGGTGATCGTGGGCCTCGGCAGCGTCATTGGGGTGCTGCTCGGTTTGGTGCCGACACTCGCGCTGTCGCTGACCCGGGACACGGCGGGGCTCTCGCTGCTGCCGTTCACTCCCCCGTGGCTGCAACTTGCCCTGATCGTGGTGGCGCTCCCGGCGCTCGTGGCGGTCGGCGGTGCACTCACGGCCGGCAGTAACCGCACCCGCTTCAGCAACCGGGCCGCGTTCGACTGACCCGGCCGGCGGCATCCGCTCTCGTGGCACTCGCTTGAGACGTTGGCACGTGTTTGAACCAGTGCCAGCTTCCCAAACACGTGCCACGAGGGGTGTGCGACCGGCGGCTACTGCAGGTGGCCGGCCTTCTCCATCTGGCGGAGTTCGCGCTTGAGTTCAGAGAGCTCATCGCGCAGACGGGCGGCGAGCTCGAACTTGAGCTCTCCGGCGGCCTCGAGCATCTGTCTGTTAAGGTCGGCGATGATCGACTCCAGATCGTTGGCACCGTTGGCGGCTAGGCCGACCCGACGGTTGGGCGTCGACGTCTTGCGCCGGGCATCGCGGCCGGCCAGGAGCTCGGCGGTGTCGGCCTCCTCGCGAGCGAGCGCTTCGGTGATGTCGCCAATGCGTTTGCGCAGCGGGGTCGGGTCGATGCCGTGCAGGGTGTTGTACGCAACCTGCTTCTCTCGCCGACGGTCGGTCTCGTCGATCGCCTTCTCCATCGAGGCGGTGAGCCGGTCGGCGTACATGTGCACCTCGCCGGACACGTTACGGGCGGCACGCCCGATCGTCTGAATAAGGGACGTCGCCGAGCGCAGGAAACCCTCCTTGTCGGCGTCGAGAATGGCGACGAGCGACACCTCGGGCAGGTCGAGGCCCTCACGCAGCAGGTTGATGCCGACGAGTACGTCGTAAATGCCGGCGCGCAGTTCGGTGAGCAACTCGACCCGGCGCAAGGTGTCGACATCGGAGTGCAGGTAACGTACCCGCACGCCGGCCTCAGTGAGAAAGTCGGTAAGGTTCTCGGCCATCTTCTTGGTGAGCGTTGTGACCAGCACCCGCTCGTTGCGTTCGGTGCGCTTCTTGATCTCTTCGAGCAGGTCGTCGATCTGGCCCTTGCTCGGCTTCACGATGATCTGCGGGTCGATCAGGCCGGTCGGGCGGATGATCTGCTCGACAATGCCATCCGCAATGCCCATCTCGTACTTGCCGGGCGTCGCCGACAGGTACACCGTCTGGCCGACCCGATTCTTGAACTCGTTGAACTTGAGCGGACGGTTATCGAGCGCGCTCGGCAGGCGAAAGCCGTGGTCGACCAGGGTGCGCTTGCGCGAGGAGTCGCCCTCATACATGGCACCGATCTGCGGCACGGTCACGTGCGACTCGTCGATGACCATGAGAAAGTCGTCGGGAAAATAGTCCAGCAGGCAGTGCGGGGCCTCCCCCGGTTCGCGCGCATCGATGTGGCGGGAGTAGTTCTCAATGCCGGAGCAGAATCCGATCTGCTCCATCATCTCGAGGTCGAAGGTGGTGCGCATACGCAGTCGCTGGGCTTCGAGCAGCTTGCCTTCACGTTCGAGCACTTCGAGGCGTTCGGCCAGTTCGATCTCGATGGTACCGATCGCCCGACGCATAACGTCATCGCTCGCAACGTAGTGCGAGCCAGGAAACACCGAGACCGAGTCGAGCTTCTTGACGATATCGCCGGTGAGCGGATGCAGGCTGTACAGGCCTTCGATCTCGTCGCCGAACATCTCGATGCGAATAGCGAGCTCTTCGTACATCGGGATGATCTCGATGGTGTCGCCGCGCACCCGGAAATTGCCCCGCGAGAAATCGACATCGTTGCGCTTGTACTGCATGGCCACAAATTTGCGCACCAACCAGTCGCGGCTGACCTTCTGACCGACCTGCAGGGCGATCATGGCATCGAGATAGCCCTGCGGCGTACCGAGACCGTAGATGCACGACACCGTCGACACCACGATCACGTCCCGGCGGCTCAGCAACGAGTTGGTGGTGGAATGCCGCAATCGTTCGACTTCCTCGTTGATCGAAGAGTCCTTCTCGATAAAAGTGTCGGTCTGCGGAACGTAGGCCTCGGGCTGATAGTAGTCGTAATACGAAACGAAGTACTCGACCGCGTTGTTGGGCATGAGGTCGCGGAACTCATTGACCAGCTGCGCCGCGAGGGTCTTGTTGTGGGCCAGAACGAGCGTCGGGCGTTGCACCTGCTCGATCAGCCAGGCCGTCGTGGCGGACTTACCGGTACCGGTAGCACCAAGCAGCACGATGTCGGTTTCGCCGGCATTGATTCGGGCAGCCAGGTCGGCGATCGCCGCCGGCTGGTCGCCGCTCGGCGTGTACTCACTGACCACTTCAAACGGATTCACAGAGCGCGTGGGTTCCATGCTTCCATTCTACAAAGGGGGTCTGACACTCAGCTTTGCGCGCTCGACCCCTGCGAGCGAATGCCGGCGCTCGCCGCACTCTTGTCGGCCTCGGCAGTGAGCACGCCCTCCCAGAGCGCGTCAACCTGAATCAGTGTCGCGTCGAGGCCACCCGTGTTGTCGATCACGACGTCGGCCAGAGCCAGACGTTCTGCGTCACTGGCCTGCGCCGAGATGCGATGGGTCGCGTCCTCGCGGGTCAGGCCGCGCAGGTCCACCATGCGCTGGATTCTGGTGGCAGCATCCGCGTGCACGACGACGATCACGTCAAACGTGACCAGGCCGCCGGCCTTGGCTTCGGCCAGCAGCGGAACGTCGTAGACGACGATGGCGTGCGGGTCAGCCGCAGCGGCTTCGGCCACCCGGTCGCGGGTGAGCTGTCGCACCGCCGGATGCGTGATGGCATTCAGCCGTTCTCGCCGCACCGGGTCGGTAAAGATGATGGCGCCAAGCGCCCGCCGGTTCAGGCTGCCGTCGGGCAGCAACAGGTCGGAGCCGAACTCTTCAGCAATCGCCGCCAGTGCCGGGGTGCCGCGTTCAACAACTTCGCGGGCGAGACGGTCGGCGTCGATCCCGACGGCGCCCAGCTCACTGAGACGCTGTGCTACGGTGCTCTTGCCCGAGGCGATTCCGCCGGTCAGCCCAATCAGATACATCCCGTCAGACTATCTGTTTCGCCCGCGGACGGCACAGGGAGCATCCACTCAGTCGAGAGCCCGTTTGATCTCTGCCAGGAGCGCGTCCCGATTGAAGTCGGGTTTGTTCATTGTCACGACGGGCTGGGCCGGGTCGCTGTCGATCGTGTCCTGTTCATCGTCGGTGATCTTTCCCGCCGACAGGACCAGCACCGGAATGTACTGAGTACTGGCATGGTCCTGCAGCGCCCGCACAATCTTGAACCCGCCGAGGTGCTCCATCATGAGATTGATCAGAATCAGGTCGGGCGTCAACTTGAGCGCATCAGAGATGGCGGCCTCGCCCGACGACGAGGATTCGACGCGGTAGGCCGGCTCTTCCAAATACGAAGTGACCTGGTCGACGGTTTGGCGGTCTTCATCGACAATGAGGATGCACCGTGTATGTGCCCGGTCAGGGCGTAACCCAAGCAGGGTGAGCGAGTTCTGCAATTCGACCCGCTGCAGCGGCTTTTCGAGCACAGCCGCGGCACCGCGACTTAATGCCATACTCATGTCGGCCAATCCGGCAATGACCACGACGGGGATGGAGGCCAGTTCCGGAGAATCGTGGAGCTTCAGTAGAAACTTCCAGCCGTCCATTCCCGGCAGCTGCACGTCGAGGGTGATCAGGCTTAGCGGCACTCCCTGTGCGAGATCGAGCGCTTCCTCGCCGCTTGCCGCTGCAATCACCTGGAAGCCTTCTGCTTCCAGGAGCAACCGAACGAGCTTGGCGGATTTGGCGTCGTCCTCAACCACCAAAGCCGTCGGGCTTCCGCTCGGGACAGTCGAACCCGCGACTGTCTGCGAGAAACCCTGACGGTCGACATTCGAGTCAGCATTGGCCGCCGCGATCAGATCCTGCGTGGCGTGTTGAAGCAGCGCGTCGCCATTGTCGTTCTCGGGCTCGCGGCCGGCGTCGGACTCTGCCCGTTCTGGTTCGAATGATGCATCGGAGTTCTCCGCGCGGATCTCTGCTCGCTCAGTATTGCTTTCCGCGGTCAGTGACGGTTGGGCCGTCGCTGCGGACAGATCATGGCGCGGCAACCAGACGCCGAAGGTTGCGCCTTCGTTCAGAGATCCCTCCACACCGACCCTGCCCTCTTGCAGCTCGGCCAGCAATTTCACCATGGCCAGGCCTACGCCGTTGCCGCTTGACTTCCACGCGGCGTCGAATTCCCCGTGTCGCAGGGGAAGGAACAAGGCAGGCAGATCCGCCTCGGAGATTCCGACCCCGGAGTCCGTCACTCGAATTTCCAGAAACTCCGCAAAACCGAACTCTGGTAAAGGTGACGACCAGTGTGGGCGATGTCCGTCGAGGAAGCCGACGGAACTGCGCGGCACAATCCGCGCCTGCACGGATACGTCCTCGCCCTTGCTGGCAATAACGGCATTGCCCAGCAGGACCGCCAGAATCTGTCCGGTGGTGTCGGTGTCGAGCGGAAAGTCCCCCACCTGCTCAGTACCGTTGACAGCGACCGAAACTGCGGGGTCTCCGCTCTGATCGACCAACGCGGCGCTGGCGACCAGCAGGCCGTGCACGGCGACGAGTTCATAGTAGAAGTCGACGTTGCCGGTTTCAACCGTGGACATGCTGATGAGTTCTTTGAGCAAGGACAGCAGGTGGGCGGTGTCAGCGCAGATGCCGTCGACTCTGCGTTGCTGCACCTCGTTCAACGTACCGTCAACCCCACTGCTCAGCGCCTTGGCCGAAGAAACGATCGCCTGCAGCGGTGTCAGCACCTCGACCTTGGCGCGAGTCAGATACTCGGCCCGAGCAACATTCGCCTGCTCCATGGCGAAATTCTTCTCGAGGAGGGCGCGCTCGAACTTTTTGCTCTCGGTCACGTCTCTGGCTGCCGCGAAAACGCCCTGGACTCTGCGCTCACGATCCCGCAGAGTGGCCGCGTTGTACGAGACGACGG
The DNA here is from genome assembly GCF_900103805.1 of Cryobacterium flavum. GTDB lineage: Bacteria > Actinomycetota > Actinomycetes > Actinomycetales > Microbacteriaceae > Cryobacterium > Cryobacterium flavum. Next base: position 251,297 of record NZ_FNIB01000004.1, on the reverse strand, counting down.
TTTCCGTGCCGTCAAAGGATCGCACCGTCAGCTCGTAATCAGTGATCCGGTCCTCCTTCAACACTCGGGCGATGGCGGTGTCGGCGCGCGTCGGATTGGTGAAGAAGTTGCGGCACGGAGCACCGATGAGTTCGTCCCGGGTGCGCCCGGTCAGGGCCACCATCTGGTGATTGACGTCGGTGATGACGCCCTTGGTATCGGTGGTCATGAGCGCATCAATGTTTGATTCGATCAGCGATCGAGTGTAAAACTGCTGGTCACGTAACCTTTCGTTGAGCACTTCAACCGACAACGATGCACCAGAACCGTCGGTGAAGCTCTGACTTCCCGACGGTGCCACAGGGGTTTGAAAATCGTCTTCGCCCCTGTTGTCAGCGCTGTCTGCAGGGTGAAAGGTGTTCATGGGGCTCTCCGATGGGACTGTGAAGCTGTCGTGCACGTTCCCACCAGAAACAGGTTGTAACTAGGGAAATCCACATCCGTTCGACAATTTTGTTACTGTCGTGATGCCGACAAAAAAGAGGACGTTTCCTCACTATCAGGTATAGCACGAAGAGTTCCGTGAGTCGTGATCCTGACCAATTACCATCGGATATTGCGCGCGGTCGCGAGACCGCCATCCGCTTGCGAACGTCGTACGAAAAAACGGACCGCACCCCGAAGGATGCGGCCCGCCCTGCGCCGTTTACTGCGCAACTGTGAAGCTGTGCTGCTAGTTGCCGCCGGAGAGCTTCTCGCGGAGGGCCGCGAGTGCTTCGTCGTCGGCGAGCGTGCCGGCGCCAGCCGACTCGCTCGAGAAGGCAGAGCCGGCCGGTGCGACGTCGCTGGGGGCAGCGATTTCGTCGTTCGCGGTCGAAACCTGCTTCTTGTGGGCTTCCCAGCGAGCCTGGGCTGCAGCGTAGTCCTGCTCCCACTTTTCGCGCTGCTCGTCAAAGCCTTCGCGCCACTCGTTGGTCTCGGAGTCGAAGCCTTCGGGGTACTTGTACTGGCCCTTATCGTCGTACTCGGTGAGCATTCCGTAGAGCGCCGGGTCGAACTCGGTGCCGTCGGGGTCGACGCCATCGTTGGCCTGCTTGAGGCTGAGCGAGATGCGGCGACGCTCGAGGTCGATGTCGATGACCTTGACGAAGACCTCGTCGCCGACCGAGACAACCTGCTCGGCGAGCTCAACGTGCTTGCCGGACAGCTCGCTGATGTGCACGAGTCCCTCGATGCCCTCGGCAACGCGAACGAACGCGCCGAACGGAACGAGCTTGGTGACCTTACCCGGTGCAACCTGGCCGATGGCGTGGGTGCGGGCGAATACCTGCCACGGGTCTTCCTGCGTTGCCTTGAGCGACAGGGAGACACGCTCGCGGTCGAGGTCAACTTCGAGGATCTCGACGGTGACTTCCTGGCCAACTTCGACGACCTCGCTGGCGTGCTCAATGTGCTTCCAGCTGAGCTCGGAAACGTGGACCAGACCATCAACGCCGCCGAGGTCGACGAACGCACCGAAGTTGACGATTGAGGAGACAACGCCCTTGCGGACCTGTCCCTTCTGGAGGTTGTTGAGGAACGTGGTGCGACTTTCGCTTTGCGTCTGCTCGAGCAGGGCGCGACGCGACAGCACAACGTTGTTGCGGTTCTTGTCGAGCTCGAGGATCTTCGCTTCGATTTCCTGGCCCAGGTACGGGGTCAGGTCGCGAACGCGACGAAGTTCGATGAGCGATGCCGGAAGGAAGCCGCGCAGGCCGATGTCGACGATGAGTCCACCCTTGACGACCTCGATGACCGAACCGGTGACAACACCGTCGGACTCCTTGATCTTCTCAACGTCGCCCCATGCACGCTCGTACTGAGCGCGCTTCTTGGACAGGATGAGGCGGCCTTCTTTGTCTTCCTTCTGAAGAACGAGGGCCTCGACCAGGTCGCCGACCTTGACGACCTCGGAGGGGTCAACGTCGTGCTTGATGGAAAGTTCGCGGGAGGGAATGACACCCTCGGTCTTGTACCCAACGTCGAGGAGAACCTCGTCGCGGTCGATCTTCACGACGGTGCCCTCGATGAGGTCTCCGTCGTTGAAGAATTTCAGAGTCTTTTCGACCGCGGCAAGAAAGTCCTCAGCAGATCCAATGTCGTTGATGGCGACCTGCTTGGGTGCCCGTTCGGTCGTTGCGATTGTCATGTAGTAGTTGCTCCAGGATGGACATAATCGGGCCACACGCAAAAATTCGTTCAGGTGTTTTAGTTGTTCCGCGGTACAAAAACCCGGGGAACGCTCCGCGCATGGCAGCGGATAGGGCGCCACAAATGTGACACTCTATCCTAGCTACCAGACTCCCCCGCAGGCAACTTGACCAGACTTCTCGCCTGACTACTCCAGCGGATGCCCTACTTCAGCAAGGCCGACCGCAGGGTGTCGAGACCCACGCCGCCCAAATCCAGGGCAGTGCGGTGGAATTCCTTGATCGAGAAGGCATCACCTTGGCGCGCTTTCGCGGCATCGCGGAGTTGCTCCCAGATGCGCTGTCCGACTTTGTAGGACGGCGCCTGGCCCGGCCAGCCGAGGTAGCGGTTGACCTCGAATTTGACGAAGCTCTCGTTCATATTGACGTTCTGACCGAGAAATTCGAAGGCGTAGTCCGCGGTCCACGGGCCGGAACCGTCGGGCCGGGTCTTGCCCAGGTGCACACCGATGTCGAGCACGACGCGAGCGGCGCGCATCCGCTGGCCGTCGAGCATGCCGAGACGGTCGGCCGGGTCGTCGAGGTAACCGAGCTGTTCCATGAGGCGTTCCGCGTAGAGGGCCCAGCCCTCGGCGTGGCCGCTGGTGCCGGCGAGCTGCCGACGCCAGGTGTTGAGCTTGGCCCGGTTATAGACGGCCTGGCCGATCTGCAGGTGGTGACCGGGGACACCCTCGTGGTACACCGTGGTGAGCTCGCGCCAGGTGTCGAATTCCGTCACACCGACGGGCACCGACCACCACATTCGTCCGGGCCGGGAGAAGTCGTCGGTGGGTCCGGTGTAGTAGATGCCGCCTTCCTGGGTGGGGGCGATCATGCACTCGATGGTCTTGATTTCGTCGGGGATGTCGAACTGGGTCTCGGCGAGGTCCGCGACGGCCTTGTCGCTGGTGCGCTGCATCCACTCTTGCAGGGCCTGGGTGCCGTGCAGTTTGCGGCTCGGGTCGGTGTCGAGGTAGGCGATGGCTTCGAGTACGCTCGCGCCGGGTTTGATCTCACCGGCGACCTTCTCTTGCTCGTCGACCATGCGGGCGAGTTCTTCGATGCCCCACTCGTAGGTTTCGTCGAGGTCGATCGTGGCGCCGAGAAAACGGCGGGAGGCGAGGGTGTATAGCTCGCGGCCGATCGCGTCGTCGTCGGTTGCCTTACTGTCGAGTTCGTCGCGGAAGAAGGTTGCCAGTTTGTCGTAGGCGGTGGCCGAGCGGCGAGCGCCGAGGCCGAGGTCTTTGGCGAGGGAAGCGGGCAGGGTGCCGCTATCGAGCGACGCGTTCGCTGAGAATTCGGCGAAGAAACCGTCATTGGCGGCATGGCGCTGGGCTTGGGCGAGCACCTCCCGTACCTGGCGGCGTGCCGGGGTCACCCCACGCTCGATGCCGAGCCGGAGCGTCTCGATGTACCCGTCGATGGCGGCCGGAAGGTTGCCCAACCTGCTTGAGATATTGGCCCAGTCGTCGACGGTCTTGGTGGGCATGAGGTCGAAGATGTCGCGAATCTCCTGGGCCGGCGAGGCGATCACGTTGAGGTCGCGCAGTTGCAGCTGCGCGTCTGAACTCTCGACGCCCAGCGACAACTCGCTCCGCAGGTCGGTCTTGGTAACCTCGTCGATGCTGTCAACCGGGCGGGCGGCATCCAGTTGGGCGATTGTCTTCTTTGCCTCGGCGACGAAGCGTTCATGGCCCGCCGGGGAGTAATCGCCGTAGCGGCCATCACCCTCGGTACGGCCGATGTAGGTACCCACCGTTGGGTCAAGGTCGACGAGGGTGTCCACCCACTCTTCAGCGATCTGGTCGATGGCCGTGGGAGTGCGCAGAGTGTCATGTGTCATGCGTCGAGCCTAGAACACGACTGCTCGCCGCGAACCCCCCAATTGGGGAAACTGGCCGGTCACACCGCAGTGATTTAGTGGGCGGCGGCGTCCCAGTTGGGTCCACGGCCGACCTGAACCGTCAGCGGAACGAGCAGATCTGCGGCAGATTCCATGTTGTGGGTGACCACCTGGCTCAGGGAATCCCATTCGCCCGGGGCGACGTCGAAGATCAACTCGTCGTGAACCTGCAACAGCATCCGGGAGTCCATTGACGCATCCGTCAGGTCAGCGGCGATACCGTTCATGGCGATCTTCATGATGTCGGCCGCGGAACCCTGGATCGGAGCGTTGAGCGCCGCTCGTTCAGCGTTGTCGCGCAGTACCCGTTTGGGGCTGGCCAGGTCGGGGAACGGGCGGCGACGCCCGAAGATGGTCTCGGTGTAACCGTCGACCTTGGCCTGCTCGACCACGTTGCGAAGGTAGTCGCGCACCGCGCCGAACCGCTCGAAGTAGTCGGTCATGAGCTGCTTGGCCTCTTTGGTGTCGATGCGAAGCTGCTTGGACAGGCCGAAGGCGCTGAGCCCGTAGGCGAGCCCGTAGCTCATGGCCTTGACCTTGCTGCGCATTTCGGCGGACACGTCGGCGGGGTCCACGCCGAAGATTCGGGAACCCACGAACCGGTGCAGGTCTTCGCCAGCGTTGAAGGCTTCGATCAGCCCGGCATCTTCGGAGAGATGCGCCATGATGCGCATTTCGATTTGCGAGTAGTCGGCGGTCAGCAGGCTCTCGCTGCCTTGGCCGGCCTGGAAGGCGGCGCGGATGCGTCGACCCTCTTCGGTGCGCACCGGAATGTTCTGCAGGTTCGGGTCGTTCGACGAGATCCGGCCGGTGGTGGTGCCGATCTGCACGTAGGTCGTGTGGATGCGGCCGGTCGTGTCGATAGCTTTGTCGAGGGTTTCCACGATCTGGCGCAGTTTGGTGGCGTCGCGGTGCTTGAGCAGCAGATCGAGGAACGGATGCGGGTTGCTGGCCTGCAGATCCGCGAGGGCGCCGGCATCCGTTGAATACCCGGTCTTGTTCGCGCGTGTCTTGGGCATCTCCAGCTGCTCGAACAGCACGTCCTGCAGCTGCTTGGGCGACCCGAGGTTGACCTCCCGGCCGATCTCGGCGTAGGCGGCGGCGGCGAGGCTCGCCGTGCTGGCACCCAGCTCTGCGGACAGCTCGGCGAGTTGCTCATGCGAGACGCTGACGCCGGCGAGCTCCATGTCGGCGAGGGCGAGCAGGGTGGGCAGTTCGATATCGATCAGCAGTTTCAGCGAACCGGGGTCGAGGGCCTTCTCGACGGCGGCGAAGACACGGAGGGTAAACCACGCCTGGGCAGGGGCACCGGCCTGTTGGGCCTCGTCGGGAACGAGCTGATTGGGGTCGGCGACGGGCAACGTTTCGTCGAGGTAGCGCGACACGAGGTCGGCCAGGGTCTTATCGGGGCCGCCTGGGCGAATGAGCCAGGCGCCGACCAGGGCATCGAAGGCCAGACCGTTGAAGGGCAGACCGCTGCGGCGCAGCGCCTTCATCTGGTGTTTGGCGTCGTTCATGACCTTCGGAGCCGCACTGGCAAGCCACGCTTCGAGAGGGGCATAATCCTTGCGGCCCGGCTGCCACGGCAGGTTGACGGTCTCGGTCGGGCTGGCAAGGCCGAAGCCGATGGCCTTACCGTCCTGCACCTCAACGGTGAGACCGAGGCCCGCCGGGTGGGCCACGGTGGCACGGTCGAGCCACGACTGCAGCTCTTCGTCGAGGAGGTCCTGCGCGATGGGGGCCTGAACGGCGGGCACCTCGTCGACGACAGCAACGGTTGCTTCAACGGCCGGGTCTTCCCCGGCGAGCTTGAGTACCCGGTCGAGGAGGGACTTGAATTCGAGGCGGGTGAAGATGTCCCGCACCGCGTCGGTGTCCATGGCGCCGCGTTCCAGCGCGGCAACGGCCATCGGAAGGTCCAGGTCGGTGACCAGGCGGTTGAGTCGGCGGTTGCGAATCGCGTTCTCTTTCTGCTCACGCAGGTTGTTGCCGACGACGCCCTTGATCTCCTCGGCGTGTTCCAGGATGCCGTCGAGGCTGCCGTACAGGCCAAGCCACTTCACCGCGGTTTTCTCGCCGACCTTACTGATGCCGATCAGATTGTCGCTGGTTTCGCCGACGAGAGCGGCCACATCGGGGTATTGCTCGGGTTCGATGCCATAGCGTTCGCGCACCCGAGCCGGGTCGTAGCGCGTGAGGGCTGACACGCCTTGGCTGGCTGGATAGAGGAGGGTGACGGTCTCGTTGACCAGCTGAATGGCATCCCGGTCGCCGGAGACGACGAGCACGTTGTAGCCGGCGGCGGTGCCTTCGACCGAGAGGGTGGCGAGAATATCGTCGGCCTCGAAGTCTTCCTTGGTGATGGTGGTGATGTTCATCGCGGCGAGGGCTTCCTGCAACAGCGGGATCTGCCCAAGGAATTCCGGCGGGGTCGCATTGCGCGTGCCCTTGTACTCGGGGTATTCCCTGGTACGAAAGGAGGCGCGGGAGATGTCGAACGCGACCGCGAGGTGGGTCGGCTTCTCGTTGCGCAGCAGGCTGAGCAGCATCGACAGAAAGCCGTGGATGGCGTTCGTATGCTGACCGGCGTGGGTCTGGAAGCTATCCACCGGCAGGGCGAAGAACGCCCGGAATGCCAGGGAATGGCCGTCGATGATCATCAGGGTAGGCTTTTCGGAGTCCAACACTCCCCTAGCCTACAAGCGTCTTCCCGCGCGGGCTCCCCCGACCAAAGGTGATCATGTTCAATACAACTGACGATGCACTCGCCTGGGTTCAGCAGCGCGGCGGCGGAGATCTGGCCGACAAGATGGGGCTGGAGTTCACCGAGTTCACCATAGACCGGGCCGTGGCGCGGATGCCGGTGGCCGGAAACACGCAGCCGGCCATGCTTATGCACGGCGGCGCCTACGTCGTGCTCGGCGAGTCCCTCGGGTCGATGGCAGCAAATCTGCACGCCGGACCGGGAAAGCTCGCCGTGGGAATTGAGATCAACGCCTCACACAACCGTTCAGCGACGTCAGGGTACGTCACCGGGGTGTGCACCCCGATTCATCTGGGCCGCACCCTCACCACCCACGAAATCGTCGTCACCGACGATGCCGGCCGGCGCTGCTCGACGATTCGCATCACGAACATCATCAAGGACCTTCCGCCGCAGGGTTAGCCCGCGTCGGGCTCGACCAGACTGATGAACGCGCTGAGCTCGGCGACGCCGGTTGGTGTTACGGGCAGGTAGTCGGTGAGCGCCGGCGAATAGACCAGGTAGGCGGCCCATTTCGCGCGCGAAATGGCAACGTTCAGCCGGTTCTTCAAAATGAGAAATCCCAGGCCGCGCGGTACGTCATCGGCCGAACTGGCCGCGAGGGTGACAATCGCAATGACGGCCTCCTGACCCTGGAACTTGTCGACCGTTCCCACCCTCACCGTGGAGTAGCCGGCAGCCGCCAGTGCCTCACGTACGAGAGCCAACTGGGCGTTGTACGGCGTCACGACGATCACGTCGGCTTCGGTCAGGGGGTCATCGACCCGATCCATGGTCGGGTCTGTCCACAGCCGGCCGAGTACGCCGCGCACGAGTGCCACGACGGCCTCCACTTCTTCGGCTGATGAAATGGAATTGCCGGTGTGCACGACCGGCACGGCGTGCACACCGGGCCGAATGCCTACAAGAAAGCGGGTCGACGTAGTCGGATCGGCGTGCAGCAGGCCGCCGTAGGACAGTCGGGAGACGGGCTCGGTGACCGCCGGGTGCATGCGGCGGCTCTCGGCGAGAAAGTAGCCCCGGTCGGCGGGAAGCACGTCGTGGCCGGCGGCGACCCAGCCCAGGGCAGACTGGTCGATCGGCTCGGGATGCAGGCCTTGGCTGACCTGCGGCAATTGCTGCGGGTCGCCGAGCAGCAACAGACTGCGGGCGCCGACACTGGCCGCGATGGTGGAGGCGAGCGAGAATTGGCCGGCCTCGTCGACGACGAGTAGATCAAGGCTGTGTCGTGGCACGCGGGCCGGATTGCTGAAGTCCCACGCGGTGCCGCCGACGACGAATCCCGTCGCGGTGTGATCCAGTGCGAACAGAAGTTGCCCGTCTTTCGGCAGCACGGTGTAGGCGGGTTCCGCCGCATCGGCGCCGGTCTTGGCGACTTTGCCGACGAGAGCCGGCTCGAGCCCGGCACTGACGACGGCGTCGAGCAGGTTCTCCACCACCGCGTGGGACTGGGCGACAACGCCGATCTTCCAGCCGTGCCGCTGCACAAGTGCGGTGATGACGTGTGCGCCGAGGTAGGTCTTGCCGGTGCCGGGTGGCCCCTGGATCGCTAGGTAGGAGTGATCCAGGTCGAGCAGGGTCGCGATGACGGCATCGATGGTGCTGCCGCCGGCCCGGGCGAGTGCCAGGTGCCCGCTTTCGGTGCGCGGCGGGGTGCGACGCAGAATATCGACCATCGAGTCGCGCGGCCAGCCGGGCTGGGCATCGACGATAGCTTTGGCCCACTCGTCGATAGCGGGTTTCTGCTGCAGGGGCCGTGGCGGTGCGGCCGGTGCCAGGGCACTCGGCCGGTCGCTATAGCGAGCCGTGTCCTTGAGCAGTGTCTCTTCAATCAGGATGCCGTCATCGCTGACGTCCAGCACTTTGACGGTGCGGTGGGCGCGTGCGCCGTCCGAACTGTCGGGGTTGACGAACGGTCCGGGGTATTCGTAGAGCAGGTACGGGCCAGCCTGGTCGCCCGGTTTAATGCTGCTGCCCGGTGCCAGGCGACCGCGCAACCAGAGGTGGCGACGGTCGACGCGCTGCATACCTTCTCGGAACCAGTCGCGCTCTACGTCGACGCCTTCGACGACGAGGACGTCGCGGGTGTCCTGCCATTCATCGATCGGGTACTCGAGCCGAAAATAGTGCGCCCACCAGAAGCTCTTCTGCTCTCGCCGGTGGTAGTCCATTGCGGCGGCGGCAAAGGCGGCCGCGGTCTGGTCGATGCTGCGCGGGGTGTGCGGTGTCGTTGGCGCAGCGCGGGCGAGCAGGGCGTCGCGCACCGGTGACGGCTCCAGCGGGACGGCATCCGCTTCGGCCGTGCCACCGGCCGAGCGGATGCCCGGTCCGCGCGCCAGCGTGAGCAACCAGTCGCGCAAGCGCAGCGTTGAGACGCAGTCGTAGCGGTTGTAGTCGGCGATGGAGGCGAGCATGCGTTGCGCCTCGACCTGGTCGCCGTGAGCGTGCAGGTCGCGGGCTGCGGCGTATTCAGTGATGGAGTCCGCCGCGTTGGTGACCTCGCCGCCGCGCAGTTCCGCGCCCATGTAGAGCGGTTCGAGCTTTTTGATCGAGTACGAGCGCGACCCGACGCGCATGGTTTTGCGCACGAGCGGGTACAGATCGACGAGCACATTCTCGCGCAGCAGCCGGTCGATCTGGTCTTCGCCGACGCTGTGCCGGGCGGCGAGGCTGAGCAGGTGGGTGCGCTCGTAGGCGGCGTAGTGGTACACGTGGAGGCCAGGAAACTGGGCTCGACGCCTCCCGAGGTAGGCCAGAAAGTCGGTGAGCGCGACCTTCTCCTCGGCCCAGGTGTGCGCCCAGAAAGCGTGAAAGGATTCGTCGGTCTGCACCAGGCCGAACAGGTAGTCCAGGCCCCACTGCGTGGTCGAGCCGTCAGGGGCGTCGCCTTCGGTCGCGTTTCCCTCTGAATAGAGCGGGTCGCCCTCGAAGTCGAAGAAGATGTCGCCCGGGTTCGGTTCGGGCAGCACTGACAGCGCCCCTGGGTTGTACAGATCGACCGGCGGAGCTGTACCGGGGACCGCCTGAAGCTGTAGCCGCGCCTGTGTACGCAGGGCGGTGAGCGTCGAGTCCAACACGCCGTCGATGTCTTGGGTAAACGCCGCGAGATCGTCGATTGTGCCAATGCCGCCGGCCGCAAGCCGCGCCCGCTGCGACAGGCGCAGCCCGGCGACCAGCAAGGGATCGCGGTGCGCCTGCACCTCGGCCTCACAGGTGGTGCAGCGTCCGCAGACCGTGTATCGCGGGTCTCCCCACGCTACCGGCTGGGTGTCGGTGAGTCGTTCCGTGATGATCTGCAGCAGGCGCTGCCTGCGTTTACGGTACACCGGGCGAATATCAGCGAGCGGATGCCCGCTCACGGACCCGTCACCGAGCAACAGTTCGACAGAGTCGGCCGTTGGTACGCCAATGCGGTCGAGCTGGTCGGCGTAGGCGGCGAGCTGCAGCAGCGCGGTCACTCGGGCGTGCCGGGCCAGTTTGGTGTCTTGTAGCAGCCAGGTGCCGTCATCCTGGCGCACGATGAAGTCAGCGAATCCGAGAAAGGCGATGTCTGCGGTAGGTGAGCCGAAGTGTGGATCGAAGAACGTGGCCTGAAAGATGACCTCGGCGGTCGTGCCGAAAGCCAGCCGCGTTTGGTCGGCGGCAATCTCCAGAGCGGGGCGAGCCATCCGCTCTGGACGGCAAATTTCGACCACAGACTGGCCCAGCCGGTACCGCTCGAGCACCCGGTGCTCATGCTCGTCGCCCAGCCGCGAGGTGCGGTCCAACATCGCGTCGACCGGGTCGACCACAGCGTCGATGCGGCCGAGCTTCGCGTCGATGCGGCGCAGAAACGCAAACTCGCAGACGGATGCCGCGCTCAGGTCACTCGCGCTCGTCACCACGCTGCCGTCCAATAGGAACATGCGCCCGTCCTCCGTCTGTTCGAGCGTATCGGACACCTCCGACACGCCAGCCGATCAGATGCCCGGGTACAAAAAACGGCCCGGCAGGTTCTGCCGCGCCGTTCTCTGAGACGTTTCTACTTCTTGACGCTGAGCTGCTCGATAATCGCCTGCGACACGTCGTGCATGGTGAGTCGACGATCCATCGAGGCCTTCTGGATCCAACGGAAGGCTTCGGGCTCGGTCAGGCCCATCTTCTCGTTGAGCAGGCCCTTGGCCCGGTCGACGAGCTTGCGGGTCTCGAACCGTTCGACCAGGTCGGCGACCTCGGCTTCGAGGGTGATGATCTGGCTGTAGCGCGAGAGGGCGATCTCGATCGCGGGAAGCAGGTCGTTCGGGGTGAACGGCTTGACGACGTAGGCCAGTGCGCCGGCTTCGGTGGCACGCTCGACCAGTTCCTTCTGGCTGAACGCGGTCAGCAGCACGACCGGTGCGATGTGCTCTTTGGACAAGCGTTCAGCAGCGCTGATGCCGTCGAGCTGGGGCATCTTGACGTCCATGATGACCAGGTCGGGGCGAAGCTCCCGTGCCAAGGCGACCGCTGTTTCTCCGTCACCGGCTTCGCCGACGACTTCAAAGCCGTTGTCGCGCAGAATCTCGACGATGTCGAGGCGGATGAGGGATTCATCCTCAGCGACGACAACGCGGCGCGGAGGGGTGGGGGTGCTGTCTTGGTCGGTCACGACCAAAAGCCTACGGTATTCTGAACGAGTAGTTGTAAGCCGGTGTGGCGGAATGGCAGACGCGGAGCACTCAAAATGCTTTGTTCGCAAGGACGTGTGGGTTCGAGTCCCACCACCGGTACCAAATTCTCACAGCAAAATGCCCGATCAGCGGGGGTTTTTTGCTGTGTTGAAGCGTGCCCTGCACGTTCGTGCAGAATTAGGTCGATGCGCGGGCAGATGACACCGGCCAGTTTGTCTAGACACAAGAAGCCCCGCCCGAAACGTACGGGCGGGGCTTCTCGTGTTAACCGCTACTTCTTGACGTACGCCGGTGCGACCTCGTTGTGGGCGTCGCCCACGCGGTGCACGCGAATGTCGTTCGTCGAGCCGACGATTCCGGGAGGGGAACCGGAGATGACGACGACCTTGTCACCGATTTCGGCGAGACCCTGACCGATGAGAATATCATCGACCTGACCGAACATCGCGTCGGTGTGGGTCACCGGCTCCACCAGGTACGTCTGAACGCCCCAGGTGAGGGCCAGACGCCGACGGATGCCCGGCTCCGGCGTGAAGGCCAGCATCGGGATCTTCGACCGCAGGCGGGACATGCGGCGGGCCGAGTCGCCGGACTCGGTGAAGATGCAGAGGAACTTGGCATCGACGAACTCGGCCACCTCGATGGCGGCGAGGGTGATCGCACCGCCCTGGGTGCGCGGACGGTTGGTCAGCTTGCCGATGCGCTCGAGGCCGTGCACCTCGGTGGATTCCACGATGCGGGCCATGGTCTGCACCGTGACAACGGGGTATTCTCCGACGCTGGTCTCACCGCTGAGCATGACGGCATCAGCACCGTCGAGCACGGCGTTGGCGACGTCGCTGGTCTCGGCGCGGGTGGGCACCGGGCTCAGGATCATGGATTCGAGCATCTGCGTGGCGACGATGACCGGCTTGGCCATGCGGCGAGCGATCTCCACGGCCTGCTTCTGCACGATCGGCACGGCCTCGAGCGGAAGCTCGACGCCGAGGTCGCCGCGGGCGACCATGATCGCGTCGAAGGCGTCGACGATCTCTTCGAGGTTGTCGACGGCCTGCGGCTTCTCGATCTTGGCGATCACCGGAACGCGGCGGCCCTCTTCGGCCATGATCTCGTGCACGCGGGTGATGTCATCGGCGCTGCGCACAAAAGAAAGGGCGATGAGGTCGGCTCCGAGACGGAGGCCCCAGCGCAGGTCGGCTTCGTCCTTCTCCGACAGGGCCGGCACGTTCACTGCTACGCCGGGCAGGTTGATGCCCTTGTTGTTGGAGACCGGGCCGGCGACGATCACGCGGGTGGTGACGACGACGCCATCCGTTTCGACGACCTGCACCTTCACCTTGCCATCGTCGATGAGCAGAAAGTCGCCGGGGTGCACGTCGTGCGGCAGACCCTTGAAGGTGGTGCCGGAGAGCTCTTTGGTGCCGAGCACGTCTTCGGTGGTGATCTTGAAAATGTCACCGACGGCGAGCTCGTACGGGCCGCCCTCGAACTTGCCGAGGCGAATCTTGGGGCCCTGCAGGTCGACCATGACGGCGACGGCACGCCCGGAGTCGTTGGCAGCCTTACGCACGTTGGCGTAGACGCTCTCGTGCACCTGGTAGTTGCCGTGGCTCAGGTTCATGCGGCAGACGTCAACGCCCGCGTCGATGAGCGCTCTGATCTGCTCGTAGCTGGCAGCCGCCGGCCCGAGGGTGGCGACAATTTTTGCGCGTCTCATTCTGGTGAATCTCCGATTTCCGCGCTTTGTGAGCGCATTACGACGTGGTGCAGGAAGAGTAAGGGTTTAGAGGGCGAAGGAGCGGTCCGTGGGCTTAACGGGAGATGGCAGTTGGGTCAGGCCTTCCAGGAACTGGTCGACCGCAGCGGCCGCAGCGCGTCCTTCGGCGATAGCCCAGACGATGAGTGACTGGCCGCGACCGGCATCGCCGGCGACGAAGACGCCCTCGTGGCTGGTCTGGTAGTTGCCGTCGCGTTCGACGTTGCCGCGACCGTCGAACGGAAGCTTTAGCTGGTGGCTGAGGTCGTCCGGCTCCGGGCCAGTGAAGCCCATCGCGAGCAGCACGAGATCGGCCGGAATCTCCATCTCGGTGCCGGCCTTGGGAACGCGGCGTCCGTCGAGGTATTCGGTCTCGGCGATGCGAATGGCACGTACCTCACCGAATTCGTTGGCCAGAAATTCAACCGTCGACGCGAGGTACTGGCGGGTGCCACCCTCTTCGTGGGCGCTGGAGACCTCGAACAGGGTCGGGGACATCGGCCACGGCTGGTTTTCCGGCCGAGTGGTGCCCGGCTGCTTGCCGATCGCCAAGTTGGTGACGGATGCTGCCAGCTGACGGTGTGCGGTCCCGATGCAGTCGGCCCCGGTGTCACCACCACCGAGCACGACGACGTGCTTACCCTCGGCGGTGATCTGCGCTTCGATGGCTCCGCCGGCGCCGATCTTGTTCTGCTGCACCAGGTATTCCATGGCGAAGTGCACGCCGGGCAGGTCGCGCCCCGGAATGGGCAGGTCGCGGGGAACCATGGCACCGGTCGCCACCACGACGGCGTCGTAGCGGGCGCGCAGGTCATCCCAGGTGATGTCCACGCCGATGTTGACGTTGGCGCGGAACCGGGTTCCCTCCGCCGTCATCTGCGCCAGACGCAGTTCGAGGTGCTTCTTCTCCATCTTGAAGTCGGGGATGCCGTAGCGGAGCAGGCCGCCGATGCGGTCGTCGCGTTCGAACACGGCAACGGTGTGGCCGGCGCGGGTCAGCTGCTGGGCTGCGGCCAGTCCGGCAGGACCGGATCCGACGACGGCGACGGTCTTGCCGGTCAGGCGTCCGGGCGGCTGCGGTTGCACCCAGCCCTTGGCGAAGGCCTGGTCGATGATCGACACCTCGACCTGCTTGATGGTGACGGCGGGCTGGTTGATGCCGAGCACGCACGACGACTCACACGGGGCCGGGCAGAGCCGACCAGTGAACTCGGGAAAGTTGTTCGTGGCGTGCAGGCGCTCGATGGCCGCACGGCCCTCATCGCGCCAGACCAGGTCGTTCCACTCCGGAATGAGGTTGCCGAGCGGGCAGCCCTGGTGACAGAACGGCACTCCGCAGTCCATGCAGCGGCCGGCCTGACGTTTGAGTACAGCGGCGTCACCCTGCTCGTAGACCTCTTTCCAGTCCATCAAACGGATTGCCACCGGACGGCGGGCAGGCAGCTCGCGGTCGGTGGTCTTCAGGAATCCCTTCGGATCAGCCATTGGTTACCTCCAGAATTCGATTCCAGACAACGAGTCCGTCGGGATCGAGTCCCTCGTCGACGGCCGTCTGCCTGGTCTCCAGTACGGCCGCGTAGTCGCGCGGCAGTACCTTGACAAATGCGTTCATGGTTTCTTCCAACTTCGACAGCATGCGCTTGGCGAGTGCTGAATCGGTCTGGTCCCGGTGTTGTTCGAGCAGGTCGCGCACGATCTCGCGGTCGACGCTCTCGAGGGCGAGCAACCTGAGCTCCCCCGAGGTCAGCGCGTCACGGTTGACCCGTTCGGCGGTCAACCCGTAGACGTAAGCCGTGCCGCCACTCATGCCGGCGCCGAGGTTGCGTCCGGTCTCGCCGAGGATGAGGGCGAGGCCGCCGGTCATGTATTCGAGCGCGTGGTCACCCACGCCCTCGACGACGGCGATCGCTCCGGAGTTGCGCACGAGGAATCGTTCGCCGACAATGCCGCGAATGAACATGCTGCCCTGCGTGGCGCCGTAGCCGATGACGTTTCCGGCGATGACGTTGTCTTCGGCCGGGAACTGGCTGGCCCGGTCGGGGCGCACGATGATCTGCCCGCCCGACAGGCCCTTGCCGACGTAGTCGTTGGATTCGCCCTCGAGGCGCAGGGTGATTCCGCTCGGCAGGAATGCCCCGAAGGACTGTCCGGCTGAGCCGGTTAGAGTGACCTCGATCGAGCCGGCCGGCAGACCATTCTCGCCGTGGCGCAGGGTAACCTGGTTGCCGAGCATGGTACCAACGGCGCGTTCGGTGTTGCGAATCGGCAGGTCGATCCTGATCGTCCCGCCGTGTTCGAGCACGCTCTGGCTGCGCCGAATCAGTTCGTTGTCGAAGTGCTTGTCAAGTTCGTGCTCCTGAGCGCGCGCCCACTTGCGCGGTTCTGCCTCCGAGAAGTCCGGGCCGCTCAGGATGGGAGAGAGGTCAAGCCCCTGCGCCTTCCAGTGAGTGAGTGCACGGTTCACGTTCAGCACCTCGCGGTGGCCGATGGCCTCATCGAGGCTGCGGAAGCCGAGCTCGGCGAGGTACTCACGCACCTCCTGGGCGATGAACTCGAAGAAGTTCACGACGTGGTCGGCCTGGCCGGCGAAACGTTTGCGCAGTTCCGGGTTCTGAGTGGCAACGCCGACCGGGCAGGTGTCGAGGTGGCAGACGCGCATCATGATGCAGCCCGACACAACAAGCGGAGCGGAGGCGAAGCCGAATTCCTCAGCACCGAGCAGGGCACCGATGAGTACGTCACGGCCGGTCTTCAGCTGGCCATCCACCTGCACCACCACGCGGTCACGCATGCCGTTGAGCATGAGCGTCTGCTGGGTTTCGGCGAGGCCGAGTTCCCACGGGGTTCCGGCGTGCTTGAGCGAGTTGACCGGGCTGGCACCCGTTCCGCCGTCGTGGCCGCTGATCAAGATCACGTCGGAGAGGGCTTTGGCAACACCGGCCGCGACGGCACCGATACCGGACTGGCTGACCAGTTTGGTGTGGATGCGTGCCTTGGGGTTGGCGCGTTTCAGGTCGAAGATGAGCTGCTTCAAGTCTTCGATCGAGTAGATGTCGTGGTGCGGCGGCGGCGAGATGAGGCCGACGCCGGCCGTGGCGTGCCGGGTGCGGGCGATCCACGGGTACACCTTGGTGGGAGGCAGCTGACCGCCCTCGCCGGGCTTGGCACCCTGGGCAAGTTTGATCTGGATGTCGTCGGCGTGGGTCAGGTACATGCTCGTCACACCGAACCGGCCCGAGGCGACCTGCTTGACGGCGCTGCGCCGGGCCGGGTCGAGCAGCCGGTCGAGGTCTTCGCCGCCCTCACCGGTATTGGACTTGCCGCCCAGACGGTTCATGGCGATCGCGAGAGTCTCGTGCGCCTCCTGCGAAATGGAACCATAGCTCATCGCGCCGGTCGAGAACCGTTTGACGATCTGCGACACCGATTCGACCTCGTCGAGCGGCACCGGAGTGCGCTGGCCCGGGCTGAGCGTGAACATGCCGCGCAGGGTCATGAGCGATTCGGCCTGGTCGTCGACCATTTTCGTGTACTCGCGGAAGATGTCGTAGCGCTTGGTGCGAGTGGCGTGCTGCAGCCGGAAGATGGTCTCCGGGTTGAACAGGTGCGGGGCACCATCGCGGCGCCATTGGTATTCGCCGCCGGTCGCGAGGCGCTCGTGTGCGGTCACCGCAGCATCCATTGGGTACGCGGAGGCGTGACGCGACAGGTTTTCGACACCGATCACGTCGATGCCGACGCCGCCGAGCTTGCTCGTGGTACCGGTGAAGTACTGGTCGACGAAGGACTGGGCCAGGCCGACGGCTTCGAAGGTCTGGGCGCCGGCGTAGGAGGACACGGTGGAGATGCCCATCTTGGACATGATCTTGAGCACGCCCTTGCCGAGCGCCTTGATCACGTTGCGGACCGCCTTCTCGGGCGTGACGTTGGTGATGATGCCGCTGCGCACGAGGTCTTCGCAGGTTTCCATGGCGAGGTAGGGGTTGACGGCGGAGGCGCCATAGCCCATGAGCAGGGCCACATGGTGCACCTCGCGCACGTCGCCAGCCTCGACCACGATGCCGACCTTCATGCGGTTCTCGGTGCGGATCAGGTGGTGGTGCACGGCAGCGATCATGAGCAGCGACGGGATCGGTGCAAGGTCCTTGTTGGAATCCCGATCGCTCAGCACGATGAACAGGGCGCCGGCCTCGATGGCTTCGTCGACCAGGGCGCAGATGGCGGCGAGGCGCTTGGATAGCGCCTCGGGACCCTCTTCGAAGCGGTACAGGCCGCGAATGGTCGTGGTGGTGCGGCTGCCGACGACGGGGTCGATGTGCTGGATCTTGGCCAGTTCGTCGTTGTCAATGACCGGGAAGTCCAAAATGACCTGGCGGGCATGCTCTGGGCCTGCGGTCAGCAGGTTGCGTTCCGGGCCGAGGCCGAGCTTGAGGCTCGTGACGACTTCTTCACGGATGGAGTCGAGCGGCGGGTTGGTGACCTGCGCGAACTGCTGGGTGAAGTAGTCGAACATGAGCCGCGGGCGGTCGCTGAGCACGGCGATGGGTGTGTCGCTGCCCATAGCGCCGAGCGGTTCGGCGCCGGTGCGGGCCATCGGGGCGAGCAGGATGCGCACTTCTTCTTCGGTGTAGCCGAAGGTGCGCTGGCGACGCACAACGGATGCCGGCGGGTGCACGATGTGCTCCCGTTCCGGAAGGTCCTTGAGGTTGATGCGGCCCTTTTGCAGCCACTGGCCCCACGGCTCGCTCGCCGACAGCTCCGCCTTGATCTCACGGTCGTCGATGATGCGGCCGGCCTTGGTGTCCACCAGGAACATCTGGCCGGGGCGCAGGCGGCCCTTACGCACGACGCGGGCCGGGTCGATGCCGAGCACGCCGATCTCGCTCGCGAGCACGACGAGACCGTCGTCGGTAATGAGATAGCGGCCGGGGCGCAGGCCGTTGCGGTCGAGCGTTGCTCCGACGAGGGATCCGTCGGTGAAGACGATCGCGGCGGGGCCGTCCCACGGTTCCATGAGCATAGAGTGGTACTCGTAGAAGTCGCGACGTTCGTCGTCGAGGTCGGTCTGGTTTTCCCAGGCCTCCGGCACCATCATCATGATGGCGTGGGGCAGCGACCGCCCGGACAGGCTGAGCAGTTCGACGACCTCATCGAACGAGGCAGAGTCGCTGGCTCCAGGGGTGACAATCGGCAGCAGGGGGGCGAGGTCGCCGAGCAGCTCGGACTCGAGCTGGGACTGACGCGCGCGCATCCAGTTGCGGTTTCCCTGCACCGTGTTGATCTCACCGTTGTGGGCGATCATGCGGAACGGCTGGGCGAGCGGCCAGGACGGGAACGTGTTCGTGGAGTAACGCGAGTGCACGAGGGCGAGCGTTGAGACGAAACGTTCGTCGGACAGATCGGGGTAGAACGGTTCGAGCTGCAGGGTCGTGACCATGCCTTTGTAGACCAGGGTGCGGCAGGACAGCGACACGAAGTAGATCTCGAGCTCGCGTTCGGCGCGCTTGCGCAGCCGAAAGGTCTGCCGATCCAGCGCGATGTCGGAGAACGGAGCGCCGGCTTCGGTGGTGCGAGTGCTCTGCACGAACAGCTGTTGGATGGCGGGCATGTTCGCGCGGGCCTGGCTGCCGAGGTCTTCCGGGTGTACCGGAACCTCACGCCACCCGAGGATGCTGAGGCTTTCCTCGTCCGCGATCACGCTGATGGCGCGCTTGATGGCGGTGCGAGCGGTCGGATCGGTTGGCAGAAAAACGTTGCCGACGGCGTACTGCCCCACCGGGGGAAGCGCTATATCCGTGACGGCGCGCAGGAAGGCATCCGGTATCTGGGTGATGATTCCGGCACCGTCACCGGTTCCGGCGTCGGAGCCGACGGCCCCGCGGTGTTCCAGGTTACGCAGGGCGTCGAGGGCCTGCGTGATGATGTCGTGCCCGGCGGTTCCTCGCAGGGTCGCCACCATGGCCAGGCCGCACGCGTCGCGTTCGGCCGCCGGATCGTACAAACCGGATGCTTCGGGCATGCTGCTGAAGCGGGAGTAGAGAGGTTTCTGCGCCATTGAGACCGTCCTCACGAAATGACTGGCAGTAAGGGACGACGCTGGCCCGAAGGAGATGTGTGCGGAATATAACGCTTGCCCGGTTCGGGTCAGGCCCGCATTCGGGCGGCGCTACGTGTGTGTTGGCTGGATGTCAGCGAACGAACTCTACAGACGCGAAGCGCTCGTGCTTGTGGCTGGAGCCTCGGGTGATTCGGTGCGTTCATCGGCATCATCGCTCTGATCCGCGGAGCTTTGATCAAGATCATCCGAATCGCTGTCCTCAAATTCTACCCCAGCGTCCGGACCAATCCATTCCCGACCGGGCACATAGGCGCTGGGCTCGAGGCCGGGGTGACGGTGACGCTGCACCAGAATAATGATCAGACCGACGGCAATGGCCGCCATGGCCGCCCAGACGTTAGTGCGGATTCCGAAGTAAATCTCGCTCGGGTCAATGCGAATCGATTCAAAAAAGCTGCGACCCAGTCCGTACCAGATGAGGTAGGCGCCCAGGGTTTGCCCGAAACGCAGGCGAAACTTGCGTTCCAGATAGAGGATGACGGCAACACCAAGCAGGTTCCAGATGATTTCGTAGAGAAAAGTCGGGTGGAACAGCGTGCCGTCCGGCAGCCCCACCGGGAATGCCGGGTTGCTTGGGTCAATTTCCAGGCCCCACGGCAGGCTCGTCGGCAGCCCGAAAAGTTCGTGGTTGAACCAGTTGCCGAGCCGGCCGGTCGCCTGGGCGACGAGCAGCGCGGGTGCGACGGCGTCGGCGAAGGTCCAAAAGCGGATACCGGCCAGGCGGCAGCCGATCCAGGCACCGACGGCACCACCGATCAGGGAGCCGAAGATCGCGTTGCCGCCCTCCCAGATATACAGGGTGCGGAGCAGATCGGCTCCCTCGAAGAAGTAGTCGCCCGGGTGGGTGAGCACGTGGTAGATACGCGCACCGACGATGCCGAGCGGCACGGCCCAGAGGATGATGTCGAGTACGACTCCCGGCTCGGCGCCGCGCTTGGTGAGGCGGCGCGACGTGATGATCGTCGCGAGGATGATTCCGGCAAGGATGCACAGCGCGTAGGCGTGAATGCGGAACGGACCGAGGTCAAAGAAGCTCCACGCGGGGCTCGGGATGCTCGTGCTCAGAAGACTCAAAGACACCTGGGTACTACCTTTCATCGTGACTCACGCCACCTGGGGCGAATCGATCGCCTCGAACAATTTAGCGTAGAACGCGCCTGGATCTACCGAAGTGACAATTTACCGGGGCGGCGACGGCGGGCGAATATCGTTCGCGCCGGCGGCAAGTTCGAGCGCCAGGCGGGCAACGGCGGGTACTCCCCCGTCGGTGAGCGCTTTCACGAGCGCAGAGCCGACGATGGCGCCGTCGGCGTAGCCGAGAATCTCACGGACCTGCTCGGGGGTGGAGATGCCGAGGCCGACGCAGGCGCTCGTGCAGCCGGCGGCGCGCAGGCGTTCCACCAGGATACGAGCGGCGGCATCGACGCCCGCGCGAGCACCGGTGGTACCCATCGTTGAGACGGTATAGACAAATCCGCGGCTGGCTTCGATCGCCTGCACCAGGCGGGCATCGGACGAGGACGGCGCGGCCAGGAACACCCGGTCGAGTCCGGTGCGCTCGCTCGCGGCCATCCAGTCGGCGGCTTCATCGGGAATGAGGTCGGGGGTGATCAGACCCGCGCCCCCGGCGGCCCGGAGGTCATCGGCGAAACGCTCAGCTCCGTACTGAACGACCGGGTTCCAGTAGGTCATCACCAGAACGGGCGCGTCGACCTGCTCGGTGATGGCCCTGATCGCTTCAAAACCGTGGCGGAGTTTGAACCCGTTGGCCAGTGCCTGCTGGGTTGCCGCCTGAATGACCGGGCCATCCATCACGGGGTCGGAGTAGGGCAGGCCGAGTTCGATGATGTCGACGCCGTTGGCGACGAGGGCCACCGCCGCGTCGATGCTCTCGTTCAGGGTGGGGAAACCAACCGGCAGGTAGCCGATGAGGGCTCCCCCGCCCTCGGTCCGGCGGCGGGCAATGGTCTGTTCGACCGAGCTCACCATGCCGCTCGTCGTTCCATGTCGAAAAACGGGGGTGGTCATGACTGGTCAGCGCCTTCGTCGAGGAGGTCGAAGTACCGGCCCGCTGTTTCCATGTCTTTGTCGCCGCGACCGCTGAGGTTGACCAGGATGGTCGCTTCAGGGCCGAGCGCACGGCCGAGTTCGAGGGTGCCGGCGAGGGCGTGCGACGACTCGATCGCGGGGATGATGCCCTCGGTGCGGCTGAGCAGGCGCAGGGCGCTCATCGCCTCGTCGTCGCTGATCGGCAGGTAGGTGGCCCGGCCGATGCTCGCGAGCCAGGCGTGCTCCGGTCCGACCCCCGGATAGTCGAGGCCGGCCGAGATAGAGTGGGAATCGATGGTTTGGCCGTCTTCGTCCTGCAGCAGCATGCTGCGGGCGCCGTGCAGTACTCCGGGACGCCCCTTGGTGATGGTGGCAGCGTGCCGCGGCGTGTCAATGCCGTCGCCGGCCGCCTCATAGCCGAACAGGGCGACATCCGGGTCGTCGAGGAAGGCATGAAAGATGCCCATGGCGTTGGAGCCGCCGCCGACACAGGCTGTGACAGCATCCGGCAGGCTGCCGGTCAGGTCGAGCACCTGCTGACGGGCTTCTTCACCGATGATCTTCTGAAAGTCACGCACCATGGCGGGGAACGGATGCGGGCCGGCCACGGTTCCGAAAATATAGTTGGTGGTCTCAACGTTGGTGACCCAGTCGCGCATGGCGTCGTTGATGGCATCCTTCAGGGTGCGCGAGCCGGTCTTGACCGGAACGACCTCGGCACCGAGCAGGCGCATCCGGGCCACGTTGAGGGCCTGGCGTTCGGTGTCGACCTCGCCCATGTAGACGACGCACTCCAGCCCGAAGAGGGCGGCGACGGTGGCCGTGGCCACGCCGTGCTGGCCGGCTCCGGTTTCCGCGATGACGCGGGTCTTGCCGATGCGCTTGGTGAGCAGGGCCTGGCCCAGGGCGTTGTTGATCTTGTGCGAGCCGGTGTGATTGAGATCTTCGCGTTTGAGGATGATGCGGCCGCCGCCGGCGTACTCGGCGAAGCGCGGAACCTCGGTGATGATCGAGGGGCGACCGGCGTAGTTGACGTTCAACTCCATCAGGGCCGCGGCGAAGGCGGGATCGTTCTTGGCGAGTTCGTATTCCGCCGTGAGTTCATCGAGCGCCGCCACGAGGGATTCGGGCACGAACCGGCCGCCGAAGCCGCCGAAATACGGGCCGGACTGCGCACGCAAGGATTCTTTTCGCAAAGACATTTAAACCGCCAAAAACTCGGAGAGGGTTCGGATGGGGTCGCTCGTGACGAGCGCTTCGCCGACCAAGACGACGTCGGCGCCGGCTGCACGGTAGTGCGCGACGTCGGCGGCAGTCTTGACGGCGGATTCGGCGACTCGGATGACGCCGGACGGAATTTTGTCGGCCAGAGTCTCGAAGAGGTTCTGGTCGAGTTCAAAAGTGGACAGGTTGCGGGCGTTGACCCCGACCAGGCTCGCACCGATGTCGAGTGCGCGGCTCACTTCGTCGCCGCTGTGCGTTTCGACCAGGGCGGTCATGCCGAGCTCACGAATGAGATCGTGGAGGGAGACGAGGGTGGCCTGATCGAGCGCGGCCACGATCAGCAGCACGAGGTCGGCGCCGGCTGCGCGCGCTTCGAACACCTGATACGGGGTTCCGATGAAGTCCTTGCGGAGGATAGGAATGCCCACCGCAGCCCGCACCTGTTCGAGGTCGGTCAGTGAGCCGTGAAAGCGGCGACCCTCGGTTAGCACGCTGATAGCGCTCGCCCCGCCGGTCTCATAGGAGACAGCAAGTGCTGCCGGGTCGGTGATGGCCGCCAGGGAACCGCGGCTGGGGCTGGCCCGCTTGATTTCCGCGAGAATCTTGACGCGATCAGCCGGGGCCAAGGCCGCCAGCGCGTCGAGTGCGGGCGCGTGGGCGCGCGCCGCCGTCTCGACGGTCGCCAGCGGGCGAGTCAGGAGGCGTTGTTCGGCATCGGATACCGAGCCGGCGAGAAGTTCTTGAAGCACAAGGTCTCTTTGCAGCCGGTCAGTGGCCGGGCGACGTGGCATTGACGCCGTAGCCGACCTTGCTGAGTACGTAGCCGACGATGACGCCGGCGATGAGCAGTCCGAAGGACGCCCAGACGAGCCAGACCAGCTCGAAGAAGAAGGCTGTGGTGCCGATGGTGAAAGCGGCCAGCATGATGATGACCGCGGTCCAGGCCGCCGGGGAGTGGCCGTGTCCGGGATCTGACAGATCGATGCTCATGGTTCTCCTCGTAAATACGTTAACACTGCGTGCGTTGACCAGCGGGTCAAGTCTAGCGGAGCGACGGCCCGCCTTCAGCGAGCGGTCGGGTCTTCACCGCGACTGAGATCGTCCCAGTCGCCGACCGAGTCGCTCGCGGCGGTCGGTGCGGGCGGCGAGTCGCCGACGAAGGGCGCAGCCGGCACGGAACCGTCGGCTGAGGCGACCGATTCAAAACGCACGGCCTGGTACTTGCGGGTCGGGCCAGGCCAGCGCGCGCTGGTCAGGATCACCATCACCCCGGTGGCGGCCATGAGTACCGCCGCCGCCATGGCGACGTATGGCCACGGCGTGACAACTGTGCCGAGCACGCTCAGCTGAATGGATTCATGTCCGGCGATGCCCGTCGCTGCGGTGACCGCAGCGGCACTGGCTCGCGATGGGTCGTCGACCGCGAGGAACGCGGCGAGAAACACCGACACCCCGAGCAATACCTCGAGGGCGCCGAGCACGATGCGAATGAGCCGACCGGCAATGGTGAGGGCACCGGCCAGGGCGAAACCGCAGAGCGCGAGTGCCGTCAGCGCCGGCGCGGCGATGGCTCCGTCGATCTGCAGCACCTGGGTGCCAGCGTCGGGAAGTCCCACTTCCGCGTGGACCCAGACCTGGGTCCAGGCCAGCAATGCCAGTGCGCTCGCACCCAGAATGGTGAGGATGAGAATGAGTTTGAGCCGACGGGGCGACATCCGTTTGGCTGTTTCTGTCGGGGTATCGGGCACCATTAGAAAACCCTCCGCATCGCGTTGGCCACGGCGACCGCACGCAATGGTGCGGCGGCCTTGTTCTGGGATTCCTGGTACTCGGAGGCCGGGTCGGAATCGGTGACGACGCCGCCACCCGCCTGCACGCGGGCGATGCCGTCCTTGATCGTCGCGGTGCGAATGGCGATGGCGAGGTCGGCGTCACCAGCAAAGCCGAAGTAGCCGACCACTCCCCCATACACGCCGCGCTGGGCCGGTTCGAGGGCGTCGATGATCTCCAGAGCCCGCGGTTTCGGAGCGCCCGACAAGGTTCCAGCCGGGAACGTGGCGCGGAAGACGTCGATCGCGGTTTTGCCGGGCACCAGGTTG
Source organism: Cryobacterium flavum (assembly GCF_900103805.1). Lineage (GTDB taxonomy): Bacteria > Actinomycetota > Actinomycetes > Actinomycetales > Microbacteriaceae > Cryobacterium > Cryobacterium flavum. The sequence continues at coordinate 226,528 of NZ_FNIB01000004.1, read as the reverse complement.
CCCTCGACCGAGGAGACCAGGTGCATGATGTGACTGAAGCGTTCGATGCGCATGAACTCGGTCACTTCAACGGATCCGGCCGTGCAGACCTTGAGCAGGTCGTTGCGGGCCAGGTCGACGAGCATGAGGTGCTCTGCACGTTCCTTGGGGTCACCGGCTAGTTCGATCGCGTAGTCGGCGTCGGCATCCGGTGTGGTGCCGCGCGGCTTCGAGCCGGCGATCGGATGGGTGAAGACACGTTGGTCTTGAACCTTGACGAGGGCTTCGGGTGAGGACCCGACGATCCAGTACGGGTCTCCGCTCGGTGTTTCCAGGCTCAGCAGGTACATGTACGGGCTCGGATTGAGGCTGCGCAGCACCCGGTAGACGTCGATTGGGTGCGCGGTGCAGACCTGGTCGAAGCGCTGGGAGATGACGACCTGAAAAACATCGCCATCGACGATGTGCTGCTTGCCGATGTTGACGGCGGCGAGAAAGTCTTCGCGCGTGGTGCGATTGCTCGGCGCGCTCGGTGCCTGCAGGTCGACCTCGGCTAGCCAGGATTCCCCGGGCGCGGCGAGGCGCTTTTGCAGGGAATCCAGGCGAGCCGTCGCATCCGCCCACAGTGTGTCTGGCGTGTCGGTGCCGTCGTTCAGGACGTTGGCGATGAGCTGCACGGTGCCGTACTTGTGGTCGAGTACGACGAGGTCGGCGACGAAGCTGAAGGACTGACCGGGTACGTCGTAGTCGGCCGGCGGCTGATGCGGCAGGCGTTCAATCTGACGGATCGCCTCCCACCCGATGAAACCGACGAGGCCACCGGTCAGCGGCGGGTGTTCGGGCAACCGCGGCGTCTGCCAGCGGTCGAACAGATAGGCCAGGGCTGCCAGCGGGCCCAGCTCTGCGGCGGAGCCCAAGGCCCGGTCGGCGGAGAGACCGTAGTCGATCCACCGGGTGTTGTCGCCCTCCTGGGTGAGCACGCCGAACGACGACACCCCCACGAAGGAGAAGCGCGACCAGATGCCGCCCTGTTCGGCGGACTCGAGCAGAAAACTGCCCGGCAAACCGTTGGCCAGCTTGCGGTATATGCCGACCGGGGTCTCACCGTCGGCGAAGAGCTCCCGAATGACCGGAATGACCCGATGCGCGTCACGGAGGGCATCGAACTGGCCCCGGGTTGTGGAGCCGGCGGTGCGGGCGCCCGTTACGGCCGGGGTGGTGGCTGTCATTCCGTGGGCCTTTCCATGGAGCCGGCACCGAGGTCGCGCCCGTCGAAACAGGTGCGCGAGCCGGTGTGGCAGGCCGCCCCAACCTGGTCGACCTGCACGAGCAGGGTGTCATTGTCGCAATCGAAGGCGGCCGAGTGTACGTACTGGGCGTGGCCCGACGTGTCGCCCTTTCGCCAGAATTCCTGCCGGCTGCGCGACCAGAAGGTGACGCGCCCTTCGGTGAGGGTGCGGCGCAGCGCCTCGCGGTTCATCCAGCCGAGCATGAGCACCTCGTGGGTGTCCCACTGCTGAATGACGGCGGGCAGCAGGCCGGATTCGTTGAAGACGGCGGCGTCAAGCTGGGTAGTGAGTTCGGCGCTCATCAGCGCACCAGCATTCCGGCGTCGGACAGCTCGCGCTTCACGTCGCCTACGGTCAGTTGTGCATTGTGAAAAACGGATGCCGCCAGCACGGCGTCCGCGCCGGCGCGGATAGCGGGGGGAAAGTCTTCGACCCGGCCGGCGCCACCGGAGGCGATCACCGGAACCCGACTGTTGGCCCGCATGAGCGCGATCAGTTCGGTGTCGAAGCCGGCCCTGGTGCCGTCGGCGTCGATCGAGTTGACCAGGAGCTCCCCCGCGCCCAGCTCGATCGCCTGCCGAGCCCAGGCCACGGCATCCAGGTCGGTCTCGGTGCGACCGCCGTGGGTGGTGACGATGAAGCCGCTCTCGGTGCGATGGGAGCGCTTCACATCGAGGCTCAACACGAGTACCTGGGCGCCGAACCGGTCGGCGATCTCATTAATCAGGGCCGGTCGGGCGATCGCGGCGCTGTTGACGCCGACCTTATCGGCACCGCTCGCCTGCAGGCGCGAGACGTCTTCGACGCTGCGAATACCGCCGCCGACGGTGAGCGGAATAAACACCTGCTCGGCCGTGGCTCGCACCACGTCGTAGGTGGTCGCGCGGTTGTCGACCGTGGCCGTGACATCGAGGAAGGTGAGCTCGTCAGCGCCCTGCTCGTAGTACCGGCGCGCAAGTTCGACCGGGTCGCCGGCATCGCGCAGGTTCTGAAAGTTAACACCCTTGACGACACGACCGTTGGCCACGTCGAGGCAGGGAATGACGCGCACACTCAGGGTCATGCTGTTTATCCTCTCGCGGGGTTCTTAGAGGCGGGCGTTGTGAATGGTGGTGACCAGAATGGCCCGGGCGCCGAGGGCGTAGAGGGCATCCATCACGTTGTTCATGTCGAGGCGGGCGATCATGACGCGCACGGCGGCCCACTCCGGGTCGTGCAGCGAGGACACCGTCGGCGATTCGATGCCCGGAGCAAGCGCTGCCGCAGCGTCGAGCAGGGCGACCGGAATGTCGTAGTCCAGCAGCACATACTGGCGGGCCACGAGTACGCCCTGCAGGCGGCGCAACAGGGTATCGATGCCGGCCTTGTCGTTGGTGGAGCTGATCAAGACAGCGGTGGACTCGAGAATGACCGGTCCGAAGATTTCGAGGCCCGCCTTGCGGAGGGTCGTGCCGGTGGAGACGACGTCGGCGACGGCATCCGCTACGCCGAGCTGAACGGCCGATTCGACGGCGCCATCGAGTTCCACGAGGTCGACGGTCACTGAGTGGGTGGCGAGGAAGCGTTCAACCAGGCCGGGGTAGCTCGTGGCGACACGCAGACCGTGGAGGTGCTTCAGCTCGGTGAAGCGGCCAGCCGGACCGGCGAAACGAAAGGTGGAATCGCCGAAGTCGAGACTGGCGATCTCCACGGCTTTGGAGTGCGAGTCGAGCAGCAGGTCGCGGCCGGTGATACCGACGTCGAGGGCGCCGGATCCCACGTAGGTGGCGATGTCACGGGGGCGCAGGTAGAAGAACTCGACCCCGTTGCGGGGGTCGGCGGTAACGAGGTCGCGCGGGTCGCGACGGCCGGTGTAGCCGGCTTCGGTGAGCATCTGCGCGGCGGTTTCAGACAACGAGCCCTTGTTGGGCACGGCAATTCTCAGCATGGGGGTACTTTCTCGGTTTTGGATCACGCGACTATTCACTGATTTCGAGCCAGCTGGTGCGCTGGCGCGGGTCACAGATGTCGGTAGATGTCGGCCGGAGAGAGCCCTTTGGCGATCATCATGACCTGCAGGTGGTACAGCAACTGGGAGATCTCAGCGGAGGTTTCGTCGTCGCTCTGAAACTCGGCCGCCATCCAGACTTCGGCGGCTTCCTCAACAATTTTCTTGCCAATGGCGTGCACGCCGGCGTCGAGTTCGCGTACGGTACCGGAGCCCTCGGGACGGGTGGCGGCCTTGTCGCTCAGTTCTACGAAAAGGTCATCAAATGTTTTCACGACTCTAGGTTACCCGCACCGTGACGGTGGCTGGCCGCGCTCTGGCGCAGCAGGGCGATCTGGGCGGCCGGATTCTCGGCCCCGAACACGCTGGAACCGGCCACGAAGGTGTCGGCGCCGGCCGCGGCTGCGATCTCGATGGTCTGCGCGGTGATGCCGCCGTCGACCTGCAGCCAGACGTCGAGGCCGCTGTTCTGCACCGTTGTTCGCAGCTGGGCAAGCTTCGGCATGGTTTCGTGCATGAACCTCTGGCCACCGAAACCGGGCTCGACGGTCATGACGAGCACCTGGTCGAATTCGGGGAGAAGGTCGAGGTAGGGCGTCACATCGGTGCCGGGCTTCAGCGCGAGACCGGCGCGGGCGCCGATCTCGCGCAATTTTCTCGCCAGCGCGACCGGTTCTGTCGTGGCCTCGGCATGAAAAGTGACCGAGTAGGCGCCGGCCTCGGCGTAGCCGGGCGCCCAACGCTCGGGGTCGTCGATCATCAGGTGGATGTCGAGCGGCAGCGGCGAGACCTGCTGCAGCCGTTGCACCATACCGAGTCCGAAGGTGAGGTTCGGCACGAAGTGGTTGTCCATGATGTCGACGTGCACCAGATCGGCCGAGCGGATGCGACCCAGCTCGCTCTCGAAATTGGCGAAGTCGGCGGCGAGGATGCTCGGATTGATGCGGGTAGCCATCCGCTCAGCTTATCGAGTGTGCGATCGGGCTAGGACTGTGCGGCAATCGCGGCGCCCGACGGCTGGGGGCGCACCCACGGGCGTGACCGCGCACGATCTGAGTGGCCGCTACGGTAACGGGCCTAGCGCGCACCCGTTTCGGGGGTGCTCATCCGCTGGACGCAACGAGCCCAAAAGACGTGGGGCTAGGGGGCGCGCTGCAGCAGGGTGATGAACATCGCGTCGGTGCCGTGGCGATGCGGCCAGAGCTGCACGCTGCCGGTGTCGGCGGGTAGGTCGAGGTTGGCGGCGCTGAAGGACTGCACGACGGCCGCGGTGTCGAGCGCGGTCACGCTGCCGCCGGCCTTGCGCACGGCGAGGGCAACGATCGCCCGGGTCTCGGCGGTGTGCGGCGAGCAGGTGACATAGGCCAGGATGCCGCCGGGCTTGAGCGCGAGCAGAGCCGCGTCGAGGAGCCCGGACTGCAGGCCGGCCAAGTCGGCGACGTCTTTGGGCTGCTTGCGCCAGCGGGCCTCCGGTCGGCGGCGCAGTGCACCGAGGCCGGTGCAGGGGGCATCGAGCAGGATGCGATCGAAGGTGTCGGCATGAGTCTGACCGATGGTGGTGCCGTCGATCTCCCAGACCGGAACGGTCTCCGGCAGAGCCTGCAGGGCAGTGCGCACGAGCGTTGCCCGCGCGGGAACGAGCTCGTTCGCCACGAGTTCGGCTCCCCCGGCGCGCGCCTCGGAGGCGAGCAGGGCGGCCTTACCACCGGGGCCGGCGCACAGGTCGAGCCAACGCTCCCCCGCAACGATCGGCTTGGCCCGGCTGAGCGCCAGGGCAGCGATCTGCGATCCTTCATCTTGCACCCGAACGCGACCCTCCGTGGCGGTCACCAAGTGGTACGGGTCTCCGGAATCCAGCACGAAACCGACCGGGGAGAATTCGTCGGCGAGGCCCAGCCGTTCACGGTCGGCGTCGGTGGCGAGGCCGGGCAGTGCGACCATGTTGACCTTGGCGGCCATGTTGTCGGCAGCGAGCAGGTCGGCGAGCTCGTCTTCGTGGCCTTCAGCTTTGAGCGCCTGGCGGAAGGCGCGCACGATCCAGGCCGGGTGCGAGTATTCGGCGGCGAGCCGGTCGTCGACGTTGACCGCCCCTTCGAGCACGCGCTCGCGCCATTCCTCGACGCTCGACCGGGCGATGGTGCGCAGCACCCCGTTGGTGAAGCCGGTCGCGGAGCGGGAGCCGACCTGTTTGGCGAGCGAGACGGATTCGTTGACCGCGGCGTGGGTCGCGACGCGGGTGGCGAGCAGCTGGTGGGCGCCGAGACGCAGTACATCGAGAATGGCGGGGTCGATGGCGCTCACCGGCCGGTTCGCGGCGAGGGCAATGACGCGATCGTAGAACCCCTGCATGCGCAGGGTGCCGTAGGTGAGCTCGGTCGCGAGGGCCGCATCCGCTGTACCCAGGGCGGCGCGCTGAATGCGGGTCGGCAGTAGCAGGTTGGCGTAGGCGTCGGACTCGCGAACGGCAGCGATCACCTCGTAGGCGATGCGGCGGGCCGGCTGCACGTTGTCGGCCGGGGCCTGGCGAGAGCGGGCCGGCGTCGTGCCGGCACGATCCATACGCGCGCGATCATCGCTCATGAAGCCGTCACCGATTCTGCTCCCACTCCGCGCCACCAGTCGTTTGCTGTCATTGCTGTCTTTCCGGCCGGTTGCACGCGCAGCAGAACCAGCGGTTCGGTCTGCGTGCCCACGAGCACTGCTTTATCGAGCTGCAGAATGGTTCCGGCAGGCAGATGGGGTTCGAGGGCGCTCGGCGCGACCTCGAGGAGTTTCAGAACGGCGCCGTTCACGGTGGTGAACGCGCCCGGTTCGGGTGTCACGCCACGAATGTGACTGTAGACGGACGCTGCCGGCCGGCCGAAATCGATACGCGCGTCCTCCCGCACCAGTTTGGGCGCGAGAGTCACCTCACCGGTCTGCGGGACGGCAACGGCGGTGCCGGCGGCGAGCTCGTCGACGACTCGCAGCAGCAGGTCCGCTCCGCGATGGCTCAGTTCCTCCAGAAGTATTCCCGATGTGGAATGTGCTCCGACGGGGCGGGAGAAGCTGCCGAACACGGCACCGGCGTCGAGTTCGGGCACGAGCTGGAACACGGCAGCACCGGTGAGTTCATCGCCGGCCAGGACGGCACGCTGCACCGGCGATGCACCGCGCCAGCGCGGCAGGATTGAGAAGTGCAGATTGATCCAGCCGAGGCGGGGAACGGAGAGCAGCGGCTCGCGCACGATTCCGCCGTAGGCGACGATGACGCCGAGGTCGGGCTGCAGGGCGCTGATGATATCGGTCGCCTCCGCATCGAGCCGGTTGGTCTTCAGCACCGGGTAGCCTCGTTCGGTCGCAGCCTGCGCGACCGGCGACGGGGTAAGGGTGCGTTTGCGGCCGAGGGGGGCATCCGCTCGGGTGATCACGGAGACGATCTCATGATCGGTCCCGGCCAGGGCAGTGAGGCTGGGGACGGCGACCTCCGGCGTGCCAGCAAAGACGAGTTTCATTTAGAGCAGCTCCGGGTCGTCGAATCGAACTTTAAGTGTAGGTGCCGGTTGGAACGAGCCGGACTTCGGCTTGCGACGCCTGGCCGCGTTGCGCACGACCGCCGCCTTGAGCGCGTGGGCGACCTCATCGCCTCGGGCGTAGCCGAACCGCACGACCGCACGCACCAGGGGCGGCTCGGTGTCCACCGGACCGAGCACGTCGAGGCCGGCGACCGCAGCCAGATCGGCCAGGGCAGCGTCGACGTCAGCGGCGGTTCCCGTCACGGACGCAACCCGCACGGCCGGCGGAAAGCGCAGCTGACGACGGTCGGCCAGTTCGCTCGCGGCGAACGTGTCGGGCCGCCAGGAGTTGAGTGCCCGGGCCAGGGCGCCGCCGACTCCGGTGAGCAGTACGGGCGCGCCGGGTGCAGCGAGGGCGGCGGCGTTGGCCCACCAGCGCAGGCAGTCTTCACCGACGCGAAGGGATTCGCGGGCCAGCATGCGTTCGCCGTCGAGAATGAGGATGGCCCGGTAGCCGCCGGTCGGCAGCGGTTCGGCGCCGCGGGTGGCGATGATGAGGGCCGGCTGCGGGCCGATGGTCTGCACGGTGTGCTCGCCGTCGGCGACGATCACTCGCGCCCCCGGGAAGGCGCGGCCGAGTTCTTCGGCGGTGCGGCCGGTGCCGAGCGTGACGACGCGCAGTTTGGTGCCCTCGCAGTGCAGGCAGGTCCAGCCGGCGGCCAGGGCGCCGCACCACCGGCAGGACGGCACGGAGGAAGCCGATTTGAGGCCGAGCGGTCCCTGGCAGTGCGTGCAGCGGGCGGCCTTCTTGCAGCTCTGGCACGCGAGCATGGGCGCGTATCCGGGGCTGGCGACCTGCACCAGCACGGGGCCGTGTTGGAGCGCTTCGCGGGCGGCCTGCCAGGCGGCCGAGGGGATGCGGGCCGCACGAGCCTGCTGATCGGGCTCGGACTGAAAATCGGTCGGAATGATGCGCGGGTGCCGGTCGGCGGCGGGACTCACCTCGCTGACGTAGCCGAGCTCGACCAGGCGCTGGGTCTCGACACTGCGGGAGTGGCCGAGCAGCACGAGGGCGCAGTCGGCGTCCTGCTGGCGCACGAGGGCGGCGTCGCGGGTGTTGACGTAGGGGCTGAGCTGCTCGGTGTAGAGCGGGTCGCCGTCGTCCCAGAGAGCGATCAGGCCGAGGTCGTGCGCCGGGGCATACACGGCAGACCGGTTGCCGAGGATGATTCGCGGCGCGGATTCGAGGCAGGCCAGGAAGGCACGGTACCGGTCGGGGTTGGGCTGGCGGGCGTCGACCCGGCTCAGCGGAAGGTCGGGGGCAAGCTGGGCGAGGGCGGCCTGCACCTGGTCCTGGTCGCGAAAGTCGGGAACGCACAGAATGGCGCTCTGCCCGGTGCCAAGGGTGGCGACGGCGAGTTCGGCGAAAGTTTTCGCCCAGCGTCCGATGGAAGTGCCGTCCTCGAGCTGGGTGAGTTCGGGGATCGCAGCGACGGCGACCCGGTGGCGCTCCACGATGGCGGTGTCGAGGCGGCCGGTCGGGTAGCCGACGAAAGCCGGGGTGGCCAGGGCGATAAGGACGGGTGACGGTGCCGGAATGGCGGTCTCGACGGGCTCAGACATCGCGGCCAACCAGGCCTTTTCGACTCGCACCTGGCGGGGCGGAACAGCGAGACGGATGATGTCGCTCGCGTTCCCCGCCGCCCGATCCGCTAGGCGGCGGGCCAGTTTCCAGACGTCAGGCGTGAGCACGACGGCCGTGGACACGACCGAGTCGAGCTCACTGAGGGCGCCGCGGTAGGCGCCATCCGCTTCAAAATCGACAACCCCTCGCGGGGCGCGCGGATCGAACACCTCGATCACGTAGGCGTCGACGACGCGACCGCCGGAACGAAACGGCACCTTCACGCGCACGCCAGCGGCCACCTGCCCGACCAGTTCGGCGGGTATGCCGTAGTCGAAAAGGTGGTCCAGTTGCGGCAGGGGGGAATCGATCAGCACCCGTGCGACGAGGCCGGTGTGCGTCATGACTGTGCCGGTTTCAGAGGCCGGCGGCGCTTCGCAGGTCGTCGACCTTGTCGAGCCGCTCCCAGGTGAAGTCGGGCAGCTCCCGGCCGAAGTGACCGTAGGTGGCGGTCTGCGCGTAGATGGGCCGTAGCAGGTCGAGTGAGTGGATGATCGCTGCCGGACGCAGGTCGAACACGTCCCGGATCGCCGCCGTGATCTCCCGGTCGGGCAGCACCCCGGTGCCGAAAGTCTCCACGTACAGACCGACCGGGGACGCCTTGCCGATCGCGTACGCGACCTGCACCTCGAGGCGTTCGGCCAGGCCCGCCGCAACAGCGTTCTTGGCAACCCAGCGCATGGCGTACGCGGCCGAACGGTCGACCTTGGACGGGTCCTTGCCGCTGAACGCACCGCCGCCGTGGCGGCTCGATCCGCCGTAGGTGTCAATGATGATCTTGCGCCCGGTGAGGCCGGCGTCACCCTGCGGGCCCCCGATTTCAAAGCGGCCGGTGGGGTTGATGAGCGTTGCCAGCGCGGAGGAGTCAAGGTCGATGCGCTCGAGCACCGGGCGAATAACAAGTTCTTCAACCTCGGCGCGCAGCCGCTCCGTGGTCACGGACGGCGCGTGCTGCGTCGATACCACGACGGTTTCGACGGTGCGGGGAATGATGCCGTCGTAGCCGATGGTGACCTGGGTCTTGCCGTCGGGGCGTAGATAGTCGAGTTCGCCGCTCTTGCGCACGAAGGCGAGGCGCTCGGCCAGGCGGTGCGCGATCCAGATCGGGATCGGCATGAGTTCGGGCGTCTCGCGGGTGGCGTACCCGAACATGATGCCCTGGTCGCCCGCGCCCTGCCGGTCGAAGTCGTCGAGGCTGGACTGCTCACGGGTTTCGAAGGCGTTGTCGACGCCCTGAGCGATGTCGGGCGACTGGCCGCCGATGGAGATTTCGACGCCGCAGGATCGGCCGTCAAACCAGACGTCGGAGGAGTCGTAGCCGATGTCGGTGATGCACTTGCGCACGATCGACGGAATCTCGACGTACGCCTCAGTGCTGACCTCGCCGGCTACGTGCACGAGGCCGGTGGTGACGAGGGTCTCAACAGCGACGCGGCTGTGCGGGTCGTCCGTGAGGAGGGCATCGAGGATACTGTCGGAGATCTGGTCGCAGATCTTGTCGGGGTGACCCTCGGTGACTGATTCCGAGGTGAAGAGGCGAAGATCGCTCATCTGGCCCGTCTCTGTAGAAGTTGAATGCCGGTCGCAGCTGAGGCTAACCGATCAGGTCAAGTATGCAATTGGCCACCGACATCTTGCTGCCGGAGACCTCATTCACTATAACTCCGTGGCGATCGAGCACCGTCACGGTGTTACGTTCCGTGCCGAAACCGGCGTCCTGCCCCACCCGGTTCACGACCAGGTAGTCGCAGCCCTTGCGGGTGATTTTGTCGCGACCGAGGGCCAGCAGCCGGTCGGCATCCGTTTCGGTTTCGGCGGCAAAGCCGATGATCAGTTGACCCGGCCGGCTGGCAGTAGAGAGCTCGGCCAGAATGTCGGGGTTCTTGACCAGTTCCAGCGTGAGGGTGTCCCCCACGTCTTCCTTTTTGATCTTGCCGACCTGCACGGACCGGGGCCGATAATCGGCGACCGCGGCGGCCATGATGATGACGTCGGCCGTTCCGGCGGCGCGCGTCATGGCCTCGTGCATCTCAAGGGCACTGCCCACGAGAACGGTCGTGATGCTGGTCGGAACGGCCACCTCGAGGTTGGCGGCGACCAGGGTGACCAAGGCCCCGCGGGCCAGGGCCGCCTGGGCGAGCGCGACGCCCTGCTTACCGCTCGAGCGGTTGCCGAGGAACCGCACCGGGTCGAGCGGTTCCCGCGTGCCGCCGGCGCTGATCAGTACTCGGCGACCGGCGAGATCCGCCACAGCGGATGCCGCAGCCTCACCAGCAGGCATCGCCCGGTCGAGCACGGCCAGCGCCACCGCGACGATGGTGTCCGGCTCTTCCATGCGGCCGGCGCCGGAGTCGGTGCCGGTGAGCCGACCGACGCCGGGGCCAACGATGGTTATACCGCGCGAGCGCAGCACGGCCACATTGGCGACCGTAGCGGGGTTGTTCCACATCTCGGTGTGCATAGCCGGTGCGATCACGAGCGGTGCGGTGCTGGCCAGAATGGTGTTACCGAGCAGGTCGTCGGCGAGGCCGGCGGCGAGTTTGGCGATGCTGTTGGCCGTTGCCGGTGCGACGACGATGAGGGCGGCGCTCTGGCCGATGGCCACGTGGCGTACCTCGGCGACGCCCTCATAGAGGTCCGTGTGCACCGGGTTACGCGAGATGGCCTCGAGGGTGGGCTTGCCGACGAAGCGCAGTGCCGCCGGGGTGGCGACCACGTGCACCGAGTCGCCGTTCAACACAAAAGCGCGCACAATGTTGACGGCCTTGTACGCTGCGATGCCGCCGGTGATACCGACGACAATCGTGCGAGGTGTCTTCATCCTGCGCGCTTAGTGGTTAGTGCTCTAGGCCTCGACGATCGGGCGGGAAACGAGCTTGTCGTCGTTGATCTCGCGCAGGGCCACCGAGAGCGGCTTGTCTTCGACGGTCGAGTCGACGAGCGGTCCGACGTTGTCGAACAGGCTGCCTTCGTGCAGGTCGGCGTAGTAGTCGTTGATCTGACGCGCACGCTTGGACGCGAAAATCACGAGGGCATACTTCGAGTCGACCTTGGAGAGCAGGTCGTCGATGGGCGGGTCAATGATGCCAGTGGGCTTGTTCGCCATTGGTGTCACACTCCTAATAGAGCACGGCCTGAGGCCAGTGCGAATCTGTTGTTAAACGAAAACATGAGCGGTATACGTGCCCGGAGACACGCAAGAATTCAGCAGAAACGTGCGCTACGGCATGCTGGATGCAGCGCGGATCTCCATCAAGTCTACGACCTCACGGGCGGCGTCGCCGACATCGTGGTTGATCACGCGGTAATCGAACTCGCCCTGGGCCGCCAATTCCAGCTTGGCGGTCTCGAGTCGACGGGCCTGTTCGGCGGCATCTTCGGTGCCGCGGCCGATCAGGCGGCGCACCAATTCGTCCCAGCTCGGCGGCAGCAGGAACACCAGCCGGGCTTCGGGCATGGCACGGCGCACGGCGCGAGCCCCCTGCAGGTCGATCTCGAGCAGCACGCTGTTGCCGGCTGCGATGGCCGTATCAACCGGGCCGCGGGGGGTGCCGTAGCGGTAGGCGTTGTGCACCTTGGCCCACTCGAGCAGTTCGCCGCCCGCGACCATGCGGTCGAATTCGTCGTCGGAGACGAAGTAGTAGCTGACCCCCTCGGTCTCCCCCGGGCGCGGTGCGCGCGTCGTGGCCGAGACGGAGAGCAGCACGTCGGGGTAGTTCTCCCGGATATAGCCGGCGACGGTGCCCTTGCCGACCGCGGTGGGGCCGGCGAGAACGATGAGTTTGGAGTCGGCTACGCCGTGCCGGAGCGTGGGCCGTTCGGAGAGAAAGTCCCGCAGCCGGTCGCGCTGGTGCCGGCCCAGGCCGCCGAGCCGCTTAGACGGCGAGATTTCGAGCCGATGGATGATGCGCTGCATCTTGGTCACACCGATGGCCGGAATGCTCACGAGCAGCTCGGTCACTCGCAGCCGCCCCTCGACCCCGATCGGGTCCTTGATCGCGGTGGCGAGCACCTCGAGGGCGGTTCGTTCGCCCGAAGCAACCTCGGCTTTGACCTTGGCGCGGGCTCGCCTGGCAGCGACGGCGGCGCGCGACGCAGCCACCCGGTCGACTTCGGGCGGGGTGGGACGGTTTTCAGCCACGAACGGCACCTACTTCGGTTACTCGGCGCTCAATGGCTTCTTCGATCCGGTGGGGTCCGGCCGAGAGCACACTGCGCGATTCACTCACGATAACCCCTCCGGCGTATTCACCATATATCAAGGTCAGATCCATAATATTCCCTCCCTGGTGACCAAAACCGGGGGCGAGCACGGGAGTTCGAAATTCGGTCGGCGCCCGCAGCACGTCGATGCCGAAGGCGGCCAGGTCGAGAGTGGCTCCGAGCACGACGCCGATCGACCCGAGACCGGTCGCCAGACCAGCGGATGCCGCACTAGGGCCGGCCCGCGCGTTCCGCGCTCCCACGTCGTCGAGAATGGCCCGGGCGACGCTCGATCCCTGGAACGGACCGTCGGCCACGATGGCCCGCTGAACGTCCGCGGCCTCGGGGTTGGAGGTCGCGGCCAGCAGAAACACACCCTTGCCGTTCGATGCGGCGAGGGTGAGTGGTGAGTCGAGCGAACCGACACCCATGTACGCGGCGAGGGTGAGGGCATCCACTTCGAGCGGGGAACCGGGCGTGAACCAGGCCTGCGCGTAGGCTTCGACGCTCGTGCCGAGGTCGCCGCGTTTGGCGTCGCCGATCACGAGCAGGCCGGCCGACCGGGCGTCGGCCAGCACGCGTTCGAGCGCCAGGAAGCCCGCCGAACCAAAGCGTTCGAAGAAGGCGACCTGCGGTTTGACGATACCCACCCGGCCGGCCGCAGCCGCGACGACGGCACGACCGAACGATTCGACGCCGGCCGCGGTGTCGGGCAGGTTCCACTCACCAAGCAACCAGGAATGCGGGTCGATGCCCACGCAGAGCTGGCCGTAAGTGGCAAACATCCGCTCGAGCCGGTCACCAAAGGAAACCGGGCTCACAGCACGGCCGCTGTTCACAGCAGAGCGGTTCGGGCCGTGGCGTATTCCTGAAGCGAGGTCACCTCGAACCCGTCGCGAATCGAGTCGATCGAGGCTACTGCGGCGCTGAGTTCGGCGATCGTGGTGAACAGCGGCAGGTCGCCGGCCACTGCGGCGGCACGAATCTCGTAGCCGTCGGCGCGTGCCGTGCTGCCGCCGGGGGTGTTGATGACGATCTGGATCTCTTCGCGGCGAATGAGCTCGACGATGGAGACGTCGTCCTCGTCGGTTTTCTCACTGAACTTGGTCACGACGCGGGCGCGGATGCCGTTTCGCTGCAACACCTCGGCGGTGCCGATGGTTGCGGTGATCTCGTAGCCAAGCTGCTGCAGGCGCAGCATCGGCAGGATGATCGCTCGCTTGTCGCGGTCGGAGACCGACACGAACACGGTGCCGGAAAGCGGGATTCCGCCGTAGGCGGCGAGCTGGCTTTTGGCGAACGCCCGCGGGAAGTCGCGGTCGATGCCCATGACCTCGCCGGTGGAACGCATCTCCGGGCCGAGGATGGAGTCGACCACGAGGCCCTCGGGGGTGCGGAACCGGTTGAACGGCAGTACGGCTTCCTTCACGGCGACCGGCGCTTCGATCGGCACGCGGGAGCCGTCGATGAGCGGCAGCTTGCCCTCCGCCTTCAGCTCGGCGATGGTCGTGCCGACCATGATGAGCGCGGCTGCCTTGGCGAGGGTGATGCCCAGTGCCTTCGCGACGAAAGGCACCGTGCGCGAGGCGCGCGGGTTGGCTTCCAGCACGTAGAGCACTCCGGCGCCGATGGCGAACTGCACGTTGAGCAGGCCTTTCACTCCGATACCGCGGGCGATGCCGAGGGTCGCTTCGCGCACACGGTCGATTTCGGCGCGCCCGAGGGTGACCGGCGGCAGGGTGCAGCTCGAGTCGCCGGAGTGGATGCCGGCTTCTTCGATGTGCTCCATGACGCCGCCGATGTACAGTTCGTGGCCGTCGTAGATGGCGTCGACGTCGATCTCGATGGCATCGTCGAGAAAACGGTCGACCAGAAGCGGATGCCCCGCCCCGATGATTCCCTGTCCGGCCATGCGCTGAAAGTAGTCGGCCAGCGATGGGGAATCGTAGACGATCTCCATGCCGCGTCCGCCGAGCACGTAGCTCGGGCGAACGAGCACCGGGTAGCCGATTTCTTCGGCCACCACCACGGCGCCGGCAAAGTCGATCGCTGTTCCGTTGCGGGGGGCGAGCAGGCCGGCGTCGTCGAGGATCTTCGAGAACAGGCCGCGCTCTTCAGCCAGGTCGATGGCGTCGGGCGTGGTGCCAAGAATGGGGATGCCGGCCGCTTCGAGTCCGCGGGCCAGGCTCAGCGCGGTCTGGCCGCCGAGCTGCACGACCACGCCGACGAGTTCGCCGCTCTGGCTTTCAGCGTAGATGACCTCGAGCACGTCTTCAAGGGTGAGCGGTTCGAAGTACAGTCGGTCGCTGGTGTCGTAGTCGGTGGAGACCGTCTCCGGGTTGCAGTTGATCATGATGGTCTCATATCCGGCGTCCGACAGGGCGAAGGAGGCGTGTACACAGGAGTAGTCGAATTCGACGCCCTGCCCGATGCGGTTCGGTCCGGACCCGAGGATAACGACCTTGCGGCGGTCGCTGGCGACAACCTCGGTCTCGGTGTCATAGCTCGAGTAGTGGTACGGCGTGAGGGCCGGGAACTCCCCCGCGCAGGTGTCGACGGTCTTGAACACGGGGCGCACACCGAGAATGTGCCGCACCGTGCGCACATCCGCTTCGCCAAAGCCGCGCAGTTCGCCGATCTGCGCGTCGGAGAAGCCGTGGTCCTTGGCGAGGATCATGACGTCGCGGTCGAGTCGGTCGGCGGCTTTGACCTGCTCGGCGATCTCGTTGATCAGCACGATCTGGTCGATGAACCACGGGTCGATCTTGGTCGCAGCAAAGACCTCGTCGATTGTCGCGCCGCGGCGCAGGGCCTGCTGCACGGTGACGATGCGGCCGTCGGTGGGAATCTCGGCGGCGGCGAGCAGTTCCTCGACAGAGCGGGTCTCCGCGCCCCAGTGAAAGCTCGAGCCGCGCTTTTCGAGCGAGCGCAGTGCCTTCTGCAGGGCGGAGGCGAAGCTGCGACCGATGGCCATCGCCTCGCCGACCGACTTCATGGTCGTGGTCAGCCGCTGGTCAGCGGCCGGGAACTTCTCGAACGCAAACCGCGGAACCTTCACCACGACGTAGTCGAGCGTGGGTTCGAAGCTCGCCGGGGTGACTCCGGTGATGTCGTTGGGGATCTCATCCAGGCGGTAGCCGATGGCGAGTTTGGCGGCGATCTTGGCGATCGGGAAGCCGGTCGCCTTACTGGCCAGGGCGGAGGAACGCGACACCCGCGGGTTCATCTCGATCACGATGACGCGGCCATCGACCGGGTTGATCGCGAACTGGATGTTGCAGCCGCCGGTGTCGACGCCGACGGCGCGGATGATGTCGATCGAGATGTCGCGCAGGTGCTGGAATTCACGGTCGGTCAGGGTGAGCGCCGGGGCGACGGTGATCGAGTCGCCGGTGTGCACGCCGACCGGGTCGACGTTTTCGATGGAACAAACGACGACCGTGTTGTCGGCCGTGTCGCGCATCATCTCGAGTTCGTACTCTTTCCAGCCCAAGATGGATTCTTCGAGCAGCACCTCGGTGGTCGGGCTGTGGTGCAGGCCGTCAGTGACGATGCGGCGCAGTTCCACCTCGGTGTAAGCGAAGCCGCTTCCGAGGCCGCCCATGGTGAAGGAGGGGCGTACAACGAGCGGGTAGCCGAGGTCATCGGCGTAGCCGATCGCTTCCTCGACGGTGCGGGCAATGTACGAGCGGGCCACGTCGGCGCCAGCGTCGAGCACGAGCTGCTTGAAGATCATGCGGTCTTCGCCCTTGTTGATGGCGTCGAAGCTCGCGCCGATCAGCTCCACGTTGTACTTCTGAAGGATTCCGCGCTCGTGCAGCTGGATGGCCGCGTTGAGGGCGGTCTGCCCACCCAGGGTGGGCAAAATCGCATCCGGTCGTTCCTTCGCGATGATCGTCTCAAGAATCTCGGCGGTGATCGGTTCGATGTAGGTGGCATCGGCAAAATCGGGGTCGGTCATGATGGTGGCCGGGTTCGAGTTGACCAGGATGACGCGTACGCCCTCCTCGCGCAGAACGCGGCAGGCCTGGGTGCCGGAGTAGTCGAACTCGCAGGCCTGGCCGATGACGATCGGGCCGCTGCCGATGACAAGAACGCTGTTGATATCGTCGCGCTTGGGCATTATTTGGTTTCTCCTGCATTGGCGCTCTGCGAAGCCAGCACAACGTCTCTGAATCGATCGAAAAGGTGGTTGGCGTCGTGCGGGCCGGCGGCGGCCTCCGGGTGGTACTGCACCGAGAAGGCGTTGATGTCGAGGCAGCGGATGCCTTCGACGACCTGGTCGTTGAGGCTGTAGTGGCTCACTTCAACCCGTCCGAAGCCGGCGCGGGAGTCGTGGATGCCCTCGATGGGCATGTCGACGGCGAAACCGTGGTTCTGCGAGGTGATCTCGACCCGCCCGGTGGTCTTGTCGAGCACCGGCTGGTTGATTCCCCGGTGGCCGAACGGCAACTTGTAGGTGCGAAAGCCGAGCGCCCGGCCAAGCAGCTGGTTGCCGAAGCAGATGCCGAAGTATGGGATGCCCGCGCGCAGCACCTCCTGCAGCAGGGTGACGTGGGCGTCGGAGGCGGCCGGGTCGCCGGGTCCGTTCGAGAAGAACAGGGCTGAGGGCTTCAGCGACAAAACGTGCTCTGCGGTCACCGACTGCGGCAGCACGAGCACTTCGAAGCCCCGCTCGGCCAGGTAGGTGAGCGTGCTGGTCTTCACGCCGAGATCGAGCACCGCGACGGAGCCGATACGTTCTCCGACGGCGGGGATGGAGAAGGGTTCGACGGTCGAGACCTCGAGCGACAGGTTGCGGCCGCGCATGGCAGCGCCCGAGCGCACCCGTTCGAGCTGTTCGCTCTCGGACAGGCCGAACAGATCACCGGAAAAGATACCGCTCCTCATGGCGCCCGCGGAGCGGATGTGACGGGTGATCGCCCGGGTGTCGATACCGCTGATCCCGACCACGCCCTGCTCTTCGAGATCATCGTCGAGGGTGCGGGTGGCGCGATAATTGGAGGCGATACGCGCGGGTTCCCGCACGATGAAGCCGGCGACCCAGATCTGACGGGACTCCATGTCCTCATCGTTCATGCCGGTGTTACCGATGTGCGGGGCGGTCATGAGCACGATCTGCCCGGCGTAGGACGGGTCGGTCAGGGTCTCCTGGTAGCCGGTCATGCCGGTGGCGAAGACGATCTCGCCGAGGGTCTGCCCCTCACTGCCGTAGCTGCGGCCCACGAAGCGGCGACCGTCTTCAAGCACGAGTACGGCTGGGCCGGGCTTGTCCGTCACGGAGAAGGTGGCGTTCAGCGCAACGGATGCTGCGGGCTGGTCTGGTGCGGTGGAGTCGGGCACGTCAGGCCTCACTTTCGTCTTGATGGGCCGGATCTGTGCGCGCGGCGATAATGGTTCGGATCGAGTCGACGAGGCGAGCGCGATCATTGGGATCGATGATGCGAAAGAAGCTGTCGACGGCACGGCGGTCGTCGGTGCTGGCGGCCGAGTTCAGTCGCCAGCTCAGACGAACGAGTCCGTCGGTTTCGACGGCACGGTCGATGGCGACCTGGGCGGCGCCGATCGCGTCGATGGCTGCGGCCGAGACGAACACCGGCTGGTTGCCGTCGAGATCCAGCACCACGCCGGTCTCGGACACGGTCAGGGCGGCGCGGGCGCGAAAGCCCAGGCCACGGATGGCGAGGCGCTCGAGCGGTGCGTCGCGGGGCGTGGTCGCCACGTAGTAGGCCTCGGCCCTGGCCAGCTCGACTGCGGCGCTGCCTGGCATCGGGTAGCCGGCACTGAGCCCGGCGTCTCGCCGGCTGCGCTTTCGCCAGCTGCGCCACATGAGCACGAGGACGCCGAGCAGGACGAGCGCTGTGATGATGGCGGGGATGGACCTATCCATGAGTGAGTACTCCGCTCGCGTGACCGGCTATCTCGAGGCTGCTGCGCACTGCACCATCGAGCACCGTGGCGTAGCCCCGGTGGAACGTTGCGCGCACCTCGCCCGGCAGGGTCATTGACAGGTACGGGGAGTTTGTACTCGTGCCGGCGAGGTCGGCGCGGCCGAACACTCGGGTGGCCGCAGCGTCGTACAGGGTCAGTTCGGCCGGCGACCCGACCGCGATCGGGTTGCCCTGACCCGTGACGCGCCCGATGTGAGCGGGCGCACGGGAGAGCACACGTTCGATGTCGACCCAGTCGAGCAGCCCGGTCGCGACGACCGCGGCGTGCACGACCGACAGCGCTGATTCCAGCCCGATCATGCCGTTGGCGGCGGCGTCCCACTCGCAGTCCTTGCTTTCGGCGGGGTGCGGGGCGTGGTCGGTGGCGACGATGTCGATGGTGCCGTCGGCGAGTCCGGCGCGCAGGGCTTCGACGTCTTCGCGGCTGCGCAGCGGAGGGTTCACCTTGAACCGGGCGTCGTAGCCGCGCACGAGATCTTCGGTGAGCAGCAGGTGGTGCGGCGTGACCTCGGCGCTCACGTTGATGCCGCGGGCCTTGGCCCAGCGGATCACGTCGACAGAGCCGGCCGTGGAGACGTGGCAGACGTGCAGGCGTGACCCGACGTGTTCGGCCAGCAGAACGTCGCGGGCGATGATCGACTCTTCGGCGACGGCCGGCCAGCCGACCAGGCCGAGTTCGCCGGAGAGGGCGCCCTCGTTCATCTGGGCTTTTTCGGTGAGGCGCGGTTCCTGCGAGTGCTGGGCGATGACGCCGTCGAACGCCTTCACGTATTCGAGGGCGCGACGCATGAGCAGCGGGTCAGAGACGCAGAAGCCGTCGTCGGAGAACACCCGCACGCGGGCGCGACTGGAGGCCATGGCGCCGAGTTCGGCGAGTTGTTTGCCGGCCAGGCCCACGGTGACGGCGCCGATCGGCTGCACGTCGACGTAGCCGGCGGTTTCGCCGAGGGCGAGCACCTGCTCGACCACCCCGGCGGTGTCCTGTGCCGGCAGGGTGTTGGCCATGGCGAACACGCTCGTGAAGCCGCCGCGGGCGGCAGCGCGGCTGCCGCTCAGCACGGTTTCGCTGTGCTCGTAGCCGGGTTCGCGCAGGTGGGCGTGCAGGTCGACCAGACCGGGCAGCGCGATGAGCCCGTCGGCGTCGATCACGCTCGCGCCGCTCGGGGAGAGGCCGGACCCCAGCTCGACGATGCGTGCACCATCAAGACGGATATCCGTGCCCGTGCCGTCCGGCAGGGTCGCCCCGCGAATCAGCCAGCGCTGTTGCAAACCGTCAATCGACATTCTTTGATTCCTTCCGGTCACCGGATAAGAGCAAGTAGAGTGCGGCCATCCGCACGGAGACACCGTTCGTGACCTGTTCGAGCACGGTGGAATTAGCGGAGTCGGCCGCCGCCGAAGAGATCTCCAAACCACGATTCATCGGGCCCGGGTGCATAACAATGCTAGCCGGACCGAGCCGACCGAATCGCGCGTCGTCGAGGCCCCACACCCGGGAGTACTCGCGGCTGCTTGGGAAGAAGGCCGCGCTCATCCGTTCGGTCTGGATGCGCAGCATCATGACCACGTCGGGGCCGGCATCGATCGCGTCGTCGAGGTCGAAGCTGAACCGGGCCGGCCAGAGCGAGGTGTCGCTCGGCAGGAGGGTGGGCGGGGCCACGAAGGTGACCTCGGCGCCGAGGGTGGTGAGGAGCCACAGGTTGGATCGGGCGACCCGGGAGTGCAGCACGTCGCCGACGATGGTGACAGTCACCCCGTCGAGGCCCTTGCCGCGCGAGGCCGGGCCATGATTGCGGCGGCGAATGGTGAACGCGTCGAGCAGGGCCTGGGTGGGATGCTCGTGGGTGCCGTCGCCGGCGTTGATGATGCCAGCGTCGATCCAGCCGCTCGCGGCGAGTACCGCCGGGCCACCGGAGGCCGGGTGGCGGATGACGACTCCGTCGGCACCGATCGCGGCGAGGGTCTGCGCGGTGTCCTTCAGGCTTTCACCCTTCGACACGCTCGATCCCTTGGCGCTGAAGTTGATCACGTCGGCGCTCAGGCGCTTTGCGGCGGCTTCAAAGGAGATGCGGGTGCGGGTGGAGTCCTCGAAGAACAGGTTGACGACGGTCTTGCCACGCAGAGTCGGGAGTTTCTTGACCTCCCGCTGGGCGACATCCGCCATGTCTTCGGCAATGTCGAGCAGGTTGATCGCTTCGTCCCGGGAAAGGTCCTTGGTAGACAGCAGGTGCCTCATCGGTTGCTCCCGCCGTCGATCGAGACGAACTCGTCGCCGTCGATCTCTTCGAGGTGCACGTTGATGCGCTCGTCGGTGGCCGTCGGCAGGTTGCGACCCACGAAGTCGGCCCGAATCGGCAGCTCGCGGTGGCCACGATCGACGAGAACCGCCAGACGCACGATGGTGGGGCGGCCGTGATCACCGAGCGCGTCGAGGGCGCTGCGGATGGTGCGGCCCGAGTACAGCACATCGTCGACGAGGACGACGGTGGCACCGTTGATGCTGCCGGGCACTTCGGTTCGGGACGGCGTGCGGGTGCGGCCGTGGGCGAGGTCGTCGCGGTAGAGCGTGACATCAAGCGATCCGACTCGCACGGCCGTTGCCGCGGGTTCGATGCTCTGGATGATCTCGGCAATGCGGCGAGCGAGAATGACCCCGCGTGTCGGGATACCGAGGATGATGAGGTTTTCCGGGCCCCGATTGGACTCCAGAATCTCGTGGGAAATTCGAGTCAACGCGCGGATGATGTCAGCCTGAGTGAGCACAATGTGCGCCAAATGCCGACCTCCTTCCCCGTCTCACAGGACGGATCATTAAAGGATGTCTGAATAGGTTCAGCTTAGTCGTTGGCACGCCCCTGTGGGCGCACCAACGACTTCCGGTGCACCGCGCTAGAAGGCAGCGGCGACGAAGGCCTGGAATTCGGCCAGGTCGGTGTTGCTGCCGGTGTAGTGCACGCCGTCGACGAGCACGGTGGGCGTGCCGGCAACCGACGGAATGTCGGCTCCATCGATCTTGGTCAGCGCGGCCTCGGTGTTCTGCTGGGACCAGCCCTCGTAATCCCCGGATTCGAGGCAGTCAGCGATGCTGATCGAGCCTGGCGCGAGGTCGGCGAGTTGGCTATTGCTGAGCCCGGCGGTCTGTTCGGAGGGCTGGTTCGCGAACAGAGCCGACAGAAAGGCGAGGGTCTCGTCGGGGTTCAGAGTGGCCTGGCAGGTCAGTGCCGCTGAGGCGCGGCTGGAGTAGTTCGTGCCCTGTGACCGCGAGTCGAGAAAGGTGAGTGAGTGCACTCGAAGCGTGATGTCGCCGCTCGCCACTCCAGCAGCGAGAAGTTCCCCGTTGGTCTGCTCGAACTGGGCACAGAACGGGCACATGGGGTCGACGTACTCGTCGATGATGACCGCGCCGGTGCCGAATTCGAGATAGCCAGCGTCGAAGTTTGCGGCGCCGAGCTGACCGGTCGGCAGCGGCGCGGGCGACTCGGGAGCCGCCGACGACGTGGGCGAGCCCCCATCGAAGGAGCTGGAATTGGAGTCAATGGCGACCAGGAACGCCCCGATAGCGGAGGCAAAGACGATCAACAACACCAGCAGAACGCTTGTCACGGCGACCATGAAGTATCCGATGATGAGACCGGCCAGGGCGAAGCCACGGCCCAGCTCGCCCCGTGCGCGAATCTGCCCGAGCGCAATGTGTCCCGTGATGATGGCCACAAGGCCGATGAAGAACGACGACACGAACGACACGATGGCCAGGGTGTTGGTCTTCGGTGCACTCACGAACGGCGGGGGCACGAACGGCCCGGCTGGCACGCCCGTCGGCGGCACGGGTTGATACGGATTCGTCGGATTCGGCTGATCGCGGGGAGCGTCTGTTCCGGTGTTATCCATGTGCGTGTCCTTCGCTGGCTTCAAGTCGAACCCGGCAGGAGCCGAGTCTGTTGGGTCGTCAGGCCGACGGTGCGGTTTGGGCGATCTTGCCGAGCAGTCCGTTCACAAAGCCGGCCGAGTCATCCGTTGAGAGAATCTTGGCGGCTTCGACGGCTTCATCGATGGCGACGGCGTGCGGTACGGCATCGTTGTAGAGAATCTCCCAGATGCCGATGCGCAGAATGGCGCGATCGATGTTGGGCATGCGCGCAAGCGACCAGCCTTGCGAGTAGGTCTCGATCAGTTCGTCGATCTCTTCCCGGTGGTCGACGACGCCGTCGACGAGCTCACGGGCGTAGAGCCACGAGGTCAGTCGAGCCGGCTCGCTCGCTGCGCGCTCAGCCTCCGTTGCCAGCGACTCCGGAATGCTGATCTGACGCACATCGGCCGCGTACAGAATGTCGATGGCCCGCTTGCGAGCCTTGGTACGTGCGCTCATTCGTTGACGCGACCAAGGTAGTCGCCGGTGCGGGTGTCGACCTTGACTTTGGTGCCCTGTTCGAGGAACAGCGGAACCTGAATCTGGTAGCCGGTCTCGACGGTGGCGGGCTTGGTGCCGCCGGTCGAGCGGTCGCCCTGCAGGCCCGGCTCGGTGTAGGTGATTTCCAGGGTGACGGATGCTGGCAGCTCGACATACAGCGGGTTGCCGTTGTGCAGCGCCACGGTCACCGCCTGGTTTTCGAGCATGAAGTTGCTCGCATCGCCGACAACAGCGGCGGACACGGTGATCTGGTCGTAGTCGGCGACGTCCATGAAAACGTAGGCGTCGCCATCGTTGTAAAGGTACTGAAAGTCGCGACGATCGACGTTTTCGGTCTCGATCTTGGCGCCGGCGTTGAAGGTACGGTCAACGGTTTTACCGGAGACGACGTTCTTCATCTTGGTGCGAACGAAGGCGCCACCCTTGCCCGGCTTGACGTGCTGAAACTCGACGACGGCCCAAAGCTGGCCATCCATGTTGAGTACGACGCCGTTTCTGATATCAGCGGTAGAAGCCATGGGAGGGGTGTTCCGTTCAATTGATAAGGTGCGCGGGTGCAAATGGCACCTTGTCGAGTCTACGTGCCCTAGCCTCAGGCTCCAAAGGCAATCCGGTGCCGGAGCGTCACGGTGCGGTGACGAAGTCCAGTGCCAGCCGGTAGGAGTCGAAGCCGAGACCGGCGATGACACCGGTCGCAATGGCGCTCACGACGCTCGTGTGGCGAAACGTCTCGCGAGCGTGCGGGTTGGAGATGTGCACCTCGATCAGCAGCAGGCCCGCCTTGGTAACCAGGGACGCAGCATCCCGCAGCGCATAGCTGTAGTGCGTGAACGCTGCCGGATTCAGGATCACCGGCATCCGCTCGTCGACGGCTTCGTACAGCCAGTGAATGAGTTCGGCCTCGTCGTCGGTCTGCCGCAGATCGATGCTCACGCCTTCGCGAGCGGATGCGACGAGCAGCTCGCGCAGGTCGTCCAGGTTCGCCGACCCGTAGACATCGGGCTCGCGACTGCCGAGGCGCCCGAGGTTCGGACCGTTCAGAACCAGCACTGTACTCATTCACTCAGCCTAGGCCGTGGTACCCGTGCCAGCGGGCCGCCCTCAGGGAGCAAGAATTGCGATGCCGTCATCGTGTGCCACGAACAGGCCGGAGATGCGCATGAGCTTGCCGAAGGACTCGGTCAGTTCCATCGCCCAGGCCTGGTCGGGAGCGGTGAGGGCCGCCGATCCCGGCCGTTCCAGCGTCACGATCAGGCTGCCTCCCGGAGCGTCCCGTGCCACGATCTCGTTGATCCGCACGGCGAATGGGCGAACGGAACCCGGTTCCGGACGTACCGGAATTCCGTCGATCGGAATCAGCAGCGAGAGCTGCTGCCCGTGGACGTCGAGCACCATGAGCCAGATCTGCGGCTGGATCGCGTGGCCGATCAGATCGAAAACCCGGGCTCTGGCCTGCTCCAGGGTGAACACGGGCGGGGAGTCTTCAATTTTCATTGACAGTGTCATGGGTCCAGAATGAATTACAGTTGCCGGGGCGAAAGGTTATCCCCAGAAAATTGCTGAACTCACTGGGCTGTGAATATCTTCCGGCGACGGTGTCAGCAGGGGCTCGACTCCCGCCGCAGGTCAGTACGCCTCGAGCCGGTGAGCGGCCCACACCACCGTGTCCGTGAGGTTCTCACCTCAGGGACAGGCGCCGCACATGGACGTACCTGTGCCGGCGGTCAGATTCGGCCGAGAAGTTCGGCGCGTTTTTGCTTCGTATTCTGCTTCGGAGAGGAGCCCCTCATCGCCAAGCTTGGCCAATCGCTGAATCTGCTCGACCGTATCGGGCGATAAAGGCATCGGGCGAGGATCGGTCTTTCGCGCGAGCCACAGGACTAGGGGTCTGCGTAGTAACGGAACGAAAACGTCCGCTAAGGATTGTGAAGGGTGTGCGGGGCGCCGTGGGCACGCCGTAACAGCTCGCCGCCGTCCTGATCCGGCGCAAGCTCTGATCAGTGCGAGGGCGCTCGTCGAGCCCACCTCGCCCGGTCGATCTCGGTCGTGTTTGTGGCACTGACCTAGGGTGGACGCATGGACGCCGACATTAACTTCTACTTCGACCCGGTCTGCCCCTTCGCCTGGATGACCAGCAAATGGGTGCGCCAGGTGCAGGCGCAGCGCGACTACACCGTGGACTGGCGGTTCATCTCGTTGCGCCTGATCAACGCCAAGGTCGACTACGACGCGCACTTCCCTCCCGAGTACGAAGCTGGCCACACCGCCGGACTCCGGCTCCTGCGGGTAGCCGCCCGGGCTCGAGCGGAGCACGGCCGCGAGGCGATGGCACCGCTGTACGCCGCCTTCGGGACCCACATCTTCGACACCGCCCCCAGCCCGGCCAACCACCAGGCCGAGGTCGACCTGCGTGAGCTCCGCGGGACGCGTGAGTTCGCGGAACCGATCCTCGCCGAGGCGGGCCTGCCACTCGAGCTGGCGGACGCTCTCGACGACGAATCATGGGACGGGGAGATTCAGCAGGAGACGGACGAGGCACTCTCGCTGACGGGAAAAGACGCGGGCACGCCCATCATCCACTTCGAGCCGCCCGCCGGTGTGGCCTTCTTCGGGCCGGTGATCAGCCGACTGCCACACGAGGACTCGGCGGTCGAGTTGTGGGACCACGTAGTCGCTCTGGCCCGCTTCCCGGGTTTTGCCGAACTTAAACGGAGCCTACGCGAACGGCCACAGCTAGCCGTGTTCGGAATCGACGCAGACACAGTCGGAAAACAAGAAGACTGGCACGGCGGCAGCCGGCGGCAGAAGTGACCCCCGTCGTTAGGGTAAACGCATGAGTGAGACAAGCACCCTCAGCCACCAAGAATCCATCCTCGTCGACGCATCGGCTACGTTTCTCTACGACCTTCTCTCCGACATCACCCGCACCGGCGAGTGGAGTCCGGTCTGTAAGTCGTGCTGGTGGGACGACGAGGCCGAGGCTGGTCGGGTTGGTGCCTGGTTTACCGGGCGCAACGAGCTCCCGCAGCGGACCTGGCAGACCCGGTCCGAGGTGGTGACGGCAGAGCGCGGTCGCGAGTTCGCCTGGGTGGTGGGCGGCAGCTTCGTGCGCTGGGGCTTCAGCTTCGCCGCTGCGGAGACCGGGACGAGGCTCACCGAGTCTTGGGAGTTCCTGCCGGACGGGATCGCCATGTTCGAGGAGAAGTTCGGCGACGAGGCGAACGCTCAGATCGCCGACCGCACCCAGCAGGCCCTCGATGGCATCCCCAAAACTCTCGCCGCGATCAAGCGGATCGTCGAGGTCTCCACCGATGCAGAAGACCAGGCCCAGTCGTGACTGGGCCGCTCGTCCTTATTCCTTCATGCTGTCTGTGCTTCCACCACGTGCGATGCTGACCCAGCACCCGTTCTAGATGACGGCGTTGGTCAGGACGGCGCCACGAGATAATCACCCTGTCTAGTGTGGATGTATGAGTCATTCGATAGTGCCGACGACCACGTATCTTCAGAAGCTTCAGGCCGACACTGCGCGGAGGATGCAGACCTCTGTGGCGGTGCCGTCGCGGTTCGCCGGGGCCCCGGAAGAACTGGTACGGGTCGTCGAAGCCCACGCCGAGGCGCTTGCCGAGGATCTGAGAGACGTCGTTCACAGTCTGCACGCCGACCCGGAGACCGCCTTTCAGGAGCATCGAAGCGCCGCCTATTTGGTGGAGCTGCTCGGTCGCCACGGGATAGCCGCACAGCTCGGCGTGAACGGGGTTGATACCGCAATTCGCGCCGAGATCGGGTCGGGCGACGGCCCGGCCATCGCGATTCTCAGCGAGTACGATGCTTTGCCTGACGTCGGGCACGGCTGCGGCCACAATGTGATCGCCGCGGCCGGAGTCGGTGCTTTCCTCGCGCTGTCGAACACACTCGCTGAGAATCCCGACGCATTCACGGGCCGGGTGGTATTGCTCGGCACCCCAGCTGAGGAAGGCTTCTCCGGCAAGGAGGTCATGGCCAGGCACGGTGCCTTCGACGGCCTCGACGCCGCGATCATGGTGCACCCCTACGGCTACGACCTCGCCGACCAGGTGTGGCTCGGCCGGCGGGTGCTCACCGTGACGTTTACGGGCGTCGCGGCGCACGCATCCGCTCAACCTTTTATGGGACGCAACGCCCTCGACGCGGCAACCCTGGCGTATCAGGCCGTTGGCCTGCTGCGTCAGCAGCTGCCGCCGGTGGACCGCGTGCACGCCGTGATCAGCGAGGGGGGAACTCGGCCGAGCATAATTCCTGAGCGGGCGGTGCTCGAGCTCTACGCCCGCTCTAAATTCGCCGAGACCCTCAAGGACCTCAGCGAACGGTTGAACGGCATCGCCCGAGGCGCGGCCTTGATGACCGGAACCAGCGTCGAGGTCGACTGGGACGAACACGCCCCCACCCTGCCGGTGCGAACAAACGACGCGCTCACCGAACGGTGGGTCGCCGCCCAACAGCGCCGCGGCCGCCAGCCGCTGCCGCTCGGCGTGGTGTCGGAAACCATCGCAGCGTCGACCGACTTCGGCAATGTCAGCCATCGCATCCCCGGTATCCACCCACTGATCAAGATCGCGGCACCAGACGTTGCCCTGCACACCCGAGAATTCGCGGCGGCCTCAGCAACGGATGCCGCCGAGGTCGGTGCCCTTGACGGAGCCTGCGGGCTCGCGCTCACCGCCCTCGATTTTCTCTGCGACGCCGAGCTGCGCCAGAGCGTGGCCGAGGAGTTCGCGGAGCAGGGCGGCGCGATCGACGTGCCGCACTTCTTCGACTGATTCCTCATTCACCGATCGACCCGAAGCAAGGTAGGCCCCATGTCTTCACAACCGTCCCTAACCCGGCGTAGCGCCCTAATCGATCGTTTTCTCGGCGGAATCGAACGCGTCGGCAACAAACTGCCAGACCCGTTCATGCTCTTCCTCCTGCTCTTTGGCATCACGGCGGTCGCGTCGACCGCGATGGCGTGGGCGAATGTCACGGTGCAACTGCCCGGAACCGACGAAGTCACGGTGGTCAAGGGCTTCTTCACTGCGGAGGGGCTCACCTGGTTCACCCAGAATATCGGGGTCAACTACCTGGGCTTCCCGCCGCTCGCGACGGTGCTGCCCATCCTGCTCGCGGTCGGTGTGGCCGAGAAGTCGGGCCTGCTCGCGGCGCTGATCCGCAAGACCTTCGGATCGGCGCCGCGCTGGTCACTGCCCTATGCCGTGGCGTTCGTGGGGGTCGTTGGATCGATCATGTCTGATGCGGCCTTCGTGGTCATCCCCCCGCTGGCCGCCCTGGTATTCAAGGCAGCCGGGCGGCACCCGGTGGCTGGGCTGCTCGGCGGGTTCGCCGCCGTGGGCGCTGGCTATTCGACCTCGCTGTTCGTGACGAGCCTCGACGCGCTGTTCGCCGGAATCACCACGTCTGTCACGCAGAACCTGCCCAACGCCGGTTCCGCCGTTACCCCGGTGTCGAACTATTTCTTCAATGTGGTTTCCTCGCTCGTGCTCATCGCCGTCGCCGGCTTCATTATCGACAAGATCCTGGAACCGCGTCTGGGTCGGCAGGGGATTGCGCGCCAGGAGATCGTCGACGACGACGACGCCGTGTTGGTTCCCGCCGCGATGAACGCCCGGCTCACGGACGCCGAGAACCGTGGCCTGTTCTGGTCGTTCGTGGCTGGTGCCGTGGTCGCTGCGGTGATTCTGGTCGGCGTGCTCCTGCCGGAATCTCCGTGGCGCAACGAAGACGGCGAGTTTCTGCCGCGCTCGCCCCTGCTGAGTTCGATCGTGTTCATCGTCTTCGCCATGTTTGTGATTCCGGGTCTGGTATACGGCAAGATCACCGGTACCATCGCCAGGGGCAGTGACGTGCCCCGCGTGATGGGGCAAGCTATCAAGGACATGAGCGGATTCCTCGTGCTCGCGTTCATCCTCGGCCAGTTCATTGCCCTGTTCAATTTTTCCGGAATCGGGAGTTGGCTCGCCGTGACGGGGGCCAGCGGCCTTGAGTCCATCGGTCTCACCGGATTTCCGGCCGTGGTCAGCTTCGTGCTGCTCGCCTCGCTACTGAACCTCTTCATCATTTCAGGCTCGGCGATGTGGACGCTGATGGCCGCCGTTTTCGTTCCGCTGTTCGTGCTCCTTGGCTACGAACCCGCGTTTATCCAGGGCGCCTTCCGGGTGGGAGATTCGGCCACCCAGGTGCTGACACCGCTCAACCCGTACATGATCGTGCTACTCACGATGCTGCGCAAGTACGAGCCGCGGGCGGGGCTCGGCACTATGATCGCCCGCATGCTGCCCTTCGCGGTTACGTTCTGGCTCGCCTGGGTGGGGGTGCTGAGTGTGTTCTACTTCTTCGACCTGCCGATGGGTCCCGGCAACGGGATCCTCATTCCCTAATGGAAGTCGCCGTTAGGCCGCGCGGAATAGTGCGCGACATCACCCTCTTATCTCCAGTGCAACCGAAAGGATTTTCATGACTTCCAGCCTGCCCACGATCTATGCCCTGCACGAGAACCCCGAGTGGTTTCCACCGTTCGCCCGGGCGTTTGAAGCAGAGGGTATGGAGGTAAAGGAATGGCTGCTCACCGACGGGGTTCTCGACCTGGATTCGGTGCCGCCGGAGGGAATCTTCTGGTCGCGCATCAGCGCATCCGCTCACACCCGCGACCACGGAATGTCGAAAGACTACGCGCGCGCCGTACTGGCCTGGCTCGAGGCCCACGGCCGCCGCACGGTGAATGGCCGGCGCGTGCTCGAGCTTGAGATGAGTAAGGTCGAGCAGTTGGTCGCGCTCAAGGCCGCCGGAATTGACACCCCGCGCACCGTAGCGGCGGTGGGCCGTGAGCAAATTCTCGCCGCGGCGCAGGGCTTTGCCGCCCCGTTCATGACCAAGCACAATCAAGGCGGCAAGGGCTTGGGGGTGCGCAAGTTCGACAGCCAGGACGAGCTCGCCGAGTATGTTGCCTCCGACGAGTTCGAGGAGCCGCAGGACGGCATCACACTCATTCAGGAATACATCCAGGCCAAGGAACCCTTCATCACCCGGGTCGAGATCGTCGGCGGCGAGTTCATCTACGCGGTCAAGGCTGATACCGCGCGGGGCGGCTTCCAGCTCTGCCCAGCGGATGCCTGCGCCATCGACCCGATCACGCGCGAGTTGATCATGCCTCCCGGCGCCACCATCGCACCCGTAGCCGGTCAGCAACTCTTCAGTGTGCGCGATGACTTCGACCACTCAATCATCGACAAATACCTCGAGTTTGCGCGGCGGAACGGGTTGGAAGTCTGCGGTATCGAGTTCATCGAGGCCGAAGACGGTCGAGTGCTCACTTACGACGTGAATACCAACACGAACTACAACGCGCTCGTCGAGGCCGAGGCCCCTCGTTCGGCTCCACGAGCCCTGGCACGGTACCTCAAAAAGCTCGCAGCCTAAAATACCTGGCGCCGGCCCCGGGACCAGCTCACGAAACGGATAAACCTGTACGTTGGCCCAAGGCGGTTCACGTGGTGGTTGGAACTACCGATATAACGGTGGTATCAACCAGGATGGTTTCATCCAACTCTGCCAGCGCGACCTCATTTCAGACTGCTTGATACATGGCCTGCTCCCTGCATGTTGTGTGTGGGGCTGACCCGCAACAGCACCAAGTGCAGGCGGCTTACCCGGCGCGGTTCTATAACCGGGAACACACCCACAGCGCGCACCCGAGGACGTGAACATGACCTCGGGTGCGCGCCGTAGTGCTCAGTCAGATGTCGCTGGCAGTCTCAAACACTGAGACCTGCGGGGCGCTGGCTAGCAATGAGCCCAGTTCGGTCGCACCCGCGCCCCCGCGCCACTGACGATAGGCCGCGTCAGCGTCGGCCGACGCCCACCGCTCCAGCAAAATCATGTGGGCGGGATCGTCGCAATCAAGCAACACGTCAACACCCAGACACCCCTTAAATGCTCGGGTCCCAGTAAGGATGTCTCGCAGCATGGCCGGCGCAGCGAGAACGGCTTCCGATTTCAGGCGAAGGTCAAGAAGAACTGTCAGGGCCATGAAAACTCCAATTCATATAAAAGTGAAAGGTCGGACGTGGTGCTTAGAAGTTGAGGATCTGGTAGCCCTCGACCACGAGAGAACGGATACTTGCTTCGCCCTTGTATTCAGCCAACAGCGGCCACCCGCCAGCGTCGACAGCGTCGGTAACCCCGTGGGATGCGACGCAGAATGCACAGGCGCCCCGGATGTTGTCGTGCAGGGCGACGGCGAGGGGATTCATCTTGTGCTTGGGGTCTGAGATGGCGGCGAGGGATTCAACGCCCGACCCGTCAAAAACGACGACGACGTCATCACCGGCGTCCTTAAATTCTAGGGCAGTCTTGAGACCGCGATAGACGCGTGAACTGTCGGAGCCGATGGGCTCATAAATGACGACGGCGATCTTGGAATCAGACATAAATATTTACCTCCTAGTTAGACCGATCTGGCTACTACTGAGTATACCGATCAGTCTGGTAATATCAAGGCATGCATTCGTCGACCATCACCCCGATAGTAAGCGCCAAGGCGCGCCTACTCGCGTCGGCAGGCCACCTATTCCACGAACACGGCATCAATGCAACGGGAATCGATCTCGTTGTGCGTAACGCGGGCGTCGCCAAAGCCAGTCTCTATAACAACTTCGCCAACAAAGAAGCTCTTGTCGTGGCCTACCTGGAACAGGAACTAGACGGCTGGATTGGAAACGCTCACGCTCTGGACAATCCGCTTTCGCCACGCCGGGAGCGGATCTCAGCACTATTTGAGGCCCTCGCCCGCTCAGTTGAATTGAACACGTTCCACGGCTGCCCATTCACCAACGCCGTGATTGAACTACCGGAATGCGCGGCAGTACGCACAGTCGCCAAACGCTACCGCGCCGTCGTTCGCACACACCTGGCCAACCTCATCGGTGCAGACACTACGTCCACAGCAGTATCCCGACTGGTCTTGCTCTACGACGCCGCCATCACAGCAGCGAAAGTCGGACGCGACGCTGCTCTCGTCCGCGAAGCGAGCACCATGGCACAAGAACTCGTCGACGCTCACAACCCGGATGACTCGCAACAAAGCCGATAAAGACGGTGTCTACGGGCGGCGAGACCGCCCCATTTTGACTGCGCTCGACAAGCTCGACGAACCACCCAGCCTGACAACACTTCACACCCTCATCCAAGAACGTCTGCCTCGCATAGATCTGCCCGAACTACTCCTCGACGTCGCCGGCTGATCCAGTTTCCTCACCGAATTTACCCACAGCTCTGAAGGCGAGCACGTGCCGATGATCTTGATGTGAGCATCTGCGCCGTTCTGCTCGCTGAGGCGTTGACCGCGGTGAACGCGGTGAACGTGTCGCTTCGGATGTAGTTCTGATCTGCCCAGGACAATCGGGCGCGGTTCAGTGCCGCAACGCTTGGCCGGGTAACGGGCTCGAGACGATGTTGCACGCCCGGTTCGTGGACGCACAAAGCCGGGTACCGCTTGCCAAGGCTCGGGGTACTGGGGACGTTGCCTCAGCCGACGGGCTCCGGTTTGTCGTCCCCGTCCGAACCCTCAACGCCGGGTCCAACCCTCGATATTTCGGCGCCGGCAGAGGAATCACCTCCTCAACTTCGTCTCCGAACAATTTGCCGGCTTCCACGCCATCGTCGTCCCCGGTACGCCCCGCGACAGGCTCTACGTCCTCGACGGTCTCCTCGAGCAGCAAACAACGCTCCAACCCACCGAGTTGATGACCGACACTGCCGGCTACTCCGACCAAGAGTTCGGCCTCTTCCGTCTCCTCGGATACCAATTCAGCCCGCTCCTTGCCGACATCGGTTCGGCCCGCTTCTGGCGCACCGACCGAACTGCGAACTACGGTCCCTTGAATGGCCCTGCCCGAAATCAGATCAACACCGACCTGATCACCACCCACTGGGATGATCTGCTGCGTGTCGCGGGAAGCCTGGCCACAGGCACAGTGCAAGCGTCAGAGCTTCTTCGTGTCTTGCAAGGAGGCGGCCGGCCAACCCCGCTGGGCCGTGCCTGGCGCGAGTACCAACGGACCAGACCCGCGTTGTCGGCATCGACCACGATTATCTGACCACCACCGTCGTGGGCTGTCGATGATGCTCCGGAGCGCCTCGCGCAGAAGCTGGGCTCCCCACTTACCGGTTACATCCCCGCGAAGGGACTGGTCCATGGCCTGCTGGGCGAGCAGCCACGCGGGCGCCCAACGCAGAACACCTCGCTGAAACGGCCTGGGCAGGTCAGACCGCACGACCATGGTGGGACAGATCGCGTAGTAGCGGACGACGCGCTCACCGATGCCAGCGCGCATCCGTTCCAGCAGCAGATAGACCATGCTGGAACCTGATTCGACGGCCGTGCGGGCATGCTCGCTCAGCCACTGGTTGTAAGCCGGCTCGCCGCAATCGAATGTTGTCAGGTCGAACTCGGCGGCCAGTTTAGTGACGCGGTATCTCCGGTCGGTCACCGAACGATTAACCGCGGAAGTTCGGCTAATATTTTGCCTCCTCGTGCAACTGTTCGGCTTTTGTACGGTTTTACGAAGACTTTGGTGACTACATCGGGCAGCAGAAGCTCTACGAATGATGAGAGGATGCCCCGCACTCTGGCCGATCGCCGGGACGGTACCCCTAGACTGAAATTCCTACGGTGGCCGCGGCCTCGTCGCCCGACCAATGCTGATCGGAAGGAACGCTGATGGGACACGGCTTGAAGAGTACGTCGTCGGTTCCCTCCGGCCCCGCGCGGGAAAGCCTGGTCGCCCTGGAACGGGCCCACGAATCTGCCGTCACAGACCGGGTCTTCCGGACCGGCGTTCGCAAGCTCGTGCAGGATTCCTGGCAACGTTCGCTCTCGCTCAGCCTCGACCCCGGCAGCGTGGCACCCGAGCGGGCACTGACCGACGTCGAACTACGGGACCTCCGCAACCAGCATCCGCTTGCCGCGGTGTTGCCGGTCGTGCACAACCTGCTCATTCGCCACGCCCTCGACGCCGAGTTGCTGGTGGCGATCGGCGATGAGTCCGGCCGACTGCTCTGGATCGACGGGGACCGGGTGCTGCGCCGCCAGGTCGAGGAAATGCTGTTCGTCGAGGGGGCCGACTGGTCGGAGCAACGGGTCGGAACCAGCGCCCCCGGCACCGCCCTCGCCCTCGACCGGGGCATTCAGATTCGGCGGGCCGAACACTTCAACGCCCTCGCCCACCCGTGGAGTTGCACCGCCGTGCCCATTCACGACCCGGACACCGGCAAGATCCTGGGCGTGATCGACATCACGGGCGGCGACCAGGCGGTCGCGCCGCAGACACTCCCCCTCGTCGAGGCGGCCGTCGCCGCCATGGAGGCGGAACTACGCATCCAGCGCCTCGACGGCCACCGCACGATTGCGTCCGACCGAACGGATGCGCGCGCGCCCCGCCGCTCCAGCATCGCCCTGCTCCCGGCCCCGGGCCGCAACCTGATGCCCGTGGGGTTCGGCGTGCTCGGCAGCGACTACGGCCACCTCGAGAGCGGCGGAATGGCCATCGATGTCAGCCCGCGGCACGCCGAAATTCTCACCCTGCTCGCCTGGCACCGCGAAGGACTCTCCGCCGACCGACTGGCTTTTCTGCTCAGCGACCAGACCGGCAGCGGCCAGAACAACAGCGTCGATACCCTGCGCGCCGAGATGGTGCGGGTACGCAAGGTCTTGGAGCAGGTCAGCCCGCCGGTCGTCATCGGATCTCGTCCCTACCGGATGCAGTTCCCGGTGGAGCTGGACGCCCAACGGGTGCTGGCATTCCTGGAACGCGGCGCCCACCGGGTGGCCCTCGCCGCCTACCGCGGACCGGTTCTGCCCAACTCGCTCTCCCCCGGGATCATCGACATTCGCACCGAGGTCAGCGCCCGCCTGCGTGAGGCGATGCTGACCGATGCCTCGGTCGACCTGCTCCTCGAATATGCCCGGTCAGAGGAAGCCACCTACGACTCCGAGGTCTGGCGTGCCTGCCTGGAGCTGCTGCCGGCCCGCTCCCCCAAACGCGCCACGGTCGTCGCCCGGTTGAAGCGCATCGACGACGAGTTGGGCGCCCTGCGCAATACTTCGCAACGGTAACGCAACGCGCTCGCTTTTAGCGTTGAAGGCACGAGTCGCGGTCCGTCACTCTGACGTGTTCACGCGGCCTCATCTGACACGGTCGTCGCACAGCAGTCGACGATGCAGTCGCCAGAGCTATCGCCCAAGGAGTCACATGACCATTTACGCAGCGCCCGGAACACCCGGAAGCCACGTCACCTTCAAGCCACGCTACGAGAACTGGATCGCTCGTGTCGTACTACGAGAACGCGCTGGGCTTCTTCTAGAGCGGATGCCGGGCATCCGCTGGTCGCTTCATCGCGCGTTTGCGTGTGGCCGCGACCGTCGAAGCCTCGCAACCTTTTGCAACGTTGGCACTCCTACTCTGGAAACACCGCAGAACGCGGACCGACATCGTCGTCGAAATAGGAGTGACATGACCGTCTATTCAGTCCCAGGAACACCCGGCTCCAAAGTTACTTTCAAGTCTCGGTACGAGAACTGGATCGGCGGCGAATGGGTCGCCCCGGTCAAGGGTCAGTACTTTGAGGACATCACCCCCGTCACCGGCAAGCCGTTCGCCGAAGTCGCTCGCGGCACCGCTGAAGACATCGAACTGGCCCTCGACGCCGCCCACAAGGCCGCACCGGCCTGGGGCAAGACCAGCCCCACCGAGCGCGCTGCCGTGCTCAACAAGATCGCCGACCTGATCGACGCCAACACCGAAATGCTCGCCGTCGCGGAGACCTGGGACAACGGCAAGGCCGTCCGCGAGACGATCAACGCCGATATTCCCCTCGCCGCCGACCACTTCCGCTACTTCGCCTCGGCGATCCGCGCCCAGGACGGCGACCACGCCCAGCTCGACGGCGACACCGTCTCGTACCAGTTCCACGAGCCGCTCGGCGTCGTCGGCCAGATAATCCCGTGGAACTTCCCCATTCTGATGGCCGTCTGGAAGCTCGCCCCGGCCCTCGCCGCCGGCAACGCGATCGTGCTGAAGCCCGCCGAGCAGACCCCGGTCTCGATCCTGGTGCTGATGGAGCTCATCGGCGATATCCTCCCCCCTGGGGTGGTCAACGTCGTCAACGGCTTCGGCCTCGAAGCGGGCAAGCCGCTCGCCTCGAGCAACCGCATCCGCAAGATCGCCTTCACCGGTGAGACCACGACCGGCCGCCTCATTTTGCAGTACGCGTCGGCCAACATCATCCCCTCGACCGTTGAGTTAGGCGGCAAGAGCCCGAATATCTTCTTCAGCGACGTAGCACAGGAGAAGGACGCCTTCTACGACAAGGCGCAGGAAGGCTTCGTGCTCTTCGCCTTCAATCAGGGCGAGGTCTGCACGGCCCCGAGCCGCGCGCTGTTGCAGAAGCCGATCTACGACAGCTTCCTCGGCGACGCCGTCACCCGGGCCAAGAAGATCATCCAGGGCAACCCGCTCGACACCGACACCCAAATGGGCGCGCAGGCCAGCAACGACCAGCTCGAGAAGATCCTCTCCTACATCGACATCGGCACCAAGGAGGGTGCCAAGCTCGCCCTCGGCGGCGAACGTGCCGACCTCGGCGGCGACCTCACCGACGGCTACTACGTGCAGCCGACCATCTTCGAGGGCCACAACAAGATGCGTCTGTTCCAGGAGGAGATCTTCGGACCGGTGCTCGCCGTGACGAGCTTCACCGACTACGACGACGCCATCTCGATCGCCAACGACACCATCTATGGTCTCGGCGCCGGTGTCTGGTCGCGCAACGGCAACGTCGCGTACCGGGCGGGTCGCGACATCCAGGCCGGCCGTGTCTGGGTGAACAACTATCACGCCTACCCGGCTGGCGCCGCGTTCGGCGGTTACAAGAGCTCGGGAATCGGCCGCGAGAACAACAAGCTCGCGCTCGGGCACTACCAGCAGACCAAGAATCTGCTGGTGTCCTACTCAGAGAACAAGCTCGGCTTCTTCTAAACCGCACCTCGGTACCAGCGGATGAGTTCACTGTAGGTCTGGCCCGGGGGCTGCCAACGACGTAACGTCGTAGGCAGCCCCTTTTTCATCGTTTCTTCTGTAGAAAGGTCCGTCAATGTCGACACCTACGATAACCGCGTCGGTCACGATCGCCGGCGAAACCGTCCCCCGCGTCGAGCTCACCCCGGTCGCGGTCGATCTGCTCCGCAGCCTGTGGGAGGAGCACGGTCCGCTCATGTTCCACCAGTCCGGCGGATGCTGCGACGGCAGTTCGCCCATGCTGTTCATGGCCGGGGAGTTCATCACCAGCGACCAGGACGTACGCCTCGGCCAGTTCGACCTGGCCCCGGCCGGTGGGCCCGCTCAGCCGCTCGACTTCTGGATGTCGGCCGAGCAGTTCAACTATTGGAGCCACACCTTCCTCACCGTCGACGTCGTGCCGGGCCGTGGCAGCGGGTTCAGTGCCGAGGCTCCGCGCGGCGTGCGCTTTCTCATCCGCTCCAAGCTGATGACCACGATGACCCCATTCGCCGCTCCGGCTGACTCCGCCGAGACGGTCGAAGCGGATGCCGCAGTCCCGCTCGCCCCGGCCCGCAGTCCCGCCTGACGCGGTATCTACTGACCTATGGCCTGGTACGCGCTGAACAGCAGCGACGCGTCGGGGCCCTCGAGAATGGTGGGCTTGCCCACGTCGTCGAGCACGACAAAGCGCAGCATGCCGCTGCGGGTCTTCTTGTCGCGCTGCATCGTGGCGAGCAGGGTGGGCCAGCGGCCCACCGGGTAGCCGGTCGGCAGGGTCAGAGATTCGAGGATGTTGCGGTGCCGGTCGACGATCTCGACCGAGAGACGGCCACTCAGAGCGGCGAGCTCGGCCGCGAACATCATGCCGACCGCGACGGCAGCACCGTGGCGCCAGCCGTACCGTTCGGCGTGCTCGACCGCGTGCCCGAGAGTGTGCCCGTAGTTGAGGATCTCGCGCAGGCCGGCCTCCTTGAAGTCCTCCCCCACGATTCGTGCCTTCATGGCGATCGACAGTTCGATCAGGCGGCGAAATTCGGGGGTGGTCGGGTCGGTGGCGCGGTCGACATCCGCTTCGATGATGTCGAGAATCTCGGGAACCTGAATGAACCCGGCCTTCACGATCTCGGCGAAGCCGGCGAGGATCTCATTCTTCGGCAGGGCATCGAGCAGGTCGAGGTCGCAGAGCACGGCGGCGGGCGCATAGAAGGTGCCGACGAGGTTCTTGCCCTCGGCGGTGTTGATGCCGTTCTTGCCGCCGACGGCCGCGTCGACCATCCCGAGCACGCTCGTGGGAATCTGAACGAGTTTCACGCCGCGCAGCCAGGTGGCCGCGACGAACCCGGCGAGGTCAGTGACGGCGCCGCCGCCGAGGCCGATTACGGCATCGGTGCGGCTGAAGTCGGATTGGCCCATGACGCCCCAGCAGAACGCGGCGACCTCGACCCGCTTGGCGGCCTCGGCGTCGGGAATCTCAGCGAGCAGCACTTCGGAATAGGTCTCGAGCAGGTTGTCGCGCAGGGCGACAGCCCGGGCTCCGACGGTGGAGGTGTGCACGATGAGAACCTTGTTGACGCCGCTGCCCAGCTGATCGGCGACGGTAGTGACGAGGCCACGCCCCACACTGACCGGATAGCTGTCAACGCCGGTTACGGTGATCACTGTGGTGCGGCTCTGTTCGGTCATCATTGAAATCTCACTCATCATTTCTTTCTTGTACCCAATTCACGATTTCGTCGGCAATGCCGCTGATCGGTCGGTTGGAGGTGTCCAGGTGAATCGTCGCGAGGGCCTCATAGGTGGGGCGGCGCAGGTTGTAGATGCGTTCCCAGTCGGCGATACCACCGGTCAGGAGCGGCCTTTTGCTACCGCCGAGACGTGCCTGCACGGCAGCACGGGTAACGCTCAGGTAGACGACAATCGCGTCGTCGAGATCCGCCTGGGTGTCGACGTTCAGCACTGCTCCCCCGCCGAGCGACACGATGGCCGGCTCGCCGAGCGCCCAGTCCACAGCTTCACGCTCGATGATGCGAAAATACTCTTCGCCCTCGCGAGCGAAAATCTCCGGAATCGGACCGTAGCTCTCCACGATGCGTTTATCGGTGTCGATGAAGGGTACGTTCAGGCCGCGGGCAACCCGGCGACCGATCTTGGTTTTTCCGGCGGCCATCGGCCCGATGAAAACGATCGGCAGCAACGAGTTGCGCTGGGTCAGCATCGAAACAGCCGAAGAGTCGTCACAGCGTTGCGTCGCTCGACGCGCCCGTGCGCAGGTTGGCCGGAATGTTGGCCAGGTAGGACTCGAGGTTGCGCCGGGTCTCGCCGATCGAGTCACCGCCGAACTTCTCCAGAACCGAGTTCGCGAGCACGAGCGCCACCATGGCCTCGGCGACAATGCCGGCTGCCGGGACCGCACAGACGTCGGAGCGTTGATGATGAGCCGGTGCCGGTTCGCCCGTGGCGACGTCGACCGTTCGCAGTGCCCGGGGAATCGTGGCGATCGGCTTCATGCCGGCGCGAACGCGCAGCACCGTGCCGGTGCTCATGCCGCCCTCTGTGCCACCAGCCTTGTCGCTAACGCGCTGAATGGCACCATCCGCCTGCACGAGTTCGTCGTGGGCGGCCGAGCCGCGGCGGCGGGTGGTTTCGAAGCCGTCGCCGACCTCGACGCCCTTGATCGCCTGAATGCCCATGAGGGCAGCGGCGAGCTGGGAATCCAAGCGTCGGTCCCAGTGCACGAAGGAGCCGAGGCCGGGGGGAAGGTTGTAGGCGAGCACCTCGACCACGCCGCCGAGGGTGTCGCCGTCCTGATGCGCGGCATCCACTTCAGCCACCATCAAAGCGGATGTCGCGGCGTCGAAACAGCGCAGCGGGTCGGCGTCGAGGGCATCGACGTCGCCCGGCTGCGGCAGCGGCGTGCCGTCGGGCACCCGCACCGGGCCGATGGCGATGGTATGGCTGACCAGCTGGATTCCTAGCTCGTTCAAGAACGACCGCGCGACGGCGCCGAGCGCCACCCGAGCGGCGGTCTCGCGGGCGCTCGCGCGCTCCAGCACCGGGCGGGCTTCATCGAAGCCGTACTTCTGCATGCCGGCCAGGTCAGCATGTCCGGGCCGGGGTCGGGTCAGGGGCGCGCCGCGGCCGCGGGCGAGCGTGGCCGGATCTACCGGTGCAGAGCTCATCACATCGACCCATTTGGGCCATTCCGAGTTGCCGATGCGCAGCGCGACCGGTCCGCCGAGGGTGACGCCGTGGCGCACGCCACCCGAGAGGGTGAGCTCGTCCTCTTCAAATTTCATGCGGGCGCCGCGGCCGTAGCCGAGCTTGCGGCGCGCCAGATCGAGACGGATCGAATCAAGGGTGACCGGGATTCCAGCGGGCAAACCCTCGACAATGGCGATGAGTTCGGGGCCGTGAGATTCTCCGGCAGTGAGCCAACGAAGCATGCTTCCTATCTTTCCACAGCAAGGTGGGGGCCGGCGTCGCTGGGACCAGGGTCGCGGGTCAGCGCGCCGCGCATGGCCGCCAGCACTGCCGGCTCGTCGGGTAACGGTTCAAACGGGTCGGCGGTGACGAACACCCGTACCTGGATGAGGGCCTGGTGCAGAAGCATCCCGAGCCCGTTCAGCACCGTGCCCCCAGCGGCCTGCCAGGACGAGGCGACTCCGCTCGGCCACGGTGAATAGGCGACGTCGAACAAGACGGCCCGTTCACGCAGTTCGAGCGGCAGTGGCGTCGGGAGCACGGTCCCCCCGGGCAGGGTGCTGATCACGACGTCGCTGTCGACCCGGGTGACGCCGCCGAAATCCTGCAGGTCAACAACCACGCCAAGTGTCCGGCCGAGCTCGATCAGCGGCTGCGCCTTGACCGCATCCCGCATGAGGACCGTGACGAATTCAGCGCCGAGTTCGGCTGCCGCCATCAGAGCGGATGCCGCTGTCGCGCCGGCTCCGAGCAGGGTCACGTGCGCCGCGTGGGTGACTCCACTCTCGGCAAGGGCACGCACCAGCCCCGCAACGTCCGTGTTGTAGCCACTCAGCGTGCCGCGTCCCTCGACCCGGCGCAGCAGCACGGTGTTGACCGATCCGGTCAGCTGGGCCACCCGATCGCAGTCGTCGATGAACGGCAGAACCTCCTGCTTGAGCGGCATAGTCAGTGACAGACCGCGCCATTCCGGCCCGACTTTGCTCAGGAACATGGCCAGGGAGCCGGCCTTCACCTCGACCGCATCGTAAGACCAATCGAGGCCCAACTGACGGTAGGCGGCCCGGTGCAGCAGCGGCGAACGGGAATGCTTGATCGGCGAGCCAAGCACCGCGAGGCGGTTCGAGCTGAGGCTATCCATATTCGGGGTGCTCCCTCATCCAGTTCTGCCAAACGACGACCGCGGCGTCGTGTTCTGCCACGGTGGTGGAGAACACCGTCTCGCCGGTATCGAGGTTGACGGTCACGAAGAACAACCAGGGACCGTCAACCGGGTGCAGGGCGGCGTCAATGGCGAGGTCGCCCGGGTTCGAGATGGGGCCGACGACCATGCCGGGATGCACGTACGTGTTGTAGAGATTGCCGGCATCCGCGCGTTCGGCGTTGGTCGTGGTGACGAGATGGGTGTTTCCGGTGCCGTAGGCGACGGTCGCGTCGGACTGCAGCAGGCCGCTTTCCCACTGGGTCGGGTCCAGCCGGTTGAGGAAGACCCGCGACACCTTGTAGTAGTCGTCGCGCAGGCCCGCCTCTCGCTGAATGAGTGAGGCGAACACGATGGTCGACCAACGGTCTGCGACCGCGACCCCAGCTGTGTCGAGGGCCTCGAACTGCCGGTTCACCATCGCCTGAAGGGCCACCTGTGCGGTGTCGCCCGGCGAGAACGTGTACGTGGCGGGAAAGAGGAATCCTTCGAGGGTGGTTGCCTCGGGGGGGAGCCCGAACGAGGCGACGTTCGCTGCTGCGGCTTGCAGATCGGCGAGGGGAATATCGGTTCCCTCGGAGATCGACTGCAAGACGTCGACGGTTGCGGTGCCCTCGGGCACCACCACGGTCTCGCTCAGCCTCGTGCCGTCGTCGAGCAGGGCGTCGAGGGCCGTGCTCGCCACCATTTTCGTTTTCAGCTGGTAGGCGCCGGGCTGGAAGACGGGTTCGGGTTTGGTCTGCAGCAGAATCGCGTAGAACGCGTCGAAGCTTTTCACCACGCCCTGGTCGACGAGGGTATTGGTAATCTCCGAGCCGCCGTCACCGTCGTGGATCATCACGATAATGTCCTTACCGGTGGCGGCTTCCTCGGCGGTAAAATCGGCGGGCCCCTGCGTGGCCGCGATGATTTGCGAGATGGGCCCCTGGAGAAAGAGGTACGCTCCGACCACGAGGGCTGCCAGCACAACGAAGACGATCAGGCAGCCCCAGGCACCCTTATGGCTGCGCTTTTCTCGCGGCGGTTCGTCAGCGAGCAGCGAACGACGCTTGGCACGATCGCGGCCGGAATCATTGCTCTCGTTCGCCGTCAGGAAGTCGGTGGCGGCGCCCGCGGGCACAACTGCTTCGCGGGAAAGTCGCGAGAGTAGCGGTGCCTCCGGGGCGACGGCGGCACGGGGCGGTACGGCCTGGATCTCGCCAGCGGCCGCCTGTTCGGTTGCTGGCTGCTGCGCGGCTGCCTGCTCCGCCGCGGCCTGTTGCGCGCGCAACTGACGGCGGCTCGGTAGCGGCTCTTCCGGGGTGGAACTCGGCACGGTTACGGCCTCTCGGTCGGTTCGACGGGCGACCCTGGCGGCCGCCCCGAGGCACGCTCACTGTCGAGCGCGTGTTGCAGAATGATAGTCGCGGCCACCTGATCAATCACTGGCCTTTGTGTTTTGGCTGAGCGACCGGATGCCCGCAGCGCCGACTGTGCTGACACGGTAGAGAGTCGCTCGTCGACCAGGCGCACCGGCACCTTGAAGGTTCGGGCGAGCCGGTCGGCGAAATCGATCGCGTCGTCGGTTGAAGCGGTCACGTTTCCCGACAGGGCCAGCGGCAGGCCCACGATGACCTCGACGGCGTCAAACTCCTGCACTACGGCGCGAATGCGCGCGAGATCGGTCAGGCCGGCCTGGTCGCGGGCAACGGTTTCGACCGGTGTGGCGAGCATGCCGTGGTTATCACTGCGGGCCAGCCCGATCCGCACCTTCCCGACGTCGACGCCGACCCGAACTCCGGAGCGCATCGTTAGCGGCTGATCGCGGCGACGACGGCCTGCAGCGCAGCCGGGATGGCGTCGCCGTTGGGGCCACCGCCCTGGGCGAGGTCGTCCTTGCCACCACCACCACCGCCGAGAATTCCGGCAACAGTCTTGGCGAGGGCACCGGCCTTGTGCCCGGCATCGCGAGCGGCCTGGTTGGTGGCGACGATCACGACGGGCTTGTCGGCGGCGATCGCCGAGAGCGCCACGACGACCGCGTCGGTACCGAGACGTTCCCGCGTGGCTAGGGCCAGCATCCGAACGTCGTCGGGAGAACCGAGCACACCGAGGTCTTCGGCAACAACGGTCACTGCGCCGACCCGGCGAGCCGTTGCCAACAGTGCGGGCACTCGGTCGGTCAGCGCGCGGGCTTCGAAGGCGGCGATCTTCTTCTCGGCCGCCCTGAGGCTCGTCACGAGGTCGCTGATGCGCTCGGGCAGCTGGTCGCGCGGCGTCTTCAGGCTCGAAGTGAGCTGCGACACGAGGGTGCGTTCGGCGGCGAGATCACGGAACGCTTCGAGTCCGACGAGGGATTCGACGCGGCGGTTCGCCGAACCGACCGAGGCCTCGCTGATCAGGTTGATCATGCCGATCTCGGCACTGCTGGAGACGTGGGTGCCGGCGCAGAGTTCGCGCGACCAGGGGCCGCCGATGTCGACGACGCGCACGACATCGCCGTACTTTTCGCCGAACAGTGCCATGGCACCGAGCGCCTTCGCCTCGGCGAGGGGCAATTCTCGCGTGGTCACCGGCAGGTTGTCGCGGATGGCGTTGTTGGAGATTTCTTCGATCTCGGTTCGGGTCGCCAGTGACAACGCCTGGTTCCAGGAGAAGTCGAGGCGAAAGAACCCGGCTTTGTTGTACGAGCCGGACTGGTGCGCGTTCGGGCCGAGAACCTGGCGCAGGGCGGCATGCAGAACGTGGGTACCGGAGTGCGCCTGGCGGGCGCCGCGACGCCAACTCTCGTCGACCACGCTTGTGGCGCTGTCGCCGACACCGACCTCGCCGGACTGCACGAGCACCTTGTGGCTGATC
The DNA here is from genome assembly GCF_900103805.1 of Cryobacterium flavum. GTDB lineage: Bacteria > Actinomycetota > Actinomycetes > Actinomycetales > Microbacteriaceae > Cryobacterium > Cryobacterium flavum. The sequence goes on along the minus strand of NZ_FNIB01000004.1, from coordinate 182,203 downwards.
AGACCCTTGACCGGCTTTTGCACGTCGAGCACCTTGAGCTCGTAGCCGGGACCAACGATGAGGCCGGCATCCGCTTCCTGCCCGCCGGATTCGGCCCAGAGGGCCGTCTCGGCGAGGATGACTTCGGCGGTTTCACCGGCAACCGCGCTCGTGACGGACTCACCGTCCACGATGAGGCCGAGCACGCTCGACTCATTCTGCAGGTCGTCATACCCGGTGAAAACCGTCTCACCGAGGGCGCGGAAGGCGCTATAAACACCCAGGTCGGCCAGGGTTGTCTTCTTGGACTTTGCGTCGGCCTTGGCCATGGTGCGCTGCTTGGTCATGAGCACGTCGAAGGCGTCCCGATTGACGCTGAGGCCGGCTTCTTCGGCGATCTCGAGGGTGATCTCGATCGGGAACCCGTAGGTGTCGTGCAGCAGGAACGCAGTCGGGCCGGCGAGCTCAGTCTTGTTGGCCTTCTTAGTCTTCGCCACGGCCAGGTCGAGCACGGCGCTACCGCTCGCGAGGGTGCGCAAGAAGGTTTCTTCCTCGGCAAACGCGGCCTGGCTGATGCGCCCGAAGTCGCTTTTGACCTCGGGGTAGGCTGCGCTCATCGCGTCGCGGGAGGCAGGCAGCAGTTCGGGCAGGCTCACCGTGTCGACGCCGAGCAGGCGCATGGCGCGCACGCTGCGACGCAGCAGGCGGCGGAGGATGTAGCCGCGGCCCTCGTTGGACGGCATGACGCCGTCGCTCATCAGCATGAGGGAGGAGCGTACGTGGTCGGCGACGATGCGCATGCGCACATCGTCGTCGTGGTCGGCGCCGTAACGGCGGCCAGACAGGGCGGCGGCACGATCGAGCACCGGGCGAACCTGGTCGATCTCATACATGTTCTCGACGCCCTGTTTGAGGAACGCAACGCGCTCCAAGCCCATGCCGGTGTCGATGTTCTTCTTCGGCAGGTCGCCGAGAATCTTGAAATCGCTCTTGCCGGTGCTTTCGCCGCGCAGGTACTGCATAAAGACGAGGTTCCAGATTTCGACGTACCGGTCGTCGTCGGTGGCCGGGCCGCCGTCGGCGCCGTAGGCGGGGCCGCGGTCGAAGAAGATCTCCGAACAGGGGCCGGCCGGGCCTGGCTGGCCCGTGGACCAGTAGTTGGATTCCATACCGAGGCGCTGGATGCGATTGTCCGGCACGCCAATGGCCCGCCAGTAGCGGTAGGCCTCGTCGTCGTCGAGGTAGATGGTGACCCACAGGTCGCTTTCGCGAAAGCCGTAACCGCCCTGGTTCTCCGGCGTGGTCAGCAGCTCCCAGGCGAAGCCGATGGCTTCTTCCTTGAAGTAATCGCCAAAGCTGAAGTTGCCGTTCATCTGAAAGAAAGTGCCGTGCCGCGGGGTCTTTCCGACCTCTTCGATGTCGTTGGTACGGATACATTTTTGCACACTCGTGGCGCGCGGGTACGGCGCCGGAACGAGCCCGGTGAGGTACGGCACAAACGGCACCATGCCGGCCACGGTGAAGAGAAGGGTGGGGTCGTCGCTCACCAGTGACGCGGACGGCACAACGGTGTGTCCACGATCGGCGAAGAAGTCGAGCCAGCGCCCGCGAATGTCAGCAGTCTGCATGGTGTCCGTAGCTTTTGTCGTGCATGAATGTGGTGGTGCGGTGAAACGGTATGCCTGAGTCGAGCGGATGCCTACGGCGCGCTGGCCGCCGGTGCGTCACCCGCGGCATCAGCGGCGACGTCGCCGAGCGCGGCGTGCAGCTCGGCCTCGCGCTGGCGGTAGCCCTCCGAGATGGCCTCGCCGAACTCGCGGGCCTTGGTATCAAGTTCCGTGAAGAACTGCTTGCCCTGCTGGGTCTTGTTGACCTCGTGGGCCACCACGAAGCCCGCGGCCACGCCGATGACCAACCAGATGACGTTCTTCATGGCACTTCTCCCTGAATCTGGTCTAGCCGTAGCTATCGATAAGTCGGGCGCGAGAATATCAGCGCCGTCTCCAGAGTAGCCGGTCAACCCCGATTACGCCGAGGCCGCGGCCGCCCGGCGCGAAAGGCCGCCCGGACGCCGGCTGAGAAACCGGCGAACTTGATCAACGGCCCGCCGACCGTGGCCGCGAACAACGCGACCAGCGCCGAGACGTTGCCGGTGACATCCGCTACGTTGCTCGTGATGGTGTCGACCCTGGCCAGTTGCTGGTTGGTAGAACGGATGGTCTCGGTCGTCTCGGTCAGCATCGGGGTGATTCCCTCGCTGAGTTCATGGATGGCGGCGGTGGTCTCATCGAACACGCGGCCCAGTTTGACCAAGGGAATAGCGATGACAGCGACCAGAATCGCGAACACGCCGGCGGCGATGAGGCCGGCAATATCTCCACCTGACACGGTGACTCCACTCAGTTCGAGGGGCCCCTGCGGAGCCCGGGTATACAAAAAGGGCGGATCACCCTGAGGTGATCCGCCCTTCAGCGTACCGGTTGGACTAGCGAGCTGCGTAGTACTCCACGACGAGCTGAACTTCACAGGTCACGGGGATCTCGATGCGCTTCGGGGCGCGCACGAGGCGTGCCTGCAGCTTGTCGAGCTCTACCTCGAGGTACGGCGGGAGCTTGGGAAGCAGGTCGACGTGGCCGCCGGCTGCTGCAACCTGGAAGGGCTCCATGCCCTCGCTGCGAGCCTTGACGTGCATGAGCTGGCCCGGCTTCACGCGGAAGGAGGGCCGGTCGACGAGCTCTCCGTCGACGAGGATGTGACGGTGCACGATCATCTGGCGCGCCTGAGCGGTGGTGCGGGCGATGGCCGAACGCACGAGGAGGGCGTCGAGACGCGTCTCGAGGATCTCGACGAGGTTCTCACCGGTCAGTCCCTGACGACGACGAGCCTGCTCGAAGGCAATCTTGAGCTGGGCTTCGCGGATGCCGTACTGGGCGCGTAAGCGCTGCTTTTCGCGCAGACGAACGGCATAGTCCGAATCGGTCTTGCGCTTGGTGCGGCCGTGCTCACCGGGTGCATAGGGGCGCTTCTCAAGGAAGCGGGCTGCCTTCGGCGTGAGGGCAATGCCCAGGGCGCGCGAGAGGCGAGTTTTACTGCGGGTACGTGACTTGGTAGACACGGTTTCCTTTCAATCGGACTCAATAACAGGGATACCAGGGCGAGTGCGTGTTTCTACAGCACAAACGTCATGGGAGATCAGAGGATTGGGTGCCATGGGACGTTCGGCTACAGAACGAAACCCCTCCAAACTGGAAACGGACGCAGCCGCATGCCGAAACCAGTTGTAGGCAGAGGCAAGATTAGCACAGAGCGGATGCTTCGCCTCGCGTTCCCGAGGCGGGCGTCGTCGAGGGATCATCCGCTCCTCGCTCAAACATCGCGGGTGCGCAGGACACTCCGCGAAACTCGCAACCCCGCGGAGAATCCCCCGCCGCCGCAAGTTCAGAGCTGAGTCACGAATCTATTCGTTGCGGACTATGCGGCGGATTTTCAGGAGACGAGCGTGGATGTCGCGCTCGTGCCCGTGCTCGGTCGGCACGTAATACTGGGTGGTTTTCAGTTCGGTCGGCGGGTATTGCTGAGCGACGACACCGAGGGGGTCGTTGTGCGGGTAGACGTAGCCTTTGCCGTGGCCGAGGCGTTTGGCGCCCGGGTAGTGCGCGTCGCGCATGCCCTTGGGCACGCGGCCCATCTTGCCGGCGCGGACATCCGCTATGGCAGCATCGAGCGCCATGTAGGCCGCGTTCGACTTGGGGGCCGTCGCGAGGTGCACAACGGCCTGGGCGAGCGGAATACGACCTTCGGGCATGCCGATCAGCGCGACGGCATCGGCGGCGGCGACGGCGATGAGGAGCGATTGCGGGTCGGCCATGCCGATGTCTTCGGAGGCGAGGACGATGATGCGGCGGCAGATGTAGCGCGGGTCTTCGCCGGCCTCGATCATGCGCGCCAGATAGTGCAGCGCGGCGTCGACGTCACTGCCGCGCACCGATTTGATGAACGCGCTGATCACGTCGTAGTGCTCGTCGCCATTGCGGTCATAGCGCAGCAGCGCACGATCAACGGCGAGCGAGACGATGTCGGTCGTGATGACGGGCTTGCCGGTCGCGCCGGGTTCGAGCGTCGATTCCGCCGAAACGGATGCCGCCTCCAGCGCCGTCAGCGCCCGCCGCGCATCCCCGGAGGCCAGGCGAATGATCGCGCCGCGGGCCTCTGACTCGAGTTCGAACCGGTCGGCCAACCCGCGCGCATCCGTGACGGCACGATCGACGACGATGCCAAGGTCGTCGTCGCTGAGAACTTCGAGGGTGAGCAGCAGAGAACGAGACAGCAGGGGCGAAATGATCGAAAACGACGGATTTTCGGTCGTCGCGGCGACCAGGATGACGACGCCGTTCTCGACCCCTGGCAGCAGGGTGTCTTGCTGGGCCTTGGAGAAGCGGTGGATCTCATCGAGAAACAGCACCGTCGCGAGACCGTAGAGGTCGCGGTTGGTTCGGGCGTCTTCCATCACCTGTCGCACGTCGCGCACGCCGGCCGTCACGGCAGAGAGTTCGACGAAACGACGTCCGGAACTGTGCGCGATCGCCTGCGCGAGCGTGGTCTTGCCGGTTCCGGGCGGTCCCCAGAGAATGACCGATACGCTGCCGCGCTCCCCGGTCTTGTCGCTGGCCAGACTAACCAGGGGCGACCCCGGGGTGAGCAGATGACGCTGGCCGGCCACCTCGTCCAGGGTTTTCGGGCGCATTCGTACGGCGAGGGGGGCCTGGCCACTCCGCAGACCCTGTTGAGCATCCGACATTCCTCCAGCGTAGTTTGTGAGAGAGTTCTACGAGGTCGGCCGCGTTGGCGTACGGTCACGTTTTGTCCGGTCGTCGCCAACCCCGACGGCCCTGGAGGGGTTCCAAGTGGCTTCGAATTACAAGCTCGAGCGTGCGGCACGTGAAGAGCGCGGACGTGTTCGTTCCTACCAGGCCCGACGGGCGGTGCACGAGCACCAGACGAAGCGGCGCGTGCGGGACAACCTGATCGCCGGTGGCGGACTCCTCGTGGTGCTGACCTTGATCGTGATCGCCCAGGTGTTCTACTTCGCTGGCGGCCCGGGTACCCCGGCGCCGACGGCAGCTACAACGTCCAGTCCAACGCCGACGCCCACGGCAGCGGCCGGTGCCAACACCGGCGACGTGCCCGCAAGCACTATCGCCGAGGGGCGCACCTGGACCGGCACCCTGAGCCTCAACGATGTCAACCTCGGCATCGAGCTGGACGGCGCGCGCGCGCCCCAGGGCGTCTCGTCCACGGTCAGCCTCGCCCAGAGCGGGTTCTATACCGGCGTGAGCTGCCACCGCCTAACCGACGGCGGCTTCTTCGTACTGCAGTGCGGCGATCCCGCCGGCGACGGATCCGGCGGTCCCGGTTACAGCTATGGTCCGGTCGAAAACGCTCCGGCCGATAACGTCTACCCGGCCGGTACCCTCGCCATGGCTCGCCAGGGCGGCAACGGATACAGCATGGGAAGCCAATTCTTCGTGGTCTACGACGACACGACTATCTCCTCCGACGCGGGCGGCGGCTACACCGTGCTCGGTCACGTCACGAGCGGACTGGACGAGCTCAAGGCCCAGATCACGGATGCCGGCACCGCGGACGGCTCCGGCGACGGCGCCCCGACGGTGCCAACGACGATCACGGGCTTAACACTTCAGTAGGATCGATCGTCACCCCTGCGCTATTGCAATAGGCTTATCAGGGTATTTCTTAGGTTCCGCACTCTTCACTCCCGCGGATCCACACACAACAACTCAGCAAAGGTGAGGCTCTTGACTACGACAGATCAGCAACCATGGGGTCGCGTAGACGAAACCGGCACGGTTTACGTGCGCGAGGCAGACGGCGAACGCGCCGTCGGTCAGTACCCGGATGCCACTCCGGAAGAGGCCCTGGCCTACTTCGAGCGTAAGTACGTTGAGCTCAACGGGCAGGTCACCCTGCTCGAGCAACGTGCGAAGGGTGGCGCTCCGGCCGCAGACATCGCCAAGTCGGTCGCCAACCTCAAAGTTGCCGTCGCCAATGCCAACGCGGTCGGAAACCTCGCCGCCCTGGCCGAGCGCCTCGGCGCTCTCGGCGGTGCTGTCAGTGAGCTCACCGAGCAGCAGAGCATCGAGACCAAGGCCGCATCCGCTGCCGCCGTCGCTGAGCGGGCCGAGATCGTGACCGAGGCCGAGCGTCTCGCCGCCGAAGATCCGGCCAAGACGCAGTGGAAGCAGACCAGCGCCGCTCTTGACGCCCTGTTCGCCAAGTGGCAGGCACACCAGCACGACGCCCCGCGCATTCCCAAGGGCGAGGCCAACGACCTGTGGAAGCGCTTCCGGGCCGCACGCACCACGATCGAGCAGAACCGTAAGGCGTTCTTCGCCGAGCTCGACAGCGCCCACAAAGACGTGCGCACCAAGAAGCAGCACCTGATCGAACAGGCTGAGGCCCTCGCCCCCCAGGGTGCCGATGGGGTTTCGTCGTATCGCAACCTGCTCGATGAGTGGAAGAAGGCTGGCCGCAGCGGCAAGAAGCAGGACGACGCCATGTGGGCCAAGTTCAAAGCTGCCGGCGACGTGCTCTACTCCGTTAAGAGTGAAGTTGAAGCCCAGGACAACGAGGAGTTCTCGGCGAACCTGGTAGTCAAACTCGAATTGCTCACGCAGGCCGAGACCCTGCTCACTACCACCGACCGCAACGCCGCTCGCGACACGCTCACCTTGATCCAGCGCAAGTGGGATGACATCGGCAAGGTCCCGCGGGATCAGGTCAAGCCGATCGAGGATCGCCTGCGCAAGGTGGAAGCAGTCGTGCGCAAGCTCGATGACGATCACTGGAAGCGCAACAACCCGGAGACCAAGGCTCGCACCGAGGGTCTGGCCGGGCAGCTGAACGACGCGATCGCCAAGCTCGAGGCCGAGCTGGCTACCGCGCAGGAGGGCCAGAACGCCCGGGCCATCAAGGACGCCACCGAAGCGCTCGAGGCCCGTAAGGCCTGGCTCAAGGCGATCGGCCAGTAACCGGCAGGCACTTGCACGCAGGCACTTAGTTATCCACACTCGGCGCACGCAACCAGCTTCTCCACAGATCCAGGCTCCTTCGGGGGCCTGGACCTGGTTAAGCGTCACTCTGGTGGCATGACGAATCCACCGGGGCGCCCGCTCACCCTCAACGACCTGCCACTGGCCGAGCTCTACGCCGCCCGCCTCGACGGCCAGGTCTTTCAGATCGCGGACTCCTGGTGCGTGATCGATGAAATAGACGGATGCGATACCCGCGCGATCGCCGCCGGCCAGCTGGTCCCGCCCCGCGCCATCGCCGAGCAGCTCACCGCCGCGTGGATCTACGGCGTCACGCCGGAGCCGCGGCGCCACCAGTTCTGTGTATTGATCGGCGCGCGTGCCACCACCGTGTGGTCGGCTCGGGCATCGGTGCGTGAAATTGTGCGAACGCCCGATGACGTGCGCACCATCTCGGGGGTGCGGGTCACCACTCCCCTGCGCACCGCCGTCGATCTCGCCCGCTATGCGGTTTCACCGCCGGCGATGTCACCATCGACCACGTCAGAGCTGAGTGCCCTCCTGGCCCGCCTCCTGCACTACGGCCAGTACCCCGACGTGTCGGCCGCCATCCGCCTCTGCAAGCGAGGCAGCCCCGCTCACAGCGCTCTCGCTGTCGCGCGCTTCACGGCCGTCAGCACACCACTGTTTGCGCTGCGCCAGCAGGGCTGCGCGCGCAGGACCGCAGGTTAGCCGTCGCTAACCCGGTACACGTCGTACACGGCATCGATACGACGCACGGCATTGAGTACGCGGTCGAGGTGGGTGGTGTCCCCCATCTCAAAAACGAAGCGGCTGAGCGCGAGGCGATCGCTCGACGTGTTGACGGTGGCAGAAAGAATGTTCACGTGGTGCTCCGACAAGACCCGGGTGACGTCGGAGAGCAGGCCGGAGCGGTCAAGGGCTTCGATTTGGATGTGCACGAGGAACAGACTCTTCGAGGTTGGCGCCCACTCGACCTCGATCATGCGCTCGGGTTCTTTGAGCAACGACTGCACATTGTGGCAGGCGGCCTGATGCACAGAGACGCCTGCGCCGCGCGTGACGAATCCGACGATTTTGTCGCCGGGCACCGGGGTGCAGCAGCGGGCCAGTTTGACCAGAATGTCCGGTGCACCGCGCACCAGCACTCCGGAATCTCCGTTGCGGGTGGTCTGCGGCCGTCCGCGCGCGGCGACCGGAAAGTCGTTGCTGTCGTTGTCTTCGATGCTCTGTACCGAAGAGACGACCTTCTCGAGCACTGACTGGGTTGAAACGTGACCTTCACCGACGGCAGCATAAAGCGCCGACACATCTTCGTACTTAAGCTGAGCCGCGACCTCCGCGAACGAGTCCTGGTTCATCAGCTTCTGCAGCGGAAGGTTCTGCTTGCGCATGGCGCGGGCGATCGCGTCCCGGCCCTGCTCGATGGCCTCGTCGCGGCGTTCCTTTGTGAACCATTGCCGAATCTTGTTGCGGGCCCTGGGGCTCTTGACGAAGTTCAGCCAGTCTTTGCTCGGGCCGGAGTCGGGGTTTTTCGAGGTGAACACCTCGACCACGTCACCGGTGATCAGCTCGCTCTCCAACGGCACCAACCGGCCGTTGACCTTGGCTCCCATGGTGCGGTGTCCCACCTCGGTGTGCACCGCATAGGCAAAGTCGACCGGGGTCGCGCCGGACGGGAGGCCAATGACCCGGCCCTTCGGCGTGAAGACATAAACCTCTTTGGCACCGATCTCGTACCGCAGGGAGTCCAGGAACTCGCCTGGGTCGGCCGTTTCGGCCTGCCAGTCAGAAATATGGGCGAGCCAAGCCATATCGGTATCGCTCTGCGGGCCGGGGCCGCCAGCGCTCTTGCCGTTGACCTGCTCCTTGTACTTCCAGTGCGCGGCGACACCGAATTCGGCACGCTGGTGCATTTCGGTCGTGCGAATCTGAATTTCTACCGCGCGACCGCTCGGCCCGAGCACGGTGGTGTGCAGGGACTGGTACAGGTTGAACTTCGGGGTGGCAATATAGTCCTTGAACCGGCCGGGCAGCGGCGTCCAGCGGGCATGCATGGATCCCAGCACCGCATAGCAGTCCCGCACCGAGTTCACAAGCACGCGAATACCGACGAGGTCGTAGATCTCGTCGAAATCGCGGCCGCGCACGACCATTTTCTGGTAGATCGAGTAGTACTGCTTGGGGCGACCGGCAACCTTGCCGCGAATGCGCGCCGATTTGAGATCGTCGTTGATGGTGTCGATGATCTGTTGCACGAACTCTTCGCGCTGCGGAGTACGCTGCTTGACCAGGCTTTCAATTTCGGCGTAGAGCTTGGGGTACAGCACCGCAAAGGAGAGGTCCTCGAGTTCCCACTTGATCGTCTGGATCCCCAGGCGGTGCGCGAGAGGGGCGTAGATCTCCAGGGTCTCGGTGGCCTTGCGCACGGCGGATTCGTTGGGAACGAAGCCCCAGGTGCGGGCGTTGTGTAGCCGGTCGGCAAGTTTGATAATGAGGACGCGAATGTCCTTGGACATCGCGACGATCATCTTGCGCACGGTTTCGGCCTGGGTCGAGTCGCCGTACTTCACCTTGTCGAGCTTGGTGACACCATCGACGAGCATGGCGATTTCATCGCCGAAGTCGGCCCGCAGGGCGTCGAGGGTGTAATCGGTGTCTTCGACGGTGTCGTGCAGCAGGGCGGCCGCAATGGTTTTGGTACCGATGCCCAGGTCGGCCAGAATCTGCGCCACGGCGACTGGGTGGGTGATGTACGGCTCGCCGCTGCGACGCAGCTGTCCGTCGTGCGCTCGCTCGGCGGCGGTATACGCGCGTTCGATGATCGACAGGTCGACCTTCGGGTGGTTCAACCGCACCGTCTTGATCAGGCGGTCAACAGCACCGGCGGGCTGGGCCCGAGAGAAGATGCGAGGAACCAGACGGCGCAGCGAGGCCGGGGAGGGGGTCGTTGTGTCCGTCATAGTCTCACCTCGTGCGTCACGCCCGCCGAAAGACGCGGGGTTGCGTTCCATCAATTATGCCGGTTCTGCGGGCGCAGTCCGTACGCCTCCGGCATAACGCTCTGTGCGGGGCCTACCCAGTCATCTGCAGAAACGGCCAGTCCGCAGGGACTGGCCGTTCCGGTCGTGCCAACTGAGCTGACTAGGCGGTGACGCTGGCCGCGGCCGGGGCCGAGGCCTTGGCGCGCGCAGCGAGGGCCTTCTTGTCGTGCTTGCGAATAGCGTCCTCGTTGTTGCGCAGCTGGGCGTACAGCGGTGATGCGATGAAGATGGTCGAGTAGGTTCCGACCAGAATTCCGATGAGCAGCGCGAGCGAGATGTCGCGCAGCGTGCCGGCGCCCAAGACGAACGCACCGATAAACAAAATGGATGCCACGGGCAGAGCCGCGACCACGGAGGTGTTGATCGAGCGCACGAGGGTCTGGTTCACGGCGAGGTTGACCGACTCGGAGAAGGTCCGGCTCGAGCCGGACCCGTCGAAGTTGGTGTTCTCGCGAATCTTGTCGAAGACCACGACGGTGTCGTAGAGCGAATATCCCAAAATGGTGAGGAATCCGATCACGGCCGCGGGTGTGATTTCAAAACCGGTGATTCCGTAGAACCCCGCGGTGATGACCAGGTCGTGCAGCAGGGCGACCATGGCCGCCACGGACATTTTCCAGGTGCGGAAATAGATGGCCATGATGATGCCGGCGAGCACGAGGAACACGACCAGGGCACGCAGTGCCTGCCCGGTGATGTCCTGCCCCCAGGTGGCGCCAATGAAGGAGGTGGCGACTTCCTTGACGGGCACGTTGTAGGCGGTGGCCAATGCGTCGCGCACTCCGGTCGTCTCGCCTTCGGACAGCTGGTCGGTCTGTACTCGAACGCCATCGGTGCCGACGGTGGAGACCTTTGGTACGGCATTCGGAACGACGCTGGAAACGGCATCCACTGCGGTGGTCTCTGACTGGCTGCTCGTCTGCGAGACGACGAACTCGCTGCCGCCGGTGAACTCGATGCCGAAAACGAAGCCGCCGCGCAGCAGGAACGGGCCGACCAGCGCGATGAGGATCATGCCGCCGGCGATCAGATACCACAGCTTGCGACGCCCGACGATGTTCAGCGAACGAGCGCCCGTGTAGAGGTCATTTCCAAATTTCGAGAAGCTGGCCATCAGGAATCCTTCCCGTCCGTTGATCGATCAGTGCTGGAACCCACGAGCTCGGAAGCCTTGCGCTCCGCGATGGTTTGTCGTTTCGCCGCCTCTTTACTCGAGGAGGAGACCTTGGTCGCCGGCACGGAAGCCGAGGGTTCAAACCGCGCTCGACCACGATAGACAGCACCGAGGGCTCGCGGATCAAGGCCGCTGAGTTTGTGGCCCTCGTTGAAGAACTTGGTCTGGGCGATCAGTTGCAGCATCGGGTGGGTGAACAGACTGACCACGAGGAGGTCGACGATGGTAGTGAGGCCCAGGGTGAGGGCGAAGCCGCGTACGTTGCCGACGGCGAGCACGAACAGCACTGCGGCCGCGAGGAAGTTGACGACGTCGGAGGCGACGATGGTGCGGAAGGCTCGCTTCCAGCCGGCCTCGACCGAGGACTCCAGCCCGCGCCCATCACGCAACTCGTCACGGACGCGTTCGAAGTAGACGATGAACGAGTCGGCGGTGATACCGATGGCCACGATCAAACCGGCGACGCCGGCCAGTGACAAACGGTAGCCTTCACGCCAGGACAGGATGGTGATCAGCAGGTAGGTGATCACCGCTGCCACGCCGAGGGACGCAACGGTGACCAAACCGAGCAGGCGGTACTGAGCGAGTGAGTAGAGGACGACGAGGATCAGACCGATCAATCCGGCAATGAGGCCGTTGAGCAGCTGGGTCGAACCGAGCGTTGCCGAGATGGTGTCCTGGCTCTGCACGGTGAAGCTGATCGGGAGTGCACCGAACTTGAGCTGGTCAGCCAGGGCCTTGGAACTTTCCTGATCGAAAGACCCGGTGATCTGAGGCTTGCCGTCGAGGATGGCACCCTGGGTGGCCGGGGCCGAAATCACGTGGCCGTCGAGCACGATGGCGAACTGGTTCTGCACACCGGTCAGGCTGAACAGGCGGGTCGTCACGTCTGCAAACTTCGAGGTTCCCGAGCTGTTGAAGACGATGTTGACGGCCCACTCGCCGGTGGTCGCGCCGTTTTGAGTGGTGCGCTGGCCGTTGGTCGCGTCCGAGATCGTGGAACCGTCGACCTCGACCGGGCCGAGGATGTATTTGACCGAGCCGTCGGTCTCACAGGTGATCAGGGGCTGGTCGGCGGGCGCCACGTTGGTGCTGTTGATCTTGTTGCAATCGAAGGCGTCGTACTCGGCCTGAAGAGCCGGGGTGACGTAGTTCAGGTCGCTCGCGTCGGTCGGTGCAACGGCCGGTGTGGTCGACAGGCTCGGATCAACCGTCGCCTGCGGCGCCGGCGTTGCGGTGCCGTCGGCCCCGACGGTCTGGCCGGACGGCTGCCCGGCTACGAGTACGGCCCGAAATTCGAGCTTCGCCGAGGACTTGATGCGCTCCAGGGTGGCATCATCGGGGGTGCCTGGAATCGAGACGACGATGTTTCGACCGCCCTGAGTGTTGACTTCTGTTTCCGACACTCCAGACGAGTTGATGCGCTGTCGAATGATCCCAACGGCCTCGTCGAGCTGCTCCGAGGTGACTGTCGCGCCACTCTCCACCTGCGGGGCGAGGATAATCTGGGTTCCGCCCTCGAGGTCGAGGGCCAGTTTCGGCGTCCACGATCCGTTCTGGGTGAATACACCGAACGCGTTGAGGGCGATGAGGCCGACGATAATCACGCCAAGCCAGGTCAGGGAACGCCAGGCCTTCTTGACCGGAGACGACTTAGCCACCTATGAACTCAGCTTTCTGTTGGCGCCCACACCAAACTGTGTGGACGCGCCGCTTGATGCATTACGTGCGTTTCGTGCAATAAATAAACGTGCCAAGCGAGTATGCCCTACGAAATAGGCCGTACCGAACTATGCCTGCCGAAAAACGACTACGCGTCACCCTTTTTGGGCTGGTCGGTCGTGTCGGTGTCAAGGTCGGCAACGCGCTGGCCGAATTCCGGCTCGTTCAGCGAGTCGATGGCCTGAACGCTCTCGTCGTCGAGTTCGTCGGCGACAACCGGCTCAACCACGCGAGCGATGGTCTGGCGGTGGATCTCGACGATGACGCCGGGCGCGATCTGCAGCTCGACCTTGTTGGCTTCTTCATCGATGGCAATGATCGTGCCGTACATGCCGAAGTTGGTCATGACGTCGGCGCCGGGAACCATGGTGGCCTGCAGGGCCTCCTGGTCCCTCTTGCGCTTGCGGCCGTTGCGGAACATGAAGAAGACGAGTACGGCCAGGACGGCCAGCATGACGAGAGTCAAAGAATCCATAGAGCGGTGAAACCTTTCGATTGCGGCGCGGGTGGCCGAAGCTGTGAGTGAAGACCCGACAGCAGGCCTAGAGAATATGCCTCTAGACAGGCGGGCCAAATTGAATTATAGGTCAAGAAGGGTCGTACTGCCCTGTGCAGTCGAGCCCGGGGGCGGCACGAGGCCAAAATGTTGCCACGCTGCGCTGGTGGCAACGCGCCCTCGCGGGGTACGCGTGAGGAAGCCTATCCGCACCAGGAAAGGCTCGACGACCGCTTCGACAGTTTCGGACTCTTCCCCCACCGACACGGCCAGGGTATTGAGCCCCACCGGTCCGCCGCCAAAACGAGTCAAAATGATCTTCATGACCTCCCGGTCGAGCCGATCGAGGCCGATCGCGTCGACGTCGTAGAGTTCGAGGGCTGCGTGCACCGCGGCGATGTCGGCAGCTCCCCCGTGCACGAGCGCATAGTCGCGCACGCGGCGCAGCAGGCGGTTCGCGATGCGCGGTGTGCCACGGCACCGTCCGGCGATCTCGGCGAGGGCATCCTTCTTGATCGGCAGCTCGATGAGCTGCGCTGCCCGGGCCAACACCTGTTCGAGCTCGCTCTCGGCGTAGAACTCGAGGTGGGCGGTGAAACCGAAACGGTCCCGCAGAGGGTTCGGCAGCAGGCCAGACCGGGTCGTGGCACCGACCAGGGTGAATGGGGCCAGGTCGAGTGGAACGGAAGTGGCGCCAGCACCCTTTCCCACCATGATGTCGATGCGAAAGTCTTCCATAGCGAGGTAGAGCATCTCCTCGGCGGAGCGTGCCATGCGGTGGATTTCATCGATGAACAGCACCTCGCCGGGAACCAAGGACGACAGCACGGCCGCTAGATCGCCGGCGTGCTGGATGGCCGGACCACTCGACATGCGCAGCGGGCGGTTGCCCTCGTAAGCGACGATCATGGCCAGGGTGGTTTTGCCGAGGCCGGGAGGGCCAGCCAGGAGGATGTGGTCTGGCGTGCGATTCTGCATGGTCGCGGCGGTCAGCAGCAGCTGCAACTGCCCACGTACCTTTTTCTGGCCGACGAATTCGGCCAGACTCGCCGGGCGCAGAGCGCCCTCGAAGGCTAGCTCGGACTCACTTTCGAGCGAGGGGCTGACCAGTTTGATGGCGGAGTTTTCGACAGCGGGATCAGTGCTCATGAGCGCCCCGTTCCGTTGCTCGCGGCCGCCGACCCGGTGGCGTGGTGCGCTGCCGGACCCAGGCGGCCGAGGGCCAACCGAAGCACTGCGGCCACCGCCGGCGGCGCAGCGTCGTCATCGGCGACATCCGCCAACTCGGTGAGGGTATCGTCGACGGCCTCGGCCGCGACGCGCTCCGACCAGCCGAGGCCGATCAGCGCGGCCTGCACGCTGACAGCAACCGAGGTGGCATTTGGCTGGCGGGTTGGAGACGTCGCCGCGGTGACGGCGAGCTTGCCGGCCAGGGAGAGAACGATGAGTTTGGCGGTTTTCGGTCCAATGCCGCTGACCTTGCGGAAGGCGCCGTCGTCGTCGCCGGCGACGGCCTGCGCGATCTGGTTGGGGCTGAGCACCGCGAGCACGCCCAGGGCGGACTTGGGACCCACACCGGTCACACCGACGAGGAGTTCGAAGACCGCAAGCTCATCGGCAGTGGGAAAGCCATAGAGAGTGAGCGAATCTTCACGCACGATGAGGGTGGTCACCAGCCGGGCTTCGTCATTGATGCGCAGGCCGAGTGCGGTGGCCGGCGTCACCTGGATGCCGAGGCCGACTCCCCCAACCTCGATCACGACGGTTGAGCCGACAGCTGAAAGGACAAGGCCACGTACGGAAGAGATCACCGCTTAAGACTACGGGGCACCGCTGACGCTGCTGGCACCGACCCACGTTCGGCGGCACGCCAGGCCCTCTGCGCTGGCGTCAGCGCGCCCGTCGTGACCGTGGCAGCTTTTACCGAGGCGACGGTCGGCAGGGTGCCACCGGATGCTCCGGTGCGCCAGGCGTGGCAGATCGCGAGGGCGAGGGCATCCGCTGCGTCAGCTGGTTTGGGAATCTCGGTCAGCCCGAGGATGCGGGCGACCATGGTGCCGACCTGCTTCTTATCGGCGGCACCGTAACCGGTGATGGCGGCCTTCACCTCGCTCGGAGTGTGCAGGGTTACCGGCAGACCGCGCTGCGCGGCGAGCAGCAGGGCGACCCCGCTGATCTGCGCTGTGCCCATGACGGTGCGCACGTTGTGCTGGGCGAAGACCCGCTCAATGGCGATGAACTGCGGCCGGTGGCGGTCGAGCATCTCTTCCAGACCCTGGGACAACAACAGCAGCCGCCGCTCCAGCGGAAGGTCGGCGGCGCTCCGCAGCACGGTCACATCGACCAGACGGGCGGAGCGGTTGCCCTCGACATCGACCACGCCCACACCGCAGCGGGTGAGGCCCGGGTCGATGCCGAGAACCCTGACCGCCATCGAACTACTCGGACTCGGCTGCGAGTGCGGCCTGAACCTCGGCCGACAGGTCGTAGTTTGAGTACACGTTCTGCACGTCGTCGAGGTCTTCCATCGCGTCGATCAGGTGGAACACTTTGCGGGCGGTTTCGGCGTCGACCTCAATCTTGAGCGACGGAATGAACGCGATGTCAGCTGACTCATAGTCGATTCCGGCGGCCTGCAGCGCGGTGCGGGTGGCGACGAGATCGCCAACGGAGGAGTGGACCTCGAAGGTGTCCCCCTCGTCGATGACCTCTTCGGCGCCGGCATCGAGAACGGCGAGCATGATGTCGTCTTCGGTGAGTGTCGGCAGGTGCTTGACCACAACGACGCCCTTGCGGTGAAAGTTGTAGGCGACACTGCCCGGATCGGCCATGGCGCCGCCATTGCGGGCCATTGCTGTGCGCACCTCGGCTGCGGCACGGTTTTTGTTGTCGGTGAGGCACTCGATCATGATCGCGACACCGTGCGTGGCGTAGCCCTCGTACATAATCGTCGTGTAGTCCACCTGCTCGCCCGACAGCCCGGCACCGCGCTTGACTGCGCGGTCGATGTTGTCGTTGGGGACCGAGGTCTTCTTGGCCTTCTGGATAGCGTCAACCAGCGTGGGGTTACCCGAGAGGTCAGCGCCGCCCAGTCGGGCCGCGACCTCGATGTTCTTGATGAGCTTGGCGAACGCCTTGGCCCGCCTGGAATCGGTGACCGCCTTCTGGTGCTTGGTAGTGGCCCATTTGGAATGCCCGGACATACATCTCCCGTTGTTGTGCTACGTCAAAATTAAGTGAGCGCTGCGAAGTCGGTGCACGCTTAGTGCCGGATCAGTCTATCCCGGAGTGACTTCCAGCAGCTTGTGCAGCGTGTGCAGGTTACGGGTGGTCGTCGTGTCACGGTACTTGAGCTTGGCGCTCTTCTTGCTGAAGGCGCTCTTGATGCCCACGGCCTTGCGAACCTCCCAGTACAGCACGCCGTGGCCGAGTTCGATGCGTTCGTCGGACGGCTCGAGCTCCTTGGCGTGACCGGCCAGTTCACTGAGATGACCGGGGTCGGAGGAGAACATGACATAGGAATGCCAGCCGTCATGATCGGCGGTGAAGGGAAAGGCACGCACGATCCGGTCGAGCGATTCGGCGTCGACCAGCACGATCCAGGCCTCGTACTCGAACCGGGCGGTCAGGGCCGCTTCGATGCGCGCCTTGAGGGCCGCGGCATCCGCTTTGTCGACGAGCGGACTGTCGATGCTGAAAATGACGTTGCCGCTCGCCAGCACGGTTTTGACGTCGGTGTAACCGAGGTCGTGAAAGGTGTCGGCAAGATTGGCCATGGCGATGGTGATGCCGTTGACGTTGATGCCACGGAGCAGTGCTACATATCGGGTCATCGTTGACCACCGGGTGTCTGAGTCATGTCTGAACCCTAGCCACACTCGCGCGCCCGGCACAATTGGGCCTGGCATCAGCGGGCGGCGGCGACCAGTTTCCGCAGGAAATACTGATGAAAACGGTATTCACCGGTGATCTCAGGGTGAAAGGACGTGCCGAGCAGGTTTCCCTGTTCCACGGCGACGCACCGGCCGTCGTCGAGGGTGGCCAGGGCGGTCGCCAGCGGGCCGACGGTTTCGACCACCGGGGCGCGAATGAACACCGCGTGCACCGGTTTGTCACCGAGCGCTGCAATGTCAAGGTCGGTCTCGAAGGAAGCGGTCTGCGAACCGAAGGCGTTGCGGCGCACGGCGATGTCAAGTCCGCCGAGGCTCTGCTGGCCGTTCATGCCATCGAGAATCGTGTCGGCGAGCATGATCAGCCCCGCGCAGGTTCCATAGACGGGCAGCCCGCCGCGGATGGCTGCGCGGAGCGGTTCGGCTAGGCCGAAGGTACGGGCGAGCTTGTCCATGACGCTCGATTCGCCACCCGGAATGACCAGACCGTCGACCTGGAGCAATTCTTCCGGACGGCGCACCAGGGCGACGTTCGCGCCGAGCTCGCGCAGTACCTGCGCGTGCTCACGAAAATCGCCCTGCAGGGCGAGCACCCCAACCCGCAGTCCTGCCGTTACAGCAGCCTCTGCCGGTCGGGTGCCCATCGAGAGAATCGTCACGAACGGTCTGGCTACCAGCCGCGCGTAGCGAGGCGGTGCGGTGCGGGGATGTCCGACACGTTGATACCGACCATGGCTTCACCGAGGCCGCGGGAGACCTCAGCGATGACCTTGGCGTCGTCGTAGAAGGTGACAGCCTTCACGATGGCGGCGGCACGCTGTTCGGGGTTGCCCGACTTGAAGACGCCGGAGCCAACGAACACACCGTCAGCGCCGAGCTGCATCATCATTGCGGCGTCGGCCGGGGTGGCCACGCCTCCGGCGGTGAACAGAACCACCGGCAGCTTGCCGGTGGTGGCGATCTCGGCGACGAGCTCGTAGGGAGCCTGGAGTTCCTTGGCGGCGACATAGAGTTCGTCACGGCTCATCGAGGTGAGGCGCTTGATCTCGCCGTTGATCGTGCGGATGTGCTTGGTGGCTTCGGAGACGTCGCCGGTGCCGGCCTCGCCCTTGGATCGAATCATGGCCGCGCCCTCGTTGATGCGGCGAAGCGCCTCACCGAGGTTGGTAGCGCCACAGACGAAGGGAATGGTGAAGTTCCACTTGTCGATGTGGTTCATGTAGTCGGCCGGGCTAAGCACTTCGGACTCGTCGATGTAGTCGACGCCGAGCACCTCGAGAATCTGTGCTTCGACGAAGTGGCCGATGCGGGCCTTCGCCATGACCGGAATGTTGACCTCGGCGATGATGCTGTCGATCAGGTCGGGGTCGCTCATGCGGGCCACGCCACCCTGCGAGCGGATGTCGGCGGGAACGCGTTCGAGAGCCATGACGGCGACAGCGCCGGCGTCTTCAGCAATACGAGCCTGGGCAGCGGTGACGACGTCCATGATGACGCCGCCCTTGAGCATTTCGGCGAGTCCACGCTTGACGCGGCTCGATCCGAACTGCTCGGCAGAGGTTGATTCAGTCATAACTACGATCCTATTCCTTGCATGGTGGTGGTCTGGTCGGAGCCTGGTGGGTGTGAGCCGAAGACCGGGGCGCACCAGCACGCGCCCGGCCGTGAGAAAAAGCTAGAGAGTGCTTGTGGCGGCAGCCGTAGGCGCCCCGGCGACGGGCCAGACCTCGGCGATTTCCCGACGCACGTCGCCGAGCAGGCGCGGGATGGCCTTGGTACCGGCGATGATCGGAAAAAAATTAGAGTCTAGGGCCCAGCGCGGAACGATGTGCTGGTGCAGGTGCTCGGCGATGCCTGCCCCCGCGATACGTCCCTGATTCATACCGATGTTGAAGCCGTCACAGTTCGACACCTGCGTGAGCACCCGCATGGCGATCTGGGTGAACTCGCCGATTTCGGCGATCTCCTCCGGCGTGGCCTGGTCGTAGGTGGCGACGTGCCGATACGGACAGACCAGCAAGTGGCCGCTGTTATACGGAAAAAGGTTGAGTAGCACGTAGGCGTGGGTACCCCGCGCCACGATCAGCGCCTTCTCATCGTCCAGGGTCGGCGCGATGCAGAACGGGCAGTCGTCGGGGTGCGGCTGCTGCCCATCCTGGATGTAAACCATCCGATGCGGCGTCCACAGCCGTTGAAAGGCATCCGGAACACCGGCGAACTCGGCAGCGGTCTCCCCCGCGCCGGCGTCGACGGCGTCGGAACCGCGCAGTCGATCTGCGGGAATGGCCGGCACGCTACGCCTGCACTTCGGTCACAGCAGGGGCGACCGGGGCGACCGGAGTCGTGGTCACCTGCGCGCGGTCCTCGATCGACTCCACGATAATTTGCACGGCCTCGTCTACCGGCACCCCGTTCTGCTGCGTACCATCGCGAAAGCGAAAGCTGACCGCGCCGTTGGCCTGGTCATCTTCGCCCACGATGAGCTGATACGGCACCTTGGCCTTGGTGTGCGTGCGGATCTTCTTCTGCATGCGATCGTCAGAATGGTCAACTTCGGCGCGCACGCCGGCCCTCTTCAGGGTGGCGATCACGTCGTCGAGGAAGGGACCGTACTGCTCCGACACTGGAATTCCGACTACCTGCACCGGGGCCAGCCACACCGGGAAGGCTCCGGCGTAGTGCTCGGTGAGCACGGCAAAGAAACGCTCGATCGAGCCGAACAGGGCGCGGTGGATCATGACCGGGCGCTGGCGGCTGCCGTCATTCGCGGTGTATTCGAGGTCGAACCGTTCGGGCAGGTTGAAGTCGAGCTGGATGGTCGACATCTGCCAGGTGCGCCCGATGGCATCCTTGGCCTGCACCGAGATCTTGGGGCCGTAGAACGCGGCTCCGCCCGGGTCGGCGACCAGATCGAGACCGGATGCCTCGGCAACCTCGCGGAGCGTTACGGTGGCTTCCTCCCACGCCTCGTCGGTGCCGACGAACTTTTTTGGGTCTTTGGTGGAGAGCTCGAGGTAGTAGTCCTGAAGACCGTAGTCGGCGAGCAGCTGCAGCACGAAGTTGAGGGTGCTGGTGAGCTCCTCCTTCATGCCTTCCTTGGTGGTGTAGATGTGGGCGTCGTCCTGCGTCATGCCGCGGACGCGGGTAAGGCCGTTGAGCACGCCGGACTTCTCGTACCGGTAGACCGATCCGAATTCGAACAAGCGCATCGGCAGTTCGCGGTAGCTGCGACCGCTGGACTTGAAGATGAGGTTGTGGAATGGGCAGTTCATCGGCTTCAGGTAGTAGTCGACGCCCTGGCGGGTGACATGGCCGGTGTCGTCGCGTTCCTCGTCGAGGTGCATCGGGGGGAACATGCCCTCGCGGTACCAATCGAGGTGGCCCGAGGTTTCGAACAGCGTCGACTTGGTGATGTGCGGCGAGTAGACGAAGTCGTAGCCAGCCTCGGTGTGGCGCTTGCGGGAGTAGTTCTCCATCTCCTGGCGGATGATGCCGCCCTTGGGGTGGAACACCGCGAGGCCCGAACCGATCTCCTCTGGGAAGCTGAACAGGTCGAGTTCGGCGCCAAGCTTGCGGTGATCGCGCTTGGCAGCCTCTTCCTGACGGGTCTGATACGCGCGCAGCTCATCTTTGGTGGGCCAAGCGGTGCCATAGATGCGCTGCAGCTGAGGGTTCTTCTCCGAGCCGCGCCAGTACGCTGCGGCCAGGCGGGTGAGCGAGTAGCCGTTGCCGATCATGCGGGTGTTCGGCAGGTGCGGACCGCGGCAGAGGTCCTTCCAGACCGTCTCCCCCGTCTTCGGATCGACGTTGTCGTAGATGGTGAGTTCGGCACCGCCGACCTCGACCGATTCTTCGTCGGCCGTCGGACTGTTGTTGGCGGCAGCCTCGCCGCCCTCCCCGGGGCCGCCCTTGATGCCGATGAGCTCAAGCTTGTACGGTTCGGCAGCCAGCTCGGCGCGTGCCTCATCGTGGGTGACCACTCGGCGCACGAAACGCTGGCCCTGGCGGATGATGCGGTCCATCGCCTTTTCGAGTGACTTGATGTCGTCGGGCGTGAACGGGTCGGCCACGTCGAAGTCGTAGTAGAAACCGTCGGTGACGAACGGGCCGATGCCGAGGCGGGCGGCCGGGTTGACGGTCTGCACGGCCTGGGCCAGCACGTGGGTGGCAGAGTGGCGCAAAATGTTGAGGCCGTCGGGAGAATTTATGCTGACCGGTTCGACAGCATCCGTCGGCAACACGGTGGCCGCCAGATCTTTCAACTCACCGTTGACGCGCATCGCGACAACAGATCGATCGGTGAAAAGCGCAAAGCCGTCAGCCACGTGTATAACTCCCTATTGATTGCCTACCCGTCAACTTTAGCGGCGCGCGTGGGGTTGTTCGTCGGTCGGCATCGAGACGGGGCGTGCGTTCGTGCACCGGTGCGGTTTGGGTACAAAAAAACCCCGGCGAACCGGGGTTTCTGTGGGAAGTGCTCTGTGGGCGATACTGGGATCGAACCAGTGACCTCTTCCGTGTCAGGGAAGCGCGCTACCGCTGCGCCAATCGCCCAAGATTCTGGGAAGTGCTCATTCTCTCGTACATGCTCATCTTTAGGACGTGCTCAAAGAATGGAGGTGGATACGGGATTCGAACCCGTGTTAACGGCTTTGCAGGCCGCTGCCTCGCCTCTCGGCCAATCCACCATGTGGGTTCACACCATATGGGTTCATACCAAACGAATTGGAACCGGCCAATTGGCCGATTCCAGTTCATTTGAGCGGATGACGAGATTCGAACTCGCGACCCTCACCTTGGCAAGGTGATGCGCTACCACTGCGCCACATCCGCAACTGTCCGCATTTCTGCGTACTCAGAGACTCTAGCTGAATAGCAAGACGGAAACCAAACCGAGCCGTCTACGGCGTGTTGCGCCGTGTGGTGCGGGCGGGATCGGGGCGGCCCGGTTGCCCCTGAGGTCGCCTCCGGGCCGGCACTGGAGTTGCGTCAGTACGCGGGACTTAGGCCAGTACGCGCGCGTGCGGTCCTGGCCGCAATACCCGCGTAATGCGAGGCGCTGGAGCTGCGCCGCTGCGCACCAGTTCCGCCTCGCGCGCAGCGACGTAGCTCCCGCGCGCCCGAAAATTGTGGTCGACCGCGCCCGAAACACGGCCTTCACCGGGCCAGGGGCGCACGCGCCACACCCGGCTCGGGGTCGATGTGCGGCGACACTCCAGTCTGGGCTAGTATCAAAAGTCGCAAGATAAACTTCGGTTTCCCTGCGACTGCAATTGGGCGATTGGCGCAGCTGGTAGCGCGCTTCCTTCACACGGAAGAGGTCGTGGGTTCAAGTCCCGCATCGCCCACCACGAAAACCCCCTGTTACGAGGGGGTTTTTTGCGTTGCCTACCCCCTGCGTGCACGAGAGCGGGGAGAGCGGCCTGGGCAACCTAGTCTGAGGGACATGGACGTGCTTCTTGACATCTGGCTCCGCATGACGACACCGCATACCGGATTGGAACCGATAGTCGCGTGGCGGACCGTTGCAGCGGCCGCCGTGATCGTGCTGTTTCCGCCGGTGTGGCGCCTCGCCCGTCACGCCGTCACCATCGTGCACGAGGGCGGCCACGGCGTCGTCGCACTGCTCTGCGGGCGGCGGCTGGGCGGCATCCGATTGCATTCGGACACGTCAGGGCTCACGGTGAGTCGAGGGCGACCGAGCGGACCGGGCATGATCTTCACCCTGCTGGCCGGCTACCCGGCCGCTGCGCTGCTCGGTCTGGGCGCCGCCTGGCTGCTCAGCCTCGGCTACGACGTGGGCCTGCTCTGGGTACTCCTGGTGCTGTTGGCCCTGCTCCTCGTGCAGATTCGCAACTGGTTCGGACTCTGGTCGGTGGCCGTGACCGGCGCCGCGGTTTTCGGTGTCTCCTGGTTTGGCTCCCCCCAGGTGCAGGGGATTTTTGCATTGCTGGTCACGGTGTTTCTGCTCCTCGGTTCGCTGCGAACGTCGCTGGAGCTGCAGCAATCCCGGTCGCGGCGGGCTGGTTCCTCATCGGATGCCGACCAGCTTGCGAGGCTCACCCATATTCCGGGGATCGTCTGGGTAGTCGTTTTCGTCGTCGTGCAGGTGGGCTGTCTGGCTTTCAGCGCGCGCCTGCTCGGCTTCATCCAAATCTGAGTACCGTACGCAGCCAACCGTGGCAAGGTTGATGACATGACAAAAATTGCGATCATCGGCGGGCACGGAAAAGTTGCCCTCCACCTTGCCCGTTTGCTGACGGCTGACGGCCACGACGTCAGCTCGCTTATTCGCAACCCCGAGCACGCCGCCGACGTGAGCGCGACCGGTGCTACGCCGGTCGTAGCGGATGTCGAGAATCTGACCACAGACCAGCTCGCTACTGCACTGGCCGGGCACGACGCTGTGGTCTGGTCGGCCGGCGCGGGAGGAGGCAGCGCGGACCGGACCTACGCGGTCGACCGTGACGCGGCCATCCGCTCGATCAATGCGGCCGCGCAGACCGGCATCTACCGTTACATCATGGTGTCCTATAAAGGGTCACGCGCCGACCATGGCGCCTCCCCCGACGACGGCATGTTCGCCTACTACGAGGCCAAGGCCGCAGCAGACGACTACCTGCGCGCTACGTCGCTAAGCTGGACCATTCTCGGCCCGAGCGCGCTGACCCTGGACGCCGCGACCGGCGCCATCACGGTTGGTTCCGACGCCTCCGGCACGACGTCACGCGAGAACGTGGCACTCGTAGCCGCCGCCGTGCTGGCCAACGACAACACCGTGGGCAAATTCATCGAATTCACCGACGGCGACGTGCCGATCATCGACGCCATCGCCGGTTAGTCCGGGGCTCAGATCCAGAGTCAGGTGCCGCGACCGAACCAGGTCGTGACGCCGGGCGAATAGAGCACGGAATCCGGCGCGCGATCGGCTAAGCCAGCGAAACTGGCCGCGGCCAACAGAGTGTCATCGAGGCTCACGAGCTCGGCACGGTACAACGGCCACGGCTCGTGATGGTTGCGGAGATGCACGGTGCGACCACGGATGCTCGTGAACAGCGCCCAGCGCGCCGTCAGAAAGTCAGCCAGCGGGTCATCGACCACGGCGACAACTCCAGGGCGAGCTACGACCTCGGTGCGCCTGGTGGCGTCACCGTGGCGCGTCGACGTGTACCGGTACTGGCCGGAATCCACCCGGAGGCGGGTGCGCGACCAGACGTAGGGCAGCGAGAACAGAGCCCGGGCGGCCAATACGGCCGCGAGGCGGCTCGCCTCGAGCGACACGAACACGACACCGCGACGGCCCCGGGAGTCTTTGGCATACAGCCGCACATTCACTTCGACGAAGGTGCCCACGTATGGGATAGGCGGGCTGCCGAGGATGGTCGCGCGATCGAGCACGAACGGAATCAGGCCGACCCAGCTCGAACCGTCGTATTCATCGGGCACCAGGCCGGCCGGCAGGAGCGGCGCGACCAGCGCAGCATCTACTCGCCAGTGCAGAAATACAAGGTGCGACCAGCGCTGACTCGCCACGGCCCGTCCGGCCAGCGGCGGCGCAATCGCTGAAATGGGGTAAGCCCCGGCGTTCGTCACGTAATTCCTCTCTCACTGGTCTCACGGTACTCGCTGGGCACCCACTGCGCCTGTTGATCGCCCGGGAATGCGGGCCCCGAGGCCGCCCCGCTCAGCAATAGCGGAGGCGGTCTGTGTAAACATGAAGAAGACGGAATCGTCGATATAAACCAGATGAGGGAGACGAATGCCGGGCTCGACCGTTCTCGACCTCTTTCTGATTCTGGTCTTATTCGTTGCCCTCGTTAACGGCTACCGGAGCGGGCTGCTGCAGAGCCTCACCGGAATCGTCGGAGCAGTGCTCGGCGGCATCGCCGCTTTCTTCGTGGTTCCGCTCGTCGGAGGCTGGATTCCCGCCCCGGAGTGGCGCACCCCCGGCACCATCGCGGTCGCTGTTCTGCTCGTGCTCATTGGCCACTCTCTCGGTGCATCGGCCGGCGGCATGGTCGGACGCCGAAAGAAGCGTTCGCCCCTCGGCACGATCAATCGGGTGCTCGGCGCCGCCTTCGCTGCCGTCGCCTCCGCCCTGGTCGCGTCGATGGTGGCTTTCAGCATCGGCGCCCTCGGTATTCCTTTCCTCTCCCCCGCGATCGCCTCATCCACCGTCGTCTCCGGTATTGACTCGCTCACCCCTGACCCGGTGAAGTCACTGATGGCCGAGCTGCGCTCGGTAGCAGTGCAGCAGGGGCTGCCGCGCATCGTCGACGCGTTCACCGGACCGACACCGGATGCAGCCGAAGCCGATACCAGCAGCCCGGCACTGGCCGTGGCCGCGCAGTCGGTCGTGCGCATCACCGGAACGGC
The DNA here is from genome assembly GCF_900103805.1 of Cryobacterium flavum. Taxonomy (GTDB): domain Bacteria; phylum Actinomycetota; class Actinomycetes; order Actinomycetales; family Microbacteriaceae; genus Cryobacterium; species Cryobacterium flavum. Next base: position 156,452 of record NZ_FNIB01000004.1, on the reverse strand, counting down.
CTATGCCTGCGGACAAAGCCAGTCCGGCAGCGGTTTCGTGGTCTCTGACGGCCGCGTCATCACCAACGCGCACGTGGTCGCCGGAGTAGGCCAGCCCGTCGTGGAAACCCCGGCGGGCGAATCGATGGCCGGGGAGATCGTGTATTTTGACCCGGTCGACGACCTTGCCATCATTTCGGTGCCGGGCCTCGGCGCTGCACCACTCACCGTCGGTGCTAATCTCGCTGCGGGCAAAGGAGCCGTCGCCGACGGGTATCCCTTTGGCGGACCGTATGTCTCCGACCCGGCGCAGGTCATCTCGATCGGCACCATCAGTGTCGCCGACATTTATGGCCAGGATCCGACGCCCCGCCAGGTCTACACCGTGGCGTCCGACGTGCAGCAGGGCGAATCGGGCGGGCCGCTGCTCAGCGAATCCGGTCAGGTCGTTGGCGTCATCTTTGCCAAGGCCAGCAACACCGAGAACGTCGGCTATGCCCTCGCGCTCGAAGAGGTTCAGCCGGTCATCAGCCTCGCGCCCAGCCTCGACGCCCCGGTCTCCTCCGGAACCTGCGTTCGCGGCTGAGCCGCGGCATCCGCTCGTCCCTGGAGCAGTAGAGCGGGCCTGCACCCAAACGGGGCGGTACCGAGCCGGGATCAACCCGAACTCTGTACCGCCCCGTTGCCCGAGAGCCGGGCGGGAGTCAGAAGCTAGACACGCTCGAGGGCGTAGCCCTCTTCGCCGTGCACGCTCGTGTCGATTCCGGCCAGTTCGTCTTCGTTCTTGATGCGGAAGCCGATGGTCTTCTCGATTGCGAAACCGAGAACATAGGCAACGACGAAGGAGTAGGCGAGAACGGCGAAGGCTGCGATGGCCTGCACAAGGAGCTGACTCAGGTCACCGCCGGTGAGCAGACCGGTACCGATGGCAAAGAAGCCGAGGTAGAGGGTTCCGATGACGCCACCGACGAGGTGGATGCCGACCACGTCGAGCGAGTCGTCGAAGCCGAACTTGAACTTGAGTTCGACGGCAAGGGCGCAGACGGCACCGGCGACGGCACCGAGCAGCAGTGCCCAGCCAGGCTCGAGGTTGGCGCAGGCCGGGGTGATGGCGACCAGGCCCGCGACCGCGCCGGACGCGGCGCCGACCGACGTGGCCTTGCCGTCCTTGAACTTCTCGACGAGCATCCAGCCGAGGATGGCCGCGGCCGTGGCACCCAAAGTGTTGACGACGATGATGCCGACATTCTCGAGGCCGTTGAGCCATTCAGCTCCGGCATTGAACCCGAACCAGCCGAACCAGAGGATGGAGGCGCCGATGAGCACGAGCGGCACGTTGTGCGGCTTGGTGATGCCCTTCTGAAAGCCGACGCGCTTGCCGAGTACCAGGGCGAGAGCGAGTGCTGCAGCACCGGCGTTGATGTGCACGGCGGTACCACCGGCGTAATCGATCACAGCGATATCACCGAGGCCGAGAGTCTCACCGAGTTTCATGATCCAGCCACCGCCCCAGACCCAGGCTGCGACGGGGAAGTACACGAGGGTTGCCCAGATGCCGGCGAAAATCATCCACGAGCCGAACTTGGCCCGGTCAGCGACGGCACCGCTGATGAGGGCGACCGTGATGATAGCGAAGGTGGCTCCGTAAGTGGCGCCGAGAAGGTCGATACTTCCGGTCTCGCCCATCGCCAGCTTGCCGAGGCCGAAGTCGGAGAACGGGTTACCAGCGAATTCCGTGGGGCCGTTGACGGCGCTCATATTGAAGCCGTACAGGATCCACAGGACGCTGATCAGGCCCAGCGCGCCGAAGCTCATCATCATCATGCTGATGACGCTCTTGGCCTTGACCAGTCCGCCGTAGAAGAAGGCGACACCTGGTGTCATAAACAACACGAGTGCGGTGGCTGTGAGCCCCCATGCGATGCTTCCGGTATCCATAGATTGTCCTTACGCGTCTCGAATGTGCAGGGTGTTGATCAAATGCGGTAGCGCAAGGACTAATTTCACAAACGGATCGTTCGCAGCCCCATCCTCGGCTGGCATTAGTATTACCGCTCGACGTTTCAGCAAACACACCGGGGTGTTTCGCGCAGGTTACGGATTGAAAATGCCTGGTTGACTCCCCTGTGATCACTCAGCCGGCATCGAGTACGTACCCCTCTTCACCGTGCACCGTGGTGTCGACGCATGGTCAGCGGCACGTTGTGCGGCTTGGACAGACCCTTCTTGGACCCGACCCGTTTGCCGAGCACGAGCGCGAGGGCGAGCCCGGCTGCTCCGGCATTGATGTGCACGGCCGTGCCGCCGGCGAAGTCGTTGACGCCGAGCAGAAACACCGACCAGCCGCCATCGGTCATCTTGCCGTCGCTGCCGACGGTGAAGTTGAACACCCAGCTCGCCACCGGGAGGTAGACGAGCATGGCCTAGAACCCGGCGAAGACCATCCACGGACCGAATTTGGCCCGGTCGGCGATCGCGCCGAAAATTAGCGCGACGGTGATGATCGCGAACGTCGCCTGAAAACCGGCGAAGGCGAGAGCGTTGGTGCCTGCAACATCCGCTGTGGCCAGAAAACCGTCACCGTCGATGCCGAGAAAACGGCTGAGCCCCAGATTGGCGAACGGATTGAGCAAAACGTGGGGAATCAGCCAGTCATCACCCGCCCCAAACGACAGGGAGTAGCCGTAGGCGACCCACAGCACGCCGATCAGGCCCAGGGCACCGAAGCTCATCATCAACACGCTGATGACGCTCTTCGCCTTGACCATTCCGCCGCAGAAAAACGCGACGCCGGGCGTCATGACCAGCACCAGGGCGGCGGCCACCATCAGCCACAACGAACTCAAATTGGTGTTGGTGTCGGCTGCCGCGTCAGCCCGAACGCTTATCGGAAAAGCTGTGAAGTCGACCATCAGCCCAGTTGCCTTTCGCCCGAAAAAATGAATTGGGCGAAACTATTCCGGCAGTTGGTTTCAGCCGCCAACGACGAATGTTTCCGGCAGGTAACAGAAATGAGCTCAATGTTAAAAGCGTGTTTCGTGCACCTCGACTGGCGTGGTCAGTCGGTGTGCGGCGGCAGTTCTCCCGTGGTGAGCGCGACCATGCGCGACTGGGAGCGCTGGTATTTCTTGCGGTACCCGCCTGCCATCATCTCGTCGTCGAAGACCTCATTGAGTGGGCGCCCACTGGCGACGATCGGAATCTCAGCGTCGTAGACCCGGTCGATGAACGCCACCAGCCGCAGGGCGTCTGACTGATCGGTCAGCAGGAAAACGCCGCGCAGGGCGATGACCTCGACGTCGCGAATGACCTTGACGTACTTCGACGGATGCACCGTGCCGAGGTGACGAATCAGGGATCCGAAATCGTCTTCGGTGACCTTGGAACCGCGCCCGAGCAGCGTGTTAACCAGGTGTTCACGTGCCTCAGGCTCCACAGCCACGGCCTGACCGGTGACATTGCGGCGACGGTAGTCGAGGCCGTCGATGCGCAGGGTCTCGAAGTTGGCACTCATGGCCGAGATCTCGCGCAGAAAGTCCTGGGCGGCGAACCGGCCCTCGCCGAGCGAGTTGGGCGGGGTGTTCGACGTGGCAGCGACGCGGGTGCCGGTGGCGACCAGTTCGCCGAGCAACCGGGTCATCACCATGGTGTCGCCCGGATCATCGAGCTCGAACTCGTCGATGCAGATGAGCTCCGCGCTGCGCAGCTCCTTGATGGTCTCCTGGTAGCCCAGCGCCCCCACCAGGGCCGTGTACTCAATGAAAGTTCCGAAATATTTCGGGCCGGTCGCGGCATGCCAGAGCGCGGCGAGCAGGTGCGTCTTGCCGACACCGAACCCACCGTCCAGGTAGATGCCGGGCAGGTCGTCCTTGGCCTGGCGGCGACGAGAGAAGAACCCGGCCGGCCGGGGATTCACGAACTCCTGCAACTTTTCGACGGCCGCGACCTGAGATGGGTAGTCATGATCGGGCCGGTAATTCTCGAACGAGGCGTGTTCAAACTGGGGAGGCGGCACCAACTCGGCCACGATTTCCCGGCCCGTGATGCTGGGGGTGCGTTCGGCCAGTTGCGGAACCGTGTGCTGTGCCTTCTGGTGGGCCTCTGGTGCCATTGGAAACGCCCGTTCTCGTTCTGCTGCTGCGAATGCGCTGGATGCCGGCACCGCGTAAGTTTAAGTGGTGGGCCAGATAAGCCTAATCCGCGGTCAACCCGAATCCGTATGCATCCGGTCCACATGGAGGTTACATGTCTGCCCCGTTCGACCCGACCGAAAAGTTTGCCGCCTACGCCCACCCATCCAAACTGGTTTCGACCCAATGGCTGGCCGAACACCGCGGTGACGCCGGACTGGTCGTTGTGGAGTCCGACGAAGACGTTTTGCTCTACGAGGTGGGGCACATCCCCGGCTCGGTGAAGATCGATTGGCACACCGACCTCAACGACAAGGTCAACCGTGACTACATCGACGGTGCTGCCTTCTCCGCGCTCATGACCAGCAAGGGCATCACCCGCGACAGCACGGTCGTCATCTATGGCGACAAGAGCAACTGGTGGGCCGCCTATGCCCTCTGGGTGTTCACCCTGTTCGGCCACGACGATGTTCGCCTGCTCGACGGCGGACGCACCAAGTGGCTCGCCGAAGACCGCGAGATCACCACGACGGCATCCCCGGTCACCCGCACGGATTACCCCGTGATCGAGCGTAATGATGTCCCGATTCGTGCGTTCAAAGCGGATGTTCTCGCTCACTTCGGTAACCCGCTCATCGACGTGCGCTCCGACGAGGAATACAGCGGCGCCCGCACGACGATGCCCGCCTACCCCGAAGAGGGCGCCCTGCGCGGCGGCCACATTCCTTCCGCCGCCTCTGTCCCGTGGGCCAGGGCCGCGGCCACCGACTCCACTTTTCGTACCCGCTCCGAACTCGACGGCATCTACCTAGGCGAAGCTGGACTCGCCGCGGGCGACGACGTGATCGCCTATTGCCGCATCGGCGAGCGGTCGAGCCACACCTGGTTCGTGCTGACCCACCTGCTCGGCTTCGACAACGTGCGCAACTACGACGGTTCCTGGACCGAATGGGGCAACGCCGTGGCCGTGCCGATCGCGGTCGGCAGCGCGCCCGGAACTGCACCGGCGCCGCGCCCGTGAGCACGGACCTGCTGAATGAGATTCGCGAGGACTTTCTCGCGCTCGAGCAGAAGGACCGTTTGCTCCTGCTGCTGGAGTTCGCCAACGAGTTGCCCGAACTTCCGCAGAAATTTCAGGACCACCCCGATCTGCTCGAACGAGTCATTGAATGCCAGTCCCCAGTGTTCATCTTCGTCGAAGTGGATGCCGACGGCGCGTTTCACCTGCACGCGACAGCACCGCGAGAGTCGCCGACCACCCGCGGGTTCGCGTCGATCCTGGCCCAGGGCCTGGACGGCCTTAGCGCCGAGGAGGTGCTGGCGGTTCCCGACGACTATTCGCAGTCGATCGGTCTGAGCGAGGCAGTGTCTCCGCTGCGCCTGCGCGGCATGAGCGCGATGCTCGGCCGGGCCAAACGTCAGCTCCGGGATCGCCTCGCCGCCTGATCCTCAGACCGCGGAACTCGGCAGCGCGGCCAGCCAGGCCGCGATCTCGGCGTTCCACCGGGCGGGATCGTAGTTCCACAGTTTGGTATGCCGGGCTTCGCTGAACGCCACGAAGGTCACTGTGTCGGGCCGGAGCCCGGCCAGCCGGCGCGACCCGGTGGCCGGCACGAAGCCGTCGTCGTCGCTGTGCAGCAGCAGAATGGGCCGGTGCAGGTCGCGCGCCCTGGCCACAAAGTCGAGCCGCTTGAAATCGATCGGCTCGGTCTGCCCGGTGAGGCGCCTGGCCCAGCCTGCGCCCATAACTGCGACCGCGCCGCGGGCGATCAGAACCGGCAGCCGCCGGTCTCTCGCCTGCGCTGCGACAACGTCGGTCCAGTCGATTACGGGAGATTCCAGCACGACACCGCTGATCCGGTGCGGGTGCGCGCTGCGGGTGAGGGTCTGCAACACCACGGCGCCGCCCATCGACCAGCCCATCAGCACGATGCTCGTCGCACCGTGCGCGGCGGCGTAGTCGATCGCGGCGTCCACGTCGGGCCATTCGGTGTCGCCGAGGCCGTACCGACCGTCAGCGCTCGCGGGGGCGTCGCCGTCGTTGCGATAGGAGACGAGCAACGACGTGTAACCGGCCGCGCGAAAGACCGGCACCGCCCGCAAGGCCTCCTCGCGGCGCACCGCCCGACCGTGCACCTGGATCACCCACCGTGTCGACCGGGCCTCGGCATCCGCTGGAAAGAGCCACGCGGGAGCGAGTCCGAGGGGTGCGGGAACGGCGACCTCGGTCCATTCGAAGCCCAGATCGGCAGGGCCCTGATAGAGCCAGCCGCTGAACCGGCCACGGCGGGCCACCTGGAGGTCACCGTAGTCGACAGCGAGGATGCGCCGGGTGACGGTCGTCGCCGTGCGCGCGGTGATCTCACCGACCCGGGCGTGGCCGGTGCCGGCGCTGAAGAAGAAGCTGTAGTCGCCAGGCAGCACGGAATCGCGGTGGCGTTGCAGCGTGATGGTCGCGTTCGGCAGGTCGACCGCGACGACCCTGGTGTCGTCGGTCCGCGCTGTCGGCGGGGTGACGATGGTCTTTGCCATGACCGCAGAGAGCACACCGACGGCGCTCACGACAGCTACGGCGGAGCCCGCGACGACGATACCGGTGAGGCCGAGAATCGCACGCAGAACGTGGTGGTGGCGCTCGTTTGGGGGCTGTGGGTCGTGCATGTGCACCTCCGACTGGTCGGCGTGCCTCACGGACAACACCCAGAAAAAACTCTAGTCTGCAGACGTGCCCGAAACAGATCAATCGCTCCCCGCGGAGTTTGCCGCGGCATTGACCGCGATTCGCCGCGCCACGAGCCGGGCCGAATTAGTCGTCACCGAAATTGCCGCGCCCGCCCAGCTCGCCCCGTATTCGATCGCCCTGGCCGCGAATATCCAGCCGGTGCGGCACGGAAGCGATTCCGACCTGGGTACCGGTCGCTTCATTCTGCTCTATGACCCGGAGGAGCCCGAAGGCTGGAACGGAGCCTTTCGCGTGGTCTGTTTCGCGCAGGCACCGCTCGAAGTGGAGATCGGCCTCGACCCGTTTCTGGCCGAGGTCACCTGGGCCTGGCTCGTCGACGCTCTCAACTCCCGCAAGGCCCGGTACACCGCGGCCTCCGGAACGGCGACTAAAATAATCTCGTCAGGCTTTGGCGAACTCGCCAAACAGGGGGATGGCGCGCAGATTGAGCTGCGCGCGTCGTGGACACCCCTGGATCACAATCTCACCGCCCACGTCGAGGGCTGGGGCGAGCTGCTCTGCATGCTGGCCGGCCTCCCTCCCGCTGGGGAAGGAGTCAGTATGTTGTCAGCACGCCGAGCAGCCCGTGGCTGAATTGCAGTCCAAGCAGAGCACCGTCCAACACCAGGTCGTTGACACCCGCGAGGCCTACCTCGCCGCCACCGCCGCCCTGGCCGCCGGTAACGGGCCGGTCGGGGTCGACGCTGAGCGGGCATCCGGTTTCACCTACTCGCAACGCGCGTACCTGATTCAGATCTATCGCCGCGGCGCTGGCACGTTTCTGTTCGACCCGCCGCCGATCGGCGATTTCTACGAGCTGAACGAAGCGCTGGCCGATGAGGAATGGATCCTGCACGCCGCGAGTCAGGACCTCGCCTGCCTGCGTGAGGTCGGCCTCGACCCGGCACACATCTTCGACACCGAGCTTGCCGCGCGGCTGCTCGGTATTCCGCGGGTCGGCCTCGGCGCCGTGGTGGAAGAGCTGCTCGGAATTCACCTCGCCAAGGAACATTCAGCGGCGAACTGGTCGACGAGGCCCCTGCCCGAATCCTGGCTGGTTTACGCCGCCCTCGACGTCGAGCTCCTGCCCGACCTGCGCGATCGCATGGTCGACCTGCTGGTCGAGTCCGACAAGACCGAGATTGCCGCCCAGGAATTCGCCGCGACCCTGTCCAAGGAGGCCAAGGCCGCCCGAGTCGACCCGTGGCGGCGACTGTCGGGTCTGCACTCGCTGCGCAGCCAGCGCAACCTCGCTGTCGCCCGGGAACTCTGGTTGGCCCGCGACGAGTTCGCGCGCGACGTGGACGTCTCCCCCGGCCGTCTCGTGCCCGACGCCTCCCTGCTCGCTGCCGCCCGGGTTCTTCCGGCGACCCGGCAGGCGCTCTCCGACCTGCGCGAGTTCAATGGTCGGGCGAGCCGCAACGAGCTCGACCGCTGGTGGGCTGCGATCCAGCGCGGCCGCGCCACCACTGACCTGCCCGCGCTCAAGGCGAGCAACGACACCCTGCCACCGCCTCGGGCGTGGGCCGACCGCAATCCGGAAGCCGACGTGCGCTACAAAGCGGCACGCGCCGCACTGCAGGCCCTCTCAGACAAGGTCGAGATTCCCCTGGAGAATCTGCTCACGCCCGACTACCTGCGTCGGGTGGCCTGGACGCCGCCGGAGCCGCTGGATGCGGCATCCGTTGGACAAGCCTTGACCAATTTGGGAGCACGGCACTGGCAAGTTGACGTGACCGCACAATTAATAGCGGATGCTTTTGTAGAAGTTCCACAAACGGCCGACCCGGCCTCGGATCTGGAGTCGTAGAAACCGGCAAACGATTCGGGCGGCCATTTTTGCCACTCTAGGATCGGACCAGACCTTGCAGATGCGATGCCAAGCGGCCGCGTCTGCGTGAATCATCTACGGGAGGCATTGTGGCCGAGAGAGCAGAAGTCGTTTTTGTGGACGGAGTTCGAACCCCGTTCGGACGCGCCGGCGAAAAGGGCATGTATTGGAACACCCGAGCCGATGACCTCGTGGTCAAGGCGATTATCGGGCTGATGGAACGTAACCCCGGCGTCCCGCCGGAACGAATCGACGACGTCGCGATCGCGGCCACGACCCAGACCGGCGACCAGGGACTGACCCTGGGGCGCACGGCCGCGCTGCTGGCCGGCCTGCCGAAATCGGTTCCCGGTTTCGCCATCGACCGGATGTGCGCCGGGGCGATGACCGCCGTCACCATGATGGGATCATCGATCGGTTTCGGCGCCTACGACCTCGCCATCGCCGGCGGCGTCGAGCACATGGGCCGCCACCCGATGGGGTTCGGGGCCGACCCGAACCCGCGGTTCCTCTCCGAGCGGCTGGTCAGCGAGGACGCCCTCAACATGGGCGCGACCGCCGAACGCATTCACGACAGGTTCCCGTCGTACACCAAGGAACGCTCCGACCGGTTCGCACTGCGCAGCCAGCAGAAGGTCGCCGCGGCTTACGAGGCCGGAAACATTCAGCCGGACCTGATTCCCGTTGCCACGCGCAGCGAATCCGGCTGGGGCCTCGCGACCCGGGACGAGGCACCGCGCCCGGAGACCACACTCGAGGGCCTCGCCGGTCTGCGCACGCCGTTCCGTTCGCACGGCCGCGTTACGGCCGGCAACGCCTCCGGCCTGAATGACGGCGCATCCGCTTGCCTGCTGGCCAGCGGCGCCACGGCCGAGGAACTTGGCCTCGGCGTGAAGATGACCATGAAAAGCTTCGCCTTCGCCGGCGTTGAACCGGAGGTCATGGGCCTCGGGCCGGTGCCCTCCACCGAGAAGGCGCTGCGCAAGGCGGGCCTGTCGATCACCGACATCGGCCTGTTCGAGCTCAACGAAGCCTTTGCCGTGCAGGTCATCTCCTTTCTCGACCACTTCGGCATTGACGACGAAGATCCCCGCGTGAACGAGTATGGCGGGGCGATCGCGCTGGGGCATCCGCTCGCCTCCTCGGGCGTTCGCCTGATGAACCAGCTCGCCCACCAGTTCGAGTCGCACCCCGAGGTGCGCTACGGTCTGACCGCCATGTGCATCGGCCTCGGCCAGGGCGGCACCGTGATTTGGGAAAACCCGCACTTCAACAAGAAGGCAGCCAAGCGATGACCGACTACAGTTCCCTCGATTTCTCCTCGCTCGTCGCGATCTCGGCCGACGAGGTCGTCACGCATTCCTTCGTGCGCGACGTGCCGCTCGGTGGCGGCCGCACCCTGGCCCTGGTCACTCTCGACAACGGGCGCGACCACACCCGGCCAAACACGCTCGGCCCGGTCACCCTGCTCGAATTCGCCGCCACCATGGACGAGCTGACAGCCCGTGCCGGACGCGGCGAGATCCACGGTGTCGCCGTCACCGGCAAGCCGTTCATCCTGGCCGCCGGCGCCGACCTCAGCAAGGTGGCCGAGATTCCCTCGCTCGAAGCCGGCAAGCTGCTCAGCCAGCTCGGTCACCACGCCCTGGGCAAGCTCGACACTCTCGGCGTACCCTCGTTCGTGTTCATCAACGGGCTCGCGCTCGGCGGCGGCCTCGAAATCGGCCTGAACGCCGGCTACCGCACCGTCGACGCGGCCGTGCCAGCGATCGCGCTGCCCGAGGTGTTTCTCGGCCTGATCCCCGGCTGGGGCGGATCCTACCTGCTGCCCAACCTGATCGGCATCGAGAACGCCCTCAAGGTCATCATCGAGAACCCGCTCAAGAACAACCGCACCCTCACCGGAGCGGATGCCCTCGCCCTCGGAATCGCTGATGTCATGTTCACGTCGGCGCGGTTCCTCGAAGACTCCATCGATTGGGCCGACGGCGTCATCGCTGGCACGACGACGGTGGCCCGCCCGAATGTGCCCGGCAAGATCGAACGCCTGGTGAAGTGGGACGTCGCCGTCGGCATCGCCCGCAAGATGCTGGTGAACCGTATTGGCGAGGTCGCGAAGTCGCCGTACGTGGCACTCGACCTGCTGCAGGCGGCCAAGAGCGGCACGCGCGCCGAGGGCTTCGAGCGTGAGGACGTGGCCCTGGCCGGTCTCATCGCCGGAGACCAGCTGCAGGCCAGTATCTACGCCTTCAACCTCGTGCAGAAGCGCGCCAAGCGCCCCGCCGGAGCGCCGGACAAGAAACTGGCCCGCCCGATCACCAAGGTCGGCGTTATTGGCGCGGGCCTCATGGCCAGCCAGTTCGCGCTGCTCTTCGTGCGTCGCCTCCGGGTGCCAGTGGTCATCACCGACCTCGACCAGGCACGCGTCGACAAGGGTGTGGCGTACATCCACGGCGAGATCGCGGCCCTCGAGACCAAGAGCCGCATCTCAGCGGATGAAGCCAACCGGCTTCGCGCGCTCGTCACGGGAACCACCGACAAGTCGTTGTTCTCCGACGCCGACTGGGTGATCGAGGCCGTCTTCGAAGAGCTCGGCGTGAAGCAGTCGGTGTTCGCCGAGATCGAGAAGTACATCTCGCCCGAGGCCATTCTGGCCACGAACACCTCGTCGCTCTCGGTCGAACAGATCGGGTCGAAGCTGGCCCACCCGGAGCGCCTGGTCGGGTTCCACTTCTTCAACCCGGTGGCGGTCATGCCGCTCATCGAAGTGGTCAACACCCCGCAGACCGACGAGGTCACCCTCGCGACCGCGATGGTGATCGCCGGCAAGCTGCGCAAGAACGCGGTGATCACCAGGGACACACCCGGCTTCGTGGTGAACCGGGTGCTGGCCAAGCTGCTCGGTGAAGCGATGCACGCCGTCGACACCGGAACCCCGTTCGAGGTCGTTGAGGCCGCTGTGGCGCCGTTCGGGCTGCCGATGACCCCGTTCGAGCTGCTCGAGCTGGTCGGCCTCACCGTGGGCGCTCACGTGCTCGACACGCACCATGCGGCGTTCCCCGACCGGTTCTTCGAGAGTGACAACCTGCACAAGCTCGCCGAACACGGCAAGATCCTCGAGCGCGATGGCAAGGGCCGCCGCACGGGCTTCGACAAGGGCGCGCTGAAGATCGTCGCCGGCGGAAGCACTCCAATGACGGCCGAGCAGATTCTGCAGCGGGTCGAAGATGGCCTGGTCGACGAGATCAAGCGGATGCTGGACGACGACGTGGTGCACGCGGCCGAGGACATCGACCTGTGCATGATCCTCGGTGCCGGCTGGCCGTTCCAGATGGGCGGGATCACCCCGTACCTCGACCGGGTCGGCGCGAGCGAGCGGGTCTTCGGCGGAACGTTCCACACCCCGCCGATCCGCGGGATCGGTGCTGCGGTCGGGGCGGCATCCGCTCAGAACTAGCGAGCACTGCACTAACGAGAACAGGGCCCGGTCTGCACGACCGGGCCCACCCTATGGCCACGGGCCCAGTTTATAAGCTGGGCCCGTGGACGGGGCCTGGGCCCCGTCCCGTCCGTATTCGGGACGCGCGTGCCGGGCGGGAGTTAGTCGCGGCGGGTTACCTGGATGGCACCGGTGTCGGTGTGATCGGCCGGCAGCGGTCGGGCGTTTGGAATCTTGCTGCCGAGCACCATGGCAACGACATCGCGAGCGATGCGTTGCGGGGTGAGGCCGACCCGCTCGAGAATCTCGGCCCGGGTACCGTGATCGAGGAACTGGTCGGGCAGGCCGAGTTCGGTCACCGCTGTGTCGACGCCGGCCTCGCGCAAATCCTGACGAATTCGCGTGCCGATCCCGCCGACTCGAATGCCATCTTCGATCGTGACGACGATGCGGTGAGCGGCGGCGAGGGTGATGATGCTCTGCGGCACGGGAACGACCCAGCGTGGGTCGACGACCGTTGCGCCGATCCCCTGCGCTGCCAGCCGGTCGGCCACGTCGAGCCCCATCGCCGCCATCGGACCGACCGTCACGATGAGGACATCCTGCTGGGTCGCCTCCTGGAGCACGTCAACGCCGTCGTCGAGACGGCGAATGGCATCGTATTCGTGGCCGACCGTGCCCTTGGGGTTGCGCACCACCGTTGGTCCGTCGTCGACCGCGACGGCCTCAGCCAGTTCTTCACGCAGTCGCGTGGAATCGCGCGGCGCGGCCAGGCGGATATTGGGTACGACCTGCAAAATGGCGAGGTCCCACATACCGTGGTGGCTGGGACCGTCCGGCCCGGTGACGCCGGACCGGTCCAGCACGAAGGTGACGCCGGCTTTGTGCAGGGCCACGTCCATGAGCACCTGGTCGAAGGCCCGGTTGATGAACGTTGCGTACAGTGCCACGACGGGATGCAGGCCACCGAAGGCGAGCCCGGCCGCACTGGTCACCGCGTGCTGCTCGGCGATTCCCACGTCGTGCACGCGGGACGGGAAGCGCTCGGCCATCTTGTGCAGCCCGGTGGGCCGCAGCATGGCGGCGGTGATCGCGACGATTCGATCGTTCTCGATAGCGAGCTTCAGCAGCTCGTCGGCAAAGACCGACGTGTACGACTGGGCGCCGGGTTCTTCGACCGATTCCCCGGTCTCCGGGTCGATCTGTCCGACGGCATGAAACTGGTCGGCCACGTCCTGCACGGCTGGGTCGTAGCCCTTGCCCTTTTGGGTGATGGCGTGCACGATGACCGGCGCTCCGTAGCCCCTGGCCTGGGCCAGGGCCTCTTGCATCGCGTGCACGTCGTGGCCATCGATGGGGCCGATGTATTTGATGTCGAGGTTGGAGTACAGGGCCTCGTTGTTGGTGACGCGGGCGAGGAACCCGTGCATGCCGCCGCGTACGCCGCGCCAGACGGCCCGCCCGGGCGCACCGAGGCGATCGAATACGTCCTTGCTGGTGAGGTACGCATCCCGGTAACTGGCGCGAGTGCGGATGGTGTTGAGGAAGCGGGCCATGCCGCCGATGGTCGGCGCGTAGGAGCGCCCGTTGTCGTTGACCACGATGATGAGCTTGCGGGTGTTGTCATCGCTGATGTTGTTGAGCGCTTCCCAGGTCATTCCCCCGGTCAGTGCTCCGTCGCCGACGACGGCGACGACGTGGCGGTCGTTCTGGCCGGTGATCTCGAAGGCCCGGGAGATTCCGTCTGCCCAGGACAGCGAGCTGGAGGCGTGGGAACTCTCGACGATGTCGTGTTCGGACTCGGAGCGCTGCGGGTAGCCGGCCAGGCCGCCCAACTGCCGCAGCTTGCTGAAGTCCTGCCGCCCGGTGAGCAGCTTGTGCACGTAGGACTGGTGCCCCGTGTCGAAGACGATCGCGTCGGTCGGCGAGTGAAAGACCCGGTGGATGGCGATGGTCAGTTCCACCACGCCGAGGTTCGGCCCGAGGTGGCCACCCGTCTTGGAGACCTCGCGCACCAGAAAGGCGCGAATCTCCGCGGCCAGCTGCGGCAATTGCTCTTTCGAGAGACCATCGAGGTCCCGGGGACCATGAATCGTCTCCAGAAGAGTCATCCGTCGTCCTTTCACGTCGTGCGTTCCCACGACTGCTCATCAAACCAAACCAGCGCGCAGACTCGAATGAATCGAGTCTACGCGCCGCTGTCGTACTGGTGGAGCGCCCACCAGCAGTGCGCGTGCCGGTCTAGACGAGCGAGCGCAGAACGTACTGCAGGATGCCGCCGTTGCGGTAATACTCGGCTTCGCCTGGGGTATCGATGCGCACGATGGCGTCGAATTCGACCGCTGCCTTGCCGGCGGCCGAGAATTCACTCGGAGCGCAGGTCACGTGCACGGTCTTCGGGGTCGTGCCGTTGTTCAGCTCGGTGATGCCCGAGATAGAAACGATCTCGGTACCATCGAGGCCGAGCGAGTCGGCGCTCTGCCCCACCGGGAACTGCAGGGGCACAACGCCCATGCCGATGAGGTTCGAGCGGTGGATGCGCTCGAAGCTCTCCACGATGACGGCCTTGACACCGAGAAGGCTCGTGCCCTTGGCTGCCCAGTCACGGCTGGAGCCCGAACCATACTCCTTGCCACCGAAGATGACGAGGGGGGTACCGGCGGCCTGGTAGTTCTGGCTGGCATCGTAGATGTCGGCCTTCGGGCCTCCGGCGACGCTGAAGTCACGGGTGAAACCACCCTCGACGTTGTCGAGGAGCTGGTTGCGCAGACGGATGTTCGCGAACGTTCCGCGAATCATGACCTCGTGGTTGCCCCGACGCGAGCCGTAGGAGTTGTAGTCGCCGCGCTCGATGCCGTGCTCGGCCAGATAGCGACCGGCGGGGCCGTCTGCCTTGATCGAACCAGCGGGGCTGATGTGGTCAGTGGTGACGGAGTCGCCGAGCTTGGCGAGCACCCGAGCACCAGAGATGTCGACAACCGGGCTGGTTTCCAGGCTCATGCCGTCAAAGTACGGGGGCTTGCGGACGTACGTGGACTCGGCGTCCCAGGCGAAGGTATCGCCGACGGGAGTCTCGAGCGACTGCCAGCGCTCGTCGCCGTCGAAGACGCCGGCGTACTGGGTCTCGAACATGTTCGAGTCGATGGACTCGTCGATGGTCTTCTGCACCTCGTCGGCGTCGGGCCAGATGTCCTTGAGGAACACATCGTTGCCCTCGTGGTCTGTGCCGAGCGAGTCGGCGTCGAAGTCGAAGTTCATCGTGCCGGCGAGGGCGTAGGCGATGACGAGCGGCGGGCTGGCCAGATAGTTCATCTTCACGTCGGGGTTGATGCGTCCCTCAAAGTTGCGGTTACCGGAGAGCACGGCGGTAACGGCGAGGTCATTCTCCTGCACGGCAGAAGAGATTTCGTCTTCGAGCGGGCCCGAGTTGCCGATGCAGGTGGTGCAGCCGTAGCCAACCAGGTAGAAGCCGAGGTCTTCGAGGTAGCCGTTGAGGCCTGCCTTCGCGTAATACTCGGTGACGACCTTGGAGCCGGGAGCGAGCGTGGTTTTGACCCACGGCTTGCTCTTGAGGCCCTTGAGGCTCGCGTTGCGGGCCAGCAGGCCGGCCGCGAGCATGACGCTCGGGTTCGACGTGTTGGTGCAGGAGGTGATGGCGGCGATGGCAACCGAGCCGTTGTCGATCGTGAACTCACGGCCGTCGGCAAGGGTGACGTCGGTGGGCTGCGGGTGCGACTGCGTCGGGTGGCTGGTGTGACGGGTCAGACCGCTTTCGAACGCGTGGTTGTGCGCGCTGTGTTCGTCCTGGGGGGTGAGGCCGATCGGGTCGGAGGCCGGGAAAGTACCCTCTATTGCCGCGTCCACGAGGGAGACGGGCGCGTTGGCGTAGTTGTCCAGGTCGCGTTCGAACTGGGTCTTGGCTTCGGAGAGGATGATGCGGTCCTGCGGGCGCTTCGGTCCGGCGATCGAGGGGACGACCGTGGAGAGGTCGAGCTCGAGGTACTCGCTGAAGATCGGCTCCTGGTCGGGGTTGTGCCAGAGGCCCTGCAGCTTCGAGTAGGCCTCGACCAGCGCGACCTGCTCCTCGCTGCGACCGGTGAGGCGCAGGTAGCCGAGGGTGACATCGTCGATCGGGAACATGGCGGCCGTAGAGCCGAACTCGGGGCTCATGTTGCCGATGGTGGCGCGGTTCGCGAGCGGAACGGATGCCACACCCGATCCGTAGAATTCTACGAACTTGCCGACTACTCCGTGCCCCCGGAGCATCTGCGTGATTGTGAGCACGACATCCGTTGCGGTGACGCCGGCCGGGATGATGCCCGAAAGCTTGAAGCCGACAACCTTGGGGATGAGCATGGAGACCGACTGGCCGAGCATTGCTGCTTCTGCTTCGATTCCGCCGACGCCCCAGCCGAGCACTCCGAGGCCGTTGACCATGGTGGTGTGCGAGTCGGTGCCGACGCAGGTGTCGGGGTAGGCCTGCAGGACGCCACCCACCTCGCGGGTCATGGTGACGCGGGCGAGGTATTCGATGTTGACCTGGTGCACGATGCCGGTTCCCGGGGGAACGACCTTGAAGTCGTCGAACGCGGTCTGGCCCCAGCGGAGGAACTGGTAGCGCTCACCGTTGCGCTCGTATTCGATCTCGACGTTGCGCTCGAACGAGTCGGACGTTCCGAACAGGTCGGCGACGACGGAGTGGTCGATGACCATTTCGGTCGGGGCGAGCGGGTTGATCTTCTTGGCGTCGCCGCCGAGTTCGACGAGTGCCTCTCGCATTGTGGCGAGGTCGACGATGCAGGGAACGCCGGTGAAGTCCTGCATGACGACGCGAGCCGGCGTGTACTGGATCTCGGTGTCGGGCTCCGCGGTGGGTACCCACGCGCCGAGGGCACGAATGTGCTCGGCGGTGATGTTGGCGCCGTCTTCGGTGCGGAGGAGGTTCTCCAGCAGCACCTTCAGGCTGTATGGCAGCTTTTCGTAGCCGTCGACCGCGTCCAGACGAAAGACTTCATAGTCCGTCGAACCGACGCGCAGGGTGTCTTTGGCTCCGAAGCTATTAACCGCGGTCTTTGTTGATTCCGACACAATGCCCTCTCCGTTGTGGGAGCCGACGGGATACCGGCGGCAGTCCTCAATTCTTGTGGCAGGCACAGCCTCGTGCCAGCAAGGCAAGCCTAACCAGCGGATGCCAGGGGCTGCCTTTTTCCATCGAGTTGCGCTGGCGACTTCTCACCGAACAACTATCTTGACGTCAAGATAACTCTAGCAGGGCGCGGGGGTCTCTCCGTCGTCATTCAGACCGCGTCAGCGGCATCCATTCTGCGATAAACCGATCGCACCATGAGCCAGGAGACGACGAGTAGCGGCGCGTAGAGCGGGATGCCCATGAGCAGCTTCATCGAGGCGAGCAGTTCGACGTTGTCGGCCAGGTAGAGCGGCAGCTGAACGGCGAGGCGGCCGAGAAACAGTCCGGTCCAGCACAGAGTCAAAATGGTCAGGACCCGACGCTTGCTCGCGTCGAGGCGCCAGGCCACGCCGTCGCCCATCAAGAACCCGACGGCCACGCCGATGAGTGGCCAGCGCACGAGCACCGAGATGAGCAGGGCGGCGCCGTAACCGGCGTTGGTCCACAGGCCGACCAGAAAGAAGTCGGACGGTTTGCCGGAGAACAGTGCGAGCGCAACGCTGATAATGGTTCCGACCAGGCCGCCGAGAGCCGGGGTCGTGGTCTGCTTGGTGATCGCGCGCAGCGCGACGAAGATGACGCCGATCACGAGGGGTGCAATCAGCGACGGCAACAACGTGCCGATCGGATCGCTCGTCACATCGGTCGACGGGTCGATGGTGATCGAATAGGTGACCAGAAAAACCAGGCCGGGCAGCACTGCTTCGATCAAGCCGCGGATGCCGCCCATCGCCTTCAGCAGGGCCTGGCCGCTGATCGGCTCGCCCTCCGTCGCCGCACCGAAGCCGGCGCGGCGGGCCGCTCCGGCCATCGACTGGGCGAACAGCGCGGAGGTGGACGGCGGGACGTCAGTGTCCGGCGAGCCTGCTTCACCCGGCACGGTTGGCAGCTCCGGCTGATCGGGCTGGTCTTTGGCGGTGTCACTCATGGCGTGGCAAGACGCCGGTCAGACTGCGGCGGTTTCGGTTGTGCCAGCGGGGGTGGCCGGCATGCGCAGCGGAATCAGGTCGCGCGGCGGCATCGGGGTCGAACCGCGCACCACGACGATGCTGCGGAACAGGTCTTCGATCTGCAACGCGGCATCGGGATCGATGGCGCCCTCACCGGCGATCACGCCGCGAAGAAACCAGCGCGGGCCGTCGACGCCGATGAAGCGGGCAAGGCGCGTGACGCCACCGGCTTCCTGGCCGGCCGCGACCGGGATTTCGGCGACGAGTTCGGGGCCGAACGGGCCTTCGCGCGGAGTGGTGGTGCCGCCCTGCTTGCCGATCTGGTCGGCGATCTGGTCGCGGATCTCGTGCCATAGGCCGCTCGAACGCGGCGCGGCGAACGGCTGAACCTGCAGGGTGGAGCCGGCGAAGTCAAGTCCGATGGCCACGACCCGCTTGCTGCCCTCTTCAATTTCGAGGCGCAGGTGCAGTCCTTCGCGCGGCAGAATCTTGATACCGCCGAGGTCGACGTATGGACGCACCGGGTTGGCCTCTGACTCGTCGAGCGGGCCCTCGGTCTCGCGGTCTTCGGGTGCCGATTTCGGCATGGATTCGGGGATCTCTCCCGAGTTCGTGAGGTCACTCACCGGTTATCTCCTGTCTGCGGGGCGGCTGCGCCCGACATTGGTGCATTGTCTTGAGTGCGCGGCAGAACGCCGGTCGATCCGAAACCGCCCTCACCACGCTGGCTGCCAGGCAGCTTGTCGACGGCGATGAAGGTGGCGCGGGCTACCGGCATGACGATGAGCTGGGCGATACGATCGCCCACCGCGATGGTGAACGATTCGCTCAGGTCGGTGTTGAGCAGGGCCACCTTGATTTCGCCGCGGTAGCCGGCATCCACTGTTCCGGGAGCGTTCACGATGGTGATGCCGTGCTTGACGGCCAGACCGCTCCGGGGAACGACGAACGCCGCAAAACCATCGGGAAGGGCGATCGACACGCCGGTAGCGACCAGTGCACGGCTTCCAGGGGCGAGCACGAGAGCCTCGGCCGCGTGCAGGTCTGCCCCGGCATCACCGGGGTGTGCGTAGTTCGGGAGGATGGATGCCTGGATCAGGACTTCGACGCTTTCTGCCACGTGTCGAGGGTAGTGCAGTTATCTGATCGAATAGAGCCATGCCTGATTACCGTGAAAAACTGTGGCCCAACGCCTGGGCCTTCATCGTCACCGCTCTGGTGATACCAGCGAGCATTCTCGTGCTCGTGCCGATCTCCCTGTTCGCCGGAATTGTTACGGCCGCCGTATTGTACGGCGGCTGCGTGCTGCTGCTCGTGCTGGCGTCACCGGTCGTTCGCGTGCAGAACGGCGAGTTGATCGCCGGCCCCGCCACAATTTCGACCACGTTGCTCGGCCAAGCGACGGTCTTCGACGGGGCCGAAGCCACGCAGGAGCGGGGTCCTCGGCTGGATGCCAGGGCCTGGCTGCTCATTCGCGGCTGGATCAAGCCGGTCGTACGCGTGCCCATCGTGGATGCGACCGATCCGGCCCCGTACTGGGTCATCTCCAGCCGCCACCCAATAGAGTTGGCCGCCGCGATCAATGAATCGCGAACGGCCAACGTGGGGTAGAGCTGAGCTTTAGGAGTCGCACTCCAGACAGACGGTGCCGAGCTTGGTCTCGTGTCCCATCTGCGAGCGGTGCTTCACGAGGAAGCAATTCACGCAGGTGAACTCGTCGGCCTGCGCGGGCAGAACGACGACATCAAGGTCCAGGTCGGACAGGTCGGCGCCCGGAAGGTCGAACCCACCGGGGTTGTCGGAGTCATCGACATCAACGCTGCCGGACATCTTGTCTGGCACACGTTCCTTGAGGGCCTCGATCGACTCAGAGTCGTCTTCAGTCTTTCGGGGTGCGTCGTAATCGGTTGCCATGCCCATCCATTTCAGTTACGCCGATAAACGAAATCGGCGGGCACAGTTTCCAACAATCCAGACGGAATAGCAAACCGTCCGCCAATGTTTTTATTCGGACACGAAGAAACAACTTGCGGCACGCCCGGCGTATTCCCGCAAAAAGGCATCAACCCGTGGCAGTCTTGCAACCAACGGTAATCGCGAGAGGGCTTGTCTTCATGCAGGAATTGAAGGTTATTGGGGTTGAGAACGGTGCGCTGCTCGCAGCGTCCGAAGATGGCGACCGGTATCGCATCGCCATCGACGAGGTTCTCCAGTCCCGGCTTCGCCAAACCCAGACGGAACGCGTCAACGCTCCCAAGCTTTCCCCGCGGGAAGTTCAGGCGCACATTCGCTCCGGCATGTCCGCCGAGGATGTCGCCGCGGTCACTGGCGCATCGCTCGAGTACGTGCGCCGTTTCGAAGGCCCGGTCGTGGCCGAACGGGAGTACATCGTCTCCTCGGCGTTGAGCGTTCCGGTGCACACCGCCATCGATCCGGACCCGATCGACGAGAATGTCAACTTCGGTTCGGTTATTCGGGAACGCCTCGCCTCACTCGGTGCCACCGGTGAGCGCTGGGCGAGTTGGAAGGAGCCCGGCGGCGGGTGGATCGTCAAGTTGTCGTTCACCGCCGACGAGATCGACCACGACGCCCGCTGGGGTTTCGAACCGAAGAAGAACTCCCTGTCTCCGGTCGGCAGCGAGGCCGTCGCACTGTCGCAGCAGGGCGAACTCAAGGGCTCCTTGATTCCGCGCCTGCGCGCCGTCGGCTCCGAGACGAGCGCCGCCGACGTGTCCCGGTTCGACAGCAACGCCTTCAACTTCAAGGAATCCCTCGCCGACGAGATTCTGAACGACACCAGCCCCAACCTGGAGGTAGTGCCGTACTCCCGCTCACTGAGCCGGGACGACGCGGTGTCGAAAGCTGCGATCAAGCGCGCTGCAGAGCCGGCCTCGAACATGAGCGAAACCGCCGACCTGCTGGAGTCTCTGCGTCGCCGCCGCGGCGAACGCGAGGCGGCGTCGAGCGGGGAGACGGCATCCGTTTCGGTGCCCGCCCCAGCACAGCCGTTGCGCCCGCGTCGGGCGACGCCGGTCGACGCTGCACTCACGGATGCCGCGGCCACCGATGAGTCCAGTGCTGCTCCGGCCACCACACCGGAGCCAACCGGCAACGCCTGGGCCAACCAGGCGGCCAGGGCCCAGGAACGCACCAACCACGGTCGCACCACGCCCAAGCGCGGCCGAGCCTCGATGCCGAGCTGGGACGAGATCGTGTTCGGTGCCCGCACCGACGACGACCTCAGCTGAGCCGTAGCCGGCGTTCAGCCGGCCAGCCAGGCGTAGCGACGCTGCGGCCGGCCGGTCTGGCCGTAACGCAGGCTGACCGCAGCCTGCCCTATCGTCACGAAATACTCCAGATATTTGCGAGCGACTACGCGCGACAGGCCGAGAAGTTCGGCGCACTCCGAAGCGGCCAGGTCGGGGTCGCTGGCCGACAGGGCGGCAGCGGTCAGCGCTGCCGTCTCCTTGCTCAGGCCTTTCGGCAGCGCGGAGACTGCCTTGTCGATCGAAAGAGCGGATGCGCGCCCGAGCGCCTGGTCGAGATCGCTCTGGCTCAAATCACCGGTGCCATCGAGCAGTCGGCGCCGCTCGGCGTATGCGGCCAACCGGGCTTGCAGCTCGGTAATCTTGAACGGTTTGAGCAGATAACTAACGATGCCGCCCTGCAGCGCCGCGGTGACCATTTCGGCCTCCCGGGCGGCGCTGAGCACGAGAAAGTCAACATCGCGTCCGGCTTCGCGTGCCCGGCGGATCACGTCGAGCCCGGTCATATCGGGCAGGTACATGTCGAGAAGCACGAGGTGCGGCGCCTTCTGGGCAATTTGAGCCAGCGCGTCCGACCCGGTCGCCGCAACACCGACCACGGTGAAACCGCGCTGCTCGGAAACAATGCGTTCGTGGGCACGCGCCACCATGAAATCGTCGTCGACGACCAGCACGTCACACACGGGTCGGTTCCTCGCTCTCGACCAACCCGGCCGCGTCGTACGGCAGCACGGCCTCGAACACGGTGCCCTGATCGGCCCGATAGCCCACCGTGCCCCCGCGACGCGTCGCGATGAGGCGCACGATAGCGAGTCCGTAACCATGGGCGTCCCCCCCGGCGAGTGCCGATTTGCTCGTGACTCCCACCTCGAACACCCGGTCGATGAGGGCGACGTCGATGCCCGGCCCTGAATCCCTCACCCTCACCCGCACGGC
Source organism: Cryobacterium flavum (assembly GCF_900103805.1). GTDB lineage: Bacteria > Actinomycetota > Actinomycetes > Actinomycetales > Microbacteriaceae > Cryobacterium > Cryobacterium flavum. Next base: position 134,011 of record NZ_FNIB01000004.1, on the reverse strand, counting down.
GCGGACGCCAGGGTCGGTCTGCACATCGATCCGCACATCGCGTTCCCGAGCGCCGGTGACGGCGTCGAGGGCGTTGTCGACCAGGTTCCCAAGCACGGTGACCAGGTCGGTGGAGAGCTCGGCATCGACCCGGCCCAGGTTCGATTCGGGCGATAAGACAAGCGTCGCGCCGCGTTCGCGGGCCAGGGACGTTTTGGCGATCACGAGCGCGGCTACCGCCGGCTCCTGGAGCCGAGTCAAGACCGAATTGTCGAGCTCGGTGCGGTCACGGGTGACGGCGTCAACGTATTCCACCGCCGCTTCGGTGTCGCCGAGCTGCATGAGCATCGAAATGGTGTGCAGCCGGTTGGCGAACTCGTGGGTCTGCGCGCGCAGGGTGTCGGTCGCCTGTCGGCTGCTGCCCAGGTCGTGCTGCAGCGTGACCAGCTCGGTGCGGTCACGCAGGGTCGTCACAACCTCCGGCCGGGACCGAGGCGGGTGGATAAGCGTCTGGTTGAGCACGAGCAGCACCCCGCGGTTCACGAACACCGTATCGATTTCACCGACCTCCAGCGGGCGCAGCGCCCGCACCGCCTCGTCGTCGAGGCCCACCGTGTCGATCGCCCGGCCTTCTGCATCAGCCGGCAGACCGAGCAGTGTGCGGGCGCTGTCGTTGGCGAGTGTGATGAGCCCGTCGGTGTCGACGGCGATCATTCCCTCCCGGATGCCGTGGATCATGGCATCCCGGTGCTCCACCAGCCGGCCGATCTGCTCCGGCTCGAGCCCGAGCGTCTGCCGTTTCACCCGCGCGGCCAGCAGCAGCGACCCCGTCACGCCGAGCACCCCCGCCACCCCGACATAGGTCAGCAGGTTCGGCACCGCGCTCGCGAGCAGATCGGCTAGGGCTGGGAACTGGCGGGCGGCGACCACGGAGCCCACGACCTCCCCGGCATTGGACAGCACCGGAACCTGCGCGACCACATAATCATTGGTGCCGATCGGCGCGATGCCGGCCCACGCGGCGTCCGACTCGTCGGGCGTCGGGTCGATAGCCAGGTCAGTGGTGAGCAGCCGCGGATCGGCGGGTGAGGCGATCACGCGGCCGTCAACATCCGTTATGAGCAGTTGGTCTACCCCCGTGGTGGTACGGAGGGACTCGACCGGCACCGAGAACTGCTGGGGCACCGCCTTACTGGAGAGCAGGCTGCGTACGAGCGGGTTGGCTGCGGTGTATTCGGCGACGGTGAGCATGCGACGTTGGGCGCCGCTCTCGAAGCTGGTGCGGGTCTGTTCCAGCGAGATGGCCGTGACAGCGACCAGAACGAGCCCGATCAGGCTGAGTTGAAACAGCAAGAGCTGGCGGGTGAGGCTGAGACGGCTCGAACGGAAGCCCGACCCGCGCCGGGTCAGCTGCTCTCGATCGTCTTTGGCCATAAGAGATAGTGCCCCATGCAAGGGGCAAACCGAAATCACTGATCGCAACCGCAAGCTACACAACGTTCACTAAGGCCACAAGTTGTGTCCGACCGGCCCACCACACAGGCTGATCTCGGCCAGCAAAGAGGCTCGCCAGAAATCGAAGAGGATTCAAGCATGCCAATCACAGCACGCACCATGCGTTCACGCCGCACGGCCGGCACCGTTGTTCTCGCCGGGGTCGTGGCACTCGCCCTCAGCGCCTGCGGAGTCACGAGCGCGAAGAACACCGAGGCCGCCGACAGCGGCCCGATCGAGAACCTGCAGGTCATGATCCCCAATGCCGCGGGCAGCGGTTATGACGTCACCGGCCGCGCCGCGGTCAAGGTGATGGACGACCTGGGTTTGGCCACCGGTACAGAGGTCACCAACCTGGCCGGTGCCGGCGGAACCGTGGGCCTGGCCCGCACCCTGACCGAAACCGGTAACGCCAACTTTCTGCTCATGATGGGGCTCGGCGTCGTCGGCGCCGCGTACACCAACGAGGGCGATGCCAAGGTGGCCGACGCGACCCCGATCGCCGGACTCATCGAAGAAGCCGGCGCCATCTTCGTCGCCGCTGACTCCCCCTACCAAACCATCGACGACCTCGTCACCGCGTGGAAAGCCGACCCGGCCACCTTCGCCGTCGGCGGCGGTTCCTCCCCGGGCGGCCCTGACCACCTGCTGCCGATGCAGCTCGCGGATGCCGTCGGCATCGACCCGACCGCCGTCAACTACGTGGCCTACGACGGCGGCGGCGAACTGCTGCCGGCCATCCTCGGCGGCAAGCTGCAGTTCGGCGCCTCGGGTTACGGTGAATTTCTGGAACAGGTGAAGTCGGGCGACCTGCGGGTACTCGCCGTCACGAGCGAGGAGCGCGTTCCCGTCATCGACGCCCCCACCCTCACCGAAGAGGGCATCGACCTGGTCTTCACGAACTGGCGCGGACTTTTGGCCGCACCCGGACTGACCGACGCTGAAATCGCGCGCCTCGTCGGAGCCGTCACCGCCATGCACGACAGCCCGGAGTGGAAGCAGGTTCTGGAGGACAACAGCTGGACCGACGCATTCATCACCGGCGACGACTTCAGCACCTTCCTTACCGAGCAGGACACCCGCGTCGCGGACGTGCTGAAGACCCTGGGCCTAGTCTAAGAATGACCGCCCCCACTACAGACGCACAATCCGGGCTACGAGGACGCCTGCAGGCTCGCCTGCACGGTCGCTCCGAGCTCGGAGTCGCCGCCCTGCTCGCCGTAATCGCGATCGTGATCGCGGTCGATACCGCGAACATCCGTCACACCGCCATCAACGCCGGCGTGATGGGACCGCAGGTCGTTCCCACGATCATCGCGATCGGCCTGGGCCTGTGTGCGATTGCCCTCGCGATCTCTGTACTGCGGGGCGGCCACGCTGAGGCCGAAGACGGTGAGGACATCGACCTCTCACAGAAGGCCCACTGGCCGACTGTCTTCGGCCTCGGCGGCCTGATTCTGGTCTTCGCCCTCACCATGGACTTTCTCGGATTCGTGATCGGCAGTGCGCTGCTGTTCTACGGCTCCGCCCTGCTGCTCGGCTCAAGGCGCTTCGTCTGGGCGCTCGTGATCGGCATTCTGCTCGCCGTCGGCACGTTTTACGGCTTTGTACTGGGCCTCGGCATCAATCTGCCGGCCGGCCTGTTGACGGGAATTCTCTAAATGGACAACCTCACCCTTCTGATGGAGGGCTTCGGCAACGCGCTGACCCTGCAGAACCTGCTGTTCGCCCTCATCGGCGTGCTGCTCGGCACCGCCGTCGGCGTGCTGCCGGGCATCGGCCCGGCCATGACCGTTGCCCTGCTGCTGCCGCTCACCTACGCGCTCGACGTGACCGGCTCTCTCATCATGTTCGCCGGCATCTACTACGGCGGCATGTACGGCGGGTCGACGACCTCGATTCTGCTCAACACCCCCGGTGAATCCTCCTCGGTGGTCACGGCGCTCGAAGGCAACAAGATGGCCAAGGCCGGGCGCGGTGCCCAGGCGCTGGCGACGGCCGCGATCGGCTCCTTCGTTGCCGGCACACTGGCCACCGGAGCGCTCGTACTCGTCGCCCCCTTCGTTGTGGCGGTCGCCATCGGCCTTGGAGCTCCCTCGTACTTCGCACTGATGGTGTTCGCGTTCGTTGCGGTGAGCACCGTGCTCGGTTCCAGCCGTATTCGCGGGCTCGCCTCGCTCTTTATCGGCCTCACGATCGGACTCGTCGGACTCGACGCAACAACCGGCCAGGCACGGCTGACCTTTGGGCAGCCGTTGCTCTCCGGCGGCATCGACGTCGTCGTGATCGCCGTGGCCCTGTTCGCGATCGGTGAAGCCCTCTGGATCGCCGCCCACCTGCGCCACGGCACGCCGGCAACGATTCCAGTCGGAGTGCCGTGGATGGGCAAGGACGACTGGAAGCGTTCCTGGAAGCCATGGCTGCGCGGCACCGTCATCGGCTTTCCGTTCGGTGCGATTCCGGCCGGCGGCGCGGAGATCCCCACATTTCTCTCCTACGTGGCCGAGAAGAAGCTGTCCAAGCATCCAGAGCAGTTCGGCCACGGCGCGATCGAGGGCGTCGCCGGACCGGAAGCAGCCAATAACGCCTCCGCCGCCGGAACTCTGGTGCCGCTGCTGACGCTCGGCCTGCCGACCACGGCGACCGCCGCGGTCATGATCGCCGCGTTCAACCAGTACGGCATCCACCCCGGTCCGCTGCTGTTCCAGACCGAACCGGTGCTGGTCTGGACCCTGATCGCGAGCCTGTTCATCGGCAACACCCTGCTACTCGCGCTCAACCTGCCGCTCGCACCGCTCTGGGCCAAGCTCCTGCGCATCCCGCGGCCGTATCTCTATGCTGGCATCCTGTTCTTCGCGACCCTCGGCGCCTACGCGGCCGGCATGCAGACCTTCAACATTCTGATCCTGCTGCTGCTCGGTGCGCTCGGCTACATGGCCCGCCGCTTCGGGTTTCCGGTGCTGCCGATCATCGTCGGTGCCATCCTCGGCCCGGAGATGGAACGCCAGCTGCGCCGCGCACTGCAGATCAGCGCCGGCGACCCGGCAGCGCTGCTGAGCGAACCGCTCGCGGTCGTCGTGTACACCGTGATCGTTCTGTTCCTCGTGGTTCCGCCCGTGATCAAGGCGCTGCGCCAGCGGTTCGGTCGTGGGGCCGGGCCGACCGACGGTCCCCCTGAGGACCAGTTCGATGCCTTCGGCACCCAGACCTCCGATGGCAGTGCCCGGGTGATTCGGGCGGTGCGCCCGAGTCGGCGCGGAAACTAGCCCAACCGGCTACGACGGCGCGGGAGTCGGCATACTGGTGTCATGCCAGCTGCCCTCTCCCGCGCCGACGTCGTTCGCCTTCGCCTCGGAGCCCAGGGGCTGGCCGGGCAACCGCTGGCCGATGCGATCGCGGTCACCGAGCGGATGCTCGCGGTGCAGGCCCAGGACTACCCGGCCGGACAGTGGGCCCTCGGGGTGCGCTCCCCCGGCACGACGCGCAGCCAGCTGCAGGCATCCGTTTCGGCCGGCGAGATCGTGCGATCCTGGCCGATGCGCGGCACCCTGCACTTTGTGCCGGCCCGGGAACTGGGCTGGATGCAGGGACTGACGACCCCGCGCCTACTCCAGAAGACGCGCACGATCAATGAGCGGCTCGGACTCGACGCAACCGTGCTGGAGCGGGCGCGGGAGGCCGCTTTCGCCGCCCTGACCGGACAGAAGCAACTCAGCCGCGCCGAATTCATGACCATGCTGCAGGCAGCCGGGCTGTCGACCGAGAGCCAGCGCGGCTACCACACGATCGCCCACCTCGCCCTGACCGGAACCCTGTGCTGGGGCCGTCAGATCGGTACCCAGCAGGGGCTCGTGCTGCTCGATGAATGGGTACCGAACCCGCGCCGCCTCGAACGTGACGAAGCGCTCGGTGAATTCGTCTACCGCTATTTTCTGGGCCACGGCCCGGCGACCCTGGTCGACTTCGCCTGGTGGTCGCAGCTGACGGTCGCCGACGCGAAAACCGGCCTCGCCGTGGCCAGAGAGCGGCTCACCGAAGTTTAGGTCGACGGCGTCGCCCACTTTCTCTCTGACGAGACAGCGGATGCCGGAGTGCCGGCCGGCCTGCGCCAGCACACGCCGGTGCTTGCGCTGCCCGGGTTCGACGAGTACCTGCTGGGGTACCGGGACCGCACGCACGTGGTCTCCGCGGAGAACCTCCTGCGGGTCGTGCCGGGGCTGAACGGCATCTTTCTGCCGCTCGTGGTCACGAACGGGCAGATCGTGGGCACCTGGCGCAAGAAGATTGCGGCGTCGGGGGTCACCTGCGAGGCCTCGCTGTTCGAGGAGCCGGGCACTGCCGCGGCACGGACGCGGGCGGAGAAGACCCAGCGCGACTTCGAACGGGCCGTCGCCGACTACGCCCGGTTTCTCGACCTGCCGGTTCGGCCGGAACCGACTCCGAACAGGTAAGAGCCGGCATCCGTCTCACTCTGCGGTCTACGGGTTAGCCTTGACCAGTGAAACTAACCTCGGCCCTGCGCATCTCCAAACGACTCCCGATGCTGCAGGTCGTCAAGATGGCCGTCGCCGTCGGACTGGCCTGGCTCGCCTCCCAGTTGCTCCTGCCGAGCGACCTGCCCATTTTCGCTGCGATCGCAGCCCTGCTCGTGGTGCAGCCGAGCGTCAACCAGACCCTCGGCCGCGCGATCGAACGCACCGCCGGGGTCATCGGTGGCGTCATCATCGCCTCCTCGATCGGGTTCTTCCTGGGCCAGTCCAGCTGGGTCGTGCTCGGCACGATCGTGGTGAGCATCCTCGTAGCCTGGGCGCTGCGACTCTCCCCGGTGTCGGCCAGTCAGATTCCGATCAGCGCCATGCTCGTGCTCGCCCTCGGTGCCACGACGCCCGGCTACGCCCTCGACCGCATCATTGAGACCTTCATCGGCGCCGGAATCGCCCTGATCATCAATGCGCTCATCGTTCCCCCGGTGCTGGTCGCGCCCGCGCGCGACGCCGTCGGCCTGCTGGCACGCGAGCTGGCAGACACTTTCGATCGCATCGCCGAGGCCCTGCGCACCCCGCAGACCCCGATCGACCTGATGGAACTGATGATCAAGGCCCGGCTGCTGCGGCCGATGCTGGTGTCGGCGGAGAAGGCCATCGCCCAGGCCGAGGAGAGCCTCATGCTCAACCCGCGCAAGGCCAAGCTGCGGGTAGCACTCGACGCCGATCACGACATGATCGAGCGGTTGCCGACGCTTGTGACGCGCGCGATCGGCATGACCCGGGCCCTGCACGATCACTACGACGAGTCGCTGCAGTACGAGCCGAGCGTTCAGGCCTTCTCCCGGGAGCTGGCGCGGGCGGCGCACGACCTCGCGCTGCTCGCCCGAGCCGAGGGCGACCTCTCGGTCGTGCCGGAACCGCCGGCGCCCGAAGTTCTCGCCCTGACCGCGCCGCTGCGCATCGTGACGCCGCACCCCGACCACTGGATTCTGATCGGTTCGCTGATGGAAGACCTACGCCGGGTGCGCGAGGAGATCGTCGGCGACCGCGCCTAAACGCGGTCGCACTGGCCGCGCGGCCATGAACGCGCCCGAAACGGGTGACCGCTACGGCGGTTCCGTAGCGGCCACCCAGTATCGGGCGCGGCCATGAATGAGCGACGCCGAAGCGGGCGCGGTCGGAACCCGCTAGAGCACCTTGGAGAGGAAGTCCTGGGTGCGCGGTTGTTGCGGGTTGCCGAACAGCTCGGCCGGGGTGCCCTCCTCGACGATGACGCCGTCGGCCATGAAGATGACCCGGTCGGCGACCTCGCGGGCGAATCCCATCTCGTGGGTGACGACGACCATGGTCATGCCCTCGGCGGCGAGGTCCCGGATAACCTGCAATACTTCGCCGACCATTTCGGGGTCGAGCGCGCTCGTCGCCTCGTCGAACAGCATGATGTCGGGGTTCACGGCGAGCGACCGGGCGATCGCAACGCGCTGCTTCTGGCCGCCGGACAGCTGCGCGGGGCGGGCCGTCGCTTTGTCGGCGAGGCCTACCCGGTCGAGCAGTTTCAGGGCGCTGGCGCGGGCATCCGCTGTGGATTCCTTCTTCAGCTCGACCGGGGCCAGCATGATGTTCTGCAGCACGGTCATGTGCGGAAACAGGTTGAAGTGCTGGAAGACCATGCCGATGTGCTGACGCACCTCATTGAGATCGACCGTCTTGTCGCTCAGGTTGAAGCCGTCGACGATGACCGTGCCCGCGCTCAGCTCATCGAGCTTGTTCAGGCAGCGTAGAAAAGTGGACTTGCCGGAACCCGACGGGCCGATCACGCAGACGACCTCGCCCTCGATAATCTCGACGTCGAGGCCCTTGAGCACCTCGTTGGAGCCGAACGACTTGCGGAGACCACGTACTGAAATCTTGCTGACGCTGATCTTGCTCATTTGTTGAACCTCTTGTCGAGCTTGTTGGAGAGCATGGTGAGCAGGTTGATGACGATGAAGTACAGCGCGGCCACGATCAGCAGGGTCTCACCGGTGCGGAAGTTCGCGGCGTAGATCTGCTGGCCCTGGTAGGTGAGTTCGGCGAATCCGATCACGGCCAGGAGCGAGGTGTCTTTCAGGGTCATCACGAACTGGTTGATGAAGGACGGCGTCATGATTTTCACGGCCTGCGGCAGTACGACGCGGCGCATGGTGGTCACGTAGCCGAGACCGAGGCTGCGGCCGGCTTCGGTCTGGCCGGGGTCGACTGACTGGATGCCACCGCGCACGATTTCGGTCATGTAGGCACCGGCGTTGAGGCTCAGGGTGAGCACACCGGCGGTGAGCACGTCGATGGACTGCCCGGTGAGCTGCGGCAGGCCGAAGTAGAAGAAGAACGCCTGCACCAGCAGCGGGGTGCCACGGAAGATGCTGACGTAGACGCTCGCGATACCGCGCAGCACGCGGCTCTCCGAGACCTTGAAGAATCCGAACAGCACGCCCAGCACGAGGGCAATCACAATGGAGAGCGCGGTCGCGAGCAGGGTGAGCCCGAGGCCCTTCATCAGGGCGGGCAGGCTGTCGCTGAGCAGGCCGAAGAATCCCGATGACGCGGCCGGTGCCGGCTGCTCCAGGTAGGTATCGAGAATGTCCTGGTACTCGCCGCTGGTCTTCAGTTCGGCGAGGCCGGTGTTGAATGCGGCGAGGAGTTCGGGGTTCTGGCCCTTGTTGACGGCGAAGCCGTAGGAACTGCCCTGCTCCTTCTCGGTGACCGACTTCAGGCCGTTGTTCTGATTGATGCCGTAGGCGAGCACCGGATAGTCGTCGAAGACCGCAACGGAGTTGCCGGCCTTGACGTCGTCGTACATCGTTGCCGAGTCGGCCAGAGCCTTGACAGTGAAGCCGTACTCGTCCTTGATCGAATTGGCGAAGGTCTCGCCCTCACTGCCCCGCTTGGCGACGACGTTCTCGCCGGCCAGGTCGGCGTACCCGGAGATCTTCGTGTTGTCTTCGGCGACGGCCATCTGCACGCCGGAGTCGAAGTACGGGTCGGAGAAGTCGAAGATGAGCCCCCGTTCATCGGTGATCGACATGCCGGCGATGACGCCGTCGACCTGGTTGGACTGCAACGCTTGCAGAGCGGCGTCGAAGCCGAGCGACTTGATCTCGACGGTGAAACCCTGGTTCTTTGCGATGTCGCGAATGAGGTCCATGTCGATGCCGGTCAGTTCACCGTCTTTGCGGTACTCGAACGGCGCAAAGGTCGTATCGGTTCCGATGACGTAGGTTTCGCCGGTGACCTCGGTGTTCGGTTTAGCCTGGGGCTGGCTGGCGGCTGCGGCGCTGATGCCGACGAATCCGCCGGCGAGAGCCAGCAGCGCCGTGACGGCGACCGTGAGCTTTGCCGCCCGGAATTTAGTTATTTTGCGCAAAGGAGAGCCATTTCTTGTCGTACGATCTGATCGCACCTAGCGGCCAGAGGGGTGTTTCGCGCCGATCGACGCTGATCTACCGGGTAGCGGATGCTGCACACCCTGTCGAACGAGCCTACCTTGGGGTGCACGCCGCTCAGGTTTTCAGCGGACCTCAGGCCGGTCAGGCATGTGTCTACGAGCTGACGGCAGCGCGCGCATCGATCCAGAGACCCAAGAGCACCGCTGCCGCGGGGCCGGTGCTCGCCTCACGAAAGCCGGTGCCGGCCCAGAGAGCGAGGCCGTGGGGGTCGCCGCGACGGGCGGCATCCGCTCGGAGGCCCTTGGTGAGGTGATGCACCTGCGGATACTCGTGCGGCGCGCTGGCATCGTGGGCGGTGATGAACGCGTTGCTCAGGCCTCGCGCCGGCCGGCCGGAAAAGGCCCGGGTGATAACGGTCTCGGTGAAGCGCGGGTCGAGGAGGGCGCTCTGGTGCGCCGGGTTCGCGCCCGACTCGTCGGTACGGAGGAACGCCGTGCCGAGTTGCACGGCCGCGGCGCCGTTGGCCAGCAGCGACGCGATCTGCCCGCCAGAGTGGATGCCGCCCGCCGCGATCAGCGGCAGCGTCACGACCTCGCGAATCGCGATCAACAGCTCCCCCAGTGCCAGGGTGCCCGGTTCGTCGCTCGTCGTGAATGTTGCCCGGTGCCCACCGGATTCCGGCCCCTGCACGCAGAGCGCGTCGACGCCACGGTCCACGGCCTGCAGGGCTTCGGCCACCGATGTCACGGTGGCGATCAGGAACGAACCGGCCGTGTGCATCCGCTCTGCTGCATCTCGCGGCGGCAGACCGAAGGTGAAGGAGAGCACGGGGACCCGGTGCTCGATGACCACGGCCACCTTCTCAGCGAACCAATCGTCGTCGGCGTCGGCGATCTCGCCGAACGTGGCGGCGGAGTACTCGCGACCCAGCGCATCGCGGTAGGTCTCGACGGCGGCGCGGTCGGTCAACGGTGGCTGCGGAATGAACAGGTTGACGCCGAACGCGTGGTCGGTGCGCTGCTGCACGTCGACGATCTGCTCAGCGAGAGCCTCTGGCGTCTTGTAGCCGCCGGCCAGAAAGCCCAAGCCGCCGGCCTCACTGACGGCACAGGCGAGGTTCGGAGTCGAGGCTCCGCCGGCCATCGGGGCCGCAATGATAGGAATCTCAAGGGCTGTCAGGGTGAACACGGGGCTCCTCAATAGATTAGACCGTTGTTCCAGCAGCTGGAATGATGATCTATTTGGCGTCGGACTGTAGCGGCGGGCCCGAATCAGCCGTTCCCCTCTTGCACCTTGGCACAGATCGGGGCGGTGCCACGACCGCTGGGGCATCCTCTCTAGAGTCGTACCGACCGGGCCGCCGCTTCCAGCCGTTCCCGATAAGCCTGCCACCAGGCAGCATCACCGGGCGGGAGGTTGCTATTGTCGGCGCGCAGGCCCATAGCGCCATCGATGAGTTCGCGCACGATGTCGGCGTGCCCCGCGTGCCGGTGCGTCTCGGCGAGGATGTGCACGACAATCTGGTGCAGCGTCACGTTGCTGCGCTCCGGCGGCCACCAGGCCACGCGTCCCGGCGCGTTGAGCGGCAGCGCCTCAATGGTGGCGGCGGAGTGCTCGCCGACCCTTCGGAACAGGTCGATCACCCAGCCCCTGGATTGCTCGGGCGTTGCCCACATATCCGCATTGATCTCGGCCTCATCGTCGAGCCAGGGCAGCGCCTCCCCGAACGGTCGCCCGAAGGTGTCGCCCAAGTAGCCGGCCTCGACGCTCGCGACGTGTTTGATCAGGCCCAGGAGGTTGGTGCCGGTCGGCACGAGCGGGCGCCGCACGTCGTACTCGCTGAGCCCGTCGAGCTTCCAGATGAGGGCCTCACGACCAGAAGCCAGGTAGTGCATGAGCGTCGTCTTCTCCGCAGAATCGTCCATGTCCTTAGCTTTGCAGTATGCCTCGGTCCCGCATAGGCCGGAAGCGGACGCCTGCCGTCGCCATCACCCGGTCGGGCGCGAAATCTGCGTACTATCTGACAACAGGCTGTTCACTCAGGAGGCTCCCATGTCGTTTCAGGCTTACCTCGACGCGATCGAGGAGAAGACCGGGCTGACGCCGCGCACCCTGGTCGGCATCGCCCACCAACGGGGTTTCGATGACCCAGCGACGAAGGCCGGCACCATCATCGACTGGCTCAAGTCCGATTACGGTCTGGGGCGCGGCCACGCGATGGCGCTCGTCTACGTGATCAAGAACGGCACAACGATCAGCGAGAAGCACGTCGGAACCGACGGCGTGCACCGCGACGAGTCCGTCGAACTGTGGCTCGACGGCAAGTCCTCCCACCCGGCGTGACTCCTGCGAGGGGGCGCGGTCGGGCTCACCGACGCGGGGAACGTTCGCGGGGCCAGACGACACGTTCGGCCCCATGGACGTTGGACGTCAACGTCGAGACGACACCTTCGGCCCCGTGGCCAGGGACAGCACGGAACCGAAGTTGTCATCTCGCGGTGCCTCAACTCGACCGCAGGTCAGGCAGCTTGAGACGCGTAGCTTTAGAGCATGAATTCCGTCTCCGTCTCCCCCGGCGTGCTCGAGTGGGTCGCCCGGCAACTCGCCGTCTCCGAGCTGCACTGGGTGCGCACGCTTCCCGGCGGCACCCACGCCACAACGAACGTCGTCGGAACAGTCGATGGCGCCGAGTTCGTGCTGCGCGAGTTCCCGCCCGGTGACAACGCTGTGCGCCGCGAGATTCAGGTGCTTGCAGGGCTGGGCGATCTTGGTGAGCTGTCACCGCAACTGCTCGCCGCCGACCCAGACGGCACGGCGAAAGTTGACGGGATACCGAACGGATGCCCGCTCATCGTCACGACGCTGCTTCCGGGTCGGGCTTCGATTACCCCGCAGGACCCGCAGGACTTCGCCCGGCAACTCGGGCAGGCGCTTGCGCGCATCCACTTTATGGCCGTTGACTCGTCGCTCCCCGAGCTGTTCACCGAGCCAGCGGCCACGTCACCGATGCATCCGGTCTGGACAGAGCTCCACGACGAACCGCGAGTGCTCACCCACAACGACTTCTGGTCGGGCAATACTGTCTGGCATGAGGGCCACCTCACCGGGATCGTGGATTGGTCGGGAGCCGGCCGCGCGCCGCGCGGCTACGACCTGGCCTGGTGCCGCCAGGACCTCGTGTTTCTCTACGACGTGACCGTGGCCGAGGAATTCACCCGCGCCTACGACGATGCCTTCGGCTCCCCCACCCCCGAGGTTGCCCGCTGGGACCAGTTCGCCGCCCTGAAGGCCTACCCCCGGGTGGAAACCTGGGCGCCCAACTATCAGGACCTCGGTCGCATCGACCTGGATGGTGCCGGGCTGCGTCGACGCCTGACCGAATGGATACTCCTGCTGGCTCGTTAACGAAGCAGGGCCCCACCGAAGTGGGGCCCTGCTCACGAGAAAACTACGGGTTACGCGTTGAGCGCGGCCTGCAGTTCGAGGGTGATCGTGACCTTGTCGCCGAGCAGCATGCCGCCGGTTTCGAGGGCAGCGTTGTAGGTGAGGCCGAAGTCTTCGCGGTTGACCTCGGTCTTGGCCGTGGCGCCGAACTTGTAGTTGCCGTAGGGGTCTCCGCCGAAGCCGCCGAACTCGAACTCGAAGGTGGCCGGCTTGGTGACGCCCTTGATGGTGATGTTGCCGTCGACAAGGTACTCGTCCTTAACCACGCGCACGCCGGTCGACACGAAGCCGATAGTCGGGTAGGTCTCGGCGTCGAAGAAGTCGCCAGTGCGCAAGTGACCGTCGCGGCCCGGCTCGTTGGTGTTGATCGAGACAACCTGGGCGGACGCGGTGACGCTCGTCTGGAGCGGGTTCTCGCCGGTGACGAAAGTGGCGTCGAAGTCATCGAAGGTGCCCTTGACCTTGCTGATGACGATGTGGCGAATGCTGAAACTGACGGAGCTGTGGGTCTTGTCGATGGTCCAGGTTCCGGCCTTGTAGCCCGGGATGCTCAGTACGTTAGTGTCGCTCATAAAAGTTCTCCTCAAGTGTGTGGGCCCAGGATTTGTCGCCCTCGGATACATGCAAGCGCATAGAAGACGGTGGTATTCCCCGAAAGACAAATATTCATGTCCCCCTATTCGGGCGTTCAGACGAGACCTAAACTCAGCCCGACCGAATAGGCTCACCCTGTCACGGGGTTCTGCGTGTTTATTGGGAGGTAGCTGTGAGACAACGAGGCGCACCGAACATGCAGGGGGTCGCTGGCGAGGGCATCCTGATCGCTGCCGGAGGCCGCGCCATCCTGCTACAGCTGGCCAATCCGGCGATCGGACACGGTGTGGCCGACCACAGCAACTTCGCTGCCCGGCCGCTCGACCGACTGAACGGCACCCTCAGCTACGTCTACGCGATCGTGTTCGGCGATGCCGACCAGGCCGAAGCGATGACCGCACGGGTCAACCACGCGCACGGTCCGGTGCATTCGCGCGGCACGAGCCCTGAGTACAACGCATTCACCCCCGAACTGCAGCTCTGGGTCGCCGCAACGCTGTACGAATCGGCCACTCACCTGCACGGCCTGGTCTACGGGCCCCTCGATGACGACACCGCCGATGCGGTTTACCGGGAGTATTCACGCCTGGGTACGTCGCTGCAGGTGCCGCCGGAGCTCTGGCCGAGCGACCGGGCAGCATTCGGCCGCTATTGGAATGAGCAGTTGACGCTCCTCACCACGGATGCCGCCACCCGCACTGTCGCACACGACCTGTTGCACTCCCGCAGGGCGCCGCTCTGGTATCGCGCCGCCCTCCCCCTGGCCCGTCTCATGACCGCCGGGTTACTCCCCCCGCACGTTCGCACACTCTTCCAACTGCCGTGGTCGACCCGGCGGCAGCGACGATTTGAGCGGGTGCTGGGCGGCATCCGCTTGGTCTATCCGCGGCTGCCTCAAGCGCTGCGACACTGGCCGAAGAATCACTACCTGCGCGCCCTCCACGCTTCCGCGCTGGCGCCGGTAGTGTGAAAACTCATGACGCAACCGCAGACTCCCCACCCCGGACTCGACAGCACCGATCGCCAGATCATCGCCGAGCTCAGCCGTGACGCCCGCCTCTCCATGCGCCAGCTGGCCCTGCAGGTGCACATCTCGCGCACCGCAGCCCACACCCGGGTACAGAAGCTGGTCAACCACGGCGTGATCACCGGGTTCGGCGCCCAGACTGACCGCAAGGCGCTCGGTCTCAACGTGTCAGCGCTGGTTGTCGTGAAGATCGGCGACGTGGCCTGGGGTGAAATTGCCGCGCAGCTGGCGCAACTCCCCTTCGTCGAGAAGGCCCAGGCCGTGAGCGGCGACATCGACATTATCCTCACCGTCAGCGCGCCCGATCACGAGCAGCTCAGCCAAGCCATCCTCCGCGATATCCACACCATGCCGGGAGTGATCTCGACCCGGTCACACCTGATTCTCGACGAAATCACCGGGCACGCTCCCGGAGCCACCCCGGACGCCTGGCACTGATTCACGATTCCAAAACGCCGTTTGGCCGCCGTCTGGCAGCGGATCGGCCAATCGTTCACAACTGCGAAAAAGCGCAGCCGCGCCGGTAAAAAGGGCGCACCATTGCCTGATGAGCCTCAATGTCGAGAACCCGAGCCTGACCGCCGAGTTGGCACCCCCACCCCTGCGTCTGATCGACGATCAGGGCCGTGCGGCCGCCCAGAACGAGAGTGGCGGCTTCGCCCTCCCACCCGTGGAGACCCTTCTCGATCTGTACCGCCAGATGGTCGTGGCCCGCCGATTCGACGTGCAGGTGACCGCCCTCACCCGGCAGGGCCGCCTGGCCACCTACCCGTCCGCGCTCGGGCAGGAGGCCTGCGAGATCGCCGCCGTCGCGTCGCTCGCCCCGCAGGACTGGTTGTTTCCCACCTACCGCGACAGCATCGCGCTGCTCACGCGCGGCGTCGAGCCAAAGGATATTCTCGCCTCGTTCCGCGGCGACTGGCACAGCGGTTACGACTACCAGCAGCACCGTATCGCCCCGCAGGCCACGCCGCTCGCCACCCAGGCGCTGCACGCCGTTGGCCTCGCCACCGCCGCGAAGCTCAAGCGCGACGACACCGTGGCCCTCACCCTGCTCGGTGACGGTGCCACGAGCGAGGGCGACGCCCACGAGGCATTCAACTTCGCCGCCGTCTGGCAGGCCCCGGTGGTCTTCGTCGTGCAAAACAACCAGTTCGCCATCAGCGTGCCGCTCGACAAGCAGATGGCCTGCCGCACCATCGCCGACAAGGCGATCGGCTACGGCATGCCCGGCTACTACGTGGACGGCAACGACGTCGCGGCCATGTACGCCGTCGTGTCGGCGGCCATGGACCGTGCCCGCAGCGGCGGCGGCCCCACGCTCATTGAAGGCCTCACCTACCGCATCGAAGCCCACACCAACTCGGATGACCCCACCCGCTACCGCAAGACCGCCGACGTCGACCTGTGGCGCAGCCGCGATCCAATCGAACGCCTGGAAAAGTATCTCGTCGCCCAGGGCGCACTCACCGAGGAGGTGCGGGCGTTGATTCTGGCCGCCGCCGAGGATCTCGCTACGACCACCCGCGAGTGCATGACCGAGCAGGCGGTCATCGACCCGCTTGAACTGTTCGAGCACGTCTATTCCACCCCGCGGGCCGCCCTGGCCGAGCAGCGCGCCTTTCTGGCGGCCGAACTCGACGGCGATGCCGCGGCATCCGCTATTGCTAACGAAGAGAGCATCCGATGAGCCCGCAGCAGACCCTGGAGACGGGCACCGCCGTGCGCGCGCCCGAAAGCCTCACCATGGCTGCGGCGCTCAATGCGGCCATTCGCGACGCGATGGTCGATGACCCGACGGTCGTTCTGTTCGGCGAAGACGTCGGACCGCTCGGCGGCGTATTCCGGGTCACCGACGGGCTCTACGCTGAATTCGGCGAGACCCGGGTGAGCGACTCACCGCTGGCCGAGGCCGGCATCGTCGGCACCGCGATCGGAATGGCCATGTACGGCCTGCGCCCGGTAGTGGAAATGCAGTTCGACGCGTTCAGCTACCCGGCATTCCAGCAGATCGTGTCGCACGTGGCGAAGATGCGCAACCGCACCCGCGGCAAGATCCCGCTGCCAATCGTCATCCGTATCCCCTACGCTGGCGACATCGGCGGCGTCGAGCACCACTCCGACTCCTCCGAGGCCTACTGGACGGCAACGCCAGGACTCACCGTGGTGAGCCCGTCGAACCCGGCCGACGCCTATTCCATGCTGCGCGACGCCATTCGCAGCGACGACCCGGTCATTTTCATGGAGCCGAAGAGTCGCTACTGGAGCAAGGCCTCCCTCGCGCTGCCGGTGCAGACCGAGCCCTTGAACCGGGCCGTCGTGCTGCGGGAGGGCACCGACGTCACGCTCATCGCGTACGGCCCGACCGTGAAAACGGCTCTCGCCACCGCCGAGCAGGCCGTGGCCGAGGGACTCTCGATCGAGGTCATCGACCTGCGCTCGTTGTCGCCGTTCGACGACGAGACGGTGGGGGCATCCGTTCGTAAAACCGGTCGCGCCGCCATCGTGCACGAGGCCGCGCAGTTCGGCGGCTACGGCGCCGAGGTCGCCGCGCGCCTGACCGAGCGCAACTTCTTCTACCTGGCCGCGCCCATTCTGCGCATCACCGGCTTCGACATTCCGTACCCGTCGCCCAAGCTCGAGGAGTACTTCTTGCCCACCCCCGACCGTATTCTGGCCGCACTCTCCACCTGGGAGTGGTCCTGATGAGCCGCGAGTTTCTGCTGCCCGACCTCGGCGAGGGTCTCACCGAAGCCGAGATCGTGGCCTGGTTGGTCGCTCCCGGTGACACGATCGTCATCGACCAGGCCGTGGTCGAGGTCGAATCGGCCAAGTCCATCGTGGAGCTGCCGTCGCCCTACGGCGGAGTCGTGGCGAGCCTGTTCGGTGAGCCCGGGCAGGTCATCCACGCCGGGCAGGTGCTGTTGACGGTTGCCGATGCCGTCACCGATGTGTCCGCGGCTGGCGCCACTGTGGGAGTTCCCGTCGCCGCGGCGCCGAACAGTACCTTGTCCGAAGGTTCCGGCGCGGTTCTCGTGGGTTACGGCACCACCGAGAGCACCCGGCCGCCGCGCACGGTGGCCGCCGGTCGATTCGGCACGGTCACCACAGCGGATGCCGCGGCCCGGCTGAAAGCACCAACGCCCACGCCGATTCCCGCGGCGGTCGAACCGGTCCGTATCGATGCGGCCCGCCGCTCCCCCGTCGTGTCGCCAATCGTGCGCCGACTCGCACGAGAGAATGGGTTCGACGCGAGCATGCTCGCCGGCAGCGGCCAGAACGATCTGGTGCTGCGCAGCGATGTTGAGGACCACATTCGAGCGTTGACGACGTCCGCGTTGACCACGTCGGAGCCGCCTACGTCCGCGCCGCCCGTTCTCGTGGTTGCGGCGACGGGTGCGGCGGCCAGCGCAACGCCGGCCGGTCGCGACGACGTGAGCGCCGACATCCGCATTCCTATTTCCGGTCTGCGCAAGGTCGTCGCACAGCGGCTGACCACGTCCCGGCGGGAGATCCCCGAGGCCACCATCTGGCTCGATGTCGACGCGACCGCCCTGTTCGCAGCGCGAGATCAGCTGCTCACAGCCACCGGCGAACGATTCAGCGTGACGGCGCTCATCGCGCGTTTCGTCGTGGCCGGCCTGCGGCAGTTTCCGGTGCTCAACTCCTCGGTCGACACCGCGAGCCAGGAGATCCTGCAGCACGGCGCCGTGAACCTCGGCATTGCCGCGCAAACCTCGCGCGGGCTGATGGTTCCGGTCATCCACGGTGCACACGCGATGAGCACCCGGCAATTGCGCGACGCCATCGCCGCCCTCGTGGCCCAATCCCCCGACGGCACCTTCGCGCCGAGTGCGCTGACCGGCGGAACGTTCACCCTGAACAACTTCGGGTCGCTCGGCGTCGACGGTTCGGCGGCGATCATCAACCATCCGGAGGCGGCGATCCTCGGCATCGGGCGCATGATCGAACGCCCCTGGGTCATCGACCACGCACTCGCGGTGCGTACCGTCGTTGAGCTGTCGATGGTGTTCGATCACCGCGTCTGCGACGGCGGAACCGCCGCGGGGTTTCTCACCTACGTGGCCCGTTGCATCGAAAACCCGGTGAGCCTGCTCGCCGATCTGTAGGGGCACAGAAAGAAACACCTTCGCATGGGGCATGCGAAGGTGTTCCTGTTGTCCTCGACGGCGCGGGGGACGACGGGAGGATGAGCGGGGTGATGCGGTGAATCAGACGCCGACGGCGTTTGTGGCCCGCTGGCCGCGAACCGGGGTGACGCGCACACTAATGTGGTCGCATCCGGAACACTTGAGAATGTAGACGGGAAGTGAATTGCGCTCGGCGTGGGCGGGATTCGGGCTCAGTCGGGCTTGTGAACGGCAGAAGGGGCAAGTGAGTGTCATGCGATCTCCGAATGTGCCGTTGTTTGGGGCACGTTCTCAGTGTGTCGCCTGCCGGATCGGTCCCATAGGGCCAAAGGTCCCG
This sequence comes from Cryobacterium flavum, assembly GCF_900103805.1. GTDB lineage: Bacteria > Actinomycetota > Actinomycetes > Actinomycetales > Microbacteriaceae > Cryobacterium > Cryobacterium flavum. The sequence continues at coordinate 115,073 of NZ_FNIB01000004.1, read as the reverse complement.
TACTGCTACAGGATCAGCCACGGGGTGCGTTAGCGTGGTCGGATGAGGGGAATCCGCCGCGGCCAGTTCGGACCCGCGCTGGCTCCGTTCGTGCTTCCGGCCGCTGTCGGGCTAGTGACGACCGCGCTGTTCACCGTGTTCTCGGCCCTGCAGTGGCGCAGTTTCGCCGCACCGTCCTGGGACCTGGGAATCTTCACCCAGCTGGCCCGGCAGTACGCGGCGCTCGAGGCGCCCATTGTCACGATCAAGGGCGAGGGCTTCAACCTGCTCGGTGATCATTTTCATCCGCTCCTGGTGTTGCTCGGCCCCATTTTCGTAGTCTTCCCGCACGCGTTCACCCTGCTGGTGGTGCAGAACGCGCTGTTCGGCCTTGCCGCCGCCGCCCTCACTTTTGCCGCCATTCGGCTGATCGGTGCGTTCACGGGCACGCTGTTCGGGTTGGCGTTCGCGTTCAGCTGGGGACTTCAGGGGGCGGTCGAGGCGCAGTTCCACGAGATTGCCTTCGCCGTTCCGCTACTGGCGCTGTCGCTGTGCGCCTTTCTGGGGCGCCAGTGGGTGGCCTGCCTGCTCTGGGCGATGCCGCTCGTGTTCGTGAAGGAAGACCTCGGACTCACCGTGGCCGCCTTGGGCATCGTGCTGGCCGTGCGCAGCCGGCATCCGCTCGGCGTGTGGCTGGCCGTCTGGGGCGTGGCCTGGTTCGCCCTGGCCAGCCTGGTCATTCTGCCGCTGCTCAACCCGAACGGCGCCTGGGCCTATTCGAGCAGCATCGACCTGCTCGGCATTCTGCAGGACCCGGCCGCACTATTTCAGCCGCAGAAGAGCGTGACCGTGCTGCTGCTGATTGTGGCGGGCGGGCTCATCGCGGTGCGGTCGCCGCTGGCGCTCGTGCTGCTGCCCACTCTGGCCTGGCGGTTCCTGTCGGAGAATTCGGGCTACTGGGGTCCGACCTGGCAGTACAGCGCCGTGCTGATGCCCATCCTGTTTGCTGCCGCGCTCGATGGAATCGCGCTCGCTCGCGGCAGCCTGCGGGGCTGGCTGCGCGGATACGGGCGGCTGGCGGCATCCGTTTCGATTGTCGCAGCGCTCGTGCTCGCGACGACGCTGCCGCTGTTCAAACTGGCGGATGTCCCGGCCCATTTTTCGACGCATCGCGCCGCCGCTGCGACCGCCGCGCTGCGGGTTGTGCCCGACGGGGCGCTGGTCGAATCAGACATCGGGCTGATGAACTATCTCGTGGAACGAACGGATGTCTACTGGCTCGGCAATAAGAATCCGCTGCCGGATTACCTCGTGATCGATCTTGCCGCCGGCGGTCTGCCCGCCGAGTGGACGTCGGCGCAGGTGGTGGGCGAGGCGCTGCACCCCGGAGTGGAATTCACCACGATCTATGCCGCCGGCGGGTACGAGGTGGCGCGCCGCGACGCCAATGCGCCCTGATCCCCTTGCGTCCATTTTCCACGCTGTACTTCGCGACCCACGGTGCCAGTTTAGAAACTGGGCCCCGGGCCATAAGGTGGGCCCGGGCGCTAGTGCGCCGTCGGGTTCGCGGCACTGAGGCCGGTCAACAGGGCCGCGGCGGCCTGCGGGTCGTCGACGGTCACGGCAAACTGGTTACCGCGCCGCAGATTCACCACGAGGGCTGGCCCGCCACGCATGACCACGGCCGAGCGTCCGCCGGTCAGTCGGTATCCCCAGCCACCGGAGTGAAACGGGCTCACGGTCTCGGCGAACGCGGACTCCACCTGGTCGAGCGGCACCTGCTTCAAACGGATGCCCAGCAACCGCGACACCACGCGCAGCCCGCGTTGGTCCACGCTCACCCGAACCTGCACGAAGAGCAGCGTGGCCGTGAGGATGAGAACGACGATCGCCACCGCCATGGCGCTGGCCGCGGCTGCACCGGTCAGCCCCTCGTCGCGCAGTTGGGCCACGATTCCGATGGCCCCACCGAGCACGATGAGCCCGCCGATCGTAGCCATGACCGGGCTCGTCACGACCTTGGTCCAGGTGGCGGAGGGATCGGCTGTCGCTGTCGCGGCGGTCGTTGTCTCGGCGGTCGTCTCCGGGAGTTCCGTTACGGTCGCCGGCGTCACCCATTTCTGGGCAATCAGAAACGGCAGCAGACCATACCCGCAGGCGGCGAAGGTGAGCAGCACCCAGGCGCCCATTTTCGGTTCCGCGGCTCCGGCAGCAACGGTGATGCCGGCCGTGGTCAGCCACAGGCTCGACGACAGCCCCGCAGCGAAGCCGAGCCCGAGGTAGACCTGGCGGCGATTGGGCGCACCCCGCTCGCGGAGCCAGTAGGTGGCCAGACTGGCAGCACCCAGGCTCACCACGAGCGCAATCACGGCCATTCCCCAGGTGGGCATCGTCGAGCTCACCGCGCCGTCGCGCCCCCACTGCCGTGGCAGCACGCCCGGCAGGCGATCGATCCACAGCAGCCAGGTGACGACGACCGCCATGAAAGGCAGCCACAGAGTCAGCGCTGCAGCGATATCCCGCGGGCGGGTCGGTGCCGAACTGTTCACCAGTGTCATGAGGTCCCCCGATCGAGTGCGGGCAGACCAGTCCGCCCTCGCACTCCCTCCATCCAAGCACAGGCCTTTCCCGTGGCGAATTCAGGAAAACGAACCGGCACAGACCAGAATCGCCCGTACCAGCGCCGCGCCGCGCCGGCCGAGCCTCCGGATTTCCTGAATTCGCCACCGAGATTCGTCGTGAGAACTCCGGCGGTCCAGGCGGGCTGGGCGGTCAACGCTTGCGACGGGCGAGGAAGGCATCCATTCGGGTGAATTTGGCCTCCGATTCGAACAGAATGGCCTGGGCCGTGTTATCGACGAGCGGATGCGCCGCGCGGGGAGCGTGGAACACCTCTTTGGCCAGCCGGGTCGCGAGGGGATCCTGCGCCGCAATACGGTCGGCCAGCGCGTGCGCGGCGGCCAGCAGGTCGTCGGGGTCGTGAACCTCGGTGACCAGGTGCACAGCAAGGCACTCCGCGGCGCCGAGGATGCGCCCGGCCAGGATGATCTCCTTGGCCACCGGCTCCCCGACCAGCTCGGCCAGGCGCCACAGTGCGCCGGCGGCCGGCAGGATGCCGAGTGCCGTCTCGGGGTTGCCGAGCCTGGCGCTCGTCGACGCGATCCGAAAGTCGGCCGCGTAGGCTAGTTCGGCGCCGCCGCCGAGCGCCCAGCCGTCGATTGCCGCGATGACCGGCATCGGCAGCTTCGCGATGCGGGAGAACAGCCCGGAGTTGATGCCGAGCAGCGCGTCATCGCGACGCCGTTCGCGCAGCTGGGCGATGTCGGCGCCCGAGGCGAAGACACCGTTCGCGCCACTGATGATCAGGATGCGAGGCTGCTGCTCGAGCTCGGCGCAGACCGCGTGCAGCTCGTCGATCATGGTCTGGTCGATGGCGTTGCGCACGTCGGGTCGGTTGAGTTCGACGTGCAGCCGGTCGGCGCGGCGTTCAATCGTGAGGGTGGTCGGGGTACTCGTCATAGTGGGACGTCTCCATTGATGTCGGGGCGGGAATCGGGACTGGATTCGAGGTCGGGCGTGCCGGCCGGGAACACGCGTTTGTAGCTGCGACCGTCGGGCAGGGTCACGGTGCGACTGACCAGGGTTCCGCGGCGCACCTGCAGATAGATGGCCTGGGCGCTCACTCCGCGCGCGGCTGCCACCTCAGCGACGGACAGGCCGGGAAGTTCGGTGGGTACGCTGCTGGGCCGCACTGATCGTTTGCGGCCGGCTTCCAGGCGGGCACTGATCTCGTCGTCGGTACCGCCCCAGCGCCATTTGGCCGCTGGCACCTTGAGACCGGTCGCGTCGGCGATCTCGTCCCACGACGTATCTGCCGCGACAGCATCTCGCACGGCGGCGAGCGTGGCGGGGTCGTGGTCGAGCGCTGCTTGCAGCGAGCGGATGGCGCGCAACCGTTCCAGGGGCGCGGCATCCGGTTGCAGGTTGAGCAGGTGCTCGAGCGCAGTGGCTGTTGTCGGCGACAGAAACGATCCCATGCCTGGTCCTCTCTGCTGCCTGGTCGTGCAGCAGTCAGCCCCATCTTGCCAGACGAGATCAGGCCAGAACGACCACGGAGTGCGGTGCCAGCTGCAGGGCGTTGGGCAGCCGACCCTGAACGGCTTCGCCCTCGGCCGCAAAGGACAGCACGATGTCACCGCCCCCCGCCGGAACGCGCACCGGCTGGGTGCCGAGATTGAACAGGATCTGGGTGCTGCCGCGGTGCAGCCGCAGCCAGCCGGCTGCCGCATCGAATTCCACGGCGATCTGGTCGAAGCGGGGATCGGTGAAGTCCGGGCGGGTGCGGCGCACAGCGGCCAGGTCGCGGTAGAACCTGAGCAGGCGAGCATGCTGTGGTTCGGCGGCTTCGTTCCAGTTGAGCTTGGAGCGCTCGAAGGTCTGCTCGTCCTGGGGATCGGGAACCAGCGCCGGATCCCAGCCCATGCGGGCGAATTCGTTGATGCGACCACGGGCCGTGGCGGCGCCGAGCTCCGGTTCGGGATGCGAGGTGAAGAACTGCCACGGTGTCGTGGCTCCCCATTCTTCGCCCATGAACAACATCGGTGTGTACGGCCCGAGCAGGGTCAACGCGGCGGCAATGGCCAGCTGGCCGGTATCGAGCTGCTCGCTCAACCGGTCGCCGACGGCACGGTTGCCGATCTGGTCATGGTTCTGGGAGGCGACGACCAGCCGCCAGGTGGGCATGCGCTCGAGGTCGATGCGGCGGCCGTGCGTGCGCTCGCGAAAGCTCGAGTAGGTGCCGTCGTGGAAGAACCCGTGGGTGAGCACCTTGGCGAGGGCGTCGAGGGGTTCGAAATCGGCGTAGTAGCCGGTCGTTTCGCCGGTCAGGGCGACGTGCACGGCGTGGTGAAAGTCGTCGCTCCATTGTGCGTCGAGTCCGTAGCCGTTGGCCTCGCGCGGCGTCACGAGCCGGGGGTCGTTGAGGTCGGATTCGGCGATCAGGGTGCGCGGCCGGCCGGTTTTGGCGCTGAGCGCTGCGACCTCGACGGCGAGCTGCTCGAGCAGGTGGGTGGCGCTGGTATCGCGCAGGGCGTGCACCGCGTCGAGGCGCAATCCGTCGACGTGATAATCGTCCATCCACATCAACGCGTTGTCGAGAATGTACCGGCGCACCGGGTCGGAGTGCGGACCGTCGAGATTGAGGGACGAGCCCCAGGTGTTACCGGCCGCCTCACTGAGGTACGGGCCGAACTGGGGCAGGTAGTTGCCGCTCGGCCCCAGGTGGTTGTAGACGACGTCCTGGATGACGCCGATGCCGCGCTGGTGGCAGGCGTCGACGAAGTTCTGGTACCCGGCCGGGCCGCCGTAGCCCTCGTGCACGGCGTACCAGAGCACGCCGTCGTAGCCCCAGTTGCGCGTGCCGTTGAACGCGTTCACCGGCAGCAGCTCGATGAAATCGACGCCGATCGAATGCATGTGATCGAGCCGGCTCGCGGCCGCGTCAAAGGTGCCCTCCCGTGTGAAGGTTCCCACGTGCAGCTCGTAGATGATGGCTCCGGCGAGCTGGCGACCGGTCCAGTCGGCGTCCTGCCAGACGTGGGCCGAGGCGTCGAAGGTGCGCGAGAGGGCGTGCACCCCGGCCGGCTGGTGCCGCGACCGGGGGTCGGCGAACGGTCCGCGCCCGTCCACGATGAATCCGTAGTCGATCGGGCCGGTGACCGGGGGTTGAGCGGATGCCGGCAGCTCCCACCACCCGTCGTCGCGCGCCGTGAGCTCGAGCTGGCGGAGGCCGAGTTGCACCTGCACGGCGCGCGCGCCAGGAGCCCAGACGGCAAATTTCTGATCGTTCATGCGTGTCGTCCTGTGTGGGTAGAGACGGGATTTCGGTCATCGACGGCCGCCAGGAGCGCCACCGGGTAGTGCGCGAGCACCTGGGCGACGTCGAGGTTCGGGCCCTCGAAGCGCTCCTGCGTGAGCAGATCGATATAGGCGCGCCCCGCCACAGCAATCGTCGTGTCTCCCCAACCGCCCGCCTCCTGCAGCCCGATCGGCAATCGGGTGGCCAGGGTGATCGCTCCCCCGCGATCAAACGCCACGAGGTGGCTCGCGCCCGACCCGAAAACCGGAACCGGGGCGTAGCGAGTGAACTGGTCCGGCCGGTCGCGGCGCAGCCGCAGGGCCCGGGCGGTGACCAGCAGCTTGGCGGCACCTGTCTCGTCTACCTCGGGAAGCCATCCGCTGTCGATGCGGGTCAGCAACTGACGGCGCAGCGTGTAGTCGACCGTGCGACGGTTGTCGGGGTCGACGAGTGAGGTCTCCCACAGTTCACTGCCCTGGTACACGTCGGGAACGCCCGGCATGGTCAGCTGCAGCAGTTTGAGCGCGAGCGAGTTGCTCCAGCCTGCCTGCTGCATCCGCTCGACCAGCGCAGCAATCAGATCGTGGGTAGACCCCGGGCTGGTAGCGAAAGCGACGAGGTCCCCCAGTTTCGCTTCGAATTCGGCGTTCTGCTCTGTCCACGTGGTGATGGTTCCGGCCTCGCGCGCCGCCTTGAGCGCGTAGGCGGCGAGGCGCTCCCGGCTGGCCGGCCAGGAGCCGACGATTGCCTGCCAGAGCAGGTTCTCAAACGGTGCGTCCCCGAGCGGATGCGCCTCCCGCAGCTGGTCCAGGGCAGCCTCCCACTCGGCGGGAATCTCGGCGAGCACCGAGATACGGGCGCGCACGTCTTCGCCACGTTTGGTGTCGTGGGTGGACAGCGTCGTCATCGACCGCGGAAAGCTGGCCTGGCGCGCGCGCTGCCGGTCGTGAAACTCGGCCACCGTCACCGCAAACTCGTCGGGGTCGGCTCCCACCTCGTTGAGCGAGGTCAGCCGACCGAACCGGTAGTAGGCCCGGTCCTCGACCCCCTTGGCCATCACCATGCCCGAAGTCTGTTGAAAACGTACGGCCGCCGGATGCCCCGGGTCTCCCAGCAGCGGCAGCAGCCGGTCGATCTCGGCCTCCAGGTGCGGGCGGTGCGTGATCGACCGCCCCGCCGCCACCTGCAGGTCGCCCTGGCCGAGGGGCAGGTAGGAGCGGTAGACCGGAAACCAGGCCAGCAGTTCGGCCACGGCGTCGGCGGTGGTGTCGGCCTCCTCGTCGTTCGGTACCAGACGGGCGATGCGCAGCACTTCCGAGCGAAGGATGCCGTCGGCCACCGCACGCTTGTTGCGAAAGACCAGATCGTTCCAAGCGACGGTGTCGCCCTGCAGCCGTGATTCCAGGGCGTCAAGGGCAGGCTGACCGGCCGGATCGACGAGCACCCGGTCCACGTCGGCGAGGGCGTCATACCCGGTCGTCCCGGCCGTCGCCCAGCTCGACGGAAGTTGTTCCGGACCCTCGAGAATCTTCTCGACCAGCACGTACGCCCCGTCGGTGGCGCGGCGCAGGGCTTCGAGGTAGCCGGCCGGGTCCGCGAGGCCGTCGGGGTGGTCCACCCGGAGGCCCTGAACCAGACCGTCCTTGACCCAGCGCACGATCTCGCGGTGCGACTCTTCGAACACCCACGGCACGTCGACGCGAATGCCGGCCAAACTGTTCACGGCGAAGAAGCGCCGATAGTTGAGCTCCGCGTCAGCGCGGCGCCAGTTCACGAGCTCATAGTGTTGGCGGTCATGCACGTCGGCCGGGCTGGCACCGTCGTCGGCGGTTCCGGACGCCAGCGGATACCGGTTGTCGAAGTAGCGCAGTTCGCCGTCGACCAGCTCAAGCCGGTCGAGCTCGCCGCGGCCCTGATCGTCACCGCGCTGAACGTCGCCGCCCTGATCATCACCGAGCACCGGAATGCGGATTCTGCCGCTACCGAACTCCCAGTCCACATCGAAGGCCTCGGCGTACCGTGACTGTTCGCCGTTCTGCAGCAGGTCCCACCACCAAGGATTCTGCCGCGGCGTGGCCACGCCCACGTGGTTGGGCACGATGTCCACGAGCACGCCCTGCCCGACCCGATGCGCGGCAGTGGCCAGGCGACCCAAGGCATCCGCCCCGCCGCGTGCTGGGTCGACCAGGCAGTGGTCGACGACGTCGTAGCCGTGATCCGATCCGTCTTCGGCCTTCAACAGCGGCGACAGGTAGACCCAGTCGGCACCGAGATCGCGAAGGTAATCGACGATCCCTGCGGCCGCGTCAAGGTCGAAACCCGCAGTGATCTGCAGGCGGTAGGTCGACAACGGCGCGACGACGGGCACCGTCACGAAAAGATCTGCGTCAAGGGTCACCGAACGGCCCTCAGCTGTGGCCCGGCAGCGTGATCAGACCGGTGGCACCGGCCAGTGACGCGGCGACGGAGTGATCCGGTGCAACTTCGGGTTCGTGATAGGCGCGCAGGACCACGAGGGAACGACCGGCCACGGTCTGGATGGCTCCGGCCGGACGGGCGATGGAATCGGCCCCCTCACCGGCGGTGTCGACCACAATTTCCCAGGCCGGGGCATATTCGTTGGGTGGCAGCGTGAATTCGACGTCTTCGGCGTCGGCGTTGAACAACAGCAGAAAGTTGTCGTCGGTGACGTCCTGACCGCGCACGTCTCGTTCACGGATTCCGTTGCCGTTGAGGAATTTGGCGACCGTGCGAGCGAGGTTTTCGTCCCAGTCTTCCGACGCCATCGGTTCACCATCGGTGCCCAGCCACACGATATCGGGCAGCGATTCGCCCGCGACGCGGTTACCGGGGCGACCGTCGAAGAAGCGACTGCGCCGAAACGTCGGGTGCTCGCGGCGGAGGCGGGAAACGGCCGCCGTGAATTCGATCAGCGGCACATCCGCTTCGTCCCAGTGCACCCAGGTCAGCTCGGAATCCTGCGCGTAGGTGTTGTTGTTACCCTGCTGGGTTCGCCCGAGCTCATCGCCGTGCAGCAGCATCGGAACCCCCTGCGACAAAAGCAGCGTCGCGATGAAGTTGCGTGCCTGCCGCGCGCGCAACCCACGAATCTCCGGATCATCGCTGAGACCTTCGACGCCGGAGTTCCAGGAGCGGTTGTGCGACTCGCCGTCTTTGTTGTCTTCGCCGTTGGCGTCATTGTGCTTCTCGTTGTACGACACGAGATCGGCGATGGTGAAGCCGTCATGCGCGGTGACGAAGTTGATCGACGCCATCGGACGGCGCCCGGAGTGCTCGTACAAGTCGGCCGATCCGGCGACGCGGGAGGCGAATTCGCCGAGAGTGGATGGCTCCCCCCGCCAGAAATCACGCACGGTATCGCGGTACTTGCCGTTCCATTCCGACCACTGGGAGGGAAAATTGCCGACCTGATAGCCGCCGGGGCCGACGTCCCACGGCTCGGCGATGAGCTTGACCTGCGAGACGATCGGGTCTTGCTGCACGAGCTCGAAGAAGGTGGAGAGCTTGTCGACCTCGTAGAGGTCGCGGGCCAGGGCGCTGGCCAGGTCGAACCGAAAGCCGTCGACGTGCATCTCGAGCACCCAGTAGCGCAGCGAGTCCATGATGAGCTGCAGCACGTGCGGGTGCCGCACGTTGAGGGTGTTGCCGGTCCCGGTGTAGTCCATGTAGTAGCGCTTGTCGTCGTCCATCAGGCGGTAATAGGCCTCGTTGTCGATGCCCTTGAACGACAGGGTCGGACCCATGTGGTTGCCCTCGGCGGTGTGGTTGTAGACCACGTCGAGAATGACCTCGATGCCGGCGGCGTGCAGGCTGCGCACCATTCCCTTGAATTCCTGCACCTGCTGGCCGAGATCACCGGTCGAGGAATACGCGTTGTGCGGCGCAAAGAATCCGATCGTGTTGTAGCCCCAATAGTTGCCCAGGCCCTGCTCCACGAGGGTGCCGTCATTGACAAACTGGTGCACCGGCATCAGTTCGATGGCAGTCACACCGAGCTTTTGCAGGTGGTCGATCACCGACGGATGCGCCAGGCCCGCGTAGGTGCCGCGCTGGGTTTCAGGCACGGACTCCTGCAGCTTGGTCAGGCCCTTCACGTGTGCCTCGTAGATGAAGGACTCGCTGTAGGGCGTGCGGAGGGATCGATCACCGGTCCAGTCGAAGAACGGGTTGACGACGACGCCGAGCATCATGTGCGAGGCGGAATCCTCGTCGTTCGCCGAATCCGGGTCGTCGAAATCGTAGGAGAACAGCGACGGGTCCCAGTCGATGGCCCCCGTGGTGGCCTTGGCGTATGGGTCGAGCAGCAGCTTGCTCGGGTTGGTCCGGTTACCGGCCGCCGGGTTGTAGTCGCCGTACACCCGATACCCGTAGCGCTGCCCCGGCTGCACCAGCGGCAGGTAGCAATGCCAGATATAAGCGGATGACTCGCGCACCTCAACTCGCGTCTCACCTCCATCTTCATCGATGAGACAGAGTTCAACGCGTTGAGCGGCTTCGCTGAACAGTGCGAAGTTGGTACCGCTCCCGTCGAACGTTGCGCCAAGGGGGTAGGCGGTTCCGGGCCAGGTTTCCATGAGACTCCTCGGGATGAAGACGGGACACGGTCAGGTGTGACAGAGGCGACAAGACAGCGCCGACGGATGACCGAATCGCGCTTGGAGAACACGCTACAGGCATCCGCCGACATATCCGGTCATCCGAGCCGCTCCGGGCAGGCGTAGCCGAGTTCTTCGCGCACGAGCGGTGCGACCCGGGTACCAAAGAGCTCGATGCTGTTCATCAATTTCTCGTGCGGGAGCGTGCCGATGCTGTACTTCAGGTCGAACCGGCTGAGCCCGAGTCCCTGCACCACCGTGGCGATCTTCGTGGCCACGGTCTCGGGTGAACCCACGAACACGGCGCCGTCGGGGCCGGCATCCTGCTCGAAACGTTCCCGAGTGGCCGGGCCCCAGCCGCGTTCCCGACCGATGCGGTTCTGCATCGCCTCGTAGTGCGGCCACATTTCGTCGCGAGCCTGAGCATCCGTCTCGGCGATATAGCCGGGCGAGTGCTCACCGATCGGCAGCGTGGGCTTCTCGAACTGCGCCAGGGCGCGGTGGTAGAGGTCGACGAGAGGCGCGAAGGCGAGCGGCGCACCGCCGATGATGGCGAGCATGAGCGGCAGACCGTAGTGCGCGGCGCGAATGACCGACTCAGGGCTGCCGCCCACACCGATCCAGGTCTTGATCGCTCCGGACTCGGTCGGCGGAAACACGGTCTGGTCGTTCAGGGCTGCCCGGGTCTGACCGGACCAGGTCACCGGCTGTTCCTTGAGCAGTTCGGTGAACAATTCGAGCTTCTCCTCGAACAATTGCTCATAGTCACCGAGATCCAGGCCGAACAGCGGAAAGGATTCGGTGAACGAACCGCGCCCGAGAATGATCTCCGCGCGTCCAGACGACACGGCGTCGAGCGTGGCGAAGCGCTGGTAGACCCGCACCGGGTCGTCGGAGCTGAGCACGGTCACGGCTGAGCCCAGTCGAATCCGGCTGGTCTGGCCGGCGATCGCGGCGAGCACCACTTCGGGTGCTGACACGGCGAAATCGGCGCGGTGGTGCTCGCCGATGCCGAAGAAATCCAGGCCGACCTGGTCGGCCAGCACGGCTTCGGCCACGACGTTGCGCAGCACCTGTGGCTGAGCCAGCGGCCGCCCATCGGCGTCGAAGGTAACGTCGCCGAAGGTATCGAGTCCCAGTTCAAGTTTGTGCGTCACGCGGGTACAGCCTCTCAGAACGAGTCTTTTCTATGCACATGCATACACCGGTGGAACCTTGGCCCGGCCGCTGTTATTCCGTTTCACCCAGACTCGCACGGTTGAAAGAGCCGTACGATCTGCCGGAGCGGCCAGAATAGAGCCAGGTGCCGTGCGGCACCCGAAGAATGGAGCCAGCCATGACCGAATCCGAGCTCATCACTGCCTGGGTGAAAGCCCGCGGACACATCATCGCGTCCCAAGCCGCGCCGACCTTCCTGCTCACGGCCATCGTGGGCTTTCTCTCCCTGGGCCTCGGCACGACAGAGCTCTCCGTGCGCATCGCCGCGGCGGGCATTCTGCTGGCCTCGGGCATTTTCGGAGCTTTGGCCCAGATTGCCGCGGCCAATGAAGGCCTCGCCGTCATCACCGACCTGCGTGGCCTGGAGACGCCCAGCGCGCTCACCCGGAGCATCGTGGCCATGGCTCCCTGGGTCAATGTCGTGCGATTTGTCACGCCGGCAATTTTCGTCATCGTCTACATCGCGCTGCTGGCCGCGCTGTTTCTGACCGCTCGCTGAGCGCGCCGGCGGTCAGATCAGCCGGCCACCGGACGGTCGCGACGCGAACGCCACCAGGCCCAGACCCGCGTGACAATCTGTTTGAGTACCCCGCCGAGCCGACGCGCTGAAGCGAATTCCGTTCCGAGCACGGCGAGTCCCAAGAAGACGATCAGCCACCCCGGTCCAGGCAGGGGAATCAGAATAATGCCGATAACAACAATCACTGTGCCGAGCAGCCCGACCCCGAGGCGATAGGCGAAGAGTAGATAGGGGTGCCCGTCAACCCACGCGCGAGCTCGTCGCAGGGCCCGCCGCGCCGGATGCCGCGGGTCACTGCCACTGGCGATATCGCGGGAGAGATGCTCAGACATCTGCCCAATCTAAGCCAGATTTCTGGGAGGTGGCCGCCCGATATCGACCGCGGTGACGCGCCCTCTGAGATTCCATCCCGGCCATGCGGCTGGAAGTGGCTGTCTGGAGTTCAGTCTGTCTGGAACGGCATCGAGGTAATACCATTGGCGGTCAACCTTGAGAAAGCGGCTCACTTCTTTCTGCTGACCCGCTATGCCGTTTTCACGATAGTGCGCTGTGAATTGCACGACGCCCTCACTATCGAGTAAACCACCGCGCTCTGTACGCACGATATCGAGCCGTCGCCAAGTTATCGCCGGGTCCAGTTCGAGTGATTCCGGTCGGGTCAACGGATGCCACGTCTGAAGCAGATACTGCGCGTCATCCCGGCAGAAGGCGCTATACCGAGATCGCATGAGCCATTCGGCCGTCGGCGGCAGCGCAGCACCGCTGTGAAATCGGCCGCAACAGACGGCATAGGTGCCCTCGCTCAGGCAGGGACACCGCTGATCCGGAGTAATGGTCTGTTCGGGCTCTGCTAGGCCTGCGCCCTGGCATAGGCCTCGCGCACGGTGCCGGCAATGCGCCCACGGTCGGATACGGCAACGCCGTTGGCGGCAGCCCAGGCACGAATGGCCTGGAGCTCGGCCCGGTCCGAACCGGCCGAACTGGTGCCGCGTGACTTAGCGGGCACATAGCCAACGCGTCGGGAAACATTTGTGTATGGCTTGATCGCGGCGCGAAATTCAGCGAGGTTTTCGGCGGACAGATCGATCTCGTACGATTCCCCTTCGAAAGCATAGGAAACGGTTGCTCCGGACCCATTTTCAATAACGGTGCCGTCAAGGTCATCCAGCAGCTGAACCGTGGTCTTCTTCATTCTGAGATTCTCCAATGAGGTGTCGAATACATTCGGGATGGATACATTCGCGTGTGGCGATAACCACTAACGAATTATGGCTGCCGAACTCTTTTTCCGATACCCGCCACGCGGTATTTCTTTTGCATTCACAACTTTTACACGATGGATCACAAAAAAGTAGCCCCGACAATGTCGGGGCTACTTCATATTTGGTGGATCCGAGGGGATTCGAACCCCTGACCCCCTGCATGCCATGCAGGTGCGCTACCAGCTGCGCCACGGACCCAGATTGTTGTTTCGAATTGCTCCGAAACAACTTTGTTAGCTTACAACACAGATTGGGATCTGCGAAACCGAAGCTACTCCGCGACCTCGTCGGCAGCCTCATCGGCGGCCTCGTTTGACGTCACTTTGGCGGGAATCCCGGTCGGAATCACCGGGCAGTCCTTCCACAATCGCTCCAGGGAGTAGTACTGGCGCTCTTCTTCGTGAAAAACGTGCACGACCAGGTCACCGAAGTCAACGAGCACCCAGCGGCCGGCAGCGCGTCCCTCGCGCCGCAGCGGCTTGTGGCCGGCCTCGATCAGCTTGTCTTCAATCTCGCCGGCAATGGCTACAACGTTGCGCTCCGACCGACCAGTGACGATGAAGAAGATGTCGGCGAGGGGAAGCGGGTTCGAGACGTCGAGGGCAACGAGGTCTTCGCCTCCCTTGGAGTCGGCGGCGGCGACGGCGATGGCAAGCAGCTCGAGGGCGTGGGGTGACGTGGTCATGAATGAATCCTTGAGATTGTGCCGCGAGGCGCGAATGCGCTTGTGGCGATGATGGGGGAAACGAGCGAGCCGGAGAGGCCCGCGAGGAAGGAAGGACACGGATGCATGGCGCGGGGCACTAGAAGAGACCCAGCAGGTAGCCGGTCACGAAGAGTGCCAGAACACTCACGGCCAGTGCGGCCGTGGCGATGACCAAAACGGTGGGAAGTGAGGCACGCTGATTCTTCGGCGGGGTCAACATCCCGCGGGTAGACGCGTGCGTGCTCACGGCGCGACTCGCACTGACCGGGGCCGAGTCCCCGCCTAGCTGATCGGCGTCGAGCTGGTCCATCAGGTGGTCCATCTCGGACGAATCGAACAGATTCGGGTGGGCGCCGGTCGAGCCAAGACTGCGCGGCAGGTCGAATGACCCCGTGATCATGATCTCGCCCGTATTGGAGATGGGACTCACGCTGCTCGGCTGGTGGGGAATCGACGGCAGGATGAGCGCGTTCGTGGTGGTGGGAATGCCCCCGGCCCCGATACCACGGTTGATCAGTTCGTCGAGCGACTGGTCAGGCTGCGATACGTCGACGCGCGGAGCATCCGCATCGACCGACCAGTGTCCGATCGGCGGCATCCATCCGGTCTTGTCACTGAGGGTCGGATCCGGCGCCTCGATCGGCTCGGCCTCGATCGGCTCGGCCACGACCGGCTCGGCCATGATCGGCTCGGCGTACATCTGCTCGGATTCGACCGGGTCGACGGCGACCCGCGTGGTGGGCTCGGGCTCGATCAGCTCGGCCTCGACCAGCTCGGCCTCGACCAGTTCAGGGTCAACCGGCCCAGCATCAGTAGCTTCAGCGTCGGCGGGCTGATCGGCGGGGGTCGTGAGGTCCCCAGTATTGAGAGCCCGTTCCTCATCTTCACGTGCGTGCAGTGCGCGCAATTCCCGGCGACTCAGGGTGTGCGGTGCCGGAACCGACGGGTCGGGCTCGGCTGCACCCGGGGTTGGAACTGGATCGACGGTGTCCTGAGGCTCTTTCGGATCGGGAGCCGTGTGGTGCCGGCTCGTTCGCCGTGATGTCGAGGTCTGTGCCGATGAAGCAAACGGTGCCGGGCGAAGCGCGGCCGGGACTAGCACCGGAACGTCGAGGGTCGGGATGGCGTCGTACACCGCGGCGGCTTCGTCACCCTGTTCGCGGGCGAGTTCGCGCGCCTGACGTCGGCTGAGCGGCTGAGGGTCTCCCGACGTCATGCCACACTCCGATACAGATGATGCTTTGAGATGTACTGGACGACCCCGTCGGGGACCAGATACCAGACCGGGAATCCCCGATTGACCCGTGCCCGGCAGTCAGTGGACGAAATAGCCAGTGCCGGAACTTCCAACAAGCTTACGTCTTGGTTCGGTAATCCCGAAACGCTCAGCTCATGGCCCGGGCGACTCACAGCCACGAAATGTGCCAGCTGCCACAGTTCACGCACGTCTTTCCAGCCGAGAATCTGGGTGATCGCATCCGCTCCGGTAATGAAGAACAATTCGGCATCCGGACGTTCTTCGTGCAGATCACGCAGCGTATCAATGGTGTAAGTCGGGCCGACCCGGTCAATATCCACCCGACTCACTGTGAACCGCGGATTGGACGCGGTCGCAATCACCGTCATCAGGTAGCGATGTTCGCCGCGGGTGACGCCGCTTTTCTGCCACGGCTGCCCGGTGGGCACGAAGATCACCTCGTCGAGGTCGAAGCTCTGTGCCACCTCGCTGGCGGCGACGAGGTGCCCATGGTGAATGGGGTCGAACGTTCCGCCCATCACGCCGATGCGAAGGCGACGAACTGTCACGTTAAGATCAGGCTTCTAGTGGCCACCGGTGCCGGTGGTACCACCGTGTCCGCCATGCGCGGCTGCGTAGGCGTCAGCCTTGCCGCTGTGGCGGTTGGACACATCACGAAAGCTCCACAGCACGACGCCGAGGGCCAGGAACAACACGGCGGCCACCATCGGGTAGATGATGAGCGGCAACGGCAAGGCGATGTGCTCGACCTCGGTTAGCACGGCACTCACAAAAGACATCGGTTCTCCATTCACGCGCCGCGCAGTCGGGCGCGGCCCCAGTTGGCCGCGACGGGTCGCGCGCCTGACGGCTCACGCCGTCGACTCATCCTAGCTTGACCGGCGCACTTGACCGGCACCCGCGTGTGAACCTACGCGCGTACCTGGCCGGTGCCGCGCACGATCCACTTTGTGCTGGTCAGCTCTGGCAAACCCATCGGCCCACGAGCGTGCAGCTTCTGGGTGGAGATACCCACCTCGGCACCGAAGCCGAATTCTCCGCCGTCGGTGAAGCGAGTGGAGGCGTTGACCATGACCGAGGCCGAATCGACCTCGTTCAGAAAGCGCTCAGCGTTCTGCAGATCGTTGGTGATGATCGACTCGGTGTGCCCGGTTGAATAGCGACGAATGTGGTCCATGGCCTCATCGAGGGAGTCGACAATCGCCACCGAAATGTCGAGGCTCATGTATTCGGTGCCCCAGTCATCGTCGGTCGCCGGGACAGCGGCCGGATAGAGCGCGCGGGTGCGGGCATCCGCATGGATGGTGACACCGGACGCCGTGAGCTTGTCCAACACATCGGGAAGCAAGCGTTCAGCTGCGCTGCGGTGTACGAGCAGGGTTTCCAGGGCATTGCAGACGCTCGGACGGTGCGTCTTGGAGTTGTGCACGATATCGATCGCCCACTGCTTGGTAGCCGTCTCATCGAGGAAGACGTGCACGACGCCGGCACCGGTCTCGATGACCGGCACCTGGGACTCACGAACCACGGTCTGGATCAGGTTGGCGCTGCCACGGGGAATGAGCACGTCGACGTAGCCGCGAGCCTTCATGAGCTCGGTCGCGCCGGCCCGGCCAAAGGGGTCGATGGTCTGCACCGAATCAGGGTTGAGTCCGGCGTCGGTGATCGCCGCCTGCACCAGGTCGATGAGTATTCGGTTGCTGTTCTCGGCAGCCGAACCACCGCGGAGCACGACGGCGTTGCCACTCTTCAAGGCGAGGGCGGCCAGATCGACGGTGACGTTCGGGCGAGCTTCGTAGATGACTCCGATGACGCCGAAGGGAACACGCACCTGGCTGATTTTGATGCCGTTGGGCAGGCTGCTGCCGCGCACGACCTGGCCGACCGGGTCGGTCAGCAGCGCGATCTGGTCGACGGAGTCGGCGAGGGCCATAATGCGCGGCGGGTCGAGCTTGAGCCGGTCGAGCAGTCCGGCACTGAGGCCGTTGGTGGCGCCGGCAGCGAGGTCGACCTGGTTGGCCGTCACGATCTGCGCGGCGTGGTCGCGCAGCGATTGCGCAATCAATTTCAGCGCTTTATTCTTTAGCTCTGTCGGCGCTGAAGCGAGCGGCAGGGAGGCGGCGCGAGCGGCCTCGAGGGTGGGCGTGAGCTGGGCTACATCGTTCAGAGACTGCAACATGAACCTAGTTTACGGGAGGCGAACCATGAGACTATTCTCGGCTCTCAGGAAATACGCAGTGCTGACGGTGCTGGCGACGGTTCGAACCAGGTTCCCACCGGATCCCCGCGCAGCGCCTCGGCCACCAACCCGGTCGCCGTGACCAGCACGGCGGTTCCGGCCTGGGCCGCGATGCGCGCCGCCGTCACCTTGGTGCTCGCTCCCCCGGTGCCGACCCCGTTGACGGCAGTCGCGCCGAATTCCATCCCCACCAACGGGTCACCGGATGCCACGTGGCTGATGCGCTCAGCACCGGGCAGGTCCGGCGGGCACGTGTAGAGGGAATCCACATCGCTGAGGAGCACGAGCAGGTCGGCACCGATCAGGGTGGCGACGAGGGCGGCCAGTCGGTCGTTGTCGCCGAATCGAATCTCGTGGGTGGCTACGGTGTCATTCTCGTTGACGATCGGAAGAATACGCAGCGCCATCAGGCGCTCCATGGCGCGCTGGGCGTTGCCGCGGTGGGTGGCGTTGTCGAGGTCACTCGCCGTCAGCAGCACCTGACCGGCCACGATGTCGTAGCGGTCGAGGCTGTCCTGGTACCGAAAGATCAACAGATTCTGACCAACGGATGCCGCCGCCTGCTGGGTCGCCAGGTCGGTCGGCCGTTCCTGCAGCTGGAGGTACGGCATGCCGATGGCAATGGCGCCGGACGAGACCAGAACCACCTCGGTGCCCCGGGCATGCGCTTCAGCCAGGGCATCGACCAAGGGCGCGATCTGCCCGGAGTTTTCGCCACTGATCGACGAGGAGCCCACCTTGACCACGATACGCGCGGCGGATCGAACAACCTGCTGCGAGTGCGCCCTCATCGGGTGATATTTCGGTTGGCTACATTAACGCTGAAGCCATTCACGCTGACCCCAATAAGGACGTGCAACCCCACATGAATCTGGCCCTCCGGCAAGAATAATGGACGCGCCGTGCGACCACCGGCAGTTTAGCGCAGCTGGTGCGGTCAGAGCAGCGCGCGACGCTCTTCGCTTGCCGTCGGCTCGAACCAGGTGCCGACGTGCTCGCCACGCAGGGCTGCAGCGGCCAGTTCGGTCGAGGTGACCAGAACGGCGGTGCCAGCCTTGGTGGCGAGGCGGGCGGCGACCACCTTCGTGCTCGCTCCCCCGGTGCCCACTCCGGTTGCTCCGCTCGAACTGAACTCGAACCCGTCGAGCGGGTCGTCCGCGGCGATGAAGTCGAGCTTCTCAGCGCCCGGCAGGTGCGGCGGCTTGGTGTAGAGCGCGTCGACGTCGCTGAGCATGATCAGCAGGTCGGCTTGGATGAGGGTTGCGACCAGGGCGGCGAGGCGATCATTGCTGCCGAACCGCAAGCCATAGACAGCCACGGTGTCGTTCTCGTTGACGACCGGCAGAATGCGCAGGTCGAGCAGTCGTTCCAGTGCGCGCCGGGTGTTGCTTCGGTGCGGTTCCTTTAGAGCGTCGCCCTCGGTCAGCAGCACGGTACCGGCAGCGATGCCGTACCTGTCGAGGCTTTCCTGGTACCGAAAGATGAGCACATTCTGCCCGACAGCGGCGGCGGCCTGCTGGGTGGCTACGTCGCTGGGGCGTTCATCAAGGTTCAGGAAGGGCATGCCGGTGGCGACCGCGCCCGAGGAGATGAGTACCACCTCGGTGCCGCGACCGTAGGCCTCGGCCAGGGCGTCAACGAGTGGGGTGATCTGGTCGGAGTTCTCGCCGCTGATCGACGAAGACCCGACCTTCACCACGACGCGTTTCGCGCCCGCTACGTTGTCCCTGGCTAAGCCACTCACTTCTGTACTTCTTCCGTTGGGTCTGTCTCAGTCTCGTCAGCATTGGCATCCGTTTCGATGCCGGTGTCTGGCGCGGTTTCGGGCTCAGCGGCGCCGGCCAGCGTGGAGAAGTTCAATTCCACGTCGGCGAGGCGAACGTCTTCGTTGTGTTCCTCCTCGCCGGTCTGCCACATGCCGGCTTCGCGCTCACGAATGAGTTCGGCGCGGGCCGAGGACTTGGCGTCCATTCGGCCGAAGTACTCCTCGCGGCGTTCGTTGCTGGTGCGACGTTTAGGCTCGTCAAGGCGGGCGTCGGTGCCTCGGGGAGCCGTGATGAGTTCGGCGGTGGAGGTGAGCGTGGGCTCCCAGTCGAAGACGACACCGTGGCCGGGGCCGATGATGACGGTCGAGCCGGCGATGGCTCCCGACTTGTACAACTCATTCTCGATGCCGAGCTTGGCGAGTCGGTCGGCGAGGAAGCCGACGGCCTCATCGTTCGTGAAGTCGGTCTGCTGAATCCAGCGTTCCGGCTTGGTACCGAGAATGCGGTAAATGTTGCCGAAGGTGCCACCCTCGACCTTGATGACGAAGCCGCCCTCATCGACGGCCTTGGGACGGATGATGATGCGCGGCTTCTTCGCTTCGGCTGCGGCAGCCTCGGCGCGGCCCTGTTCGACGACCTCAGCGAGGGCGTAGTTGAGCTGTTTGAGACCCTCGTGGGTGACGCTGGAAATTTCGAATACGCGGTAGCCACGGGCTTCGAGGTCGGCCTTGACGAAGGCGGCCAGTTCGCGGCCTTCCGGCACGTCGATCTTGTTCAGGGCGATGAGCTGGGAGCGCTGCAGCAGCGGCTTTTGGCCGTCGGGCACCGGGTAGGCGTCGAGTTCGCCGAGAATGACGTCGAGGTCACTGATCGGGTCGCGACCGGGCTCGAGCGTGGCACAGTCCAGCACATGCAGCAGGGCGGTGCAGCGTTCAACGTGGCGAAGGAACTCGAGGCCGAGCCCCTTGCCCTCGCTCGCGCCCTCGATCAGGCCGGGCACGTCGGCAATGGTGTAGCGCGACTCACCCGATTCGACGACGCCGAGGTTGGGGTGCAGCGTGGTGAAGGGGTAGTCGGCGATTTTGGGGCGAGCCGCACTCATGGCGGCGATCAGGCTGGACTTACCAGCCGAAGGGTACCCGACGAGCGCGACATCCGCTACGGTCTTGAGCTCGAGGTAGACGTCGCCTTCCCAGCCGAGCGTGCCGAGCAGGGCAAAGCCGGGGGCCTTGCGCTTGGTCGAGGCGAGGGCGGCGTTGCCGAGCCCGCCCTGGCCGCCGGGCGCGACGATGAGGCGCAGGCCGGGTTCGTCCATGTCGAGGAGCTGGTTGCCCTCGATGTCCTTGACCACGGTGCCGATGGGAACCATGAGCTCGCGCATCTCGCCGTTGTGGCCATTGCGGTGGTCGCCCATGCCGGGGCCGCCGTTGTCAGAGCTGCGGTGCGGTGACCGGTGGAAGCCGAGCAGGGTGGTCGTGCTGGGATCGGCCACGAGCACGAGGTCTCCGCCGCTGCCGCCGTTACCGCCGTCGGGACCGGCGAGAGGTTTGAACTTCTCGCGCTTGACCGAAACGCATCCGTTTCCTCCATTGCCCGCTCGTAAATGCAGCGTCACGTGGTCAACGAATGTGGCCATGGAGTGCCCCTTTCAGGTGGCGCAAGAAATGCTTCAAAACGAGGTGCTATGAAACCCGTGCGTGGAACGATGTGCTACAAAAAGTGCTGAACAAACACGTCAGGGCGGACCGAAGCCCGCCCTGACGTTGTGTACGAAAAATACTGTGCTGTAAAAACCTACTCGGCTGCAACCACGATGTTGATGACCTTGCGGCCACCCTTGGCGCCGAACTGCACGGAGCCGGCTTCGAGAGCGAAGAGGGTGTCGTCGCCGCCACGGCCGACGTTGACGCCGGGGTGGAAGTGCGTGCCGCGCTGCCGAACGATGATCTCGCCCGCGCCGACAACCTGACCACCGAAGCGCTTCACGCCGAGGCGCTGAGCGTTCGAGTCACGACCGTTGCGAGTGGAACTCGCACCTTTTTTATGTGCCATCTGTCTATCTCCTCTGGCCTAGGCGATGCCGGTAACCTGAACGCGAGTGAGCTCCTGACGGTGCCCCTGACGCTTCTTGTACCCGGTCTTGTTCTTGAACTTCTGGATGACGATCTTCGGACCGCGAAGGTTGTTCAAAACCTCAGCAGTGACCTTGACCTTGGCCAGTGACGCCCCGTCAGAGGTGATCTTGTCGCCGTCGACGAGGAGCACAGCGGCCAGCTCGACGTTGCCGTCCTTGTCAGCCTTGATTCGGTCCATCGTCACGATGGTACCGACCTCTACCTTCTCCTGCCGCCCTCCGGCGCGCACAACTGCGTAAACCACTTTACGTACCAATCTCTGGGGAGCCTGAGGCTCCAATTTGCGGAAACTCACTGCTCAAACTTGACTGCTGCATTCACTGCAGTACACGGACCGGTTGGCCCAGCGCACTCAGAAAACCTTGGTATTCGCGCTTATTTATCTAACGCACACCAAGGGTTGACTTTACCTGATCCGCTACCCGTGGTCAAACCAACGGCACGGCGTGTCTGAACCACTTCTGAAACACAGGGCGGCTCGT
Source organism: Cryobacterium flavum (assembly GCF_900103805.1). GTDB lineage: Bacteria > Actinomycetota > Actinomycetes > Actinomycetales > Microbacteriaceae > Cryobacterium > Cryobacterium flavum. The sequence goes on along the minus strand of NZ_FNIB01000004.1, from coordinate 93,035 downwards.
AGACTTCGATCATGGCAATACTTATCGACCAGCCTAGCTGGCCGGCGCACGGAACGGTGTGGGCACACCTCGTGAGCGACTCGAATCTGCACGAATTGCACGCTTTCGCCGCTCAGGCCGGTATTCCCCGGCGTGGCTTCGACCTCGACCACTACGACGTGCCTGAAGGCCGCTACGCGGACCTGGTGGCCGCCGGGGCCGTGCCGGTGAGCTTTCGGGAGATGATCGTGCGGCTGCGCTCCAGCGGGCTGCGTGTGACCGCCCGGGAGCGGCGCGGACTGTAGCCTCGGCTACTGCCAGGTGGCATCGAAGCCGAGCACGCTGCGGCGCACCGCGCCGGTAGCCACGTTCACGAACAGGGTCGTTGCATCCGTTGCCTGAGCATTGACCGGGTATCCGTCAGAGCGCTCGGTCTCACGGTTCGGCACGATCTGCACGGCCAGGAACTGGTCGTTCGGCGAGAGCTCGAATCCAACAATGGTTTCGTCAGCGGATGCCGGCGCATAGACGGTGCGCGCCTCACCACCCTGCACCAGCGAGAGATATTGCCTGACCGAACCGGTAGCGGCGTCGAACTCGGCGACGCGCTGCACGTAGCTGTCGGAGTCCGTGCCGGCTCCCCCGGCAAGGAAGCGCAGCTCGGCGGTGTACTGGGTGGTGCCTTCCACGCTCTGCGGCACGATGGCGGACTCTGTGCCCTGCGACAGATCAAGCACGTACTGGCCGTCGCGGTCCGACACGGCGATGCGCACGCCGTCGGGCGCGAACGCGGTGAGGTTCGCGAATTGCCCGAGCGGTACCGGCGGGTCGAATTCGGGTTCATTCTCGAGCGGGTTGCCGCCGGACTGGTTTAGCGGATTGATCAGCAGCAAGGTCGAATCGTATTGCTGTGCAACGATGTCGGCGCGATTGGCCATGAATCCCCAGGTCGTAACACTCAGCGGGCCACCCTCGAGGGCAGGGACCGCAGTGGCATTGTTGGTGCGCAGGTCGAGCACGAACAGCACGTTGTCGTAGTGCGGGCCTGCGGCATCCGCTGCGCTGGTGAAACGAAAACCGAGCAGGGACTGGCCGGGCGCGGCTTGCAGATCCTGCACGAGGCCGACACCGGGCAGGTTGAGAGCTTCGGCGGTACCGTCGGCATCAACGCGATAGAGCGCGTTGGCCAGATCGGGGTTCACCGTGACCACGGCGAGTTCGCTGCCCATCGGCACGAACTGCTGGATGTTCGCCGACTCGAAGGCTACCTCGGTGTCAGCCCTGCCGGTCGTGGTACGCAGGATGCGGTCCGTGCCGCGCGTGCCGGCTTCGGCGGCCGACGCCGCGCGACTGAGGTAGTACAGCGAGGGTTCGCTCGTGCTGAAGGCTGCCCTGACTGTCGATTCTCGGTCGACGGCCGTGCCGGTAATGCCCCGCACGGAGACCGCGTAGTCGGTGTTGTAGGCGAGTGGCTGCGGGAAGGAGATCACGACGGAATTCGCGCTCGTGGTGACCTGAAAGGCTGCGGACGGCTCGATACTCACCTGCTCCGGGGTGATGTCGGTCAACTGACGGTTCGTCGCGAGCACGAGGCGCGCGTTCGCGGAAGAGACCACGGCGGTGGTGTCGACGTCGACGCCGGTGAGCCGGGGGCCGGTCAGCAGGTTGACGGCGACCAGGGCAACGCAGGCCGCGACCAGGCCGCCGACGAGTATCCAGAGGGTACGGCGGAATGGGCGGGTCGACCGTGCCGGGAGCGGTTGCCCGGTCAACAGGTCAGCAGAGGGGTCAGTAGACATAGGGGTCATTCGGCTGGTCGACGGGAAGGATCTCGACCGGGGTGATCGCGAGTGGATCGCTCGCTGATGCGCTCACGCTCAGCTCGAACCGGCCGGTGACCTGCACCCAGTCATCGACCTCGTACTCGGCCTGCCAGCCCGGCAGGTAGACCGGAACGCCGATCGGCTGGGCGTCGACCGCGCAACAGGTGACGACGAACCGGGCCAGATAGAACACGTTATCGGGGTCTTTGGCGTCAGGCGTGACGAACCCGGTGATCTGAGCGGTTTTGTCGGCGTAGAAGGCCGGATCAGAGGATTGCGCGAGCAGAGAGACCCACTCGCGCACGCTGAGCTGCTCAAAGTCGCCGGTGCCGATGAGCGCCGCGGCCTGGTCGGCGTCGTCGTCGGTGCCGAGCCCGCCGGAATTGACCTCGCGCTGGGTTGCCGTGGCGCTGGTCAGGGTGGTCGGCGGGACCACGACCATGGCGACGCCCATGATCAGCAGCAGCCCGACTCCGACCCCGGTCAGAGTCGTTTGGACCCGACCGCTGCGTTCGACCTCAAAACCGCGTCGACGGGCGAACCCGGCGGCGACGAGCACAAGCCCGACCACGGCCATGGCGATCGTGAAAGCGAAATAGCGAGGGTGGATATAGAGGCCGAGCTGGCCGCTCAGGGCCAGCCACAGGGTCGCGACAACGACCACGAGGCTGAGCAGCACACCCTGCCAGCGCTCAGCCCAATAGCGGAGGGCCCCGGACAGCTTTCGGTCAGGCAACATAGTTCACCAGCAATCCGAGCGCGGCGCTCATGAGGCCCACCACGACCGTGATCTGCACCAGGGTGCGACTGGTGAAGGTCGTGCGCATGAGGGCGAGCATCTTGACGTCGATCAGGGCACCGAACACGAGGAACGCCACGATTCCGCCGGGCAGAAAGGTACTGCCAAACGACAGCACGAAGAACGCGTCAACGTTGGAGCAGACCGCCACGATGAAAGCCAGTGCCATCATGGCGAGCACCGACCAGACCGGGTTGCTGCCGAGCGCGAGCAGCACCGACCGCGGCACGAACACCTGAGTGAGGGCGGCTACGGCGGAGCCGATGAACAGGGCCGGCATGATGACCGACGTTTCGCGAATGAAGATCTCGGTGGTCTGGCTGAACCGGCTCTCCCTGTGGTGTGCATGATCGTGCCCGCTCGTGGACCCGACCGCGCAGGCGGCCGCGAACCTGGTCGTCAGCAGGCTCTGCGGGTCGGGGTGCTTGCTGAACAGCCAGCCTACGACGTTGGCGATGAGGAATCCGCCGACCAGCCGCGCGACCAGAATGTGGCCGTCCCAGCCGAAGGCCTGGTGCGTGGTGATTATGGTGATCGGGTTGAGAATCGGCGCGGCGAGCAGAAAGGTGATCGATTCGGAGACGGTGAACCCACCGACCATGAATCCGCGGGCGAGCGGCACGTTGCCGCACTCGCAGACCGGAAAAAACATGCCGAGCAGCGAGATCGTGGCGCGCCGCAGAATGGGGTTGCGTGGCAGATGCCGGGCCAGAACGCCGTGCGGCAGCCAGACCTGCACGACCGCCGAGAGTAGGATGCCCAGAAATACGAACGGCACCGACTCGATGATGACGCTGATCGCCAGGGTCAGGGTGTCCTGCACCCGGTCGGGCAGTTGGAAATCGCTCAGCTGCTCGTCGACGAAGGCGGGCGAAAGCGCCCGCACGACGAAAACGGCGAGCACCACCAACACCCCCGCGGTGAGGCCGAGAGGCCATCGCCGCAGGAGAGGGAGCTGCCCGCCGATTGCGTTACCGTCTAACTTCTGTTTGGGCCTAGTCGCCGTGCGGCGGCTGGCTGGACGTCGACGCGGAGGTCGCCGAACCGGTCGCGGTCAAAATGGCCTGGCCGGCGGAACCGCCGGCGGTCGTGACGCGACGGCTGCGCGCGCGTCCCTGACCGGGAAGTTTCGGTTCCGGCAGCGAGTCGAGCACCGAATCCAGCAGCTGGTCGGTGACCTGCTTGCTGGGGCGCCGGGTGGTGCGTGTGGACTTCTTCACCGGAATGTCGAGGATGTCAACAGACTCCGATGTGTCGGGGGCGGGGGTCGGCACGATCGGTGTTGAAACGGTCGGCGCTCCGGCTGCGAGGGTGCTGCGCCCACCGCGGGTGCGGGGTGCGGTATCCGTTGCTTTCGTCGCGACGAACTGCTCAGTGACGGGGGCAGCGGATGCCTCGGGCTCGGCCTGCTGCGTGCTCGACGGTTCCGTGCCGGCCTGCTGCGTGTTGGCCTGCTGCGCGTTGGCCAGTTCCGTGCTGGCCTGGCGGGCGCGGGCCTGCTCGGACCGCGACTGCTGGGTGCGCCCGTTCTGGCCGCGCGACCGCGACTGCCGACCGCGTGAACGCTCGGTGCTCACCGGTTCGGCGCCTGCCGGTCCGGCCTGCTCGACGTTCGCCGTGTCGGCGTGCTCGGCGTCGGCGTGCTCGGCGTCGGCGTGCTCGGTGCCGACCTGCACGGTGCCGACCTGCTCGGTACCGACCTGCTCGGTACCGGCTGAATCGGTGTGGGCAGATTCGGTCGTGACCGGCGCTAAGGTCGCTGCGTCAGCGTCCGCTTCCCTGCTTTCGAGCGGAATGATCGAGATCGAGCCGGTGCGGGTGATGGTGCGCGCGGCGATCAGCGCGAGAGCCTGCTTGGCGTCCTCGGTGATGCCGTGGGTGCCCTGGCCGCTCTTCGGCGCGTCAAAAGCGCTGTCGCGCTGACCCGAGTTGTGCCCGTTGTCCCGGTTGCTGCCGGAGCCGCCAGTGCTGGAGGCGTTGCTGCCGCCACTGTTATTGGGGGCGGAGCTGCCGGCCTTGGCGCGCGGTCGGCGCTCCTGCGGCGGCTGCGCGGTCTGGCGGTGCTTGATCACCGGGTCGTGGTGCACGATGATGCCGCGACCTGCGCAGGCCTCGCAGTTTTCACTGAACGACTCCAGCAGTCCGAGGCCGAGCTTCTTACGGGTCATCTGCACGAGTCCGAGCGAGGTGACCTCGGCCACCTGGTGCTTGGTGCGGTCGCGGCTGAGGCATTCGATCAGCCGACGCGACACGAGGTCGCGGTTCGATTCGAGCACCATGTCGATGAAGTCGACCACAATGATGCCGCCAATGTCGCGCAGGCGCAGCTGGCGCACGATCTCCTCGGCCGCTTCGAGGTTGTTTTTGGTGACGGTCTCTTCGAGGTTGCCGCCGCTGCCGACGAACTTGCCGGTGTTGACGTCGACGACGGTCATGGCCTCGGTGCGGTCGATCACGAGGGATCCGCCGGACGGCAGCCAGACCTTGCGGTCGAGAGCCTTCTCGATCTGCTCCGAGATGCGGAACTCGTCGAACGCGTCGACCTCGCCCTCGTAGGTTTCAACGCGCTCGAGCAGGTCGGGAGCTACCTGGCTGAGGTAGGTCTCAATAGTGGCGCGCACGTCGGGGCCGGCCACGACCATCCGCTGGAAATCTTCGTTGAAAACATCGCGCACGATCTTGACCAGCAGGTCGGGCTCGCTGTGCAGCTCGGCGGGGGCCTGGGCCGATTCGACCTGCTCCGCGATGTGCGCCCACTGTTCGCGCAGTCGGTTGACGTCGACGGTGAGCTGCTCGTCGGTGGCGCCCTCGGCGGCGGTGCGCACGATGACTCCGACATTGTCGGGCAGAACCTCCTTGAGGATCTTCTTCAGGCGCGCACGCTCGGTGTCGGGGAGCTTACGGCTGATGCCGTTCATCGAACCGTTGGGCACGTAAACGAGGTAGCGGCCAGGCAGGGACACCTGGCTGGTGAGGCGGGCGCCCTTGTGACCGATCGGGTCCTTCGTGACCTGCACAAGGACCTTGTCGCCGGGCTTGAGGGCCAGCTCGATGCGGCGGGCCTGGTTGCTGCTGCCGGAGTTCTCGGCGGCAGCGTCCCAGTCGACCTCACCGGAGTAGAGCACGGCGTTGCGGCCGCGTCCGATGTCGACGAACGCGGCTTCCATGCTCGGGAGCACGTTCTGCACCCGGCCGAGGTAGACGTTGCCGATGAGCGAGGCGTCCTGATTCTTGGCCACGTAGTGCTCGACCAGCACGCCGTCTTCGAGGACGCCGATCTGGATCTTGTTGTGCTTGGCGCGCACGACCATGAGACGGTCGACGGACTCGCGGCGGGCGAGGAACTCGGCCTCGGTAATGACCGGGCGACGGCGCCCGGCATCACGGCCGTCGCGGCGGCGCTGCTTCTTGGCTTCAAGCCGTGTGGATCCCTTGATGCGCTGGGGTTCGGTGATGAGCTCGGGTTCGCGCGGGGCGCGCACCTTGACGACGGTGTTGGCCGGGTCGTCGGTGCCTGAGCGGCTCTCGTCGCCGGTGCGACGACGGGCACGACGACGAACCGTCGTGGTTTCTTCTTCGTCGTCGTCATCGTCCTGATGCGACTGGCGGATGCCGGTGCGCGCCGGCATCGGCAGGATCTCCGGCGCCTGGAACAGCAGGGAGAACGACCGGCGCACGGGTGCTGTCGCCTTGTCGTCGGCGAGATCGGGCGTGACGTCGGTCATCTGCTGCGCTCCGGTGACGTTGTTGTACTCCGCGATGGTGACCCTGGCGGGCTCTGGCTCGGCGACGACCGGCGTTGCGGGTGCCTCGGCTGCTGGGGCGGCGGTCGACCGGGTGACCGGCGCCTTCCGGGTTGATTTGCGAGTGCCGAACAGGCTCTTGCGTTTCTTGTTTTCGTTGTCTTCCACCATCACTGGTGCGCTCCTTGACCGCTGTGGATGACCGCGCCACCCACCGGTTACTCTCTCGTGCGAGGTTGTCACCTTCGTGAAAACCCCGCGAATTTTTTACTGCGGCAACCGGCTTTGCCCCCCGGTCTTGGTCGAAACTGTGCTCGGGGACTGTGCTCTGGCTGCAAATACTTCGGATCGTGGGACCCTAATTCTGGGCGACTGTTGCCCAGGCAAGCTCTGTACTCATTAAGACTCATTAAGCTCAGTGGCGTCTGCTTGAGCGCGGCTCAACGACTACCCACGATTATCGCATGTAATCGCACAAAGCCGTGCAGCGCGAGTGGCATAATCACAAGAGTGCCAACGACAGAGCGTTCTCAGCGTCCAACCGGCCTGGCTATTTTCCTGATCATCGCCGGGATCATCGCGTTTACAGCGGCATTCGCGCTCACGCTCGACAAGCTCCACCTGCTGGAAGACAAGAACGCTCAACTGAGCTGCAGCTTCAGCGTTCTCATCGGCTGCGCGACCAATCTCGCCTCCCCACAGGGCGCCATCCTCGGCTTTCCGAACCCGCTGATCGGACTCGCCGCCTGGAGCGTGGTCATCACGATCGGCGTGGCCATTCTGGCCGGGGCCCGATTCGCCCGCTGGTTCTGGGTGGGCTTCAACATCGGTATGCTCGCCGCGATCATATTCGTGATCTGGTTGATCGGCCAGAGCATTTTCGTGCTCGATGTGCTGTGCCCATGGTGCATGGTGACCTGGGCGGTGACCATTCCGGCTTTTCTGGCCGTGACCCTCTACAACTTCAAGGTCGGGAATCTGCCGGGCGGGGCATCCGTTCGCCGGTTCGCCGGAGCCGCGTATTCCTGGATCTTCGTCATCACGATCGTCTGCTACATCGTGTTCTTCATCGTGGCGCAGGTCAACATGGACGTGCTCAACCGCCTTTAGTTGCGAAACCAGCATGGCCCCGCCTCGAAAACGAGACGGGGCCTTTCGTGACGCTCTGGTTAGTCGAACCAGAGCGCGAGCTCGCGAGCGGCGGATTCGGGCGAATCGGAGCCATGCACGAGGTTCTGCTGAACCTTCGAACCCCAGTCACGACCGAGGTCACCGCGAATGGTGCCGGGAGCTGCAGTTGTCGGGTCGGTGGTACCGGCCAGGGCTCGGAAACCCTCGATGACGCGGTTGCCTGCAATGCGGAAGGCGACGATGGGGCCGCTTTCCATGAATTCGACGAGGGGTTCGAAGAACGGCTTGCCCTCGTGCTCGGCGTAGTGCGCGGCCAGCAGCGAGCGGTCGGGTTCAACCAGCTTCAGGTCAACCAGGGAATAGCCCTTGGCCTCGATGCGGCGCAAAATCTCGCCGGTCAGGTTGCGCGCAACGCCGTCGGGCTTGACCAAGACGAGGGTTTCTTCGATCGGGGTGTTCATGCAATCTCCTTGGGTTGATCTGGATTCGTGTGATCTATTCGAGAGCCGGTGATCATGCAGTAGGCCCACATGGCGGCAAAGAGGGCGCCGACAAAAAACATGGCCGGGGTGACGAACCCGGTGGCGATGATGATCGCCTGCAGCGCCCAGCCGATCGGGTAGGACCAGCTGTAGCGGAGCAGTCCGATCAGGCCGACCATGGCCAGCACGAGCAACACGCCTCCGATGATGACGGCCAGCGGCGAGACCGGTGTGGGTTCGGTCGCCACCGACACGAGACCCAGGGTGACGACGGCACCGAGAAAGACAACGATCGTCTCGAAGCCGAGCAAAATCGTGGCGAGCGACCGTTTCACCGAGCGCGGCCCCGACGACCGGCGAGGCCGGCCTGCGCCGGACCTGCCTGCGCCAGACTCGTCAGCGCCGTCGGCCACGAGGCTCACTTCTCCATCCATTCCCCGGCGGCGGCGAGCGTGATCGCTTCGCCGACGAGCACGATCGAGCCGGTGACCAGCACAGCGCGTTTGGGCGCCTCGGCCGCCCACTCGCGGGCGCTCTCGAGCGCAGCGGCCAGATCGTCGAAGCGGAAGGTGACCTCGTCGCTGGTCCACTCGGCGATGTTGTCGGCCAGGTCGTCCATGCGCACGGCCCGCTCGGAGTGCGGCTCCGTGACGTAGAAGCGGTCGACCTGAGGGGCGAGCGCCGCGACGATGCCCTCGGCGTCCTTGTCGGCGAGGACTCCAACGACCACGGCGATCTCGTCAAAGTCGAAGTAGGCCTCGAGCGCGGCGGCGAGGGCCATCGCTCCGTGCGGGTTGTGCGCGGCATCCACGAGCACCGTCGGTTCAATGCCGACGAGTTGCAGGCGGCCGGGCGAGGTCGCCGTGGCGAGGCCCTCGGCGAGCAGGTCACCGACCAGGGCCTGGCTGCCAGCGCCGAGGAACGATTCGACGGCGGCGATGGCCACCGCGGCGTTCTGCGCCTGATGGGTACCGTAGAGCGGCAGGAACAATTCGGTGTAGGTGCCGGCCAGACCGCGCACCGAGATGACCTGGCCGCCAACGGCCACGGTGCTCGAAAGCAGTTCAAAGCCTTCATTCTCGTGGGCCAGGGTCGACTCGCTCAGTTTTGCCGCACGATCCAGCTCGGCCCGCACGTCGGCGCTTTGCGCCGCGGAGACAACGGATGCCGCCGGCTTGATGATGCCGCTCTTGGTGCGGGCGATCTCGGCGACGGTGTTGCCAAGGCGCAGCGTGTGGTCGAGCGCGATCGGGGTAAACACCGCGACCTGGCCGTCGGCGACGTTGGTGGAATCCCACTCACCGCCCATGCCGACCTCGATCACGGCCACGTCGACCGGTGCGTCGGCGAAGCAGGCGAAGGCCAGCACGGTCAGCGCTTCGAAGAAGGTCAGCGGGACATCCCCGGCAGCTTCGAGTTCTGTGTCGACGAGTTGCAGGTAGGGCTTGATATCGGCCCAGTTCGCGGCCAGGATCTGGTCACTGATCGGTTCGCCGTCAATGACGATGCGCTCGTTCAGACGCACCAGGTGCGGGCTGGTCAGCAGGCCGGTGCGCAGCCCGTACGCCCGCACGATGCTCTCGACCAGGCGGCTCGTGCTGGTTTTACCGTTGGTGCCGGCCACGTGAATGATCGGATACGAGCCCTGCGGGTCGCCGAGAAAGTCGAGGGCACGCCGGGTGGGCGCCAGGCGCGGCTGCGGCTGGGCCTCCCCCACCCGCTGCAGAAGCTCGGCGAAGACGGCGTCTCCGGCTTCGCGGAAGGCGTCGAGCGGGGCAGGCTGATTCATCGGCTCCTCGTCGTCGCCGCGACCGGTGATGTTCTTCCAGTCAGCGGTGTCGTCAGTGGGATTGTCGTTGTCAGACAAGGATTGCTCCATTCACGCGTGCGACGGCCACGATGACGGCGCCCAGATTGACATAGTGGTCGGCTTCAAAGCGGACGTAGTGCTCGACGGGCGCGCCGACCCGGGCTTCCAGCCACTCCGACGGCAGCTCGGCCGAGAATTCGCCGGTTGACGGGCGGTGCGTTGTGAAACTCGTGGCGAGAGTTTCCGCCGCGACGTCGACGCCGAGGGCGAGGTCGAAGCTGTCGGCATCCGCTTCGCTCTGAAAGATCAGATCGAGACGGATGCGGTCGCTCACCTGAAAACCGGCCGACTTGCGGGTGTCCTGCACGGCGCGAATCAGGTCGCGGGCGAACCCCTCAGCCTCGAGTTCAGGCGTGGTATTCGTGGCGAGCAGCGTGAATCCGCCGCCGGGCAGCAGGGCGAGTGCGGCTCCGCCGTCGTCGGCGTCACTGTTCGCCTCGAGGGTCAGCTCGTACTCGCTCGGTTCCAGGGCGATGCCGCCGGCCGTGACACGGCCGTCGGTCTCGCTCCAGTCGCCGGCGCGGGCGGCCTTGATGACCTGCTGCACCTGCTTGCCGAGGCGCGGACCGGCGGCGCGGGCGTTCACGACGAGCTTGCTCGCGACTCCGTATGCGGCGGCACTGTCGTCTTCGAGCTCGATCAGGGTGACCGTCTTCACGTTGAGTTCGTCGCGCAGGATGCCGCTGAAGGCTCCGAGCGCCGCGGTGTTGCCGGTGACGACGGTGAGGTTGGTCAACGGCAGGCGCACGCGCAGGCCGGCCTGCTTGCGCAGCGAGAGCACCGTGCTGCTGATCAGGCGCACCTGGTCCATCGCCGTGACGAGGGTCTCGTCGGCGGGAAACAGGGTCGCGTCCGGCCAGTCTTCGAGGTGCACGCTGCGACCGCCGGTGAGGCCCTTCCAGATGCGCTCGGTGACGAGGGGCAGCAGCGGCGCGGTCACCCGGCAGACGGTTTCGAGCACGGTGTACAGGGTGTCGAAGGCTTCGTGCTCGGTGGCACCGAAAGCCGCGCCACCCCAGAACCGGTCGCGCGACCGGCGCACGTACCAGTTGGTGAGCACGTCGGCGAAGTCGCGCAGGCGCGCCGCGGCGACCGTGCTGTCGAGGGCTTCGAGGTCGGCCGTGACGCCGACGATCAGGTCCCGGGTCTTGGCCAGAAGGTAGCGGTCGAGCACGTCGGTCGAATCGGTGCGCCAGGTGGCCTCATAGCCGGTGGCACCGTCAGTACCCGAGGCGTTCGCGTACAGGGTGAGGAAGTAGTACGTGCTCCAGAGCGGCAGCATGACCTGGCGAGCACCCTCTCGAATGCCTTCCTCGGTGACGACCAGGTTGCCACCGCGCAGTACCGGCGAGCTCATCAGGAACCAGCGCATGGCGTCGGCGCCGTCGCGGTCGAAGACCTCATTGACGTCGGGATAGTTGCGCAGCGACTTCGACATCTTCTGGCCGTCGTTGCCGAGCACGATGCCGTGGCTGACCACGTTCTTGAAGGCCGGCCGGTCGAACAGGGCGGTGGAGAGCACGTGCAGCAGGTAGAACCAGCCGCGAGTCTGTCCGATGTACTCCACGATGAAGTCGGCCGGGTTGTGCGCTTCGAACCATTCCCGATTCTCGAACGGGTAGTGCACCTGGGCGAACGGCATCGATCCGGAGTCGAACCAGACGTCGAGCACGTCCGTGATGCGGCGCATCGTCGACTGGCCGGTGGGGTCGTCCGGGTTCGGACGGGTCAGTTCGTCGATGTAAGGGCGGTGCAGGTCGGTGGGGCGCACCCCGAAATCGGCGGCCAACTCGTCGAGCGAGCCGTAGACATCCGTTCGGGGGTAATCGGGGTTGTCGCTCTTCCAGACCGGGATCGGTGAGCCCCAGTAACGGTTGCGGCTGATCGACCAGTCGCGGGCGTTGCCAATCCACTTGCCGAACTGGCCGTCCTTCACGTTCTCGGGTACCCAGTTCACCTGTTGGTTGAGCTCGACCATGCGCGGGCGAAAGTCGGTGACGCGCACGAACCAGCTCGAGACGGCCTTATAGATGAGCGGGTTGCGGCAGCGCCAGCAGTGCGGGTAGGAGTGCTCGTAGCTGGCCTGGCGCAGCAGCCGGCCGTTGGCCTTGAGCAGCGCGGTGAGCGGCTTGTTGGCGTCGCTCCAGAGCGCTCCGGCGACGTCGGGAACGTCGCTGAGGAACTTGCCGCCGTCGTCGAGCGAGAGGATCACCGGGATGCCGGCGGCCTCACCGATCTTCTGGTCCTCCTCGCCGTAAGCGGGAGCCTGGTGCACGATGCCGGTACCGTCGCTCGTGGTGACGTAGTCGGCCACGAGGATGCGCCACGCATTCTGCGTGCCCCAGACCGACTCGTCGGCGTAATAATCGAACAGGCGGTCGTAGCTGACGCCCTCGAGCTCGCTGCCGATAATTGTGCGCGACACGGCAGCGGATGCCTCGGCGGCACTCTCGTAGCCCAGGTCCTTCGCGTAGTTGCCGACCAGATCGATGGCGATGAGGTATTCGGCACCGAGCACAGTCGCTGCGGTATCGGTGGCTTCGCGCAGCACCTCGGCGTCGGGCGTGCCGTTCGGGCCGGCCGGAACGACGGCGTAGACAATCTCGGGGCCAACGGCGAGCGCGAAGTTCGTCGGCAGGGTCCACGGGGTCGTGGTCCAGGCCAGGGCGCGCACGGCGGTGAGGCCGAGCGTCTCCGCCTTGGCGCCGATCAGCGGGAAGGTCACGGTGACGGTCTGGTCCTGGCGCATCTTATAGACGTCGTCGTCCATGCGCAGTTCGTGGTTGGACAGCGGGGTCTGGTCGCGCCAGCAGTACGGCAGCACTCGGTAGCCCTCGTAGGCGAGGCCCTTGGTGTGCAGCTGTTTGAACGCCCAGATTACCGATTCCATGAAGGTGATGTCGAGGGTCTTGTAGTCGTTCTCGAAGTCAACCCAGCGGGCCTGGCGGGTGACGTACTCTTCCCAGTCTTTGGTGTATTCCAGCACCGACTCGCGGGCGACCGCGTTGAACGCGGCGAGGCCCATCTCTTCGATCTGGCTTTTGTCCGTGATGCCGAGTTTGCGCTCCGCCTCCAGCTCAGCGGGAAGACCGTGGGTGTCCCAGCCGAACCGGCGGTGCACCTGCTTGCCGCGCATGGTCTGAAAACGGGGGAACAGGTCCTTGGCGTAGCCGGTGAGCAGGTGGCCGTAGTGCGGCAGACCGTTGGCGAACGGCGGGCCGTCGTAGAAGGTCCATTCCTCGGCGCCGGCGCGTTGGTCGATGGAGGCCTGGAAGGTGTCGTCGTTCTTCCAGAATTCCAGCACCTCGGTCTCGACGGCCGGAAAATTCGGCGACGGAACGATGGCTTCGCCGGGTGTGGCACCGTTTTGGGTATTGCGGCTCTTGGGGTACAAAATGCTTCTCCTACCGGGACGGGTCACTGGGCCCTGCTCCACGAGGACGAACGATTCTGGAGAAATCGCCGCGGTACCACCTCGCTTGCCACCCGAAACTGCCGGATGACCGCTTGTTCACAGGCTGTAACGGGCCCGACTCGTTCGGTTCTACTGAGCTGGCTGCCCGAGGGCTTCCAGCTGTTCTTCCGAAGACTTCCCGGTGATGGCCGGGTCACTGTCATTCGTTTTAATCGTACCGGATGAATGCTCGTGACTGATATGTCGGCAGAAGAACGGATGCGCGTAATGACTGTCCCCCGTTGGCCCGACGTAGCCTAACGTTGAGGGGTGCCCCGCAAGGCATACCTGTGAACGCAAACTCGGCGCGCATCCGCCGGGAAAAGAGATTCTTCATGCCCTTTCGGCACCCCTGGCGCACCCGTCGTCTGCTCGCCGCCACCACCGGCATCATTGCCCTGGGCTTGCTCGTCGCCGGCTGCACCCCGGCCGGCTCGAACGAACCGGTCGGGGAACCGAAAACCGGCGGAACGCTCACCTATGCCTCGGGCGACGCCGAACCGACCTGCCTCGACCCGCACGTCGGCGGCAACTTTCCTCAGGCGCTGGTCAGCGCCCAATACCTGGAATCCCTCGTTTCCCGGGACACCGCCGGCACGATCATCCCCTGGCTGGCCGAGTCCTGGATCCCGAGCGAGGACGGCCTGACCTGGGACTTCACCCTGCGCTCTGACGTGACCTTCACCGACGGCACCGTGTTCGACGCGGCGGCCGTGCAGGCCAATATCGCCCACCTGCAAGACCCGACAACCCTGTCGTCGACCGGCTATCTCGGGCTCGGTAAGGTCACCGGCACCGAAGCGGTCTCCCCCACCGTGGTGCGCTTCACCCTCAGCGAACCGGACAGCGCCCTGCTGGAATCGCTCTCCCAGACCTGGCTCGCCATGGAATCGCCGACCGCACTCGAGCGCAGCCAGGACGAGAACTGCGCGAGCCCGGTCGGCACCGGCCCGTTCCTCGTGGACAGCTGGGTGAAGCAGAACGCGATCACCCTCGTGCGCAATGACGACTACGTCTCCCCACCAGCGGATGCCGCCCACGCCGGCCCCGCCTACCTCGACAAGGTCATCTGGCGGTTCATCCCCGACTCCGCCTCCCGCTACGCCGCCCTGCAGTCCGGTGAGGTCGACGTGATCGACAACGCCCAGCCCGACACCATCGTGCAGGCGAAGCAGAGCGATTCGATCGAGCAGCTCGACTCTCCGCGACCCGGTGCCTCCAACCGCATTGAACTGAACTCGGGTCAGGCCCCCTTCAACGATGTGCGCGTTCGTGAGGCGTTCATCCGCTCAGCCAACGTCGACGACGCCGTCTCGAGCCTCTTCCAGGGCACCGCCACCCGGTCGTATTCGGCCCTGTCGAGCGCAGAGAGCACCGCCGTCTCGAACCCCGCACTGTTCGACTACGACCCGGCCGCCGCCGTTACGCTGCTCCAGGCGGCTGGCTGGGGCCAAACGGATGCCGACGGCTACCGCATCAAAGACGGCGTGCGGCTGAGCGTGGAGTTTCCGGTGAGCACGAACCAGTCGATCCCGGCCGAGCAGAGCGTGTTCGAACAGATTCAGGCCACGGCGAAGGAGACCGGCTTCGAGGTCAAGCTGGCCCCGATGGACCTCTCGAGCTGGTACGCCGCCCTCGCCAGTAACGACTATGACGCGGTGAGCGCGCCGTACACCAAGGTCGGCCCCGACGTGCTGCGCATTCTGTACCACTCCGCCAGTATCGTGCCAGCGCCGAGCGGGTACTTCGCCAACCTGGCCCAGGTCAATGACCCCGCCATCGACGAGCTGCTGACGACCGCGGCGCGCACCACGGATGTCGCCGAGCGCGCCTCGCTCTACGCCGACGCCCAGAACCGCATTCTGGAGGGTTTCTACATCTTGCCGCTCTACGACCAGCAGAACCACTACCTGCTGCGCAGCGATGTCATAGGCTTGCGCACCCTGCCGACCGTGGCCGTGCCCACGCTCTACGACACGTGGCTGAACCGGTAGCGCCGCCCGATCGGCCCGGGGCGGGGTCGGTTCGACCGGCCTCTGGCAGCGCTCCCGGTCGACGCCGGGCCGTGCTGCGGATGCCTGTGCTCCGCCTGCTGAGACGCGTGCTCGCCCGCCTGGGCGGAGCGGTCTTCGTGCTGTGGGCGGTGGCGTCCGTCACCTTCTTCGCGGTGCGCCTTATTCCGGGCGACCCGGCCCAGGCCGTGCTCGGCGGCCCCGGATCGCAGGCTTCCCCGGAAGCCCTCGGCGCGGTCAACGCCGAGTACGGCTTTGACCAGCCCGTGATCGTGCAGTATTTCGCCCAGCTCGGCCGGCTCGCAACCGGCGACCTGGGCCGGTCCTACGCCCTCAACCAGGACGTCGGGTCGCTCATGCTGAGCCAGCTCGGCGGCACCCTGCTGCTGGCCGTGCTCGCTCTGGCCCTGGCCTGGCTGCTCGCCCTCGCCCTGGCGACCTGGTCTACCCAGAGCGGCCGGATCGCCTCCCGGGTGGGGTCGGCGCTCGAAATCGTCGCGGCAGCGCTGCCGCATTTCTGGCTGGCCACCTCGCTCATCGTCGTGTTCAGCATCTGGCTCGGCGTGCTGCCGCCGATCAGCACCGGCGGCGCCCTCGGCCTGGTGCTGCCGGTACTCACCCTGGCCATACCGCTGGCCGGATTTCTCGGCCAGATCATGCGCGAATCCCTGCTCCGCGCCCTGGAGAGCCCGTTCGTGCTCTCGGCCCGTGCCCGCGGCGAAAGCGAGAGCGGCGTGCGCTGGATCCACGCGCTACGCCACGCCTCCCTGCCCGCGATCAGCCTGTCCGGCTGGGCCTTCGGCTCGTTGATCAGCGGCGCGGTCGTGGTCGAAACCATTTTCGCTCGCCCCGGCCTCGGCCGCACCCTGCTGAACGCGGTCACCCTGCGTGACGTTCCCGTGGTGATCGGCGTCGTGATGATCGTCGCGGTCGCCTACATTCTCATGACCCTGCTGACGGATGCCGTCAGTCGCTTGGTCGATCCCCGATTGCGCCTCTCATGAGCGACCTGGAGGTGCAGGTCGGGCTGGCCGCGCAGGCCGGCCAGCCCGACCGGGCGGCACAGTCTGGTCGACGACGACGCTTCGGCGTCGCCGAGACAGCGGCCGCAGTGCTCGCCCTGTTCCTGCTGGCATCGGCCGTGGTGCCGCAGCTGCTCGCCCCGGGCGACCCGCTCGGCATCGACCCACTTTCGGCCTTTCAGCCGCCTTCCGGCGCGCACGGCTTCGGCACCGATGAATCGGGTCGAGACATCTACACCCGGGTCGTTCACGGCACCCAGTACTCGCTCCTGATCGGCGCCGCCGCCACCGCGATCGGATTGGGGCTCGGCATCGTGCTGGGCACCCTGGCCGGAATGCTCGGCCGCGTCGTTGACTTCACCGTGAACCGAGTTCTCGAGGTGCTGTTCGCTTTTCCCGGACTGCTCCTGGCCCTGCTGTTCATCCTGATCTTCGGCCCCGGCGTGGCGACCGCCACGATCGCCGTCGGGCTGTCGACCGCGCCCGGGTATGCCCGCATTATTCGGGCCCAGCTGATCTCGGTGCGCTCCGCTGCCTTCGTCGAGGCCGCGACCGTGCTCGGACGCACCCGCTGGCAGATTCTGCTGCGCCACATCCTGCCGAACACCCTTGCTCCCCTGTTCGTGCTCGCGACCCTCGGCATCGGCCAGGCCATCGTCTGGGCTGCCACTCTCAGCTACCTCGGGCTCGGAGCCGAACCGCCGACCGCGGAATGGGGCGCCATGCTCTCGGCCGGACGCACCTACATCACGTCGGCCTGGTGGATGAGCTTCTTTCCCGGTCTGTTCATCGTGCTGACCGCCGTCACCGCCACTGTGCTCGGCCGCAGCATCGACCGTCGAATGAGGCACGCATGAGCGAGGCAGACACGAGCGCGGCACGCCGGAACGGCGACACATCTCGGAGTGAGCGCGCTGCCGCGTTGTCCGTACGTAATCTGCGGGTGGGATTCGGCGCAGCCGCACCGGTTGTCCGGGGCGTATCCTTCGATATCGCGCCGGGCGAGTGCCTCGCCATCGTCGGCGAATCCGGCTCGGGAAAGAGCGTGACCGCCCGCAGCCTGCTCGGTCTGGCCGGTGCGAACGCCCGGGTCAGCGCCGACCGGCTCGAGCTCGGCGGCCACAGCGTGCTCGGCCTGACCGAGCCTGCCTGGCAGGCCCGCCGCGGCAAGGACGTCGGACTGGTGCTGCAGGATGCCCTGGTCTCGCTCGACCCGCTGCGACCGATCGGCCGGGAGATCGCCGACTCCCTCCGTCTGCACACCGGTCTCGGCGCCTCCGCGCGGGCAGAGCGGGTGCTCGAGTTGCTCGACGCCGTCGGTCTGCCAGACCCCGAGTTGCAGGTGCAGAAGCTCTCCGGGCAGCTTTCCGGCGGGGAACGCCAACGCGCCCTGATTGCCGCGGCGATAGCGCTGAGCCCGCCGCTGCTCATTGCCGACGAACCGACGACGGCCCTCGATGTGACCGTTCAGGCCCAGATCCTGGCGCTGCTCGAGCAGATCACCGGTGCCGGTACCGCCGTGCTGCTGATCAGTCATGACCTCGCTGTGGTCAGCCGCATCGCGCACCGGGTGGCAGTCCTGCACGATGGCGTGCTGGTGGAGACCGGCCGTACCGAGCGGGTTTTGGGGTGGCCCGAGCAGGAACAGACCCGGCGCATGGTCGCCGCGATCCCCGCCGACAAGCCGCGCGGCACGAGGCTGAGCGAGGCCGACACCCCGAACATTCCCGATACCGCGATCGACTCTGTTCGAAAGACTCCCGCCGACAACACCATCGTGCTCGAAGCCATCGGCCTGTCCAAGAGTTTTCGACACCCCGACGGTACCCGGCAGCTCGCCGTGGATACGGTCTCGTTCGCCCTGCCCCGCGGCAGCACCCTCGGAATTGTGGGCGAATCCGGCTCCGGCAAGACCACGACGGCGCGACTTCTGCTCGCGCTCCTCACGCCGGAGCACGGCGAGGTTCGGGTGTTCGGCCAGCCCTGGAGCACGGCCCGCGAGAAGACGCGGCGTGCTCTGCGCCCCGGCGTTGGGGCGATCTATCAGGATGCCCTCGGCTCTTTCGATCCGCGCTGGAGCGTCGCCGAGATCCTCAGTGACGCCCTGAGCCTTGGCCGACAGCGCCGCACGCCGCAGACGACGGCGCGGCTCGCGACCCTGCTCGACGAGGTCGGCCTCGCCGCCACGGTGCTGCTCCGACGTCCGCTCGAGCTCTCCGGCGGGCAGCGGCAGCGGGTCGGTATCGCCCGTGCCCTGGCCGGGAAGCCCCAGATTCTCATCTGCGACGAACCGGTCTCCTCGCTCGACGTGACCGTGCAGGCCCAGGTGCTCGACCTGCTCGACGACGTCCAGCGGGAACGCGGGCTCAGCCTCGTCTTCATCTCACACGACCTCGGTGTCGTGGCGCACGTCAGCGATCAGATCGCGGTCATGCGTGCGGGCCGCATCGTGGAGCTCGGTCCAGCGCTGCGCGTGTTTGCCGAGCCGCAGCATCCGTATTCAGCACAGCTGCTCGCCGCCGTGCCCCGTTTGTCGGCCTGATCCCACGCCGACAAGCCGTACCGGAAGCCCCCGTTCGGGGAAAAAGAACCGATCAGGTAGATTAGATGGGCACACGAGGCACCTCACCATCGACACGGTGCCGAATACCGAACCGGAGAAGTATGACCACCACCGATCGCGCCCCCGCATCCAACGTTCCCGAAAAGCCCGCCCTCGAAGGGCTCGAAGCCAAGTGGGAATCCCGCTGGGACACCGATGGAACCTACCGCTTCGCCCGGGAGAACGCCACCCGCGAAACGATCTACTCGATCGACACTCCCCCGCCGACCGCCTCCGGTTCGCTGCACATCGGGCACGTGTTCTCCTACACCCACACCGACGTCGTCGCCCGGTTTCAGCGGATGCGCGGCAAGAACGTCTTCTACCCGATGGGCTGGGACGACAACGGCCTGCCCACCGAGAGGCGCGTGCAGAACTACTACGGCGTGCGCTGCGACCCATCGCTTGGCTACACCGAGAACTTCGTGCCGCCGTTCGAGGGTGGCGACGGCAAGAGCACCAAGGCTGCCGATCAGCTGCCCATCAGCCGCCGCAACTTCATCGAGCTGTGCGAAACCCTCACCAAAGAAGATGAGAAGCAGTTCGAAGCCCTCTGGCGCACCCTCGGTCTGAGTGTCGACTGGACCCAGACCTACCGCACCATCGGCCCGGAAGCCCTGTTCACCTCACAGCTCGCCTTTCTCGGCAACGTCGAACGAGGCGAGGCCTACCAGGCCATGGCGCCCACCCTCTGGGACGTCACCTTTCGCACCGCGGTGGCCCAGGCCGAACTCGAAGACAAAGACATGCCGGCCGCATACCACCGGGTGTCGTTCGCAAAGCCCGACGGAACGACGATCGAGATCGAGACGACCCGTCCCGAACTGATGCCGGCCTGCGTGGCCCTGGTGGCGCATCCGGATGACGAACGCTACAAGCACCTGTTCGGCACCACGGTGACGACCCCCGTGTTCGGTGTCGAGGTTCCGGTACTCGCCCACCACCTCGCCCAGAAGGACAAGGGGTCAGGCATCGCCATGATCTGCACCTTCGGCGATGTGACCGACGTGGTCTGGTGGCGCGAGCTCGACCTGCCCAATCGTGCGATCATGGGCTTCGACGGCCGAATCATTGCCGACGTGCCAGAGGCGATCACCTCCGAAGCCGGGCGTGCAGCGTATGCGCAACTCGCTGGCAAGACCGTGTTCGGCGCGAAGGCCGCCGTGGTCGAGCTGTTGAAAGCCAGCGGCGACCTGATCGGTGACCCGAAACCGATCGTGCACGCGGTGAAGTTCTTCGAAAAGGGCGACAAGCCGCTCGAAATCGTTTCCACCCGGCAGTGGTATATCCGCAACGGTGCTCGCGACGAGAAGCTGCGCTCGCGCCTGCTCGAGCACGGCACCGAGCTGGCCTGGCACCCCGAATTCATGAAGGTGCGCTACGAGAACTGGGTCAACGGTCTCACCGGCGACTGGCTCGTCTCCCGCCAGCGTTTCTTCGGCGTGCCGCTGCCGGTCTGGTACCCGCTCGACGCCGACGCCAACCCCGTCTTCGACCAGCCGATCGTCGCCACCCGCGACCTGCTGCCGGTGGACCCGTCATCGGATGCCGCACCCGGCTACACCGAAAGCCAGCGCGGCCAGGCCGGCGGCTTCGTCGGTGAGGTCGACGTCATGGACACCTGGGCCACCTCCTCGCTCACCCCGCAGCTCGCCGGCGGCTGGGAACGCGACCCGGAGCTGTTCAAGCTGGTCTTCCCGTACTCGCTTCGCCCGCAGGGCCAGGACATCATTCGCACCTGGTTGTTCTCCACCCTGCTGCGCGCCGAGCAGCAGCACGGCACGTCCCCATGGCAGCACGTCGCGCTCAGCGGCTTCATCGTGGACCCCGACCGCAAGAAGATGTCGAAGTCGAAGGGCAACGTGGTCACCCCGGCCGACATGCTCGAAAAGCACGGCTCCGACGCGGTGCGCTATTGGGCCGCATCCTCTCGCCTAGGCACCGACGCGGCCTTCGACCCGCAGAACCCGACGCAGATCAAGATCGGCCGACGCCTGGCCATCAAGATTCTCAACGCGAGCAAGTTCGTCTTCATGTCTGCCGGCAGCATCGATGCCCCGATCACCGAGCCGGTCGACCAGAGCATGCTCGCCGGTCTCACCGCCGTAGTCGCCCAGGCCACGACCGCGTTCGAGAACTACGACCACGCGCGCGCCCTGGAAACCACGGAAAGCTTCTTCTGGACCTTCTGCGACGACTACCTCGAACTGGTGAAGGAACGCGCCTACGGCGAGCCCGGCCCGGCGCAGGCATCCGCTGTTGCCGCGCTGCGCACCGCGCTGGCCACCCTGCTGCGCCTGTTCGCACCGTTTGTTCCGTTCGCGACCGAAGAGGCGTGGTCGTGGTCGAACGCGGGCTCGGTGCACACCGCTCCGTGGCCGATCGCGGCCGACCTGCTCGGCAGCGACGAGGTCGCCACCGGCAACATCGCCCTGCTTGATTTGGCCAGCCGGGCGCTGACCGGTATCCGTCGTGCCAAGACTGATGCGAAAGCGTCGCAGAAGTCCGAGGTGGATTCCGCAGTAATATGCGGTGCACCCGCCGAGATCGCACTGCTCACCCTGGCCGCCGCTGATCTCAAAGCGGTCGGTCGGATTCAAGAACTAACCTTTGTCGACGGCAGCGAACTCGCTGTGACCGATATCGTGTTCGCCACCGTGTTGGAAAGCTAGGAGACCAGATGTCCGTAACCGTGCGCCCGCTGGGCGATAAAGACTTTTTCGCCTGGCTGGGCCTGTTCGAGGGCTACAGCGCGTTCTACGAGATCGAACTAACCGATCAGAAAGCCCTGCAGGTCTGGAGCTGGATCATCGACGCGAACAACGAGCTCGACGGCGCCGTCGCGGTCAACGACGACGGTGACTTCGTGGGCTTCGCGCACTACCGCAGCGTGCCGCGCACGCTCAGCGGTGACCTCGCACTGTTCCTGGACGACCTCTACGTCGCCGAGGACGCTCGCGGCCAAGGCGTCGGCACCCAGTTGATGGAGTTCACCAAGGACTACGCCCGACAGCACAAACTCGCCCAGGTTCAGCTGCTGACCGCGGCCGACAACGCGACCGCGCAGGTGCTCTATGACCAGCTTGGCACGCGTACCGACTGGGTCACCTACGAAATCGACGTCTAGACCATGCAACTGGGTACCCGGTGGACCCTCGGCGGCACCCTGCCGACCGGTCTTCCGCACGTTGTCGAAATCGCCGTGCGCGCCGTCGAGGAAGACTCCACAGCTCTCGCCGTCGACACCAGCACCTGGCGTTGGACGCTGACCTGGCTGGAGTCCAAGCCGGTGATCGAGCTCGACGATGGCACCATCATCCGCTACAACCCGGTGGACGACAGCGCCACCATCACGCAGCCGTCGACCACCGTCGATGACGACGACGAGGAATGGATCTAGCTTCGCCCGTGTAGCCTCTCGGTGATACACATGCTACCGTCTGTGTATTATCCTAGTGATACACGAAAGGTGGCCAGCGTGCTCTTTCTCCTTTACTTCGTCCTCGTCTTCATCGTTGTCGGGGTTGTTCGGGTGGGCAGCCGCAAGCGCCTGGCTGGCCTGGTCGTGACGGTTGACGACATTGGCACGGTCAGAGCGCGCCGGTTCGCCCGCTCGATCATAGTGCGCAACATCAGCGCCCTCGCGGCCGGCGGCGTGGTGCTCTGGGCGCTCGACCTGGTCAACCAGGCCCACCGCGGCTGGTACGGCCTGCCGCTGATGATTGCACCCGGCCTCGCCGCGACACTCGGACTGCTGGTCTTCGCGCTCTGCCCCACCAGGATCGTCACCGACCGCGCCAGCCGCCGCTCGGCCGACCTGATGCCGCGACGCGTGTGGAGCTACGGCCCGGCCTGGGGCTTCCTGCTGCCGCTGACTGCCGCAGCCACCGTGGTCGCCTTCGCGATCATCGCCGGCCTGGCCTCCAGCCCACAGCCGGACGGCGCCTTTCGTTCGATCACTATCGGGTCCAGCACCGCGGGCCCGTACCCGGGCTGGTACTACGGTCTGCCGCTGATCGGCCTGACTGTGCTGCTCGCCGCAGCGACTCTGTTCGCGCTCGGCCGCATCGCCTCGGCCGCACGCTCCGAACAATTCAGCGACCTCGATCGTGCCGTGCGCATTCTGGCCACGCGGGTGGTCATGCAGCTCAGTTCCGGAGCGCTGTTTCTGTACTTCGGGGGCGTTCTGCTGTTCGCCGGCTGGACCACCAGCAACGCCGCGACCGTCTTCGCCCCGGGCGGGGTTGCTCTCTCCTCCGTGCAGCCGGCCGCCGCCATCGGCCTCACCGAGGTCATCGCCGGGCTGGTGGTCGCTCTGCTCGGCGGGGTTCTGGTCATCCTGTCTATTCTTGATGCGACCAGGCAGCCACTCGGCCGGGTTGCCGCCGTCGGCACCCCGGCAGTGGATGCGGCATCCGCTCGCGAGTCATGACCGCCCGCGCATGATCACCCTCGACGACGAGCACCCCACACCTCCGTTCGAACAGATTCGCACGCAGCTGGCGGATCAGATCCGGGCCGGAACACTTGCGGCCGACCAGCGCCTGCCGTCGGTGCGCCAGCTCGCGGCCGATCTGCGCGTGGCGACCGGCACCATCGCGCGCGCTTACGCGGCGCTGGAAGCGGCCGGGCTTATCTCAACCAGCCGTGGCAGCGGCACCCGGGTTCGCGCCGATCAGGGCCTCGACGACGAATCCCGGGCCAGCGCTCGACGCTTCGTGCACGCCCTGCAGCGGCGCGGGGTCAGTCTCGACGACGCGCTGAGTGCGGTGCGCGCCGAGTGGCCCCGCCTCCCCTGATTCGCGGCCTCGCGTCAGGCTCGGGCCAGAATCTCGCCGTGCGGCATGCCGAACCAGCCGTTGGGGTCGCGTACCCACTCGCGCCAGCCCACGGCCATCCGTTTGAGATCGGCGAGGTCCACCACCCCCGACTCGATAGCGTGCGCTGCAAAACTTGATTCGGTCACTCGCACCGCCCACGATTCGCCCCACCACTCGCGCTCCGCATCCGACGCGAAGCACCAGATGGATGCGCTGCTGGTCACCGCGGTGAATCCGGCCCGCCGGGCCCAGGCCTTCAGCGACCTACCGGCATCGGGGTCACCGCCGTTCCAGGAGTGCACCTCGCGGTAGACCCGCATCCAGTCGACCAGGCCGTCGATGTTCGGTGCGATCATGACTCCGCCGTAGTCGACGTCGCGGGCGGCGAACACGCCGCCCGGCTTGAGCACCCGGCGAATCTCGGCCATCGCCGCGACCGGGTCGGCCAGGTGCTGCAGCACCTGGTGGGCGTGCACGATATCGAACGTCGCATCGGGCCAGGCGAGTACGTAGACGTCCCCGACCTGGAAACTCGCGTTGTGTACCCCCTCATCGGCGGCCAGGCCGGTCGCGCGCGCGACGATATCGCTCGACGCGTCGATGCCGACCACGCGGCCCGGAGCGAGCCGATAAGCCAGATCGACCGTGATCGTGCCGGGGCCGCAGCCCACATCGAGCAGCACGCTCCCGGCCTGCAATTCTGGAATGAGGTAGGCCGCCGAGTTCGCGACCGTGCGCCAGGTATGCGAGCGCAGCACGCTCTCATGGTGCCCGTGGGTGTATTCGTCACGTGGAGCGGACTCTGAACTGCCGGTCAGGTGGGTCATGGTGAGATCCTACGCGCAGCCGGTGACCGGGCCGGGCCGGCGGGTTTGGCTAGGGTGGAGGCATGGCTTCCACCGTGAACAATCCCTTTTTCGCCCGCAGTACTCTGCCCTACCAGCTGCCGCCGTTCGCGTCGATCAGTGACGAGCACTACCGCCCGGCTTTTCTGCAGGGCATGACCGAGCAGCTCGCGGAGGTCGGGGCAATCACCCACACAGCGGATGCCCCCACCTCCGAAAACACGCTTGTCGCGCTCGAGCGCAGCGGGCAGACGCTGTCGCGGGTGGCCGAGGTCTTCTTCAACAAGAGCTCCTCCGACTCCAGCGACTTCACCAACGACCTCGAAGAAGAACTTGCGCCGCTGCTGGCCGCCCACGCCGATGCCATGAGGCTCGACCCCGCCCTGTATGCCCGCATCGCCGCTCTGCATGCCCAGCGCTCCGATCTCGAACTCGATGCCGAGTCGCTCTACCTGCTCGACCGGTACTTCACCGAGTTCACACTGGCCGGGGCCGGCCTGAGCGACGACGATAAGCAGTCTCTGCGTGATCTCAACTCGCGGCTGTCGACCCTCACCACCCGGTTTGAAAAGAACCTGCTGGCCGACACCAACGAGCTCGCCCTCGTCATTGCCGACCTGGCCGAGCTCGACGGGCTCAGCGATGGCGAGATCTCGGCCGCCGCGGAGGCTGCGCGGGAACGCCAGCTCGACGGTAAGTACCTGATCAGCCTCGTGCTGCCCACCTCGCACCCCTACCTGGCGAGCCTCACCAACCGCGGGGTGCGCGAACGGCTGCTGGCAGCGAGCCGGGCCCGCGGCATCCGCTCAGATGATGCGGGAACTGCGAGCGACAACCGGCCGCTCGTGATCGAGATCACCCACCTGCGGGCCCAGCGCGCCCGCCTGCTCGGGTTCGACAGCCACGCCGCCTACGTGACCGCCGATGAGACCGCCAAGACTCCCGGCGCGGTCTGGGATCTGCTCGGGCGTCTCGCGCCGGCCGCTGCCCGCAATGCCAGCGTGGAGCAGGCCGACCTGCAAGCCGTGATCGACGCCGAGGGCGGCGGTTTCGAGCTGGCCGCCTGGGATTGGGCGTTCTACACCGAGAAGGTACGCCGGGCCAAGTACGACGTCGACACTGCCGCCATGCGTCCCTATTTCGAGCTCGAGAGCGTGCTGGCCAACGGGGTCTTCTACGCGGCCCACCAGCTCTATGGCCTCACCTTCACCGCTCGGCCCGATCTGGTCGGCTGGCACCCCGAATCGCGGGTGTTCGAGGTCACGACCGAAGATGGCTCGGCCCTCGGGCTGTACATCGGCGATTTCTACACCCGCGATTCCAAGCGTGGCGGGGCCTGGATGAACGCCCTGGTCGCGCAGTCCACCCTGCTCGGCACCGAGACGACCGTGGTCTGTAACAACCTCAATGTTTCCAAGCCTGCCGCCGGGCAGCCGACCCTGCTCACCTACGACCAGGTCACGACCCTATTCCACGAATTCGGCCATGCCCTGCACGGCCTGCTCGCCCGGGCCACCTACCCCAAGTTCTCCGGCACCAATGTGTACCGCGACTTCGTCGAGTTTCCCAGCCAGGTCAACGAAATGTGGATGCTCTGGCCCGAGGTGCTGGCCAACTACGCTCGCCACTACCAGACCGGTGAGGCGATGCCGCAGCAGCTCGTTGACCGCATCCAGGCGTCGTCGGCTTTCAATGAGGGCTTCCTCACCAGTGAATACCTGGCCGCAGCGCTGCTCGACCAGGCCTGGCACCGGATCGATGCCGACACGACCGTCACTGACGTTGCCAGGTTCGAAGCGGATGCCCTCGCTTCCGTCGGTCTCGACAACCCCGCAGTTCCCACCCGCTACGCCAGCACCTACTTCGCCCACACCTTCTCGGGCGGGTACGACGCCGGGTACTACTCCTACATCTGGAGTGAAGTCCTCGACGCCGACACCGTGGAATGGTTCAAGGAGAACGGCGGCCTCACTCGTGCCAATGGTGATCGTTTTCGGGACCGACTGCTCGGAGTCGGCGGCACCAAGGACCCGCTGGAGGCCTACCGGCACTGGCGCGGCCGCGATGCCGAGCTGCAGCCGCTGCTCGACCGCCGCGGCCTCAACTAGGGCCTGCAGGTGAACCCTGCACCCTCAGGATTGAGGATGTGCCCGGCTCGGTCTGGCCGTAAGCTCCATGACCATGGACACTCCGGAACCGTCACGCCAGGGCGCGGGCCGGCGGCGCTTCTTGTGGATCGCCGCCATCGTTTTGGCCGGGATACTGCTGGCCGGACTGGTGCTGCATTTCATCCGCGAGAACATCGACAGCTCCGCACCGGGCTGGGCTCTTCTGAGCGGAACGGCGATTCTGCTCTACGCCGATGGTGAAGCCAACCTGTGGGCCTGGATTTCCGGCCTTCTCCTGGCGGGCGTCGGCGTCGCCCTCGGCGTCGTCGGATTCACCGCACGACACGAGGGCAGGGCCGCGCTGCCGTACTTCCTCCTCGGCGCTGTCGCACTTGAGATGTCTGCCGATGAGATCGCCCAGCTGCATGAGAAGCTGGCCCGGTTCAATCTCGGTTCGTCGTTCACGTTCGCGTGGCTCACCCTCGGGGTGCCGCTCGCCATTGCCGCTGGCTTGGTGGTGTTGTGGATTGCTCGACGACTTGACCGCCGTCTTCGGCGGCGGCTCATCGTCGCGGGCACGATCTACCTGCTCGGCGCGGTCGGAATCGAAGCACTCAGCGGGTACATCGTTGGCGGGCGCCAGGATGACCTCGCTCGTGCGAGCCTCGAATACCACGTCCTGCTGGGCGTTGAGGAGAGTCTTGAGGCAGCCGGAGCGCTGCTGGCCCTCGCCGCAACTCTTGCCGCGCTCAGTATCGAACGCACCACGGCCGGCATCGTCGTGCGTACCCGATTCGAGGTCAGCCAGATACGCCGCAACACCTCACATGTCGACTGAGCACCCCCGCAGACTACGGCACACACACCGAATGCACTATGCCCTGCCCACCGCGGCGGCAGGACAGTGCCGGCCTCGCTCAACCCGGAGGTTGACGCACCTGAACGCGTACGCTGCTAGGCGGACTTGACCTGGCGGGTCTTGTGCAGCACCATCTCCGCCGGAGCGTTGTTCAGCACGGTGTCGCGGGTGATGATGACCCGCTCCACGTCGGTGCTGGACGGCACCTCGAACATGACCGGGCCGAGTACCTCTTCGAGGATGGCTCGCAGCCCACGGGCACCGGTCTTGCGCAGCACGGCGAGGTCGGCGATGGCCTCGAGGGCCGGCTGCTCGAACTCGAGCTCCACCCCGTCGAGTTCGAACATGCGCTGGTACTGACGCACCAGGGCGTTCTTGGGAACGGTCAGAATCTGCATGAGGGCCACCTGGTCGAGCTGGGTGACGGTCGTGACGACGGGAAGTCGGCCGATGAACTCGGGGATCAGCCCGAATTTGTGCAGGTCTTCGGGCAGCACTTCGCTGAACAGGTTGATGTCGTCGCCCTTGATGTGCAGGGGTGCCCCGAAGCCGATGCCCTTCTTGCCGGCGCGGGACGAGATGATGTCTTCGAGCCCGGCGAACGCACCGGCCACGATGAACAGCACGTTCGTGGTGTCGATTTGAATGAACTCTTGATGCGGATGCTTGCGCCCGCCCTGCGGGGGGACCGACGCGATGGTGCCCTCGAGAATCTTCAGCAGCGCCTGCTGCACGCCCTCGCCCGACACGTCGCGGGTGATGGACGGGTTCTCGGCCTTGCGCGCGATCTTGTCGATCTCGTCGATGTAGATGATGCCGGTCTCGGCCCGCTTGACGTCGTAGTCGGCGGCCTGAATGAGCTTCAGCAGAATGTTCTCGACGTCTTCACCGACGTAGCCGGCTTCGGTGAGGGCCGTCGCATCCGCTACGGCGAAGGGGACGTTGAGGCGCTTGGCCAGAGTCTGGGCGAGATAGGTTTTGCCGCAGCCGGTGGGGCCGATCAGCAGGATGTTGGACTTGGCGATCTCAACGTCGTCGTGAATGGCCTCAGCGGCGGTGAGCGTGGCTCGTGACCGCACGCGCTTGTAGTGGTTGTACACGGCGACGGCGAGGGCACGCTTGGCGGGTTCTTGCCCGATGACGTATTCCTCGAGGAAGCCGAAGATTTCTTTGGGCTTGGGGAGGTCGAACTCGCCGGCGATGGCTTCAGAGCCGGCTTCAGCCAGTCGCTCTTCGATGATTTCGTTGCACAGCTCGACGCATTCGTCGCAGATGTACACGCCGGGGCCGGCGATGAGCTGTTGCACCTGCTTCTGGCTCTTTCCGCAGAAGGAACATTTGAGCAGGTCGGCACTTTCACCGATTCGGGCCATGTCAGCCTCCTCCATTGGTCTCGCTGCAATTGAGCCTAGCCTGTGCGTGTGACAGTTACGTGCAGCACGCCATAAACCGAAACGGCGCGCCGCCCGCAGGCGACGCGCCGGTCGTACCGGTTCAGGTCACAGGCTATTTGACCAGCATCGGAAGGTTTTTGCGGCTGGTCAGAACCTGGTCGATCAGGCCGTATTCGAGGGCCTCGGCCGCGCTCATGATCTTGTCGCGGTCAATGTCCTTGTTGACTTGCTCCACGCTCCGGTTGGAGTGGTGAGCGAGGGTCTCTTCAAGCCAAACGCGCATGCGCAGAATCTCGGCTGCCTGAATCTCGATGTCCGAGGCCTGGCCGCCGCCCTGGCCACCAACCGAGGGCTGGTGAATGAGGATGCGCGCGTTCGGCAGGGCGAGACGCTTGCCCGCTGTACCACCGGCAAGCAGCACTGCGGCAGCGGATGCCGCCTGGCCGAGGCACACGGTCATCACGTGCGGACGAATGTACTGCATGGTGTCGTAGATCGCCGTCATAGCGGTGAACGAACCGCCGGGCGAGTTGATGTACATGGTGATGTCGCGGTCGGGGTCCTGACTCTCGAGCACGAGGAGCTGGGCCATGACGTCATCGGCCGAGGCGTCGTCGACCTGCACACCGAGAAAGATGATGCGGTCTTCGAACAGCTTGGCGTAAGGGTCCTGGCGCTTGTAGCCGTAGGCGGTGCGCTCTTCGAAGGTGGGGAGAATGTAGCGAGATTCAGGAGCGTTCTTGGTCGAGCCGCCCATCGAGCTGTAGGCCGTTCCACCGAATGTGGGGATAGTCATGATTTCTTCCTGTTCAGTTTCGGTGGACTACTTGGTGACTGCCGCGTCGGGGTCAGTGCCGCCGCCGCCGATGACATCCGAAGCGGATGCGCGGAGGTGATCGACGAAACCATATTCGAGGGCTTCCTGAGCGCTGAACCAGTTGTCGCGGTCACCGTCGGCGTTGATCTGCTCTGGCGTCTTGCCGGTCTGCGCGGCCGTGATCTCCGACAGTCGCTGCTTCATGTCGAGAATGAGGCGCGCCTGGGTCTGGATGTCGGCAGCCGTGCCGCCGAATCCTCCGGACGGCTGGTGCAGCAGCACCCGGGCGTTCGGGGTGATGTACCGCTTGCCCTTGGTTCCACTGGTCAGCAGGAACTGCCCCATCGAGGCGGCCATGCCGATACCGACGGTGACAATATCGTTGGGTACGAACTGCATCGTGTCGTAGATTGCCATTCCGGCGGTGATCGAACCACCGGGTGAGTTGATGTAGAGGTAGATGTCTCGCTTCGAGTCTTCGGCTGCCAGCAACAGGATCTTGGCGCAGATCTCGTTGGCATTTTCGTCACGGACCTCTGAGCCGAGCCAGATGATGCGGTCCTTCAGCAGTCGGTCAAATACACCGTTGGTGGGTGTCGGGTCGGCCATGTCGTGCTCCGTTTCAGTTGTCGCTTCTCAATGAATCTATCGGAGCGCGCGAGCGAAAACGGCTCTGTTCGCCCTCGGCAGATTACCGGGCCGCGCACACGGCTCCCTCAGCATGCAAAAGGCCGACTGGGAAGATTCCAGCCGGCCCTTTCACGCAAACAACCGCTACTTCTTGGCAGCGGCCTTCTTCTTCTTGGGCTTCTCTTCAACCTCGGCGTCGGCTTCGACGACGGGGGCGTCGTCGTCGCTGGTGGCGGCATCCGCTTCGACAGCGGCGTCGTCGGCGGAATCATCAGCGACCGGGCCGGTGAATTCGCTCAGGTCGACCGGCTTGCCGTTGGAGTCAACGACCTCGGCCTTGCCCAGGGCGATGGCGAGGGCCTTGTTACGGGCAACCTCGGCGACCATCGACGGAATCTGACCGTTGGTGTTGAGCGTCTGTACGAACTCGCTCGGGTCCATGCCGTACTGGCTGGCGCCCTGGATGAGGTACTGGGTCAGCTCGTCCTGGCTGACCTTGACCTGCTCCGCTTCGGCGATCGTGTCGAGCAGAATCTGCTGACGGAACGTCTTCTCGCTAGCCTCGGTGACCTCGGCGCGGTGGGTGTCGTCTTCGAGTCGGCTTTCGCCCTCGAGGTGACGGTTCACCTCGTCGAGGATGATCGCGGCGGGGATCGGAACGTCGACCGAACCAAGCAGCGTCTCAATGAGACGCTCGCGGGCCTGGCTGCCCTGGCCGAAGGCCTTGGAATTCTCGACCTGAACCTTGAGGCTCTCGGTCAACTCGGCGATCGTGTCGAACTCGCTCGAGATCTGAGCGAAGTCGTCGTTGGCCTCTGGCAGTTCGCGCTCCTTGACAGCGATGACCGTAATCGTGATCTCGGCCGTCTCACCCTCGTGGTCTCCGCCCATGAGGTCGGAGTTGAAGGTGGTGGTCTCGCCGGCGCTGAGCGAATCGAGCGCCTCGTCGATGCCGTCGATGAGGTCGCCGGAGCCGACCTCGTAGGAAATTCCGCTGGCGGTGTCAACCTCGTCGCCGTCGATCGCGGCGTTCAGGTCGATCTGGGCGAAGTCGCCGGTCTTGGCGGGGCGGTCAACGGTGATAAGCGTGCCGAAACGGCTGCGCAGCTTGTCGAGTTCTTCCGCGACTTCTTCGTCGGAGACCGAGACAGCATCGACGGTGAGCTTGAGGCCGGCGTAGTCGGGCAGGTCGATCTCGGGGCGCACGTCAACCTCGATGGCGAGAAGCAGATCACCGGAGAAGTCGGTGTTGCTCGGCCATTCGACGATGTCGGCTTCGGGGCGACCCAGCGGGCGCAGCTTGTTCTCTTCGACGGCGGCGCGGTAGAAACCGTCGAGGCCCTCGTTGACGGCGTGTTCCAGAACGGCAGCCTTGCCGACGCGCTGGTCGATGATCGCGGGCGGGATCTTTCCCTTACGAAAACCGGGGATGTTGATGTCTTCGGCAATGTGGCCGTAGGCGTGGGTGATGGCTGGCTTCAGCTCGTCGGGGCTCACCGTGATGGTGAGCTTGGCGCGCGTGGGGCTCAGTTTTTCGACCGTGGACTTCACTCGAGACTCTCCTGTGTATTGAAACGGTGTGCTGCGGGTAATGTCGGGGCGACAGGAGTTGAACCTGCGACTTCTCGCCCCCAAAACGAGCGCTCTACCAAGCTGAGCTACGCCCCGGATCGTTCGATCCGCTGGTACTACTTTTGTTGGGGAATCAATCTGTCGGCGCAGGCAGAAGCTTGCGACAGCCGGATTGACCTCAGTCAGTCTAATGCACGGCATTCGAGCGGATACGCCCGCACTGGCATCCGGTGCCCGGTTTCTTGTACTACGCTATTCCAGTGCCCGAATGTTGGGCGTGGGGTCGTAGCTCAATGGTAGAGCCTGAGTTTTCCAAACTTATGACGCGGGTTCGATTCCCGTCGACCCCTCCCAATTGAAGGGACCGAAGCCAGATGGCTTCGGTTCTGCGTGTCTCCCGCAAGGTGAGGCGCAACCCAACCCGTGATTAGCACCGTAGTTTTCTACCCAAGAAGTCCCCGGTACGTGCCCAAGCCGTTCTCACGGCTGGCGCCGTTCTCGGGCTGAGCGCCGTAATGACTTTTGCGCTGTTCACCGACGACGGCTACGTGGCGTCGGCTTCACAATCGTCGTGGCCGCTCGGCACTTCACCAACTGGACGGCACCGGCGGCAACTTATCTCGCCACGGTCAACCCCGGCAACAGTAAGGTGACCTGCAACCTCGCCTGATCCAGGGCCCACCCACACAGAACCGCCTCCCCTGCTGCAGCGGAGGCGGTTCTGTCCACGCCTGGTCACGATCTCCCCGGGCTCAGAGCGAGAAGACCTTCATGATGTTGATCACCGCGGGCGTCAGCAGCACGATGAACAGCACCGGCAGGATGCAGAACACGAGCGGGAAGATGACCTTGACCGGCACCTTCATCGCCTGCTCCTCCGCACGCTGACGGCGGCGCAGACGCATCTCCCCTGCCTGCACCCGTAGGACGTCGGCGATTGCGATGCCGTAGGTGTCGGCCTGGATGACCGACCGTGTGAAGCGGCGCAGATCGGCGGAATCGGTGCGATCGGCGAGCGCGAGGTAGGCATCCTTGCGGCTGCGGCCGATGCTCATGTCCTGCAGAGTGCGGATGAGCTCCTCAGCCAGCGGCCCGGACCCATTGGTTCCGGCCTTGCTCATCGCCGCCTCAAAGCCGAGGCCGGCCTCGACCGAAATGGTCATCTGGTCAAGCGTGTCGGCGAGCGCGTTCTGCATGGCTGCCTGGCGTTCCTGACCACGGCTGTACAGCAGCAGGTCGGGCACGAAGAAGCAGATCACCACGAGCAGGCTTCCGACCAGGATGCGCAGCGGAACGGGGTCGTTGGTGATCCACAGCACCGCGAGCAGCAGGCCGGCTCCGGCCAGGGCTGGTTTGGCGATGAAGATCTTATCGATGGTCCAGGCGGCGGGGCGGCCGGCCAGGGCGAGGCGGTGGTCAAGAAAGCCCACGTACCCCTTTGGTGCCAACTCACGACTGGCCGCGAGCAGTCCCGAGCGATGAGGCAGCAGGCCCGGCCGACCCAATCCGGGCAGCACAATGACCGCGTCGGCGACCGGGTCGGTTCGGCGGGCTCCGACCAGAATGGCTACGACAGCGGCGAGGCCGCCGGCCACAGCAAGGGCGGCGAAAAAGGTGAGTATCGGGGGCATCCGCTTCTCCTTAGAATTTCACTTTGACGACGGCCATCATCCAGAGCGAACCGACAATGAGCAGAACGGCGGCCACGATGATCGCGATGATTCCGATGATGTTGCCGAGGAACCCGTTGAAATAATTGGGCTGGCTGATGAGCAGGAACGCGAACACTCCGATCGGCAGGAGCACGAGCACCCAAGCCGAGAGCTTTCCCTCAGCGGCGAGGGATTTGACCTGACGCCGAACCTGATTGCGTTCCCGAATGGTGTGACCCACCTGGTCGAGCACCTCTGAGAGGTTGCCACCAGCCTCGCGGTTAATCGAGATGGCCTGGGCGACCCACTGAAAATCCTCACTGCGCATGCGCACTGCCGTACTCTCGAGCGAGTCGCTCAGGTCACGGCCGATGCGTGTTTCGTTCACGATGCGCGCAAATTCATCGGACGTGGGCTGTTCGGTTTCGTGGCTGACGGCATCCACTGCCCGCATCAGGCTGTGCCCGGCGCGCAGTCCGCCGGCCAGCAGCCCGAGTGATTCGTCAAGCTGATCGGCGAATTTGGCGCGGCGGTGCCCTGTGCGCAACCGGAGCCAGACCTTGGCGCCGACGACGGCGAGTGCCGCGAACAAAATCATGAGGGGCACCATCCAAACGGTGCCGTCACCGAGAAGCAGGCCGAGCAGGGCTGCCACCGCCGCTGCGGAAATCACCATGAGCACAAAAGCGGATGGCTGCATTCGGATCCCAGCCTGCTCCAGCTCGGCTGCGGTGAACGGCACCACGTTGCGTCGCCGGATCACTCGGTCGATTGCTCCGACGGTGCGGTCGGTGAGCCGGGTCAGCCCGGACACCTCTACCGCGCCGGGAGCGCGGCGACGATCCAGCGGCACGCGAAGCATCGGCGGCGCAATGACAAGAAGCACGACCACGAGCAGTGCGGCAACAACGCACAGCACACCGAACGCAAAGATCGCGGTACTCATCGCAGTGCCTTCGCGCTGCGGGTCAGCAGGTCGGCCTGGAACACACTCGGGTCCAAAACGATACCGAGGTCGGCGAAGCGATCGGCGAAACGTGGCCGAACGCCAGTGGCTATCGCGCGACCGAGCAGGTTTCCCGCAGGATCGACCCCGGCGTGGTGATCGAACACGAACACCTCCTGAAGGGTGACGATCTCCCCCTCCATGGTCTGCACCTCGGTGACATGGGTAATGCGCCGAGAGCCGTCTTTCATGCGGCTGATCTGCACGATCACGTCGATGGCGGAAGAGATCTGCTCGCGGATCGCCCGCACCGGCAGGTCCATGCCCGCCATCAGCACGAGTGTCTCCATGCGCGCGATCGCATCGCGCGGCGAATTGGAGTGCACCGTGGAAATCGACCCCTCATGCCCGGTGTTCATGGCCTGAAGCATGTCAAGGGTCTCGCCACCACGGCACTCACCGATGACGATGCGGTCGGGCCGCATGCGCAGGGAGTTGCGCACAAGGTCACGAATGGTGACCTCGCCCTTGCCCTCGATGTTGGCTGGGCGGGATTCGAGGCGGATGACGTGTTCCTGCTGCAGTTGCAGCTCGACCGCATCCTCGATGGTCACGATGCGCTCTCGCTCCGGAATGAACCCGGACAGTACGTTGAGCAGGGTCGTTTTACCAGTCCCCGTTCCACCCGACACGATGATGTTCAGTTGTGCCTTGACGCAGGCGTCGAGCACCTGTGCCATTTCGATGCTCATCGTTCCCAAGCGGATGAGGTCGGTCACCGTGAACGGTTCCCGGGCGAATTTGCGGATGGTCAGGGAGGAGCCGTCCACAGCGAGCGGCGGGATGATGGCGTTCACCCGGGAACCGTCGGCCAGGCGGGCATCGACGAGCGGAGACGATTCGTCGATGCGGCGACCGACCTTGGACACGATGCGCTCGATCACCCGGCGAAGCTGGGCCTCGCTCGTGAAGTGGGTATCGCTGCGGGACAGCCGGCCGAAGCGTTCCACCCAAATCTGCTCGTGGCCGTTCACCATGATCTCGGTCACGGTGTCGTCGTCGAGCAGCGATTCCAGCGGACCATAGCCGAGCACGTCGTCGCCGATCTCATTGATCAGGCGCGCCCGTTCGTCAGAATTGAGTGGCACCTGCTCGTCGGTGACGATGTTGCCCAGCTCGGTTCTGGCGTAGCTGTGCAGCTGTTCCTCGGTCAGGCTTGAGTCGTTCAGGCGAAACCCGATGCGCTCGAACAGTTCCTGGGCCGCCCGCTCCTTAATGTCGGCAAGCGGATCGACGACGATCGGCGGCGCCGCCGCTGGTGGGGCGGTACGGGCTGCCGGTACGACGCCGTCGTCAGGCACGCTTGGCAGCGGATGCAGCGGTGCGGTGCGGTCAACGCGGGCCAGCGGACCGTCGCGCAGTGCGGCGTCCATTCGTTCATTGAGTCTCATGAGATATCCACCCTCTTGTGCAGCTGAAAGGTTTTCTTGGGGGCACCGGCGTCAAACCGGGCGACCAGCCTGTCGAGGGCGCGGGCGACGGGACTTCGTCCGCCCTCCTGCAACACCGGTACGCCCCGGTTTGTCGACACCGAGACCAGGGTGGAACGGGGCACTGCTACGTCGACCGGCACACCGATGGTCGCCTCGACATCTCGAACGCTCAGCCCACTGCGCCGATCGGCGAGGTTGAGCACGACGTGACGCGCGGGCGGCATGATGCCAATGCGATCGAGCACGGCGAGCTCTTTGCGCAACCCCCTGGCACTGGGTACAGTCATGTCGCAGAGGAAGACGGCATCGGTGGCTAGCTCCAAGGCAGCGAGAGCATGATCGCCGAGCCCCGGCGCTGTATCGATGATGATGTACTGAAAGACGTCAGCGAGTTGATTGATGAGATGACCGAGCTGATCGCCGGTGACGCGATCGCCGGCATCCGGCTGGTCGGAACCGCACACCGTGTAGAAGCCGCTCGAATGTGCGGT
Source organism: Cryobacterium flavum (assembly GCF_900103805.1). GTDB lineage: Bacteria > Actinomycetota > Actinomycetes > Actinomycetales > Microbacteriaceae > Cryobacterium > Cryobacterium flavum. The sequence goes on along the minus strand of NZ_FNIB01000004.1, from coordinate 56,491 downwards.
CAGCGAGGACTTGAGCACCATGAGATCGTCGACGGCGTTCCCCAAGACGACATCGGGCAGGGTCAGCGCCGGCTCCAGGGAAAGCGCCATTGCAACGTCTCCGAATTGCACGTCAGCATCGATGAGCACGACGGAGTGCGGGGCCAGCCGGGCGAGTCCGACGGCGAGGTTCGTGGCGACGGTGGTCTTGCCGAGGCCGCCTTTCGCCGCGACGACCGCGATGATGCGACGTCTTGGTGGGCTGCCAGTCGGAGGAAGGTCTTGTGCCGCTGGCTGGGTACTCGTCGCCGCTGCCAGGCCGACCGGTCCATCCGGCATTTCGACAATCACCTGGTCGGATACGGGGTTTGCCCCCACTGGGCTACCTTGCGGCAGGGGCCCGAAACTTTGCATTTGCCTCACCGGAACATCTCCGACCCGTCGACGACCCGGGAGCCGGCCTCGGTAGCCTTGTCGGGTTCGATCGTGAGCCAGACCGTTCCGAACTGCTGGCCCCAGACCAGGGACTCGATGTCGGGGGTGGTGCGGGCCAGAGTGACCATAATGACGCTCACCGGGGTGGCATCGGCGCCAGCGTCGGGCGTCGTCGTGGTGCCGGCCTGTACGGCCGTGACCAGCACCTTGTGGAAGACCTGCTTGCTCAGCAGCATTTCCGTTCCGTCGACGGTTTTGGTCGCGGTGATCACCACTCCCACGGTGTCGCCGGCTTTGAGCACGCCGCCCACGACTCGTTCCAGCGGTAACGCGAGGGTGAGCACCTGCATGCCGTCGGGAACCTTGACGTCACCGCGGGCGGCGAGGTCGGCCGCTTCGACCCAACGAGAACTGATCAGCTGCTCGCCGGGTACGAGCGCAGCATCCGCTACCGTGCCAGCAAGCGCGCTCAGTTTGGTCACCCGACCCGGAACGGCGGCTACCGCAGGAATCTGCTTCTGTTCAATGAACGTGGTGATGTCTTCAGCCTTGGTGCCCTGCGGAATCTGAGTCGTCACGACGAACACGGAGACCAAGGCTGCGCCGTCTGCCGCTCGGGCATCGGCACCGCGCACGTAGCCGGTGAGCGCGAAGGTGCCCACGAGGGCCAAGATAATCGCGACGATCGCACCGATAAGTCGGGTTTTCATGGGATCTCCTATTTGATGAGTCTGACAAACTCTGCGCCGAGATTCGGTCCGCCGAGCTCTTGTACTTCTGCCGAGTCAACCGACACCCAGTGGTCGAAATATCCCTGAATGCCCCTGCAATTTCCGGTGCATTTCGTCGCCGGCGAGGCTTGCGCAACTGGATCGAGGCTGGTCATCGGAAGATTATTGTTTCCGCTGAACTTCCACCCGGTGATGCGAAAGGCGGCAAAGGCATAGATGTGGTAGCTGCCCACGGCTCCCGTCACGGCGTCGTTGCCGTTGCTGGCGTAGGCGCGATCGAAGATGGGCACCAAGATCGTGGTGTTCAGCATGGCGTTGAAGTACGTGTCGCAGTCACTCGTCGGCGGGTCGTTTCCCGGGTCGCTGGGTACGGTCTCGCTGGTAAGGTTGACGGCAGCTTCGCAGGTGTCGGCGATCGGGTCAATCCAGCCGAAACCTCCCGGAATAGGGTGCCCGTCGCGGCCAGCGCACTCCAGATTCCGATCGTAGCGAATGAGCTGTAGTTTGCCGTCGAGAGCCGGCCGAAATTCGCAGTAAGAAATAGCGAGTGGCAACACGTTGGCGGCTTCGGGCGAACCCCACTCCGCCTGCGCTACCACGCTCATTGTCGTTGGAGCAGCTCCGATGGCGAAGAACGGCCTAATCGCGGACGCTCCAGATGCCTCCAAAGTCGTCGCTACAACCTGAACGCTGTTGGGAGGCGCGGGTGACGGCGCGGGCACGACCGCTGAGGCATTGGATTTCGCGTCGTTTGAATTGACATTCGCAAAGTCTTGAGCCTGGTTCGCGACCGTGGTCGGGGAGTTGCACAGGCCGTCGACGGCGCAGTTGCGGGCGATGGCAATGGCTGCTGCATCCGCCCCGTTCTGCAGTTGCGCTTTTTCGGCGTAGAGGGCGCCGACGTCGATCGCGATCGCCAGGAATCCCAGCAGGGGAATCATGAGGATGCCGACCATGACGGCGCTGGCGCCGCGCTCGGCGCGGAGCAGATGATTTAGCCACCGCACAGCATGACTCCCTTTCCGGTGAGCACCATTGATGTGTATGGAAGGTAGCCCGAGATGAGATCGACCGTGTGTTTGACCGTAACCGTAATGGTCGAATCGGTCGCACAGGTGGTCGGGCTGACTGTGACTTCCCCAGCTGTCAGTGGAACTGACGGGGCGGCATTAAGGGTGGCCGTCTTCGCGTCGTCCACGACGTTGTGAATCGCCATCGACCGGGCACCCTCGCGGGCGGCTCCGGTGATGGAGATCTGGATGTTGTACAGCCGACCGAACTCGATGATGAAGAAGATAAGAATGATGAGAATTGGCAGTACCAGCGCGAACTCCACCGCTGCCGCGCCACGTTCACCAGAGTGCAGGCGCATCAGTCGTCGACGTAACCCCAACATCGGAGGTCCCTTCAGCTTGAGCGGCAGCGGCTTCCCTGCGGAAGCCGCCACCTTTTACCGCTGTCACTGTGCCGTTCGGTCGACCGACCGGCCGACCGAGTTCTATCGCTGGCTACTTAATGACGGGCAGTTTGCCGGCGACGCTGGTGAAGAGCGTGCCAAGGTTGGTCCCGAGCAGGGTGACGCTGACGATGATGGCGACGGCGATCAGCGCGACCATGAGGCCGTACTCCACCGCGGTAGCACCCTTTTCTTCTGAACGCAGGCTGTTGACGAATGCGGAAATCTGGGTGAAGAACTTCATGTCGGGTAGTCCATTCTGTGAGAAATCAGCCTGAGTGCCGATCGGTAGCTGAAATATATTCGACACGAGTTTTGCTCACAAATACCAAAACTGGGGCTGGTCAGGCGCTGGGCCGTAGACCATACTCATGGGTCCGAAAGAGAGTGCGTTACGTCAATGCCCGTGGTCTGGCGTCAGTACGCGCGGGCCATTTCCGACGGCCAGGTTCTCCCGCGAAATGATCGCGTCGTGAGCGGTCGGTGGCGTTCCGGCCTGCTCGCCCGGCCCGACGACCACGAACTGGCCCATCATTCCGGCATCTTCGTGCGCGAGCATGTGGCAGTGGAACATATACGGAAAGTTCGGATCGGTATATTCCGCAAACTGCATGATCAATTCGTAGCGAACGCCGGGTTCGAGATAGATCGTGTCCTTCCACCCGGAGAGTTCGGCTGGCGGCGACTCGGTCCCCACCCGCAACACCTGAAACTGCACGGCGTGCACGTGAAAGTTGTGCGGAAGCGGCATGGCGTTGTCGACGGTCCACACCTCGGTGGCGCCGGCCTCGACGGTCTCGTCGATGCGGGTCATGTCCATCAGCCGGTTGTTGATCGTGTAGCCGTTGAGGGTGAAGGAACGGTCGGTGGTGGCATCCGCTTTGTCCAGCGGCACGATGTTGGCCAGGGTGGTCGGCGTGGCGCCGATGCTGCTGAGCGCGTCGGCCGCGCGCAGTTCCATGACGTCGAGGGTGTCGTCGCCGGCGTTGCGCGTCGCTGCGCTGGCCGACGTGCCGAGATCGGGCGGGGTGGATTGCAGTTTCACGGTCTCACCCGGGGTCATTTTCACGAGAATTTCAGCACGTTCCCCCGGTGACAAGCGGATGCCGTCCATCGGTGCCGCCTCGCGGAGCAGTCCCCCGTCGGTTGCGATCAGGTCGAACGAGCGCCCATCGCTGAACCCGAAGTCGTACAGGCGCGCGGTGGACCCGTTGACCAGTCGCAGCCGCACGACATCGCTGGTCACGTCGAGATAGGGCGCGAGGGTGCCGTTGACCAGCAGCTGGTCGCCGATCGGCCCGATGTAGCCACGCACGTCAGTGACAAACTGGCCGTTGTCGTCGAAGCGGCGGTCCTGCACGACGACGGGAATGTCATCGACCCCGTAGCTGCGCGGCAGGTTGAGCGCCGACTCCTCGTCGTCCTGCAGCAGGAACAGGCCGGCCAACCCCATCTCAACCTGGTGTTCGGTCTTTTCGGTGGGGTGCGGGTGATACCAGAGGGTCGCTGCGGGCTGGTCGATCGTGAAGTTCGGGCTCCAGCTGGCGCCGGGTTCGACCGTCTGGTGCGGGCCGCCATCCATTTCGGCGGGCAGGTTCATGCCGTGCCAGTGCACGGTCGTGGCCTCATCGAGGTCATTGCCGACATTGATGCGCACGTCGTCGCCGCGCTTCGCGACGAGGGTCGGGCCGAGATAGCTGCCGTTGTAACCCCAGGTGTCAGTGGCGACGCCGGGAGTGAACTCGGTCGTGCCCTCCTCGGCCGTAAGGTCGAAGACTCGCTCCCCGGCAGCATTCACGGTCGCTTCCGCCAATGGCGGGATGGCGAGCGGGTTCACGAAATCGATGGTACCGACGGTATCGATCACGCCGGCACCGGTGTCGCTGGTGCAGGCGGTCAGGCCCACGGCGAGTGTCACGGCGGCGACCACCGTGCCGCTGATGATGGTTGCCACACGACGGCGCGGCCGGGCAAGTCGACTCTGGATCATTACCCTATTTTCGCAGTGTGCCGGGCGCCCTCACACCACGGCGGTGCTCAGGCCTGACAGCGCGGGCACCAGTACAGTTTGCGAGCCGCCATCTCTTCGAGCACGATGTGGGTGCCGCAGACCCGGCAGGGCAGGCCTTCGCGCTTGTAGACCCAGTGCCGGTCGGCGCGCCTCTTCATGGCGAGGCGATACTCGTCGCCCTCGAGCTTGTCCATGGTCATCATCTGACCGGTCGCGACGCCGATGTGCAACAGGTGCGCCCAGTCCTGCCAGAGCGCGCGCACGGTGTCATCGCTGAGCGACTTGCCGGGGGCGTGCGGGTTGAGGCCGGCACGAAAGAGCATCTCGGCGCGGTAGACGTTGCCGATGCCGCTGACCACGCTCTGGTCCATTAGCAGCCGGCCGATCGGCGTGGGCTTCTTGCGCACGACGCTCACGAAACGTTCCTCGGCCTCGGGCGTGTTGCCCTGTTCCGGATCGGGGCCGAGCTTACCGATCACGGCGTCGACCTGGGCCGGGTCGAGAACCTCACAAGCGGTCGGGCCGCGCAGGTCGGCGCACACCGTGTCGCTCAAGAGGCGCACCCGCACCTGTCCGACCGGCTCAGGCGGAAAGGCATCGGCCAGGTCGATCTCCTTCTCCTGCTCGGACATCCGCACCCGGGTACTGCGGGGCGCTCCGATGCTGAAGATCGAGTTTTCCCCGGCCGAGTCATACGTAGCGAGGTCGGTGCCGTGCTGGTTGGTCTGACCCATCCTCCCGTTGGCCGAGGCCATCGTGGCATCCATCAGAATCTCGCCGCTGAAGTCCCAGGCGCCGTACATTCCTAAGTGGATGCGCAACCACAGTCCGTGGTCGAACTCCAGAAACATCTGCTTACCGACGGCGCGGGCATCCGTTATGGTGTGGCCACTGAGCTGGGCGGCGCCGACCACAAAACGGCCCTGCGGCGACGAGACGGTGACGCGGTGCCCGACGAAGTTGCGCTGGAATTGTCGGGTAATGCGATGAACGGAATGACCTTCGGGCACCTCAGCTCACTTGCCGTCGACGTTCTTGCCGGCAATGGTTCCGGTGATCTCGTATTCACCCAGCTGACGGATGCGACGCACGTGGCGCTCCTCGTCGCTGAACGGTTCGGCGATGAACGCGTCGATAAAGCCGGTGGCCTCCTCGATCGTGTGCTCGCGGGCACCGATCGAGATGACGTTGGCGTCGTTGTGTTCTCGGGCGAGCCTGGCTGTAGAGAGGTTCCAGACCAGGGCGGCGCGGGCGCCGGTCACCTTGTTGGCGGCCATCTGCTCGCCGTTGCCGGAGCCGCCGAACACGACACCGAGCGCTTCAATGCCTCCTTCAAGGTCGTCGACGGTGGCCTGCGCGGCATTGATGCAGAACGCGGGGTAGTCGTCGAGGGCGTCGTAGGTCTGGGGCCCGTGGTCGATGACCTCGTGGCCCGCCGCACGCAGGTGCGTGATCAGGTGGTGGCTGAGGTCGAGACCGGCATGGTCCGTGGCGATGTGGATGCGCATGTCACCATCCTATTTAGTGCCGACGACCTCGGCGAAAATTGGGTCGCGGGTACGGCTGCGCTTGAGCTCGAAGAACCCGTCGTAGCTCGCGAGCGCGACCACGCCGTCCCAGAGCGTGAGAGCGTCGTCGCCCATGGGTGCCGGGGAGATGACGGGTCCGAAGAAGGCCACGCCGTTGACCGCGATGACCGGGGTGCCGACATCCTGGCCGACCCGGTTGATGCCGTCGAAGTGGCTGGCACGCATCTGAGCGTCGTACTCGTCGCTGTCCGCAAAGGCGGCGAAGCTCGCGGGAAGGCCCACCTCGGCGAGCGCGGCGGGGATGACCTCGTCGGGATTGCGGTTGCCGCCAAGGTGAATCTGGGTGCCGAGCGCGTCGTAGAGCGCCTTGACTATCTTCTGGCCGTGCAATTCGTTGGCCGCGGCCACGAGTCGGGTGTACTTGAGTGCCCGCGGGAAGAAGGCGGCGTATTCCTCGCTGACGTCCTGGTCTTCGTTGAGAACGGCGAGGCTCATCACGTGCCAGGTCACGTCAAATTCGCGCAGGTGTGCCACTTCGTCAACCCAGCGCGACGTCATCCAGGCCCAGGGGCACGAGGGGTCAAACCAGAAATCTACAGAATCAGTCATGCCCCCAGCCTAAGCAGCACTCCTGAGTCATCCCCGAAAGTTAGACCCAACATTTGGGCGATGCCCCCCGTGAGGGGGTATTGTGGGTGGGTTGAAAAAAATCTGCACCACGCAGTACAGCTGTGTCTTCGCAGCACAATATCTCCACGGGAGAAATTCTTATGCTCACTGACCGAAGCACATCCAACCCGACGTCCAGCGCCCGGAGCGCCTCGGCAGCCCGGGCAAAGCCCCTGAAGTCTCTTCGCCGCCGCCGTATCGCCGTGTCCGACGTCAACGTCGTCGACAAGCCCATCATGAAGCGCGCCCTCGGCGGCACGATCGTGGGAAACACCATGGAGTGGTACGACGTGGGAATCTTCGGCTACCTCATCACCACCATGGGTCCGGTCTTTTTGCCGGAGGCGGACGCATCCGTTCAAACCCTGTTTTTGCTCGGCACCTTCGCGGCCACCTTCTTCGCCCGCCCGCTCGGCGGCGTGTTCTTTGGCTGGCTCGGTGACCGCATCGGTCGGCAGAAGGTGCTCGCGACCACGCTGATTCTGATGGCCGCGTCGACCTTCGCCGTCGGGCTGCTGCCCGGCTACGCGCAGATCGGGGTCTGGGCGGCGGTGCTGCTGGTGTTCGTCAAGCTCGTGCAGGGTTTCTCGACCGGTGGCGAGTACGCCGGGGCGACGACCTTCGTCAGCGAGCACGCGCCCGACAAGCAGCGCGGCTACTTCGCGAGCTTTCTCGACATGGGCAGCTACCTCGGTTTCGCCATCGGCGCGTCACTCGTCTCTGTGTTGCAGCTCACCCTCGGCCAGGACGTGATGGAGGCGTGGGGCTGGCGTGTGCCGTTCCTCATCGCCGGGCCGCTCGGCCTGATCGCCATCTACTTCCGCATGAAGATCGACGAGTCCCCCGCCTTCCAGGCCACGCTCGACGCGCAGGAGGAAGCCCAGAAGAACCCCATCGGTGCCACGGCCGACACTCCCAAGGGCCCGATCGCCATCTTCAAGGCGTACTGGCGCAACATCATCATCGCGATGATTCTGGTCGCCGCCGCGAACACCGTCGGCTACGCGCTGACCTCGTATATGCCCACCTACCTCACGGAGAATAAGGGGTACGACGAATTGCACGGTACGGCGCTGACCATTCCGATTCTTGTAGTCATGGCGTTGTGCATCCCGCTGGCCGGCCGGCTCTCCGACCGCATCGGGCGTCGCCCGGTGCTCTGGATCGGAGCCGTCAGCACGGTCGTGCTGTCGTCCCCGGCGTTCCTGCTGATCGGTATCGGCGACATCTGGTCGACCCTGCTCGGCCTGGCGCTCATCGCATTCCCGGTCACGTTCTACGTCTCGAACCTCGCCTCGGCCCTGCCGGCCCTGTTCCCGACGGCGAGCCGGTATGGCGCCATGGGCATCTCGTACAACTTCGCGGTGGCCATCTTCGGCGGTACCACGCCGTTCATCATCGCGGCCCTCATCGTGGGCACCGGCAACGACATGATGCCGGCGTTCTACCTCATGGGTACCTCGTTCATCGGGGCGATCGCCATCTTCTTCCTGCGCGAATCGGCCAACCGTCCGCTGCCCGGCTCCATGCCGAGTGTGAACACCCACGAAGAGGCGCACGAACTGGTCAAGACCCAGGACGACAACCCGCTGCTCGACACCGACGAAATGCCGTTCGACCATACCTTCGAGCCGCCGACCTACGCCATCCCCATTCAGGAGCCGGCGAAGATCTAACGTCTCGCGTGAGTGCGTGGCCGGCTTTCGGTCACGCACCCACAAACGGATGCTCACAGTCACCCCGCGTAGAATCCTCGAATGACCACCGCGCCCTCCACCACTGCGCCCACCGGCTCGGCACCAGAAGAATCGGGCGTGTCGACCGCTGACTTCGAATCATCCGATCCGGAATTCATCGACATCGACCCGCACGACCTCGCGGTGACCCTGCGGGTTCTCGCTTCCCTCAGCGACGTCGACCCGGACAGCGCCGACTTTGTCACCGTGCGCCAGGCCACCGCCAAGATGTTCAAGTCGGTCAAAATGGCGCGCCGCCTGGAGAAGCGTGCGGTCATCGCCGACGCCGATCGCAGCGTCATCGCCGCCACCGCCACCGGCGCGCCCACCCGCATCGACGACGAGACCCGCGGCGCGCAGCTGTCACTCGGCACCAGCGCGGCCACCGCCGGAGAACTACTCGTCCCCCGCGCCTGCTACATCTGCAAACAGAAGTACACCGTGGTCGACGCGTTCTACCACCAGCTTTGCCCGAGCTGCGCACTGTCGAGCCACGCCAAGCGCGACGCCCGCACCGACCTGACCGGCAAGCGTGCCCTGCTCACCGGCGGCCGGGCCAAGATCGGCATGTATATCGCGTTGCGTCTGCTGCGCGACGGAGCCCACACCACCGTCACCACCCGCTTTCCGCGCGATGCCGTACGCCGCTTCGCCGCCATGCCCGACTCCACGGACTGGCTGCACCGCCTGCGCATCGTCGGCATCGACCTGCGTGACCCGGCCCAGGTGATCGCCCTGGCCGATTCCGTCGCCGCCCAGGGCCCGCTCGACATTCTCATCAACAACGCCGCGCAGACCGTGCGTCGATCACGCGGCTCGTACTCCCCCCTGGTCGAGGCCGAGGATTCGCCGCTGCCCGATGGCCCGCTGCCGGAGATCGTGTCGTTCGGGCACACCAACGACGCGCATCCGCTGGCCCTGGCGGCGTCGGTGTCGGGGCATCCGCTACTCGCGGCCGCCTCCGGCGCGGGTGCGCTCACAGCGGATGACCTCACCCGGCTGGCCCTCGCCGCCGGGTCCTCTTCGCTCGAAAAGCTCGCCGCCGGCACCGCGATCGACGCCGGCGGCCTCGTTCCCGACCTGCACGACGTGAATAGCTGGACGGCCAATGTCGAGGACGTCGATCCGCTCGAGATGCTCGAAGTACAGCTGTGCAATACGACCGCACCATTCTTATTGGTGAGCCGTCTGCGGGCGTCGCTCACGGCATCCGCTGCCCGGCGCACCTACATCGTGAACGTGTCGGCGATGGAGGGGGTGTTCGGTCGCGGCTACAAGGGGCCAGGCCACCCGCACACCAACATGGCCAAGGCCGCGCTGAACATGCTCACCCGCACGAGCGCGAAGGAGATGCTCGAAGACGGAATTCTCATGACGAGCGTTGACACCGGCTGGATCACCGACGAACGCCCGCACCCCACGAAGGTTCGCCTGGCCGAGGAAGGCTTTCACGCTCCGCTCGACCTGGTCGACGGCGCGGCCCGGGTCTACGACCCGATCGTGCGCGGCGAGGCCGGCGAAGACCTCTACGGCGTCTTCCTCAAGGACTACCAGCCCGGCGCCTGGTAGTCGTCAGTCGAGCTCGAACGCCGTCTGGATGGCGGCGCTGAGTTGTGACTCCTGGCTGGGCAGCAGAAAACCAATATGGCGGCCGAGGCTCGCTACCGGGATGGTCACGATGTTGTCGCAACTCACGACGCAGTCCTGGTCGAGGCCGTTCGACGGGCCGACCGGCACTTCGGTGGACAGCCCCCGCACCGAACTGGTGATCGGTGCGACCGTGACCCGCGTGAGATACGGGCGCACGAGCTCGCGGGTGAGCACAAGAACCGGCCGTGCCTTGTCGAGGTGCGCAATATGAATCGCGCGCATCGTCACGGGACGTCAGTCGGGAGGGTCGCGCCGTAGCGTGCGAGTTCGTCCAGGTCATCGACGTCTGTCGACTTCTCGGAGAGAATACGAACGTCACGCAGTGCAACCTCGCGACGACGTTCTCGTTCGAGGGCCCGCGTGATCACTGCGGCGCGGCTGCTGTCGCGGCCCTCCGTTACGGCGAGGTCAAGATAATCAACGATGTCGTCGGGGAGGCGCACCGCAATTTGTCGACTCATACCTGCAGCATACCGTTCTAGAACCCGATTTGGTATGCGATTCTCGGGCTGTGCGACGTCGAGCAGCAGCAGCGCGATAGCAAGGAAAGCACAGGTCACGGGCCAAAACTCTCCCCTGCTAGGCTGACCGGATGCTGCGCCGCACCCTGATCCTGCCGATCGTTTCTCTCGCTCTCGTCGCCCTCAGCGGATGCGCAGCCGAACCCGTGCCGGAACCGTCGGCCACGTCAACGACTTCGCCAACCGCAACGCCTGCCGCAGCCACCAGCCCGCTCAGCTGCGACGATATCGCGGCCCCGGGCGACATTGCCAACGTCTTCGCGGATCCCGCCGGCACCGTGCCAACCCCGGTTGCCGCGATGCAGCCGTCGACATTCCTGGTCGAGTACTCCGTTCCAGCCCTCGGCGGGCTGTCCTGCTCCTGGCGAGTCGGCGCGGCAGCGGGCAATCCGATGGATCACCAATCCGACTCCGACTGGGCCTACCTGAGCGTCAAGGTACTGCCCGGCGCGGCCGACACCTGGGCGCCAAACGATTCCGGCGCCGGTCCGGCCGACCCGCTCACCAGCATCGGCGGCATCGAAGCGGCCACCGGATGCGGCGACCCCGGGTGTTTCATCTCAGCACCCGTCGGTGACGCCTGGGTCGAAATCACGCTGAGCACGAACTCATTCGGTACCCGCGATGTGCGCTTTGACGGCATGACGAGCGACGCGATCGTAGCGCAGATGACGCCGCTCGCGGCATCCGTTTATACCACTCTGACGGATGCCGAACCCAGCCAGGTAGCCTGGCCGGCGGTCGCCCTGACCCCGCGTGAACCGGCCTGCACCGGCGCGCTCAAGCCGCAGGGCATCGCCATGGCCCTCGGCGTCGACTCGCTCGAGTACGAAATCTTCGACTCGTCAAACATGAACCCGGTCTACTTCGACGGCTTCGTGTCGCAGGCCGCCGGGTTGTTTCGGTGCGACGTGCGTGCCGACGGCGTTTTGGGCACCTCGATCCATGTCGGCTATGGTCTCGCCGGGATCGTTGACACGATGATCACGGAGCCGGACAGTCAGGCCGCATTGTCGCCGATCGTGCTCGAGGGAGCCGTCGAAGGTGAGCACGCCGTGCAGGTCTGCGCCGACCCCTCCGGTTACTGCACCGTGATTTTCTCGCTCGGCGAATCGGCCTACTCGGTCGAATCTGTCTCCCAGGCTGTGGCTGTCGCCGAGGCGATCATCGCCCAGGCCCGCTAACCTCCTACTGCGCTACAACGACAGGAGCACGAGATGACCGAGGATACTTTCGACCGCGACGTCATGCGCTCGTTCAAGAAATTCATGGAACGCGTCGTGGCAACGGCGGATGCCCAAAACCCGTCGGGCCAGTCGCCGCTCGGCGACGCGATCACCGAGTTTCTCGGCGCGAACGCATCGACCCTGCCGGTCGTATCCGAGACTCTCGCCGATCATCGCCTGGTCGACGCGGACATTGCCCTGACTGCCCTGGCCGGAACCGATCCGGCCGCGCTTCTCGGCGTCTCTGGCGGGCAGCAGCGTTTTCACTCAAGCCTGTCCGAACTGGTGGCCAGCCCGTTCCAGGGTTTCGCTCCCGGGCCGGTGGACTACTCGGCCCGGGCGACCGGACCGACATCGACCCGTCAGGTGGTCTCATTCGGCCTGCGGCTCATCCGCTTTGAGGGTGAGCCGATTGCGGTGCTGCAACGCGCCGCGAACCCGCAATTCGGGCGCAACACGGCCGAACTCGAGATCATGGCCACATCACCGCAGGCGGTCACCGGCTTTCTCGAGCACCTGCGCGCGCTCATGATCGAGCACAGCGTGCTGCGCGGGCAGGTGCTCTCGTTCGTGCAGACCGAATACGGGGCCGGTGCCGGAATCAGTTTTCTGGAACGACCCGTCGTTCCGGCGGCCGCCATCGTGCTACCGGACGGCATCCTCAGCACGATCACCGACCACGTCATCGGAATCGGCGAGCAGCGCCAGGCACTGCTCGCCGCCGGTCAACACTTGAAGCGCGGCGTATTGCTTTACGGTCCTCCCGGTACCGGCAAAACCCTCACCGTACGCCACCTGCTGAGCGTTACCCCGGGCATCACCGCCGTGCTCCTGACCGGCACCAGCATCGTGCACATCGCTGCCGCCGCCGAAATCGCGCGCACATTCGCGCCGTCCATCGTCGTGCTCGAAGACATCGACCTGGTCGCGATGCAACGCAACACGACTCCGCAGCCACTCTTATTCGAGGTGCTCGACGCCCTCGATGGGCTCGACGGCGACGCCGATGTGGCCTTCGTCATGACCACCAACCGGGTCGAGGTACTCGAAAGTGCCCTCGCCGAACGGCCAGGCCGGGTCGATCTCGCCGTGGAAGTGCCCCTGCCCGCGCTGGCTGAACGCGAGCGGTTGTTCCGGCGTTATGCGGGCGGGCTGCCGTTCAGCCCGGCCGCCCTCGATGCCGCCGCCGGCCGAGCGGAGGGCGTGACCGGATCCTTCGCCAAGGAGCTCATTCGTCGGGGCGTGCTCCGCGCTGCCCTCCGTGCCGGCACCGTCAACGACACCGACCTGCAGGCGTCCCTCGACGATCTGCTGTCGGCGGGCGCATCCCTCACCCGACGGCTCCTCGGCACGAGCAGTGGTGAAATCCCGCGCTGGCAACCCGATGAGGAGCCGGGCCATGGGCCGAATGGCGGCAGCTACGTTCCGATGCAGGAGACGGCGCCCGTGGTGACGCGCCAATTCTCCTTCGGGTGGGGCGGCCCGACAGGGCCGGTCACAGCAGTGGACGCCGCTGAAGGCGACCCCGAGCAAACCGACGAGCCCCAATGACCGGTCAGCGCTCGTAGACGTCACGACGATGGCCGCCCGGGCAGCGCCCTACCGTCCAGCGCCGGATTAAAGCGGATTCCCGGTGGCGATTACGGCAGCACCTCGAAGATACCGCGGGCACCCTTCTCGGCATCCGACATGATGTGGCTGACGAAGGGATAGTCGCCCGGCTGGGTGAAGCTGAGCTCGACGAACCCGCCCTGCGCAACGGCGAGATCGAGCACCTGGGAGCCGCCGCTACCGGTGCTGCCGCCGTGCTTCAACAGGTAGTCGCCCTCCTTATACACGGTGGAGAACTGACCGCCCACGACATGGAAGGCACTGCCCACATTGGGCCCGGCCGCCAGCACCCAGACGCGCACGGTCTCGCCCGCCGTCGCCTCTAGCGGCCGGGCAGCGTATTGGTTCGCGTAGCCGTTGAAGACCACGATGTCGGGGATCTGCGTCGCCACCTTCACGGCGTCCACTTCACCGCCCTGAGCGCCGAGGTACAGCTCGGACTGTACGAGGAGGTACTCGCGGTCCACCTCCGCCCGGCCCGGCGGGTCGATGATCACCGCGCCGAACATGCCGTTGGCGATGTGCACGGACATGGGCATGGTGGAGCAGTGATAGAGCCAGATGCCCGACCGTGTGGCGGTGAAGGTGTAGAACAAGGATTCTCCGGGTGCGATGGTGCGCATCACGGCGTCTGGCGCGATATCGCCGGCGTGGAAGTCGATCGAGTGCCCGACCGTGCCCTCGTTCACCAGCGTGATCTCGAATACGTCGCCCACGGTGCCGCGCAGGGTGGGCCCTGGCGCGGTGCCGTTGAACGTCCAGAGCATCTGGGTGACGCCGGGTGTCACCTCGGTCTCGATGTTCTGCACGGTCAAGGTCTGCCGGTGGACTTTGGCGGACGAGGCGGGCGGCAGCACGGCGTCCCTCGCCTCGAAACCGGCGTCGGGTTCAGCCATCGGGTCGAGATCCTCAGCAGCGGATGCCCCGGCTGCGGCCGCACCGTGGTCAGAGTGGGTTCCGCTCGCGGCGCCCCCGGCGACGATGCTGATCTCCATACCTTGCAGCCGGTGTCCGGCAATGGAGCACCAGCCCGCCACGCTCGCGCCGATCACGCCAACGTTCACGGTCTCGGAGGCGCCCGGCTCGAGGGAGCCCGACACCAGACCGGATTGCAGGACCAAGTTGTGCACCATCTCGTCGCTATTCGTGAGGGTGATGACCAGTTCATCACCGACCGGCACCTCGATGCGGTCGGGCACGAAGCGGGTGTCGACCATGTCGACCGCCACCGTGGTGGTGTGTCCGGTCGCGGCGGCGCCGGCCGCGGAGGAGCCGGCCGCCTGGGTCGACACCGTCCAGAGGCCAGCCGAGGCCGGATCGAGCACGATGCCGACGGTAACCGTGAGCAGCAGCACACTCGCCGCCGCGAGCATCCGCCCGGCGGCACGCGGTCGATCGACGGCCGTTCGTTCTCCCGGCACCACGCGCACGAGCGGCAGGACGCGCACCCGCCGGTTGACCCGCAGGGCCCTGGTGAACAGCACCAGAAAACCGGCCAGGGTGGCCACGATCAGCACCGACAATGCCACCGTGAGAGTGCTGGAGATGGGCAGCAACGACAGGGCGAGGGCGCCATTGACGACCACGACCCGAAAGAGGCCGCCACGGTCGAGCTCGGCCGCGGTTGCCTTGAGGGCGGCCGGGCCTCCACCGAGCACGACGGGCACCAGATAGCTGAGGGCCCCGAGTAGAATCTGGGCCGCAAAGCCGATCGCGAAGTACGGCACGAGGGTTTCGACGCCGGCGGCCGCGGCCGCCCAGCTGGGGGCGAGAGCCACCAGCAACCCGAAACCGGCGGTACAGAGGGCAAACCAGATCTGGGCGGCACCGAGGCTCCAGGCGGCGAAGGTCACGGCGGGCGCCCGGCGCAGGTGCCCGATACCCTCCCAGAGCACTCGACCCAGGGCAACGAGGTAGATCAGAACGCCGAGCGCCACGAGCATCCGCTGGTCGGCCAGGCAACCGACGAGGAGCAGCCCGAGGCCGCCCGCCAATACCGGAAGGGTGCTTCCGGCCGCCACTGTGGCGCCCTCGACACGGGTATGCAGCACCGTGGGCCAGAGCAACGCAACGGTACCGATGACGGTGAGGCCCACCCACCCGAGCAGGTTGAGGCCGAGATGGCCGATGAACAGGCGTTCGTAGGCCTCGCCTCCGCCGTCGAGCCTGGCCATCAGAATGCCGAGGGTAACGCCGCCGGAGAGCATCACTGCGCTGACAATGTAGTAGCGCACCAGCGGGGCGAACCGACCCGGCATCGCTCCACGGGTCTGGCTCACGATCACCACGGCGTGGACCAGCGCGTTCAGTCCGACCAGGCTGCCTCCGACCAGCACGAGCGGGTACCACTCGGCGACCATGCCGGTCATAACCGCCATCGCGCCCCCGGTGTGCACGCTCAGACGCAGGCCGAGTGAGCGGCGGTCCCCGAGGGCCTTGTGGCGAAGCAGGGTGTCGGCGAAGTGCTGACTCCAGATCAGAATTGCCGTGCTCACCGCGCCGAGCAGCAGCAGGTGCACGAGCAGCCAGCCCGACGACGGCACCTGGCGGTGCAGCAGAGTGAGAATCACCGCGGCGGCCAGCCAGGCAGGCACCAAACTGCCGGAGACGATGTGCCAGAGCTTGTCTTTCATAGGGTGGTCATCAGCGGCGTTGGGTCAGATCAACCCGGCTGTCGGACGAGTGAGTGCGGGTGAGGCGCACGGTCCAGTTTCGGGTCCGCTCTCGAGGTAGGAAACGGCAAAGTCGCCGAGGCGGCTGGCTTCGAGCTGTCCGAGCAGCGGCAGCGGGTTGTGCGAGGCCACCAGGTCGAGGGCGAAGCCGGGCTGAATAACACCGAGTGCGCCAAAGATCGTGGCGTGGCGAATGGCGTGTGGGATGGGGCGAGTGTCGAGAACGATGGTCTCGGTGTCGTCGTGACCGCAGGCGCACGCGTGCGCGGCGGGAGCGTCGACATCTGCGGCACCGGGCCGGCTGGCAGACAGGTTGATCGGTTCGGCAGTCATAAAAAATCCCCTTTCACCGGGTCGAATGACCCTCGTGACCAGTTTAGAGGACTTTATTCCTTTCAATCAGCTCACGAGTGCTGTGGGGACAGGTGCACGAGGCAGAGCGTCGGCTGCACGAAGGGCTCCAGGCTGATGTCCTCGGCGTCGTGGCCAAGTGAGCGGGCGAGGCCTTTCATCAGGCCCAGGTGCACCGAGCAGACCACATCGGGATTCGATCGCGCCTCGGCCCGGAACGGGCAGGCCTTCAGCGCGATTACGGCTTCATCAGCTCGAAGTTCGGGCTCGAAACCGATCTCGGTGAGCACACTCAACAGCGGAGGCACCACGTCGGCAGCGGGCCCATCGGTCGCCACCCCAGCGGCCGCGGCCGCGTACTGCGCCGACCAGCGATCGCCGGCCCGTATCGCACGGGCGCGGCCGCCGTCGGCATCCTCGCCAATGACCCCGGCGAGAGTCTCGATCAGCTGCTGCTGGGCGTTCTCTGCCGCCAGCGGCGCCGCGACCGCGCTGAACAACACGTGTGGGCGGCCGCGCTGCCCGGCCCGGGCGACCTGGCGCTCGATGAGCCCGGCCGCCTCGAGGTGCTCAAGGTGAAACCGTGCCGTCGTGATGTGAAGTCCGAGGGCGTCGGCCACGGCGGCAACGCCCAGCGGCACAGCGGATTCGGTGAGCAGCGCCAGGGCACGACGGCGCGGCTCACTGGCCAGGGCAGCGTGCCTGGCTTCATTCTGCGTGGGCGGAACCATGATTTTAGAGTAGCAGCGTGCGGTTAAACCTGCGGTTGTGGCACTCGTCCTCCGGCGCGAGCCAGTGCAGTGACCGGCCGTGCGGCTGGGTCAGGGCGATCGGCTCGCCGTCCAGCGCAAGAATGAAGGCGGATGCCGGCATGTGATCTAACAGTGCCGGCACCTCCGCAAGTCGCTCCAGCACCCCGGGCACCACGCTCTGTCCCTCGTTCGACAGCCAGCGCACCGGCAGCCGGGTCATCTGCTCGGCGAACCGGTTACGATCAGCCTCGTTGAGGTAGGCGAGCACCGCGGTGTGGAACACCACGACGGTCGCCCCGGCTGGAGCCCGGGCAACGAGTGCTTCGATCTGTTCGCCCAGGTCACCCGACACGATCGGGGCCGGCTCCCGGCGGGCCACGGCAACCGCGGCGCCCAGTCGGGCCCGCCGGTCATCGTGCTCCGGCCAGATGAGCGCGTCGAGCCAGGCCACATCCGTCTCGCTCGACACGTCAAGCGGGTGCAGGTCGATGCCGGCGCGCCAGACGATCTCGGGCATCCGCTCGGGCAACGGAACCGGGCCGGTGACGTCACAGTCCAGAACGACCGGGCTCGGACCGTCGAATGGGTGCAGCATCCGCTCACTGCCATCAGCCAACCGATACCGGTAGCTGTACCGGTCTGGGTGCAGGCACAGACCAGCGGATGCCCCCACCTCGATCAGCGCGAGCGGCCCGGCGAGCGCCGCCAGGGCCGGCAACAGCACGGCGCAACGACCGGGCTCGTTGGTCTGGGTGGCGTGGGTCAGGCAGGTCGCGGCCACGTCGGTCCAGTGCTCACGCAGCCAGGCCGCGAACTCGGGGTACTTCCCCACCGACGCACCGTGCAGCCGTGCCGCGCTGAACACCAGGTTCGGTTGGCGCTTGACCGCGGGCAGTTGGTCGATCAGGGCAACGGTAGCGGGATCGGCCGCGACACCGGCCGCCCAGGCCTCGTAGCAGGCGCTCATTCCGCGAGCTTCCACTTCGGCGAAGGCTCGGTAGCGTTCGGCGGTGGGGACCAGTGGGTCGGTGCTTGCTCTCATGCCCACATCGTAATCATGGTTAGGCTTGCGGGGTGCGATGGCGCCACGAGTGCCAAAGCTTCACAATCGTGAATCGAATTGGAGAATCTGTTGCCTGGAGAAAATCTCACCCGCATTGAAGCGACCGAGCGCGCTGCGCTGGTCACCGTAGCGAGCTACAACGTTGTGCTCGACCTCGCCAGCGGTCCCACCACGTTCGGCAGCACCACCACCGTGCACTTCACCGCCACCCCCGGAGCCTCGACCTTCATCGACGCCATCACGGCGCGGGTGTACTCGGTCACCCTCAACGGCGCCCTGCTCGACCCGGCCGTCGTGAGTGACGGCATCCGCATTGCGCTTGACGGCCTGCAGGCCGACAATGAGCTCGTCGTCGTCGCCGACGCGCTGTACACCAACACCGGTGAGGGACTACACCGTTTCGTCGACCCGGTCGACAACGAGGTCTACCTGTACAGCCAGTTCGAGGTACCCGACTCCCGCCGCGTGTTCGCCGTGTTCGAGCAGCCCGACCTGAAGGCAAAATTCTCCTTCACCGTCACTGCCCCCAGCCAGTGGCAGGTCGTCTCCAACTCCACCACGCCCACCCCGATCGATGCCGGCAATGGTGCCAGCACCTGGGCGTTCGAACCGACCCACACCATCTCGAGCTATATCACTGCGCTCATCGCCGGCCCGTACGCCGTCGTGCGCAGCGAGCTCACGTCGAGCGACGGACGCACCATTCCACTCGGGGTATTCAGCCGCAAGAGCCTCAGCGAGTACCTCGACGCCGACTACATCCTGGAGAAGACCCGCCAGGGCTTCGCCTACTACGAGGAGAAGTTCGGTTACGCCTACCCCTTCGACAAGTACGACCAGCTGTTCGTGCCGGAGTTCAACGCCGGCGCCATGGAGAACGCCGGCGCGGTCACCTTCACCGAAACGTACATCTTTCGCTCCAAGGTGACCGACGCCATCAAGGAACGCCGCGTAGTGACGATTCTGCACGAGCTGGCCCACATGTGGTTCGGCGACCTGGTCACCATGACCTGGTGGAACGACCTCTGGCTCAACGAGAGCTTCGCCGAGTGGGCGTCGACCATTGCCACGGCCGAGGCCACCGAGTGGCACGAAGCGTGGACTACCTTCGCCGTGATGGAGAAGAGCTGGGCCTACAAGCAGGACCAGCTGCCCTCGACCCACCCGGTCGTCGCGACTATCCGCGACCTCGACGACGTTCTCGTGAACTTCGACGGCATCACCTACGCCAAGGGCGGTTCGGTGCTCAAGCAGCTCGCCGCCTGGGTCGGCATCGACGCCTTCTTCACCGGCGTCGGCTCCTACTTTCAGAAGCACCAATGGGGTAACACCGAGTTGCGCGACCTGCTGGTCGAACTCGAACTCGCCAGCGGCCGCGACCTCGGCGAATGGGCAGCGCTCTGGCTCGAAACGGCCGGCGTCAACACCCTCCGCCCCGAGATCACCGTTGATGACCACGGCGTCATCACCGCCTTCACCGTGCTGCAGAGCGCGGCGCCCTCCTGGCCCACCATTCGCCCGCACCGCCTCGCGATCGGCTTCTACACCATCAACGACGCCCGCAAGCTGGTGCGCACCCACCGGGTCGAGCTCGACGTTGACGGCCCCAGAACGAATGTCCCCGCTCTCGTCGGCCGCGAACGCGCTGACCTGATTCTGCTCAACGATGACGATCTGAGCTACGCCAAGGTGCGCCTCGACCCGGCCTCGGAGGCCGTCGCGCTCCAGCACCTCGCCGCGATCGAGAGCCCGCTCGCCCGCGCCCTGGTCTGGGGTTCGGTCTGGGACGCCACCCGGGACGCCGAAACCACGGCACGCGACTTCGTGCGCCTGGTCTTGAACAATGTCGCCACGGAAACCGAGTCGACCACGCTGCGCACGGTGCTCGGCCAGGTCGTGCTCACCGCCAGCTACTACGTGGCCGAGCCGCACCGCGAGGGGGTCGCGACCGAGGTCGCCGACGCACTCTGGACGCTCGCACAGGGCGCGGCGGGCGGCAGCGATGCCCAGTTCCAATTCGTAAAGTTCTTCGCCTCCATCGCAGCCACCGCCGCGCAGCTCGATAACGTGGCTGCTTTGCGTTCCGGCGCGACGGTACTCCAGGGCCTCGAGGTCGACACCGACCTGGCCTGGGAGCTGCTCACCGCCCTCGTGGCCGGGGGCCGTGCCACCGCGACCGAGATCGATGCGGCGCTCGAAGCCGACAACACCGCCACCGGCGCCCAGTCCGCCGCCCTCGCCCGGGCTGCCCTGCCCACGGCCGCGGGCAAGCTCGCCGCCTGGTCATCACTGATCGACGTGGACACGGCCGCGACGACAATCGTGCGCACGACCGCCGCCGGGTTCCTGCGCGTGAACGACTCGAAACTCCTCGAGCCGTTCGTCGCGAACTACTTCGACATGCTGCAGTCGGTGTGGGCGGCACGCAGCTTCTCGATCGGCGAAAAGCTCGTCATCGGCCTCTACCCGGCGCCGCTGAACAACCAGGCCCTCGCCGACGCGACGCAGGCCTGGCTCGATGCCAACCCCGAGCCGGCCGCCCTGCGCCGCCTGGTGGTCGAGAACTTGGCCGGGGTTGAGCGTTCCCTGAAGGTGCAGGCGCGCGACGCTTAAGTAGTCAGCGACAGCAAACCCCGCGCCCAGCCCTGGGCGCGGGGTTTTCGCGTCTGCCCGCCCGAGCACCCCGCACGTTCACAGCAAACTCCACACAAACCGCCGGTATGCCACTGCCTGCCTGCCCGGGCCCGGCTGAGTGCCCCGGCAGCCTGGGCGCAATGCCAGCGACCGTGGCCGGTTTCCGGGTGCCGCCGAGACCCCTCGGTAGACTGGCTTGGATATGAATTGGGATACTTTCTGGGCCGACCTCGGCGCCTACTTCGCTCAAATTACGTGGACCATTTACTTGGAGAAAATCTTCGCCGTGGCGATGATTATCGCCGTCGCCTTCGCCGTGCGCTGGGCCCTGCAATACGTGATTCGACGGGTCGTGCAGCAGATCGTCTCCGGCGTGAAGAAAACCCAGAAGGTCGATGACACGCAGGCGCTGAACGTGTCGCCGATGGCCGCCGTTCGCGTCGTGCAGCGCTCCCGTACCCTCGGGGCCGTGTTGGCGAACATCGTCAACGTCTTCATTCTGATCACGGCCCTGCTGCTCATCGTCACTACCCTGAACAAAGACATCCTTGGTTCCTTCGCCCTGCTCACGGCGGCGATCGGTGCCGGCCTCGGTTTCGGCGCGCAGAACATCGTCAAGGACATTCTCAACGGCCTGTTCATGGTGGTGGAAGACCAGATCGGTGTGGGCGATATCGTCGACGTGGGATTCGCATCCGGTGTCGTAGAAACGGTCGGAATTCGCATCACGCAGGTGCGCGACGTCGACGGCACCCTCTGGTTCGTGCGCAACGGTGAGATTTTGCGCGTTGGCAACATGTCGCAGGGCTGGGCGCGCGTCATCATCGACCTCGCCATTCCGTACAGTTCAGACGTGGAAGCCGTGCAAGACGAGCTGCTGCGCGTGGCCAGCGCCCTCGCCTCGAGCCGCAAGTGGCGCGCATTCATTCTGGAGAAGCCCGAAATCTGGGGCCTGGAGTCGATTAGCGCTGAAGCCCTCGTCACCCGTCTCGTGGTCAAGACCCGGGTCTCGGCCAAGTGGGACTTCGCCCGTGACCTGCGCCTGCACATGAAGAAGGCCCTCGACGGCATGGGCGTGCCGCTCACCCCACTCAACAGCGTCGTCATGACCACCGGCGACGGCACCATCGACGGCTCGACCGTTGAACCAATCGAGGGAGCCGTTGACGCAGCCGAAGAGGCCGCGGCCGCCGTGCCCGACGTCGTTGCCGGTGTGCGCACCGGTCCAGTCTCGGTGCGCAAGCCCCGCGGACCGCGCAAGGCCAAGCCCAAGCCCAAGGACGTTCCTGTTCCGATGAAGACGCCAGACCCTGAAACCCGCAGCGACGGCATTGACTAGCCTGAAATAACTCCAGCACACAGTAGAAAGCCGCACCACGTGACCTCTGAACGACACCCGACCGACCAGCCGACCGTCCCCGCCGGCGTCCACCTGCGCGAGGCCGAAAACGGCCCAGCCGTGGTGCCGACGTTCTTCGACGAGGTCGGCGGAACCCCGTTCTTCGAGAAGCTCGTGCACGACTTCTATGTCGGCGTGGCCACCGACCCGGTGCTGAAGCCGATGTATCCCGAAGACGACCTGGGCCCGGCCGAACACCGACTGGTCATGTTCCTCGAGCAGTTCTGGGGTGGTCCAGGCACCTACAGCGAACAGCGTGGTCACCCGCGTCTGCGCCAGCGGCACGTGCCGTTCAAGGTCAATCCGGATGCCCGCGACCGGTGGCTCGGACACATGAAAGTCGCCGTGGACGCAGCCAACCTGCCGCCGCTGCAGCGGGGCATCCTCTGGGATTATCTGGAACGCGCCGCCTTCGCCATGGTGAACAGCTTCGACGAGTAGCTCTACTGCAGCCCTTGAAATCGTCTGGTGGCTGGTCGCACAGACCCATCGGGCTGAAGATGTCGTGTCGCCGATGACACCCACACCCACACCCACACCGCGAGATGCCATCTTCGGCCCCATCGCCGCGGAACCGCAATCTCACGGCGTGTGTCAGAACCGCCGATACTAAAGACATGACAATCCGCGACCTGACCCCGGGCAACATCGACGCGGCGGCTGCGCTCTGGCACCGGGCCGGGCTGACCCGGTCGTGGAATTCACCCGGGCTTGACGCGCAGCGCGCCCTCGACGGCGACACCTCCACGGTTCTGGGCGCATTCGACGACGAGCGGCTGGTCGGCACGGTCATGGTCGGCCACGATGGCCATCGCGGGTGGGTACACTACCTTGCAGTTGACGAGGGCCAGCGCGGAACCGGGTTGGGCAAGCGCATGATGGCTGCCGCAGAAAACTGGCTGCGCACGCACGGTGTTGTGAAGGTTCAGCTCATGGTGCGTGCGGGCAACGACTCCGTTCTGGGATTTTACGAGCACCTCGGCTACGAGGACGCCAGCGTGCAGGTGCGCTCCAAATGGCTCGTCCAGCCAACGTCATAGAAAACGCCGGCCGCGAGCATCCCGTGACCGTTGCCTCGTATGCTTGACCAGTGGGGAACATTCGAGGACGCGCAGTAATAGCCGGGGCAACGGGATTCATCGGGCAGCGACTTGTTCGCGAGCTTCGCGACCAGGGTTACGACATTGCCCGCATCGGTCGGAACGGGCCGGATGCCCGGTGGGACGATGCATCCGCTGTAAGGACGTTGATTGATGGTTCCAAGCTCGTGGTGAACTTGGCGGGGAAAAGCGTCAACTGTCGCTACACCGACCGGAACCGCGACGAAATCCTGCGCTCACGCATCGACACCACCCGTGCGTTCCGCCAGGCCATCGCAACGAGCGCGAATCCCCCACGGGTCTGGCTCAACGCGAGTACCGCGACCATTTACCGCTATTCCCTAGACCGGCCGATGACCGAAACCAACGGCGACCTGGGCACAGGATTCTCCGCGGACATCGCGCAGGCGTGGGAAGTGGAGTTCTTCGCTGGAGAGCTGCCCGCTACCCGCCGGGTGGCGCTGCGGATGGCGATCGTGCTGGGAGACGGTCCCGCAACGGCTGCCTTGGTGCGGCTGGCACGGTTTGGGCTCGGAGGTCCTCAGCTCGACGGCTGGTGGTTCCCGCATCGGCGGTATCGCGGGATCGGCACGAAACCGACCAGCACTGGGGCTCAAACCCACCACTCCCACGGACGCCAGAAATTCAGCTGGATTCACATCGACGATGTTGTCAACGCCGTGAAGTTCATCGTCGACAACGCTGCTCTTGACGGGCCGGTCAACCTGTCGGCACCGCAGATCAGTGACAACCGCACGCTCATGTCGACGTTACGACGACGCGTTGGGGCTGTCGTGGGATTGCCGGCATTCAGGTGGATGCTCGAACCAGCCATGTGGATACTGCGCACCGAACCCGAATTGGTTCTAAAAAGCCGCTGGGTGACACCGGAGCGACTGCTTCAAGCTGGATATACATTTGCCTGGCCCGATCTCGAGCCGGCGATCAACGATGTTGTGAAGCGCTAAGCGGGCGCGCGTCAGGGCGCCCGAGCAACTCGACGGCCTCGCAGGGGCTGGCCGTGGGGTGGGCTCGGTGCACACTCGTGGCCAGCGTGCCGAGGAGCCCCGCGAGCTGGTAGGCGGCATCCGCTGGTATGCCCGAGAGGATGCTGGCTTCCACGGCAGCAACGCGCGCCTCGTATCGAGTGAGAACGCTGGTTCCCTCCGCCGTGGCCCGAATCTTTCGGGCCCGGCGATCGGTCGGGTCGGGAATGCGTTCGACCAGCTTGGCGTCGACCATGCCGTCGAGCAGGTAGGTCAACACCGTGCGATCGATGGCTAGGTGCGCCCCGATGGCCTGCTGGGATGGCAGGTCGCGGTGAATGACGGTGGAGAGCACCTGATAGCAGCGCACTCCCCCGGGCAGCCCCTCGACGGCGGTCTCCAGCTGGCGCTGATAACCGCGCAGAACCATCGCGAGGTTCCACCCGAGGTCACCGGGCACCGGTGAGGTCGGGCGTAATTCGGCAGTCATGCAGGTCAGCTTACCTGAGAGCGTGATGTGGCAGAGATATTCTTTTCAACATATGATCTGCAGAGCATCATATTTCGACGGGAGCAGCGCTTTGAGCGGTCAACATGTCTTGAGCAGTCACCACGACACCACCATCGGCATTCTGGGAGCCGGGCGGGTCGGAACGGCCCTGGCCCGGCAGGCGGTTAAAGCCGGATACCGGGTGCTGATCGCGACTGCTAAACCCGCGGCGGAGAACGCCCTGCTGGTCGATATTGTGACCCCAGGGGCGGTAGCGGTGGAATCAAGCCAGGCCGCCGCATCCGATCTGGTGGTTTTGGCGATTCCGCTGCACAAGTTCCGCACGCTCCACCCGAGCGAACTCGCCGGCCGAATAGTCATCGACGCGATGAACTATTGGGCGCCGGTCGACGGCGTATTCGACGACTTCGAGAGCGATCCGCGCACCTCCAGCGAGGTCGTCGAAGAGTTTCTGCGGCACGCCCGGGTCGTGAAGTCGCTCAACCACATCGGTTATCACGAGCTCGAAGAAGATGACGAGGCCGCCGGCGTGCCGACGCGGCGCGCGCTCGCGCTGGCCGGTGACGACGCCGACGCCAAGGCATTCGTCTCGAGCTTCATCGACCGCCTCGGCTACGACGCGGTCGATGCCGGACCGCTCTCCGCCGGCCGCGCCTTCCAGCCCGCCACCGAGATTTTCACCGGCAGCCACACTGCGAACCAGCTTCGCGCCCTCATCCAGAAGAACCGTCCGCTCGCGGACGCGGCCTAAACACAATGGAGAACTCCATGCAAATTGGCGCCTACAGCTTTGGCGACACGCAACTCAACCCCGACGGCACGACGCGTGCCACCGCGGAGGCGATCAAGAACCTGTTCGACGCCATCGTGCACGCCGACCGAGTGGGCCTCGACTATTTCGGCGTCGGTGAACACCACACCGTGTCGATGCCGGCATCCTCGCCCGGCACCCTGATCGCGGCCGCAGCCGCCGCCACGTCGCAGATCATCCTCGGCAGCGCGGCCAGCATCATCTCAACGGATGACCCGGTGCGAGTGTTCCAGCAGTTCGCCACCGCCGACGCCATCTCCGGCGGCGGTCGCATCGAGATCACGGCCGGCCGCGGCTCCTCGGTCGAGACGTTTCCGCTGTTCGGGCACGACCTGAACGACTACGACGAGCTCTACGCCCAGAAGCTCGACCTGCTGCTGACGCTGAACAACAGCACGACCGAGAACGTCACCTGGTCGGGCCGCACGCGCCCGGCGATCGGCGACCTGGCCGTGGTGCCACGTCCGGTCACCGGGTCACTGCCGATCTGGATCGCCACCGGCGGCAGCGCGCCGTCGTCGGCCCGCGCTGGCCGCCTCGGCCTGCCCCTCTCCTACGGCATCATCGGCGGTCAGCCGCACCGGTTCGCGCCACTCGCCAACCTCTACCGGCAGTCTGCAGCGCAGGCCGGGCACACCGGCGACAACATCAAGGTCTCGGTGGCGACCCTGGGGCTGGTCGCGCCCACGAAACAGGAAGCGATCGACCGGATGTACCCGGGGTGGGTCAGGCTCAACGTGGAAATGGGCCGGCTGCGCGGCTGGCCCGCGCCACAGCGACGCGACTTTCTGGCCCAGGTCGACGCGCCCAGCGCCTATTTCGTCGGCGCCCCCGACGAAATCGCACAACGCATCGTCGACCTGCACGGGCACCTTGGCCACATGCGTCATTTTCTGCAGGGCGACTTCGGCGGCCTCCCCCAGGAACACCTGCTCGAATCCCTCACGCTGCTGGCCACCGCGGTCAAGCCGCGCGTCGCGCGCCTGCTCGCCGCCAAGTAGGAACCGGAAGCACCGACACCCCTTTCCGGGGAGGGGCTGTCGGCACGTGGTCTCGGCCGGATAGCCTGAAGTCATGTCGACGGCGCAGATCAACCCATCACAACGCTGGATCTGGTTTTTCGGAATCGTGTACAGCGTCGTGATTCTCGGAATAGGTCTGTGGGTGAGCCTGGTGACCAGCGAGTGGATCGCCATCCTCTGTGCTGTGGGACTGGTTCTCGTGCCCATCGGGGGCGTGGCCATGCGGTCGCGCAGATCCCATTAGGAATGGGTACTACGTGACGCTTCCCCGCCCGGTGAAGGACACTCGGTGCCATAAGGCTAGCGACCACCGAGCGATCATCCGATGAGCGCGGTCGAAATCGCCCTGACTATCACGGCAGCACTCGGGGCCGGCCTGACGGCGGGCGTCTATCTGGCCTTCTCCTTTTTGGTCCTGCCCGCCTTTCTTACCCTTCCCGATGCCGCCGCAGTGGCCGCCATGCAGCGCATCAATGTGAGCGCGGTTCGGGCGCCGTTCATGACGGTCTTTTTTGGCGGCGCCGCAGCATCCGTTGTTGTGATCGTGCTGCAACTTACGTCAGAGGCGCCTGCCGGACCCACCCGTATTCTTGGAGCAGTTCTCGCCCTGGCCGCGGTCGTGATCACCGTGGTGCGCAACGTGCCATTGAACAATGCCCTCGTGCGCGCCGACGCCAGTTCATCCGGCCTGACGGTTGCCTGGCAGTCCTTCGACCGGAGCTGGTCTCGGGCCAACTATGCGCGTGCGGCCGTGTCCGTCGGTGCCGCTGTCGCTCTGATCTTTTCGCTCACCTGACCCGCCGTGGTCGCCACCCGTCGACACCGCTTCGACACGACCTTGGTCATGGAACAGATTCGACATGAATTCGTGATGCCGTTTAATGGAATCATGGCAGGAACCTGTGTGTACACGATCGGGCATTCGACTCATCCGCTTGATGAGTTCGTCGGAATGTTGAGAGCAAATGGTATCGAACGGCTCATTGACGTGCGCACCGTGCCGGGGTCTCGTCACAACCCGCAATTCGGGGAAAGCGAGCTGCTCACCAGCATGCCTGCCGCCGGTATCGACTATCAGCGGCTGAGTGCGCTCGGCGGGCTACGGCACACCCCGGTGGCAGACGCAACGATCAACGGAGCGTGGCGCAACAAGAGCTTTCGTGACTACGCCGATTACATGCAAACCCCCGAATTCGTTCACGGCGTCGACGAGTTGATTGCGCTGGCGAGCACGCAGACGGTGGCGATCATGTGCGCAGAGGCCGTGCCCTGGCGTTGTCACCGATCGCTGATCGGAGACGCGCTGCTCGCTCGGGGACTGCAGGTTGCCAATGTGATGAGCCGAATCTCCACCACGCCGCACACCCTGACCAGTTTCGCGAAGGTCGACGGCATCCGCGTCTGGTACCCGCCCGAAGAATGATGCTGGGCCAGGTTACGGGCGGCCCGGTTTGTAGGCCGAGACCGACGAGGCATCCGCTAGCCAGTATCGCCAGGGGAAGTTCGTCGCACTGCCGCCGGGTCCGCTGACGCCGACGCGTGGTCCGGTCAGATACGGTAGCGCCAATCCACCGTCCGGCACGAAGAACGTCCACTGTCCGCCGAAAAGATCATCACCATCGTTGGTCAGGGTTGCCCCAAAGCTTTGAGCGACGCAGCCAGGGCCTCGCGCCAAACTCCGATCGAGAAGGGGAAATTTTCGTGGTTTGCTTTCTCGACGGCTGCGGGCGATGTCGGCTCCCTCCAGCACGTCTCCCGCTCTGATAAGGCAACCGTAGGGCTCGGCTGGTTGTCCGGCGACGAGGTTGAGCGCGTGGTGCATTCCGTAGGTGAAGTAGCAGTAGAGGTGCCCGGCGGGGCCGAACATGGTCTTATTCCGATTTGTCTGGCCCCGATAAGAGTGCGCGCCGGGGTCGCGTTCACCCGCATACGCCTCGACCTCGGTTATTCGAAGGGCCACAGTGCCATCGTCATCCGTGCGTTGCAGGATGCAGCCGAGAACTTCGGGTGCGAGTTCGAGCACCTCACGGGCAAAAAATGCCCGGTCGGCGAGATGAAACCCCTCCAGCACGTTCACGCACGCAGTCTATCGACTCCCCGCGAGCCGAGCTCGATCGCGACGTTCGGAGCATTCGCGACGTACATCGACCTCGTGATTCACCGTTTGTCGCAGCTGGCCAGGGCTGTTCTGGGCACCATAGCGTGGAGTCTGGTGAAGCGGGCTTGGTCACCTCGACTGTTTTTGGGGGCTCATATCCGTAAACCACGTGCTGTGATCGCCATGATCATTCTGGCCGGCGCCTTGTCGGCCTGCACCGCCGCATCACCCCAAGCACCACCGACCGTCGAACCGGTAGCGTCCGAAACAGCGGCCCCAGCACCAGAGCCAGCCCGCATCCTCATCGGAGCTGAGACCGCCGACATCGTGGACGACGGCGGAAACGTGCTGCTCTCACTCCGCTATTCCGAGAACGGCGATGAAGCCGTCGCTTCCGCCATCGACATTCTCGGCGAGCCACAGGCCACGCATCATCAGGACGGCTCGAAACATTACCCCGAGATGGATGGGACATCCTGGGGCGGGTTCGACATCGTGGTGAACCGTTACCGGAGCGAGCGAACGTCCACCGACGAGGCCAGCCCATACCTGCCCGCATTCAGTGTTCAGGCCACGGCGGCCACAACAGCCGGTGGAATCGCCATCGCCTCGGTCGACGGCACAGGCGTCGGAGCTGCCTTTGACGCTGTCTCCGCCGGTCAGGACGCGAACCGAGTGCACCTGGACGACGCATTCGGCCAGCGCTCGGTGGCGCTCGACCTCACGACGTCGTTCCCGGGCATCGTCGTCGATCCCGGGATCGAAATGCCCTACGGCGTCATTGGCCAATCCGATCAGGGATCAAGCGCTATCACCAAAATTGTCGCGCCGAGTTTTCTTTTCTCGCAGGCCTAGTTCATTCACACGCATAACGGAGTCGTGAGGATTACGAGTTCCAGCGCGGTGCGGCGGTGACTCTTCACGTCGCGGTCGAGGGCCGCCTGGCCGGTGCCACCGTCTTCCAATCGTGGGCTTCATCGGGCCAAGCTCCTTCGGTGCATGTACGTGCGCCAAATGAACGTCAGCAACGTCTCACGCAGTTCTCTTCCGTGGGATCGAGATCGACCGGTCTAGGGTGTGCAGCATGACTCGTTTCGTGATCGACGCATCGACCCTGCTGCACATCGTAGCCACCGGCATCCGTGTCGACCCGAGCCCTCAGATCGTCGCGCCGGGCACCATCCGCTCGCAGGCTTTGGCCCTGCTGCTTGCGGCCGTGCGTGCCGGGGACCTCACCGACGGCGAGGCCCTCGAGCAGCACGAGCGCCTTACCGCGCTGAAGATGAGGCTGCTCGGCGACCGGGTCTCGCGCCGCACGGCGTGGAACCTCGCCCGCGACCACGCCTGGGAGACAACCTACGAGGCTGAATACATCGCGGTCACGGCGCTTCAGGCCGACGCACTGATCACCATCGACCCGGCGCTGGCGGCCACGGCCGAAGGTCTCGTACCGCTCGCCGACCTCGACTCGCTGATCGACTTCTAGGCGCTCCAAACGGATGCCTGAGCGTTGCGGTGTGGTGTGGTGGCATGCTTAACTCTCGTGCAGGCACCCAACCTGCGGCACGAAGGAGTGCACCATGGACATGCGACTTGAACTTGTTCCGCTGCCCTCGACGGACGTCGACCGCAGCAAGGCCTTTTACGTCGATCAGTTGGGCTTTCGCCTGGATCACGACGTGGAACCCGGCAACGGCATGCGGGTCGTGCAACTGACACCGCCGGGATCGGCCTGCTCCATCGCCATGGGAGTGGGATTCAGCGCCCCCCACGCCGCGCCGGTGCAGAACCTTCATCTCGTGGTCGACGACGTCGACGCTGCCCGTGCAACCCTCATCGAAAACGGTGTTGCAGTGTCCGACGTCAACGACATGGGTGGCGGCGTGCGGTACGCCTTCTTCAGCGACCCCGACGGTAACTCCTGGGCGCTGCAGCAAATCTCGCGCTAGGGAGCCCTCCAGTGCGATATCGGGCTTCCGCCCCGGTCGACGGTGACGCCGTTGGGCGCTGTGCTCGATCCGCGAGAACTATCGCGAGAACAACGAGTAACACGGTGCCACCGACGCACACGAGACCGTTCAGGCTCAACAGGAGCGCTGGGAAGATGCCGTAGTCCGCAGCGGCACCGACGACCAAAGCCTACAGAAACAGCCATGAAGCGGATGCCGCCACCACGACCCACGCTGGCCCAATTCCACGGCGCCAGCACGACCCCAGCGCGGGCAATCTGCATGGCGGCGATGAGAGCCAGCGCGAACGCACGAACGAGTCACGTAGCCGAAAACCAGCAGCGCACGCCGCGCAGGATCATTCGAGAAGCTCTCAGCGATGAACTCCTCCAGCACCGAGCCCAGGAGTACCCAGGCGGCCTGTCCCGTCAGCGCGGCCGTTCCCAGCGGACGGCGAGCCGTGACGCTGCCGGCACCTCGAATACCCCAGGCGAACAGCAGGGCCGCGCTGAACAGTATCGTGCGAATTCTGCCGCCAAAGGGGATCTGTGAAATCGTCGATTGGGCCCCGCCATGATCACCGTGGCTAGCAGGAGCGCTCCCCCAGACGAACCAAGCGAGAGGGCCCGCCGGCGCTCGGACGGTCGGGCGAGGAACCCCCGATTCTCCGATTCCGCGTTCCCGAGGAGGATCGCTCCGCGCTGCGAAAGCTGACTGAGTCAACACATCGCAAGCAGAGCGATCTGCTGCGCGAGGGTCTTGCGCTCCTTCTCGAGCACTACAGCGGCGCACCCGCATCAATTGAGCTTGAGCCTCCGTCGGCGACGGCAGGGCAATTCGTGGTGGAACTCAGCTCCCAGGAGCTCGCCCTACTGCGCGGTCTGACGCGGCGCATCGACACCCAGGCACACGTCCTGTAGGAGCGGGCAAACGGGAGCAGCGGCAGGTCCGCGCGTTGGCCGCGGCCTAGAGGCGACTGACCGGGATGGGTTGCGGGCCGAATTCCGGAGCCAACAGCCCACCGCCAAAATCGCGATCGTGTCACCACGCCGGCTGTCCGACGCGAGCATCCGCTGCACTGGACAATCCCGCCGACACTCGGCCATGATCAAAGGCATGGGGATCAGGTCAGGAACTACGAAGGCAACCGCCTCGAAGCGGGCTGGGTCGGGGCAGAAGCGGGTCTGGCCAACGGATTACGCGATGGGACGACGGCGCGGGCATTGGCTATCGAGCGGGGCGGCCATGTTCGTGCTCGTGCTAACGGCGTGTGCCCAAGTCCCGGGAGGACAGGTCGATCCCAGCTCGGATTCTCCTCCCCCGGCCAGCCCTCATGCCGGCGCGGAATCTGCCGCGATTGGATTGGTCAACATTTGGCGCGTCTCGGGCGCCGAAGGTGAGACAACCGATACCTGGTTGCGGTTGGACGTACCGGAGTTCCAGCTGTGGCGAGACTGCGGCATGATCCAAGGCTCGTGGGGGGCGAGCGAAAGCCTGTTTCTTGCCTCGACCGACGCCGCGAGCGGTGAGTGCGTCACGGGAGCGACCCTGCCGCGCGTCGCCTGGCTCGAATCCGTCACGGGGTATCGGGCTCAGGGTGCTGGCTGGGAACTCAACGATGCGAACGGCGCGGTGGTCGCCACGCTCACCATAGATGGCAAGCCGGATGCGATTCCGACGGCGGCCGAGTTCTACACCGAGCCACCCGTCATCACGGATGCGATGCGCGAGGAGTTGCGTCAACCAGCTGCCCTGCCGGAAGGGTCCTCGCCGGCCACGCCCGAGAATCTGGTTGGACGGTGGCTACCCGTTGCAATCAGCGGCGCAACCGATCCGCACGTGCTTTTCGCGGCGGACGGCACGTGGACGGGCTCCGACGGCTGCAACGGAGGCCAGGGCCGCTGGGGAGCCGACGGTGCGGGAGGGCTGCTGACGACGTCCGGGGCATCGACCTTAATGGCGTGCGACGGCGCCCCTGTGCCGTTTTGGGTGGCCGAGGCCCGATTGGCCAGCGTCGACGGCGGAGTGCTACGGCTACTGGACGCGGGCGGATCGGAGCTAGGCGAACTCAAGCACGACTAGCCGGTAACGCACGTTTCGATCACGATGGGTCGAAACCGCGACCAGTCGCATTGTGTGCGGCCTAGTCTTTCGGCATGTCCACAAAGTCGCGCACGACCGAACCACGGATTCGATGGGTGGTCGCGGGCCTCCTGATCATTGCCGTCAACGTCGTGCTTCTTGGACCTCGCACGGGCCAGTGCACGGACTACACGGCCGAGTCGGGGGCGGTGAGCGCCTGTAGGAGCGAACCATTCCTGGGAATCCCCGGGGCGTGGGCAATCGGGATCATCAGTCTCGCCGCTCTGTCATACCTCGTCTATCGACTGGTGCGGCGCCCAGTTTCGCGTTGACGGCGTGACGGCCGATCACCAGCGCAGCCCTAGACACTCGCCAGCTGCCGGGCGATTTCATCCAGAAGAAGGTTCTCTTCCTCTCGAGTGAGGCCTGATCTGCGCTCCCGGTCGAGTCCGCGTTTTCGTTCGTCAGCTAGAACGTCCTCGAGGACTTCGTGCAGGTTTCGCTCGGTTCCTCCAGCGGCAACGAATCGGTCCCGGCTGCGTTGTGCAAATGCGGAGTCACTTCGGGGAAGCCACAACGGCAGCGAACGACGTCCGGCCCAATAGTTGACGCTGTGTTCGATCAGCCATTCATCATCGACCGAAATGAGATTGCCCGTATGGCCAGCCACTTGGGCGGCCGCCAGCAGAACCGTGGAGAGATCGCGTTCGCTGCCAACAGCGTTGTAAATTCCGGTGAGGCCTCGATGTCCAGCACCGATCAGCCACGCGGCCAGGTCACGAACATCGATGAATTGCACGGAACGATCTCGAACCTCCGGCAGGAGAACGGCTTCGTGCGACGCCAGGGCCAGTCGCGCGACCCAGTAACTGAACCGGTCGCTCGTGTCGCCCGGCCCAACGATAAGTCCCGGCCTCGCGATGAGTAGGTGGTCGCCAACTGCTTCAGTGGTGACGCGCTCAGCGGCGACTTTGGCCTGCGCGTAGTCATCAAAGTCGACTGCCTCGACGACAACGGCTTCTTCATCGGCTCCCGCTTCAGCGTTACTGGCGTACACGGAGACGGAGGAGACCAGCGTCCAGTGCTGCGCGCAATCGGCCAGAGCCTCGAGAGCTCCGGTGACTAGGTCAGCCTCGTAGGCGAGCTCGATAATTTCGTCCCAGGCGATGCCTGCGACCAGGACGTAAGCATCCGGTGTTCGCCGGTCGGATCGAATAAACGTCACGCCACTGGGGACAGCTCCTGACTCACCTCGAGCAAGGCACGTCACGTCGTCGCCGTTCGCCACCAACTGTTCGGCGATCTCGCGACCGAGCCAGCCCGTCCCGCCAAGAATAAGTGTGCGAGTCATGGCACCCAGTCAAGCGCAACAGCCACTCAAAAGGCGGTGGTTTCGCCCTGAGCGCAGAGGGTATCCACGACTGCCCGGGCACGTGCTGACGAATTGATCTGTCCGCTTCTATCTGGCGAGGATCGCGACGGAGGCGCTACTTTTCCCAGTTGGGTTTCTCGGCGGGACTGGCAGCGCGGTTTTGGCCGCCGGGCCGCCAGGTTTGAGTCGGGTCGAACAGGAGGGGTCCGCGTAGCCAGCGGCGGCCGTCTCTCATGTCGATGTCCCAGCCGGATGTTTCGATGCTCGCGTGCGCCGGGTTGCAGAGGAGAACGGCGTTGTCGATGTCGTCGATCCAGCCGGTACCCCGGCCGGCGAGGAGGTCGTTGATGTTGATGTGAACGAGCACCGTCGGTGCCGCCCCGCCCATGGTTGGGGTGCTCGGCTGCCGGGCGGCGGCTTCGAACACCGCGCGGAGGATTCCGGCCTGCTTCTCACTGATGGAGCGGGCGTCGGCCGGTTCCTGCGGGCACGGGCTGAGCGTGGCGGGCCGGTCGGAGCCGTGAAGGTCGCCGTTCTCGCCCCGCGCCGACTCGTCATAGTCGTCGCTCCGGCCGTTCTGCTCGGTCTGTGCGTCGTCGTCGTGGCAGTGGCTCGGCTCGGCCTGTTCGCCCGCGGCGCCCTGCACGGCTTGGCTGTACTGCACGGTCGCGCTGCCCTGCTCAGCCTGCTCGCCCTGCTCAGCCTGCTCGCCCTGCTCGCCGAAGGCTCCACTTTCGGTGAGGCCTGCGCCGCTGTCAAGGTCGATGGTGTTGATGTCATTTGTGTCGCTGTCGCTTGACGCGCTGCCACTAGTGGCGACGTCACTCGCGGTGCCGTCGGCGCAGGGGTCCGTCTCACGGAACGCGACTTTCGCACGGGGCGCAGCCCCGGAACCGGGTTCGCCGCCGCGCTGGAGAGGTAGGCGTCGAAAACTGTGCTGATAATGGCGCGGTCGAGGGTGGTCAGCCAGCCACTCAGGCTGTAGCCGTCGTTCGCCAGCCCACCAAAGGCCAACCAGCTGCGCCATTCCGTCGCGGCCTCGCCCGGCGCCGACCCGTCGGGCGCCAGGCGCGCCTGCCACGCAATACCCTGCAGTCGCAGCGACTCCGGCGCAAACGCGATGCCGGCGCCCTGCAGGCCCTCGGTCTCGGGGGTGATCGCACCGGACCCGCTCGCCACCAGGGAACGCTCCACTCGGTCAAGGTCATCCACCAACACGGAGGGCGCAGTTCGTCGAGAACCTTCACGATCACCCGGGCCTGCTCCACACCGAGTTTCCCACCCTGCAATGCCTCCCCGACCACGGGGTAGGTCGGCGCGAGAGGGCGACCGAGCAGCATCCGCTCACCGGCATTCTTACCCAGCGACGCACGCTGCCGCACCTCACCGCGCGACAACCGGGCCAAGGTAGAGACCAGCACGAGGCCGCTTCGGCAGCCGAGATGACGAGCCAGCGACACCGCCCCCACGGCCGCCAGCTCGGTCTGATCGGCCGTCACCTCCGCCGCAGTCGCGGCAACGGACTTATCAAGATATTCGGAGCGGCGCAGCACATCCGTCGTCGAGAGCACCCGGGCACCATCAACAATCCGGCCCACACTCTCCAGGGCGAGCAACATGCTCAGCGATTCTTCATCGCCCAGCGACCCGAACGACACCCCGCCCAACGCCGCCAACAACGCATCCCGCGCCTGCTCGACCGCCACAACGACGGTGTTCGAACTGGCCTCGCTGGGGTTTTCCATGAACATGGGCGCCATTGCCTCCTTCACACCGATTCTACCTCGAATCGAACGCAAAAGCGAGAGATGCTCAGCATTATTTTCGGGAAAGAAATTGACCGACTCATCCAATTTCGTCTATGTCACCGCCACTTCCACAAGACAGGGACTATCACTCTCACTACCGCAGCGTTTCGGCGCGAAACCTGCGACCTCGAAGCAATGAGCGATTCTTCATCACGAATACGAGCGAGCCTGCCAGCTAGCCAGCCAGCCAGCCAGCCAGCGAAAAAGCGGATGCCGTGGCTCTCCTATTCAGAGTTCGACGGGATCATCCCACTCAAGCGGCGTAAGCGAAGACATGGCTGGAACCTACTCCGACTCAGAACCGCATTTGTGATCGCCCACTCAAGGCGGCGCGCGTCAGCCGAGGCGGCGGGCAGCTTGGGCTGCAGACTCGTGGGCGGCGGCCAGTTCCCCGTGCTGCTTGGCGACCTCGTCGGCGGGGGCACCGAATCGTTCGCTGAGTGTGCGCGTGGCGACAATCGTCTCGACCGTCATGCCCAGGGCCTTGGCCAGAATGAGCGTCAGCGCAGGAAGCGCGTGGTCGTCGAACTCCGTGGACGTTCCGGCGTCGTAGACGCCACCGCGGGTCGACACGAGCACGGCAGGGCGACCGGCCAGCGGTTGCTGACGGGCGGGATCGTCGAACGGGGCCGTCACCGCTGGCAGGTGGATGTAGTCGATCCAGGCCTTCAACGTCGACGGCATCGAGTAGTTGTAGAGCGGAACACCGATCAGCAGCACGTCGGCCGCGAGAAGTTCCGCGATGAGCAGCTGCTGCAGCGCTTCCTGCTCAGCGCTGGGGTTCGCACCCTCGGGGCGGAGGTGGGGCGGAAAGTGCAGCGCGGCGTCCGTCAGGTGCGGCAGCGGCTCACGGTGCAGGTCGCGGTGAACGACGGTGTGGTCGCCGCCGAGACTGCGCCAGGTGTCCGCGAAAGTCGCGGTGATCGCGCGCGAACGCGAGGTCACGAGGTCTGCGGACGAGTCGAGGTGCAACAGTGTGGGCATTCCCACAGCCTAGGTGCAGCGAGCACAACCACTCGTGTCGTGCCTTTAGGTTCTCACGCGTTCGCCGAGGTGTGAGTTTCAGCGCGATTGAAACGTTACAAGGACCCGAAACTCACACCTCGGCGACGGTGGCGGGCGGGTGCGGGCGGATGCCTCAGTTCGCCTACTCCTCGTGCTCGCCGAACCGCGGCGCGGCCAGGCTGAGCGTCTCGCCGCGGAAGAAAGCCGGCCGCACCCGCGACTGCGCGATCATAATCACCACGCCGATCAACAGGATGGCCATACCGAGCACGAAGACGAGACCGAGCCCAAAGATCTCGGAGCCGCTGCCGTAGTTCGGGTCCATGCTGTCGACCAGGGTCGTGCAGAACAGCACCGCCAGAATAATGCCGCCGATCAGGGGAAACACGAGGGTAAAGAAGGCGTTGCGCACGGTGGCGAACCACTGGCGGCGAAAGTACCAGACGCAGGCGAACGCGGTCAGGCCATAGTAGAAGCAGATCATCATGCCGAGGGTCGTGATGGTGTCCCAGAGTACGTCTTCGCTGACGAAACGCATGATCGTGTAGAACCCGGCAGCGACGATCGCTGACGCGATGGTGGCATACCCGGGGGTGAAGAAGCGCGGGCTGACCTTGGCGTAGGCCGGAGGCAACGCGCCGTAGTGACCCATCGCGAGCAGGGTGCGGGCCGGCGAAACGAACGTGGACTGCAGCGAGGCAGCAGAGCTCGAGAGCACAGCGATCGACATGAGAATAGCGAACGGGCCGAGCGCTGGGCCGGCCAGGGCGAAGAACACGTTGCCCTGGATCGCCGGGTTGCCGAGGCCAACGCCCACCCCGCCAACACCGGCGAAAGAGATGGCTGCGATGGCGACGAACAGGTAGAGCACCATGACGATGATCACGGTGAGGGTCGCGGCCCGGCCGGGTGTCGAGCGGGAGCCCTTGGTCTCTTCCGACATGGTCAGGGTGACATCCCAGCCCCAGAAGATGAAGATCGACAGGCTCAGTCCGGCCGCGAAGGCGGAGAACGAGGTGACGGCGAAGGGGTTGAACCACGACAGCGACACCGGTGTGGGGTCGAAGGCCGTTCCGCTGGCAATGTGCACGAAGGCCATGATGCCGAAGCCGACCAGCACGATCAGCTGGAACCCGACCAGCCAGTACTGCACCTTCTGGGTGGTCTGCATGTCCCGATAGCTGATCCAGGTGGCGGCGAAAATGAAAACCAGACAGGTGCCCACGTTGATCCACGGATTGCCGGCGAGGCCAGCGATCTCGGCGCTGTTGCCGAAGATCTGCGAGAGCATCAGGTAGAAGAAGTCGACCGCGATGCCGGCGAGGTTACTCAGCACCACGACCGTGGCGGCGATGAGCCCCCAGCCGGACATCCAGCCGATCCACGGGCCGAAGGCGCGGGTAGCCCAGGTGAAGCTCGTGCCGCTGTCGGGCATCGCCTTGTTCAGCTCGCGGTAGCCGAGGGCGACCAGGAGCATGGGGATGAACCCGGCCACGAAGATCGCCGGCAGCTGTAATCCCACCTCCGCGACAGTGGGGCCGAGGGCTCCCGTGAGCGTGTAGGCCGGGGCGATGCAGGAGATGCCGATGACGACAGCCCCGACCAGCCCGACCGAGCCGGCGCTCAGCCCCTTCTTGGAGATTCCCCCGGTCGTTTTCTCAACGGCTTCGCTGGCGTTGATTTCTAGTGTCATGTTTCGGTTACTTCCCCACCGTCTCGGTGAAATCTCGCGGCACCACGATGAGCGGCACCGGCAATTCGCGCAGCATTTTGGCCGCGATCGAACCCAAAAAGAGTCGATGCGGTTGCGCCAGCCGGCTGGAGCCGACGATGCAGACCTCGGCCGGGTCCCAGTGCAGGCCGCGCACGGCATGCTCGATGCTGCCGCCGGAAGCGACGCTGGCGGTGACCTCGAGCCCGTCCATCAGGTGTTCGGTGGCGTAGTCGAGCACGGCCTGGGCGTGGTCGGCGGCGAGCTGGATGGTCTGGGCGTCGGCGCCGGGGCGGTCGATCGCGACGAGGGAGACCAGCCTTAGCGGAGCATCCACTGTACGGGCCAAACGGATGCCGGCCGTCAGCAGTCCGTCGGCGCCGGGTTTGGTCCCGACCGCGCAGGTGACTCGGCCGATCGGTTCGTCGGTGCCCATCACGCGGCTGCCTTCCGGAGCCAGCGCAACGGGAACGTGGGAGGAGTGCAGCAGACCGCCCGCGACACTGCCGATGGCGAAGCGCCCCAGCAGGCCGTGGGTGGCCGCGCCGACCACGATCAGGTTGGCCTGCAGCCGTTCGGCCGCTTTGAGCAGCCCCCGCGTGAAGGAGTCGGCGTGTTCGAGGTGGGTGTGCACGGAAATACCCTCGGGCACCAGAGTCAGCGCTTCGGCCAGCCAGACCTCGGCCGTTTCGAGCAGCAGCCGGTCGTAGCCGGGATCGGTGGGGGTGAGCGTCGCACGCTCCCCCGCATTGAGCACGAGCACGATGTCGAGTTCGGCGCCCGGCGCGCGGGCGAGGCGCACGCCGAGGGCGAGGGCATCCGCTCCCGCCGAGGTGGCGGTATAGCCGACCAGAAACCTCACACGGTGGCCAAGACACGCTGGGCGATAATCGCCGCAGCGGATTCCTGGCCAACCCGAATGGCACCGTCAACGTGCTGGTAGCCCTTGCCGGCCATATCGCTGCAGGAGAACGAGATCGGGCCGACGGGGCTGCGCAGTTCGGCGCCATACCGGGCCAGTCCACCCATGTCGAAGCTCGCAGCGTAGGCGCCACGGGTCCATTCCTCGGAACCCCAGTCGCTCTCGTAATAGACGACCGGGTGCAGGGCCTGCTCACCGTAGTAGTGCGACAGGGATTCCAGGATGCGCGTCTTGCGCTCGTCTGCGGTCAGCGCGAAGACGGCATCCGCTTCTTCATCGGAGACAAAGCCCACCAGGGTACCGCGCGGGTCCTCGAAGTTGGTGTTGTCATAGGCCTCGTGCACGAGCTCGTACGGGCTGAACGCGGTGCCGGAGAGGTCATCGGCGCGCCAGAACGGAGTCTCGTAGACGGCGTGCACCTTGATCACGAAGCCCATGGAGAGGTGCTGGTGCAGCTGCTGCTGGCGGCGCGGCAGGGGTGGTTCGAAGCTGATGCGGCTGATCAGGGGCGGCGGAACGGCCACGATGGCATGCCGAGCGGTCACCGTCATGCCGTCGGCTATGACGGCGACGCCGCTGTCGTTCCAGGCCAGGCTGCGCACCGGTGAATCAAGAAACACGTCAGCGCCGAGCTTCTCGGCGAGAAGTAGCGGCACCTGCTGCAGCCCACCGATGACGCGCTCGTCGAGAATGAAATCGGCGTCGACGAGGTTGCTGAAGGAACCAGCGCTGGCCGCCATGAGCAGGGCCTGCAATGCCGAGAAGGCGTGCGCGGGCTTGGTGAGCATGGCTCCGGCAATGAACATGCCGATGTTGTCGCGGGCTTCCTGGTCGTCGGTCTGGGTCTCGAGCCAGCGACTGAAGGACACCTCGTCGAGTTCTTTGGCGAGCGGATGACCCCACGGGCTATCTGGGTTGATCTCGGCCACGAGGGCGTCGAGCTTCTCAATCAAACCGACGATCTGGGCTTCGGTGCCGGCCGGGACCGGAAAGATATCGCCGTCGAACCGGCTCACCACGCCGGCAGCATTGATGTAGACGTTGCGACCGGCCCGGTAACGCGGGTAGGTCGCGAGACCCAGCTCGGCCAGGGTCTCTTTGAGGGCATGCTGGTCGGGCGAGACCCACTGGCCGCCGATCTCGAGCATGGCGCCCTCGATCTGGTCGGTCCACAGGCGCCCGCCGACGCGGTCGCGGGCTTCCAGCACGGCCACGCTGAGGCCGGCTTTCTGCAGTGCGGTGGCGGCGGTGAGACCGGATGCCCCGGCGCCGATAATAACGACGTCACGATCAATCGTGGTCATGGTTGCTCCTGTGTTGAGTGGGGTTAAGACGCGGGAATGAGGGTGTACTTGGTCGAGAGGTATTCGTTGATGCCTTCCAGGCCACCCTCACGACCGAGCCCGGACTGCTTGACGCCGCCGAACGGTGCCGCGGCGTTGGAAACCAGGCCGGTATTCAGGCCCATCATTCCGGTGTCGATACTGTCGATCATACGGTGTGAACGTGCGATATCGGTGGTGAAAACGTATCCGATCAGACCATATTCGGTGTCATTTGCCATTTTAATAGCCTCTTCGTCTGTTTCGAAAGTTGTAATGCCGACCACCGGGCCGAAGATCTCTTCCCGCACCATGCGGCTGTCAGCGGGAACACCGGTCAACACTGTGGGGGCATAGAACGAGCCGGGTCCGTCGGGGCGGGTGCCTCCGGTGAGCAGCGTGGCGCCGCGCGCGAGGGCATCCTGCACGAGGGCGTCAACGTTGTCGACGGCCGTCTCCGTCACGAGCGGCCCAAAGTTCACCGCGGGGTCGATGCCGGGGCCCTGCACGAGGGCGTTCACCCGCTCGGTGAGTCGGCGGCCGAATTCCTCGGCGATCGACGCGTGCACGATGAACCGGTTGGCCGCCGTGCAGGCCTGGCCGGTGTTGCGAAACTTCGCGAGCATCGCGCCGCTGACGGCCTTCTCGAGGTCGGCGTCGGCGAACACGATAAAGGGGGCGTTGCCGCCGAGCTCCATCGAGGTACGCAGCACGTTCTGGGCCGCCTGAGCGATCAAGGCCCGACCCACTGCGGTCGACCCGGTGAAGCTCAGCTTGCGCAGCCGGGGGTCGGCGATGATCGGGGCCGAGACGGCCTGCGACTCGGTGGTCGTGATGACGTTCACGACACCGGCAGGCACTCCGGCATCCGTCAGCAGCTGCACGAACAGCAGGGTGGTCAGGGGGGTCAGTTCGGCCGGCTTGACCACAACGGTGCAGCCAGCGGCGAGCGCCGGGGCAATCTTGCGGGTGGCCATGGCGAGCGGAAAGTTCCACGGTGTGATCAGGTAGCACGGGC
Organism: Cryobacterium flavum; assembly: GCF_900103805.1. Taxonomy (GTDB): domain Bacteria; phylum Actinomycetota; class Actinomycetes; order Actinomycetales; family Microbacteriaceae; genus Cryobacterium; species Cryobacterium flavum. Next base: position 14,349 of record NZ_FNIB01000004.1, on the reverse strand, counting down.
CCACCGGCCGGTGAGTGACGACCATCGTGCCGGTGCCCTCCGGGTTGGCACTGTACCGACCGTTGATGCGCACGGCCTCTTCGCTGAACCAGCGCAGAAATTCGCCGCCGTAGCTCACTTCGCCGTTGGCTTCGGCGATGGGTTTGCCCATCTCGAGTGTCATGAGCGTGGCGAAATCGCCCCGACGCTCCTGGAGCAGATCGAAGGCGCGGCGCAGAATCTCGGCGCGTACTCGGGCCGGAGTTTCTGCCCAGGAGTCCGCGGCCGCGACGGCCGCGTCGAGGGCGCGGGCGCCATCAGCGACGGATGCGTTCTGGATGGTTTTCAGCACCAGACCGGTGGCCGGGTCGGTCACCACGATCGGCTCCCCGGTGCCGTTCGCCCACTGACCGTTGATGTAGAGCTGGTCGGGTACGCGGGCCAGGAGTGCGACCTGACCGTCGGAGCGCACGGCGCCCTCGATCACGGTGCTCATACTGCGGCCGAATCGGCAGCGAGGGCCTCGGCCAAAACCTGCAGGCCCTCGAGTAGCAGGGAGTCGGGAATGCTGAGCGGCGGCAGAAAGCGGATGACGTTGCCGTACGTTCCGCAGCCGAGCAGAATGACGCCCTGCTCGTGGGAGGCGGCGATGACGCGGCCGGTCAGGGCTGCATCCGGCTCCCCGGTGGCGGGATCGACCAGCTCGATGGCCATCATGGCGCCGCGTCCGCGCACCTCGGCGATGCGCGGATCGGCTGCGGCGAGCGCGCCGAGGCGGTCACCCATGATCGCGCCGATGGCGGCGGCGCGTTCGACCAGGTGCTCGGCCTCGTAGGTGTCGATGGTGGCGAGCGCGGCAGCACAGGCGAGCGGGTTACCCCCATAGGTGCCGCCGAGGCCGCCGGCCTGGGGTGAATCCATGATGTCGGCGCGCCCGGTGACGGCCGACAGCGGCAGGCCGCCGGCGATGCCCTTGGCGGTGCAGATCATGTCGGGCACAATGCCCTCGTACTCGCAGGCGAACATAGCGCCAGTGCGGGCGAATCCGGTCTGGATCTCGTCGGCGATGAAGACGACCTCGTTGGCGCGGCACCAGGCCAGCAGGGTGGCCAAAAAGCCGGGTGCGGGAACGATGAAGCCGCCCTCGCCCTGAATGGGTTCGATGATGATCGCGGCGAGGTTGCTCGCGCCGACCTGCTTCTCGATCTGCGATATGGCACGGTTCGCCGCCACGACGCCATCGAGACCGCCGTCACGCAGCGGGTACGACATGGGTGCCCGGTACACCTCAGGCGCGAAGGGACCGAAGCCGTTCTTGTAGGGCTGGTTCTTGGCGGTCAGTCCCATGGTGAGGTTGGTGCGGCCGTGGTAAGCGTGGTCGAAGGCCACAATGGCCTGCTTGCCGGTGAAGTGGCGGGCGATCTTCACGGCGTTCTCCACCGATTCGGCGCCGGAGTTGAACAGCACGCTGCGCTTGACGTGGTCACCGGGGGTGAGACGGTTCAGGGCCTCGGCCACCTCGATGTAGGAGTCATAGGGAGCAACGGTGAAACAGGTGTGGGTGAACTGGGCCAGCTGGGCGGCGACGGCCTCGACCACCCGCGGGGCGCTGTTGCCGACACCGGTGACGGCGATGCCCGACCCCAGGTCGATCAGAGAGTTGCCATCCACGTCGACCAGAACGCCTCCGCCAGCGGCCACAACATACACGGGGAGGGAGATACCCACTCCGGCAGAGACCGCCTGGGCCTTGCGTTCGCTCAAGCGGCGCGATTTCGGCCCGGGGATGCTCGTGACCAGTCTGCGTTCCTGAGCCAGCGTGGGGCCACCGAGCGGCGTGCTGGTGAGGCGAGGAGTGTCTACGAGTGTCATGAGTGTTTCCGATCGATGCGACGGGCGGTACCGCGGCCACGGTGCCAATGCGGCAATGCTAGGCACAACCCGGCGACAGCACTATCTCTTAGCTGTATAGTCGGGGCGTAATTTCCCGCCACGCTGTATAGTCAGCCCATGCTCCCCACCCTGCGCCTGCTCCTCGCTGATTCGAACCTGGGACTCACCCTGCTCGAGCACGCTGATGCGGGCAAGGCCAACCCGATCACGCGGGCGGCACGGCTCGACCGCACGGTTGAATGGGTACACAGCTCCGATCTGATCGACCCGACCCCGTTCCTCTCCGCCGACCACGTGCTGCTCACGACCGGCACCCAGTTCGGCAGTGATCCGGCAGCGGATACCGACTACCGCCCCTACGTGCAGCGCCTGCACGAGCGGGGTATCACGGCGCTCGGATTCGGCACCGACGTCGTTCGGGACGGCACGCCCGACGGACTGATCGCCGCGTGCCGAACGCTCGGGCTGCCGTTGTTCGAGGTTCCCTATCGCACCCCGTTCATCGCCGTTGCGCGGGCGGCCGGCGACCTCGTGGCCGAGGATCGGTATGCCCGCGCCACCTGGGCGCTCAAGGCCCAGCGCGCGATCGCGCTCGCCGCCCTGCGTCCGGACGGCCTGAGTGCGACGCTCGCTGAGCTGTCCGCCCAGCTCGGCCATTGGGTGGCCCTGTTCGATGCGAGCGGAACCCTGGATCGGGTGTTTCCCCGCGCCACGTTCGCCGCGGCCCCCACAGCCCTCGCCACCGTGCAGCAGGAAGCCCGGCGACTGCTCGCCCGCGGTCAGCGGTCCAGCAGCACCGTTGACGCTGGCGGTGAAACCCTTACCCTGCAGACCCTCGGCGGCCACGACCACCTGCGCGGTGTACTCGCCCTCGGCGGCGCACTCGCCCTGGACCAGGCCAGCACTGAGGTGGTGACGAGCGTGATTGCCCTGGCCGGTCTCGCCCTCGAGCAGAACAATGCCCTGGATCGTGCCCAGGGGCTGCTGCGCTCCGGCCTGCTGAACACCCTGCTCGCCGGGGACCAGACCCTGGTCGACCAGATCTCCAGACAAATGTGGGGCGCGCTCCCTGACCCACCGGTGCTCGTCGCCGTCGTGGATGTGCCGGCCGTTCGCCGGGATGCGATCACCGAGTACCTGGAACTACGCGTCGACGATTCCCCCGGGCAGCTCTTCTTCGCCCGCCAAGACGACACCGTGGTTCTGTGTCTCGACCGCGCGGCCAACGGCATCCTCTTAAATCTGTGCGCACTGTTCGAACTGCACGCAGGACTGTCGGAGCCGACGGGTTACCGCCAGCTACCTCGCGCCCTCGATCAGGCCCATCAGGCGCTGGCCCGGGCACGGGAGAGCGCACCGGGCGTGACCGATTTCAGTATCGTCGCCCGGCAGGGCGTGCTGGCCCTGCTGGCCAGAACGGATGCCCGCGAGGTCGGCCTCGCCACCCTCGCGCCGGTGATGGCGCACGATCGGGCACACGGCAGCGAGCTGCTGGCTACCGTGCGGGCGTGGCTCGTGTGCAACGGACACTTCGGCGAGGCCGCCGCGCAGCTCGGGGTACACCGCCACACGGTGCGCACCCGCATTCAACAGGCTGAGCAGCTGCTCGCCCGCGACCTGGGGTCGTTTCCGGCTCGAGCGGATGTCTGGGCGGCCCTGCTCGCCACCGACGCTGCCGTTGTGGAGCCGGTCAGGCCGTGAGCGTCCACGGCCTGCGCCGCACCAGAACATGGCCACGACTCGTGCTGAGGCGGGTCCACAGGCCCGACTCGAACAGCTGCACGGGTTCGTCATCGGAGAGAAATCCCAGGCTGAACGCCGCGAAACCGGCCCCGGTCGGTACGAATTCGAGCCCGTCAACCTGACGGCCCCACACTTCGGAGCGCACGCGTTCCACGATCAGCTCGCCGGTGCCCTCCGGCACGGCGGCGGCAACCTCGTCGATGCCCTCCCGAGCGGCGGTTTCAAGGTGCGACGCCGGAGTCTGGCCGTGTGGTTCCCAGCCGCCCTTCGGCGGGGAGATGCCGGCCCAGGTCACGGTGTTCACCTCGAGCGGAACAGTCACGATGACCGGCAGGCTCAGGTCGCGCGCGGTGGACTCCAGGCGTTTGAGGCGTTCCAGCAGCGACCGCACCGGCACGACCTTGTCGAGGTCGACCGGCTCGGTCAGGGCGAAGGTGCGCAGGCCGAGCACGGTCGGGCTCGCGTCGAGCAGACCGCGCGGATAGAAAATGGCGGTGTACACCGCCAGAACGCCGTCGGACGCCATGAGGCGCACGGAACCGTCGAGAACGCGGCCGGATCGTGACAGAAACATGATCAGATCGCTGAGGGACTGGGAATCGGTAAGAGTGAATGACTGGCTCATCATCTTCTAAACTACCAAGATGCGCCACGACCGCATGCCGCGAACGCGAACTTGCCCGAGGAGACAGCATGCACAAGCCCATGGAAAGCCTTCTGGCCGTCCTCGATCTGACCGACACCGGTGCACGCACCAGCGAGGACATCTTCACCGGGCCGTCCCAGTGGATGCCGCTCGGCCGCGTGTTCGGCGGGCAGGTGCTGGCCCAGTCCCTCGTCGCTGCGATGCGCACCGTGCCCGACGAACGCCACGTGCACTCGATGCACGGCTACTTTCTGCGCCCGGGTGATGTCAACCAGCCGATTACTTTTTCGGTCGAACGCATTCACGACGGCCGCTCCTTCTCCACCCGCCGCACGCAGTGCTATCAAGACGGCGTGCCGATCCTGTCGATGATCGCCTCCTTCCAGGACGCCGATGAGGGCTTGGAGCATCATCTGGAGATGCCGAAAGATATCCCCGATCCGGAAAGCCTGCCGACGGCATCCGAAGCGCTGGCCCACATCGACCACTCGGTAGCGCGTTATTGGGCCAACGAGCGGCCCTTCGACATGCGGCACGTTCCCTCGCCGATCTTTCTCAAGGTCAACGGTGAGCACACCTCGCGCCAGGCCGTGTGGATGAAGACGTTCTTACCGCTGCCCGACGACCCCGACCTGCACCGCGCAGCCCTGGCCTACGCGAGCGACTATTCGATCATGGAACCGATCATGCGCCGGCACGGAGTGGCCTGGGCGACTCCCGGTCTCAAAGTTGCCAGCCTGGATCACGCCATGTGGTGGCACCGGTTCGGTCGGGTCGACGAGTGGCTGCTCTACGTGCAGGATTCACCGAGCGCGCAGGGTGGCCGCGGCCTGGCCACGGGCAGCATCTTCAGCCGCGACGGCGTGCTCCTGGCTACCGTGGCGCAGGAGGGCATGCTGCGCGTGCCCATCGTTCTCGAGTAGCAGCGCTACCAGCTGGGTTTGGATTCGAGCAGCACCTTCTCGTCGGGCATCCACCGAATATCCACGCTGGCGATGTCGTTTTCGGACACACTCGTGGTACCGGCCGCGCTGATGGTGCTGCCGGGTCCGGAGATCCAGCTGGCCACGAGGGTCTCCTGGCCGTCCCGGTCGGTCACGAACAGGGCGTAGGGCTGGGCGCCGAAATCGTCGCCGCCGCGCGCGTAGCTGCAGTTCGCGTCGATGCGCGTGCCCCACTCTTCGCCGGTCAGGCGAAACGAGGCCGTGAGCGGGCTGGGAACCACGGCGGTCATGGCGACGGCGGGTTCGGTGATGCTCTGACCGGGCTGATCGAGCCAGCCGGGCAGGACGAGGGCAGCGGATGCCGCGATCGCGGCGGCCGCCACGACCGCGCCAGCGGCGAGCAGGCGGGCGCGCCGGGTGTGCGCCCTGGCCGCCTGCACCAGGCGGGGCAGCAGGGTGGCGGAGGGGGCGGCATCCGCTCGGGAATCAACGGGCTGGTCCAGTTGCAGGGCCTGATCGAGCGGCACCTGGGCCAGCAGCCCCGGAAGACCCACGAGATGAGCGACCGCCTGGCTGCAGGCGACACAGTCGTTGAGGTGACGTTCGTAGTCCCGGCGGTCGGCCGGTGACAGGGCGCCGAGCACGTAGGCGCCGTCCCAGTCGGCGTACAGATCTGCTGGAGTGTTCATCGCTCCGTCACTCCTCGCTCTTGCAGTGCGAGCCGCAGGGCTCGCAGGCCGTAGTGCAGCCTGGACTTCACGGTGCCTTCGGGAATGACCAGGTCCCGCGCGGTCTCAGCCACGGACTGGCCTCGATAGTACGCGCAGACAATGACCGCCCGGTGGTCGGGTGAGAGATCGTGCAGGGCATCCGCGACCAGCCAGGCGTCGAGCAGGGCATCGGTCTGGTCGTCTGTGGGTACCTCGGGCAGCTGATCGGTGGGGATCTCGTGGCGGGCCCTGGCCGAGCGGCGATCGTCGATCACCAGGTTGCGGGCCACCGTGAACAGCCAGGCCCGAGCTGACACCTCGGTCTGGTCGAGCAGGCGGGGGCGTCGCCAGGCGCGCAGGAGCGTCTCCTGCACGACGTCGTCGGCAAAGGCCGGATCGTGCGTCAACCGCACAACATAGCGCCACAGGAGCGGCGCGTGTTCGTCGTGCAGGGCTTGCAGAAGTTCGGCACGCTCATCAGCCATGACTACCTCCCCGGCTTAACACGCGACGGACGCGTGTTCGGTTCAGTACTACCCGGTTTCGCGGCAACTCGGGCCGCTCAGTCGGGGAATTGTCAGCGTCGGGCGAACTCGATCGGCGCGTCGAGGTACGGAGTCCACGCGGCGCGTTCGGTGTCGTTAATGCGGCGGGGGCGTTCGCTCGCCGCATCAACGAGCACAATCGTGGTGTTCGCCCGCGCGTACAGAACCTCGGGTGTCACGCCGTCGGGGCTGCACACCTCGTAGCAGACGTCGAGGCTGGCGCCGCCGAGTTTGCCCAGCCAGAGTCGCACGTCCAGCGGCTGACGCAGGTACGGTACCGGCGCCAGATACTCGATCTCCTGCCGCGCGATCAACGTGAGCGTTGCCGCACCCGGGCGTCCATCGAGCACAGCCGTGCTCGCGCCGATCGCACCGTCGTCTTCGGTCACCCAGAAAGCCAGAATGCGCGCCTCCTCGAGCAGGCGCAGCATCTCAGAATTGTTGACGTGACCGTACGCGTCGAGGTCGGACCAACGCAGGCGAATCGGTACGTGCAGCTTCACACGGTCTCCCTATTTTTTTGTTAGTCGCGGGTGAGCTTGCGGTAGGCGGAACGATGCGGCTTGGCCGCATCCGGTCCGAGCCGCTCGATCTTGTTCTGTTCATACGACTCGAAGTTGCCCTCGAACCAGTACCAGTTGGCCGGGTTGTCGTCGGTGCCCTCGTACGAGAGGATGTGCGTGGCCACCCGGTCGAGGAACCACCGGTCGTGAGTGATCACCACGGCGCAACCGGGAAATTCGAGCAGCGCGTTCTCGAGCGAACCGAGCGTTTCGACGTCGAGGTCGTTAGTGGGCTCGTCGAGGAGCAGCAGGTTGCCGCCCTGCTTGAGGGTGAGCGCCAGGTTCAGGCGGTTGCGCTCACCACCGGAGAGCACACCGGCCTTCTTCTGCTGGTCGGGGCCCTTGAAACCGAAGGTCGATACGTAGGCGCGCGAGGGTATCTCGGTCTTGCCGACCTGGATGTAGTCCTGGCCGTCAGAGACGACCTCCCACAGGGTTTTGTTCGGGTCGATGCCGCCGCGGTCCTGGTCGACGTAGGAGATATCCACCGTCTCACCGATTCGCAGTTCGCCGCCGTCGAGCGGTTCCTTGCCGACGATGGTCTTGAACAGTGTGGTCTTTCCTACGCCGTTCGGGCCGATGATGCCGACGATACCGTTGCGCGGCAGCGTGAAGCTGAGGTTCTCGATGAGCATGCGCCCGTCGAAGCCCTTCTCCAACTTGCTCGCATCGATGACCTGCGCGCCGAGGCGCGGGCCGACCGGAATCACGATTTCTTCGAAGTCGAGCTTGCGGGTGCTTTCGGCGGCGGTGACCATCTCTTCGTAGCGGGCCAGGCGGGCCTTCGACTTCACCTGACGGCCCTTGGCGTTGGAGCGCACCCACTCAAGCTCGTCGGCGAGACGACGTGACAGCTTCGCGTCTTTCTTGCCCTGCACGAGCAGACGCTCCTGCTTCTTCTCGAGGTAGGTCGAGTAGTTGCCCTCGTACGGGTACAGGTGTCCGCGGTCGATCTCGGCGATCCACTCAGCAACGTGGTCGAGGAAGTACCGGTCGTGAGTGACGGCGAGCACGGCGCCCGGGTACTTGGCGAGGTGCTGCTCGAGCCAAAGCACGCTCTCGGCGTCGAGGTGGTTAGTGGGCTCGTCGAGAAGGAGCAGGTCTGGCTTCTGCAGCAGCAGCTTGGTCAACGCCACCCGGCGCTTCTCACCACCGGAGAGGTTGGAGACCTCGGAGTCGCCCGGCGGGGTGCGCAGGGCATCCATGGCCTGTTCGAGCTGGGAGTCGAGGTCCCAGGCATCGGCTGCATCGATAGCTTCCTGCAGCACGCCCATTTCGGCGAGGAGGGTATCGAAGTCGGCGTCGGGTTCGCCGAGGGCGAGGCTGATCTCATTGAAGCGATCGACCTTGGCCTTGATCGGGCCGACGCCTTCCTGCACGTTCTCCAGCACGGTCTTGCTCTCGTCGAGCTGCGGCTCCTGCATGAGGATGCCGACGGTGTAGCCCGGCGAGAGTCTCGCCTCACCGTTGCTGGGGGTGTCCAGGCCCGCCATGATCTTGAGGATCGTGGACTTTCCGGCACCGTTCGGGCCGACCACACCGATCTTGGCACCGGGAAAAAAGGACATGGTGACGTCGTCAAGAATCAGCTTTTCGCCGATCGCCTTGCGAGCGCGGACCATTGAGTAAATAAATTCGGCCATAATATTTACCAGTCTATTTGCCGGGTGGACCCGACGAGACACAAACCAGTAGACAGAATCGGTGCGACCACGCTGTGGAAACCGTCACTGGCCGGCCCGATCTGCCCAATCAGGCATTCGCCATTGAATCGCACCGAGAACTGGATCGAGTCAGCGGCCAGGTCGGCCTGGGTTCGATCGAAGGACACTTCCATGGCCGCTCGGTCGAACCCGCCGGCCACGAGCGCGTCGATGTAGGCGCGCCCGTCAGCGCTGGGGTTGACCTTGGTGACAGCGGCAGCGAGAAAGTTGAAGTAGACGAGGTTCTCGGACGCGGTGCCGTCGGGCAGCAGTACCGGGTCGGACACCGGAGTTGCTGACGGCTCCGGCGCTGAGGAGCTGGCCGGCGCCGTGCCGCTGGTCGGGGGTTCGGCCGGGGCACCGGTGCACGCGGTCAGGCCGACTCCGACCAGCAGCACGGCCCCAACCACTGCCAGTGTGTACCACGGGCGGCGTGCAGACCACCGTGCTGTTCTCACGGTCATATTCTGCCGTGTTGATTGTGCCACGCTCACGCACTGCCTCCCCCGGTCCACGCGCGTGGACGATGCTACGAGTCTAAACGCGCATACGCGTCCTGATCGGCATCGGTGTCGACGGGGACAAACCCGTCTCCGGACCGGTCGATGGGGCCAAGATCGGTCTCATATGCCGTGGCCGATTCGACCGATGTGAAGGATTCGACCGGTTCCGGCTCGGTCTGGTCCGCGGCGTCACGGGCCGGTACCCCGCTACGCACCGGCGTCGTGGTGTACCAGGCGAGGTCGTGGCCGACAGAATCAGCAATGATCTCAACGGACGTCCCAGATTTTTCGGCGTTGTTCCATTGGCGAATGACCAGCCGTCCGGTGACGACAACGTGCTCGCCCTTGCTGAGCGATTTTCCCGCATTCGTGGCCAGCTGTCGAAAGGTCGTGACGGAATACCAGCAGCTTTCGTCGACGATCCATTCGTCTTTGGCCTTGTCACGGTGGCTCTGGCGGGAGGCCAGCCGAAAGGAGGTGATCGGGGTCCCGTTCTTGCCGAAGGTCAGGTGGGGAACGGTGCCAATAACGCCGGATATTGTGATGCTGTCGCTCATGGTTTCTCCCGGCACGGTGATCGCGTGAACACGCACACTCGCGGCGCCATGCGAACCGCCGGCGCACACGACCCGGGAACAACAACTCGTGCCAGTCTTCGTTGAACCCGGGTCGCACACAGTGAGTGTGCCGCCCGAAACGACGACCCGACTGAAACCGCGGAAATCCGTGGAGAATTCAGCTATTCACCGATTGGGGAGGAGAGGCTAGCTGACCAGGTATTGGGAGTACGACTTGCGGATCTTGTTGACCTTCGGCACGGCGACGGCCATGCAGTAGCCCTGCCCGGGGTTCTTGTTGAAGAAGTCCTGGTGGTAGTCCTCGGCCTCGTGGTAGTCGCCGAGCGGCTCGATCGTGGTCGTGATGCCGGAGCCCCACCATTCGGTCGCCCGGTCGCGGGCCGTTTCAAAAAGCTGCTTCTGAGCGTCGTCGGTGTAGAACATGGCCGACCGGTACTGGGTTCCGACGTCGTTACCCTGACGGTTGAGCTGGGTGGGGTCATGCAGCGTGAAGAACACGTCAAGAATGACGCTGGCCGGAATGACGTCAGGGTCGAAGGTCACGGCAACGGCTTCGGCATGCCCGGTGCGCCCGGTGCAGACCGCTTCGTAGCTCGGGTTGGCGGTCGAGCCGCCGGTATACCCCGACACCACGTCGCTCACTCCACGTAGCACCCGATACACAGCATCGAGACACCAGAAACATCCACCTGCGACCACATAAGTTTGCACCCGTCCACTCTATCTCCTCCCCCCGCCGCAGCCACAGGCTGATCCGGCACCCTGGCCGTCTGTTCGCCGAAAGCGCATGTCGGTGGTCGTCCATACGGTAAGAGAAATACCCGCGGCCGGCCGGGTTACCGCTGAACCAGTACGTAAGGAGCACTCATGACCACTCTCATCGCACCCGTTACTCACTCAGCATTTCCAGCAGTACGTGGCCGCCGGTTCGTCCTCGTGCGCGACGGGCTGTGGCGCATCGTCGACCCGGTCGGCGCTGTCGTCGGCTATATCGAACGCGAGGTTAGTGCCGATAAAGGCGGTGCTGGTACCGGCGGCGCTGACGGCGACCGGTTCAGCGCCAGGCGCGTCGTCTTCGCGACCCGCACGCGCGAACTCGGTGTGTTCTGTCGCATCGACGATGCTGTGGACTGCTTCCGGTGACGAGGCTACGTGTTCCAGAGAGTGGGTTGGGGGCACGCCGTGTCTGATCCCCGAAAACAGGGGTCGGCGCGGATAAAATCCAGCACATGGAATGGTGGAATAACTTCGTAGCCTGGTTTACCGACGTGAGCACCCAACCGATGGTTTTTACCGCGGTCGTGTTCATCGGCGCAATCGTCATTGCCAGCGTGCTGGCCGCGTTGATCTCGCGCGGGGCCGTCAAACGGCTCATCACCCAGCGAGATCGCGAGATCAAAGTGGCGGCGATCGCGACCCTCGTCGATGCCGCGACCGAGGCATCCGTCTGGAATTCGCTGACACCGCAGGAGCAGGTCATGAGCGACCGGGCGGTCGGCCAGGCCGACATTCAGGTGCGGTTGCTGCCGATTCGCGGATCGGGAATTGCCGCCAACTGGGCTGCTCACGAGCTCTACGAGCTCAAGCGCACCTCAGCTACCTTCGGCTACCAGTTGGAACCGGCCTTGGTCGAGTTTCGTGACCGCCTGGTCGAGTGGCAGAACAAGCCGGCTCGCGCCCGCAAAATCTTCCAGGGGGATCTCGATCGCTGGAAGTCGCAGAATTCCTCCACCGAGAAGAGCCTGCTCGCCGAGCAGGAAGCGTGGGTGGCGCAGCAGCACCACGACCAGTACAACGCCGCCGATTCGGCACCGGCGCCCGTGCGGGTCGCGCCGCTCACCCCGGCAGCCGTCAATCGCACGCCGCCATCCGCGTCGGACGCCGGGGCGGAAACCCAGCGTCTGCTCGACGACGTCAACAAGCTCGAGGTTCGCGGCACCGACCCGCTCACGCGTTCCTCGGCGGCCCCGACCCTGTAGTCGCGACACAAGAAACGAGCCGGTCGGCGCTTCCCAGCGCTGACCGGCTCGTTCTTTATGTTGGGCCTACTGCCACCACTCATCAAACAGTGAGGCCGGCACCCGTCGCTTGTGCTCGGTGCTGAGGTAGCGCGCCTCGATGGCCTCGGCCACCTCGTCGTCGACGGGCCGACCCTCCAGGAAATCGTCGATGTGCTCGTACTGCAGACCGAGATTGGCCTCGTCGGTCTGGCCGGGAGTGTGGTCGAGCAGGTCAGCGGTGGGGTCCTTCAGGTAGAGCTGTCCGGGCGCACCCAGCTCCATCAGCAGGGCGCGGCCCTGGCGCTTGGTGAGTCCGGTGAGCGGCAGAATGTCGGTTCCGCCGTCGCCGTACTTGGTGAAGAAGCCGGTGACGGCCTCTGCCGCATGGTCGGTTCCGACCACGAGCAGGCCGAGCTGGCCGGCCACCGCATACTGCGCGATCATGCGGGAGCGGGCCTTGACGTTGCCCTTGGTGAAGTCGGTCATGGCCACGTCGAGGCTCGCCAGGAATTCGCTCTCGAATCCATCGACGGCGAGCTCAATGTTGAAGGTGGCCTGCGAGGGCGGGCGGATGAATTCCAACGCGAGTTGGGCATCCGCTTCGTCGCGCTGCACCGCGTAGGGCAGGCGCACGGCGACAAAAGTGGCCGGATACCCCTCTGCGGTGAGTTCGTCGACGGCCAGTGCGCACAGCCGACCGGCCAAGGTAGAGTCCTGGCCGCCGCTGATGCCGAGCACGAGCCCCTGGGCACCCGTGTGCTTGAGGTATTCCTTGAGGAATTTCACCCGGCGGCGTACTTCGGCGGCCGGGTCGATGGTGGGTGAGACGTTGAGTTCCGCGATGATTCGCGCCTGGAGTTCTCGCATACTTGAATCTAGCAATCCTCGAGAATTTGCGCTGCGGCCTGCCTCGAGAATTTGCGCTGCGGCCTGCCTCGAGATCAGCACCAGGGTACCGGCGAATCGTGGCGAAATCTTCCCGTACGGTAGGACAAAGACAGCTCGGGGGGGGGACGCAATAATGATTGTTGAAAATAAGTACAGCATGCACGAGGAGTTCAGCGAAGCACGATCCGGCAGAACGGTTCGCGGAATCAGCCGGTCTGCACTGGCAATCGCTGTGTCCGGTATTCTCTTGGCCGGACTCGGCGGGTGCGCCGCCGTCACGAACGACGAAACGGATGGCACACCTGCTGAGCAGACCGCGCAGCCGACTGCCGCCGCACGCGCAGGCTGCAGTTCCGAACTCGCACTGGACTACGGCGACGTGGTCGGCCTGGAAGACGTGACCGACGAGTTCGGCACCTACTGCCACACCACGATCAGCCCCACGGCTGAGGCAGCCGTCTACGACTCCACCAAGACCGACTTCGAGACCCTGGCCGAATTCGGCTTCACCGAGGACGATGCCAGGGAAGCCTTGCCGGCCGCCCTGCGCATTCTCACCGAAGAGGTTCTGGACAGCAGTCGGCTCGACAACTACAGCGTCGCCCCGGCCGAGTGGTTTGCGGCGAACTCCGATTACATCACCACCGATTGGCAACCCAAGTTTCAGAATGCGATCGATAACGACGGTGCCGTGCTCGGAAGGGCAGCCTTCGTCGTCACCGACATTCTGCCGGCCCCGCTTGCGCGCGACGGAGGCGCCCGCGCGTCGAGCACCGTCGTACGTCTGGATCGGGTGTACGCCGAAGAGCCAGACGGAGGCGAGCTGAATCTGATCTTCAGATTCAGCTCAACGAGCACGTTCGTTGCGACGGATGCCCAGATTGTCGCGCTGGTGCTCGCGGCCGACCCCGTCAAGAGCGCAGATGCTCTGCGAGCCTCCAACCCCGAACTCTTTGACGGGCGGACAACTCGTTCTTCATCATGACCGGGAACACCGTTCTGGGTTTCGGCCTGGACAGCAACGATCAGGTCATCGGTATGAATTCAAATATCCAGCTCTACACGAACCAGGGCCTCGACGTCATCGCCTAGCCCGTTCGATGCAGAGCGCCAAGGCCCCGCCGATGACGGGGCGGGTATCTCTGAGCGCCTCGATGGAGGCCATGCGGAGAGCGCGCGGCAGAACCGTCTGCGCCGTCCGGACTGGTCTCGAAAGCGGGTGAACGGTTGTTTCAGGACTGCTGAAGTATCCGTTCACTCACTCTCGCGGATAAGAAGAAACTTTTGAAGTCTCATCGATATTTTACTGAGATTCTCTCGCCTTTAGGGGCGATTTCGGCTATAATTGTGGGTGAAGGAGGCACCGACGCCATGACCCTCACCGCCCCGCCCGCCACAGCCGGCTCGATGCCGCAGGGTTCTCGCGTTGAAGCGGTGGCTCAGGCCGGTGCCATTCTGGCAGCAGCGTTTGACGAGGTGCGGTTCGGTCACCTCGACGATGCTGAAGCTGTTGCGGTTCTCGCGGCGTTGGAGGGGCTCGGCCGCAAGGTCGATGGGGCCCAGTACCAATTAACCGCGCACGCGCCACCACCGACATCGGTGTGCGCGCCGAGACCGACCTTGGCAACGGGTCGCTGGCGTACCGAAACGGATG
>NZ_FNIB01000014.1 GCF_900103805.1 Cryobacterium flavum | reverse complement strand
AACCGCTCGCTCACGAACCTCATCTGGGTAATTTCTTGGGCATAACCGAATCCTTTCACTAGAAAGAAAGCGGCAAGAAATCAGGGACGGTTCACTTTGACGGATGGCCGCGCTGCCAGGGGTGCATCAGCTACACCCCTGCCTGCCTGCCTGCCTGCCACGTGCGATCACGGCCGTCTCACGTCGTAAGTCATATTCGAGTGTGCGCCTTCGGCCCTACTTCTTCTGCTTGGAAACGCCAGTTATTGCCGGTTACGGTGCCAGGCCAAGTTGTTCGAGCATGCCCTGTTCGTCGCTGCTGCCCCACCGCTCGACAAGTTTCCCGTTCTCAAACCGGCTAATTTGCATCCCGCGAACAGATATCGTTTTCCCGCTAGCGGCGTGGCCCTTCAAAGGACCTTGGTGGGTGCCTGTGAGGGTGTAAGCGAATGCGACGTCGGTATCGTTTGCGACGAGGCGCTCGACGGCGATGTGCAAATCTGGAAAAGCAGCAATCATCTCGCCGAAGAACGCTTTGTAGCCTGCCGGCCCCGGGCCTTGGCCAGGGGCCGGGTCGTTATCGACCGCGTCTACGGCCACGAGATCATCGAGAAGATCAAGTTGCCCGCTGTTGACGGCGTCACCAAACTTCTGCTGGGCAGCAATATTTGCTTCTTGACTCATGTGTTTACTCTCTTCCTAGGATTTACATGGATGGGATTGTGAGGGCCACGAGGTGACCATACCGCCGTTGACGTTCAACGTCTCGCCGATGACACTGCGTACTCTAGTAATCCAGCCTTGTGGCGAAATTCTTGGTCCCCTGCGGTCCTGCGTAGTCGACGCGGTCAAGAGCAAGGACAGGCGCGTATGCCTCGAGGACGCAGTGTTGCTAATCGTGGAACCCGGTACGGGAGAACGGATGTGATGACCCAGAACATGGCAACACGTTGGCTATGAACCGGCGAGGTTGACGACGCCCTGACGGGGCGACCAACACCTGCCTCGATTGTTTCCGTACAGGGCAACAAGTCGACGTCAGGATTCTGCCCAAAAAGGGCCTCAGTGCCTGCGTGCTCACGCACCGCCACGACCTATCGAAGGGGAGCCTGCACTGCCGGCTCTTCACCGCGTCGGCTCGGTCCCTGTTCGGTTCCGCTACTTCGCGAGGAAGGCGAGTACGTGCCGGTTCCACTCGTCCTTATGTGAGACGGTGAGACCGTGAGGGGCACCTTCGATCAGCACGAGTTCGCTGCCGGAAATGGCCTCGTGAGTGCGCTTGCCACTGACTTCGAAAGGCACGATGGTGTCGGAGTCACCGTGCATCACCAGGGTCGGCACGGTGATTTTCATCAAGTCAGCGCGGAAGTCCGTCGTGGCGAATGCGGTCGTGCTGTCGAGCGTTCCCTTCGGCGACGCCATCTCGGCGATATCAAGGTTGTAAGCAATCTGCTCCGAGCTGACCTTCGGTTTGTTCACCAGCGACGGCTTGCCAGCGGTGAAAAACATCTGCACAAATTCGTGCAGGAACGCCGGCCGGTCCCCGGTCAACCCGTCGTGAAACCACTGGGCCAGTCCGGCGTCCACGCCGCCATCGGGGTTGTCATCTGATTTCCACAGGTACGGTGGCACTGCGCTGGCGAAGACGAGCTTCGCGACGCGGTCGGTGCCGTACGTGCCCACGTAACGGGCAACCTCACCGCCACCCATCGAGAATCCGATCAGGGTAACGTCCCGGAGGTCCAGAGTGTCGACAACAGCCTTCAAATCGGCAGCGAACGTGTCATAGTCGTACCCATTCCACGGCTGCGACGACTGGCCGAACCCGCGACGATCGTACGTAATCACCCGGTAGCCAGCATCGACCAGCGCAGGCACCTGACCCTCCCAGGACCTGCTACTCAGCGGCCAACCATGAATCAAGACGACGGGCTTACCGGCACCGACATCTTCATAGTGCAGTTCCACGTCGGGATCGTTCTGACCGGGGACGGTGATGAAAGGCATGTTCTCTCCTCGTAATCGTAGATGGTTCGCTAGAGGTAACTGAGATTGCAAACTCCAGACAACCGAGGTTCGCTGAAAGAACGCTGAAATGATGGTCGCTGAGAAAAATGATCTCGCGATCGACCCGCCTGACGGCAATTGAGGGGTGTCAGTCGTCGCAGGTTTCGCAGGGCATGACTCAGCCCACGCACAGCCGCTGCTTCTGCGAGCATAAAATTCGCGCTTCCACACGAATCGTCAGCACCAGCTCAGGGCTGTTCGGTTTGCGATCCCGCTGCCACGTGAACCCCTGCGCCAGATAGCGGGCCGACACCGTCGCGACCGCTACCTCGTGCCGCGTCGTCTGCCGAAACAGATTCGGCGCCGGCTTCCCAATCGCCAGATACGTGGCCCACACTATCGACCCGTCCCGATACGCAACCCGGCCTCGGTCGAGCAATCCAGTCCCGATCATCCGCGCGGCCCACTGCTGCGCCCGGCGCAACGACACCGGTTCACCAGCACCCGACATGGCGCCCAACGCCCACCGCACGGCGTCCATATCCGCGAGCCGAACGACGTCTAACCATGCCAGAAGTGCCTCGTCGCGCTCTGTCACCTGCACCATCACTCAGCCTCCGAACTGACACCGTTTCAGCTTTCCACCACGATCCTGCACCCAGCCACCGACACATCCCGGGATGCCACACCGCACATCATCGATTTCTCCCTCGTCGGCGTCATCGCGTCTACTCGTCACTTTTTCTTACCCGATTGCCTTCTATTTTTCTGCCGTCGGTGCCCACATTTTCGGCCCGCCTTCGTTGTCTTTTCCTGTTCCCTTTTTTCACCTTTTCTCACTTCTTCTCTGTCTTTTGCTCTTGTTCTCCCTCTTTTTTTCTTTTCAGTTTTTTTCTTTTTTGTTTTTTGTACTTCTGTTTTTTTCTTCCACCTTTTTCTTCTCTTTCCCTGTCCCACCACCACCCCTTTACTTCCCAACCTCCTACACACTGAGGAACGATGGGTGTGGGAGGTTGGGAAGCGAGCGCAGCGAGGGGGCGGCGGTGGGACAGGGAAAGAGACCCCGCACATATTCGTTTACCTATTCGCTGCCGGTGAATAGGTAAACGAATACCCACGCAGGCTTGTGGCGCCCTCCGTGTGTCCAAATTGGAGACGGACGACGTGGTATCTGCGACCGATCTTTGGCCCCTCTACTGCTCAACTAGCAGCCGCCCGCACTGAACCTGCTCCGCCGGGCGAAGCCGAAATGGGCCCGGATATCGATGGCATCCCCTGACGTTGCACCCGCGGAAGCGTCGACGCGAGCGGCCAAATCTTGTCGGCTCTATGTCGTTTCAGCCGTCGAGACGTGGGCAACTCGATGTGCGACCACGGGCCGTTCCGTCGCCGGAGTCAGCTCGTTACGACGAGCGCGGGAATCGTTCCACGCTGTCGAACCAGCGAACGACGCTGTTGGCGTTGTGGGATTGCATGAGGGCATCTTCGACGATGCCGGCGAATTGGGCGGCATCGCGAAGGCCGAGTTCAGCCCGAGCGACTCCGGGCACGCAGCCGGCGCCGCAGCCGTCTTCGCCGTTGTACTCGACGCCGTCTACAACGTTGCTGTGCCAGTTTGCGAGCTGGTCGTACACCTGGCCGAGGGAGCGTTGGGTGGCGGTCAGACATTTGAGCAGCAGGTACGAGTCGTAGGGCCGGTCGATCGCCCGAGTCGCGTGCGCCAGGCTGCGTGCGATGTCGGCCAGCTCGTTCGCCCGGCTTATCAGCTCGCTGTCGTGGTCGTTCATGGTGGTGGTCCCTTCATGAGGTATCCAGGGTGGGCCGCGCGTGCGGCCCACCCTGGATGGCTATTCGGCGTCAGGCTTGGAGTTGCGCCGCACGGTTGCGACGGCACGGTTGAGGTCGGGGCCGATGTTGTCGGCGTCGATGACGCGGCCGTATTGGCGTGCTTGGTCGTCGCCCCAGCTGTCGGTGTGTTCGCGGCCGACGACGATGACGGGGTCGCCCTTGTGCAGGGTGGCGGCGACGTTCTGGCCGAGTTCGAACTTGGCTTCCACGAAGTGGGTGGTTGTGGCGTCGTGGGCGAGCCATTTGCCGCCGCGGTACTCGCCGGTGTTTTCGATGACGCGCAGCTTGGTGATTTGGATGCTGCCGGCAGTGACGACTTCGGGGTCGGGAGCCAGGTTGCCAATGGTGGTGCGTGTGGTCATGAGTGTTTCTCCTTCGATGAGTGCTGCGTTGACGTGCGGTGGGTGTCGTTGGCCTTGGGTTCTTCGACCAACTGTTTCTGGTGCCTTCCGGCGAGAGAGATCAATAGCGAGCGTGAGCGGCGATAGTGCCCTGAATCTCAGGCGAATTGAGGGAGCGTGCGACCGCCTCTGAGATTCCGGGAACGGTAGGCGCGCAGCGAACTACGATGACCTGCCGGACAGGTCACAAATTGTGTTTTACGTGGTGTCACATCGAGCCGATTTCGGCTGCGATCGAAGGCTCGTTGCACGGCGTTTTGGGCGAGTTATCCACAGGCGTTTTTCGTGCGCGCGTACTGTTAATGTTTTGTTTGTCCTGTTAGTACTGTTAGGGGGGCCGATCAGCGGCCCCCTATAGGGCCAGATCTGGCCCCCTATCGGTACGCTAAACGGCCCCCTACGGGGGCCACTCACCGGCCCCCAAACCTCCGTGCCGCAACATCGGAATGACGTTGGTTTCATACCGGCGGTGACCGCCCGGTTTCGTGCTGTCGACGAGCAGATTGAACTCGGCATTGTGGCCACGGTGGCCAGCGCTGACTCGCTCGATTGCGCCGCTCGCGACCAGTTCGGCAATCGCCCGCTTGACCGAGTGGTGTGCCGACTCTGATCCGTTGTCCGGAGCCATATAGCCCAGGGCGATCGCCGAAGATTCTCGGGACGCGAAGTACCGCCGCGGCGGTTGATTGCCGGGGTTGTCGGTATCGTCCCAGCTTTCCAGCGCCATGTGCAGCAGCAGCCGCGTCGCCGCGTGCCCCAGACCCAGGCGTGCAGCCACAAGAACGGCACCCTTGGCCGCATAGAGGCCCACAGTGCTCTCACCCACCAGGTCGGGTGCGAGGCGTTGCGCGATGGCAGAATTTTAGTATTCTGGTTATAGATCAGATCCTTTGCGGGTGTTCGATCCTTGCCCCGGGGTGCAACCCGGGGCTTTTTCTTTGGCCTGCCGCGGGCCGACAATTTCGTCGTCCGCAACAGCAGATGTGGGCTCACCGCGCCACGAGCGCGCGTTCGCCCGTCTGCGTCTGCGCACTGGCCTCGACCCATGCGATCACTTCGGACCGCTTGTACAGGACCTTCTTGGGCGTCGGCTTGTAGAAGCGCGGCCCCCGGCCCAGGTAGCGCAGGTGGGCCAGCCCGCCGACGGTCAGTCCGGTGAGTTCGGCGACGACGACGGGGAGGATGAATTCTTCGGTCATGATTACGTTCCTTTGATGACACGAAACACTCGTTGTCTCGTGTTGCGATCACAATAAAACGCTTTTTACTGTTTGACAAGGACCGATACCTGTACGGTGTCGGCATGACAGGTTTTGTGAGGCAATCCGGAATTGGCGAGCGGATCCAAGCCATCCGGAAACGGCACGGCATCCGCTCTGCCAAGGACCTGGCCGACTTAATGCCAGGTGGCAACGTCACGGAGGCGATCCTGCAAAACCTGGAGGCCGGCCGAAAACAGGACCTTTCAGTGAGCCAACTCCTGAACATCTCCCATGCACTTCGAGTACCACCCGTCTTTCTGCTGGCACCAATTGGGCGTCCGCACGACCAACTGGACCTGGTCAACCTCAGCGACACGTTTGCGGGAATGACCGTCGCCGAATTCGATGCCTGGATCTCCGGGGAGACAGATGGTGCCTACCGGTGGAGAAACCTCACCGAGCGCACTGAGCGCTCCCAACTCGAGGCTATGCGCGAGCTCATCGCGAGCCTACGGGAGCGTCGCCGCCTCACCATCATCGTGGCCATTGAGGCAGAGCTCACCCCCGCCAGCGAGGTCACCACCGAACCAGCGCTCTGGGACACCACCCAGGAACAACTTGCCGAGGCGAACCAGCGCATTCAACAACTCACCACCTACCTGGCCGATACGGGTTGGGACCTCGAAGGATGGGCCAAGTAGCCACATCATTTCGATCTCAGTGGGTGCGAGGACAGTCAGCTTATAATCACGATCACTGACGATTCCGAGGTGAGGTCATGGGAACGATTTCGGCGTATGAGACAGCCTCAGGCAAGCGATATCGCGCACGCTACCGCAAGCCCGATCACAGCCAGACGGACAAACGAGGGTTCAAGACCAAACGCTCCGCCGAGCTGTTCCTCGCGTCCACCGAGGTGCGCAAGGCCACCGGCGAGTACATCGACGCCCAAGCCGCCAAAGTCACGATCAGTACCTTCGGCGCAGAGTGGCTTCGTGCCCAAACCCATCTGAAAGCCAGCTCGTACAACGTCGTCGAGACCGCCTGGCGCGTACACGTTCAGCCCGTGTGGGGGCCGCGGCAGCTCGGTGAAATACGGCACACTGACGTGCAATCATGGGTGAGCGAACTCTCGGCAAAGAAAAGTCCCACCGTCGTGCTGCGCGCATACGGCATTCTCGCAGCCATGATCGACGTCGCCGTACGCGACCGCCGATTACCGTCCAACCCGGCCCGAGGCGTGAACCTCCCACGCAAGGTCGGCAAACAGCGGCACTACCTCACTCACGCGCAGGTGCAGATTCTGGCCGATGAATCCCGCCGCAACGCAACGCTGGTGCTGCTGCTCGCCTACACCGGCCTGCGCTGGGGCGAAGCGGTCGGACTGCACGCGAACAGCCTCGACCTCGCGCGACGGCGCGTGCTCGTGCAAACGAACGCCGTGCGGGTGGGCGGCCATATCGTGATCGGCTCCCCCAAAGGCTACGAGATGCGCAGCGTGCCTTTTCCTGCCTTTCTCGACGGGCCGTTGGCAGATCAGATCGCGGGAAAACAGCGAAATCAACTCGTGTTCGGCGATGGCAACATTTACTTGGCCACGCCGACTCACGGTGACGGCTGGTTCGCGGGAGCCCGAAAACGCGCGCGCCTGACCGATTCGTCCATTCCTGTCGGGCTGACGCTGCATGATTTACGGCATACCGCAGCATCCCTGGCGATCTCGGCCGGCGCAAACGTGAAAGCGGTACAGCGCATGCTGGGACACGCCTCAGCGGCGATGACCCTGGACACCTATGCCGACCTGTTTGACGATGACCTTGACGCCGTGGCGATCGCGCTTGATATTGCAAAGATTAGGTCGGACGCGCTGCCGTAACGATTCACGCCGTCGGGGCCGGTTGTCGATCTCGAGGAGCCGCCTCAAAAACCCCTGGCAGGGTGTCCTCGTTGCACGTTGAAATGCCAGTTTTGAGCCGTTTCACCGACTTCAGATCACACCGAAATTTTTTGAAGTGCGGGCAAAATGTGGGCAAACGGCCATTCCTGAGAAGTACGAAAACCCTACAGCCCAGTGTTTACATGGGATGCAGGGCCTCAAAGCATGGTGCCCCTGGAGGGATTCGAACCCCCGGCCATTTCCTTAGGACGGAATTGCTCTTCCACTGAGCTACAGAGGCGGTTCGGCAAGTTTAGCCGGTCACGCCGGTCCGCCCGCTCGATGGCGGGTCGCGGCACACGAACGCCTGCAGGCTTGGGTCAGCTAGCTGGCCATGTGCACAATCTGAATGAGGTTGCCACACGTGTCGTCGAGAACCGCGGTGGTCACCGGCCCCATGACCGTGGGCTCCTGGGTGAAGCGCACGCCGAGGCCTCGCAGTCGCTCATACTCCGCCGGAACGTCATCGACAGCGAACTGGGTGAACGGAGTACCGTCGGCGACCAGGGCGTCCTTGAACGGCTTCGCGGCCGGGTGGCCGCTCGGCTCCAGCAACAGTTCGGTACCCTCAGGGTTCTCCGGGGACACCACGGTCAGCCAGCGGTCCTTACCGCCCAGCGGAACGTCGTTCTTTTTCACGAAGTCCAGCACCTCGGTGTAGAACCGCAGCGCCTTCACCTGTTCGTCGACGAACACGCTCGTAATGTTGATTCGCATGACCAAAAGCCTACGCGGCGGGCGCCAGGTAGGCATCCCATTCCTCCTCGGGCCGCTCGACTCCGCGCACGATCCAGGTCGTGCCCTGCGGCATCCGTGGGGTGAAGCGCAGCTCCCAGCCCATCTCGGCCGGGGTGTGGTCGCTCTTGAGGTTGTTGCAGCGCAGACAGCAGGCCGCGAGGTTGTCCCAGGTGTCGCGGCCACCGCGCGACCGCGGCAGCACGTGGTCGATTGTGGCCGCCGACTTGCCGCAGTAGCAGCAACGGTGCTCGTCGCGGCGCAACACCCCGCGGCGACTCACCGGCACCAGGCGTGACATGGGGATGCGCACGTACCGGGTGAGCAGAATAACGCTCGGGCGATCCCACGAGCCCGAGGCCGCGAAAACAGGGTGGTTTTGATCCGACTGCACGATCGTGGCCTTCTGGTTCATTACCAGAATGAGCGCTCGTTTGAACGAGACAACGGCGAGGGGCTCATAGCCCGCATTGAGTACCAGTGTGCGCATGCGCTCCCTTTCGAAGGAGGCTGGACGGCTTCCAGCCATTCGAACTACATCCGATGCGGAAAGAACAGGAGCGTGGCAAAGCGAAAAGGAGTACAAAAAAAGGCGCCGTCACAATGACAACGCCTTCTGGCTGCTCACGCAGCTCTTCTCGCTCTGACAACTATGCCGAAAGCACTCGCGACCGCGCACGTCCATGGTGTGGATAGTGCGTCGCTCATGCATTGGCTCTCCTTACGGCCCTACAAACTACATCAGGGCACTAGGTTAACCCACAAATGGCGCAACAGGTGAACCTGTGTGCGCCATTTGTGTGAGCTGTTACCTAGTGTTCACGCGAGGAGGCGAACTAGATGCCGATCCGCACGATGTAATAGTCGCTGGTCCAGATCGGCTGGATCCGCACGGACTGGCCGGTGTACGGCGCGTGCAGAATGTTTCCGTTGCCCGCGTAGAAGCCGTCGTGGCCGTCCATGATCACGAGGTCGCCGGGCACGGCGTCTTCGATCGAGATCTTGGTACCGGCCGCTCCCTGGCCCACTGAGGAGTGCGGCAAGCTGATGCCGAACTGCGCGTAGACGTACATAATGAAGCCGGAGCAGTCGAAGCCGGCCGGGGTGGCGCCACCGTAAACATACGGTGTGCCCTGATACTGCGAGGCAACATTGAAAACGGATGCGAGATCAAAATTCGGGTAGGTCGGGTTGGCCAGGAAGTCGGCAACACTCGGGCCAGAATAGCTCGCGGCGTAGGAGGTCATCTGCGCGGCAACCTCGACACGGCGGGTTTCCGCGGCCGCGGCGGCGGCAGCAGCAGCAAGTTCTTCGGGAGTGGTGGCGGTGAATCCCTCGCGAGCCACGCTCACGGTGGCGGCCTGCGCATCGACTTCAACAGCCTGCGCCTGAGCCTTGGACATCTCCGTGGACTCGGTGGCCTTGAAAGAGGCGTCCTTCGAACCGGGAACAAAGGCATACGCCGGGAGAGCCATGGTGGCAACGAGGCCGGTGGCCAGGGTCATGACGACGATGTTGGCGATACCGCCACGGCGCTTCTTCGGGGTCGCGCGCGGCAGTGCTCGGTGGGAGTGTGCCGACGATTCCACTTTTTCCAGGGAATCGGATGTTCGGCTCAGCCCACGTTGGGACCTTCTCGTTCCTAATGCAGCCAAAGTTTTAACCTCCGGCGCCTCGACAACACTAGGTCGTTGTCCCGTCCACTTCGCTAATCGCGGGTGTGTTCGTAAATCAAGAGACGGGGTAAGCAGGCGTCTTGACTAGAGTCCTTCGACCTTTCATGGTCTGTGGGACATCCCCGAGGCTACAAGAACTGCGCCCATTTGTCACCCTGAAGTGACACTTTTCTAACGGATTGGTAACGGACCGGCTAACAGGTCGAGACGACTGGCTCGATTCATTGCACTGCGAACCCGGCGCAATGTCAGTGAGCGACCGGGCTGTAGCCGATCGGCGTGGTCACGAAAATGTGCCCGGCGACCTCGTTGGGCAGCTCTAATCCAGCACCAAAACCCTCGACCTGTACTAGAACGTACGATCCGGCGGCCGAAAACGCCCCGGTCGCACCGGGCATCACACCGCTCTGCTTGAGCTGCAGCAGCAACTCCGGGTCGAACTGCACGGGTTCACCGAGACGACGGATGACCGCGGTCACCGGCACGGTCGAATTCCCCACCACCGACAGCACGCTGGTCACCCCCGCCATGAAGGCAACGGCCGCGGACTCACCGAACTCGTCGAGGCCCGGAATCGGGTTCCCGTAGGGGGACTCGGTCGGGTGACCGAGCAACTCCAAAATCTTGCGTTCTACCTGCTCGCTCATCACGTGTTCCCAGCGGCAGGCTTCGTCGTGCACGAACTCCCACTCGAGTCCGATCACGTCGCTGAGCAGCCGTTCGGCCAGGCGATGCTTGCGCATCACGTGCACCGCCTTGCTGCGGCCGGCCGGGGTGAGTTCCAGGTGTCGATCCCCAGACACGATGACGAGGCCGTCTCGTTCCATCCGCGCGACGGTCTGCGAGACGGTCGGGCCGGAGTGACCGAGGCGTTCGGAGATGCGCGCCCGCAGGGGCACGATCTGCTCTTCCTCCAGGTCGAGGATCGTGCGGAGATACATTTCGGTGGTGTCGATCAGATCGCTCATCCGCAGCCCTTCATTCGGCTCGTGCGTGCACCGTTCATAGGTAAGTGAATGGTGCTCCGTTGGCGGCCCCGGCCGGGCCCGCACAGCGTCACAAGCCTACCCGCCCGCAGCTGGGCAACTAGAATCGCCGTATGGCCGACCTACTGATACCCACCGATCTGCTCCCCCTCGACGGACGATTCGGCTGCGGCCCATCGAAAATCCGGCGCGAACAGCTCGATCACCTGCTGGGATTCGGCACCGGAGTGCTCGGCACATCGCACCGCCAGGCCCCCGTGAAAGACCTCGTCGGTCGCGTGCGCGCCGGCCTGGGCGAACTGTTTCGCATTCCCGACGGCTACGAAGTTGTGCTTGGCAACGGCGGCTCGACCGCATTCTGGGATGCCGCCGCCTTCTCCCTCATTGAAACCCGCGCGCAGAACCTGGTCTTCGGCGAATTCGGCGGCAAGTTCGCCAAGGCGGCCGCTGCCCCCTGGCTCGAAGCCCCCGACGTGATTAAAGCCGACACCGGTTCACGCAGCGACTTCGTGGTGCGCGACGGCATCGACGTCTACGCCTGGCCCCAGAACGAAACCTCGACCGGCGTCATGGCCCCGGTCACCCGGGTCGACGGCGATGCCGGCGCCCTCACCGTCATCGACGCCACAAGCGCCGCGGCCGGCATCGACTTCGACGCGAGCCAAGCGGATGTCTACTACTTCGCCCCGCAGAAAAACCTCGCCTCCGACGGTGGCCTGTGGATCGCCCTGTTCTCCCCCGCCGCGCTCGAGCGCGTCGAACGCATTGCGGCGAGCGGCCGGTACATCCCCGAGTTCCTCAGCCTCAAGAACGCCGTGGACAACTCGCGCCTGAACCAGACGCTGAACACGCCGGCCCTCAGCACCCTGCTGCTGATGGAAAACCAGATCGACTGGATCAACCAGAGCGGCGGACTGACGTGGGCTTCGGCGCGAACGCAGGCATCGTCATCCGTTCTGTATGACTGGGCAGCCGGCGTCGACTACGCGACCCCGTTCGTGACCGAACCGACGCACCGCTCGCAGGTTGTCGTCACGATCGACTTCGACGACGCCATCGACGCCTCAGCCATCAGTAAGACGCTGCGCGCCAACGGCATCGTCGACACCGAGCCGTACCGCAAGCTCGGCCGCAACCAGCTGCGCATCGCGACCTTCACGGCGATCGACCCGGAGGACGTCAAAAAGCTCGTGGCGTCCATCGAGCACGTCGTCGGACACCTCGGCAACTAGCGAACGTAAGGATCGGGTCATGCGTCTCTGGTTGAAAGACAGCGAGCGTCGGCCCGATCCGCTGCCCGCGCGAACGGATGCCCGCAAAGCCCTGTTCGTCGGCACCATCGTCTGGCTGGTCGCTCTCGGCGCCGCCCTCATCGTTGAGGTCACGGCGCCGGCAGCGTCAGACTTAGGGGCGGCGAGCGCGACGACCGCGGGTTGGTGGCTGTGGTGCACTGTGATCGGCGTCGGCCTCGGCCTCTTCGGTCTCGCCTGGGTGCAGTTCCGCCGCCGCTAGCGCCTCGTCGAAGTCGATGCCGTCGAGCGCGTCGAGCGAGTCATCCGCGTCGTCGTCGCCCGACTCTGCGTCGTCGTCCGCGTCGTCATCTGAATCGTCATCCGACTCGTCGTCGTCATCATCATCGTCATCGTCTGACTCGTCGTCGTCGGTGTCGTCAGCATCCGCTTCACTGTCGTCGCCACCGTCGTCGACGAGGCGATCCGACCACGGCACCCACTCGGGTGCGAGCAGCGAGTCATCGCCGGGTGTGAGCTCGGTTTCGAGCACCTTCGGCTCGGAGTTCTCGTCGACCCGCGCGAGGCTGACGGTCCAGCGCCAGCCCGGGTAGCCGGTCATTAGGCAGTCGAACAGCAGCGACACCACGAGGTCGCCCTCGTCGATGTGGCCGATGACCTCGCCGATGGTGTCGTCGGTCGTGATCTCCAGCAGCGCCGCGCGGGCCAGCTCGACGGCCGCGAGCAGGGTGGCGTCGGTCGGCCGGGTGGGCTCGGCCTCGGTCGGCTCGGCCGCGGTGAGCTCGGCCGCGGTGAGCTCGACCGCGGTGGGCTCGACCGCGGTGGGCTCAGCGTCTGTCAGCTCAGGCATCCAGTTCCTCGGCAACCTTGCGCAGCATCGCCGCGATCTTCTTGCTGTGGCTCGACTCGGGGTAGCGTCCACGCTTGAGGTTGGTGCCGATACCGTCGAGCAGCTTCACGAGGTCTTCCACAATGATGGCCATATCGTCGGCTGGCTTGCGGTTGAACTTGCTCAGGCTCGGCGGCGCCTCGATCACTCGTACCGAGAGCGCCTGGGCGCCGCGTTTGCCGTCGGCGATGCCGAATTCGAGCTTCGCGCCGGCCTTGACGGTTACGCCGGAGGGCAGGGCGGAAGCGTGGAGAAAGACTTCTTGACCGTCATCGGATGTGATGAAGCCAAAGCCTTTCTCCTCGTCGTAAAACTTGACCTTGCCGGTGGGCATCTGAACCTCACTGAGTTTTGGGCGCACAGAAGTGCGCGGGGTGTGAACCAAGCATATTCGGTTGTGGCACCGGCGTGCCCGTATCCTTAGCAGGTGACCAATCAAACTCCACACCCCGTTAGCCGGCTTGAGCGCGTTCTCGCTTACATGGTGGCGAGCGTGGTGGGGCTGTCGATTCTGGCGTTCGTCATGGTGATCATCGCAACGGCGATGGGCGTCGGCGCCAATGACGGATTCAGCCGTGGTATCTGGCCACCAATCTTCATCCTTCCGCTCTACGGACTGCCCTTCGGCTTCGTGCTCATCATCGCGCTCATGATCTCTGTGGGAGTTCGCCGCAGCCGCGAAGCTCGACGAGACCGCGAGTAATGCTCGGCCTCGCATCGAGACTTCGGGTCCTGCCCGATGCCGAGCTGCGGCGCGTTATCGGGGTGCGCGGCATTTCTGCGAGCGGCATCCATGACTTCTTCGATCTGGCCGAGGCCCTGCTTGACCCGGGCAATGTGCAACTGGCCTTGAGCCACCTCGACCGTTCGACGATCGCTGTTCTGGCGGTAGCCGGGCAGCTCACGAGCAACAATTCCGTTCCCACCCTCCAAGCGGTGACGAACCGGTTGCGCGAATTGGGGTCGACCGAGGTCACGCTGACCGAGGTAACCAGTCGGGTCGACACCCTGCACGCCCAGCTCCTCGCCGATCACGCCGACGGATGCTGCATTCCTTACGACGCCGTGTCGGCTCACCTGGCGCGCTGGCCGGCCCAGGGCCTGCCGGGTGCCGCCGACCTCGCTGTCGCTCTGCCCCCGGCATCCCTCACCGCTGTCCCCGAAACCGAGGTCGCGTTCATCGACCAGCTGGCCGCCGAACGCGCCTTCGCGGTCGTGTCATCGATCGCCGAGCTGGTCAACGAGCTCAGCCGCGAGCCTGCCCGGCAGCTCAGCCGGGGCGGGCTAGGCCTGCCCGACACCAAGCGACTGTCCGCCGTGATGTCCGTCGACGTCGATCTGGTGGCCCCGATCCTGGCCCTGGCATCGCGGGCCGACCTGCTCGCCCGCTCCGACGGTTATTGGATGGAGACCGAGGCGGGCGAAGGCTGGCTGCTCGAACGCACGACCGCGCGCTGGGCGGCGCTGGCCGCGGCCTGGCAGTCGGCGCTCCCGCCGATCGTGGCCGATATCCTGCCGCGTCAGGCCGGGCTGCTCTGGGGAGACGGCCTCACCACGTTCATCGCCTGGCTGTACCCGGCCGGCGGCGAGTGGATGCTCGCACAGCTCACCGAGTTCGCCCGCGACGCCGAGTTGCTCGGTATCACCGCCCACGACACCACCAGCACGGCCGGCGCGAGCGTACTGCGCGGCGACCTCGAGGCGGCCGTGGACACCATAGCGATCGCGCTCCCGACCGAGGTCGGCGCGGTGTATCTGCAGCACGACCTCTCGATCGTCGCGCCCGGACCGCTCGCACCGTCCATCGACTCCCGCCTGCGCGGGATGGCCGACGTGGAGAGCCGCGAGCTGGCGTCGAGCTATCGCATCACCGCGGCATCCGTCAATCGCGCCTTGGCCGCGGGCGAGAACGCCGACTCGCTGCTCGCTTTTCTCGCGTCGATCTCGCTCACCGGCATTCCGCAGCCGGTCGATTACCTCATCAAGGAGTCGGCTTCGCGGTACGGTCGGGTGCGAGTGGGAAGTCTCACCGGCGCACCGAACGCCCCGGTCGCTCCGGTAGGCGATGAGACCGTTTTTCTGAGCTACGTCTGCTCAGCGGATGCCGCGCTGCTCGGCACGATCGCCGTCGACCAAACTCTGGCGCCACTCGCTCTCGTGCGCGCCGGCGACAGCGAACACTTGCTCAGCCGCTTCGCCGGTGACGCAGTGTTCTGGGCACTCAGTGATGCGCGCTATCCGGTCGCCGCCGAGGACGACCTCGGTGAGATCGTGCACCTGCGCCGCCACCAGATCGCCCACGTCACGCTGACGCCGACGGTTGATACCGCCCGCAACCTGGTCGAGAAGCTACGACTCGGCGCCGAAAGTGGTATTTCGGTAGCGGATGCCTGGCTCACCCGCCAGCTCGACACCGCCATCAAGGCCAAGCAGACCATCCTGGTGAGCATTGCGATGCCCGGCGGCGCTGTGGTGGACTACCTGCTCGAACCGGCCAGCGTCAGCAACGGACGCTTTCGGGCCCGGGACCGCCGTGCCGATATCGAGCGCACCCTACCGCTCAAGAGCATCCTCAGCATCACACCGGCGCCCTGACCGGCCTGCGCGCGGGCATCCGCTGGACGCGACCGACGACCGGACGAGAGTGAGAGCGCAATGACCAGCCCCTGGACAGGACCGCGCACTGACGAGAGTAGGATTGGGCGCTATGTCTGATGGCCCCCTGATTGTCCAAAGTGACCGCACGGTGTTGCTCGAAGTCGCCCACCCTCTTGCCGAGGATGCTCGTCACGACCTCGCCGTTTTCGCCGAGCTGGAACGCGCGCCCGAACACATCCACACCTACCGCATCACGCGGCTCGGCCTGTGGAATGCCCGTGCGGCCGGGCACGATGCGTCGGATATGCTCGCAACGCTCGAGAAATATTCCAAATTCGCCATACCGCAAACGGTCAGCGTGGACATCACCGAGACCGTCGGGCGTTACGGCCGGCTCGTCATCGAGCGCGATTCCGAGGGCGCCCTCGTGCTGCACAGCAGCGACCAGGCCGTGCTCACCGAAATCGCCGGAGCCAAGCGAATCGCGCCACTGTTGATCGGGCATCCGTCACCGGAGACATACCTGGTGGAGGCGTGGGCACGCGGACAGCTCAAGCAGGAGCTGGTCAAACTCGGCTGGCCGGCCGAAGACCTCGCCGGGTACACGCCCGGAACTCCGCACGACATCGCCCTGTTGGAAGACGGCTGGGCGCTGCGCGACTACCAGAACAAGGCCGTCGCGAGCTTCTTCGACGGCGGTAGCGGCGTGGTCGTGCTGCCCTGTGGCGCGGGCAAGACCCTCGTCGGAGCCGGAGCCATGGCGACCGCGAAGACGAACACGCTCATTTTGGTGACCAACACGGTTTCCGCGCGCCAGTGGCGGGACGAGTTACTCAAGCGCACCACCCTGACCGCAGAGGAGATCGGCGAGTATTCCGGCCAGGTGAAAGAGGTCAAGCCGGTCACCATTGCGACCTATCAAATTCTCACCGCGAAGCGCAAGGGCGAGTACGCGCACCTTGAACTGCTCGACGCGATGGACTGGGGCCTCGTGATCTACGACGAGGTGCACCTGCTGCCCGCGCCCGTGTTCAAGCTCACCGCTGAGCTGCAGGCGCGTCGCCGCCTCGGCCTCACCGCCACGCTCGTGCGGGAGGATGGCCGGGAGGGCGACGTGTTCAGCCTGATCGGCCCGAAGCGCTTCGACGCCCCGTGGAAAGAGATCGAGGCCCAGGGCTTCATCTCCCCGGCCAACTGCTACGAGGTGCGCATCGACCTGCCGCAGTCCGAGCGGCTCAGCTACGCCGCTGCCGCCGACGACGAGCGCTATCGCCTGGCCGCGACCGCACCGGCCAAGCTCGGCGTGGTGCAGGCGCTGATCGCGAAGCACGAAGGCGAACGCATCCTCGTGATCGGCCAATACCTCGACCAGATCGACGAACTCGCCGAGGTCTTGAACGCCCCGCAGCTCACCGGCGCCACGCCGATCGACGAACGCGAGCGGCTGT
This sequence comes from Cryobacterium flavum, assembly GCF_900103805.1. Classification (GTDB taxonomy): domain Bacteria; phylum Actinomycetota; class Actinomycetes; order Actinomycetales; family Microbacteriaceae; genus Cryobacterium; species Cryobacterium flavum. Next base: position 59,583 of record NZ_FNIB01000014.1, on the reverse strand, counting down.
ACCAAGCGTTCCGGGTGGGCGAGGTGAAGGTGCTCGTCGTCTCGAAAGTCGCGAATTTCTCGGTCGACCTCCCCGAAGCGACCGTGGCCATCCAGGTGTCGGGCTCGTTCGGCTCCCGCCAGGAGGAAGCCCAGCGCCTCGGCCGGCTGCTGCGACCCAAGGAGTCCGGCTTGTCGGCGAACTTCTACACGCTGGTCGCCCGCGACACGGTCGACCAGGATTTTGCGCAGAATCGCCAGCGTTTTCTGGCCGAACAGGGCTACAGCTACACGATCCTCGACGCCCAGAGCCTCACGGCCCCCCTCGCTGTCTGACCCGCGGGCAGTTTTGTCCAGCGGCCTCGCCGACCCGTGAGTTTCCTGCTCCGACCCGCCCCCAAACTCACGGCTCGGTGAGCGGCCCGCCCCCAACTCACCTCTCGCCGAGCGGCTCACCCCCCACCAGCCCCGCGCACACCCGCGTCCCCGGTGGCTGTGGACGGGGCCCAGGCCCCGTCCACAGGCCCAGTTTATAAACTGGGCCCAGGGTTATAAGGTGGGCCCAGCCAGTGCGGCCCGGCGCAGGCCGCCCACCAGCACGCGATCAGCCCGCGCGCTCAGCCGCCCCCGCTCAGCCGGCGGGGCGCAGGTAGCGCAAAAAGAGCATGTCGCCGGCGCGCAGCACGTGCAGCAGTTCCATGGCTCGGGTCGCCGCGGCCTCCCCGACCGCGATACGCCCGGCGGAACCTCCGACGAGGACCGGGGCGAGGCTCAGGCAGAGCTCGTCGACCTGGTCCGCCGCGACCAGATCGCCGAACAGGTGCGGACCGCCCTCGCACAGAATCTGCGGCAGGCCCCGCGCCGCGAGCTCCGCCACCAACCGGCGTGGGTCAATCGCCTCGTCGCCGCAGATGACGACGTCGGCCACTGCGGCGAGCGCGGCCCGGCGGTCGGCCGGTGCGGCAGCATGGGTCAGCACGATCGGCCGGGTCGCCGCATCAACGAAAACCGGATGCCCCGGCTCAAGATCCAGCCGCCCCGACACAATCGCAACGGGGGGCTGGGAGGCCAGGCCCGCTTGCACGCGCCAGGCCGCGTCATCCTCTGACAGGAGAATGCCGCCGTAGCCCTCGGCCCGCACGGTTCCGGCGCCGACCAGAATCACGTCGGTGAGCAGCCGCATGGTGTCGAAGACCAGCTTGTCGTCGGCGTTATTCAGGCCACCGCTGAGGCCGTCAACCGTGGCGGCGCCATCGAGGCTCGCGATAAAATTCACGCGCACCCACGGCACCGAGCGGTCAGCCACCCGGTAACGCTCGATCAATTCGGCCCGTGGCGGCAGTTCGGCGCGTACGGAAGACTCAGAGCTCGGAGGTAGTTCGGCCCGCACCGACGACTCAGCCCGCGAGGGCACTTCGGCACCCATCAGGCGAGGTTGTGACGCTCGTAGGCAGGCTCGCGAAACCCGAGGATGGCCTCGGTCATGCGCACGGCGTCGACGGCGGCCCGCACGTTGTGCATGCGCACGATGCGGGCGCCCTGCAGAATGCAAACCGTCATGGCGGCCAGCGACCCCTCGACCCGTTCGCCGCGCTCACGGTCAAGGCTCTCCCCCACGAAATCCTTGTTCGACACGGCCACCAGGGTGGGCAGGCCGAGGCCGGCGATCTCACCGAGCCGACGGGTCAGTTCGAGCGAGTGCCGGGTGGTCTTGTTGAGGTCATGGCCAGGGTCGATGATGAGGCGTTCGGGCGGCACCCCGCGCCCGACCGCACGGTCGACCCTGGCGAGCAGAAACGCGCTCACCTCGGCCACGACATCGTCGTAGTGCGGCGCCGGGTACGGCATTCGCGGCGCCGCGAGGCTGTGCGTGATCACCAGGGTGGCATCGCTGTTTGCAACGACATCGGCCATCGCGGGGTCATGCACCCCGGTCGTGTCGTTGATCACGTGCGCGCCGGCGGCGATGCTCGCGGCGGCCACGGCGGGGTGAAAGGTGTCGACCGAGATGACGACCCCGGAACCGCGCAGGGCCTCGACCACCGGAACCACCCGGTCGATCTCCTGCTCGATCGGCACGGCCGGCCCGGGCGCGAACTTCGCACCGCCGATATCGATCCAGTCGGCCCCGTCGGCAATAGCCTGACGGGCCGCCAGAACGGATGCGTCGAGAGCGAACGTTGCGCCCTGGTCATAGAACGAGTCCGGCGTGCGATTGATGATGGCCATCACGGCCACCTCACGATCGAAGTCGAAGGTGCGGCCGCCGATCAGCCGGCGCGGGGCATCCAGTTGTGGCAGCGTCAAGGCCGGGGCCGAACTGATTCCGGTGCGGGTCATATCGGTCCTCAGGTTGAAACACGTCGATCGTTCCTCCCATCATGTCGGTAATTCGTGCCGCACGACGGATCACCGCCCGCCGATCCCACCACTCACCGTCCACTCTCAGCAAAGCTCCAGCTAACGCGCAGATACTAGTGGCATGACTGACGGCCCCCGCATCCTTATCGTCGATGACGAACCCAATATCCGCGATCTCCTCACCACCAGCCTCCGTTTCGCCGGCTTCGCCGTGCGCGCCGTTGGCAATGGTGCACAGGCCATCTCCGCCGTGCTCGAGGAGGAACCCGACCTCATCATTCTCGACGTCATGCTCCCCGACATGAACGGCTTCGGGGTCACCAAGCGCCTGCGTTCGGCCGGCTACACCGCACCGATCCTCTTCCTCACGGCAAAAGACGACACCGAGGACAAGATCACCGGACTAACGGTCGGCGGCGATGACTACGTGACCAAGCCGTTCAGCCTCGACGAGATCGTCGCGCGCATCAAGGCCATTCTGCGCCGCACCATGCACGCCGACGAGGATGCCGTGATCCGCGCCGGCGAGCTCACCATGGACCAGGACACCCACGAGGTTCTCGTGGGCACCGAGGCCATCGAGCTGAGCCCGACCGAGTTCAAGCTGCTGCGCTACCTCATGCTGAACCCCAACCGGGTGCTGTCAAAGGCGCAGATCCTCGACCACGTCTGGGAGTACGACTTCAATGGTGACGCCGGAATCGTGGAGAGCTACATCTCCTACCTGCGCCGCAAGGTCGACGTGCACTCGAGCGAACCGCTCATCCAGACCAAGCGTGGCTTCGGCTACATGCTCAAGGCTGCCAAGGCATGATCCATGGGGCTTAGGCACAGCGAGCTTTCGTAGACTAAATTCACTTATGCACGAAACCCTGTCCAGGCGGTGGAGCAGCATCTCCCTCCGTTCCAAGATCACCGGTGTCACGGTGCTGATGCTCACGCTCGGCCTGCTCGTTTCGGGCATCGGCACCATGGCCATGCTCAAGCAGTATGTGGTGACCCAGGTCGACACGCAGCTGCAGGTCGACACGCAGACCGCGCTCAGCGGCTACTCGTCGAGCGTGTTCTCGCAGGGTGACACCGAGGGCGTCGCGTCGGACTACTTCGTGGCACTGTATGACCAGGACGGCGCCCTGATCACCCGCACCTGGCAGGAACGCGACCACGCTGAGCTGCCTGTGGTGGGTATGCCGCTCGACCTGAAGCGGGTGTCGCAGCTCGACGGGCAGATTCAGACACTCTGGGACGCTGCCCACGACACCGAGTTTCACGCCATCATGGTGCCCGTGGTGATCAGCCCCACCGGCACCTACGGCACCCTCGTCATGGCCGTTTCGCTGCGGCCGACCGAGAACACCATGGCCACCTATCTCACGATCTTTCTGGGCTTCGGCGCCGGGGTCGTGTTGATTGGTGCCATGCTCACCCGGGTGCTCGTCACGACCACCTTCGTGCCGTTGCGTGAGGCGGAACAGACCGCCGCGGCCATCGCCGACGGCGACTTCAGCCAGCGGCTCGGCGGGGCCACCCCAAACACCGAGGTCGGTCGCCTCAACCGCTCGCTCAACATCATGCTCAGCCGCATCGACCGCGCCTTCAAAGACCGAGCCCGCACCATCGACCAGATGCGCCGCTTCGTCGGCGATGCCAGCCACGAGCTGCGCACCCCTCTCGTCTCGGTGCGCGGTTACGCCGAGCTGTACCGCATGGGCGCGCTGCAAACCCCCGAAGATGTTGCTCAGGCCATGGAACGCATCGAGAAAGAGGCCATTCGCATGGGCGGCCTGGTCGAGGACCTGCTCGAACTCGCTCGCCTCGACGAGACCAAGCCGCTCGCGCTGACCCCGGTCGACCTCGTTCCCCTGGCCCGTGACGCCGCCCTCGATGCCATGGCGAGCTCCCCGGGCCGCCAGGTCACCGTACTCACTCCCCCGGCTGTTGTCGGGCCGCTCGATGGCGATCTCGACGGGCACGTTGACGGCGACTCCGGCGAAATTGTGCCGTTCGAAAACGACTCGTCGGAGAGCGTCACCACCGGCGCCATCACCCGGCCGTCCGGAACCGGCACGCCGACCGGAGCCATCGCCTTCGCCGGCGCCACCCTGGCCCGGCTGCGCACCCGCAAACCGCGTCGAGGAACCGTCGTTCTGCCCGAGGCTGACCTGACTGTACTGCCGGTGGAGCCGCAACTGCCGCCGATCGTCATGGCCGAAGAGAACAAGATTCGGCAAGTCATCACCAACCTGATGGGCAATGCGATGCGCTTCACCGCCTCGGACAGCCCGATCGAGCTCGAGGTGATGGTCGACTCGCACGCCCAGCGAGCTTCCATCGCCGTGATCGACCACGGCGAGGGAATTCCGCCGCAGATTCGGGAGAAGATCTTCCAGCGATTCTGGCGCGCCGACTCGTCTCGCGCTCGCGAAACCGGCGGCAGCGGCCTCGGACTCGCCATCGTCGCCGCGATCGTCGCGAGCCATAACGGCACCGTCGATGTCGTCGACACTCCCGGCGGCGGCGCCACCTTCCGTATCTCGCTGCCCCTCGCCGGAACGCCGAGCGCCCCGCAGCACGCCCAGCCCGTCATCCCGTAGGGGCTCCTCCCCAGGGTACGGGTGGCGACATCCGCTCACAGATCCGGGCCTGACAAGCGGATGCTGCCGCTCCTCTTCTACTCTCACAGTCACCAACCACTGTTATGTAGGAGAAGGGCACACCATGACGAGCTTTCAGGTCGACAGCGATGCGGTGCAGAGCACCGCGAGCACCGCCCGCGGCACCATCGCGCGAGTGCAGGCCGATGTGGGCGATCTCAACGCTCAGCTGACCAGTCTCGAAGGGTTCTGGACCGGCCAGGCCTCCGCCGCCTTTCAGAGCGCCTTCGCCGAGTGGCGCGGCATGCACCAGCAGCTGGAGGAAAGCCTGACCGTGCTCAACCAGGCGCTGAGCGTGGCCGGGCAGCAGTACGCCGAGACCGAGCAGGCCAACACCCGACTGTTCGCACGATGAGGCGAACGCCTGCACCTGCTCGGCCAGCTACGCCTACTCGGTCGCGAGGGCCACGACCGGGGTGATGCGGGTTGCCCGGCGGGAGGGCACCAGCGACGCCACCGCGGTGAGGGCAACCGCCGCGACAACGATAACCGCGAGCAGCACGAGCGGCACCGTCGGCACCACGATGCCCGGTGAGCCCTGGATACCGCCGATGAGCGACTGCGCCCCGGCCCAGCCGTAGAACGTACCGAGCACAAGGCCGACGACCACCGCCGCGGCGCTGAGTTGCGCGCTCTCGATGAGAATCATGCGGCGGATCTGACGCGCTGTGAACCCTAGCGCGCGCAGCAGGCCCAGTTCCCGGGTGCGCTGCAGCACGTTGAGGGAGAAGTTGTTCACCATTCCGACGGCAGCGATCAGGGCGCTGAACCCCATCAGTACCGAGAACACTGTCACCGTAATGGCCAGCAGCGGGTCGACGCCCGCGTAGACCCCGGGCATTGACTCTTGAGCCGCCTCGATGAGGCTTTGGTAGCTCGCCACCGTCACGGCGAACGTCGTGATCAGGGTGACTCCGATGACGAGCCCAATCGTGGTGCGAGCGCTCCGCTCGGGGTAGCGCACCGCGTTCTCGCGAGCGAGGCGGGCCGTGGCGCTGGTTCCGAACGCCCGGCCGATGAGGCGCAGGGCGCGCGGCATGATGACAGAGGCTCCCAGCACAACGCCGGTAAACGAAAATATTCCGCCGACGAGTCCGATGAGCACGCCGAGCGGATCCACGAGGCCGACCAGCACGCCCGCAACCAGAATCAGGTCGCCGATGACAAACACAGCGAGGGCAACCCTGTTGCGAACTCGCCGGGCGGTCTGCTCGCTGAATGATGACTCACCGGCCGCACCGAGGGCATCCATCGGCGAGACTGACAGTACGCGCCGCGATCCTGCCCACGAGGCCGCGGTCGTGGTGAGGGCGACGGCCAGGACCGGCAGCAGCATCGTGGCCGTGAGGTAACTGTAGTTCCCGGCTGGGAGCGCGCCGGACCGCACCCCGGCATAGACGACGAGGAGGGAAAACAGCACGCCAGCGATTCCCCCCATCAAGGCCCCGACCACCCCGACGGTGAGCCCTTCCCGGGCGACGGCGAGGCGCTGCCTGGCTGCGCTCGAGCCGATGAGCCGCAGCAGGGCAATCGTACGCACCCGACCGGCGATGATGGTAGCAAAGGTGTTCGCCGTGACCAAGGCGCCCACGTAGAGGGCGATGACGACGAACACGACGGCGATGAACGAGAGGATGAAGGTGAGTGTGGCGCTGTCAACGCCGGAATCGCGGATGACCTGGGTGAGAACACCGGTGATGGAGATCAGGCTGACGCCGAACGCCGTCGACAGGCCTGCCACCAGGATGCTCGGTGCGTGTTCGCGCACTGTGTGCACGGTGAGATTCATGAGAGGGCTTCCATGCCGAGCATGATCGAGCTGATCTGTTCGGGGGTGGAACGACCACGATCGTCGACCACGCGGCCGTCGTTCAAAACGATGATGCGATCGGCGTAGCTGGCAGCGACCGGATCGTGCGTCACCATGGCGATGCTCTGCCCGTACTCTCGGCTCGCGGTTTGAAGGAGGGTGAGCACTTCCCGCGAGGTGCGGGAATCGAGGTTGCCGGTCGGCTCATCTGCGAACACCAGGTCCGGCCGCGTCGCCAGAGCGCGAGCGATCGCCACGCGCTGCTGCTGGCCGCCCGACAGTTCGTGCGGGCGGTGCCGCAGTCGATCGCTGAGCCCGAGCACCGCCACGAGCCGGTCGATCCACGCCCGTTCGTCGATCGAGGGCGCTCGTCCGTCGAGTTCGAAGGGCAACAGAATATTTCCGCTGATGTCGAGCGTGGGCACCAGGTTGAAGGATTGAAAGATGAAGCCGACCCGCCGCCGCCGCAGAACGGTCAGGCTCGAATCATCGAGGCGGGAGATATCGCTGTCGCCGAGCCACACCGATCCGCTGCTCGCGGTGTCGAGGCCGGCCATGATGTGCATCAGGGTTGATTTGCCCGACCCGCTCGGGCCCATGATGGCCGTGAACTCGCCACGGCGAATTCCGACGCTCACGTCGGTGAGGGCATTCACCCGAGTGTTCGTGGCCCCGTAATACTTATGCAGCTGGGTCACCCGGGCGACGAGGCCGAGGTCAGTCGTTGTAGTTTTCATGTCTTCCAGTCTGGAGAACCGCCCCAATCCGCGCGTCCGGCCCCAGGATGGTGCTGCTACATCGCAGGGATGACTGGGAGTTAGGCGATGAGCGAGTTTTCGTAGGCGTAGACCACCAGTTGCACGCGATCGCGCAGTTCAAGCTTGGCCAGGGTTCGACTGATATGTGTCTTCACTGTCGCCTCACTGAGAAACTCCGTCGCCGCGATTTCGGCGTTGCTGAGCCCCCGGGCCGCGAGCGCGAAGATCTCCTGCTCGCGCGGGGTGAGCCGGGTGTAGGCGACCGGCGGGGCCGGCGGCATCCGTTTCTGGTCGAAGTGCTCGAACAGCTCGATGATCTGCGCGGCGGCGATGACAGACGAGCCCGCGTGCACGGTGCGGATTGCGGCGAGCAGAAACTCCGGATCGGCGTCTTTCAGCACGAAACCGCTCGCGCCCCCACGAATCGCGCGCGCTGCGGCTTCGTCGAGGTCGAAGGTGGTTAGCACGATGATGCGGGGGCCACCCCCACCGGCCGCTCTCGACGCGTTCACGATGTGAGAGGTGGCTTCGATGCCGTCCATGACCGGCATGCGTATGTCCATGAGCACCACGTCGGGGCTGGCCGACTCGACCAGGCGGATGCCGTCGGCCCCGTTTGCAGCTTCGCCCACGCACTCGAGGTCAACCTGCGACGAGATCAGCAGTCGGAGTCCGGCACGGAACAGTGCCTGGTCGTCGACGAGGGCAACGCGAATCGGAGTGGTCATGCGGGCATCGCCCCTCTGGTGTGCGGAAGCGACGCTGTCAGCGTCGGCAGTGTCAAGCACACGACGAAACGATCGCCCACCTCGCCGGCCTCGAAGGAGCCTCCGGCCAGAACCGCGCGCTCGCGCATGCCGTCGAGGCCGTGCCCGTGCGGCGCGGCACCGACCGGCCGTGACCCCCGCAGCCCGCTGTCCACGGTGAGGATGACGGCATGTGCCTCCCAGCTGAAGCCGATGCGGACGCCTATTGCGGAGTCGCCGTGACGAAGCACGTTGGTCAGTGATTCCTGCACGATTCGGTAAATCACGAGCTGTTGCCCCGGTCCGAGCGCAGCAGTCGGCCCGGAAGCGATGCGCTCAATCATGAGGCCCGAAGCGCGCAACTGGTCGATGAGCCGGTCGAGATCGTCGAGGGTAGGCTGTGGTGCGGCCACGACGGACCGGTCTGACCGGTCGCTACCGGGATCGGCATCATCGTTGGCGCGCAACTGGCCCAGCAGTACTCGCACGTCGGCCAGGGCTGACCGGGCCGTGCTTGCTATGGTGCGGAAGGCCTCATTCGCTGCTTCGGGGTCGGCGGCACGCGCGTAGCGTCCGCCGTCGGCCTGAGCGATTACAACGGCGAGGGAATGCGCCACCACATCGTGCATGTCGCGGGCGATGCGGGTTCGCTCCTGCTCCACCGCCACTTCGCGCCGGGCGTCGGCCTGCTCAGCCGCCGCCGAACGGAGAGCAGCCCTGCCGTCCCGCGCGGTTCGCCAGGTAGCCACGAGCAACCCGAGAACCCAGCTCAGCCCGAACAACGCCGCGGCAGAGACGAAACCGATCACCCCTGGGGCTCCAGCCTGGAAGGCCTCGCCCGTTCGTATCTGCAGAACGAGACTGGTGAGCCCGTCGAAGCCGCCGGACTGAAGGAATAGCACGTACACGGTCGCGATCAGCGCACCGATGGGCACCGATGCGAGACCGGCCCACCTGACGGTTCGGGAACCGTAGGCAGCCGTGGCAAACAGCACGGGAAGAACGGCCGCGTTCGCGATATCGGGAGGCAACGACGCGGAGAGTTGAACGGCTACGGTGCACCACGCCAGCCCGAGCGCGATACCCGGACTGAGCCGTCTCAGGAACAGGGCACCGGCCATACCGACAGTCATCCAGAACGCCACGGCCCCGTCGTAGCCGAGCACTGTGCGCGCGAGGAGCGCGATCACGGCCATCACGGCATCCACCAGGAGTTGCGGGCGGGAGAGGCTGCGGATCATGACTCAACCGTAGACGGTGAATGACCGGTGGTCATTGCGCGGGGGACACAGCCATCTCGTCTGGGTCGTTCGGCGTCCAGCCGTACCAGCCGTCGGCGATCTTGATTACGGCCCAGTTGGCGCAGGCGAAGACACGATCCACGTACACGTCATCCGGTGACCAGTCTTCGGCGTAGGTCGGTGCCGACTGCCGGTCGGTCTCCGCACACTGCATGGGGTCGAGGTCCGAGTTGGTTGTCACCGCCAGGATGGCCGGACCGCCGCCGGCCGCCTCCTCCCGGATCGTGATTTGGGTCGCATCGGCGGGCAGCCAGTCCGCAGGCTGGTCCCATTCCTCGGTGAGGATCGGCACAGACGCGAATTCGAGCGACTTCTCGCGCTGGACCTATTCGATGATGCTCGAACACCCGGTGAGGGCGAGGGCGGTCAGCGCTGCGGCGGCGAGAACGGGGAGGAGCTGGATCCTTTTCATATCTCCAGCCTGCTGGGTCACTACCGGGCGGTCGTCCGTTCCGAGTCGCTACGCGCTACCTCGCAAGGATGACTCTGTCGGGTGGACCGAACTCATGGCTCGACGCGGAACGCACAAAAAATGGGCGCCTCCCGAAGAAGACGCCCACTTTCGTGTACTGCTGGCGGGACTTAGAAGTCCATGCCACCCGAGGGGTCGCCGGCCGGAGCCGAGTTCTTCTCGGGCTTGTCGGCGACGACGGCCTCGGTGGTGAGGAACAGTCCGGCGATCGACGATGCGTTCAGCAGCGCGGAGCGGGTGACTTTCACCGGGTCATTGATTCCGGCAGCGATCATGTCGACGTACTCGCCGGTGGCGGCGTTGAGGCCCCATCCGACGGGCAGGTTGCGCACCTTGTCGGCGACAACGCCCGGCTCCATGCCGGCGTTGAGTGCGATCTGCTTGAGCGGGGCGTCGATGGCAACGCGCACGATGTTCGCGCCGGTCGCCTCGTCACCAACGAGGTCAAGGATTGCCTTGCCCTCGAATGCGGTCTTGCCGGCCTGAATCAGTGCAACGCCACCACCGGCAACGATACCCTCTTCGACGGCAGCCTTGGCGTTACGCACTGCATCTTCGATGCGGTGCTTGCGCTCCTTGAGCTCAACCTCCGTTGCGGCTCCAGCCTTGATGACAGCAACGCCGCCAGCAAGCTTGGCGAGGCGCTCCTGGAGCTTCTCGCGGTCGTAGTCGCTGTCGGTGTTCTCGATCTCGGCACGGATCTGCGAGACGCGACCGGCGATGGCTTCGACGTCGCCGGCACCCTCAACGATCGTGGTCTCGTCCTTGGTGATGACGACCTTGCGGGCGCTACCAAGCAGGTCGAGGGTGACGTTCTCAAGCTTGAGGCCGACCTCTTCCGAGATGACCTGTCCACCGGTGAGGATGGCGATGTCCTGCAGCTGAGCCTTGCGACGGTCGCCGAAGCCCGGAGCCTTGACGGCGACGGACTTGAAGATGCCACGGATCTTGTTCACAACGAGCGTGGCCAGTGCCTCCCCATCGACGTCTTCCGCAATGATGAGGAGCTGCTTGCCAGTCTGGATGACCTTGTCCACGATGGGGAGCAGGTCCTTGATGTTGGAGACCTTGGAGTTGACGATCAGGATGTAGGGGTCTTCGAAGACCGCTTCCTGACGGTCGGGGTCGGTGACGAAGTACGCCGACAGGAAGCCCTTGTCGAAGCGCATGCCCTCGGTGAGCTCGAGCTCGGTGCCGAAGGTGTTCGACTCCTCGACGGTGACAACACCTTCCTTGCCGACCTTGTCGATGGCCTCGGCGATGATCGCGCCGATCTCGGTGTCTCCGGCGGAGATGGACGCGGTTGCGGCGATCTCTTCCTTGGTTTCGATTTCCTTGGCGCTGGCGACGAGCTCGGCGATGACAGCGGCCGTAGCCTTCTCGATGCCGCGCTTCAGGCTGATCGGGTCGGCGCCGGCAGCGACGTTGCGCAGGCCTTCGCGAACCAGGGCCTGGGCGAGAACGGTTGCGGTGGTCGTGCCGTCGCCGGCTACGTCATCCGTCTTCTTGGCGACCTCTTTGACGAGCTCCGCACCGATCTTCTCGTACGGGTCGTCGAGCTCGATCTCCTTGGCGATTGACACGCCGTCGTTGGTGATCGTGGGGGCGCCCCACTTCTTCTCCAGAACGACGTTGCGTCCGCGCGGGCCGAGGGTGACCTTGACGGTGTCGGCCAGAATGTTCAGGCCGCGCTCAAGCCCACGACGGGCCTCTTCATTGAATGCAATGATTTTTGCCATATGTGTAACTCGTCCCTCCCGGACGTTCCAAACGATGATGGGGTTAGCACTCAGATGACGAGAGTGCTAAAACGATTCTGGCACTCTGGGGTCGAGAGTGCAAGCGAGCATCGGGGGCGACGCCGGGCTATCTGCAGACCCTCAGGGAACGAGGTCGACCGAGCCGGTGCCGTTGGGTACGAGCTGAAACCAGGTATTGCCCGGTGCCAGCCGAATTGTCACTCCATTGGCATCGACGAGGCGGATCGGCATGCTCTGGGAGTCCTTGCTCCAGGTGGCCGCGATGGTCTTTCCGCCGCTGGAGATCGACGCTTCCCCCGACGCGATCAGCTCGGTCTTGGGGATGCTCTGGTCGACGGTCACATTCACCCGCACCACGACGACGTTCGTTGCCTTCAGTTGCGCGCCTTCCGGAGTCAGATCGGGCGCGCCGTCCTGCGCGCGCAGGTATGCGGCGGCTTCGGCGTTCCAGGTCCAGCTGCGGGCACTGGAATTGGAGAATCGGGTGTTGATCACCGAGATCGGGGTGCCGTCCACGACGGCGGATGCCCCGGCGAGCGCGGGCGCATAGCCGTACTGCTGGGTGGGCGGTGCGACGGTCGCGTTTCGGTTGACGAATTCGGAGGCCGCGAGGATAACGTTGTGCGGGGCCGCTGTAGCCTTGGAACGAGAAAATAGCCCGGTCGTGTCGTAGTCGAAGATGGCACTGATTTGACCGGTCGCGTTCATCGCGTCGACGAATCGTTGCTGCCCGCCCGAAAACGCTACGAGGCCGCCGAACGGCGCAATGATGTCGGGATCCATCGGACGGATCGAGCGCACCGGGCCGACCTGGTCGGGAATGCTGGACTGCCACACGGCGACGTATCGGGTGATACCACCCTCGACCAGCTCTTCGAACACCAGGTCGGTACGGTCGATCGCGACCTGCGGGCGAGCGGCCACGTGGTTGTCGATCTTGGCCGCGAGGGAGGGACGTGCCGACGACCCGACCGCAACGGTCAGGCCGCTGAGCGGGGCGATTTCCGTAGCGGCGGGGGCGACATAGTTCGACGTCCACGCTTCGGCCGTCTGCGTCTTGGTCAGCGTCGCGCTACTGCCGGTGCATCCGCTCAGCAGCAATGCTGGAACGATCAGAGCGAGCAGACCCGCGGTCTTCAGCGGTCGAATTGTGCGGGCTGTCTTTTTCTTGGTCACCGGTAAACACTAACGCCGCCCGTTGCAGCGGGCGGCGTTAGGTGGGGGACAGACCCCGTTTAGGGGGTGGGTCAGGCCGGTCGAACCGATTCAGCCTGGGGGCCTTTCGCTCCGGCACCGACCTCAAAGACGACCTGCTGGCCTTCTTCGAGCACCTTGTACCCGCTCATGTCAATGGCGGAGTAGTGAACGAAGACGTCCTGCCCTCCCCCATCGACAGTGATGAAGCCGAAACCCTTTTCAGCGTTGAACCATTTAACGGTTCCGTTCGCCATGTGTTACTCCTTGCTCAATTTCGACGGCACGGCCCATTGGCTGTTCCGGGCCCTGCCGCAGAGACTGCGTTCATTCTGAACGAGCAGCAAATCCCCGAGAGCAAGTCTTCTGTTGCAAGTTACCTACTGGTGCAAGTTACCTTGGGCGAGCGTTCTTGATCCGGGCGGGTATTGCCCGAACAAAATGTTTGACCAAAACCAGATAATACTGAAGTGGCCGCAGAAGAAAAGGGGCTTGACGAATCAGGTAATGCCCAGTACGTCGGCAGTTTCGAGTTAAGATCAGCCCGCAGGAATGACGTAGTCGTTGCCGACGACGACGGTCAGGCTGGCACCTGTGTCAACAAAATTGGACGAAACGACGATCGTCGAGCCGGGCAGTGAGGCTGCGATGCCGCGGGCGGCGCCTTCCAGGCTGGCATCGGCATAGTAGATGACGGTGGTCGGTTCGGTGTCTGTGCTCGCGTTGCCGGTGCCACTGACTACCCAGCCGGCGGCGGTGAGCGTGTCGCTGACGGATGCTGCGACACCGTTCGCCGCGGAGCCGTTCAGCACATTCACGGTCAGCGCCGGGTCGACGGTGGCTTCAGCCGTTGGAATGACGGTCTCGGTGGGGATCGGAGTCGAGCTGGCCGAGGACAGACCCGGGATATTGGAGAAGTCGAGGCGATTGTTGATCGCGAAGATTCCGACCACGCCAACCGCGATCAACAGCACGGTGGCGCCGAGCGCCCACCAGAACCCGATCCAGCCGCGGCCCTTCTTACCGGGAGCACGGTGAGCACCCACCCGGTCGAGGGCATGCGTGTGGGTGTCGAAACGGTCTTTCGCAAATTTTCGCGCCATGGTGATTGAATCCTTGGTTGGCCAGCCAGGCCGGAATCGAGCGATGTGTAACGGCCCGGTTCTGGCGGAAAGCGGTCAGGTACTAGTCGTGGGTGGGCAGCGAACGACTGGCGCGCGCCTCGGATCGTGCGGAACGCATCCGCTGCAGTCGGTTCACGAGCATCGGGTCGAAGGCCAGCGCCAACGGTGAATCGACCAGTGCCCCCAATAGCTGATAGTACCGGGCGGCCGAGAGGCCGAATGTGGCGCGGATGGCCTCTTCTTTGGCGCCGACGTGCCGCCACCATTGCCGTTCAAAGGCGAGCACGGCTTCGTCGCGCTCGCTGAGCTGGGTCGAAATCGGGGCGCTGCCGGCGGGCAGAGTGGTGCGTTGCGCGGGGGCCGGTGTGCTCTCACTCATTGATCTATCTCTCCCCCGGGGCAGTTTCGACGGGTTATCCGACGGGCTCATCCTATTTGCGGGCGGCTGGATGTTGCCTCCGGCACGCCCGGAACGGCCCAGTCCAACGACCGGTCGCCGTGCAAACGCTGCGAAACCTATCGGCCAGGAATGCGCGTTTCGCTGCACGAGTTTAGGCTGGGTAGAGGTTGTCCGGGTGCGGACGGCCAGATCGAAGGGACATCCACCATGGACTACACAATCAAGAAGTCAAACGACGAGTGGCGCTCCGAGCTGGGCCCGGAGAAGTTCAAGGTTTTGCGTGAAGCCGGAACCGAACGCCCCGGAACCGGCGAACTGCTCGACGAAGAGCGCTCCGGCACCTACACCTGCGGTGCGTGTAACACCGAGCTGTTCAAGAGCGGCACCAAGTTTGACTCCGGCTGCGGCTGGCCAAGCTTCTACGAGTCGGTACGGCCCGAAGCGGTCGAATTGCTCGAAGACCGTTCCCTGGGCAGCGTGCGCACCGAGGTGCGCTGCGCGAACTGCGGCTCACACCTGGGACACGTTTTTCCCGACGGATTCGGCACGCCGACCGGCGACCGGTACTGCATGAACTCGATCTCGCTCAACTTCACGCCCGCTGAGTAGAGCGGTGCTGTCGACAACAGATGCTGCCACCTCGGTTGTCTTTCGGGCCGTCAATCATCGGCGCAGCTACTCAAAAGTGAGCGCCTTGGCACCGACCCGAGCCGAGCTGCTGCCCCTCGTTGCCGCGGCGGCGCGGGTGGCCGATCACGGCGCGCTGCGTCCGTGGCGGCTGTTGGAGCTGCGCGGCGACGCCCGCGAGCGGTTGGGGGCGGCGTTTGTGGCGGCATCCGCTTGTGAGGGTAGTGATGCGCTCAAGCTGGCGGCTAAGCCGCTGCGGGCGCCCCTGTTGATCGCGGTCGTCGCGTCGCGTCGGGCCAGTTTCAAGGTGACCGACTGGGAACAGGATGCTGCTGCGGCGGGGGTCGCGCACCTGCTGTCGCTGCTTCTCGATGACGCGGGGTGGTGCGCGATGTGGCGCACCGGCCCACTCGTGCGCACCGGCCCGGTGCGGGTCTTGCACGGCCTCGGCGACAACGAGGAGCTGCTCGGCTGGCTCTATGTCGGCGGCATTCCTGAGGATTCGAAGCCGGGCGTGCGGCTGTCGATCGACCCCGAGGAGTTTCTCGGGGTTCTGTGAGTCAGACCAGGCCTATCCATCGATCGGCGACTTCTGACCAGACCCGCCGAAGGTCGTCTTCGTTCTCGCGCATGGGGTCGATGACGTGTTCCGGCAGGTAGCCGGCGGCACGCAAATCGTCGCTGTCACTTTCAGCCCATGCTTCGGCGGTCGCCGCCGAAGCCTCCAGGTGGAATTGTAGCCCCCAGGCCGCGGGGCCGACACGAAAAGCCTGGTTGGGGCAGCGATCGCTGGTGCATAGCGACACGGAGTTCGCCGGCAGGTCGTGTACTTCGAGCGAATGCCACTGCAGCGCCCGGAGCGGCGACGGCAGGTCATGAAGCAAGGAATCCGCGGCGGCACTGTCGGTCAGCTCGAGACCGCTGAGGCCGATCTCGGCGCCGCGCCGCGCCCGTCCGACCGTTCCACCGGCTACGACGGCGAGCATCTGGGCTCCCAGGCAGATCCCGAGGAGCGGGACCTCGCTCTGGAGACAGTCGGCGATGAGTTCACGAACCCGGGGCAGCCAGGCTGCTCGTTCGTCGTCCGTCGGCCCGGTCGTTCCGCCGAGTACGACGACACCATCGAAGCCGTCGGCACGACCGGGGATCGGGGCCCCGGCATCCGGGCCGACCCGAACCAGGTCGATGCCGGCCGCGAGGATTCGCTCCCCGACCAGCCCCACACCAGCATTAGCCTCGTGTTCGACCACTAAAATTCGTTTCACAGTCACAGCCGTTCGCTTGGTTCGTCAGAATGGCCCGGTGTTCGCGCCGTGCCCCGTGCGTGGCCGGGGCGGTGCCAGCGCACTGCGGCGATAACGACGGCCACCAGGGCGAGAGCCGTGCCGGCAATGGTCGTCAGGCCAAGCGGATGCCCCGCCGACGGCGCCAGCAGATCCAGCGCGAGGGCGCAGAGCAGCTGCCCGGCGACGATGCAGAGACCCAGCATGAGCACCCCGGTGGTACGCACGACGAGCGCGGCCCCGGCGATGAAGATGCAGCCGATCAGTCCGCCGGTATAGAGCCACGGGTTGCTCGGCAGGTCGAGCGCGAAGCCGACCAGCAGGCCGTGCACGAGCGCGGCGAGCACGAGGGCAATGGTGCCACTGAGAAAATTCAGAAAGGTCGCTGTGAGGGCGCTTTGCGCGGTGACCCGCACCTGACCGTTCACGGCTTGCTGCCAGCCCTGCCCGATGCCAGCGATCAGCGGCAGTGCGAGCAACCAGAGCGCGCCGCTGCCGTGCAGTTCGCCGCTCACCGTGAACGCGACAGCCACCAGGGCGAGCCCGGCACCGACGATTTTGGACGCGTGCAGGGTTCGACGCCCACCGGGGCCGATGCCGAAACGGTCCATGAGCACGCCGCTCACGGTCTGGCCGGCCACGACGGCCACCGTGAACAGGGCGATGCCGAGCGGCGCGGCGACGAGGCCCTGGGACAGCACGAACAGGGCACCGGCCAGGCCGCCGAGCAGATGCCACCAGGAGAGGTGCTTCGTTTTCACACCGCGGGCGACCAGTTGCAGGCCGCGGCGCCCGCTACGAAACACGACGAGGCCGAGGCTCAGAATGACCAGGCCAGAGCCGAAGGAGATGACGGCTGCGGTGAATCCGTCGCCGATCTGGTGCCCGAGTTCGCCGTTCACCCGCGATTGCACCGCGTACAGCGCCCCGATCAGCACCGAGAAAACCAGGGCCAGCCAGACCGGCATAGCGGATGCTGGCGCGACCGAGGAATCCGTTCGGGTCTGCGCGCGGGCCTGGGTCACCTGGTAATACTACGAGGTGCCGGGCGCTGAGTTCCGCCGGGCCCACCTTCGGACACCGGGCCCATGATCTATCGTGGGCTCAGTTTCCGGGCCCGGGCCCGGGAAGTGTAGACAGCGCGGGTCAGGCTGCGCGGACCTCGATCTCGCCGGGAGCGGCTCCGTCGCTGCCGAAAACGAGGCGGCGGTTGGCGATCTTGTCCGTGAAGAACCGGTCGTGGCTGGCCACCACAACGGCACCGGGAAAGTGCACGAGCGCGCGTTCCATCACCTGAGTGCTCGACATGTCGAGGTGGTTGGTCGGTTCGTCAAGCAGCAGCACCGACGCTCCGGAGAGCAGGCACTGGGCCATCGCTACTCGCGCGCGCTGCCCGCCGGAGAGGGCACCGATCTTCTGCTTGAGGTCGGCCTCGCTGAACTGGAACATGGTCAGAAAGCGGTTGACGGACTTCTTCGTTGCGGTCAACGCGAGGCTGCCGGGCATGGCATTCACGGCGTGACTGACCGTGTCGCTCGGGTCGAGTTCGTCGAGAATCTGGTTGTAGGAGACTACGCCGGCGCCGCTGGCCCAGGCGACGTCACCCCGGTCGGCCGTCTCTTCGCCGGTGAGCACGCGCAGCAGGGTGGTTTTGCCGCTGCCGTTGCTGCCGAGCACGACGATGCGGTTACCGCGACGCACTTCGAAGCTGAGGTTCTCGAACAACACTTTGTCGCCATAGCTCTTGGCGAGACCGTCGACCCGGCAGAGCACGTCCTTGACGTGCAGGTTGCCGTAGATCTCAGTGATGATCTGGTCGACCGGGCGCGGCGTGCGCGACTTCTTGATGTGGGCGAGCTGGTTGCCGAGCTGACGGCTCTCGGCTTTGGCTGCTTCGCGCCGGTCCGCGATTCCCTCGGCTTCAAAAGCGAGCAGCTCGGATTCGTGCACGAACTGGGCCTCGAGGGTCTTCAGCCGAAACTGCTTCTGCACAATGTACTCGCCGAAGTTGCCTGGATACTCGTGCAGGTGATAGTTCTCGACCTCGATGATGCGGGTGACGACGGCGTCCAGAAATTTGCGGTCGTGCGAGACCACGATCGCGGCACCCTTGAAGCTCTTGAACCAGGCCTCGAGCCACTCCACGCCGGCCACGTCGAGGTAGTTGGTGGGCTCGTCGAGAAGCAGCACGTCGGGCGCCTCGAGCACGATCTTGGCCAGGGCCGCCCGGTTGCGCCAGCCGCCGGAGAGCTCGTCGATCGAGCAGACGCGGTGCGCCTCGTCGAATCCGAGGGTGGTCAGGGCGGTGTCGATGTGGCGCTTGTAGTCCCAGCCGTCCAGGCGGTCCATCTCTTCGAAAAGTTCGCCCTGGCGGGTGATCAGCCGGTCGAGGTCATAGCTGGCCGAGGAGTCCAGGGCGATTGCCGCGTCGATGGAGGCGAGTTCAGCCTCGACCGCCTTCACCGCCACAAACAATTCGTCGAGCACCTCGGTGATGGTCTGCGCGCCGTTGAGTTCGGAGAACTGCGAGAAGTAACCGACCTTGATGCCGTCCTCGAGCGTCACCTCGCCGGTATCGGGCGAGACCTGGTCGAGAATCAGCTTGAGAATGGTGGATTTGCCGGAGCCGTTCTTGCCGATCAGGCCGACCCGGTCACCGGGTTCGAGGCGAAAGAACGCTTCGCGCAGAATCTGCGTGTTCTCAAAGCGGATGCTGACGTCGTTCAGCCGGATCAGGCTCATGCGTATTTCCTTTCGGGGCGCGGGTGCGCGGGGGCGGGCATCCGCTCTTAAAACCCCAGCCATCAGTGTACGTGGAGGCCGTGTGCGGCCCTGGGGAGAGAGCGTCGAACCGGCAGACAAAAACCCCTACTTCCCAGTTGGGAGTAGGGGTTTGTGGGGCCGGCCACGGGACTTGAACCCGTAACCCCCACTTTACAAGAGTGGTGCGCTACCAATTGCGCCAGGCCGGCATGAGGCCAAAGCCTCGAAAGACCATCCTAAATGATTTCGGGGCCGCCACGAGCAACAGCCAAGCCGATGCGCGTGGGGCATCCGCTGGTAACTACCCGCCGGGTGTCGGTTCGGGCGTCGGCGTCGAGGTGGAGTACGTCTCACCGAGGGCCACCTGCACGAAGGACGCGAACTCCTTCGGGTCTTCGATCGACCCGGTGTACGGCTTGCCATTGACGAGCACGGTGGGGGCGCTCGTGATCGCCTTGATCGAGGAATTGGGTATGGGGCCGTCGAGCGCGCGATTGGTTGCCGCCTTGACCCACGATTCATAGGTGCCGTCATCGATGCAGGAGTTGATGTTGGAGACCGCCGTGCTCACGCCGGAATCCTTCACGACGGCCTTGATCTCGTCGTTGCTGCGGCCGGGCGACGTCTCTTCCGGCTGGTCAACGAACAGGGCCGAGCTGAAGGCGAAGAAATCATCTGGCGAGTAGTTGGCGACGCAGGCTGCAGCGTTCGCCGCCCGCAGGGAGTACTTGGTGCCGGCGGACTTGCTCGTGAGAATGGCCACCGGGTGAATTTCAACGGTCGCAGCTCCAGAATCGACCCAGTTGGCGATCTGTTCGTTGTTGGCGTCTTCGAAGTCGCCACAGAGCGGGCAGAGGTAGTCGACATAGATGCGAATGTTGGCGACGGCGCCGGAGGTATCCGGTTCGGATGCCCGCAGGTTCGCGTCGGGCTGCAGCGCGGGCGTCAGCGCGGTGACCATGCCCTCGCCGATAAGAGCGCCGTCACTGGCCATATTTTTCGGGCCCGGACCTGACGGTTTAATCGAATTCACGATGATGACGGAGACTAAAACCACGATGGCAACGGCGGCGATAGCGATGCCGCCCTGCAAGAACAGTTTGTTGCGGCGGTCCTTCTTCTTTTGGCTGACTCGAAGCTGCTTCGCCTTGACCCGGGCGGCGTCACGCCGCCGGTTTTTTGAGGGACTGCTGTCGCTTGGCCCGCCAATAGTCATAAAAATTCGCTTTCGAGAAGTAGGGGCGCACGTGAAGGCACCTCTGGAATAGTAGATCCCCTGACTGGGAAACGACCAAACGGGGGGCGGACCGGCGCCGGGGCATCCGTCGTGTAATAATGGAAATGTCGCTCTCTTTGGCGCGCGACGCACAAATCCTATTCACAACGGATCGTCCGGCACGTTCCTGCCGGTGAAGGAGTAATAATCATGGCTTCAGTGACCTTTGACAAGGCAACCCGGCTCTACCCTGGTTCCACGAGGCCGGCTGTTGACCAGCTCGACCTGCAGGTCGCCGATGGCGAATTCCTGGTTTTGGTCGGCCCGTCCGGCTGCGGCAAGTCCACTTCACTGCGAATGCTCGCCGGCCTCGAAGAGGTCAACGATGGCAACATTCTTATCGGTGACCGCAACGTGACCGATGTCCCGCCAAAAGACCGCGACATCGCCATGGTCTTTCAGAACTACGCGCTGTACCCGCACATGACCGTCGCCGAGAACATGGGCTTCGCGCTCAAGATCGCCGGCATCAACAAGGACGAGCGCGCCGCCCGCGTGCTCGAAGCCGCCAAGCTGCTCGACCTCGAGCCCTACCTCAGCCGCAAGCCGAAGGCACTTTCTGGTGGCCAGCGCCAGCGCGTTGCCATGGGCCGCGCGATCGTTCGTCAGCCTCAGGTGTTCCTGATGGACGAGCCGCTCTCCAACCTTGACGCCAAGCTGCGCGTGCAGACGCGTACGCAGATCGCGTCACTGCAGCGCCGCCTCGGAGTCACGACCGTCTACGTGACCCACGACCAGACCGAGGCCCTGACCATGGGTGACCGGATTGCGGTACTGAAGGACGGCATCCTGCAGCAGGTCGGTTCGCCCCGCGACCTGTACGCGAAGCCGCAGAACGTGTTCGTGGCCGGCTTCATCGGCAGCCCCGCGATGAACCTGTTCCTCGCCGACACCGTCGATGGCGGCATCAAGTTCGGCACCGCGACCGTTCCGGTGCAGCGCGAGACGCTCGCCAGCTCGACCGGCAAGAAGGTCACCGTGGGAATTCGCCCGGAGGACATCCAGATGTCGTCCACCGCTGGCGACGGACTGCAGATCGAGGTCGACCTGGTTGAAGAACTCGGCGCCGACGGCTACCTCTACGGCCACTCCACCATCGAGGGCAAGCGCACCGACATCGTCGCTCGCGTCGACGGCCGCTCGCACCCGAACGCCGGCGAGACGGTGTACCTCACGGCTACCCCGAACCACCTGCACGTGTTCGACGCGGAAAGCGGCCTGCGCCTCGGCGGCGCCGTCACCGACTAGTCTCCATGAACGGCGGGAGGGGCTCGCTCCCTCCCGCCGGTTAGGCTCCAACCATGAGCGGTTCCCTCAATATCATCGCGGCCACTGCCGACCCTGCCCTGCTCGACCTGCCGTGGCAGTTGCCCCTCGATGCCTGGCCGAATGAGAACATCGCCTCGCTGCCCAAGGGCATTTCGCGCCACCTCGTGCGCTTCGCCCACCTGAGTGGGCGGGTGGTCGCCATCAAAGAGACCACGAGCGAGATGGCCAAGCGCGAGTACGACATGTTGCGCACCCTGGCCAACCTCGAGATCCCCTGCGTCGAGCCGGTCGCCGTCATCACCAACAGAACGGATGCCGACCTCGACCCGCTGAATTCGGTTTTGGTCACGCGTCACCTCAAGTTCTCACTCCCCTACCGCGCCCTGTATTCGCACGCCCTGCGACCGGATACCGCTACCCGGCTGGTCGACGCCCTCGCCGTGCTGCTCGTGCGGCTGCACATGATCGGGTTCTTCTGGGGCGACGTGTCGCTCTCGAACACCCTGTTTCGCCGCGATGCCGGTGCCTTTGCCGCCTATCTCGTCGATGCCGAAACCGGGCAGTTGTATTCGGGCGGGTTGTCGAACGGCCAGCGCGAAAACGACCTCGAAATTGCTCGGGTGAACATCGCCGGGGAGCTCATGGACCTCGAAGCCGGTGGCCGGGTCGCCGACGAGCTCGACCCGATTCGGGTCAGCAACGGAATCGTCGCCGCCTACCGACTGCTCTGGAAAGAGCTCACCGGCTCGGAGTCATTCTCCAACTCCGAACGCTGGCGCATCACCCAGCGCGTGCAACGCCTGAACGACCTCGGTTTCGACATCGAGGAACTGGCAATCAAGACCGACAGCGCTGGCTCGAGCGTGCGGATTCAGCCGAAGGTCGTCGACGCCGGCCACCACCAGCGCCGGCTGCTGCGCTTGACCGGCCTCGACGCCGAAGAGAACCAGGCCCGCCGCCTGCTGAACGACCTGGATTCGTACCGGGCCGCTTACGGTTCGCCGGCCGCGGACGAGGAGATGGTCGCCCACGAGTGGCTGGTGCGGGTGTTCGAGCCGGTGGTGCGGGCCATTCCCGAGGAGCTGCAGGGCAAGCTCGAGCGGGCGCAGGTGTTTCACCAGCTGCTCGATCACCGTTGGTACATGGCGCAGAACCAGTCCCGGGACATCCCGCTCGCCGAGGCTGTCACGTCCTACGTGCAGGATGTGCTGCGCCACCGCCGGGACGAGGCCACCGTGATGGACCCCGTCACCGAGGCCATCACCCTGCCGATTCGCACGCAGCTCGGCGACGACACGTCTTCTGACCCCGACGATGCCGACGACTGGATGCTCAAGGTCTAGCCTCGCCATCCGGGACGGGGCCCGGGCCCCGTCCCTGGGCCCAGTTTATAAACTGGGCCCCGGGCCACAAGCTGGGCCTACAGAGGTGCAGGCGCGCGCGGTCGGTGCGCACACGGGCATCCACCCCCGCGGGGCCCGGGCCGCAGTCTGTGCGGACGGGGCCCGGGCCCCATCAACGGGCCCGGTTCATGAACCGGTCCACAAGGTGGACCCGAACGCCGTGACGACGAGGACGCGCGATGTCCCGGTTGCGCGCGGGGCGCATCCGCTGCCTGATTACGCGCGCGGAACGTTGTGCTGAATCAGGAATTCGTAGAATAGGCGGGGCGAGTAGGCCGTGTCCCAGTCCCAACGGTCGAAGCTGTTGACTTCTGGGCGCAGGAGATTCTCTCGATTCTTTTCGACGACGACCACCTCGCCGGGGTGGCGGTCGCCCAATATTGCGCCCCGCGTGTATTTGATTTTGCCGTCGAACTCACCGATCTTGCGCACTCTAGGCCAATAGAAGTCGACCCAGTACTCCCGCCCGTGCACTACGAAGCGCACCTGCAGTTCGGGTATCTCGAAGCCCAGCTCGGCCATGCGCACCCGGCTCATCGACTCGCCAGGGTTAGCGGAAAGCAAATTCGAGAAGTCTATGATCCGACGCACCTTCGGGCCTCCGCGTCTCGGATTCACCATCATCAGTTCCGCGTAGAGATCCTCCTTGGCGAGGGCCGCAGCACCGGGGATGCCCATTCGGCGTTCGTTCTCGGCGCGCTCCGCCTCGACGCGCAGGGCGTGGTCCATCATCGTGACGCCGACGAGAAAGCTCGAGGTGGCTGCGACATCGATGAGGGTGCGCGCGAGTGTGGTGGCAGCGCATCCGTCGATCACCACCTGTTCGGGCTCCACCACGCTCCGATGGCTCGTTGTGAACCGGGCGCTACTGCCCCCGGCGGTTTCGTTGTTGATGGCGTGCACGACGTTCGGCCACGGACCGATGATCGGCAGATTGTGCAGCGCTGCCGCCGAGAGGTGCGAGAGGAGGAGCGGCTGCTCGGCCGTGGCCACAGTCGCGCGAACGAATAGTCGATACCGGTCGTCGCTCTCGGCGCCGCGCCACGTGGCGCCCAGAGTGTAGACACCGCGCCGGATGCGCACCAGCTCACCATTCGCAAGCAATGCGCGCACGGCGCGCGTGTTCAGGCCCGCTGCCCAGAGGGACTCGGCGAGAATCAGACCGTCGTTGTGGGCATTGGGGACATCCAGAATGTCAAGCATGATTCAGTGTCACCATTGTCAGGAGGTGGACGCTGGGACAGCGACTGATCTGTGCACAGTGGGGCAAAACATCCGCTGTGGAGGACAAGCACCGGTCGGGACGTTCACGCCATCGCGGTGGTCATCGGGCCCACGTTATGACCACAGGCCCAGTTTATAGACTGGGCCCGTGGACGGGGCCTGGGCCCCGTCCAGTAGGCAGGAGCAACGCGAAAATCGGACCGCACGAACGGACGCGACACAGGCCCCACGCAATCGGACGAGCCCGACCTCTTCGGGCCCACCTTATGTCCATGGGCCCAGTTTATAAACTGGGCCCATGGACGGGGCCTGGGCCCCGACCACGCGGCGGGGACTAGGAGAGCTTGGCAGCCTGCTTGGCCTGCTTGATTTGGGCGCGGAGACGGGCCACCTCGTAGAGGGTGACGCCGATGGCGATTCCGGCAT
This sequence comes from Cryobacterium flavum, assembly GCF_900103805.1. GTDB lineage: Bacteria > Actinomycetota > Actinomycetes > Actinomycetales > Microbacteriaceae > Cryobacterium > Cryobacterium flavum. Next base: position 34,754 of record NZ_FNIB01000014.1, on the reverse strand, counting down.
TGAGCGACTCGGTCGCCGCGCTGATCGGAATCGAGACGATCGCGTCGCAGGTGTCGGTGACGAGGCGAGACAGGCCTTTGCCCTCGCTGCCGACGACGATCACGATCGGGCGTTCGGCGAAGCCGATGCCGAGGTCGGGCAGCGACACGTCGCCGCCACCGTCGAGTCCGAGCACGAACACGCCCTGCGCCTTGAGCGCCTTCAGCGTCTGGGTGAGGTTGCTCGCCATGGCGACGGGCGTGCGCGCCGCGGCGCCGGCGCTGGTCTTCCAGGCTGAGGCCGTGACGCCGACCGAGCGACGCTGCGGCACGATGATTCCGTGGCCGCCGAACGCAGCGGTCGAGCGGATGATCGCGCCCAGGTTGCGCGGGTCGGTGATGCCGTCGAGGGCCACGAACAACGGCTTGTGGCCGCGGCTGATCGTGAGTTCGAGCAGCTCCATCGGGTGCGCATACTCATACGCGGGAACCTTGAGGGCGAGGCCCTGGTGCACGGCGTCGCGACCGGCGAGACGGTCGAGTTCGGGGCGCATGACCTCGAGGATGGGGATATTGCGGCTGGTCGCCATGAGCAGAACCTCTTTGACCCGCTCATCTATTTCGATGCGCGCGGCAATGTAGAGGGTCAGCGCCGGGATCTTGGCGCGCAGCGCCTCGAGCACCGAGTTACGACCGGTGACAATCTCGTGCTCGTCGATCTGCTTGGCGCGACGCGTCGAGGATCCGCCACCGCCGGTGTTGCCGGTGCCGCGCTGGGGTGCACCCTGCGAGGCGCCGCGGGCACCACCGCGGGGGGCGCTGCCGCGAGCCGGGGTGCCGCCGCGCGAGCCGCCACGGTTGGCGGAGGCATCCGCTGCGGGGCGCGAGTTGAAGCCACCGGCAGCAGTGAACCGCTCGGCGGCCGCCTTGCGCTTACCGGCGGGGTGGTACGGACGGTCTTCGGCCTTGGGGGTGGGCTTTTTGCCCTCGAGCGCCTGACGGCCCTGGCCGCCGGAGCCGACCTGGGCTCCGCGGCTGCCCTTGCGCACCGATCCAGTGCGCGATTTGCGGTCAAGATTCTTCATCAGTCAAAGCTCCAATGGGCACCCGACGGGGTGTCTTCGATGGTAATTCCGGCGGCGACGAGTTCGTCCCGGATTCGGTCTGCGGCCGCATAGTCGCGGTTTTCGCGGGCGTCGTTGCGGTCGCCGAGCAGTCGCTCGACCAACGCACTCAGGGCCACCATGGCCGGTTCGTCTGTTGCCACGGCCCAGCCGGGCGACAAAGGGTTGATTCCCAGCACTTCGCTCATCGCGAGTACTTCACTGCGAGCGGATGCCGCAGCGTGAAGGTCTTCGGCATCCAGCGCGGCGTTACCGGCGCGCACGGTGTCGTGCAGCACGCCGAGCGCTTGCGGAACGGCGAGGTCGTCGTCCATCGCCGCGGCGAAATCATCGGGCACGACCTCGACGCCAGTGCCGGCGAACCGGGTTCCGGCCAGCCGACGATCGGCGCGGTCGAGAAAACTCTCGACCCGTTCGAGGGCGGCTTCGGCCTCGGCCAGCGAGCCCTCGTTGTAGTCGATGGTGGATCGGTAGTGGGCAGCGCCCAGAAAGTAGCGCACGACGATGGCGCGGGCCTGTTCGAGCAGTTCGGCCGCGAACACCGAGTTGCCGAGCGACTTGCTCATCTTCTGCCCGTTCACGTTGACCAGACCGTTGTGCACCCAGTAGTTCGCGAAGTCGCTGCCGGCCGCGTTCGATTGGGCCAGTTCGTTCTCGTGGTGCGGAAACCGCAGATCCAGTCCGCCGCCGTGAATGTCGAAGTGGTCGCCGAGGTAGCGCGCGGCCATGGCCGAGCACTCGATGTGCCAGCCCGGACGCCCCTGGCCCCACGGCGACGACCAGGCTGCGGAGTCGGGTTCGCCGACCTTGGAGCCCTTCCACAGGGCGAAGTCGCGGGGGTCGCGCTTGGCGCGCGGGGAGGGATCCGCTGCCGCTTCCATATTGCCGGGCGACTGGTGCGTGAGCGCGCCATAGGCCGCCCAGCTGGCACTGTCGAAGTAGACGTCGCCGGACGCGTCGGGGGCAGCATACGCGTGGCCGCGCTCGATCAGGGTGGATATGAGGGTCTGCATCTCGGTGATGCTCGCCGTCGCGCGCGGCTCGTAGGTGGGGGCGAGAATGCCGAGGCGCTGGTAGCCGGCGGTGAACTCGAGTTCGTAGCGGTACGCGAGCGCCCACCACTGCTCGCTCGAGCCCTTCGCGTTGATCAGGATCTTGTCGTCGATGTCGGTGACGTTGCGCACGAAGGTGACATTCATGCCGCGGTAGCTGAGCCAGCGACGCAACTGGTCGTAGACCAAGGCGCTGCGCAGATGACCGATGTGCGGGCTGGACTGAACGGTGGGGCCACACACGTACATCGAGACTTGGCCCGCTTCGAGGGGGACAAAGTCGCGCAAGGCTTGCGCCTTCGAATCGTACAGTTGCATGGTCACGCCTCCCAGTTTAGGTCAGGGGTCTGACCCGGCTCGGGGGCAGCGTAGAGCAGCGCGGTTGCCGTCGCGGCGATACCTTCCCCGCGTCCGGTGAAGCCGAGCGCATCCGTGGTGGTCGCGGCGATATTGACCGGTGCAGAGAGGATGCCGGAGAGCCGCGTTTCGGCGTCGGCCCGACGCGGTGAGAACTTGGGGCGGTTGCCGATGATCTGCACCGAAACGTTGCCGACCCGGTAGCCGGCGGCCGCAACCAGGCGCACGGTTTCCTCGAGAAAAACGTGGCCGTGGGCACCGCTGAAGCGCGGATCGGCCGTGCCGAATACGCTGCCAATGTCGCCGAGTCCGGCGGCTCCAAGAAGGGCATCGCAGATGGCGTGGGCCGCGACATCGCCGTCGCTGTGTCCGCTGAGTCCGCTCTCCCCCGGCCAATATAATCCGGCCAGCCAGAGTTCCGTCGTGTCGTCGGCCGCGAAGGCGTGCACATCGAGGCCGGTGCCGATGCGCGGAAGCAGTGTGGGCTGCGGGGCGGCAGCCTGCAGAATCAGATCGGCGCGCTCGAGGTCTTCGGGCGTCGTGATCTTGAAGGCCAGCGGATGCCCACCGATCACGCTCACCGGATTCCCGGCGTCGGCCACGAGCGCTGCGTCGTCGGTGAGCGCTTCGAACCGGCCGTTCTGCACGGCCCAGGCGCGGGCGGCCTCGAGCATGGCGCGGGGAAACCCTTGCGGGGTCTGCACTGCGGAGAGTTCCGACCGATCGACGGTTCCAAGAATGGCACCGGATTCGGCGACACGCTTGATGGTGTCGACCACGGGCAGGCCCGGAATGACGCCGTGCCCGGTGGCGCGCACAGCGGCGACGACCCCGTCGCACAGTGCGGCAGGGGTGAGTGCGCGGGCGGCGTCGTGTACGAGCACCACGTCGACGCTCGGCAGCAGGGCGTTCATGCCCTGGTCCACGGAGTCCTGACGGGTGCGTCCCCCGGCGACCAAGGTCACGAACCCGGTGGGCGCCTCGTGGCGGGCGGCGGCGCGGACGGCGATGGCGCGGGCATCCGCTACCCGATCGACGGGGGCGACCACGATGATCTGCACCGGCTCTTTCATGCCGAAAATGGAATCTAAGGCATGGTCGAGCAGCGGGCGCATATGCAGCAGCACGAATGCTTTGGGTTCGGCGTGGCCGAGGCGGGTTCCGCTGCCGGCAGCGACCACAATGACCGCGACCGTGGGCGTCGCGGCGACAGCGGAGGCGGGTTCGGGTCGAGCGCCGCGGAGGGGCTCTGCCGGCGAATCGGTGGAAACAGTCATATCTGGAGGGTATCTATCTGGTGAAGTGCGAGGGAACATGCAAAAGGCGGCGCCTCACGGCGCCGCCCCTCACGAAAGAATAGTCAGGAAGCAAGGACCTCATCGAGAACGGTGGACGCTTTCTCTTCGTCGGTCTTTTCGGCCAGGGCCAGCTCGCTGATCAGGATTTGGCGAGCCTTGGCCAGCATGCGCTTCTCGCCGGCAGATAGACCACGGTCCTGGTCGCGGCGCCACAGGTCGCGCACGACCTCTGACACCTTGATCACATCGCCGCTTGCCAGCTTTTCGAGATTGGCCTTGTACCGGCGGGACCAATTGGTGGGCTCTTCGGTGAACGGTGCGCGTAGCACTTCGAACACCTTGTCGAGGCCGTCCTGGCCGATCACATCGCGAACGCCGACGAGGTCGACGTTTTCGGCGGGAACTTCGATGGTGAGATCACCCTGGGTGACATTCAGCTTGAGGTACAGCTTCTCTTCGCCCTTGATGATGCGGGTCTTCACCTCGGTGATCATTGCGGCACCATGGTGGGGATATACGACGGTTTCGCCAACCTGAAACAGCATGGATGTGATCCCTTCAGCAACTTCTAAGATACCACAGCTTCGAGGTGCTACAGTACGCGCGCCCCCGCGAGGCACCGGCCGACAATCGTGCGCTCACACACGCCGCTAAGCTAGTGACAAAGAGAATTTTGCAGCGTCGGCCACTGTCGCGCGCTGCTTTCAGTAAGTGGAGGTCTTGTGAGAGCGCGCATCGCTGCATCCGTCGTCTTGGCGGCTGGCATTCTGTTGGGCACGAGCGCGTGCGGATTTTTCGCACCGCAGGCCACCTCGATTCAGTACAACGCGAGTGACGGCGTGAGCGGAGACGTCGGCGAAATCCACGTTCGCAACGCCCTACTGGTCTCCGCCGACGGCGAACTGGCCAACCTCATCGTCTCCGTTGTTAATCCGACGGACACCCTGCAGCAGGTGCTCGTGCAGTACAAGTCCAGCACCGGCACGGTGTCGCAGGACATTCCAGTCGAGGCCAACACCACCGTGACGTTCGGCACCGACGGCGCCCCCTCGGTGGTGCTGGAGAACATGGGCAGCCAGCCCGGCTCGCTGTTTCCGGTGTTCTTCCAGTACGGCGAAGAGACCGGCATCGAACTGCTGCTGCCCGTTCTTTCTGGCACCCAGGGCGAGTATTCGACCCTGATGCCCACGCTCGCACCGACCGAGACTCCCACCGAAACACCAACACCGACGGCCACGCCCGCCGCGTAACGTTCTTCTAGCTCAGGCCGTCGCCCCCTGCGGGTCGGCGGCCTGAGCTGTCTTTCGGGCTACGCTTCGAACCGGTAACCCAGCCCGCGAACGGTGACGAGCATCACCGGCTCGGAGGGCGCAGTTTCGATGCGCGAGCGAATGCGTTTGATGTGCACGTCGAGCGTCTTGGTGTCACCGAAGTAGTCGGTGCCCCAGACCCGATCGATGAGCTGGCCGCGGGTAAGCACCCGGCCGGCGTTGCGCAGCAGAAATTCGAGCAGTTCGAATTCCTTCAACGGCATGTTGACGAGCTCGCCGGAGACGGTGACGGCGTGCCGCTCCACGTCCATGCGCACCGTGCCGGCCGTGAGCATGGTGTCCACATCGGCCGTGCTCTGGTCTTCGTGCCGTCGCAGCACCGCGCGAATGCGGGCGACCAGTTCGCGGGTGGAATACGGCTTCGTGACATAATCGTCGGCGCCGAGCTCGAGCCCGACGACGATGTCAATTTCGGAATCCTTCGCCGTGAGCATGATGATCGGCACGGTCGACCGGGTACGAATCTCCCGGCACACCTCGGTACCCGGAATGCCGGGCAGCATCAGGTCGAGCAGAATCAGGTCGGTGCCGTTCTGGTCGAACTCGCTGATCGCGCTCGGGCCGTCTTCGGCTACGACGACCTCGTAGCCTTCACGCTCGAGCAGAAAGCTGAGCGGCTCGCTCAGTGCGCTCTCGTCTTCAACCAAGAGGATGCGGGTCATAGTGTGTCTCCTGCCGCCGCACGGACGGCTCGTTTCGGTTGGATAGTGTCGACGGGCTTCGCCGCCTCTGGAAGGCGAATGGTGAAGGTGGATCCGCTGCCGGGCTGCGACCAGACTCGAATGTCGCCGCCGTGGTTCTGCACGACGTGCTTGACGATGGACAGGCCAAGGCCGGTACCGCCGGTGTGCCGGGACCGGGCCTGGTCGACTCGGAAAAAGCGTTCAAACACCCGATCGAGGTCGGCCTCGGCAATTCCGACGCCCTGGTCGGTCACGGTGATCTCGACGATGCCCTTCTGCAGGCGCACGCCGACGCCCACCCGGGACCCCTCGAGGGAATAGTTCACCGCGTTCGCGACCAGATTGTGCACGGCCACGGTGAGCAGAGCCTCATCACCGAAGACCAGGGCGCCGGACTTCTTGCCGATGACGATCGTGATGCGCTCGGCCTCGGCGACCACCCGGCTTTGGTCGACCGCGGCGGCGACGATGTCGTCGACCTTGAGAATCTCCGGTTCGGCGAGGGCGTCCTGCGCCTGCAGCCTGGAGAGTTCGATGATCTCCTGGGTGAGGCGGCCGAGCCTGGCCGACTCTGTCGTTAACCGGTTGGCGAACCGGCGAACCTGCTCCGGTTCATCCGCTGCCTTGTCGAGCGCCTCGGCGAGCAGCCCGACGGAGGCGATGGGGGTTTTCAGCTCGTGGCTGATGTTGGCCACGAAGTCGCGGCGCACCTCGTCGAGGCGAAACGCTTCGGTGCGGTCCTCGGCCAGAAGCAGCACGTAGCGTGTGCCGAGTCGGGCCAAGCGCACCCGAAAGCGCATGCTCGCGTCGCCGAACGGGCCGCGGGAGAGCACGAGGTCTTCACTGATCGGCTCGCCGGTCAGCCGTACCCGGCGGGCCAGTTCGAGCAGTTCGGGGTGCACGAGCTGCTGGTTCCAGACCAGACCGAGGGTGAGGGCGCCCGGGCTGGTCTTGATCACGTTGTTCGACGGGTCGAGAACGACCCCGGCAGTCTCGAGGGCGTCGAGCACCTGATCGATACCGTCCGGTACCGCTGGGTTCACTACCTCAGAGGCGCGGCGACCGTGACGCTCGGCGACGTGCACGAGCGACACGAACCCGGCGCCAACACCGAGTCCGAGTGCCAGCGACAGCAACACCAGCCACGTCGATTCCATCTCTACAGATTACTGACAGTCTTCGGCCGTCGTTCGCAGCGTGGGTGTGCGGGAGCCTGTACTTTAGAAAGTGTTCAAGTCTGCGGCACCTGCCGTTAACCTGAATTCGACATCATAAACCCGATCGTGCGTGTTCGCGCGGCAAGGAAGGAACACCCCCATGCGCGATGTATTTCAACAAGAACTCGCCGAAGTTCAGCAGCGACTCGTGGAAATTTCGCGCCTCGTCGCGATCTCCATGGACAAGGCCACTCGCGCTTTCAACGAAAGCGACGTGGGTTTGGCCGAAGAGGCCATCACCGAAGACGAGAAGATCGACGAGCTCACGGTCGAGCTTGACGAGCTCGCCATCACCATTCTCGCGCGCCAGCAGCCGGTCGCCCGCGACCTGCGCATCGTGGTCAGCGCCCTGCGCATCAGCGCCTCCCTCGAGCGGATGGGCGACCTCGCCACCCACATCGCCCAGCTGGCCCGGTACCGTTTTCCCGACAAGGTCATCCCCAAGGGGCTGCGCGGCACCTTCGCCGAGATGGGCGCCCTCGACGTGGTCATCGCGAACATGCTCACCGAGCTGCTCACCCACCAGGACATGCACCTCGCCGACACCATTCGCAACGAGGATGACAAGGTCGACGCCCTGCACCTGAGCGTGTTCGACGCCGTGCTCGGCGAGACCTGGAAGGGACTCGCGGCCGACACCGTCGACGCGACCCTGGCCAGCCGATACCACGAACGTTTCGCGGACCACGCGGTGTCCATCGCCAAGAAGGTGCAGTACCTCGGCACCGGGGCCTGGCACCAGGACGACAACGTCTGATTTCTGGCACGCGAGAGGCCCCGGAGGTCCTACTCCGGGGCCTTCTATGCCGGCTACTTCTTGTTGCCTTGGGCTGCTACTGCGGCCGCTCCGGCGGCTGCCGCCTCGGGGTCGAGGTACTGCCCCGGCGCCAGCGGCATGAGGTCTTCGCCGAGCTGGTAGACGAGCGGGATTCCGGTGGGAATGTTCAGCTCGGCGATGTCCGCGTCACTGATTCCGTCGAGGTGCTTGACCAGGGCCCGCAGCGAGTTGCCGTGCGCGGTGACCAGCACGGTCTTGCCCGCCTGCAGGTCGGGAACGATGTCGGACTGCCAGTAGGGCAGCATCCGCTCGACGACGTCTTTGAGGCATTCGGTGCGGGGCAGGTCGGGGCCGAGGCCGGCGTAGCGGGCGTCGTGCGCCTGCGAGAATTCGCTGGAGTCGTCGAGCACGGGCGGCGGGGTGTCGTAGGAACGGCGCCACAGCATGAACTGGTCCTGGCCGAACTTGGCCTGGGTGGCGGCCTTGTCGAGGCCCTGCAGCCCGCCGTAGTGGCGTTCGTTGAGGCGCCAGGAGCGCTTCACGGGGATCCACATGCGGTCGGCTTCCTCGAGCGCGAGGTTCGCGGTCTGGATGGCGCGGGACAGCAGGCTGGTGTGCAGCACGTCGGGCAGCAAGCCGGCGTCCTTCAGCAGCACGCCGGCGCGCGCGGCCTCGGTGGCGCCTTGCTCGCTGAGGCGAACGTCCACCCAGCCGGTGAACAGGTTCTGCTGGTTCCAGGTGCTTTGGCCGTGACGGAGGAGGACGAGTGTGTAGGGGGCAGACATGTGCCCACTCTATCGAGGGCGGTCGGTGTTCGTGCGGGCAGGCGTTGGCTGCAGCAGTACGTGCGGCCACAACGGATGCCGCCACCCGCGTGATTGCGCGCGCGGCAGCACCCTCGTCGTGTTGGATGACAAAACTGCGGAGATTTCGGAGGGATCAGGCTCAATCTGCCATGTTTCATCAGGGGCTGCGAACGAGAATCTCCGCAGTTTTGAACGGTGCCGCCGATACCCGTCTACGTCAAGCTCTCGCCGAAGGCGCGAAAATATAGTCCGTAGCCTGAATTTGAGGCAACCGCAGGCTAGTGCGCGGTGCGCACTCCGAGGCGGGGCAGGCGCGGGATGTCGGCGACGGATCCGGCGGACTGTGGGACGATGATTTCCTGGGCGGCCGAGATGCTGATTCCCTCGGACTCGACGTACAGCGTCGACGCGGCCGGAATGGTGCGCTTGATCACGGCGAGGGCGATCGGGCCAAGCTCGTAGTGGATCGCGCTCGAAGTTATGGCGCCGACGGTGACCCGCTCGGCTTCTTGCTCGGGCCGGACGCGATCGGCCTGCACGGGGTCGCCCGGGGCGGGAAGCACTCCCTCTGAGCCGTCGAGGTGCAGCATGACGAGGCGGCGGGGCGGGTGGCCGAGGTTGTGCACCTTCGCCACGGTCTCTTGCCCGCGGTAGCAGCCCTTGCTCAGGTGCACGGCGGTACGCAGCCAGTCCAGCTCGTGTGGGATGCTCTTCTCATCGACCTCGCGGGCCCGGCGCGGGCGCCAGGCGGCGATGCGCAGGGCTTCGAGGGCGAGGAGTCCGGCGGGTTTCACTGGTGAAGCGGATGTTGCGGCGCTGGTCTCGCGGGCCGGCGCGGTCCGGGTGTCGGGCGTGCCGAGCGCGGGTGTTTCGGCGGGCGCGGCGGCGAGGGCGGGCGTTACCGTCAGGGTTCCGGCGGCGAGGGCATCGCGCAGGGCTGGCAGGCTCGCGCGCGGTACGAGGGTTTCGGTGTAGGTCCAGAGGGTTCCGGGATGTACGGGGGTCTCGGCGTACTGGTGGCCGCCGCGGGTGACGGAGGCCCAGGGGTCCAGCCAGGTCAGGGGCACGTCGTTGGGTGCGGCGGCGGCGAGGCCGACGGTGGCGGGGGCATCCGTCATGGCGCCGATCGTGGCGTAGGCGAGGGTGTGGTCGACGACCTGAACGCGCAGCATGAACTTCATGCGGTCGAGGAAGGTGTGCAGGGCGGGCAGTTCGGCGGCTTCGAGGAGGAGCCAGGTTTCGACGCCGTCGTCGAGCACGCGGATGGCGAATTCGAGGCGTCCGGTGGGGTCGAGCAGCAGCATCTCGGTGGATTCGCCGGGTTTCAGGGCTTTCAGCTCCTGGCTGGCGATCGAGTTGAGCCAGGTGAGGCGGTCGGGGCCGGCGACGGAGAGCACGCCGCGGTGCGAGAGGTCGACGATGGCGCGGCCGGCAGCGAGGGTGCGCTGCTCGATCAAGGGGTTGCCATAGTGGGCGGCGACGCCGGTGTCGATTCCTTCGGACTGCACCGCGCCGGGCAGGGTCAGCAGCGGGGAGACGGTTGTTACCGGGTCTGTCATGTCGCTCAATTCTGCCGGCCGGGTTGACGGCGGCTGGGGGTTCCCCCGTATCAACAGTACGGGTGCGTGATTTATTCGGGGTGGGGCGACTGCTCGGGCGAACGGGCCCACCTTATGACCATGGGCCCAGTTTATAAACTGGGCCCATGGACGGGGCCTGGGCCCCGTCCAGAAAATGGGCGGTACGTGCACGATGCGCCGGTCCCGTGGAACGCGCGCGCATACCTCGAAACGCGCCCGGCAGGCGTGTCCGCGGGCGACCGGGCCCACCTTATGACCCCGGGCCCAGTTTATAAACTGGGCCCGGGGACGGGGCCTAGGCCCCGTCCCCAAAGGGGAGGGGCTACTGGACGCGAGCCAGGCGGCCGGAGGCGTGGGTGCGGAGGTCCTGGCCGAGGGCGGCGATGTCCCAGGCCCAGAGCAGGTGATTGTCGACGAGGCCGTACAGGCGCGTGGCGGCCGCGTAGGGTTTGGCGCCCGCGGTGCGGAGCACGGCATCCGTTGCGAGGTCGATGCGCGGACCCTTGACCTGCCCGAGGTAGAGCTCGGCGACGCCGCCGGGGTGCACGAGGGTGACCTCGATGTCGAAGCCACCATCACGGTTGCGCAACGTTTCCACGGCCGCAGCCGACGTGAATGGGCGCTCCCCGGTGCGGGGCAGCATGCCGGGTCCGGGGTCGCCGTCGCCCTGATGGCGACTGAGCCGCCAGTATCCGGTTTCGGTGACCAGCGGGGTTCTTTCGTCCGACTGCAGCTCGGGCGGCAAGTTCACGGCGCGCGTTTCAGTGGATGCCGCCGCGCCCGCTTCGGAGGACGCGGGCGTTTCAGCGGGCGCGGCGGCCTCCGTTTCAGCGGGCACGTCGGCATCCGTTTCCGCGGGCACGGCGGCATCCATTTCAGACGCTGCCGCGCGAGCGGCGGCATCCGTTGCGGATTCGGGCTCGAGCCAGGTGTAGGAGCTGTAGTTCAGGTGCGGCAGGCCGTCGTGGCTGAAGCTGATGCGGTGGCCGAAGGTGCGGCTGACCGACTCCTCGCCGATTTTGTATTCGAGCACGCCGGAGCCTTCCCAGACTCCGATCAACCAGGAGAGCGGAACAAGTTCGGACGGCAAACCGACCGGAAGGTCAAACATACGTACTTACCGCTGCCCCCGGTACAGCTTGTAAACAACCATGCCGGACACCCAGGCGATCGACAAGCTGGCGAGCCCCAGGAGGCCCAGGAAGAAAAGTTCTAGCGCTAACAGATCCATGCTGCGAGTCTAGTGGGGGCGCATCAGAGCGAGACGACGATTGTCGCCACCACGAGAATGACGATGGCCCCGGTGATGCTCATGGTGACCCGTTTGACGTAGCCCTCTTTGGTGCCGGTGGCGATCTGCAGGCCCAGCGTGACGAGCGTGCAGAGGGCGAGGGTGAGGCCGATCCAGCCGATCGCTGAGGCGGGCGTGGCGAGAATCGCGGTGAGCACAGCGCCCACAATCGCCAATACCCACACGGTCGCGATCGTTTTCCAGTGCCAGCTCACGTCTCTATTGTGCCTGACCGCCCGCGTTCCATGGCACGCTAGTATGAAATTCGAGATACTTGGAGGGCGCGAGTGGCGCAGTTGTTGATCCTGACCTCGGCGGCCAACAATGATGTACTCCCCGCCCTGGCGTTGCTGTCGCACAGCGCACGGCTGATTCCCGCCCAAGCGGACCAGCTCATCAACGCGCCCGACTCTGACCTCATTCTGGTCGACGCCCGCACCAATCTGGCCGCGGCCAAGTCGCTCTGCCAGATACTGCGCACGATGGGCAGCTCCACTCCCCTGCTGCTCGTGATCACCGAGGGCGGCCTCGCCGCCGTCAGCCCCGATTGGGGCGTCGACGACGTCATCCTCGACACAGCCGGCCCGGCCGAAGCGGATGCCCGCATCCGCCTGACCGCAGGCCGCCTCGCCCAAACCTCGCCGTCGAACACGATTCGCGCCGCCGGCGTCGTCATCGACGAGGCGAGCTATTCGGCAAAGGTGCACGGCAAACCGCTCGACCTCACCTATAAGGAGTTCGAGCTGCTGCGGTTTCTGGCGGCGCACCCGTCACGGGTGTTCACCCGCGAACAACTGCTGAGCGAAGTCTGGGGCTACGACTATTTCGGCGGCACCCGCACGGTCGACGTGCACGTGCGGCGCCTACGCGCCAAGCTCGGCGACCAGGAGTCGATCATCGGCACGGTGCGCAACGTCGGCTACCGGTTCAACGTGCACGAAGAGAACGATGAACGAGTTCCGAATTCTGTTCGCGCTTAGTACAGCGGATGCCGCTGGCCTGGCTACCTTTCGCCGGGTCGCCGCGGGGGCGCTTGCCTTCGACGGGTACGCGCCGTTCAATGAGCAGGCGTTGTATGACCTGCAGGCTGGTCTTCGGACCGCCTATTTGGTGCGCGTTGCCGGCCACGAATTCGAGACAGGTCACGTGCCCGTTATGGCGGCCTCGACGGGCTCGACCAACGGAGACGGTCACGTCGGCGCCGCGGCGACGATCGTCGTGGGAGCAGCGCTGGGCGGACGCGGGGAGATTGACCTGGTGATCAGTCCGGAATATCGGCGACGCGGGTTTGGCCGAACGGCCTTTCGTGAACTCGCAGCGACCGAGCCCAACGGGCTGACCGCCTGGTCGCACGGCGATCATCCGGCTGCTCGCGCCCTCGCGATCGAACTGCGGTTCGTCGCCGCCCGCACACTGCTGGAATTGCGCAAGCCACTCTTTTCGGCTGAAGCCGGGGCAGGCGCATCTGACGCTGCGCCGGAAGCCGAGGTGGCGGGCGAAGCTGAGGCTGCCTCGGCGAGCGGGGCGGGGGCATCCGTTTTGGGCGATGCGAGTATTTCGGGATTTCGGGTGGGAGTCGACGACGCCGAATGGGTCGCGCTCAACGCGTTGGTGTTCACGAGCCACCCGGAGCAGGGCGCGATCACCGAGGCCGACCTGGCCGCGCGGCAGGCCGAGGACTGGTTCGATGCCGACGACTTTCTGATTCTGCGCGACGCCGACGGCCGCATGATCGGCTATAACTGGCTCAAGGTTGACGGGGCGATCGGCGAAATTTACGTGGTGGGGGTGCATCCGGATGCCGCTGGCCGCGGGCTCGGCCGGGTGCTCATGCAGGCCGGCCTGCAGCGCCTGGCTGACGCCGGTTGCACGAGCGCCGCGCTCTACGTCGAGGCCGACAGCCTCGGCCCGGTGCACCTGTATCGGGCGCTCGGCTTCACCGACCACACCGTCGACGTGCAATACCGCCGCCTCGCCGGCTGAGGCACCACCGACTGACACCGCGCGACGTAACACTGGGTACCCGACACGCCGCAAAGTCAACGGCCCCGGCATAATTTCGCGTGACGTTCACCCGGTTCGTCGCGACGGCGCGACCAACGGTGTCAGGATGGTCAGATGGACGGCGAAATCACCCAAGCAGACTCGGGACTCACAGACTTCGATGACGACTTTGACCCACTCATCGAAAAAGTCGACCCCACGCTGCCGGACGACCGCTACCTCGACCGCGAGCTGAGCTGGCTCGCCTTCAACCAGCGGGTTCTGGAACTGGCCGAAGATGAGAGCCTGCCGGTACTGGAGCGCACCAACTTTCTCGCCATCTTCGCCAGCAACCTCGACGAGTTCTTCATGGTGCGCGTCGCCGGCCTGAAGCGCCGCATCCTCACCGGGCTGGCGGTGCCAACCAACGTGGGGCGCGCTGCCCAGGACGTGCTCAGTGACATCTCGGCCGCCGCCCACGCCCTGCAGGATCGCCACGCCCTCGCCTTCCAGAGCCTCGTGCGCCCCGCCCTCGCCGAGGCCGGGATTGAAGTCGTCGACTGGCAGAGCCTCGATGACTCCGATCGTCGTTCGCTCCGTACCTATTTTTCTAACCAGATTTTTCCGGTGCTGATGCCTCTCGCGGTTGATCCGGCGCATCCATTTCCTTATATTTCGGGCCTGTCGCTCAACCTGGCCGTGCGGGTGCGCAACTCCAAGACCGGCAAGCAGGAGTTCGCCCGGCTCAAGGTGCCACCCATGCTGCCACGCTTCGTGCGGGTCGACCGCCGGGAGTCGGTTGACCGCATCCGCTATATCGCCCTGGAAGACCTGATCGCCAACCAGCTCGGCGATCTGTTCCCGGGCATGGAGATTCTCGAGCACCACGTGTTTCGGGTCACCCGCAACGAAGACGTCGAGATCGACGAAGACGAAACCGAGAACCTGATCAAGGCGCTCGAGAAGGAGCTGCTGCGTCGCCGGTTCGGCCCGCCCATTCGGCTCGAGATCACCGAGGACATGGACGAGGTCACCCTCGGCCTGCTCGTGCGCGAGCTCGACGTGACCGAGCAGGAGGTCTACCACCTGCCCGCGCCGCTCGACCTCGGCGGCCTGTTCGACCTGCGCATCGACCGGCCCGACCTGCACTTCGCCAAGCACGTGCCGACCACGGCGGCGCAACTGTTGCCGAGCGAGCCCAACGCCGAGCAGGACATCTTCGCCGCGGTCGCCAAGCAGGACGTGCTGCTGCACCACCCCTACGAGTCCTTCGCGACGAGCGTGCAGGCCTTTCTGGAGCAGGCCGCGGCCGACCCGAACGTGCTCGCCATCAAGCAGACGCTGTACCGCACGAGCGGTGACAGCCCCATCGTCGAGGCGCTCATCGCCGCCGCCGACAGCGGCAAGCAGGTGCTCGCGCTGGTGGAGATCAAGGCCCGCTTCGACGAGCAGGCCAACATCACCTGGGCACGCAAACTCGAAAAAGCCGGCGTGCACGTGGTCTACGGCCTGGTCGGCCTGAAAACCCACTGCAAGCTCGCCCTCGTGGTGCGCTACGAGAAGGGCGTGCTGCGGCACTACAGCCACATCGGCACCGGAAACTACAACCCCAAGACCAGTCGCATCTACGAAGATCTCGGACTGCTGACAGCGGATGCCCAGGTCGGCAAAGACCTCACCCGTCTGTTCAACGAGTTGTCGGGTTACGCGATTGAGAAGAAGTTCAAGCGGTTGCTGGTGGCTCCGCTGCACCTGCGGAAGGCTTTGCTGAAGCACATCGCGATCGAGACCGAGAACGCGCTCGCCGGTAAGACCAGCGGCATCCGGATCAAGGTGAACTCGATGGTCGATGAGGACATCATCGACGCGCTGTACCGGGCCAGTCAGGCCGGCGTGCAGGTCGATGTCTGGGTGCGCGGCATCTGCAGCCTGCGGCCGGGCGTCGTGGGTATGAGCGAGAACATTCGGGTGCGGTCGATCCTCGGGCGGTATCTCGAACACTCGCGCATCTTCAGCTTTCACAGCCTCGGCGGAACCCAGGTGTACATCGGTAGCGCCGACATGATGCACCGCAACCTCGACCGCCGGGTCGAAGCTCTCGTGCGGCTGGTCGACCCTGAGCATCTGGTCGAGATCGATGCGCTGTTCGAACGTGCGATGGATCCGCGCACGTCGGGCTGGTGGCTCGACGCAACCGGCCAGTGGACCCGCCACGACGTCGACGAGAACGGCGTACACCTGGACGACATGCAGAACAAGTTGATGCAGCAGATCAGCGCGCGCAAGCGGCCGTCCGGGCGTCGCTAGTGGCTGTGAAATCGACCGACGTTTACGCCGCCGGAGCGGTCTGCTGGCGCCTGATTGACGGCCGCATGCACGTGCTGCTCATTCACCGCACAGTGCACGGCGACGTGACCATCCCCAAGGGCAAGGTTGACCCGGGCGAGACTCTGCCCCGCACCGCGGTGCGCGAGGTCGAGGAAGAGACCGGGCTGGCCGTCGCGCTCGGTGTTCCGCTCGGGGTCTCGCACTACGATATGCCCGACGGCCGCACCAAGATCGTGCACTACTGGGCCGCCGAAATTACGCCGGAGGCCATCGCGAAATCGACGTTCGTGCCGAACGGCGAGGTCGCTGCCATCGAGTGGGTCACCATTAAGAAGGCTCGCACCTACCTGACTTACCCGGCCGATGTGGAGATTCTCGAGACGTTCTCTGCGCTGGTCGACGCTGGCGTGACTCGCACGTTCGCGCTGATCGCGCTGCGCCACGGTAAGGCGGCGCCGCGCACTGGCGACGGTCCCGACGCGCGTCGCCCGCTGACCGCGCGCGGCGTAAAGCAGGCCGCGAGCCTGGTCGACACGATCACGGCCTGGCGCCCGCTGCGCATTCTCTCGAGCACCGCAACGCGGTGTGTCACGACGGTGGCTCCGCTGGCTGCGTTCACCGGCATCCCGATCAAGCAATCCGAGCTGATCAGCCAGGACGCCCTCGAAACCGGCGAAGCGGATGTTCGCACCGTCGTCGGCAAGCGGGTGCGGGCCCGCAAGACGGCGGTTTTGTGCAGCCACGGGCCGGTGCTGCCGGAGATTTTGCGGGAGATCGCGCTGGCGACGGGCTCGCAGCCGTCTGCGGCGCTGTCGGACGCGGCGCATTTGGACACCGGAGGGTTCTCGATCGTGCACCTGTCGTCGGAGAACCCGGCCTCGGGCATTCTGGCCGTGGAGACATACCCCGCGACTGCCTGAGCCGCAGGGCAGCAAGCGTTATCTCTCGTTCACCTTCTGTTTACCTTCAGGATGGTCGGCGGTTACTTCAGATCTCTAGCCTCGTTCACGGGCCAGCACCGGCTTGCATCAGCAAACACAGTCTTGTCAAAACCCTGAAAGGGAACACACGTGAACTTCAAGCGTTTCGGCCGTCCCGCGGTCATCGCCATTGCCGCAGGCCTCGCACTCTCGTCCTGTGCAGCAAACGAAGGCGCCGCACCGGCGTCCGACGAAGCGTCGGCCTCGACGCTCACCGGCACCCTCAACGGCGCGGGCGCCAGCTCAATGGATGCCGCCCAGCAGGCCTGGATCGCCGGCTTTCAGACCGCTAACCCCGCCGTCACGATCAACTACGAGCCCTCCGGCTCGGGCGGCGGACGCGAAGCATTCATCGCCGGCGGCACCGACTTCGCCGGCAGCGACTCCTACATGAGTGCCGACGAACTCGCCGGCACTTTCAAGTCCTGCGCTCCCGACAGCAAGGCCGTTGACCTGCCGGTCTACATCTCCCCCATCGCCGTGATCTTCAACGTCGACGGCCTCACCGACCTCAACATCGATGCTGACACGCTCGCCAAGATTTTCTCCGGCGCGATCACCAGCTGGGACGACGCTGCCATCGCCAAGCTGAACCCCGACGCCACCCTGCCGGCCACGGCCATCGCCGCCGTGCACCGCTCGGACGACTCGGGTACCACGAAGAACTTCACCGACTACCTCGGCAAGGCCGCCTCTGACGTGTGGACCGAAAAGGCCTCTGACACGTTCCCCTTCCCCGGCGAGGGTGCTAAGGGCACCTCCGGTGTGGTTGACGCCGTCACCAACGGCGTGGGAACCATCGGCTACGCCGACGCTTCGCAGGCCGGCAAGCTCAGCACCGCCAAGCTCATGGTCGGCACCGACTTCGTGGCTTACACCCCCGAGGCTGCGGCCGAGGTTGTCGCCGGATCGCCCCTCGTGCCCGACCGCGCAGCCGATGACCTCGCGCTCGACCTGAACCGCAAGACCACCAACCCGGCCGAGTACCCGCTGGTTCTGGTGAGCTACGCGATCGTCTGCAACGAGTACGCTGACCCGGCCAAGGGTGAGCTCGTCAAGGCATACATCGAGTACATCGCCAGCGCTGCCGGCCAGACCGTTGCTGAGGGAGCCGCCGGTGTTGCACCACTGACGAGCGAACTTGAAACCAAGGTCGCCGCGGTTCTCGCGACCGTCAAGTAACAACGTTTACCTACCTGCCCGGTCCTTTCTCGCACATCTGCGAGGACGGATCGGGCAGACTGGGGTGTACGGCCAGTTGCGTCCAGCCGCATGGCACCCCCGTTTCACATAATTTCACCAGCACGACGCTACTTAGGAGACCGGCATGACCACCGCTGCCGCCACGACCATCAAGGCCAGGCAACGCCCGGGCGACCGCATCTTCTCCTCGGCCACCGTGATCTCCGGCAGCCTGATCCTCGCCATGCTCGCCGCCGTGGCCATCTTTCTCCTCGTCGAAAGCCTGCCGGCGTTCGTCGCGGCGCCCGAGGACTTCAGCGGAGACGTGACCAACTTTTGGTCCTACGTAGGCCCGCTCGTGTTCGGCACGATCTACTCGGCCATACTGGCGCTGCTCATGGCCGTGCCGGTAGCCATCGGCATCGCCCTGTTCATTTCGCACTTCGCCCCGCGCAAGCTCGCGCAGGGCCTCGGCTACCTCGTAGACCTGCTCGCCGCCGTTCCCTCAGTGGTGTTCGGGCTCTGGGGCATCGGCGTGCTGGCCCCGCTCGTGCAGCCGTTCTACACCACCATCGTGGAGTGGTTCGGCTGGTTCACCCCCTTCGCTGGCCCGGTCTCCGGCACCGGGCGCACTATCTTCACCGTCTCGATTGTGCTCGCCGTGATGATTCTGCCCATCATCACCGCCATCTGTCGTGAGATTTTTCTGCAGACGCCGCTGCTGCACGAGGAAGCCGCTCTGGCTCTCGGCGCCACCCGCTGGGAAATGATTCGCATGGCCGTGCTGCCGTTCGGCCTGCCGGGCATCATCTCCGCCTCGATGCTCGGCCTCGGCCGAGCCCTCGGCGAGACCATGGCCGTGGCCATGGTGCTCTCCCCCAGCCCCGAGGTGATTTTTCAACTGCTGACCGCGCAGAACTCCAACACGATCGCCGCCAATATCGCGCTGAACTTTCCTGAGGCGCACGGCGTTGGCGTGAACATTCTGCTCGCGACCGGCCTCATCCTGTTCGTCGTGACGCTGCTCGTGAACATGCTGGCCCGGGTCATTATCAACAGCCGTAAGGCATTTTCGGGAGCCAACTGATGTCATCCGTTTTGGAAGCCGCGCCGCTGACCAACTCCCTCACCGCCGGCAAGCTGCCCCGCCGTTCGTCGCTCTGGGTGCTGCTGGCCAGCTGGGCCGTGTCGGCCGCCTTCTTCACCATGCTCTACCTCTCGGGCGCCGTCGACGGCTTCAACATTGTGGGCACGGCCGTGTTCGGCACCGTGCTCTACTGCGTGGCCATCTACGTACTGTCCCGGCTGGTCGAGGGCTCGCGCAAGGCTAAAGACCGGCTGATGACGGCGCTGGTGACCGCTGCTTTCGTGATCGCCCTGCTGCCGCTGATCTCGATCATCTACACGACGGTTGTGAACGGGCTGCCCGCGTTTTTGACGCCGACGTTCTTCACCTCCTCGCAGCGCAACGTGGTCGGTGCCGGCGGCGGCGTGCTGCACGCGATCACCGGCACGCTGCTGGTCACCGGCGTGGCGACACTGATTTCGGTGCCGATCGGTCTGTTGACCTCGATCTACCTGGTGGAATACGGCCGCGGCCGGCTCGCGAGATCGATTACCTTCTTCGTCGATGTGATGACCGGCATCCCCTCGATCGTGGCCGGCCTATTTGCGTTCGCACTGTTCGCGCTGCTGTTCAACGACCCAGGTGTGCGCTTCGGCTTCGGCGGGTCGATCGCGCTGTCGGTGCTGATGATTCCGGTGGTAGTGCGCTCGAGCGAAGAGATGCTCAAGCTCGTGCCCAACGAACTGCGCGAGGCCGCTTTTGCACTGGGCGTGCCGAAATGGCTGACCATTCTCAAGGTCGTGCTGCCGACATCCATTGCCGGAATCGTGACCGGAGTCATGCTGTCGATCGCCCGCGTGATCGGTGAGACGGCGCCGCTGCTCATCATTGCCGGGTTCACGTCGAGCATGAACTACGACCTGTTCAGCGAGCGGATGATGACACTCCCGGTGTTCGTGTACACCCAGTACGCCAACCAGGGCGCCGATTCGCAGGCCTACATCGACCGGGCCTGGGCCGGGGCGCTCACCCTGATTCTGATCGTGATGCTGCTCAACGGTCTCGCCCGCCTCATCGCCCACTGGTTCTCGCCCAAGCTGGGCCGCTAACTCTTCTTAGAAAGGACTTAAATGTCTAAGCGCATCGAAGTCAACGACCTCAACGTGTACTACAGCAATTTTCTCGCCGTCGAGGGTGTCTCGATTGTCATCGAGCCGCGCACGGTGACCGCGTTCATCGGGCCCAGCGGTTGCGGAAAATCCACGTTCATTCGCACGCTCAACCGCATGCACGAGGTCATCCCCGGCGCGCGCGTTGAGGGCGAAGTGCTCATCGACGGCAACAACCTGTACGGCCCGGGCGTTGACCCGGTGCTCGTGCGCCGCCAGGTGGGCATGGTCTTTCAGCGGCCCAACCCGTTTCCGACCATGTCGATTCAGGACAACGTGCTGGCCGGCGTGAAGCTCAACAACCGCCGCATGAGCAAAACGGATGCCGACGACCTCACCGAAAAGGCCCTCCGCGGCGCCAACCTGTGGAACGAGGTGAAGGATCGCCTGGCGCGGCCCGGATCGGGGTTGTCGGGCGGGCAGCAGCAGCGCCTCTGCATCGCTCGGGCGATTGCGGTCGAGCCCGACGTGATTCTGATGGACGAGCCGTGCTCGGCGCTCGACCCGATCTCCACGCTGGCCATTGAGGACCTCATCGAAGAGATGAAGCAGGAATACACGATCGTGATCGTGACGCACAACATGCAGCAGGCCTCGCGGGTGTCGGACCGCACGGCGTTCTTCAACATTGCGGGCACCGGCAAGCCGGGCAAGCTCATTGAGTACGACGACACGACCACGATGTTCTCAAACCCCAGCGTTCAGGCCACGGAGGACTACGTGTCGGGTCGGTTCGGCTAGGTCGCACTGGATTTGTCGCGTTCACGCGCGACGGCATCGGCTCAGTGGACAACTTTGGTGGGTGAAGACCCACCTGCACCCACCAAAGTTGTCCACTGAGCCCCGTCCATAGATAGCTACGGGGCCAGGAGGGCGGCGCCGTGGGTGGCGCGACCGGCCAGCAGCGTGGCGGCCACGGGCATCCGTTCGAAGGTGGCGTCGGAGACGGTGAGCGGGTCGCCGTCGAGTATGGCAATGTCGGCAACGTCGCCGACGTGCAGGCGGGTGCGTCCGCGGGCGGATGCCGCGAGGGCCTCGGCGCGGGAGATCACCTGGTCGGGGCGCCAGGGTTCGCGGCCGTCGCTGCGGGCCCGCGATGTGGCAGCGCTCATGGCAGTGAACGGGTCGAGCGGCGCGACAGGGGCGTCGGATCCGAACGCGAGAGTGGCTCCGGCATTGAGCAGGGAGCGCAGAGCGAAGACGCGATCGGCGCCGGCGGACCAGTTGAGTTCGACCGCGTCACGGTCGTCGAGCGCGTGCTCCGGCTGCACGCTCGCGATGACGCCAAGGCTGGCGAAACGGGCGAAGTCCGCGGGCTGCAGGAACTGGGCGTGCTCGATGCGACCGCGAACGGATGCCTGACGCTCACGGCCACGCCGGTCCGCCCGGGCTGCAGCTTGGGAGGCTGGGACCTCGTGGGAGGCCTGGCCGGCGGCTCGACCGGACATGGCGGCAGCGGCAACAGCACCTAAGGCTTGCTCCTCGTGGGCGGCCCGGCCACGCAAGGCAGCGCGCTCGAAGGCGTTCAGGGCAACGGTGTTTGCCGCGTCTCCGATGGCGTGTACCGCGGGCAGCAGCCCGGCGCCCCGCGCGGCCACGAGAATCTCGGTGAGCTCGTCTTCGCTCACGGCGAGCATGCCGTGCCCGCCGACCGGGTATTCGTCGACGCAGAAGGCCGTGCGGGTGTTCAGGGATCCGTCGATGAGCAGCTTCAGTGGCCCCACGCTGAGCAGGCCGCGGGAGTCTGCGATGCGGTCGTCGGTGTGCATCCGCTCGGCGACGGCACGGTCGAAGTCGGCGAGATAGATGCCGGCCTCGACTCTTAACGCATCGAAACCGTTCAAGAAGCGGCGCTGCCAGACGGAACGGTTCCAGGTCATCTCGAAGTCCACGATGCCGACGACTCCGCGGGCGGCGGCCCGGGATCCGGCCTGGGCGGCGAGCGCGTCGACCTCGGCGTCGGGCAGCTGGCCGAGCGCGATGGTGAGGTCGAACGCGGCCTGTTCGCGCAGCAGCCCGGACTCGTCGACGTGCACACCGAATTGCTCGGCGGCAGCACTGTTAATCCAGACACAGTGCAGGTCGTGGCTGATCAAAGCGGTCGGATGCCCCTGCGTCACGTCATCGAGACCGCGCAGGGTTGGCAGGTCGGCCCAGACCGCATCGCGGAACCGCACTCCGATGAGTGGAGTATTCGGGGCGGCGACCTGCGCCCGCACGAGCTCGAGGGCCTCGCGCGCCGAGACCGCGGTGGAGAGGTCGAACCGGGCTCCGGCGAGCGCCCACTGGGTCAGGTGTACGTGTTCGTCCCAGAGACCGGGGATGACGGTGCGGCCGTCGAGGGTTGGGGCATGCGTTGTGGTGGTGGGCGTGATTTGCGTGATGACGCCGTCGGTGATGTGCACGTCGGAGAGCGTGGTGTCGCCGGGCTGCCGGACGGAGCGCAGAACGAGGTCGGGCATGGCGCGGCTTTCGGTCGAGGGGGTCTTGCCACCCTACAGGCGGGTGCGGGGCAGATCTGTCAGCCAGTTTCGGATGCCGCGAGCGGCACCTTCACCACCCATCAACTCGTGCGCAGTTCGATGGAGCGGCACCTTCACCACCCATCAACTCGTGCGCAGTTCGATGGAGCGGCCCGAAATGGTACAGCAGAAAACCTTCAGTGAGAAATTGTCATGAACCCGTAGATATCTACGGTGCAGACCACTACGGTTTGAGTCATTCGAGGCATACCCCGCTTCGATTCGTGCCGACCCGATCGTTCTGACAGGAAATTCCCATGCTCAAGAAACTCTTTGCAATCACAGCCCTGGCCACGCTGGCCGTCTTCGCGGTGCCGGCCGCGGCATCCGCTGTCACGTATGTTCCCAGTGACGGTCCGAGCCCCAAGGTGACCCGTGTCGTCGTGCCCCCGGATGAGGGGTATGTCGGCTCCAAACCAGCCTACGTGGGCTACGTCGGGCTCGCCTCCACGGGCTATGACGCCTCCGTGCTGGCGATTTCGGGCGGAAGCGCCGCGCTCCTGCTCGGGCTGACCCTCGTCACCACGTCGGCAGTGCGACGCAAGCGTGCAGAAGGCTCTGTGCGCCCGTAAAGCGGATGCGGGATGGCTGGGACTCAACGGATGCCCACCGATGGGCGGCGCACCCAGCTACAGCGAGGCGTAGCCCAGGTTCTTCGTGGCCTGGGCCACGATCTCGTCGGCCGTGGCATCACTGAGCCGTGCGCTGAAACGAACGCGCGCGGGGAAGGCGGAGACCCTCTCTGTGCGGCTAAATAGGGTAACGAGGGGCTCGTTATTGATCGTGGACTGGTGATAGAGGCCATCCAGCACGTCACCGTGTCGCTCACAAATCGCCCGAGCCCACGCTTGCGTAGACGCCTTGTCGTTCATCATCATCGCCGCCGCCGCCGCACCGTTGACCACCGGCCAGTTCGAGGTGAGATCGAGCAGAACGGATGCGGGATGGTCAGCCCGACTGGCGCCGCACGATCGCGGCGGTCCCTCCGCCGCTGATGTGAACTCCCACACCGACGCCATCTCTTCAGAGGTGTGTCCCGAAGCCTCGAAACTTCTGTCGTAGAAATACCCCCTCAATGGGGAAAACCCATTTATGTAAACTATTAGAGCGGCAAATCTCCGCACACTCGGGGGAGGTGGCCATATGTCGAACACGACACGCACGCGCACCTACACCAAATCATCCCGCGACTGGCACGCCGTTTACTCGGCCCGCCTCACCCTCAGCGACTTTCTCGTGCTTCTCTGGGTGGTCTTCGGCGTTCAGATCGCCTGGTTCGGCTTCGATAGCGCCAACCTCAAAGTGCGCTCGAGCGGCCTCGCCGTCTCCTACACCTCGGTGTCGGTCATTCTCATCGCCGCCTGGATGTCCGCGCTCAGCATCTACGGCACCCGCAACGACCGCGTGCTCGGCACCGGCTTCGACGAGTACAAACTTATCGCCGGAGCGTCAATCCGCCTGTTCGGCTTGCTCGCCATCGTCGCGTACCTCTTCAAGATCGACGTGGCCCGCGGCTACATTCTTCTGGCTTTCCCGCTCGGTATCGTTGTGCTCATTTTTTCGCGCTGGATGTGGCGCCAGTGGCTCGTCGCGCAGCGCTCCCGCGGGCAATTCACCTCCCGCGTCATTCTGATCGGCACCCAGGAATCGTCCGCCCGCATCGCCGCTGAGCTGAGAACCCGCCTCGGCGCCGGCTACCTCGTCGTGGGCGCTTGCGTCACCTCCGGCCCTAGCGCCACCTACCTGCCCGGCGGCACCGTTCCTATCGTCGGCGACATCGACGACGTGCACACCGCCCTCGACTCCTTCGACGCCGACACGGTCATCATCACCAGCAGTGACGACATTTCCCCCACCCGCACGCGTGAACTCAGCTGGAGCCTTGAGCCCGGCCGCCACCACCTCATCATGGTGCCGCGCCTCATTGACGTGGGCGGCCCCCGCATTCACACGCGGCCCGTCGCCGGCCTGCCGCTCATTCACGTGGAAACCCCCCGGTACGAAGGCCACACCCTCTACACCAAGCGCGCCTTCGACATCGTCACGTCCGCCCTGCTCATCGTCGCCCTTTCCCCCGCCCTCGCGGCCATCGCCTTGGCCGTGCGGTTCAGCGGCCCCGGCCCAGTGCTGTTCAGCCAGCAACGCGTCGGTCACAACGGTCACCTCTTCAAGATGCTCAAGTTTCGGTCGATGGTAGCGGATGCCGAAGCTCGCCTGGCCGCATTGCAAGACTCTCCACGCGTGGTTGGTAATTCGGTCATGTTCAAGATGCAGAACGACCCCCGCGTCACGCGCGTCGGCCGGTTTCTGCGCCGCTACAGCCTCGACGAGCTACCACAGCTGTTCAACGTAATGCGTGGATCAATGTCACTGGTCGGCCCCCGCCCGCCCCTCGAGACCGAGGTCAGCGAATACGAGCTGCACGTGCACCGCCGCTTTCTCGTCAAGCCCGGCATCACCGGCCTCTGGCAGGTGAGCGGCCGCTCCAACCTCACCTGGGACGAAACCGTGCGCCTCGACCTCTACTACGTCGAGAACTGGTCCCTCACCGGCGACCTCGTCATTCTCTGGCGCACCGCCCGCGCCGTACTAGGCCGCGACGGCGCCTTCTAACCACCCCACGCAAGCGGATGCCGCAGCCGCGTCTCAGGCCGGCCGCACCCCGCCGCTGATCGAGCTTGTCGAGATCCCCATACGACCAGGCGGCGCGGCCTCGAAAAATCCACCCCGTCACGTCCACGCCCGTGACACGGCGGAGAATTACTGACTAATCCTCGCTAATCGCCGCCGGGCAGGCTACCTTCGCACTACGGAGACGCGCTTACCTCGCGAATCTGTCGTGTTCTGCCACCCGGTCGGTGCACGTACCCGATGCAGTTTCGGCTTTGAAGGTGCACCCGCATGCGCTTCCCCCTCACCTCGTTTCACCGGTGGCTCGCCCGGCACCTCAGCACCCCGCTCGATGCCATGTACGAACGCATCGACTCCCACCTGCTCGACGACCGCCGCCGCTAACGCGGTCGTTCCCGATGCAGTCCGCACGAGCGGATGCCGCCACCGCGGTCCACCGGCAGCCCGCGCCCCTGCGGGTTCGACAAACCATCCTGCTACCCGGTCGAACACCGCATCTGCTGAATGCTGGCATAAATTTCACCGTCAGCCTCAGCCGGCACGGCCACGATAATACTCTCTCCCGCCGTGAACTGCATGAAAATCGTCACCGATCGCAACTCATCCTTGCTCTCCGAAAAAAGACTGATGCCCAGCGTCGCTTGAGCACAGTCATCTTGTGGAGTCAGCTCCCACACCCAGCACCGTGAGCCCTCCGTGCATTCCGAAGCCGTCGTCACCTCGGCCGCAACCTGTTTTTGAACAACGCGGCTGTAGATATCCGAACCGGAATGTGATTCGCTGCCGACCCCGTCGACGTACGCGAGCACGAGCATTACCGCCACAAGAATCACCGCTCCGGTTCCGAGGGTGGCGCCGAAAGCCAGCCAGAGCCGGAATCGCCGAATCGGCGCCGGCTCCCGCGCTCCCGGTTCCGCTCCCGGCCGAGACGAAGTCGCTGTCGCCGTCGCCGAATCGGGGTTCTGGTTCCACGCCATAAACTCCCGAGCTGCCAAGTATTCGTCAAAACTCAGAGGCCGCTCCGACGGCCCAGCACCAGCAGATGGCTCCGCTGACGACCACCCCGGCGTCGACGGCGCTGACGCCTGCCCGGTCGACCACCCCGACGGTTGCGACGCCGCGGCCTGCGACGCTGCCGCGGCGCGCGCCGCGCGCTCCGCTATCCAATCCAATAGAACCGCTTTGGCCTCAGCGATGCGAATAAATTCCACGCTTGCGGCTTTGAGTTGATCGGGAGATCCACCGGCGAATCGATCGGGGTGCGAGAGCCGAGCTCCACGCTTGAATGCCTTCTCTACCTCAGCTTTCGAGGCGAAGACGTCAACGTTTAGTATGGCCGCAGCCGCCTCGGGGGTCATTGGTTACCCCGAAATCGCTGCAGATAGGCCTGATAGTCGTCTCGCTCGGTGGACTGCTGCACCTCCCAGGCACTTTCCCGCAGCAGGTCAATCATCCCCGCTCGAATTTTGCGCAAATCAATTGCAGCGCCGCCCATCCCGACCACGCCCGTGCCGATCACGCCGATGCCGATTGCCACCCAGACCACCGCGT
The DNA here is from genome assembly GCF_900103805.1 of Cryobacterium flavum. Taxonomy (GTDB): domain Bacteria; phylum Actinomycetota; class Actinomycetes; order Actinomycetales; family Microbacteriaceae; genus Cryobacterium; species Cryobacterium flavum. Next base: position 7,847 of record NZ_FNIB01000014.1, on the reverse strand, counting down.
ATTGGCCGATTCCTGAGGTTGCACCCCAGTCAGTGAGAATCACCCCACTGACGAATATTGCACACCACAACCAGAATGACCGCTTGGTTGCGAAGAACAGCCGGTGGGCAAACCTAGGCCAGCCCACCTCGCTCTCGCTCCAGAACACCCAGCCGGCCGGCGCCGGCACCGCTCCCAGCACGGGAGGAACCCAGCCGGGCGGGGGCTGCCAGGCTTGGTGGCCGCCGATCCACTCCACCGTAGGCATCGGCCACGTCGGGGGCGCATGAAACAGAAGCGGAAGATCCGAGGGATCAGACATACCGAGACAATAGGCGCACATCCCTCGCTTGGGAATGCATCGTTCCTCGACCCGGGCTACGAATCCCGTCGTTGACGGTTACTCGTCAGGGACTATCGAATGCTCCGGTTACTCCCGCAGCGCCCCAGCGTTCGCGTGATACCACTCCACCGTCGACCGCAGCCCGTCCTCGAGCTCAATCCGGGCCGTCCACCCCGCACCAGCCAGCTTCGACACGTCCAGCAGCTTCTGCGGTGTGCCGTCGGGCTTCGACGAGTCCCACAGCGTCTCTCCCGTGAACCCGACGACTCGCGCCACCGACTCCGCAATCTCGGCGATCGTCACGTCGCGCCCGGTACCCACATTCACTTGCTGCGGACCGTCGTAGTGCTCCATGAGGTGCAGGCAGGCCTCGGCCATGTCGTCCACGTGCAGGAACTCCCGCCGTGGCGTTCCTGTGCCCCAGTTCGTCACCGAAGCTGAACCGGCAGACACCGCATCGTCATACCGACGAATCAACGCCGGCAACACGTGCGACCCCGTCACAGAGAAGTTGTCCCCCGGCCCATACAGGTTCGTCGGCATCGCCGAGATCCAGGCCAGCCCATGCTGGCGCCGAACCGCCTGAATCTGCAGAATGCCCGCAATCTTCGCGATTGCATAGGCATCGTTCGTCGGCTCCAGGTAGCCGGTTAGCAGGGCGTCCTCGGTGATCGGCTGCTTCGCCAGCTTCGGATAAATGCACGACGAGCCGAGGAACAGCAGGCGCTCCACCCCGTGTTCGAGGGCGGCGTCGAGCACGTTCACCTGAATGCGCAGGTTGTCGCTGAGAAACTCCACCGGATACGTGCTGTTGGCCAGAATGCCGCCCACCTTCGCCGCCGCCAGCACTACGTACCGCGGCTTGGTCGCAGCGAAAAAAGCGAACACCGCCGCGCGATCCTTCAGATCCAGCTCAGCGGATGTTTGCCCCACCAGATCAGTAAATTCCTCGCCTTGCAGGCACCGCCAAATAGCCGACCCCACGAGCCCGCGGTGCCCGGCCACATAGAACCGCGCGTTGCGATCCAGCGGCCCCGGCGTGAACTCAACCTGGTCGCGGTCGTCACCGACAGAAGCGGTCACGCGCCCACTCCCACGGGCTCGAGCGTGCCCCAGCTGGCGAGCTTCACCTGATCGATCCACTTGCCGCCGGCATACTCCAGCGCGGCAATGTCGGCGTCGACCATGATGCGGGCCAGCTCGGCGGTATCGACGGTGGCCTTCCACCCCAACTTGTCCTCAGCGTGGGAGGCGTCACCGACGAGGGCATCCACTTCGGTGGGACGCAGGTAACGTTCGTCGAAGCGAACGTGCTTTTCCCAATCGAGGCCAACGTGCTCAAATGCGGTGGCCACGAAGTCGCGCACCGAGAAGTTGCCGCCGGTGGCCAGCACGAAGTCGTCGGGTTCATCGACCTGCAGCATGCGCCACATGCCCTCCACGTACTCGGCGGCGTAGCCCCAGTCGCGAATGCTGTCGAGGTTGCCCAGGTACACGTGATCCTGCGTGCCGGCCTTGATCGCAGCGACGGCGCGGGTGATCTTGCGCGTAACGAAGGTCTCCCCGCGCCGCGGCGATTCGTGGTTGAACAGAATGCCGTTGACAGCGAACATGCCGTAGGCCTCGCGATAATTCTTGGTGATCCAGTAGCTATACACCTTCGCGGCACCGTAGGGCGAACGCGGGTAGAACGGCGTGAGCTCGTTCTGCGGCGGCGGGGTGGCGCCGAACATCTCCGACGACGACGCCTGGTAGAACCTGCATTGAATGCCGGCCATGCGCACCGCTTCGAGCAGCCGGATGGTACCCATACCGGTGGTATCGGCGGTGTGCTCCGGCTCGTCGAACGACACCCGCACGTGCGACTGCGCGGCCAGGTTGTACACCTCGTCGGGCTGAATCTCGGCGAGCAGAGTCACCAGGCGCGACCCGTCACTCAAATCGCCGTAGTGCAGAAACAGCTTCGCGCCCTCGTCGTGCGGATCCACATAGAGGTGGTCGATGCGCGACGTATTAAAAGTGGATGCCCGCCGAATCAGCCCGTGCACCTCGTACCCCTTGGCGAGCAACAGCTCAGCCAGGTACGAGCCGTCCTGGCCCGTGATTCCGGTAATAAAAGCGCGTTTCGCCATGAAGTCCCCCTAGATTTTGGCTGCATCGTTTCAGGCAGCCAATTTCGACAGTTCCAGCCTACCGACCGAATTTTCTCACGGATGCACACCCTTCCCGTTACCGAAACGCGCACGCCCCAGTTCGGGGCACACGACGGCGTCGATTCACGTAGTGAGATGACGTCATTCTCGCGCGCCGAACCGCCCCGCACCGACGGCACTCGCGTGCAGCCCTAACCGATGCGCGCGCTCTGGTTGAATAGGGCAATGTCTTCTTCGCACGCGGCGCACGCCGCACCCCCGAAGCGCACCCGTAGTCGCACCCGCACCCGCACCCGCACGGTCGTCGGGCTCGCCGTGCTCGGCCTGCTCATGGTCGTCGTCGCGGCCACCGCCTGGGTAGGCATTCGCGTTCTGCAGGCAAAGGACGCCCTCGAAGCCGCCGTGCCGCTAGCGTCGACGATCAAAGACCAGGTCATCGCCGGCGACTCCGACGCTGCGGGCCGCACGGCCGCCGAGCTGGCCGATTATGCCCAGACCGCCAGTTCGCGCACGAGTGACCCGGTCTGGCGCACCTTCGAGCTGCTGCCGTTTCTCGGCCCGAACCTGCAGGTCGTGCGCGAACTCGCCGCCGTCGTAGACGACGTCGCCCAGAACGCCGTGACCCCGCTCGCCGAGCTCGCTGGCAGTTTCGACCTCACCGACTTGAAGCCCGTCGACGGCTCAATCGCTCTACAGCCCCTGCTCGACGCCCAGGCTCCGGTTGCCAAAGCACACGACGCGCTCGCCCGGGCAACGACCAACGTCGACGCCATCGAGACCGGCCAGGTACTTGAGGTCGTGCGCAGCGCGGTCACCCGGCTGCAGACCGTCACCGTCGAGACGGCTGGAACTCTCGACGGACTAAACCGCGCCGTCACGCTGCTGCCGGCCATGCTCGGCGCGAACGCACCGCGCGACTACATTCTGCTGTTTCAGAACCCGGCCGAGCTGCGCTCGTCCGGCGGCATCCCCGGCGCGCTGGCCCTGTTGCACACCGATCAGGGCGCAATCGAACTCACGCAGCAGGCGACGTCAACCTCGTTTAAGCAATACCAGGCTCCTGTGCTGCCGCTCAGCGACGAGATCCGATCCATCTTCGGTGACGTTACCGGGGAGTTCATGCATGACGTCACGATGACCCCCGACTTCGCTCAGACTGGCGCCCTCGCCCGCGAAATGTGGCGGCTCGAATTCGGTGTCGAGGCCAATGGGGTGCTTTCAGTCGACCCGGTCGCGCTCAGCTACCTGCTCGACGCTACCGGCCCGATCACTCTCGCCACCGGGGACGAGCTCAACGCCGGTAATGCCGTGCAGCTACTGCTGAGGGATGTCTACGCGCGCTATGAGGAGCCGGCCCAGCAGGACGCCTTCTTCGCTGCCGCGGCTGGTGCCGTCTTTGACGCTGTCAAGAGCGGGCGCGCCGACCCGACCAAGCTCATCACCGCCCTCGCTAGGGCCGGTGCTGAAAACCGCGTGCTCGTCTGGAATGCCGACGAGGCCGAACAGGCCGTGCTCGCCGGCATTACCCTATCCGACGGGCGCCCGCTCAGCGACGACCAGACGAACCGATTCGGGCTTTATCTCAACGACGGTACCGGCGTAAAAATGGACCTCTACCTCTACCTCAACATGACAACGGCCATCGGCCAGCAGACCTGTCGCGAAGACCGGCGCCCGCAATACGCGCTCGAGGTGACCCTCACCAAGACCGCACCCAGCGATGCCACCACGGCCCTTCCTGGGTATGTCACGGGTGGGGGGTCCTTCGGAGTACCGCTCGGCAGCATCAAGACCGTTGTCTCGGCCTACGGCACCCCTGAGCTGCAGAACCTCGGACTCACGCGAGACAGCGTCGAGGTTCCATACCATCCGGCCACCGACGCAACCTACCCGGTGAGCACCATTGCCATCGAGCTCGCGCCCGGAGAAAGCACCGTGCTGCGCTTTGCCTGGCTCGGCCCCGAGCCGTTTGCCGGCGACCTCGAGCTGCGCAGCACACCGCTGATAGCACTGCACGAGACGACATAACTAGATTGCTTGCTAAGGCACGCCATATAGGAGAAGGAGCACCCTCACAAAGCCTCGGTAGTCTAAGAGCTTTAGGCCACGTTACCGCACCACGGTCGCATACTTTTTCTCTGCGGCAAGCTGTCGCAACCAACTCGCATAGCGATCGATCGCTGCGTCTTCGCCGAGCACCTCGTTGCGGTATTGCAGCCCATTGGCGCCCAGTCTCGCCGCGGCCGTGGGATCACCGGCCAAGCTCATGGCCGCGTCGACCATCGCCTGCGCATCCCCCGCCTGAACGATGAGTCCCGCGTTCGCCGCCGCAATTTCATCGGCAGTAATGCCGGTCAGGTCAGTAGCCGCAATCACCGGCCGCCCCGCGTTGAAGTACGACGTGAGCTTGCTGGGCACAGCCATCTCGGCCACTCCCGGCTTCTCGTTCACCAGCAAGATGTCCGCTGCGCTTAGTGCACCTTGAAACTCCGCGTCTTCGAGCGAGTCGATGAAATCGAGGCGTTCAATTCCCTCGGCCAGCGTGCGCAGCTCGTCACGCTGACTACCGTTGCCCAGCAGCACAAACCGAAGCGGCAAGTGGTGCTCGTCGGCGAGCCGAGCCGCGTTGACGACGTTTTCAAGCCCCTGCTTCACGCCCATGTTGCCGGCGTGCAACACCACGGACTCGTCAGCACCCCAGCCATGCGCGCTGCGGATGGTGCGCACGTTCGCTACCGGTGCCGAGTCAAAGTGGGTCCAGTTGCGCACAACCTCAACACGATTCGCGTCGACCCCGAGCTTGTCGCTCACGTAGTCAGCGAAACGCGTGTGAATGACAACGACCCCCGCCGCCGCCTTCAGCGTCTTTGTCTCGACCCACGTCACAATGCGGGCAACCAGCCCACCACCCATGCCGGTCTCAGTCATGCCCAGGCTGTAGATATCTTGCAACCACACGTTGATGACCGGCTTGTGCCACCCCAAACGGATCCGCAGTGTCGCGATGGCACTCGCAAAGAGCGCTGGTGAAACCATCACGACAACGTCAGGCTTGTCCCACCGCGAAAAAACCAGTCGTAGTCCGAAGGAAATCTCCGAGAGGAGGCGCTTCACGCCGCTCGGACGCGCCGGAACATAATGCCGAAGCCGCCGAACCGGAACGCCGCCGACGGTGTCGTGCGTGGTCCAAGAGCCAAACCCCGGGTGAATGCGCCACTCCGGATAGTGCGGGTGCGCCGAGAAAACATCGACCTTCATACCACGGGCTTGCAACCCGCCCGCCAGTGCGCTTGTGTAGGGAGCGATGCCCGTGCGTTCAGGCAGGTAATTGAGGCCGATCACAAGTACGCGCAACTCCTGCTGGTCAGTCGATCCAGACAGAGGTTTAGAGAGATGAATAACGGTCATTTGTGCCGACCGGCCAACCCACGAAGGCTGTCAGAAGTTTGACCGCTGAAATGTATGCACATATCCGCTCTTAGCCGCACGGATACCCCCCAAATGTATGTCCCTACGATTAAACGAAAATGCGACGAACTGCGTGCAGTTTCATGAGCCTCAATGCGTAGTCCACATTACAGCTTACCGCACAAGGGCATGGGCAGCGACTCTGCCAGCGACCTCATCGCGATCCGGGAGCACCGCCTTCCCCCAGCGATCGCCTCGCAGAACGGGTGGATCATGGGGCGCCGGGTTCAAAAGAACGGGCATGTGGTTTGGGAGAAGAATTTCTACTCCGCCCCCTACGCGCAGATCGGGCAGGGCGTGGATCTGCGCATCACCAGCCAGGTGCTGGAGGTTTATCGCAATCATGAGCGGCTCACCAGCCACCTCTTGTTTGGTGAGCATGTTGTGAACGAATACCGCACGAACGATGCCGACCAGCCTCAGGGTAAGAAGTATCGGGAGTGGGACAGCGTCAGGATCCGGGCGTGGGCGACGCGTGTCGGCCCGCACATGGTGACTATCGTGAACAGGATCTTCGAGGCGGTGCCCGTGGAGGAGCAAGGCTTCGATGCCGCTCTCGCAGCGCTGCGACTGAGCCGCCGCCACTCCAGTGAGAGAGTGGAAAAAGCGTGCCAGATTGCGCTGTGGCGAGTAGCCCTTGATGGTACGCCTAGTCCAGCGATGTGGTGTGTAATCGCGTGACATCGTGGACAGTGGATCTCAGCACTTCGTGGACGCCGGCTCTCATGGCTTCGTGTGTCCTGTCTCAGCGCATCGTGGACACACGATCTCATGACATCGTGGACACGATGTCTCACAGCATCGGAGACACTTGCGCCGGGGATAGTTAGGGAATGTCGAATTCTCTTTCACCCCAGACTCGTGCCGCGATCATGAATTACGATCCGACCCAGCCTCACGCGCTGTCGATTATCGGGTTCTGTCGCTCTCTGAAGATCTCTCGGAGCATGTTCTACAAGATCCGCGGGCGAGCTGTCCACGAGGCTGCTGCTGCGCTGCACCCACGCTCCCGCGCCCCGAAGGTCCCGGCCCGGCGTTATGGGCAGGTCGTGGTGAATGAGGTGGTGAAGATCCGCAAACAGCTCAAGACTGATGGCTGGGATTATGGTCCCCGCTCGATCTACTACGAAGCGGCCATGGACAGCGGGTTCCCCGGAGGGAAGGTCCCGTCGGTGGCGACGACGCAAGCCGATACGACGTGGGCTCCGACGCGTATTCGCGTCATGAGAACAGTGCTGATGCCAAGGACGTCCTCGAACGGGCAATCGCCGCATGCGGGGCACCCCAGGAAGTGTTATCGGATAACTCGCTGGCGTTCAACCAGCTGCGCGCAGGCACGATCGGCTCTGTGGAGATCTTTCTGGCATCGAAAGGCACCATGCCGATCAGCGGACTGCCGGGCAAGCCCACCACACAGGGCAAGAATGAGCGCTCCCACCAGACGTTGATCCGTTTCCTCGACGCCGACCGGCCGGCCACTCTCGAGCATCTCCGTGTCCGGATCCAGCGTTTCCGGGAGCACTACAACAACCGGCGACCGCATCAAGCCCTCGAACAAGCTACGCCGCGGGCGGCGTGGGACTTGCTCGAGCACACGCCAGCGACCGAGCCGATCCCGCTGTCGGTATTGGAAGCAAAAGCCTCAGAGTACCGGCGGGCGGAATTTGATGCTCCTATTGTTGTCAAGCACTGACTTTCGGTTGTTCACCGAGCCATGCGCGGTAGCGCTCAGAAAGGACTCGATCTTGGGTGGCGCCGCGTTCAATCCGCGAGATGGCTTTGGGCCAGGCGGGACTGCCCTCGGTTTGTTTGACTCCTGACCTGTGGAGCTTCGTCTTCACTGGAAAGATGTCATCATGCCCAAGCCCTACCCACCCGAGTTTCGCCGTGATGTTGTCGCGGTC
>NZ_FNIB01000038.1 GCF_900103805.1 Cryobacterium flavum | reverse complement strand
CAAAACCGAGCCTGCATCTCCACCAGCTCAAACTTCGACCACATCGGCAACACCTCTCAAAAATGGAGTGTTGCAACGACCAGTTGAATCCGCCGAACCCTAACCGGGACGGTGCACCGGCAACGCAGTGGTGGGCATGTTTGACAATAGTGTGTGGCACACAGTAACGTGAGCGGCATGACCGATCGCGTATCCCTCGACACCCACCTGCAGGAGGTGCGCCGGGGAACCGTCGTGCTCGCCTGCCTGCAGATCCTTCAAACAGCGGGCTACGGCTACAAGCTCCTCGAAGAGCTCGCCCAGCGCGGTTTCAGCACGGATGCCAACACGCTCTATCCGCTGTTACGCCGGCTCGAAAAGCAGGGCTACCTCACCAGCGAATGGAACACCGACGAGGCCAGGCCACGGAAGTTCTATCGCACCTCAGACGCCGGCACCCTTCTCGCCACGACCCTCACTGCCGAATGGCGATCGCTCTCCACCGCGATCGCGTCCCTCACCGCATCGGAGAACTGAAATGACCACCACACTCACCCAGCGCTACATCACCGCGACGACGAAGAACCTCGGCGCAGCATCGGAGAGTGACGTTCGGGCCGAGCTCGAAGGCTCCATCGCCGACGCAATCGACGCGCGAGTCGAACAAGGCATAGAACGAGCGGATGCCGAACGTGCGGTGTTGACCGAGCTCGGCGACCCCGCACTCCTCGCCGCCGGCTACGCCGACCGGTCACTGCACCTCATCGGCCCACGGCACTACCTCACCTGGCTGCGGCTACTCGTGATCCTTCTCGCAATCGTTCCGTCGATCACTTTCATAGGTGCCGCCCTGGTGGAATCCTTCTCGAACGATTCCATCGGTGAGATCATCGCTGCTGGAATCACCATGAGCCTCTCCGCCGCAGTGCATGTCGCATTCTGGGTGACCGTCCTCTTCGCCGTCCTAGAGCGCCTCGGCGCCACCACCAGAGGTCGCTGGAATGTGGATCGCCTGCCGGATCATCCACGTAGCAATGTCGACCGCGCCAACTCCGTTGCCTCGCTCGCCGGCCTTACTCTCTTGGCGGTAGCGGTGTGCTGGGATACCTTCGCCGGCTTTGCGCGGCTGAACGCCGAACCGATCGCGATCCTCAACCCCGATCTGTGGCCCTGGGCGATCAGCGGCCTGTTCACCTTGATAGCGGCACAAGCAGTATTGTCAGTCAGGATCTTGACCGTCGGCCGGTGGACCACCCGCATGGCGATTATAAATACCACTTTGGCTATCTTGTTCATGAGTCTCATCGCCACACTCCTTGGACGGGGTGAGCTGATCAATCCAGAATTGGTCCTGGCCGCCATAGATGCTGGCGCAAGCACGGACATCGTGCGAGTCCTTGCTCTGGTATCTGGACTTGCGACGGTCGGCTTCGCAAGCTGGAGCATCGCCATCGGGTGGCGCGGGACAGCCAACTCGACCAACCGCCAGCCGGCCGGATCATCTGCTGCTTAGTGACGAGCAGAAATCAGTTAGTGGTGTCTGCGAAGAACCACGATCGAGCAGCGGAAACACTGCACCAGACGAGGTGGCAAGTGCGGGGCGTAGGGGGAACCCCCTGCGGGACGCGCAATCTTCAAGCCCGCCGCTGACTTTGCCGCCGCCATTGAACTGGATACTCAGTGAGTTGTTTTCGACCATCTAGTTGGGAGGCGCTTGATTTCACGTCCTCCTGAATCAGACTCTTCGGTCAGTGCACTGACCGGGTCAAGAACTCACAACCGGCCAGCGGTGGCGCGGATTAGTTCGTACGTTGATAGGAAGATCACACCGGAAATGGTGAGTACGGCACCAATGTGCGTTGTTCCTGCTTCGAAGATCAGAATCGGAACGCCGGGAAGGAAGCACACAACCGAGAGAACGGCCAAATATTTCACCGAACGTCTTGCCGGGTCAGCGCGTAATCTTCTTCCGTCTTCAGATTGACTCATGCTCTACTCTCTCAGGCGCCCGAGCTCAAATCAGCCGACACGGGAGCCTTTGCTGCCCGATGCGGCATTCTTCTGAACTTGGGCGCCTGGCATGTCGGATCGCGACTTCGAATACGAACCATCAACTCCGTCCCAACCAGAGTCCGTTGGATGGACTCGATCGCCGCCCTGTCGTCACGCGAACGGGAAATTTCTTCCTCGCTGCCCGCGGGCTGAGCAACAGCAACATCCCCATTTTGTCCCACGGCTACCCCACCCGGTCTGCAGGGGAACGCTATGTTCGCGACAGACGGGACGTCCGTAGGGGGAACGGCGGATTCAACTGGTCGTTGCAACACTCCATTTTTGAGAGGTGTTGCCGATGTGGTCGAAGTTTGAGCTGGTGGAGATGCAGGCTCGGTTTTG
>NZ_FNIB01000008.1 GCF_900103805.1 Cryobacterium flavum | reverse complement strand
CGTCCCGCAAAGGGTTCGGCGAATTCAACCGGTCGTCGCAACGATGGGTATTTCTGGCTCTGACAATAGTCGTTGCATGGCTTGAGTGGGTGTGATGCCGCCGAGTGTTTTGCGGGGTCGATTGTTGAGTTCGGTGGCGACTTCGAGTAGCCGCTCGGGCGAATGGACGGATAAGTCGGTGCCTTTGGGGAAATATTGGCGCAGCAGCCCGTTGGTGTTCTCGTTGGTGCCCCGCTGCCACGGCGAATGTGGATCACAGAAGTAGATGGCCATCTTTGTGGCCAGCGTGATCTTCCGGTGCTGAGCCAGCTCGGTGCCCTGGTCCCACGTCAGAGTCTTAGCCAAGTGCGCTGGGAGAGTCTTGATGGCGGCCAACAGCCCCTCGCGAACCGTGATCGCGCTGTGGTCACCTGGGAGGTGGACCAGCATCGTGAACCGGGTCTGACGCTCCACCAACGTAGCGATCGCCGACCGGCAGTGTGACCCCAAGATCAGATCCCCTTCCCAATGCCCAGGAACGGCGCGGTCCTCAACCTCCGCTGGTCGCTCGCTGACACATACTTCCCAAAGAGTACGCGGAACGTTTTTTTTCGATTGATGACAGCCCCGCATTGAGAAACTTGCAGGCGCGCACCCGAGGCATCCCTGCGCTTGTGGACCTCGACCTTCGGTTTAGTCAGATGGATGAATTTGGGGACTACCGGCAAATCATCAATGTGGCAGCGCCGCCCTTGGAAGATCTCGGTTCGCCGGCAACCAACGCCGAAATGGCCCGGATAGCGAACGAGGGTCTGGCCAAGCTGGTTGCAGATCATCCGGATCGCTTTGCGGGTTTCTGCGCTGCGGTGTCTCTCGACGACGTCGATCGAGCCATTGAAGAAGCGGAGTACGCGTTCACAGAGTTGGGGGCACTCGGTGTGCAAATCTACTGCCATGTAAACGGACAGCCCATGGACCAGGCTCGGTTAGACCCGTTCTACGAGATGGTTGCGCGAAGCGGCAAAATCATTCAGGTGCACCCCAACCGCACGTCCGCATGGTCGGACTTCCCGACGGAAACCCGCTCAAAATTTGAGATTTGGTGGGCGCTGGGCTGGGAGTACGATCTCTCCGTATTCATGGCGCGTGCCGTCTTTTCGGGGGCGCTTGAACGTTGGCCCGAGCTCAAATTTCTCATTCACCACGGAGGGGCGATGATCCCGCATTTCGCAGGCCGGGTGGGCGCCGGATGGGATCAGCTGGGGGCTCGAACGCCTGAAGATCAGAAAGAAGACGTGCAGGGCTATCCCCTGACCAAGCGTCCCCTCGAATACTTCAAGATGTTCTACTGCGACACGGCAACCTTTGGCGCTGAAGAAGCCTTGCGCACGTCAATCAAATTCTTTGGAGCAGACCGCGTCTTGTTCGCGTCAGACAGCCCATACGACCCGGAAAAAGGTCCCGGATTCATCCGGGCCACGATTCAGAATCTTGAGGACATCGACCTGACTGCTGAAGAGCGCTCCGCAATATATTCGGGAAATGCCAGTCGAATTCTCGGGTTGGATCTGGCTCTTGCCTCCGGCGCACGCCGCTAACCGAACGGGGACGGTATGAAACGCATACAGGTTGTAATTGCCGGAGCCGGGCCTGTGGGACTGACCTTGGCCATTGAGCTTGGACAGATGGGCGTGGAAGTCCTGGTCGTCGATAAGCGACCCGGGCTTGGGAAGCTCCCGAAGATGGAGCGATGTAACGCCAGGACCATGGAGAACTTTCGTCGGCTGGGTCTGGCCGACAGCATCAGGCAGGCAGGACTCGATAATGACATGCCCATGGATGTGTTCATCTGTGCAGAGAATCTCACTCGGCCACCGTTGGTTCATCATGACTACCCGTCGGTCAATGAAATGAAGGCTCGCTACGCGGAAATTCACGATGGCACCAGCGCGGCAGAGCCTTACCAGCTCATTTCTCAATATACTCTTGAGCCGCTATTGAGAGATGCTGCCGCAGCCACACCGGGGGTTCGAGTGGTATTTGACCGTGAGGTAATGAACTTCTCGCAGGACACGCATGGCGTAGAAACTGTCATTCGGTCAGCCGTCGGCGAGACTCAAATTATCTCGTCGGACTACCTCGTGGGCTGCGATGGGGCGTCGAGTACGGTGCGGAATGAACTTGGTATCGAATTGGTCGGGGAGTCCCTGCTGAAAATGAGGCAGGCCTTGTTCTACAGCGAAACCCTGATTGATCACATACCGATGGGCGTCGGTCGGCACTACCATTTCGCCGACGACAAATCTTCATTCTTGATCGTGCAAGATGACAAGAAGCATTTTTCCCTGCACGCGACGGTGCAGACTGATGCCGAGATGCCAGCCCTGTTCGAGAAGATCGTCGGCTTTCCCATTGACTACAAAACGGTCTACGTGGGGTCCTGGCAACAGCAACTCAAGCTCGCCGATCGCTATCGTGATCGACGCGTTGTCCTTGCCGGCGATTCAGCGCACCTCGTTATCCCAACGGGTGGGCTGGGCATGAACACGGGCCATGGTGATGCGGTGGACCTGGGATGGAAGCTCGCAGCCACGTTGCAGGGATGGGGCGGCCCTATTCTTTTGGACTCGTACGAGGCCGAGCGTCGACCGACCGGAGCACGGAACATCGCGGCGTCACGAAAAGCAGCGACCGGTCGGCGAGCGTGGCGAGCTCTCTGGGAACCCGAGCTGGCCGACGAATCGCTTCGAGGCGAGACGCTCCGTGAGAGGCTCGCTGGTCGAGCCGACATCGAGCAACGCTGGAGCAATGACCTGTATGGGATCGAACTCGGATATCGCTACGCACATTCGCCCGTGATCGCGTATCCAGTGGACGATGTTCAAGTTGAAGATCAGTTGGATTTCCAGTACAGACCCACGACTCGCCCGGGCGCACGGATACCCAATACGTGGTTGCTCGACGGGCGTCCCTTTCAAGACCTGCTGGGCAAGGGATACTCACTCATCGCGTCGACCGCGTCCGTGGAAGGGATCGATCGGCTGCAGGCCGCATTTGACGACTTAGATGCACCCTTTCAATATGTGGAGGCCGAGTCAGTGGATTCCATAAATGTCTACGGTGACGGTCTCTTGCTTCTAAGGCCTGACCTCCACATCGCCTGGCGTGGGCGCGTCATCCCCGACGATGCAAAGGGTCTAGCGATGTTAGTCACCGGGTTTCTCTCATCGCAACCAGATTGACTCGGCTGCTTGCCAGGTGCCACAGTGAGTGTCACATGATCTGGATTTGCCGAGTTCTGACTACGAACTCCCGGTCGCGCCTATCCGGCCTGGTTTGAGGTGGCCTCATTCTGCCTTGCAAGCGTCTCAAGGGCGCGTCGCACGCCCTCCACTGCAACGTGGCCGGCGGTTTCGACATGTTCTAGCATCGCCCGTTCTGCCCGCGCGGGGTCACCGGAAGCAATCGCCGCCAAGACGGAGTGGTGTTCCGTCACTGCCTTCTGCACGCGCCCGGGTTGCTGCGTCGTCAGCGTTCGGTAGCGGTCGACGTGGCCGCGAATCTGTCGGAGCATGTCGGCACACTGCCGGTTATCCGAGATGGTCTCTATACCTCGGTGAAACTCCGCACCGAGGCGGACCACCTCGACGTAGTCGTCTTTGAGCAGATCCATCAGATGCAGCAGCCGCTCGAGTGCAGGCAGTTCGTTTTGCTGGATGCGTTTCGTCGCATCTCGGGCGAGAAGCCCCTCAAGTCTCGCGCGGATGTCGTAAGTGCGCTGAGCGTCCTCGACGGAGATGGGGGCGACCATGGATCGCCCGGAAGCGAGTCGCACGACGAGCCCTTCGGCCATAAGGGCCTTGATCGCTTCACGTACCGGCGTCCGGCTCACGCCTAGTCGCTCGGCCAGCTCCGGTTCGCTGATGACTGTGCTCGGTGCCAGTCGTGCAGAAATGATCAATTCGCGCACTGCGGAGTACACGCCCACGGATGGTTCGAGTGGGCTAGCTTCGCGCGTCTGATTCACGCGCTCAGTCTGTCACAGCTGCATAACGGTGTGCAGCATATCTGTATACAGGTGTTCAACGACATTAGGCTGATCGAACGAGTCGCGGCAATGGTGCCGAGGCCGAGAAGTCAAAGGGGTTCCTTCTCGTGAAAAGTTCTAAAGCCATATTTGCAATCGGGGCGATCGTTGCACTCGCTTTGACGGGTTGTGCCAATTCCGCCAGCGAGGCCGAGCCTTCGGCTGCGGCCGGTTCCGAGGCCGTAAGCCTCGGCCGGGTTAATATCATTGCTCCAGCTGCTCCGGGCAGCGGTTGGGACCAGTCGGCCCGAGCCGTTCAGGACGCCCTACAAACGGCTGGCGTTGTCGATAGCGCGGAGGTGACCAACGTTCCAGGAGCATCCGGAACCGTCGCTTTGGCCCAGGTTGCTCCGCAGGAAGGTGAATCAGGCTTGCTCGTTATGAGCGGCCTGGCCATGATGAGCGGCATTATCACCAACGGCACGGGGGTCACGCTCGACAACCTCACCCCGATCGCCCGCCTCATCGGCGAGAGCGAAGTCATCGTCGTTCCGGAAGGATCGCCGTACGAGGACCTCGACTCCCTGTTCGCAGCCATCAAGAAGGATCCTGCATCTATCTCCATCGCGGGTGGTTCGGCCGGCTCGGCCGATCACGTCTTCATCGGTCTGCTGGCCCAGGAGTACGGGATTGACCCGACAGAGATCAATTACGTTGCCTTCTCCGGTGGTGGCGAAGCGACCACCGCATTGCTCGGCAACCAGGTCGTCGCCGGCATCGCTGGAACGGGCGAGTTTCAAGAGATGATTCTGGCCGGAAAGCTCCACGGTCTCGTCGTCTCCTCTCTCGAACCGGTTGCCAGCCTTCCTGATGTGCCGACCATGACGGATGCCGGCTTGCCGGATCTTGAGTTCGCCAACTGGCGTTCGATCATGGCACCTCCCGGAATCACCGCCGCTGAAAAAGAGGCCTACATCGCGGCGATCGTGACCATGCACGCATCCGCTGGTTGGAAAGAGACCCTCACCACCAATGCTTGGCAGGATTTGCTCATCACCGGGAGTGAGTTCGGCGACTGGCTCGACACCGAGAACGAGCGCGTCACCGGTGTACTGACCGATCTGGGTCTCGCCCAATAGTGTCTCCACACATCCACTCGAATTTCGAATCGCCGGCCGCAGCACGCGCTGTGGCCGGCGCCCCGGAATCTCGGCCGCAGCCGGGCGACCATCCTTCCAACGTCCCGTGGGGTGAATTCACCTTCAGTATCGTGCTCGTCGCATTGGGCGTTCTCGTGCTGCTCGACGGCCTGGGGCAGCCAGCATCGAAGTCAGCGTCGGGCATCGGCGCCGGATTCTTTCCCATCATCATGGCAGTGTTCTTACTCGCCATCGCTGCTTCGCTGGTCGTGCAGGCCCTCCGCGGGATGCGTGGCGAGGCCGACGAGGCCGAGGGAGACGTCGACACAACGACCACACGTTGGCGCCAGGCGTTGATGGTTGTCGGTGCGGTGCTCTTCTTTGCCACAGCGCTCGAGCCACTCGGGTACATCCTGACCAACGCGATCACCTTTTTCGCTGTGGCGTACGCAATCGGTGCACGGCGTTACCTGCGCGATGCCATTGTTTCCGTCGTGCTATCAATCGTGATCTACATCGTGTTTACGCGGGGGCTGTCGATTAGCCTGCCGGCGGGCATTTTTGAGGGGTTGTTCTGATGGAGGGTTTGGAAGGCCTGCTGCACGGTTTTGAGGTCGCATTCACGCCGCAAAACCTATTTTTCGCCCTAATCGGCACCATCGTCGGAACCCTTATCGGCGTGCTTCCGGGCATTGGCCCGGCACTGACCATCGCCTTGTTGCTGCCACTGACGTACGGGATGGAACCGGCCAGCGCGTTCATCATGTTCGCGGGGATCTACTACGGCGCGATGTATGGCGGTTCGACGACGTCGATTCTGCTGAAGACACCGGGAGAATCCGGGTCGATCATCACGGCCATCGACGGCAATAAAATGGCCAAAGCGGGGCGTGGTGCCGCGGCCCTCGCCACAGCGGCCATCGGATCGTTCATTGCGGGAACCATCGCCACAATGCTCGTGGCACTGTTCGCCCCGATGATTGTGGATGTCGCCATCAAGCTGGGCCCGCAGGACTATCTGGCCCTCATGGTAATGGCTTTCCTCACGGTAAGTGCTCTTGTCGGCTCGTCTCCGCTGCGCGGAATGGCCAGCCTGGCCGTGGGAATGGTCATCGGGCTTATCGGCATCGACTTCCAGAGCGGCCAGGATCGACTCACGTTCGGCATGGTGCGACTTCTCGACGGCGTCGACACTGTTATTCTCATCGTCGCGCTCTTCGCCATCGGCGAAGTCATCTACGTCGCCGCCCACCAGAAGTCGAGCACATTCGAACATATGTCGATCAAGGGTCAGCACTGGATGACGCGCAGCGACTGGAAGCGCTCATGGAAACCCTGGTTGCGGGGGACTGCTATTGGTTTTCCGATGGGCGTCATTCCAGCCGGTGGTTCGGAAATTCCGACCTTCTTGTCCTATTCGCTCGAGCGCAAGTTGTCCAAGCGACCTGAAGAATTTGGCAAGGGAGCGATTGAGGGAGTGGCCGGTCCTGAAGCCGCCAATAACGCTAACGCTGCTGGTGCCCTGGTGCCGTTGCTCACACTGGGAATTCCTACCTCGGCGACCGCAGCGGTGATCCTGGTGGCATTCCAGCAGTACGGCATCCAACCCGGCCCGCAGCTGCTCGATACCCAGCCGACCCTGGTCTGGGGACTGATCGCGAGCCTCCTCATCGGCAACCTGATGCTTCTCATCCTGAACCTACCGCTGGTGGGACTGTGGGTGAAAATCCTCAACATTCCTAAGCCCTACCTCTATGCAGGTATTGCCATGTTCGCTCTGCTCGGGGCGTACTCGGTCAACGGCTCGACCTTCGACGTGCTGCTCATGCTTGTGCTCGGTCTCATCGGGTACCTCATGCGACGCTTCGGGTACCCGGTTGCACCACTCATCGTCGGCGCTATCCTTGGCCCTCTGGCCGAGCTGCAGCTGAGGCGCACACTGGATATCTCGGCAGGCAATCTGGGCGCCCTTATTGATTCTCCGTTTTCAGCCGTCGTCTACTCGCTCCTGGCGATCGTGCTGATTGCCCCCGCTGTCGTGCGCCGCATCCTGCGGCGCCGCGCTAGCGAGACCGAACCGGTCGTGCGGTCAACCATCCTCACCAAATAGCTGATGTCCCTGCGTCAGTGGCCGTGGGCGCTCTTCCAGCACGCCATGCTGGTGCAACTCATTGCATACATCGTGCGGCCGACTGCCGCCTATCGGGCACTGGAACTGGGCGTACCACTAACCTGGCTCGGGCTCGTCGCCTCCAGCTTCGCGGTCCTGCCGCTCTTCATTGCAGTGTTCGTAGGACGTATCGCCGACGTTCGGGGCGAGCGGCTCGTCTTGATCCTGGGCGCAATGCTCTTCGCAATCGCGGCCGCCGGTCTCGTGTTCTGGACGCCCACTCTGACCTTGCTGCTGGCCTGGAATGTTCTGCTGGGGCTCGGTCATCTGCTCTCAGTGGTCGGTCAGCAGAGCCGCGTGGCAAAATCCGACGACAAACGCTTAGATGCTGCCTTCGGCTACTACACCGTGGCGGGAACGATAGGGCAGGCCGCGGGCCCAGGCGTCATCGCAATCGTCGGCGGGAGCAGCATCTTGCCGCCGACATCAACGCTGTTCCTGATCGCGTTCATCGCCGCCGTGCTTCTGCTCGTGCCTACGGGCTTCCTGGCTCGGCGGGAACCAAACGGAACTCTTGCGGCACCGGCGCCTTCGGGATCGTTGCGAGCAGCCCTGCGAGCGCCAAAGGCCACGAGACGACGCATGATCGGAGCGATGTTGGTGAGCATGATGGTCTTAGCAGCAGTGGACCTGCTCTCCGTGTATCTCCCGGCGCTGGGCGTCGAGCGCCAGATCCCGGCAAGCGTCATAGGCATTCTCCTGATGGTGAGGGCCATAGCCACCATCGTGTCGCGGTTCTTTCTCGGGCCACTCGCCGCACGGTTCGGCCGGGACAGGCTGATCGTCGGATCAACGGCGGTGTCTGCCGTGGCCGTCACGATGCTCACCCTGCCCCTCAACGTATGGTTTCTCGGCGCAGCGCTCGTTCTCGCTGGAGTCTCCCTCGGCATCGGACAGCCCTTGACCATGTCGGTGATAGCTCTCACCGCGCCACCCGGCACACGGGGCACATGGTTGGCGCTGCGACTGAGCGCCAACCGGTTCGGACAATCCGCCGTACCCGCGGTTGTCGGTCTGGTCGCAGCTTCCTGGGGCGTGCCCGGGGTATTTGCGGCGACGGCCGCAGGGCTCGCCGTCGTCGCCGTAACCAGCGGGCGCATGAACCGTCGCCCGAAATGATGACGCCGCCGCATTCGACCCCGTCAGGAGAATCACCATGACAGCACCACGTAAACGCGCCCTAATCACCGGTGCCGCACGCAATATCGGCCGAGCCACTGCCCTCGCTCTGGCCAGGCAAGGTTTCGACATCGTGGTGCACACACGCCGAGACGAAGAAGGCGCGCTAGAAGTCGCGAGACAGATTGAGCGACTTGGGGTGCACGCCGAAGTTGTCCTTGCCGACTTGGCCGACGCGGATGCAGTGCAGCGGGTGATTGGCGAGATCGGGAGAGTCGACGTCCTGGTCAACAATGCGGCGATTCGCCCGCGACGGCCATTTCTGGAGGTAGTTCCGGCTGAGTGGCGAGAAGTCTTCGCAGTGAACGTCGAGGCACCGGTCGCCTTGTGCCAGGCCTTCATTCCCGGAATGCAGGCCGCCGGCTGGGGACGCATCGTCAGCATGACCGGTGTACGATCCCAAGTGGGTGCGGCCGGTCGTGCGAGCTCCTCAGCCGCTAAGCATGCCCTGGTCGGCTTGACTCGTTCGCTCGCTCAGGAATTCGGTCGGGACGGCATTACGGTGAATGCCGTCTGTCCGGGAACCATTATCACGGACCGCGACGAGCCCGACTCGGCGCGAATGATCGAGCGAGCCGGAGTGGGCGTGCTTGGGCGTTTCGGCCAACCCGACGACATCGCTGCCGTGGTGGGCTTTCTGGTCTCCGAAGCCGGTGGTTACGTCACCGGTCAGACCTGGGGCGCCAATGGTGGCGAGTTGATGAGCTAGTTTGGGGGCTGGGTCAAGCGATCATTCACCGTGTTGGACCACATGGGCAATTCGATCGTACGCTTGGGCGACGTGCCGCCGCATGGCGGCCTCAGCATCCATCGCATTCCCGGAGCGGATGGCATCCAGGATGGCCTGATGCTCGCTGTGCACGGTCTCAGCGCTCCCCACCGCAGACCCGGACCGAAAGCGGACGAGGTGTAGCTGGGTGTGGACTTCCATACCCCGATCGAATATTTTTGGGTTGCTGGCCGCCTGGAGCACCAATAGATGAAAGTCGGTGCTCCAAGGCGGTGAGATGCCGTTGGTGCCGCGATGGGCAACCGTGCCAGCGTCGAGCGCCGCCTGCATTTCCCTGAGCTGAGCTTCAGATGCCCGCTCCGCGGCCAGTCCGGCGGCCATGACGTCGAGCGCCTGACGGAATTCCATGAGTTGACGAATCTCGGTCAGGTCGAAGCCGGCGACGAATGCGCCTCGTCCAGGATGAATGACCACCAAGCCTTCATCGGCGAGCTTTCGCAGTCCCTCACGAATGGGACTGCGACTAATGCCCAATTGTTTGGATAGTTCTACCTCACTGAGACGCTCACCAGGGGCGTAGTTTCCGGCAAGAATCGCTCTACGAACGATGCGTGCCGTCTGCTCGGAGTAGGGGACCGGCTGCTCGACTACGTCGTCCGGAATCGAATGATTGATTGTCACGCTTTTGCCTCGCTGAGATTTCATCTGAAGTGTCAAATCGCCCCGTGGTCAGAAGCGCCAGTAGCTCAGTGGACAGTATGCCTGACGTAGCCGAATCGTGCGTCTTCGAAATAAACATTGACATCCTGTCGACAGGTGACAGACTACAGACGACACAAGGAGGTGTTGCATGGGGGGATTCCACAGTTCCGATCGTGAACACAAGCTCGGCACGACAGCCACACTGGCCGCATGGGTCGCTGGCTCGGAGTTAGGCAGTATTCCGCGCGGCGTCACTGAACACACTCGGCTTCTCATTCTCGATGCGCTCGGATGCGGGCTGTTAGGCGCACGCGAGGAATGGTCTCGCATCACAGCAGGATTCGCCGGGGCTGCGGGTGGTCGGGGTGAAGCCACTATCTGGGGTACGCGGCAGCGAGTCGCCGGCGCACTGGCGCCGTTCGCCAATGGAACAGCGGTTCACGCGCTCGAATACGACGACCTACACCCCGCCGCCGTCGTTCATGCTGGCGCACAGGTGATTCCAGTTGCGTTCGCTATCGCCGAGATGCGGGCCTTCCAATCAGCTCATTCCACGCCCGAGACGCGCGACGTGAGCATTCCCGCCGAGCCGGTGACAGCGGAAGAGCTTCTCCACGCTATTGTTATCGGGTTCGAGATTGCAGCACGGATTGGTCTGGCCACCGGCGCTGGTCAACTGGCGCGGGGATTCCATCCCAGTCCGAACACTGCGACCTTTGCCGCCGCAGCGACTGCGTCCCGGCTGCTGCATCTGGATGCCGGTAAGACGGCCCACGCACTCGGAATTGCAGGGTCGTTTGGTGGGTATCTCATGGCTGCGCAGTTCGGCGCCATGGTAAAGCGCGTTCACGCCGGTCATTCCGGGCAGTCCGGGGTGACTTCCGCCTTGCTCGCGGCTCGCGGACTCACTGGAACGGCATCAGTCCTTGAGGCCCCGTATGGCGGGTTTGCGGCCACCTATTCTGACACGCTGGCCCCAGGCCTCGCGGAAGTGTGTTGTGGATTGGGCGAACATTGGGAGACCGAAAATTTTTCCATCAAGTATTATCCGTGCTGCGGCTCAAATCACACCAGTATCGATGCATGGTGGGCCGTCCAGACGCGCGAGGGGCTGACTTCCGAGGACATTGAAGATGTCGAGGTCAGGTGTTCGACGCTGACTCTGGAGCATGTCGGCTGGGCGTACATTCCGGGAAGCGTAACGACGGCCCAGATGAATCTGTCGTACTGCCTCGCTGTGGCCATGACCGATGGTGAATTAGCCCTCGACCAGTTCGATCCTTCCAGACTGGCCGACCCGCACATTCTCGATATCGTCGATCGAATTCGCGTTCGCGCGGATTCGAGCATTGATTCTCTCGGGAGTGACCGACGTCATCTGATCCGCCTCACAGTTCGAACGAAGGATGGGCAGACCTATGAGGAGAGTTGCGAGTTTCCTCGAGGCAGTGCCGGAAATCCGTTGACCCGCGATGACGTGTTGAAAAAATTTCGAACTCTCGCAGGATCGGTGCTCTCGGCACCGCAGGTTTCGCAGATTGAGCGCCAGATTCTGTTTCTTGGCTCTCCGTCCGGTGGTGACGGATTCGACATTGGCGCGCTCTCCGACCTTCTCGTGCCGGAAACGGCGCTCACCTAAACAACCGACCTGAATCCACAGCGACCAACTAACGGAAGGCACAGTGCAATGAAGCGCAGCGCACGATTTACCCTGGCAGCCGCTACAGCGGCCATCGTAGCTATAACAGGAGTCAGTTGTTCGAGTAACGCGGGCAGCGGGGGTACTGATGGTGCTGTCGAATACCCGAGTGGGGCAATTGAATTCGCCACGGCGGGCGATCCCGGCGGGGGGCTTGACCTCTTCGCCCGCCAGATCCAACAGACGCTTAGCGCTGAAAGCCTCACAGATGCCCAGATCGACATCACTAATATCGGTGGCGGTGGTGGAAACCCCACCATGGCGCTTGGGCGTCAGCGCGCGGGCACAGCCGAAACGCTCTTAGGAAACTCTAATCGAGTCTATTTGAATCCGATTATGGGAACCACAGACCTCACAATGGGCAAGGATTTTGTCCCGATCGCCCAACTTATGACCGAGTACGTAGTTCTCGCCGTACGAGAGGATTCTCCGTTCACTTCGGGTAGCCAGGTGATGGAAGCGCTTCGGGAAGATACCCGCGCACTGACCCTCGGCGTTGGAACGGTACCCAGTGATGACCAGCTTCATCTCCTAAGAGCCGCTGAAGCGGCGGGAGTCGCGGCCGAGGACCTCAACATCGTGGCCTTCAGCAGCGGTGGCGATCTCCTCACACAACTGTTGGGGGGACAGGTGGATGCCATTTCAACCGGGTTCTCCGAGGCACTACCACAGTACGAAGCGGGTGAGATCAGAATCCTGGCAATCTCCGCTCCGGAGCGCTTGGATGGACCGGCATCGGGTATTCCTACCTGGATCGAACAGGACGTCGATGTGGTCGTCGAGCACTGGCGCGGAGTATTCGGTCCCGCCGACATGCCAGCCACGGCCGTGAAGTATTGGGAAGATACCTTTGAAAAAATGGTCGCGACCGATGCGTGGGCAGACGTGCTCGAAAGAAATCAGTGGGCACCCCTATTTAGGACGGGCGACGACTTCGGAGCGATAATCGAGGAAGAGGCCGAAACCGGTGAGCGGTTGCTGCGAAGCGTCGGGTTGATCGAGTAATGGGCAGGCAGGCCGTGCTCAGAAAAATCAATACGGGGGATTTCTGGGCCGGCCTAGGGATCGCGATCCTTGGAACAGTCGGGTGGATCGGATCCCTTCAGATTTTCGAGCCACGGGGAATCTCCGGCTTTCTGGGCCCCCGCACTTTTCCCATCGCAGTTTCGATGGCCATGCTGGTGCTCGGGCTGACCGTGCTGGTCCGCGGAATCGTCAAACCACGTGCGCCTGAGGAGAGTGTGGGCTCCGTGAGGGAGCTGGGTGTGTTGTGCAGCGCTATCGTCGTCTACTTGGTGATCTTTCCTCTCCTGGGCTTCGTGACATCAACTTTTCTCCTTCTTTCCGGCTTGTTCAGCTATCTGGGAGAGCGGCGCTACTGGCTATCGGCCATCGTCGCCGCAGTTCTGTCGGTGTTGACATTCCTGTGCTTCAGCAGCGGCCTCAACGTCGCGCTTCCGACCGGGCCATTCGGCTTCTAAGAAACGGATAAGCCTTCATATGGATACGTTCACTTTATTGCTTGCGGGCTTCGCCTCAGCCCTCACCCTGAGCAACGTTTTGGCCGCACTAGTCGGCTGCATGCTTGGGACAGTCGTGGGAATCCTTCCCGGGCTCGGCCCATCCACAACGGTTGCCCTGTTGATCCCAGTCGCGTTCTCTCTGCAACCAGAGTCCGCGCTCATCATGATGCTTGGCGTCTATCTCGGCGCCATGTATGGAGGTTCACTGACCTCCATTCTCATGAAAGTCCCTGGTGAGGCGTCATCGGTCATGACGGCCATCGACGGGTTCGAAATGGCCAAGAAGGGCCGCGCTGGACCGGCGCTGGCCGTTGCCGCGATCGGTTCCTTCATCGGGGGCACGCTTTCGGTGATCGGGCTCATGCTCTTCGCTCCGTTGATCGCCCGATACGCGCTGGCCATCGGTCCGGCCGAGTACTTCTCCCTGATGGTCGCGGCGCTTCTGTTCACGTCTGTACTGATGGGCGCCGACATGATCAAAGGACTGGTCTCGATTGCGATTGGCCTCCTTATCGCGGTCGTGGGCTCGGACTTGCAAACCGGCGTGCCTCGCCTGACGTTTGGCCAGTCGACGTTCCTAGAAGGTATTGATATCATCATCGTGCTCATGGGCATCTTCGGTGTGGGGGAAGTACTTTGGTACCTGACACACCGAAACGAGAACCAGCGTGGCGGCGAGCGGATCGGTCTGAAAGGTAAACTCTGGCTCACTCGCGACGACTGGAAGCGGTCCTGGCCCGCCATTATTCGGTCGTCTATCATCGGATTCTTTGCCGGTGTTTTGCCGGGAGCAGGGAGCTCGCTGGCTGGCGTGCTCGGCTACACGGTTGAGAAGCGCAGGGCCAAGCATCCCGAACGGTTCGGCCAAGGTGCCATCGAAGGCGTTGCAGCACCGGAGACCGCCAACAACGCGGCGACCGGTGGTGCCATGATCCCGATGCTCACGCTAGGTATACCTGGCAGTGGAACAACGGCGGTCCTGCTCGTAGTCTTCACGATCTACGGGATCCAGCCGGGTCCGCGACTGATGACGGACAACGCCGAACTTGTCTGGGCACTTATCGCAAGCCTGTACATCAGCAACATTCTGCTGCTGCTGCTTAACCTTCCACTGATTCCCCTCTTCGTGAAAATCCTCGACGTTCCGGTGCGTTTCCTCATGCCGACGATCCTTGTCATTGCGGCCGTAGGCGCCTATTCGATGAAGAACAGTTTCGCGGACGTCGTGCTCCTCTTCATCTTCGGCGGTATCGGATTCCTCATGCGGCGCCTGGGAATTCCTCTGGTACCGCTCATTCTCGCCGCCATCTTGGCGCCGAAGATGGAGCAATCTCTGCGGCAGGCGACTCTGCTGTCAGACGGAGACTGGAGCACTTTCCTCACCCGCCCGATCAGTGCAGTCTTCCTAGCGGCCGGGCTGATCTTCGTTCTCGCGGATGTCATCTCCAAGAACCGTCGTCGTCGCTCGCTCATCCCCGCAACAGCGGAGGACGATTGACAACTCGGCTCGTGGCCTCATGAGAAGCCCCTTCGTTAGAATCCTGCTCATCACCTTGTTGTTGCAGACGGTCATTTACGCCATGCGTCCGATGGTGTCTTACAAGGCCATCTCGATCGGGGCCAACAACGCTGAATTGGGCCTCATCGCGTCGTCCTTCGCAGTGTTGTCCCTACTCGTGGCGGTATCGATTGGACGATGGGTCGATCGCTGGGGAGAACCGCGATTTGTGATCGCAGGAGCGGTGATAATTCTTAGCGTCGCCGTGGGGTTGATCTGGATTGACAGTATCTGGGCGCTCGCGGCGAGTCAAGCGATTCTAGGCCTCGGCCATATTTTGAGCGTTGTCGCAACGCAGGCCCTGGTCGCCAACCGCGGTGATCCGAAAAAGCGAAATGGGCGATTTGGCATGTTTACTGTCATCGTTTCGCTCGGGCAACTAGTTGGACCAGCGGGCGGGGGACTGTTGGCCGGAACGAGCGCATCCGACCCAAGCGAGAACACCCTAGGATTCGGAGTTGAGCAGGTGTTCCTTGGCGCGACCATCGCTTCTCTGCTCGCTACGATCATTGCTTTGTCCCTAATACAGCCAGCAAGGGGCACGCGGGGAAGGGAGAAGCGCGTGGCGCCCGCGACGGACGCCTCGCCACAGTTGCATCTCAAATACTGGGAATCGGTGGGGCGCGTGATGAAGACACCCAACATGCCGCAGGCCATGTTGGTGAGTTTGTCCGTGCTTACGGCCATCGATATTCTGGCGGCGTACCTCCCGGCGTACGGTCAGGCCAATGGGCTCTCCGTCGAAACCGTGGGTCTTCTGCTCGCCGCCAGAGCTGCCGCGTCGATGGGTTCGCGATTATTGATGCTGCCGCTGTTGAAGTTCGCCGGGTTGCGCTGGACTCTTGCCTTGAGTGCGGTCCTTCCAGCGCTCGCGCTGGCGGTTTTCCCCTTCGTTGGGTCCCTGCCCGTTCTCTACGTGCTTCTCGCCCTGGCCGGATTTGGGCTGGGCCTCGGGCAACCCGTCACGCTGGCGTGGGTGGCGGGGCAGGCGCCGAGGGCCATTCGAGGTACGGCACTCGGTGTGCGCATCACCGGGAACAGGCTCGGTCAGACTGTATTGCCCGCGGCCATCGGCTTGATCGCGGGTGCATCCAGCATCTCGGCCATTTTCCTGGCGCTCGCCGGACTCCTCGGAGCGAGCACGCTGGCTGTGCTCAGGGCCGATTTTTCCAAGGATCTGTCGTCCGACCAGGACTGATTACACGCCGGGCCCTGCAGGAGGAACTGGGCGAGGCCTCATTCGGCAGGACAACGCGGGCGAATGCGGTCCAAGCGGAGGATAGTGAATTTGCACTTTCTTCACTGGGGCTGCGTGACCATAAACGCACCATAAACCCCAAAAACTGACCAGATTCAGGCCGTATCTCGCCGTACAGCGCGTACACTAAACCCCATGAGAACCGCGGAATTCCGCGGAAGTCTGCCCCATATGAAGGTGCACACCACCACCTTGACGCCTATCATTTGTTCTTGGTTCGAGTCCAGGTACCCCAGCTGTAAAACCCTCGGTCAAGCGGGGGTTTTTTGCTGACATAACCACTTTATGCGCGGGTTTATGGTCATATTTTCTGCACTGTCTCCTAGACATTTGAAGTCTTTCGATCCCTCATATAGTATGAATATACTGGGTATCTGCTTAGGTGAAGTGGGTAACGGCCCGATGGAAAGTTGACAGCGGCGGAAGTTAGAGCGCTTCGGGGGCTGGCGTGTAATCGATGGCGGCAAGTAGAGCCGTCGTCCCCATGAAAGAGGTCATCCAGTTTGTCTTTTGCGTTAACGCGACGATTCGTGCTTCTGGGTAGGGAAGCAATGCTTGCTTGAGGCTCTCCGCAGCGCGTCGGAGATCGTGTCCGGGAATTGTAACGCTGACGATGGCCTGCGTGCGGATAAGGGACATGCTCTGAGCGTACCTGTTGGAGTCAGGGGACTAAGCCGCCAGTGGGCGCTGGATCCGGCGTCGGCCTGACGTCACAGGCTGCCGAATCGTCTCGTGGAATTACGAGGCTTTTGATCGGGTGCGGCCCGGTAATAACGGCCTGTTGCATGAGGCGGTAGAACAACAGACCTCGGCTTTTCGATGTCCGCCGGTTGAAGCGGAAGGTGAACTCGTCGAGGTAGAACCCGAACTGCTCTCGGGACGCTCCGTAGTGCATCGTGCCGATCATCCATCGCTTCAAAAGTGAAGCCACCCGGTGCACCGCCGGAAGGTCGATGTGGGCCGGGACGGTCGAGCCGAGCTGGGTGAAATACTGGTGCTCAAAGCCCAGCGCGGACAGGCGCCTGAGTTCCCGGGCGCCGTCGGTTTTGATCATCGCGCCGGGTACGACGACGCGTTGGGTGAAATTGACGAGGGTGAGCCGACCTTCGGGTGTTGGCTCCAGCCTGATGCGACCAATCCGGTTCTTCCCTAAGCTCTCTGCAGCCACGATGACCGGAACCTTGTCGCTTGAGCGCCCCACATTGCCGCGGGAGATGCCCCCGACGAAGGTCTCGTCGACCTCGACGGTGCCGGTGAGCAGATCCCGCTCCGGGACGACCATCGCGCGCCGCAACTTGTGCATCCAGACCCACGCGGTCTCGTAGGATTTCAACCCCAGGACACGTTGCAGGCCGAGGGCAGACACCCCGTTTTTCTGCGCGGTGACAAACCAGATGGCGGCGAACCAGGTCCGCATCGGAGTGCGTGTCCGGTCGAAGATAGTCCCAGCCGTTACCGAGGTGCGCCGCGAACAGGCCGTGCACATCCATAGGCCGTCCGTTGTCCGCCACGAGGTCGTTGCGGCGCATCGCGGGCACACGAATCCGTTCGGCCACCGCAACCGTGCGAGGTAATCGAGGCATTTCTCATCCGTGGAAAACCAGTCCTGAAACTCGAGGAACGTGGACGGATAATCCACACCCGACAGCGGCCTGACGCTCGGTGAAATCGGCATGAAACCAAGGCTACTTCACCCAAGCAGATACCCAATATGAATATTCTATTTTGCGATTGCGGTCGAGATGGACGGGGTCGTGGAGCGATGACGCCCTAAACAGTTGTTGTGATCATCATCGTCGGCGGCGACTATAGGCAGCAGTATGCTCGCGTCTCTACGGTGGCCAACGTCTGTCCGGCGAAGCAGTCGGTGGCTCGGTTCTGCATGTGGGGACCGACACGGTTTGACCTTTCCTGCCAGTGTGGGTGTCGTTCATGCGCCGGCCGTGTCGGGAAACGATCAAGAGGGTTGGGCAATGCGCCGGTCTCGTCTTGTCGTCGGCGCTCGGATATCAGACGTCGGCGAGGGGCCACCGCTCACCTGCGTGGTTGATGGGCGGTAGGCGGTCGGCGGTCCGCTGTCGATGGGCGCTCAAGGTCAGGGCTGGGCTCGACGCGGAGTGCGGTGGCGGCGATGGCGCAGAGAGGATCTCCCTTTTGGTGTTAGTCGATCACGGCGGGGGCGATGGTTCGGGATTGTCGCTGACACAACGAACCGGATCGAGGTCGCGAACGGCACTTGGGAGGTGGGGCCCCCTGCCTGAAGGACTGTTCGCTCTCGATCGTCCGGAGGACGCAGGCGGACCTTACGCAGCCAAACGGTTCGGCATAGCGATCTTGGATTCATTGAGCACAGATAGTTGCTGTGACTCCCGGAATCAAGATTTAAGCATGTCGATGACGGTTCTTGACACTCTTCCAAGGTCATGCGACACTCAATTAGGACGAATGCCAGATCAAGACATGAATAAATATGCACACTTGCAAGGTTTGTTTCAAAGGAGAAACGTATGCACAGCATCAATTTTCGACGGAATGTTACCTTGGCGTCGGCAGCCGCGTTGTCTGTCGCCTTGCTCTTCACCGGCTGCAGTCCAACTGTCGCCCCAACAGGCGCCTCAGGGAACGACGGCGACAATGGTCAAACGATTGGGATCGCAGTAGCGGACCAAAAATCACTGTTCTACGTCGCAGCCGTTGACGGAATGGAGCAGGCTGCAGACGAAGCCGGATATAAACTCGTCACGCTCTCCGCCAATAACAATTCCGGTCAGCAAGTCAACCAAGTTCAGGATCTGATCACCCAGCAGGTCGACGTCATCATTTTCATCGCCCAAGACGCAACGTCAGCAGCAGCCGGCGTCAAGCTGGCCAATGACGCCGGTGTTCCGATCATTGCCGTCGACCAAAAGCCCGAGTCCGGCAAAGGCAAACTTGCCACATACATCGCGACGGACAGTGTCGCCGCCGCCGAGAAGCTGTGCACCTGGATGTTTGACCAGTTCGGTGGCGCCGGCGACATAGCAATCCTCCAAGGCCCGCTCGGCTCCACCGCGGAATTGCAGCGCAGCGAAGGCTGCGCAAACGCACTAGCGAACTATCCCGACGTCAATGTCGTCGCTCAGGAATCAGCAGGTTGGGACGAAACTAAAGCCTTCACCGCCGCCCAGAATATCTTGACTGCAAATCCTAACTTGAAGGCAATTTTCGGCGAAAGCGACGCCATGGCGCTGGGCGCAGCTAAGGCTGCAAAGCAGGAAGGCCGCACGGGCCTTTTCTTTGTAGGGATCGACGGAT
Organism: Cryobacterium flavum; assembly: GCF_900103805.1. Lineage (GTDB taxonomy): Bacteria > Actinomycetota > Actinomycetes > Actinomycetales > Microbacteriaceae > Cryobacterium > Cryobacterium flavum. The sequence continues at coordinate 217,602 of NZ_FNIB01000008.1, read as the reverse complement.
TCCCGACGATGTTCACGGCCGTCGCCGACGGACTCACCCAGGCCACGATGGCGCAGCAGCCGTACCTCATGGGTCAACTATCGGTGCAGGACGCGGTGAAGATTGCCGAGGGAAACGGCGATGACATTCCTGAACTCCAATATCAGGACACGGTGCTCGTCACCGGTGAGAACGTCGCTGACAACGATCCCGCGAAGTTCTACGGTCCCGACTTCAAATAATCGAACAGCTGCCGGTGGGAGACGTGGAAACCGCGGTAGACCGTCTCCCACCGGTTCTATTCCGATCGTGATGAATGGATGACAGTGGTACAGACACTTGCACAAACAACTTACGACGGCCAGGCAGACGGAGATTCTGCGGGTCTCATTTGCACGGGGCTTTCCAAGAGCTACTGGGGAATTCCCGTACTCAAAGGCGTTGATATTACGCTCCGGCCCGGAAGCGTCGTTGGACTCATCGGCGAGAACGGGGCCGGAAAGTCGACAACGTCGTCGATTATCGCGGGCATAGTTGAAGCCAACGGCGGCTCGATGACCATCGACGGCGTTCCTTACGAACCAGCTCGGCCGTCAGACGCATTGAAAAATGGCGTCGCGCTTATTCATCAAGAGATTCGAATGGTTCCGGAGCTGTCGGTCGCAGAGAATATCTTTATCGGGCGGCTGCCTCGTCGCCGAGGCCTGATCGATCGCAATCGCATCAATGACGAGGCGAGGGAATACCTCGAGCTCGTCGGTTCACAGACTGACCCGCGCCGTCCGGTTGCAGGACTTTCCATCGCGGCGCAGCAGGAAATCGAGATCGCACGCGCCCTCTCCCGCGAACCGAAATACATCATTTTTGATGAGCCCTCTGCTTCACTCGGTCAGTCCGAAACTCAACACGTTTTCGCTCAAATCGCAGCGTTGAGACAACGTGGCGTGGGAATCGTGTACATCTCCCACCGCCTCGAAGAGATCAAAGAAGTCGCGGACACGATTGTGTGCCTCAGGGATGGCGCGTTGGTGGGAAATTGGCCAGCAAATGGGATTACGAAAGACGAAATGGTCAAGGCAATGGTCGGCCGCGATTTTGTCTTCTCCCACCGGGCGCCAAAGCCCGCTACCGACGAGATCGCACTCTCGGTCACGGGATTGAGCAAGGCCGGAGTATTTGAGGGCATCGACTTCGATGTTCGTCGCGGAGAAATATTTGGCTTCGCTGGTCTCGTGGGAGCTGGTCGAACCGAGGTCGTGCGAACCATCGCCGGTGCAGATCAAGCCGACGCCGGAAAGATCAGCGTGCGCGGCAAGGTCGTTTATATCAAAAACCCACGGTCTGGCATTGACGCTGGGATCGCGATGGTTCCCGAGGACCGAAAGGGTCAAGGACTCAACCTTGACCGTACCGGCGCCGAAAACATCACCCTTCCGTGGGAGAAAGGCCTGAGCTCAGCCGGAATTATCACCAAGAAGAAGGTGACGGCGACCGCGAACAAACTGCGAGACTTCCTGGACATCCGTGGACGACTCGACATTCCCGTGGGTTCTCTTTCGGGCGGAAATCAGCAGAAGGTGCTGCTGGCGAAGTGGCTGGTGAACGAGCCCAAGGTTCTCATCCTCGACGAGCCCACCAGGGGCGTCGACGTCGGAGCGAAGATGACGATCTACGAGACCATCAGAGCACTCGCCGAAACCGGCGTCGGCGTCATCGTCGTCTCATCAGAACTCGAAGAAGTACTCGGCCTGTCTCACCGTGTGCTCGTGATGTCCGGTGGCCGCCAGCGTGCGATTCTCGACCGCGCGGAAGCGACACCGGAAGCAGTCATGGCCCTTGCGCTTAGCAACGTCCCAAGAGAAGCCCCACTCGAGTCGCCAATCGACGGCGAAGAAGAGTTCCGAACGCCGATCAGAATGCAGGAGAACTGAACCATGGCCATAGTCGACCGCAACGTCACGCCCCCTCGGCCAGACTCTACGCCCGCGCACAGCGAGATCGCACCGCGGTCGGCTGCGTCCGGCAACACGAGTCGAGTCCGACAGATAATGAGTCAGATTCCTGGTCCCCTGATCGGCCTGATCGTGATCGTCGTTGCCCTTTCATTCCTGTCCCCGTACTTCCTGACCCCTCGCAATTTGCTCAATATTCTTAGCCAAGTCTCAGCTGTCGGCGTCATGTCGGTCGGAGCGCTACTGATCATCCTTCTCGGAGGCATCGACCTGTCGGTTGGCTCCGTGCTGGCGCTCAGCTCCATGTCCATGGCCGCGATGTACAAAATGGCCGGGTGGCCTTTCGAGGTCGCTCTGGTCGCGGGCCTTCTCGTGGGGGCCCTTGTCGGCCTCATTAACGGCATCCTTACCGCTTACGGCAAACTGCAACCGTTCATTGCCACGCTGGCGACTATGTCGGCAGCGGCGGGTCTCGCGTTGTTCATTACAAATGGCAACCCAATAACGGGGTTCCCTGACTGGTTCGTTGCGATCACAGCGACGAGCCTTCTCGGCATTCCTATTGAGGGCGTTATTCTCGTCGCGATATTCGCCATTGCGGCATTCTGGCTCAAGTTCAGGCCGTCGGGCCGTGCGCTCTATGCGATCGGCGGAAACGAGGAAGTAGCCCGCCTGTCCGGACTTCCCGTACGCCGCGCCAAAATTTTGGTATATACCATCGCCGGAATACTAGCCGCAGTAGCCGGTCTCCTCGTCACATCACGATTGGACTCCGCTCAGCCCACCGCCGGCGCTGCTGACCTTCTAAACGTGATTGCCGTAGTGGTCATCGGCGGTGCCAGTCTCGCTGGCGGCTCGGGCAGCCTCCTTGGCACGTTCGTCGGACTCCTCATCATCGGCGTCCTGAATAACGGAATGTCGCTGCTGAATGTCTCCGCAAACCTCCAGCCCGTGGTTATTGGCGCCGTTATCGCCGCCGCGGTACTCACTGACCGAAAGTCGAGCAGGAGACACACATGAGTGCATTCGCCACAATCACCGATCCCACCGACCTTGACGCGATCCGCGCGGTCATCGCCTCAACACCCGACGCGGTCGAACTGGTGCCACTCGGCATCCGCTCCCTGGTGATTTCGCCCGAAGCAAGCTTCGGCTTGGTCCCAGCGGTGAAAGGCTTGGTAGCCGACGGATCGACGGAGGTGCCCCGAGTAGTCGTTCTCGTCGACGAGACGACCATCCTGCGCGACGGCCGCGACCTGAAACAGCAACTGTGCGAACTCCTTGCCGAGGCGTTCGCGGTGCAGATTGTCGTTCTCGGCCACGCGGGACAGCTGCACGCCGACGAAGACGCACTCGAAACTGCGACGGCTGCCATTGAAGGATATGACTGCGCCGTTGCGATCGGTAGCGGCACGATTTCCGACATTGGAAAGGTCGCCACCGACCGCCAAGGTGGAATTCCGCTCGTGATCGTGCAGACCGCAGCATCCGTCGACGGCTTTACCGACAACGTCTCGGTAGTCTTGCGCAACGGGGTAAAGCGCACTATCCCCTCCCGGTGGCCCGACGTAGTGCTCGCCGACACGAAGACGATCGCAGACGCTCCCGTTGCCATGAACACTGCCGGTTTCGGTGAGGTGCTCTCGCTGTACACCGCTCCTGCCGACTGGGAACTCGCCAACCGCCTGGGCTTCGACACCAGTTTTCGGCTGACCCCGCGGGATTTCCTGCTCGAGTTCGCTGGTGACCCCGCCACGTGGGCAGACGGTCTCGCCGAGGGTGCGCCCGGAGCAGTGCTTGACCTCACCCGAATGCTCGCCATCCGCGGAATGGGCACAGGGATTGCGGGTACCACGGCGTGCCTCTCCGGTGTTGAGCACGTCGTTTCGCACATGCTCGACATGTATGCCGCCGCCCACAACCTGCCGACAGGCCTCCATGGAGCTCAGGTTGGCGTTGCGACTCAGATTGCGTCCGCAGCGTGGGATCTATTGCGCCGCCGGGTCGCCGCGGGTGAGTTCACCCTCCGTTTCCCGTCAGCGAACGACCTCGAACAGCAGGTGAAGCGAGCGTTCGATGTGTGCGACGAGACCGGCGGTCGCGGTGAGGAATGCTGGTCCGATTATGCCCGCAAGATCAAGGCGTGGAACGCCGACCCCGAGCGTATGAAGGGCCTCGTCGCCAACGCGATCTCCGATGGTGTCGCTATCGCTGCCGCCGTCCCCACGCCCGCGTCATTATCGGCCGGTCTGCTCGCCGCGGGCTCACCCACCACCCCGGGCGACCTTGTCGACTGGGTCACCCCGGAAATCTGGCGGTGGGCTGTCGCGAACTGTCTGTTCATGCGCGACCGGTTCACGGTCATCGACCTGCTCTTCCTTCTTGGTTGGTGGACGCCGGCCGATGTGGACGTGGTGATCGAGCAGGCCTTTCAAGCAGAGAGTGAGCCGACGTCATGAGAGATGATCGCGTGGTCATTGCGGTGGACTGCTCAACCACCGGCGCCAAAGCGAGTGTCTGGAACGCGGATGGCACCGAGGTTGCCAGTGGGCGGGCCGAGCTTGATTTGAATATCCCCGCGCCGGGGCGCGGCGAACAAGATCCGCGCCAATGGTGGACAGCTATGCAAAGCGCGGTGCGCAGTGCCGTCGAAGGCCTCGACGTCAGCCGTGTGGTTTCCCTGACCGTAACGCACCAGCGCGAGAGTTTCGTGTGCCTCGACGACGACGGCGAAGCTGTGCGACCGGCGATGCTCTGGCTCGATTCCAGGGCCGGTGAGCAGGTGGACCAGTTTGGTTCGGCCGATGTGCACGACCGCACCGGGAAGCCGCCGAACACGACCGTTTCGTACTACAAACTGCTCTGGTTGGCCGAGCATGAACCCGAGGTTTTGCGCCGTACGGCGCACGTCGTCGAGGTGCATGGCTATCTAGTGCACCGCATGACTGGCCGCTGGGCAACCTCAACGGCAAGCATGGACCCCACCGGCCTCATCGATATTCGAACCGGCGACTATGACGCAGCTGTCCTGACGAACCTCGGTCTCGACCACTCGCAATTGTCGGCCCTGTATGCTCCCGGAGACGTTATCGGTGGCCTCACGATCGATGCCGCCGAGCTTCTTGGCCTGCTCCCTGGCACGCTCATCGTCGCGGGAGCCGGTGACGGACAGTGCGCCGGGCTCGGGGCGGGGGTCGCGGAACCGGGGCGGGCGTACCTCAATATCGGCACGGGCCTGATCTCGGGCACCTACTCCTCTAAGTACCAGCCCGACAGGGCGTATCGAGCGATGATGGGTACGATTCCGGGCAGCTTCGCGTACGAAACCTTCGTGGGGGCGGGCACGTACATGATCTCCTGGTTCATCGATACGTTCACTCACGCCTCGGAGAAGTTTCGCGGCGGGGTCGAGGCCACCCTCGAGGTCGAAGCCTCGGTGGTGCCTCGGGGCAGTGACGGCCTTTATGTTGTTCCCTACTGGAACGGCGCTCTCACGCCGTACTGGGACCATGAGGCCCGCGGCATCATGGTGGGTCTTCAGGGCGTGCACCATCGCGCCCATATCTATCGCGCCGTGCTTGAGGGCGTTGCTTTCGAATTGCGGCTGAGTCAGGACCAGGTCGAGCAGGCAACGGGGGACACCGTGGAAGAATTTGTAGCCATGGGTGGAGGGTCGCAATGCCCGCTGTGGTGCCAGATCATCGCGGATGTTCTGCGCCGGCCCATTGTATTGTCGCGCCAAAGGGAAACAACCTGCCTAGGCGCGGGCATGCTCGCGGCCTTCGGGGCGGGACTTTTTCCCAGCATTGGCCACGCGTCCGAGGCCATGAGTGCCACCGAGGTCCGATATGAACCCGACCCGAAAGCTGCCGATGACTACGAAGTGCTGTATCGCCGCTACGCGGCGATCTACCCCGCGTTCCGCTCCTTTTTCCACGACCGAATCGAAGTGATCGCGTGAGTGAAACGACCGTTACCAGCACGGGCCTGCCCTCGGCGCCGACCGGGAAGGCCACACCACGGGCGCTGCCCGAACGGGTCTACGACGCCTACCTGTTCGACTTGGACGGCACCATTTATCTCGGTGAGGAACTTCTTCCAGGAGCGCTCCAGCTCCTTGCGCACCTCCGCGAGACGAAACGTCGGGTGGTGTTTCTCTCAAACAACCCAACTCTCGACCGGGCAATGTACGTCTCTAAGCTCACGAAACTCGGCATCCAGGTTGCACCCGAGGAAGTTGTCAATTCAGTGGTGAGCATGGTCGCTTGGCTTAGTCGCGAACACCCCGGTAAAACGGTCTATCCGATCGCTGAACAACCGCTCATTACGGCACTGCGGGATGCGGGCATCCCTACGTCGTCGAACCCCGACGAGATAGAGATCGTCTTGGCGAGCTATGACCGAGGTTTCGACTATTCCAAGCTCCAAATAGCATTTGACGCTTTGTGGAAGCGGGATGCGATTCTGGTGGCGACCAACCTTGATCGCTATTGTCCGTTTCCGGGCGGCCGCGGTGAGCCTGACGCGGCGGCGATTGTCGCTGCGATCGAGGCGTGCACCGGTGTGCCCTGCGTCGCTAACGCAGGGAAGCCTAGCGTGATCATGCTTGAAACGGTGATGGCAAGCCTTGGGCTGCGGCCAGAGCAATGCCTCATGACGGGCGATCGCCTGTACACGGACGTGAAAATGGCCGTGGATGCCCGGATGGATTCCGCGCTTGTTCTCACCGGAGACGCCGACCTCGACTCGGTGGCGCGCACCGCTGCAGCGGACCAGCCCACCTACATTCTCGACCGAGTGGACCACGTCATTCCGGTGGCGATACGGCATGAACTTGGTTGGTCGGATGTCCCATCCGTGTCGCTTGCAGTGGGACACAGAAATGCGTAGCATAGAGTTTCACAACGCGAATGAATATTCACTCGCGAACGCAGACGAAGACGTCGAAAGAAAGGCGGTTCCCAATGGCCGAACTGACACGCGATACCCTGCGTGAGATGCAGCTGCGAATGTTGAGAATCCGAGCGTTCGATGAACGCGCGTCCAAGATGGTGAAACGAGGCCACATTCCCGGCACGGTTCACACCAGCATTGGGCAAGAAGCGCAGGTCGTCGGCGCCACTATGGCCCTTGGCGCGGGTGATTACATGAGTGGAAACCACCGCAGCCACGGACACCCCATCGGAAAAGGCTCACCGCTCGGCCCGCTCATGGCTGAGCTTGTCGGCAAGGCGACGGGCGTCTGCAAAGGTAAGGGCGGTTCCCTGCACCTCGCTGACTTCGCGGTCGGGAGCCTCGGCGAGTCCGGCATCGTGGGGTCCTCCATCCCGATCGCCAATGGAGCAGCCCTCTCGTCGAAGGTGCTGAACAACGGCAAAGTAGCGCTCGCCTTCTTCGGCGATGGAGCCGCCAATCAGGGTGTCCTCTACGAGTCGATGAACATGGCCGGCGTCTGGGACCTCCCGATGATCTTTCTGTGCGAAAACAACCAGTACGCGTTGAGCACCCCGGCTCACACCGTGACATCGGGCATCATTTCCGAGCGTGCCGCTGGATTCGGGATGCCCGGAATCAGAGTTGAAGAAGGACAAGACGTTCTGGCTGTCTACGACGCGGTCTCCGAAGCGGTGGCACGGGCGCGCGCCGGGGACGGCCCCACACTGGTGGAGGTCATGACCTACCGGTACAACGAACACTCCGAAGGGCTGAGACTCGGCACGGACTACCGGAACGCCGATGAGCGCGAGGCCTGGCTGAAAAAAGATCCGATCATGCTCTTTCGCCACTATCTGGCGTCGCAGGGATTCTCTGACGATGAGCTCGATGGCCTCGAAGCCACTGCGCTCGCCGAGGTTGATGCGGCTGTCGCATTCTCGGACGCGAGTCCTTACCCCGATCTTTCGGTCGCCTTCGACGACCTCTACACCGACAAGGAGTCCGCAGCATGACTGTGATGAGCTATTTGGGTGCCATCGGCGCAGCCCAGCGCGAGGCCATGGACGCCGACGAGCGTGTCATTATCATCGGCGAAGACGTCGAAGCCAATGTTTATGGCACTACCGGTGGCGGCAAATCCCGCAGTGACAAGGGTGATTTTCTTCAGCGGTACGGCAAGAACCGCATTCGCAACACCCCGATCTCCGAGGAGGGCATAGTCGGCGCGGCCGCTGGTGCTGCGATGACCGGGCTACGCCCGATAGTCGACCTCTCCTACTCGAGCTTCCTCTACATGGCCATGGACCAGTTCGTGAACCAAGTGGCGAAAAACCGGTACATGTTCGGCGGCCAGGCCTCGATGCCCGTGGTCTTCCGCTCCGCCATGTTCTATGGACTGAACACCGGCGCGCACCACTCGGACCGTCCGTATCCGATGTTCATGAACGTCCCCGGCCTGAAGATCATTGCCCCCGCCACGCCCGCAGACGCAAAAGGGCTGCTCCGCTCCGCGGTCGATTCCGACGACCCGATCCTCAGCTTCGAGGCCTGCCTCCTGTGGAGCTCGAAAGAGGATGTAGACGAGAACGAGTTTTGGGTTCCGCTTGGCGTCGCACGCACGGCGCGAGTAGGAACGGATGTCACCGTCGTCGCTATCTCGAGCTCCGTGCCGGAGGCAGTGGCTGCAGCGGAAGAACTCGCAAAGGAAGGAGTGTCCGTTGAGGTCATTGATCCACGAACGCTCGTTCCACTCGACCGTGATGCCATTTTGCGGTCGGTGGCAAAGACAGGTCGCCTGGTCGTAGCCGAGCCGGCGCACCGTACCTGCGGTGCAGCGGCAGAGATCAGTGCGCTCGTCGCGGAAGAAATCTTTGATTCGCTTAAAGCCCCGATCGTTCGTGTTACGGCACCGGACATGCAAATTCCCTTTAGCCCCTCGCTCGAAAAGCAGATGTACCCGACAAAGGCCACCATTGCGGCCGCCATCCGGCGCGTCGTCGATCTGCCGGCGCTTCAGCCGGTCGCAGCCGCAGTTTAATAACGAAAGAGGAATCAAATGGCGCGTATAGATGTGTTGCTTCCCCAGTGGGGAATGGGAATGAGTGAAGGGGCAATCGTCGAGTGGCTCAAGAAGGTGGGCGACCACGTCGATGAAGACGAACCGTTGGCGGAGGTTGAGGCGGAGAAGGTTGAGGAAACCCTCGAGTCACCTGCCACGGGAACCCTGGTTGAGATCTTGGTCGAGGAGGGTGCCTCAGTGGAGGTCCGCACCATTCTTGCCGTGATCGAAACCGACTAAACGCGAGCCTCAACGAAAACAACGAAGCAGGAGGAGCCATGAGCTCATCTTTAGTGAACGCCGGCGATACCCGCGCACCGTATGACCTCGTCGTCGTAGGGGCCGGTATCAATGGACTCGGCATAGCGCGCGATGCGGCTGCGCGAGGCTTGCGAACCATTGTCATCGACCAGGAAGACATATGCAGCGGTGTGTCCGCGTGGTCGGGGCGACTCATTCACGGTGGTCTTCGATACCTGGAGCATAAGGACTTCGCCCTGGTTCGTGAATCCCTGAAGGAGCGCGAGCGTCTCTTCAAGCTCGCTCCGCACCTCGTGAAGCCTGTGCCGCTTCTCATGCCTTTCTACGCCCGCAACAAGCGGCCGTCGTGGTTGATCCGTCTCGGCATGATCGCTTACGACGCCCTCTCGTGGGACAAGAAGCAACCCAATCACAGTATTCTGACGAAGGGCGCGGTGCTGTCCCGCTTCACCGGGATGGAGCCTGCCGGACTCACAGGTTCCGCGGTATTTATCGACGGGCAGGTTGAATACGCTGAGCGCCTCTGTGTTGAACTCGCGGTAGCAGCAAAGAGTGACGGGGCCGACATCGTCACCCACTCCCGCGTCGATGGGCTGTTGAAGTCCGATGCTCGAGTGACCGGCGTTGAGTACACCGATTCCATCACGGGAGAACGTCATTCCGTGCGCGGACGCGTGGTCATGAACGCTGCAGGCCCGTGGGTCGACCGCCTGCTGGCCGACTTTGGGGGAGTCAATTCACCCCGATTCATCGGCGGCTCGAAGGGCAGCCATATTGTCGTAGCCCCGTTCCCGGGGGCGCCTCGCGACGTCGTGTACTACGAGTCGCAGGCGGATGGCCGTCTGGTCCTCGTCATACCGTGGATGGATAGATACCTCATCGGCTGCACCGACAACCTCTACAACGAGGAACCGGACTCTGCTCGCGCAGAACAGTCGGAGATTGACTACCTTCTCAACGAGGTCAACACCCTCGTGCCGGGCGCGAAACTCACCACCGACGATGTTCTTTACACGTATAGCGGAGTGCGACCACTTCCCTACGCGCCTGGTGTGCCCGAATGGAAGATTCCGCGGAGTCACATCATCCACGACCACGCTAAAGACGGCGTCGAAGGCCTCTTCTCCGTCATCGGCGGAAAGCTCACGACGTTCCGACAGCTCTCTGAGGACGCCGTTGACTTAGCGCTTCGCAGCCTCGGTGCTAAGAAGATCAAAACAATTACGCTGACGAGTCCCCTTCCTGGTGCTCGAGTAGCAAACTATGAGGCCTTCTCGAAGGCGTTCATTGCGAACGGCGCTGTGCCGCCACTAGTGGCGAAGCGCCTCCTCGCTCTGTACGGAGTGCGGGCAGCGAACATCGTGGCTCTGGTGAGTGACGATGCCAGTCTCGCTGAAATCGTCGACAAAAAGTCGGGGGCTCTGGCCGCTGAAGTGGTTTTCGCCATCCATGAAGAATTCGCCCGAACTCTCACAGACGTTATGGCACGACGTCTTCTGCTGGCGTTTGAACCCGATCACGGCATCCAGAGCGTCGAGCGGATCGCGGAGATCATGGCGGCGATCAACGGCTGGGATGAAAACCGTATCCAGGAAGAGATCGACGGCTACGTTGAGTGGCTCGGCCACCTAGCCGTCCCCGGCCGACCCACAGCGCAAATTCCGGGTCGCGCGACATCCGGTGAACGGCAAAGTGGGTTGACCGTCGGTGATGTCGGCCTCCAGGGCGGCCGGGCAGACCTATGACGGGCCGCTATGTCCTCGCGCTCGATGAAGGGTCGAGCAGCGCGAGGGCGGTACTCGTTGATACAGACGGGCGGATCGTCGCGGAGGCATCAAATTCGCTCACGCCCCTTTTCCCCAACCACGGCTGGGTCGAGCTTGACCCGGCCCAGCTGTGGACTGCGATGCGGGCAGCGATCGACGAGGTTATGGATCGGTCGGGGCTGACGGCGCGCGATATTGCAACGGTCGGGGTGACCACTCACCGGGAAACCTGTTTGATCTGGAATCGATCCACCTCCATCCCCGTGCACAATGCGATCATGTGGTCTTCACATCAGACCGATGAGATCGTGCAGCGCTGGTCCGACATGGGGCTCGACGCCGAAATCCGCACGCTCACCGGGCTTAGGAACGACTCGTTTTTTTCCGCCCCTAAACTGGCCTGGTTCATCGAGAATATCCCGGGACTCAAAGCGCTTGCAGGCACGGGCGACTACGCTGCCGGAACAGTCGACACCTGGCTTGTCTGGAACCTCACCGGCGGGCGTGAGCACGTCACCGATGCGACATCGGCGTCGCGCACGGCATTGCTCAACATTAATGAACTTGTGTGGGACGACCGACTTTGCGACGTGTACGGAATCCCGCAGGAGCTACTCCCCGAGGTGCGATCTTCCAATTCGCACTTCGGATACCTTGACCCCAGCATTCTGCCCGGCGGCATCGGCCATCACATACCCATCCAAGCAATCATCGCTGATCAGCAGGCTGGACTTTTTGGGCAGGGATGTTTCGACGAGGGCTCAGTCAAGAACACGTTTGGAACCGCTGGCGTGCTCGTCGCCAACGTCGGGAGCAGCCCACTCCTTCTCCCCGGAATGACTACCAGCGTGGCGATGAACATTCCCGAGCTCACCAGCTACGAAGTCGAAGGGGTGGTATTCCACAGCGGGCAGACGCTTCATTGGCTGCGTGACAAGATGCGGGCTGTTGGATCCGTAGCGGAGATGGAGCGCATCGCAGAACGGGTCACAGACACCCAGGGCGTCTACTTTGTTCCCGCGTTCGCCGGCCTCTGCGACCCTTACTGGGACAAGGACGTCCGAGCCTCAATTTTTGGATTGACTCTTGACACGGGCATCGACCAGATTGTTCGCGCGGCGCTCGAAGCCATGGCGTACCAGACGCGCGACAACCTTGATGCCTTGCGTGCCGGCGGTATGAGCGTGACGTCGCTGAAGGTAGACGGAAAAGCGGTTTGCAACAACTTTCTGTGCCAGTTCCAAGCCGACATCCTTGGCATGCCGGTCGTTCGGCCGGAGGGCCTCGAACGCACCGCTCTCGGAGTCGCCTATATTGCCGGAGCAGAGGTGGGTCTGTGGAACGCACAAGATCTCGTGCGCGACACGTGGCGCGTGGAGCGCGTGTTCGAGCCCCGCATGAGCAGCGACCGACGCGACCAGCTCTACGGCGGTTGGCAGTCCGCCGTGCGATCCGCGCGCATGATGCCGCCGGCACCGCCTTACCCAACCAACGGGACGGTCCCAGATTCCGTCCCGGTACTGGCCGCACACTGACGTGCTGGTCTAACAACTGAACCAATCGAGAGGATCATGATGACCACGAAGACAGCCGAAAACTATGTTGCCCGCGCCCGAGCAGGTGGCTATGCAGTAGGTGGTTTCAATATGCACAACCCTGAGACCACGCAAGCGCTGATCGAAGCGTCAATTCGCGCTCAATCCCCAGTGTTCCTGCAAGTTGGGCGGGCGATTGTTCCTCACATGGGTCTTGAGGCTGCGTACCGCATGACCCGTCGTGAACTCGACGGTACAGGCGCGGATGCGGTCATCCACCTCGATCACGGTACGTACGACGAGGTCTTCGAAGCCCTGCGTCTTGGATTTGACTCGATCATGTTTGACGGCTCGCACTTGCCGTTCGAAGAGAACTTGAAAACTACGCGCTACGTCGTTCAGGTTGCACATTCATTCGGCGTTCCAGTAGAAGCGGAACTGGGCAGCATTCCCGATGCATCCAACGGAATCGACTGGTCAGCGCACTACACCAACGTCGACGAAGCCGAAAGATTCGTCGCGGAAACCGGTGTCGATTTCCTAGCGATTTCGGCAGGTGTGATGCACGGCATCACCTCTGGTGACCCACTGCCCCTGGACATCGAACGAATCCAGCGCATTCGGGATGTCACGGGCGTTCCCCTCGTTCTGCATGGAGCATCGGGAGTACCGGAGTCGGATATCAGCGCCGCGATCGCGGCTGGCGTGCACAAGCTGAACGCCGATACTGATCTCCGCCATGCCTTTCGCCGCGGTATCGAAGAGACCTGGGCGCAGGGTGACCGCCAGCTCGAAGACGCCATGTCCGAAGGAAAGCGCCAGATGATCGAAGCGACGATCGCAAAGATGCGCGAGTACGGGTGTGCCGGTGCCTCGACAACCGCCGTTCTGACCGAAGCGCGGGCGTGATGACGCAACCACTAGATCTCGACGAGGGCCAGCGTACCGAGCTGAAGGGCATGCGTCGCACCGCGGCGCGGCGCATGGTCACGGCGTGGGAAGCGCCCGTCTTCCACCTCACGGTCGAGGTTGATATGACGGAGGCGTCGCGTGCCAAGATCGTCGTGCCGGGGGCGACCGTGACCGATGTGCTTGTTCGTGCGACCGCGCACGCTCTGATCTTTGTTCCGGCGGTGAACGTGCACGTGGACGGCGAGGCGGTCGTATCTTTCCCCCGAGCCCACGTGGGTATAGCTGTCGCCACGGACAAGGGTCTGACAGTACCGATTATTCACAACGCCGATCAGTTGAATCTTGAAGAGATCGCTCAGCGCCGGCGCGACATCGTCGGCCGTGCACGTTCCGGCGGGCTGGGGCGCGACGACATCACGGGAGGGACGTTCACGATTTCGAATCTTGGCATGCTCGGGGTGACCCGCTTCGATGCCATCGTCAACGCGCCCCAGGCTGCCATCCTGGCCGTCGGCGCCACCATCCGCCGTCATGTTTGGACTGAGGATGGCGGAAGTTGGCGTCCCATCGCCGAACTGACCCTCACCTCGGATCACCGCGCCCTGGATGGAGCGGTTGCGGCCGAGTTTCTCGGAGCATTGAAGACGAAACTGGAAGCGCCGCTGTAACAACGTGTATTCGATGGCGGCGGCTCGCGGTGCGGGCCGCCGCTCACCTATCTTCACTCCTGCAGCAGCCGCTCTGCCGTTTCCATATCCGTGACCAGAGTGTCGATCCAATGACCGCGAAGCGCTGCCCGCACTGCCTCGTATTTCGACCTTCCACCAGCGACGGCAAAGCGGCCGCCCGTGCCGGGAAGCTGGGCCAGGGTCACGCCAATCACCAGGGAATCAAGCTCACTCTCGATCGGGATTCCCTCCGCATCGATGAATCTCAGGTTGATTTGTCCGACGGCGCCGAGGGATTTGGCCATTTCGAACTGTTCTACGGTGAAAAAGTTGCCGCCCGGTTCCAGCGGCGCGTCGATATTGCAGGTACCGATACCGACGAGAGCAACGTCCAATTCATCCAACGCCGCGATCGCCTCGCGGGTGTGTGCGTCGGAGCTAATCATTGCCTCACGCACTTCCGCCGAAGACAGAACTCCGGGGGCGCGGATGAACAGTGGCGTCCCGCCGATTAGGTCAGCAAAGCGTTGCGTGGAACGGGTGGAATCATGCTGCAGCTGTGGTGGGCCGACGTCCCCGAGCATCTCGACGATGCGAGTGGCGTCGGACCTCTTTTTCGACGGTTCGAGGGTGGTCACGAGTGAACGCAGTGACCGGCTCCACGAAGTAAAGCCGATAGTTTTGCCCGATAACTGCATTGCCGAGAGGATGAGTGCGGCGGCTTCGCCGAGGTCGCGATTGATCCCACCCTCGTCGTCCAGATCCAGCGCTTCAACGACGTGAACTTGGGACAACCCGTAACGCCCTTGCAGATCTTCTTCGATCTCCGCGTGCAGGCCCTCGGGGACGACAACAACCGTTCGGACAATTTTCGCCTGCTCTGCGGCCTGTAACAGTCGGGACACGCGCGCTTGCGATATGCCCAAGCTCGACGCGATATCGATCTGCCGGATGCCGTGCGTGTAATACATACGCGCAACCTTGGTCATGAAGCGGCGCGGTTCCGGATCAGCAGACATGACTCTTCCTTTCACTAAGATACGCAAGTGTATCAACATTCGTCAATTGCAAGAATATCCAAAACTCCCTAGGCTGGACTGATTAGTGTTTCGGGAATCAGTGGTGCAAGGAGGCCGACGGATGGCGATCCCACGGAGCGTCCGCACTTGTCGCGTTCGTCCGGCCCCGCACCTTGGCAGCGAAAGCCGCCAATACTGCGACCGCAAGGGTTCCGTTCTGCGTCTTACGGTCAAGAATTGCCGTGACAGCATCGTCGAGCGGAACCCAGCGAAGTTCGATATTCACTTCTTCTCCAGTGGGGCGAAAGTCGGTCGCTTTTGTCTCCAGGCCACGTGCGAGAAAGACGCGGACTGCTTCGTTGCTGCCACCTGGGGTGGGGAAGAAATCCAGCAGCAGCTCCCAATTCGCGGCTGCAAGTCCGGTTTCTTCCAACAATTCTCGTCGGGCGGCCGAAATGGGACTTTCTTTGGCAGCGTCGAGAATGCCTGCCGGAAGCTCCCACTCTCGTGCACGTATTGGATGGCGATACTGCCGTATCAGCAAAACACGATCGTCCTCATCCAGGGCAACGATCGCAACCGCGCCGCGATGAGAGAGATACTGCCGCGTCAAGATGGTCTCCCCGTACACGACCTCGTCGGATCGAATATCCCAAACAAGCCCCTCCAAGTCGGTCGTGGTAGAACGCACCTCATGGTGCACTTGCATATCCGCCAGCTGATCAGACAATTGATTTATCTCCTGTTCCTAGATTCAAAATTATGGTCTTGCGCGACGTGACCACGGCGAACCGGCAGTTGCACACTCGCATTCCGAAATTATCACTGGGCCGGGTCGGCAGCACGGCACAAGACGACATCGACGAATCCTTGCGCGTGCTCCGCGAGATGCAACAGGACGTTAATGCTCATGCTCGGATCAGGGCATATCGCCCGATTCCAACGGTGGCATTCAGCCGACGCGAGAGTTTGATGCCCGAATTCGCCGCAGCCTCAGCGGCCGCTCGCAGGTTCGGCTTTGACCCGGTGATCCGCCTCGCGGGGGGACGAGCGGTGGCTTACGATCAGACCTGCCTGATTATCGATCTCATGGCCCCCTTGGAGTTCTACGGTAATCACATAGCCGCCTTTGAGGTGGGCGCCGATTGCTTTCGAGATGTGCTGGGCGACCTCGGCCTCGACGCTCGAGTCGGTCCCGTCGTCGGGGAGTACTGCGCGGGTGACCATAGCGTCAATGCCCGAGGGCGAGTGAAAGTTGTAGGTATCGCTCAGCGCGCCATGCGCCGGGCCAGGCTCCTCACCGCCTGCATTGTTCTTGACAAGCCCGAGGGACTGCGACCAGTCGTGGATGCGGTCTACGGTGCAATGAACCTTGAGTGGTCGCCCGCAAGCCTGGGAAGCCTGCGTGATGAGGGTGTACGAGGAACACTCGATGAAATAGTGAACGAGCTCGTGACCGGGCTCCAACAACGACGCTCGGCATGGGCACGCCCGCAGGCAAGCCAAATTGTCGAAACGCGTACGTAACTAGTCTCACATTTGAACGAAGAGGACTCCGCGAAATATTTTCGTCATTTGCGCATCATCGGATGTTGTACAGGGCTCTCGCCTCGTCCGCGGTCGCGATGGGTCGGCCGACCTCCCGAGCGATCTCTTGCGCCTGCTGCAGCAGTTCCAGGTTTGTCGGGTTGCGGGCCGGATCATAGAACAGCTCCAGTCCAGTTTTGATGTGGCCCCCCAGCTCGATCGCCCTCCGGAGGATTGAGGTGTCGTCGAGCGCACCCTGACCCCAGATCGAGATGTACCACGGATGCTTGACCTTGGCTTCCTCGATCATCCAGAGGTAGTAGTACAGGCTTTCAAGGCTCGGCTTCATGCCGTTCGTTCCGATGGGTTCTGTGGCAGTCAGACCGTAATCGCCAATGAGATAGAAATCCCACATAGAGCCGGGTGTGGAGAGCCCCTTGTTCACGTAGTGCATGGCGTGGCGAAGGTGGCCTGGTTCGTAGACGCCGAAGACCATGGGGGTGCCGTGCTCGCGCAGCATTTTGATTTGGCTGCCCACCCGCTCGTAGTTGAACCCGAATTCCGGCCCGGCGAGGTAGCCCTCGGCATCCGTTTCTGTAGCGAACAGGGTGAGCCCTGTATCGACGCAGGCAATGCGAACATTTGCCTTTTCAATCAGTAGAGGGACGTGTTGAAGCCCGTTCTCGTCTCCCTTGAGGCGAAGGTTATTGCAGGTCGTCGGGTACCAGGTGATGTCAGGATGTTTTTGCAACACCATGTCCCAGGTGCGCATGTAGTCCTTGTATGCGTCTGCGCCCATGAGATCGAAGCTAGTGTTGTGGGCGTGGATCGCGCCGGCGCCGGCTTCCCAGCAACGAATCGCGTCTTCCGCAATCTCGTCATAGGAAATTGGCGTGTTGGGGTTCATCTCTTTCGTACGGATCCCATTGATGTGGGACTCGATAATGACCGGGTAGTCCCAATTGGGCTTCATGTCCGCATATTTGTCGAGGGCAGTGCCCATGGTCCACTTCTCTTTCTCGAGATGATTGCACCTGCAGCGATGGCGTGCGGCAAAAGCCGGACAACGATTTTTTTGGTTCCGATTCGCGAGCGTTAGCTCGACTGCAGCGACGTCGCTGATGGGGCGCTTCCGCGGACATTTCCGTTCGCGCTGGCCTCGATCGGCGTCATCGGCAGTGATTCCAACCGATTCCACCAGCAGCCGCAACACGCTGATTCTTCTGACCGAGCACGATTCGTTGACAGATATATCCCGGTTGGGATATAAAGTGAATATACACGCAGTCAATGAATAAAAACATACTTCACGCGTGCGACGCAGAACGAGGAGGTTCTAGGTTGTCGAATTCGTTTGATGTCCAGCCGTACGAGATCCGCATCCCCGACGCGGATCTGGACGACATGATGGAGAGGCTGAAACGCACACGATTCCCGCAGGATTTTGGGAACGAAGACTGGCGCTACGGCTACAATACCGACTACCACCGCACCCTCATTGACTATTGGATCAACGAGTACGATTGGCGTGCTGTGGAGCGCCAGATGAACGAACTCCCACACTTCAAGGTGGACGTGATGGGCGTGCCCCTGCACTTCATCCATGTGCGCGGCAAGGGGCCGAACCCGAAGCCGCTGCTTCTCCACCATGGCTGGCCCTGGACTTTCTGGGACGTACGAAAAATTATTGAGCCTCTGACGGATCCGGTGAGGTTCGGCGGTTTGGAGTCTGATTCCTTCGATGTCGTTCTGATCTCCCTGCCTGGCTATGGGTTTTCGTCTCCGCTGACGGAGACAGGGTGGAATTTCTGGAAGACCGCCGATCTCGAGAACGTTCTTATGAAGCAGATTCTGGGGTACGACCGCTACGCCACCGCAGGGGGGGACTGGGGCGCGCTCATCGCCCAGCAGCACGGGCACAAGTACGAATCTGACGTCATCGGGGTGTACACACATTTTCCCGCGCAGATGTCGCACTATCTTCCGGATCATCCCGACCAGCCCGACGGCGTCGAGTATGACACCTTTTTGGGACTGCCGGCGGCGAGCGAGTACTCCGCCGACGAATCCGGCTGGTTCGAACGTGGCAAGTTGTTCGTCGAGAATGAGAGTGGCTACGGTGAGATCCAGTTGACGAAGCCACAGACGCTCGCGGCGCTCGTCACCGACTCGCCTGCGGCCCAGCTGGCCTGGATTACCGAGAAGCGCTATTTCTGGGGCCTCGCGGAACGTGGCAGCGGCACAGAGTCATTCGAGCGTGTGTGGCCAAAGGAAGACCTGATCACGACCGCCGCGGTGTACTTTCTGACGGGAACGGGTGGGACCTCGTCCCGGTACTACTGGGAGTGCCGGGGCAACCCGTGGACGCCGAGCCACAACCGGTTCCCGGTCGTGGGAGTGCCGACCGCGGTCTCGATCTACCCGGGCGAGATCTACAAGCCGCCGAAAACGTGGACGGAGAAGTACTTCAACCTCCAGCAGTACCGCGTCCACAGCACCGGCGGTCACTTCGCTCCCTTGGAAGAACCGGAAATCTACGTGAACGACGTTCGGGATTTCTTCCGAACTCTGCGCTGACGCACGATTTTCTCGTTCCAAATCGTAACGAATCGGTCACGTGTGGGCCGTCCGGCGAAATTCTCTTGCGTGCACGCGCGAGTACCCATATCCTCACAGTGAATCAAAATTTATTTGCTGAATAAAAATGCAAACGACTTGAAATCAAGCCTTACCCACGACAAAGGAGTCAAAGATGTCTCTCAGAAACAAACGCGGCGCGCTCCGCCTCGCCGCCTTCGCGGCTGTTGCTGCGCTCGCTCTCGCCGGGTGCACGTCGACCGCGGGTGGAACCGCCACAGGTTCCTCGGGGCCGATCGCCAAAGAGGATCTCGTCCTCGTCGCATCCGTCATCAACACCACAAACCCTTATTTCATCGCCAACATTGAGGGAGCTAAGGCCCTCTCCAAAAAACTTGACATTCCTCTCGAGATCATCGACTCGCAGGGTTCGTCGCAGACTGAAATCTCGAAGATTCAGGCGATCTTGGCGCAGGGCAAGAAGGTCGTGATGTTCGTCAACACGGTAGCGAGCTCGGACACCCCGACCATCGTGGACGCTGTGAAGCGTGCCGGTGGCTACGTATCGATCTGGTGGAACAAACCCGATAACTTCGAGCCCTGGGACGCGGGGGATAACTTCGTGGCCTTCCAGAAGCACGCTGGTGTGGACTCAGGCCGCTGCAATGCCAAGGCAATCGGTGATGCACTTGGGGGCAAGGGCAACGTAATCATGTTCCCCGGCGTGGAAGACAGCACGACCAGCGCGACGCGTGTCGCCGGCTTCGAGGCTGAGATGCGTGAAAACTACCCTGACATCAAAATTCTCGAGAAGCAGGCTTCGAACTGGGACCCGCAGCTGGCCAACCAGAATTCAAAGGACCTGATCGCTAAGTACGGCGACCAGATCAATGGTGTCTGGAGTGCCGATGACGGTATGCAGCTCGGTGCGCTCCAAGCCTTCGATGACGCCGGTTTGCTGAACTCGGTGAAGTTCGCCTCTGACGGTCTGTACCCCGACACGGTAAAACTAATGAAAGAGGGCTACGGCAACAATGCCATTGTCGGGGAAACCTTCCACCGCGGCTACATGGCCTCCGCCATCGGTCTGTACACGGCCTACCAGGCCGCGATCGGCGAGATCGTTCCGTCCGAACTGCCCAAGGACAAGCGGGATAGCTTCTTTGACATCAAGTGCGTAACCCCCGAGACGCTTGGCGACTACGCGAAGTACGACACTGACACGGCTGCAGCTGATTTCGTTGACAATCTTGTCGAGACTGGCCCGTGGGACACCGAGCCGGCGACCCTCGTCGGCGGCGGTGGCCCCGAGGTTTTGCCCAAGTCGTAGCGCATTGCGGCCGGCCTGTTCCCGGCCCTCGTCACCAGACGATGGCCGGGAACAGCCGCATCACCAGTACGAGATCTGTATATGCGAGGAGAATTTTCATGGTTCACAAAGTTGTAGCGGAACAGGTCGCGGGGGGCATAAGCACCACTGCGATCAGGATCCGCGAATCCGGCATCGAGCGCCGTGCTCGGTTCCGCGGTCTCGCCGAACCGCTGAGTTTACTCGTAGCTCTGGCCGTTCTTATCGGTGTGTTTTCTTTGCTCAACGAACGCTTTCTGACTGCCTCCAACCTTCAGAATGTGCTTACCCAGTCCGCTATCCCCTTGATCGTTGCCGTGGGAGCGACCCTGGTCATCCTCCTTGGATCCATCGACTTGTCCGTGGAGGGAGTCATGGGGGCCACCGGAATGACTTGGATCCTTCTCAGCGCCAACTCGCGGGGGGGAGCGGACTTGGGGCCATGGGCTTGGGTCATAGCGCTCGGCGTAGCTCTTGTGATCGGTGTCGCCAGCGGCCTCATCTTCACCGCGCTGAAGGTTCCCTCATTCATCGTTACTCTGGGAATGTGGTATGTCGGCCTCGGAATCGCCACCATGCTCTATGGAACCGACCTTCTCCCTCGTCTTGAAGATGAGGGGTTGAAGGGCTGGACCTCGCGAATTAGTTTCGGGCTTCCGAACTCCTTCTGGGTGGCGCTGCTCGTCATCGGCCTCGGCATATTCGTTCTACGCAGTACCCGGATCGGCCGGGTGACCCTCGCCATTGGAAACAGCGAAACGATCGTGCGCTCGGCGGGCCTTCCGGCTTTCCGCGTAAAGGTTGCCGTCTTCGCCATTGCCGCGCTTCTGAGCGGTCTCGGCGGCATCCTGGCCACTGTTCAACTCGACATCGGGTCACCGACCGTCGGCTCCGGAGTGCTCTTCATCGTCATTCCTGCGGTTGTCATCGGAGGCACGCATCTCGGCGGTGGAAAAGGGGGGATACTGCGCACCGTATTGGGCGTATTCCTGCTGACGATCCTGAACAACGGACTCATACTCTCCGGCGTTGAGTCGAGTTATCAGTCGGCAGTTACCGGCGCGATCCTGGTCGCCGCTATCGTGTTCGCCGCGTGGTCGCAGCGCGACAGATTGCAGGTGGCAAAGTGAACGACGTGACCACAACTCCCGCAGTGCTTCGCCTCGACAGCGTCTCCAAGAGCTTCGGATCGAATCGTGCCGTTCGCAAAGTGTCGCTTAATATTCAATCGGGTGAGGTCATCGGCCTCATTGGAGAGAATGGCGCGGGCAAGTCAACGCTGCTGAAGATGCTCTCGGGCAACTATCGCCACGACGAAGGAACAATCGCCGTAAACGGACGGGAAGTTCAGTTCCGCGGACCAGCCGATGCCCTGCGCGCGGGGATCGGGGTCGTTCACCAGGAGCAATCTCTCTTCACAAACCTCACAATCGCCGAAAACATCGAGGTCAACACACCAATGGGCCGGGGCGGTGTCAATCGGCTAGGGCTGTACAACTGGCGACGCTTGTACGCGGACGCAGCACAGGCTCTCGACCTCATCGGATCGCACTTGAATCCGAAGACACGAGTAAGCGACCTGTCGTTCGTTGATCGCCAGATGGTCGAGATTGCGCGGGCGATCCGGGTAAGTGCCGCCAGCCACACGACGCCTCTCGTGATCCTCGATGAACCAACTGCAATCCTAGAAAGGACGGAGACCGCGATCTTGGAGAGGGAAATCTCCAAGCTTCGCGACATCGGCTCGGTTATCTTCGTCTCGCACCGACTCGACGAGGTCATGCGCATCTGCGACAGGGTGGTCGTCATGCGCGATGGTGAATTGATCGCCGACCGCCCCGTCGATGACGTTACCGAAGAGGAACTCTTTCGCCTCATGGTTGGTCGGGAGACCCACGCTGCTGTTCGAAACCGGCGGAGTATTGAGGCGACGAGCAGCCCAATCATCTCGATCCACGACCTCACCCGGGCAGGATCCTATGCGGATGTATCGATCGATGCCTACCCCGGCCGAGTCCTGGCCATTCTGGGTACCAGCGGCTCAGGCCGCGAGTCCGTGGTGCGAGCGGTCTTCGGGGCCGAAGGCTTTGACTCCGGATCGGTCTCGATCGCGGGATACTCCGGGCACCAGCTGTCCATCAAACGTGCCGTCGACCTGGGGGTCGGCTACGTGCCTGCGGAGCGCAAGACTGAGGGAATGGTGGGGGAAATGCCAGCGGATCAAAACATCACGCTCACGCATCCCGGCTCCGCGGCCGTTGGGCCGTTCGAGCTTCCCCGACGCAGGCTGTCTTTGGCACGGATGTGGTTTGAGAAGCTGGACATTCGGCCTCGGGAGCCCCTGCACATGTTGCAAGACTTTTCAGGCGGCAACCAGCAGAAGGTCGTCCTCGCCAAGTGGCTGAACTCTTCAAATTTGAAGGCACTCGTGCTAGACCACCCGCTCCGAGGCCTCGACCCGGGTGCGGCGGAGACAGTCAACGCGCAGATCCGGTCGGTGTGCGATGGCGGCACCGCAATTATTCTCATACCCGACACGATCGATGAGGCGTTAGATATCGCCGATGACATCGTGGTGATGCGGGACGGTCGGATCTCGGGGGTCTTCGACCTCGGTCACGATAATCCCGCGACTCTGGACCTGCTCGAAAGGATGCTCTGATGTCCAAGATTGATAACGAGGCAACGAAGATTGCCGTACCCGTCCTCATCCCCGCCCGCGGTAAGTTGCCGTCCGTGAAGCGCCTCGGAGGCTGGCATGCGATTGGCCCGATCGTCATCTTTCTTGCGATTCTCGTCGTCGTTGCGATCCTCACGCCAGCTTTCATCGGGGGAGGAGGATTAGCAATAATCGCGTCGTCGTCGGCCCCCATCCTTTTGCTAGCACTCGGGCAGGCAATGGTGCTCAATGTCGGGTCGATCGACTTGTCGAATGCCGCGATTGGCCTGCTGGGTGCAATCTTGCTTGCTCTCACGCTCGGGCCCGTAGCGGGTCTATCGCCACTGATCGTTCTCCTTGCCACCACCGCCTTCGGAGCCGTGAACGGCCTAATCCTCGCCTACGCGCAGGTGCCGTCCTTTGCGCTGACACTCGGCACGCTGGGAATTTTTCAAGCCATCGCGCTCGTAGCCAGCGGCCGCACGACCGTCTATGTCTCTAGCAACGGGGAGAGCGTTCGTTCGTTGTACGAAAGCGGAATCGCAAATGTGCCGATGACGTTCTGGATGGGCGTGCTACTGGCGGTCGCTCTTTGGGTACTCCTGCGCTACACCCGCATCGGCCGAGGAATGACGGCCATCGGAAAGAACGAGTCCGCCGCGATCTTCTCGGCCGTTCGAACGCGCTCGCTCAAGGTGCTGGCCTTCGCTCTCTCGGGGTTCGCGGCTGGACTCGCCGGCATCGCGATCATCGCGCAGGCGGGATCCGCGTCGCCCACCGGCCTAGGAAGCGACCTGCTGCTTCCCGCCATCGCCGCAGCGCTGATCGGAGGGACGTCGATTTCCGGGGGCGTAGTGAATCCGCTCACGGTGATCTTCGGAGCGCTGACCGTTGCCCTCGTTCCCATCGCGACGACTGCGGTCGGTATTGACGCCCAAGCACAGAGCTTGGTCTACGGCGCGGTCATCATCGCAGTGGTTGCCCTCACCATGTCGCGCAACAAATCAAGCATTGTCAAGTAGTACAAGAGAGGGAAACATGCCTGCCGCGGACATTATGGAAACCACCAACTCTGGAGTGCTCGACGACCTCGAACCCCGCGAGGTCTTACGATTCTTTGAAGTGCTCACCAGCATCCCGAGAGGATCGGGGAACGAGGAACAGGTCGCCACGTGGGTCGTGGATTTTGCGCGCTCCTGTGGACTGGAGGCATTCAAGGATGACCTGCACTGCGTTCTCGTGCGCAAGCCCGGTCAGGGTGGCCTTGAAAATGCCGAGCCCCTGATCCTGCACGGCCACCTGGATATGGTCTGCGAAAAAGCCGAAGGTGTCGAATTCGACTTTGTGAACCAACCACTGAGCCTCGTCGTGGACGGCGAGTACATCTCGGCGGCAGGAACATCTTTGGGGGCGGACAACGGAATAGGAGTGTCCTACATTCTCGCGCTGCTGGAATCGAAGGACATTCCTCATCCGCCGCTGGAAGCGGTCCTCACCGCCATGGAAGAGAAGGGGAAGGTGGGTGCCGGACAGTTCGACGTTGCGCAACTCACTGGGCGCCGCATGATCGACTTCAACTGGATTACCGATGAAGAGATTCTGGCGGGGTGCAGCGGGGACGTGACGTTCACGGTTGATGTTCCGGGCGAGTTTGAACGAACACCGGATGCCTTGACCACTGCGCGGTCGCTGGAGGTGCGTGGGCTCAATGGCGGTCACTGCGAATTCGACATTCAGCTGGAGCGCGCGAACGCTCTGCAGGTGCTGGCCCGCGCGGTGCACCGGTTGGCCGCCACGTACGACCTGCGCATCGCCACCCCCTTCGGAGGTGCTCAGAATAGTGCCATCCCGGCCGATGCATCCGCTGTCATCGTTTTCGAGGACATACACCTCGATTCGATCGAGGCGCTCATCGCCGAGCTGGATGCAGCTCTCAAGAGTGAGTACCAGATTTCCGACCCGGCGATTCGCGTCGAGCTGAAAGATGCCCACCGTCCCGACATCGCGTTTTCACACGCCGCGGGGCTTCGTCTCATGTCTGTTTTGCGGCTGATTCCTCACGGGGTGGTCAGCTGGAATCTGCACGTGCCCGGTCGTGTAGAGACGTCCAACAACGTGGGAACGTTGCGGCCGACTCCCGAAGGTGCACGTGTGATGTCGACGGTGACGTCGGCCCTCACCTCGCGGAAACACGAGTTGATCGAGCGAGTACAGGCGCTCGTGGCGCTCGCCGGTGGTGGTGTCGTGTGCGAACTCTACGGCCTCGACGCTCCGGAGTTCCCGTATCGTCCGCAATCGGAACTCCTTCGGACGGCATCGGAGGCCTACCGTGACGTGCTCGGCACAGAGCCAAACGTCGAGGTGTCCCAGTGTTCTCTCGAGCTCGGCATGTTTAGTCGGCGGGTGCCCGTCTCCGATATCATCTCGATCGGCACCGAGCTTCAGGCCCTGCATTCCTCCGCGGAAAGGGTGAATCACAAGTCCGTGGAGCGTGTCTGGCCACTGATCAAGGCGGTCGTGTCGCGGCTTGGATAGGGAAGTGGCAAGGTAACGGGCCTTCGCCTGTTATCGAAGTGATCGCTCTAAGCGGTCAGAGTTGCGGGGTCGAGGCCTTCCCAGGGGTTCCGGGCAATACCGGATACGCGCGCGACATTGTTGGCGAGCCTGACGCCAACGTGCGCCCGGTCACGTAAAGGTACGGCCCATGACCAGAAACTAACCATAAACCCCAAAATCTGACCAGATTCAGGCCGTATTTCACCGTACAGCGCGTACACTAAACCCCATGAGAACCGCGGAATTCCGCGGAAGTCTGCCCCGTATGCAGGTGCGCACGGCCACCCCGACGGCTATCATTTGTTCTTGGTTCGAGTCCAGGTACCCCAGCTTTGTAAAAAATCTCCGGTCAATTGGGGGGTTTTGGCAGTTGCGGTCGCGATGAAGTCATGTCCGAATCCCGCTAGGTTAGCCCAGGCTCGTGAGCCCGTGGTGCCCCTTTCGTGCCGGTTGTCGGGGGAGTTCCGAATCTGTGCGACTTCGAAGTCTTGATGAAGATGACTCGGAATGTGATGTTCTTGGTTCGAGTCTCCGCGTATTAGTCGTTCAGCGGCCGCGATTTTCTCGTGACGTGTTCGGCCGAAGGGGGCATGCTGCCCGCTGGACGCCCATTCGGACTGGGACACACACGTCCGTCGGCGATGCCCTAGTCTTTGCCCATGCCCCGATCGCCTCGCGCTCCAATCGCCGCTCTGACAGCTGCTGCGGCCCTGTCTTCGATGCTTCTGCTCACCGCCTGCAGCTCGGGCTCCTATTCCTATGACGAGCCCAACGCGGCTGAACTGTTGACCGAAGAGTCATCGCCGGTCGATCCTGCCACCGCCTGCGCTGCGCTCGTCGCGGCACCGGCCGGTCTGGCTCAGCGGAAGGCCGTAGAGCTTAGCTGCGTCGAGGACCGCAACGGAAACTGGGTTTACCAGGCAGATCCGGCTCCTGGCGCTCCAACCCCGCTCCCATTTGCCGCGGCCGCGGAAGAGCAGCCTGGCGGCGGGATCCCCTGGAACCATGCTGTGGACTACGCCGGTTCGACGCAGCGCGTCTGCGGGCCACTCGCCGGCGGCGGCAACTCGGAAGACGACGTGTTCTTCAACCTCGGTCGCGACTACCCCGACCCGGAACGTTTTCAGATCGTGGTTTGGGACGTCGGCGACCTTGAGCCGATTGACGGCGGCGTGACCCTGTGCACCTCCGGCCAAATCACACTGTACGAAGGTGTCGCTCAGATTGAGCTGACCGACCCGAGCCTCATCGAGATTTACAACTAGCTCGCATCGACCTGAAAGACTGTCCTGCGGAAAATACTGGGTACCCACGTTGATTTCTGTCCATCCGCGGTATCGCGAGGCGACGCATCCGTTGGATGATATGGATGGCCCCCTCAAAAGGAAAAGAATCCATGACAACAATCGAGCTGCTCTACATTGCAGGCTGTCCGAACTCGGTACAGGCCCTCATCCGCCTGCAGCGCGCCGTCGACAACACGATGCACTCGAACACAGTGATCACATCCACACTGATCGATTCCGCCGAGACAGCCGGGCAAGTCCTATTTGCTGGGTCGCCAACGATCCTCGTCGACGGTGTTGATCTCTTCCCGACGGATGGCCGCACCAGCGATCTCGCCTGCCGGATTTATGTAACGCCGAACGGAATGGCCGGAGCTCCCACCCAAGAACAGATTGAGGCAGCGCTCGCGGCTCATGGATAACACCCCAGAACTCACCTGTTCCTGCTGCGGTCGCAGCTATCCGCGCCGCAGGCTGCACGCCCTCAGCGACAATGCCTACATCTGCCGCCGATGTGGACTGTGGGTCGCGCTCCGCCTCCGGGCCGATCCAATCGGGCACGATCAGTACTAATTGACACTGCGTTGGCAGGACCGTGGTGATTGGTCAGCCCCTGCTGTAATGTCAGTGGATGCTGACTATTGCCTCGCGGGTTGACGTGATGAACCGGTTGGGTCGAGCGATGGCCGATCCCACCAGGTCTCGAATCCTGTTCTCCTTGCTCGAACGCCCGGGGTTTCCGGGTGCGTTGGCGCGCGAGCTGCAGTTGTCGCGGTCGAACGTATCCAACCACCTGGCGTGCCTCAGAGGCTGCGGAATCGTGGCCGTCGTTCCGGAGGGACGCTCGACTCGCTATGAGATCGCGGATCCTCACGTGACCAGGGCGCTAATCGCCCTGATGGATGTGGTGCTCGCTATCGATGACGGTGTCGGCTGCGTCGATGAGGACTGCGACGTACCGCTGTGCTGCGGGAACGACGCATGAGCCTCTCCAGCAATGACCGAGTTGTTGCGATCCAGCCTGACCGAACGCAGGTTCTCCGCCGCCGGATTCGGTGGATCGTCGCGGCGACCATTGGCTACAACGTCATCGAAGCCATCATTGCGATCGCGGCCGGCAGCGTGGCATCGTCAGCCGCCCTCATCGGGTTTGGCCTGGACTCCATCGTGGAGGTCCTCTCCGCTGCCGCTGTCGCTTGGCAGTTCGCAGCGCCTGATCCGGAGAAGCGAGAAAAGACCGCGCTGCGAGTCATCGCGTGGGCGTTCTTCGCTCTCGCCGCGTATGTGATTGTGGA
Organism: Cryobacterium flavum; assembly: GCF_900103805.1. Classification (GTDB taxonomy): domain Bacteria; phylum Actinomycetota; class Actinomycetes; order Actinomycetales; family Microbacteriaceae; genus Cryobacterium; species Cryobacterium flavum. The sequence continues at coordinate 189,268 of NZ_FNIB01000008.1, read as the reverse complement.
TGCCGGCCTGTCCCTCTTCGGCGTTCGCGAAGCGGAGCACAGCACGGTCGGCATTGTGCTGGCAGCGGTCAGCCTACTGGTGATGCCCTTTCTGAGCTTCGCCGAGCGTCGCGCCGGCCATGAGTTGGGCTCTGCTTCGGCGGTCGCTGACTCGAAACAAACCCTGATCTGCTCCTATCTTTCCGCAGCCCTGCTGGTCGGGCTACTTTTGAACACGCTCTTTGGTTGGGCGTGGGCGGACTCGGTTGCAGCCCTCGTGATCGTGGTCTTCGCCGTTCGGGAAGGCTTCGAGGCCTGGCGTGGCGACGCCTGCAAAGTGCCCGTGGCTGCGCTCACCGGGGAACGCGACGTCGAGCACGAAGACTGCTGCTGAAGCTACTCGCGCGCTCTGACACAGCGTCGCAACGCGGCTCTGATTGGTCCTGTCGCGACTGGTGCGCCATGATCGAAGTGGGCTCTGACGAGTGTGCGACTCGCTCTTCGGCTCGATCACGGTGGATGTCATGGACATTTCACAAGCACAGGCCGATGTTCGACGAATCTATCGTGCCGGCTTCCCTGGACCATTGGTGTCCGCGGTCATCTGGGCGGCGGCGAGCGCGGTGTTCACTTGGGGCTCCGTTGCTGGCGGTATGGCTGCGCTCTTCTTCGGCGGCATTGGCGATGCAGTGCGCGTTTACCGTGCCCCTCGGCTTGCTGATTGCCGTCGCCCTCGGGAGCTATGAGCCCGTACCCTTCTTTCCGGCTGAGCTCTTCTTCGTTGGCGGGCACTACCTCGTCTTCATCTTGCTTTATGGCATGCGGTTGTTCGCAGTTTTGGCCGGGGTGCTGATTCTGCTGGGAGTGAGCGGGCTGCTCGTAATTCCGCAGCTGGGAGAGATAAGCGGATGGCTGAGCACAGCCGTCTTCCTGATCTTTGCGGTGGTCCTCTCTCGCGCTCACAACCACGCAACCGCAAACGTCGCGTACAGGTCGAGTAGGGGTCACCAGATGGCGGCTTGCCCCCTTGTTCGGCCGCAGCGAGAAGCGTGCAGTAAATGAAAGTGAAAGCAATTCTTGCGGTAGTTTGCGAGGGCGTAGGGTGTGCTCGTGACCATATCGCGGGCTTCGGCCAAAAGTGTCAAAGCTTGGCTATTGCAAGACACCGGGGACCGTCAGGGATCGCGGGTGGGACCGCACGCGGCCACGGCCGAAAAGACGCAGCCATGGTGGCGTGTGATGTGCCTGACCGGTGTCGACTACTTCTCGACGCTCGGATATCAGCCGGCGATCGCGGCCCTCGCCGCCGGACTGCTATCACCGATTGCTACCATCGTTCTGGTCGCCCTGACACTGTTCGGCGCCTTGCCCGTGTATCGGCGGGTGGCTGCAGAGAGTTTTCGGGGATCCGGTTCCATCCATATGTTGGAGAAGCTGCTGCCGTGGTGGTCGGGCAAGCTGTTCGTGCTGGTTCTGCTCGGGTTCGCGGCCACGGACTTCATGATCACGATTACCTTGTCTGCAGCGGATGCCACGGCTCACGCAGTCGAGAATCCGTTCACGCCAACCTGGTTTCACGGTCAGGAAGTACCGATCACGTTGTTCATCATCGCCCTGCTTGGAATTGTCTTCCTTCGCGGCTTTCGGGAAGCAATCAGCATCGCCGTGGTTCTTGTTGCGGTCTACCTCATTCTCAACCTGATCGTCATCATGGTTGCGATTGAGCACGTGGCGACGAATAGCGTGGTCATCACGGATTGGTGGGCGGCGCTCACCGTGCAGCACGGTAATCCGCTCGTCATGGTGGGGATCGCACTGCTCGTGTTTCCCAAGTTGGCCTTGGGCCTGTCCGGCTTCGAGACCGGTGTGGCCGTGATGCCGCAGGTTACGGGAAGCCCGACCGACAGTGACGACAATCCCGTCGGCCGGATTCGCGGTACGAAACGGCTGCTCACCACAGCGGCACTGATCATGAGCGGTTTCCTGATCACGTCGAGCCTGGTCACCACGTTTCTGATCCCGCAGGCCGCCTTCCAGCCCGGCGGCCCCGCCAACGGTCGCGCCCTGGCCTATCTCGCCCACGAATACCTCGGTAACGCATTCGGCACCGTCTACGACATCAGCACCATCTGCATCCTCTGGTTTGCTGGGGCATCCGCTATGGCCGGTCTGCTTAACCTCGTGCCTCGGTACTTGCCGCGGTACGGCATGGCACCGCAATGGGCCCGGGCCGTGCGCCCGCTCGTACTGGTTTTCATCGGGATCGCCTTCGTGATCACGATTGCTTTCCAGGCCAGCGTCGACGCCCAGGGCGGTGCCTACGCAACGGGCGTGCTCGTGCTGATGACGTCGGCATCCGTCGCGGTCACCCTGTCCGCCCGCAAAAGACGGCAACGCTGGCCGACCATTGGTTTCGGCATAATCGCCGCGATCATGGCGTACACGACCATCGCGAACATCGTCGAACGCCCCGACGGCGTGCGCATCGCCGCCCTGTTCATCGTGGGCATCATGGTGACTTCCCTCGTCTCGCGCGTGCGTCGGTCGTTCCAACTCAGGGCGACGTCGATCACTTTGGATTCCTCGGCCCTCGATTTCGTCACGGGCGACGCCGAGGACTACGACGTCGTGCGAATCATCTCCCACGAGCCCGACGAAGACACCGAAACCGAGTACCGTGATAAGAGCCGCGACGAACGCCGATTCGGCAATATACCGACCGGCTCACCGATCATCTTTCTCGAAGTGCTCCCCTCAGACTCGTCGGACTTTGAGGAAGATCTCGTCGTGAGCGGCGTGGCCAAACACGGCTACCGGGTTCTCCAAGTGACCAGCGGCAATGTGCCGAACACGATTGCGGCCGTGCTTCTGGAGATTCGTGACCAGACCGGCATCATCCCGGAAATCTATTTTGAGTGGACCCAGAACAACCCCATCTCGAATATGTTCAAGTTCCTCGTCACCGGCCAGGGCGAGATCGCACCGGTGACCCGCGAAGTGTTGCGTGAGTCGGAGCCGAACGCCAAACGGCGCCCGCACGTACACGTGAGCTGAGGCACCGGCTGCAGAAGCGCCTCGATCAGATCTGGCTGCGGTAGCTCTCCGCGGTGGCGATGAGTGCCTCGTTCCACGACGTGGCGGCGACACCGAGTTCACGCTCGGTCTCGGTCGCATCAATCACGAACGGCACCACGAACTGGTAACTCGACGCCCACACTTCGTGCATCATCGGATTGGCCACCCCGAGGGACCGCAGCAACAGCTGCGGATAGCCGGTGACTTTTCCCCGTGTGCCGTAGTGCGCATTGAGTTGCCCCACGATGTCGACACGGCTGACGGTACCGCTCGGAACGTGCCAGATTCGGCCCCAGTCGCCGGTGTAGTCTGCCGCGGCGATGAGCGTGGTCACGATGTCGGGCAGGTAGCTCCAGCTGTGCGCGAGGTGCGGCTTACCCACGACATGAGCCGTCTTTGAGCGAAGAACAGCGGTGAAAAACGCTTCGCCCAGGTGCGCGGTGCCGGTGGCCCCAGGCCCGAAGTAGTCACTGGCCCGCACCTCGACAGCACGAATGTGGCCGGCGTCATGCGCGGCGCGCAACTTTGCCCAACCTTCGCGGCGAATGAGTCCCTTGGCTTCGGTGGTCGTTTCGCTCGAGTGTTCGGTCATGGCGCCGGTCGGTGACCCATAGGAATACAGGTTACCCATCACGACGATCCTGGCACCGGTAGCGGATGCGGCGGCAATCACCGCCTCGTAGATGGGCGGCCATTGTGCAGCCCAATCGGTATAGGGCGGATTCGTGCAGAGAAAGATGGTGGAAGCATTAGCTGCGGCGTGCGTAAAAGCTGCCGGATCACTCGCATCCAGTACCAGAGCAGTCGCGCCTGCGGCGGCCGAGCCCGAGCGGGTGGCAATGGTCACGGTGTCGCCGCGCGCTGCGAGGCGTTCGGCCAGGGGGCGGCCGATGAGGCCGGCTCCAACAACAAGGTGCTTGCTCATGGGATCCATTCAGTTCGGTGGTCGCGTCGTGCGATTAACGCCGAGTCTGACAGACGGAATATGCCGGTGCACCAGAAACGCTTGATCAACCCCCTCCCGTGCGGGCGTATTCCGGCGCGATGTCACCCGCGCGGCGCGTAATGCTGCAGCGTCACCGACCGGGTTATGACGGCCCGCATCGCCTCGAGGCTGCCCGAGATGAGCCGCCCGGTGCGCGCCTGCACGAGCACGTTTCCGAAGGCGGTTGCCTCGACCGGACCAGCGATCACGGGCAGTCCACTGCGGTCGGCGGTCAACTGGCACAGGAGGGCGTTTTGCGATCCGCCGCCAACGATGTGGATGACCCTCACGGTCTTGCCCGACAGCTCCGAAGCGGTGCGAACGGTGTGTGCAAACGCCTCGGCCAGGCTCTCGCAAATTGCGCGCGTGACCTCCGCCAGAGTGTGCGGCACAGGCTGATTGGCCTCGAGGCAGCACTGCGCAATGCGCGCGGGCATGTCGCCAGGCGTGAGCAGGCGCGGATCGTTGGCATCGAACACCGAACCGCGCGGTAGGGCCGCGGCCTCACGGATGAGTGCAGGAAGGTCGATCTGAAGTCCCGCCCGCTCCCACGTGCGGATGCTCTCCGACTGCAGCCAGAGTCCCGTGATGTTCTGCAGAAAGCGGATGCGACCGTCCAGTCCGCTTTCGTTAGTGAAATTGGCGACGCGGGCCGCCTCGCTGAGCACGGGCATTTCCAGTTCGACCCCGGCGAGCGCCCAGGTACCGCACGAGACGTAGGCGAATTCATCGCCCCGGGCAGGCACTCCGACCACGGCTGAGGCCGTGTCGTGCGACCCCACGGTGACAACGGGGATCTGCCCGCCAACCTCGGCTTGCACGGTCGGCAGCAGTAGGCCGAGCGTCGTTCCAGGTTCGACCAACTGCGGGAACAGGCTCGCTGTGAAGCCGAGGCTGTTCGCCAGCTTGGTCGACCAACCTCGCGTGTGTATGTCCAGCAAACCCGTCGTCGAGGCGTTGGTGTGCTCGGCGACAGGCACGCCAGTCAGCCAATACCCCATGAGATCGGGTATCAACAGGGCTGTATCGCCAGCTTGCACCCGTCCGGCAAGCCGGTCGGCGGTGAACTGATAGACGGTGTTTATCGGCATGAACTGCATACCGCTGGCGGCATACAGTTCCTTCTGCGAGACGAGCTCATGGGTCGCCCGCACGCCCTCGAGTGTGCGCTCGTCGCGGTGCGAGTAGGGATTGCCGAGCAGCGCACCGCCACGCAACAACCCATAGTCGAGCCCCCAGGCATCAATTCCGATGCTGCGCAGATCAGGCTCATCAATCACTGCTTTGCGGAGGCCGATCAGGGCTGAACGAAACAGTTCGAGCACGTTCCAGTGCAGCCCGTCTGTTGTTCCCTCCCAGCAGCGCACGGGGTTGTTCAAGAATCGCTCGACTACGTCTAGGCGCACAGTGTCAGCGTCGAAGCGACCGACCACGACACGTCCACTGGTCGCGCCGAGATCGATTGCGGCGACAGCTGCGCGGGTCATCGGGTCATCGCAGGAACGCGGCGGCGACGCCGGAGTCGACCGGGATATGCACACCCGTCGTCCGGCTCAATGCGGGGCCGGTGAGCACCCACACCGCGTCAGCGACGTTCTCGGGAATGACCTCCCGTTTCAATATAGTTCGGTCAGCGTAGAACTGGCCCAGGTTCTCTTCACTGACGCCGTAGGTCTTGGCCCGATTAGCGCCCCAGCCCGACGCGAAGATGCCAGAACCCCGCACGACACCGTCAGGGTTGATGCCGTTGACGCGGATTCCATACCCGCCCAGCTCAGCAGCGAGCAACCGAACCTGGTGTGACTGGTCGGCCTTTGCCGCCGAATATGCGATGTTATCCGGGCCAGCGAAGATCGAGTTCTTCGAGGAGATATAGACGATGTCGCCGCCCATTCCCTGCTCGATGAGGGCGCTCGCTGCGGCGCGCGAGACCAGGAACGATCCCTTGGACATGACGTTGTGGAGCAGATCCCATTCGGTCTCAGTGGTCTCCAGCAATGAGCGCGCAATGGACAGCCCGGCGTTGTTCACGACAAGATCCAGACCGCCGAATGCCATCAGCGTTGCATCGACCGCGGCTTTCACGGCGTCGGCGTCGGAGACGTCGACAGCGACGCCGATGGCCACATCGACGGAACCTAATTCCGCTGCCGCCGCCTGCGCCTTCTCCAGGTCGAGGTCCGCGACGACGACGCAGGCGCCATCAGCCGCGAGCCGTGTGGCGATGGCTTTGCCAATGCCCGATGCCGCTCCGGTGACGAGGGCGATCCGGCCTTGGTGGCTCTTGGGTTTCGGTATCCGCTGCAGCTTCGCCTCCTCGAGTGCCCAATATTCAATGCGGAATTTTTCTGCGTCGGAGATCGGGCTATAGGTGGAGAGCGCCTCGGCGCCCCGCATGACATTGATGGCGTTGAGATAGAATTCCCCGGCCACGCGAGCGACCTGTTTCGTGGCACCGTAACTGAACATTCCGACCCCAGGAACCAAAACGATGGCCGGATCTGCGCCGCGCATGGCGGGGCTGTCTGAGGCTGCATGCTTGTCGTAATAGGCGGTGTAGTCGACGCGGTAGGCCTCATGGAGTGTCTTCAGTCGCTCGATAGACGCTGCGACGGATGCTCCGGCCGGCAAGTCGAGCAACATCGGCTTGACCTTGGTCCGCAGAAAATGGTCTGGGCAGCTTGTGCCGAGAGCAGCAAGTTTGGCTGCATTGGCACTACCGAGAAATTCCAGCACGCGGGGGTCGTCGGTGAAGTGGCCGACCATCGGCTTGTCCTGCGAGGCGATGCCTCGAATCGTGGCAACGAGAGCGGCGGCTTTGGCTCGGCGTTCGTGCTGTGGCAGCGCGGTATTCTCGGCGACTGCAGCACCGAACGGTGTCTTCGAACCCATCGCATCGATGTAGGCCTGGGCGGTGTCGATAATCCAGCGGCTGTTCGCCTCGCATGTAGTCGATGTCTCGCCCCACGCCGTGATGCCGTGTCCGCCGAGGATGCACCCAATGGCATCCGGATTTTGCTTCTGGAGCACAGCGATGTCGAGTCCGAGTTGGAATCCGGGTCGGCGCCACGGTACCCAAAGCACCTTGGAGCCGAAAATCTTCTTGGTCAGCGCTTCGCCGTCGGTGGCGGTTGCGATCGCGATGCCCGAGTCGGGGTGCAGATGGTCGACGTGCTGGGCATCGACTAATGCATGCATCGAGGTATCGATCGACGGTGTCGCACCATTGGTGCCATGTAGGCAGTAGTCGAATGCTCCCACCATCTCGTCCTCGCGCTCCACCCCCGGGTACACGTGTTGCAGGGCGCGAAACCGGTCGACGCGCAGCACGGCAAGACCGGAGGCGGCCAGCGTGCCGAGGTCGCCGCCGGAACCCTTGATCCAGATCAATTCGACCGGCTCGCCCGTGACGGGGTCGGTGTCGGTGCCCTTGGCGGAGGTGTTTCCACCAGCGAAGTTTGTAACCTTGGGATCGCTGCCCAGCCTGTTGCTGCGAGCGACCAGTTCGGCCGCGGTTCGGTTCGTCATCGTTCTGGCTCCTGCTCCTGCGTCGGTGAAGGTGGTCTGCTGGATGACCATACGCTAAATGTGCGCAGTTGTGAAACATAACAAATAAGCACACGAAAGGTCACGACTCGTTCGTGGCTGCTTCAGCGCAACTCGACGCGATCTCGAAACTCATCGAGCTGGCTGTCGCCCGGGTCGAGCTCGGTGATGAGAACTGCAATCTTCGACAATTCCAGGGACGCCGCCGTGGCCTGCTGGTGCAGCTTCGACGAGTCGATGCAGAGCACGATCTCCTTGGACACCCGAGCGAAGGCCTGCTTCATCTGCGCTTCGGCCAGCGAAACCTCAGTGGTCCCGAACGTGGCGTCCACGGCACTGGCCGATGCGAAGAACCTGACGTAGCGCAACGATTGGGCGGCCTGTACCGCCAGTGGGCCCACGAACGTGTCCGTTGATTCTTCCGTCTCGCCACCGATGAGAATGGGGTTCACTCCGAGGGTTCCTTTGAGACTCGCGTAGGTCGGATAGGAATTCGTACTCACGATGAGACCGGACCTCGGACCCAGCCTGCTCGCCATGGTTCCAACGGTCGTCGACGCATCGAAAGCGATAGAACCGAAACGTGGAACCAGAGCCAGAGCTTTGTCTGCGATGAGTTCTTTCGCCCGCGAGCGCACGGAACGCCGCTCTTCGAAGGGGCGTGGGCCGATGACCGAGATCGCTCCGCCACGCACGCGGCGCAGGAGTCCTTCCGCCTCGAGATCGGCCAGATCACGACGGATGGTCATGGCTGAGACACCGAGAGTCCCTGCGGCCTCGGTCAGTCGAATGACGTTCTCGTGCTCAAGCGAGGCCAGCAATTGCCGGCGTCGCTCTTCGGATTCGGTACTTCCGGTTGTGGCCACCACGGTCTCGATTCTTTGTGACTTGTATGTTAACTTTTCGCGTTACCTAACACTAATACACTTATCTGCCTGAGTTTGTGGGAGCGAATGTGTGTTGAATAAATATATTGACGCACAACGAGTGTGGTGTTACTGTCCCAAAAGACGGTTCATTGAACCGGTCCTGTTGGCAGCGTTGCCTCCTGGGTGATGCACGAACTGAAAGATGAGTGTCACCGATGACCTCTGAGGCCTACGAAAATATCGTCACATCGGCAACCGCGCACGATCGTGCGTTGGACGCCGGCAAGGGAATTGTTCGGTTTGCACCCACCTGGGTTCCCCGTGCTTTTTGCACTCCTGGCAAGCGCATCCGACTGCACCCGGATGACTATTTCCCGCTCGGCCAGGGGCGCGGCGGCATTGACGAGCGCTGGCTTGCCTCGTCGATTCGCGCTGACAACGGTCCACTCACCGGGGCCCACGAAGGCCTCAGCCTCGTCGTCGACCCCGACGGCGGCCTCCTGCCCTTCGATGATTTTGTCGAGCACCATAAGGCCGACGTGATCGGGTCGCGATTGTGGGACCGCTTCGGAGGCTGGACGATGTACTCCAAGTTCTACGACAACCTGATGCCCCTGCCCTTCCACGTGCACCACTCTGACGAGAAGGCCGCACTCGTCGACAAGGTAGGAAAGCCAGAGGCGTACTACTACTCGCCCCATATGAACGACAACCTGGGCCTGCAACCCATCTCCTTTTTCGGATTTCAGCCGGGCACTACCCGCGACCAGGTCAAGGAGCGTCTCATGCGCTTCGCCGATGGTGGCGACAATCGCATCACCGATCTGTCGCTCGGATACCGAACTCAACTTGGAACGGGATGGGACATTCCGGCGGGTGTTCTGCACGCTCCGGCGAGCATCTGCACCTATGAGCCGCAATCCGCCAGCGACGTGTTCGCAATGTGCGAATCGTGGAGTAACAACAAGGAGGTCCCCGAGGAGTTGCTCTGGAAGGACGTGCCCCCAACGCACCACGGCGACTATGAGTTTCTTCTCGACCTTTTGGACTGGAAAAAGAATCTTGACGTCGATTTTGTACCCAACCGGTTCATGCGTCCGTACAGCACCTCCACGTCAGCGGCCGACGGCGGTTCAAGCTATGTCGAGAACTGGATCGTCTTCCGCTCCACCTCATTTAGCGCCAAAGAGCTCACGGTACGCCCAGGCCAAACGGTAACGATCAGGGACCAGGATGCTTACGGCGCCCTCTTTGTTCAGGGCGGCGGCACTTTCGGAGTGCATGACGCGCAGGCAGCGACGCTCATCCGTTTCGGGCAACTCAGCCAGGACGAGTTCTTCGTCTCCGAATCGGCGGCCCGTGCTGGCGTCACGATCACCAACCGCAGCGCAACCGATGACATCGTCATCCTGAAGCATTTCGGTCCCGGAAATCTGGAGCTGGGCGTTGTCTGAAATCTTCGGAACCCCCGTCGGCCAGGCCCTCCTCCGGGTCGGATCGCTTGATCAGGTCGCGCGCGTCGATCGCTTCGTTGAGGATGATGGTCCGGCACGTGGTGCTCGCCGATTCCGAGTGGTGAACGGCGGCGGGTTCGAGTTCGACGTTCATCCCGACCGCGCCCTCGATATTGGTGCCGCGACCATTAATGGGATCCCGCTTGCCTGGCTCTCATCGACTGGCATCACGCGTCCCGACGCATACGAGCCTGCCGGGCGAGGGTGGCTCCGCACCTTTGGCGGTGGCCTCGTGACGACCTGTGGACTCGACACCTTCGGCCCGCCCGCCGACGATGAGGATGGCGTGTCCGGCATGCACGGCCGCATCGGGGCCGTGCCGGCGCGGGTGACGGAGGTCACAGTGACTCCCGAGCTGATCACCGTGGCCGGGGATGTACGCCAGACGGGCGTATTCCAGGAGAATCTCGTGCTGCGCCGCCGCATCACCTCGCGTGTCGGGTCCACCTCCTTCACGATCGAGGACACCGTGACGAACGAGGGCGAGAGCGTGAGCCCACACATGGTGCTCTACCACGTCAACCTCGGGTGGCCGCTGCTCGACGCTGGGACCGTCATCGACATCCCCGCCGCCTCCGTAACGTCCCGTGACCCCGACGCGGCCACTGGTTTCAACCAGCGGGCTGAAATTGGTGAGCCCAAGGCCGGCACGCGCGAGCAGGTCTATATCCACACCGCTGGCGATGAGCGCGTCGCCCGGGTGACCAACGCGGCCCGGGGATTGACATTCACCCTCCGTTACTCCGAGACGCTACCGGCGATCTTTCAATGGAAACTGACCGCCACAAAGCACTATGTGCTGGGTCTCGAACCTGCAAACACCCCCGAAATCCAGGGCCGCGCCGCTGCCCGCACCAACGGCACGTTGCCCCGACTGGAGCCGGGCGAGAGCCGTACCTATGTGATCGAAATCGACGTGAGCGCAGCATGAATTACACCGCACTGTTGGAACTCCATGGCGTTACCAAGACTTTCGGCGCGGTGGCCGCGCTGGTCAACGCAGAGCTGGTCCTCAAGGCCGGCTCTATCCATGCCGTCATCGGCGAGAACGGCGCGGGCAAGTCGACGCTCGTCAAGATCATCGGCGGTTTGTACCGCCGCGACGCTGGCACATTTCTGCTGGATGGGGAAAGCGTCGACTTTCACAACACGCGCGAGGCAAAAGCCGCGGGCATCGCTGTCATCTACCAGGAGCCAACGCTGTTCCCCGACCTTTCGGTCGCCGAGAACCTCTTCGTTGGCCGTCAGCCGTACACCCGATTTGGCGCGCTGGACCGCGCGAAAATGCGCCGCGAGACTCGCGAGCTCACGCAAAGGCTTGGCGTGCCGATCGATCCCGACCGCGAGGCGCGAGGACTGTCGATCGCAGACCAGCAGGTCGTCGAAATCGCCAAGTCAATCTCGGTCGGCGCCAAGGTCATCGTCATGGACGAGCCGACTGCGGCGCTGTCGGGAATCGAGGTCGAGCGTCTAATGGGCATCGCACGCCAGCTCCGCGACGAGGGAAAGGGCCTCATCTTCATCTCCCATCGGTTTGACGAGGTGTTCGCCCTCTGCGATGTCATCACCGTCATGAGGGACGGCAGTTACGTCGCCACGAACTTGACGACCGTCACGACCGAAGACGAGATCATCCATCAAATGGTTGGTCGAAGCGTCGACAACCTGTACTCCAAGCAGGAAGCACTGATCGGCGAACCCGTACTCGAGGTGGAGCACCTGACCAGCGCCGGAGTTTTCCAGGACGTCAGTTTCACCGTGCGTTCGGGTGAGATCGTCTGCCTGGCCGGCCTCGTCGGTGCCGGTCGAAGTGAGATCGCCCGCGCAGTGTTCGGCGTGGACCCCTACGACTCTGGATCGGTTCGAATGGGCGGTATCAGCGTGCCCCGGACGAGCCCCGCGGCGGCGATGCGACTCGGCATTGGCTTCGTTCCCGAGGACCGGCGCAAGCAGGGCCTGGCGATGACGGCGGGCATACAGAGCAACATCACTCTCGCGATCCGCCACAAGCTGGCCCGATTCGGATTCATCATCGCACCGCTCGAAGAGCCGAGCGCTCGTACTTGGGCGGCGCGCTTGCAGGTCAAAATGTATGCCCTCGACACCGAGGCACAAATGCTTTCCGGCGGAAATCAACAAAAGGTCGTACTCGGGAAGTGGCTGGCCACAAAACCGAAGTTGCTGATCGTGGACGAGCCGACCCGTGGCATCGATGTGGGCACAAAGGCCGAGGTGCACCGCCTGCTGTCCGAGCTGGCCGGAACCGGCGTCGCGTTGCTGATGATTTCGTCCGAACTGCCGGAGGTCATGGGTATGGCGGACCGTGTGCTCGTGGTGCGTGAAGGTCGGATTACGGCGGAACTGCCGCGCGCGACGGCAACTCCCCAGAATGTGATGTACGCCGCGACGCACGCACCGGAGGTGGCCGCATGAGCGTGACGCACACCGTCCCGGTGAGCCAAGGACGGCGTTCATTCTTAGGCAGGATCCTCCGCGCCCGCGAGGTCGGCCTGATCGTGATGATCTTCGCGCTCGTGGCGCTGACCAGTGTGACGCAACCCGGGTTCCTCTTCAGCGACGGCGGATGGCGTGAGCTGCTTCGGCAGCCGACGATTCTGATCCTCATCGCTCTCGGCGAGGCGATCGTGATCATCACCCGCAACATCGATTTGTCGGTCGGCTCGATCCTGTGCCTCTCGGCGTACGCGGCCGGGAGCTTGTTCTCCAACTTTCCGGGTATCCCGATACCTCTGGTCATCCTGAGCGGCATCCTCCTCGGGGCCTTCCTGGGACTCGTTAACGGCCTGCTGGTCGCCTTCCTCAGAGTGCCATCGCTGGTTATCACTCTGGGCACGCTGTACACCTACCGGGGGATCGCGATCCTCTGGATCGGCCCGCACTTTATTCGATCCAGCTGGTTGCCTGACGAGTACCGCTCCTTCGGTACCCTGCAGTTCCTGGGCATTCCGGTATTGCTGATCGTTGTCGCGATCATCGTCTTGCTGATTGGATGGTTCATGACGAGTCGGCGGGTGGGCCGCGACCTGTACGCGCTCGGTTCCAACCCCGAGGCAGCCACGCTGTTCGGGCTCGGCGAGCGTCGTCTGACGGTCACAGCCTTCGTCGCGAGCGGCGCCCTTGCCGGTCTCGGCGGGCTCGTTTACCTCGCGATCTTCGCGACCGGTGATGCGCAGGTCGGTACCGGATATGAGCTGCAGGCTGTAGCGGCAGCCGTGGTGGGCGGAGTCGCCATCGTCGGCGGATCCGGCACGATCTGGGGCGTCGCACTGGGCGCGTTTTTTCTCGCCACCATCAGCAACGCGCTTCCCGTTCTCGGAGTGCCGAGCCTCTGGCAGCAGTCCATCGTCGGTGTGTTGATCGTCGGCGCCATCCTGCTCGACCGCATTGTATTCATCACCCGCATTCGCCGGGCGAAGAGAAAGGGGACTGCGACATGAGCGCCGACACCGCAACGATCACGACCAACGCCGTAGGTCATGCTGCCGCACAGTACCGCAGGCATAGCCGCACGCTGTGGCGCCGGATGCTGCTGCGGACAGAGACGGCAATCGTCCTGGCCATCATCCTGCTGATCATCTTTGCCATCACCACGGTGCCGTATTTTGCTCAGCCGTACACCTACCTAACGATGATCCTGAACTCCGCGCCGATCCTGCTCATGCTGTTGCCGGTGACCCTGATCATTATCACCGGCGACATCGATCTGTCGGTCGGCAGTGTGGTCGGCTTCTCAAGTGCCATATTCGGGTTGAGCTTTCACGCTGGAATTCCCCTTCCACTGGCCGCCGGGGTCGCGGTCGTTGGCGGTGGCTTGGTAGGCCTACTCAACGGCGTGCTCGTGACGGTCGTCGGATTGCCGAGCCTGGCGGTCACCATCGGCACTTTGGCGCTGTTTCGCGGCATCGCCGTCGGGCTGCTTGGCACCACGGCGATCACGGGTTTTCCGAGTGAGGTCACGCAGTTCATCGGCGCTCCGCTTTTCGTCGGTGCTCCAGCTCCGATGGTGACCGTGGCGATCATCGTGGTCGCGATCGGTTTCGCGGTGGTATTGCACCTCACTCCGTTCGGACGCGGTGTATTCGCCATCGGGTTGAGCTCCGAGACGGCCGCGTTCTCGGGCGTTCGGGTCAATCGCACACGGCTCATTCTGTTCGTTCTCAGCGGGCTGGTCGCGTCGGCGACCGGTGTGTACTACACGCTGCAGTACAGCAATGCGATTGGAACGAACGGCCTTGGCTTTGAGTTGCAGGTCGTGACAGCCATTGTGCTGGGCGGCGTCTCGATTTGGGGCGGCCGCGGTTCAATACTTGGGGCACTGGCCGGCGGCGTGCTGATCGCAACGCTGAACAAGACGCTGCAGCTCGCCGGTATCGGCTCCGACACGATCAGCATCGTCACTGGCGCCACCCTAATCTTCTCCGTCGTTGTCGCCGGTATTGCGGGATTCATCTCGCGGCGGCGGCGGTCGAAGGCCTCCGTGATCGCGGCAGGCGTTGAAAAGCACCGGGCAATCCCAAATCCGAAATCTGTACCAAGCAACCACTAGAAAGGCAAAACAGTGAATTTCACATTCAGTAAGTCGGCGCACAGGCGCGCTGCATCCATCGCCGTGGCCATCGCGGCCGCGTCGGTGCTGCTGGCCGGCTGCGCCGCACCCACGGGCGGCTCCACCGGGACCGACGCCGCTGGCGCCGGAAGCTTGACCGTTATCCCCAAGAGCCTTGGTAACAAGTACTTCGAGGCCTCGGACAAAGGTGCCAAAGCAGCTGCGGACGAACTCGGCCTTGACTTCTCCGAGGTCGGTCCGACCTCGACCGGTTCGGCCGATCAGGTTCCGTTTATCCAGACGGCGATCCAGACCGGCCAGAAGGCGATCGCCATCGCGGCGAACGACCCGGCTGCCGTTTGCAACGATCTGAAGGCGGCACAGGACGCTGGCGTCAAGGTCGTTGCCTTCGACACCGACACCGACTGCCGCGACATCTTCATCAACCAGGCCACGGTCGATGGCATCGCCCAGGGACTGGTCGACCTGACCTCGAAGCACCTCGGAACGGCCGGAGGCACCATCGCAATCCTCTCCGGTGGTGCCAACGCCGCAAACCTCAACGCCTGGGTCGATGCGATGACTGCTCTCATCGAGAAGGAACACCCGGAGATCACGATCGCCCAGGTTGCATACGGCGAAGACGTTGACCAGAAGGCCTACCAAGCAGCTCAGGGACTCATGCAGAGCATTCCGGATCTCAAGGCCATCATCGCTCCGGACACGGTGTCGGTGAAGGAAGCAGCACACTACCTGTCTGACACCCCGCAGTTCCAGGGCAAGGTGTGGGTCACTGGCCTCGGTCTGCCGAGCGAAATGGCGACTTACGTCACGAGCGGCGTCATCGAGCAGTTCGGTCTCTGGAATCCTGAGGACCTGGGGTACCTGGCCACCTACGCCGCGGACGCGCTCACTCAGGGCACGATCACAGGCAAGGAGGGCGACAAGTTCACCGCTGGAAAGCTCGGAGACTTCACTGTCGGCGCCGGGGGAGAGGTTGTCCTCGGCCCGATGTTCGTGTTCGACAAGTCCAACGTCGGTGACTTCTCGTTCTAAGCACAGCTGCCAGCTGACTCCACCCGGGTCGAGCTGAATCAACACAGGGGGTGGAGCCTGCAACGTTCTTCGTTGCAGGCTCCACCCGTCCCCAGCAGGATGGAGGAAGACGATGGCGACCATTCACGATGTCGCAAAATATGCGGGCGTCTCGGCGGGCACCGTCAGTAACGTCCTCAACCGTCCCGGCTACGTCGCCCCCCAGACTCGGGAACGCGTTCTGGCGGCAATCGCCGATCTGGGTTTCACCCCCATCCAAAGAGCCCGCAAGTACCCTGCCGGTCGCCAGCGCACCCTGGGGCTCGCCCTGGCCGATCTGGCCAATCCGTTTTTCGTCGACGCCGCCCTGGGCGCAGAGGCCGAAGCGAAGTCACTCGGCGTGGGAGTAGTCATTGTGCACAACGGCGACGATGTCGCGCGTGAACAGGACAACCTCGACCTGCTCGTGCAGCAGCGCGTTCACGGCATCATGATCGCGCCCGTGCGCGCCCTCGACGCGACGGTCGAGCGCCTCGATGCCCGCGATATCCCCCTCGTCTACGTGGACCGCGTAGACGAGAAGACCGAGCGTTGCTGGGTCAAGACCGACGATGTCGCGGGAGGTCGGCTGGCTGCCGAGCACCTGATTGCGCTCGGCCACCGTAACGTCGCCTTCGTCGGCAACTTCGCCAGCAGTCTGCAGGCCAATCGTCGCTTCGACGGCTTCGCCGCGACGCTCGCTGAAGTTGATGTTGTTCCCGAGCGAGTCCTTACCGACTCGTGGCGAATCACCGATGGACGAATGGCAGGCGCAGCGCTCGCCGCACGGGCCACCGCCGAACTGCCGACCGCGATCATGTGCGGCAACGACCTCACCGCGCTCGGCGTGCTCCTCGAGTTCGCACACCGCGGCATCCGCGTACCAGACGATGTCTCGATCGTGGGTTTTGACGATCTGTCCTGGTCGGAAGCAGCCACTGTTCCTCTTACGACCGTACGTCAGCCGCGTGAAGAAATGGGCCGGCAAGCAGTGCGCCTGCTCCTCGACGAGATCGACCGTGGCGAGGCCCATGCGCACCACCACGAACTGCTGGTCCCCGAACTTGTCACCCGCGCGTCGAGCGCGGCCCCACGCCCGATGCGCTCTGACAACTGAAGCGCTGCCCACTCTTGACCCATAAGGAGATCCCCATGGTTACCATCTGGCAACCCGAACTTGTGACCGACGATCTCGTCGCCCTGACTCATTCCCTGGGCGAGCCCGCCAAAGACTTGGTGATCCTGGCCGAGGGCAACACCTCCCAGCGCCTCGCCGATGGTCGAATCGTCGTGAAGGCATCGGGAGCCTACATGTCTGCTGTGACTCGTGACGACTTCGTCGTCACCGACGTTCAACCTCTCATCGACCTGATGGATGACGCCACCTCGACCCAGGAGGACCTCACCGAGATGCTCGATGCGGGTGAGCATACCGGCACGAGGCGGCGCGCGTCGATCGAGACGCTCGTGCACGTGGCCGTGCAGTCGGTGCAGCCCACCGCCTATGTCGCGCACACCCATCCGACATCGGTGCTCGGTCTGCTCGCAAGCGTGCACGCGGAGTCCGCCTTCGCGCAGTGGGTCTACTCCGACGAGGCCGTTGTCATCGGTACCCCCCTCTTCGTGCCGTACGCGGCGCCCGGTATCGCGCTGGGCCGGCTCTTCCTTCAGCGTCTACGCGACTACGTGGCGACGCGTGGCGAGCTGCCATCGGTCGTACTGCTGGGCAATCATGGCATTGTCGCGATCGGCGGCAGCGCAGAGGCCGTGGAGGCGATCACCCTCATGACCGTCAAGGGTGCACGAACCCGAGTGCAGGCGCTGTCGATCGGTGGGGTGATCGGCCTCGGTGACGACACCGTGGCACACTACTTCGAGCGCACGGACATGGCAGAGCGCCGCAAGAACCTCGCAGGCACCGCCTGATGCCCGTTGGAACAGGTCCACAGTGGCGATGACAGCGCTGTGGATCGGCATTGATCTTGGCACTCAGAGTGCGAAGGTATCCATCGTCGACGATGAAGGGTCTGTCGCCGCGTCATCCGCTGTACCCCTGGTAAGTCGGCGAATGGGCGACCGACACGAACAGGATCCGCAGGATTGGATCAACCATGCCGGTGCAGCGCTGGCCGTGGCACTGGCGTCGCTACCGTCCACGGCCGTGGCCCGCATCGCGGGGGTATCCATCTGCGCGACATCGGGCACCATCACAACAGTGGATGCCGCGGGTCGGCCGTGTTCGGCTGGCCTCATGTACGACGACGCCAGGGCTGAAGCGATCGGACCGGAAGCCAACCAGTCTGACCCGGTGCGCTGGGCGCGCTTGGGCTACAAAATTCAGCCGACCTGGGCCCTGCCGAAGATCGCCTGGCTCGCACGCAACGGCATGCTTTCCGAAAAGCGCTGGATCGCCCACCAAGCCGACGTGCTGGCATCCGCAATCGTCGGAACGCGTGTCGCCTCTGACTGGAGTCACTCCCTTAAATCGGGATACGACCTGCTGGCACTGGAATGGCCCGTCCGTGCCCTCGACGCACTCGGCATCGACCCCGACCAGCTGCCGAGCGTCGTCGCTCCCGGCACCGAGCTCGGCCGATCGGGCGCATGGTGGGCCGATGTGACCGGGTTGCCCGTCGGTATTCCCGTCTTCGCCGGAATGACCGACGGCTGTGCCGCGCAGCTCAGCGCCGCCACTCTTGGCCTGGGTGACTGGCACACCACGATCGGGACCACCATGGTGCTCAAGGGCGTGTCCAACCGCATCATCATCGACGACGGCGGAGCGGTCTACTCGCATCGCGCGCCCCACGATGGACTGTGGTTTCCGGGCGGTGCCTCGAGTGTCGGTGCTGGAGCGATCACCGCAACGCTACCCTCCATCGACCTGGCGGGGGCATCCTCCCGCCTGAGCGGCCTGGGGCACCGGCTCTCATCGATTCCGACAAGTTATCCCCTGGCCGGTACCGGCGAGCGCTTCCCCGTGATCCGCCCCGATGCTCCAGGGTTCGTCACCGTTGACGGGATTAATTACAGCCTCAGCGCAGCTGTAACTCTGCTCGACCCAGACCTTCTCCTCGCCTCGATCATGCTTGGTATCGCCTGCGTCGAACGCCTCAGTCTTGAGATGATGGCTCGCGCTGGCGCCGCCGTCGACGGCACATTGAGTTCGTCGGGGGGAGGCACGAACAACGAATGGTGGACCCAACTTCGCGCCGATCTGCTCGGACGCACGATCAGTATTCCGCGATCGTCCGAGGGGTCGATTGGCATGGCTATCCTGGCCGCGTGGGCGGGGACAGCCGGAAGCTCGCTGCCCGAGACCGCCTCGCGCATGTCGATCGTTGGGCGGGTCGTCGAGCCGCGCTCCGCTCCGGCGGCGCTCTGGAACGATCGCTACGACAGATTCGTCGCCGAACTCGGCTCGAAGAACTGGATCACACCGTGACGACCCTGTTTCTCGTGCGTCACGGCGAGACCACGTGGCACGCCGAAAATCGCTATGCCGGAAGCTCAGATGTCGCGCTCACCGAGCTGGGTATCGCCCAGGCCGAAGATCTTGCACGCTGGGCCCAGGGGCAGTCGATCGACGCGGTCTACGCTTCCGACCTGTCGCGCGCCGTGACCACCGCCACTCCATCGGCCATGGCGCTCGGGCTCCCTCTCAGCGTCGTTCCAGCGCTGCGTGAAGTCGACTTTGGGCGAGGAGAGGGCCTGACTTCTGCCGAAATGAAGGCAACCTTTCCCGAAGAAACCGCCCGATTCGTCGAACATCCAGGTACATCCCCGCTGCCGGGGGCCGAGTCGGGGGTCGACGCCGCCGAGCGAGCATGGACTGCCCTCGAGGCGATCGCCGCGAAGCATCCTGCCGGAACGGCGCTCGTTGTCATGCATTCGACCCTTATGCGCCTCATTCTCTGTCGCGCGTTGGGGATTCCGGCAGACCGCTACCGCGCGGTCTTCCCCGCAGTGCTCAATGTAGGCATCACGACGGTGTCCTGGACGACGCAAGGCACCGCGCTGCTCAGCTACAACGTGCCGCTGACACCTTGACGACCAAGCTCAACACCCTCCAAGAGAACAGGATCACATCATGACCACTTTCGCTTCGATCGAGCCGCTTCTTGCGCAGCAGGCCATCGAGCTGCCCTCCTGGGCGTTCGGTAATTCCGGAACCCGGTTCAAGGTGTTCGAAACGCCGGGCACCCCGCGCACCATCGAAGAGAAGATCTGTGATGCCGCCACGGTCAACCAGTACACCGGCCTCGCACCCAAGATCGCCCTACACATTCCGTGGGACAAGGTCGATGACTATGGGGCGTTGCGGGCGTTCGCCGCCGACCAAGGACTCGCCCTCGGCACCGTCAACTCCAACACCTTTCAGGACGACGCCTACAAGTTCGGCAGCCTCACTCACACCAACGCGGCGACGCGCCAGAAGGCCATCGACCATCACTTCGAGTGCATCGATATCATGCACCAGACCGGGTCGACCGACCTCAAGATATGGCTGGCCGACGGCACCAATTACCCCGGCCAGGGCGATATCCGCGGCCGCCAGGACCGGCTCGCCGAGTCGCTCGCCGCCATCTACGCCCGCCTCGGCGACGACCACCGACTGGTGCTCGAATACAAGTTCTTCGAGCCCGCTTTCTACCACACTGATGTACCCGACTGGGGAACCAGCTACGCGCAGGTGGTCGCGCTCGGTGAGAAGGCCAGCGTCTGCCTCGACACCGGCCATCACGCTCCAGGCACCAATATTGAATTCATCGTCGCCCAGCTGCTTCGCCTCGGTAAGCTCGGCTCCTTCGACTTCAACTCGCGGTTCTACGCCGACGACGACCTCATAGTCGGTGCGGCCGACCCGTTCCAGCTGTTCCGCATTCTCTACGAGGTCATTCGCGGCGGCGGCTACGGCCCGGAATCGACCGTGGCATTCATGCTCGATCAATGCCACAACGTCGAGGACAAGATCCCCGGGCAAATTCGCTCGGTGCTCAACGTGCAGGAGATGACCGCCCGCGCGCTGCTCGTCGACCAGGACGCCCTGACCCTGGCCCAGAACGCCGGCGATGTGCTCGGAGCCAATGGCATTCTGATGGATGCCTTCTACACGGATGTGCGCCCCTCGCTCGCCGCCTGGCGCGAAAGCCGGGGTCTCCCGGCCGACCCGATGACGGCATATGCCGCATCCGGGTACCAGGCAAAGATTTCCGCCGAGCGCGTTGGCGGCAGCCAGGCCGGCTGGGGCGCTTAAGCGGATCCACGACTTCGATTGAGCGCCGTCCGTCAGCGATAGCGCATTCCTAGCCTGACTTGGTGAACGGAGCGCAGCGAGAGGTCTTGATCAGGCCGTCCGAGGCCTGCACGGTTACCAGGGCCGGACCCGAGCTGATGTTGTTGTCTATTATGTCGTCGCCGGTGGCATTTAGTCGCGCCCACTAGCAGCTCGATCCGCCATCCGACGAGTACGTACCCGGCTGAATATCCGTGCCAACCCGAAATGTTCCGTCGCCAGCGAAGGTGTTGGCAGCGACGACGTCCTCGGGCCGTGCTCGGTCGTGCCGGCGTAGGCGCCGATGGTGTTCGCGAGCAGCTGCCCAGTGGATGTATTACTCGCGTCGAGCACGGAAATTGCGAAGTTTCTCGTGCCGTCGTGCGGCGCGGAACGCCGGAGAGTGTTCTTCGCTGAATTCGCTGGCGAGTTGGCTGATCGAGCTTCGAATGCACCGGTCGGCGACGTCTTTTGTGTGCAATAGGCTAATGCTGCCATGGGTTTCTCATGGAATGCACAGGTGATGTTCACCCTGTGCCCGCACACACATCAATCTTGGGGAGATTACGACATTTATGTCGCTTGAAAACACGCCGCCGTCCACGCCACCGAATCCGTTCCAGCCTGGATCAATGCCGCCGACTCCGCCCGCGCCGACTCCGCCCGCTTCTGACCAGGCAGCTCCTGCTCAGGCAGCGCCGACACAGGCAAACCCTTACGCCGTGCCAGCCGGACAGCCCCTGGCCCAGGGGCCGAGCGCTCCGAACGCGTTCTCCACGATCGCGCCGCGCGCGTGGCGGGGAGCCATCGCATCCGCTGGAATCGGATACGGAGCGGCGTTCGTGGTCGCGCTCCTGACGGTTGCTCTGACCGGGCTTCTCACCGGCTGGGAGATGTTCTCGGCCGGCTGGCTTGTATCCGGCCCGGTGCAGTTGGTCGCGATGGCAACGTTTGGCCAGCTGAGTGCGTCGGCAGAAGTTGACTTCTTCGTCGCCTTCTCCGGCAGTATCACCGTCGGGGCGTTGCCGCTGTTAGTGCTCGCAGCTCTGCTGGCCGGAATTTATCTGTCCAGTCGTTTCGTGGGGCGCGGGGTTTGGCAGACATCCTCGGCCCTCATCCTGTCGGCCGTGTCCGGGCTTACGCTCGCCATTGGTGCAACAGTGCTGGCGGCCGTGCTGCCCGTGCAGTTCCCCGACCTGCAGTTGGACATTCCTGTCGGCTCCACCTCCGCGGCATCCGTCGGTTCCTTCCTGGGTGCTCTGGTCATCGGATTCGCCGTTTCGTA
This sequence comes from Cryobacterium flavum, assembly GCF_900103805.1. GTDB lineage: Bacteria > Actinomycetota > Actinomycetes > Actinomycetales > Microbacteriaceae > Cryobacterium > Cryobacterium flavum. Next base: position 167,099 of record NZ_FNIB01000008.1, on the reverse strand, counting down.
TGTGGCTCGTTTGCAGGCCACAGACGGATGGTCACGCCTGGTCGCCCGCGCAACCTGGCTGCCTTGGGGCACCGTGCGCATTGCGGCCCTGCACCTCGGCACGTTCATCGCTGTCATGGCGGTCGTGCTGGCCGTTCTGACTCCGCTGTCTGAAGCCGACGAATTCGTCGGTGTGCTCCCCGTATTCCTGTTCACCATCGCTATCAACGCCGTCGTGATCGGTCTGCTTGGCGCCTTCTCCGCAGACTTGAGCGACCTGGAGCGTGCGCTGTCCGGCCTGGGCGGCGCGTCCGACGAGCAGCCTCAGCAGAGCATTTCAGTGTTCACCGAGGGAGTCACCGGTTTTATCTGGCTCATCGTGCTGCTCGCCGTCATTCTGGCGGTTGTCGCCTCGCTGCTGCTCGCGGTTCGTCGCAACCGTGTGCTCCCGGCCCCCACGTCGTGGCTGGCCACCATTGCCACGTACCTGGTATTCGGCTTGATTCTCCAGCTCCTCGGCAGCGCATTGTTCACGGCGTCGATGACCGCCCCCGAGAGGGCCTCGGCCTCGGGAACGTTCGGCCCCGCTGCATGGACCTTTCTGATCTTCGCAATCTGGGGTGCTGCCATTGAGGCCCTGACGCGCTTCGTCGCACCGGTTGTCCTGGCCTATGCAACGCCAGGGACCATTGGCGCCCTGGTTAAGCTCTCGGGTCAGGAACGTTTGCTGCCCGTCGTGCCGACGGCACCGCTCGTGCCCGCTGCAGCCGGTGCGCCTCTTGCCGCAGGGATGCCGTACAGCATCGATCCCGCCAGCGCTGCCGCCGCCAGCGCCTATCCCACCCTGGCCGGCCAGCCGGGTGCGGCACCGCTCCCGTTTGCCACCACCACCATGTCGCCGGCCACCGCCAAGCGTGTCAAGATCGGCGCCATCATCGTCGGTGCGGCTGTGCTGCTCGTCATTGCTGGCAGTGTGGCCGGCGGCATCGTGCGTTCCTCGGTGTTCGGCCCGCAGAATGTCGCTACCGCCTACCTGGATTCATTGGAAAAGGGCAACGCTACGACGGCTCTGAAGCTGCTGGGGTCGTCAGCGGATGCCGGCGACGGCCTGCTCTCCAACGACATCTTTGGGCTGGCAACCGATCGCATCAAAGACGCCGCCATTTCGGACGTCACCATTGTCGGAGATGTCGCCGAAATCGAGGTGCACTTCAAACAGGGCGGAGTTGCCGATTCTGCCGTGCTGAAGCTCACCCGCACGAGCACCGCCTGGCTGATCGCTGATAAGTGGTCCATACTGAACGCCGAGCCGGGCCAGATCGATGTCTACCTGCCGTCCAGAATGGGCGATGTTGACCTCGAGGCGAACGGTACGTCGGTCGGGACGACAAAGGACGGCGGGCTGAACCTTCCGGCTTTCCCCGGCACCTACGAAGTGGCCGTTCCTGCCACCGAGTATTTCGAAGAATCATCCGTGACCTATGTCGTGAGCGGGCTGCTCGGCGGCTCCGGTGAGTTCGAATCGAGTGACGACGTGTTCACGGCCACCCCAACCGCAGAGTACGAAGCCGCCGCCCTGGAAGCCGTCAACACGCTCATCACGACCTGCCTCGCCGCGGGCGAGGCCGCGTCCGACGACTGCCCATACCTGGGGTACATCTCTTCTTACTACTCCAACGTGGTCTACACCCTCGTGACGGCGCCCGACCTCACGGTGGACCTGTCCTACGAGGAGGGTGGTCTGACGGTCAGCACCGACACCTACGGAGTTGTGACCATGGCGTACGACGTCAACTACGGATTTTCCTCCGAGATCCGCCATGAATCCGAGGAGAACTACCTCACGGTCAACGCTGAGGTCAACGTTGTTGACGGCGAGGTCGTGGTGACCGAGGTCTACTAACCCATCACCACAGCACTCAAGGTTCGGGTTCGGCGCGAGCCGAGCCCGAACCTTTTTTGTGTCGGGGGAGGGCATACGCGACTACCCCAATAAGGGGGTATCTGAGGGTATTTCATGATATAGATTTGGCTGAGGGAAATTCCCCTGGACGACTCGCGGCAATCAAGCGAGGCGAAGTTGCCGAATGCGTGCCTCTTCTGCCTTTCCGTGAAGCGTTTCACTGAACTAAAACGCTCACTGCGCATCGATGGATCACGGAAGGCGTGATGATCATGACCCCCCACAGCCGTAAGAATCGCTCCCAGCGGCCGCCTGCCGTCGACAGCATGGCTGTGGTCGAAGGGAGTCTGCCGGGTGCGGAGAGCTCAGTCGCCCAGGCTGCCGTGCTGGAGAAGAACCTGCTGGAGCAGACCGTGAGCCTGCAGGACGCCATCTTCAACAGTGCCAACTTCTCCAGCATCGCAACGGATGCGCAAGGCGTGATTCAGATCTTCAACGTGGGCGCCCAGCGCATGCTGGGATACACCGCTGAAGAGGTCGTGAACCAGGTCACCCCTGCCCAAATGCACGACCCCGAAGAGATCATTCTGCGAGCAGCCCAGCTCAGCCTGGAGTTCGGCACCACAATTAAGCCCGGTTTTGAGGCTCTCGTCTTCAAGGCGAGTCGTGGCATCGAAGATATCTATGAACTCACCGTGGTGCGTAAGGACGGCAGCCGTTTTCCGGCGATCGTTTCGGTGACCGCGCTGCGTGACGTCGATGCCGCCATTATCGGCTACCTGCTGATCGGAACCGACAACACCTCGCGCAAACAGGTGGAGATCGCCCAATCCGTGCTCGACCAGCGGCTGCGCGACCAGCAGTTCTACACGCGTTCGCTGATCGAGTCGAATATCGACGCACTGATGACGACAGACACCATGGGCATCATCTCCGACGTGAACCAGCAGATGATCGAGCTGACCGGACGAACCAGAGACGAGCTCATCGGCGCTCCCTGCCGTAACTTCTTCACTGATCCTGCCCGAGCCGACACTGCGATTCGGCGGGCGCTGGCCGAGAACAGGGTCACCGACTACGAGCTGACGGTGCGAGCGCTCAATGGTGATGAAACGGACGTCTCCTACAACGCGGCCACATTCTACGATCGAGATCGGGTCGTTCAGGGTGTTTTCGCCTCCGCTCGCGATGTCACGGAACGCAAACGGTTTGAGCAGGCGCTCAAGGAAACCAACATCGAGCTGGAGCACGCCAGCCGCATGAAAACTGAGTTTCTGGCCACCATGTCGCACGAACTGCGCACACCGTTGAACGCCATCATCGGCTTCTCCGAAGCGCTGAAAGACGGTCTCATGGGCGACATGAGTGAGTCCCAGCGCGACTATATCGGTGATATTTACACCAGTGGTCATCACCTACTCGCCCTCATCAACGACATCCTCGACCTGTCCAAGGTGGAGGCAGGAATGATGGACATCGAGTTGGAGGCCGTTGACGTGCGCTCGTTGCTGGAACAAAGCCTGCTGATCGTGCGCGATGGCGCCGCGACGCACGGCATCCAGCTTCGATTTGAGGGTGCAGACGACCTCGGCGTTCCGCAGCTTGACATGCGCAAGACGAAACAGATCGTCTACAACCTGCTCTCGAACGCGGTGAAATTCACACCCGACCAGGGTCAGGTCACCCTCATCGCCCAACGCGTACCGCGCAGCGCCGTCGGAAAGATTGACGGCTCCTGGCCCGTTCATGATTTTCCCCTGCCCAAGAGCGGTGTCATGAACTTTCTGGAGATTCGCGTCGTCGATACGGGGATGGGGATCTCGTCGGAGAACATGTCGAAACTGTTCCTGGCGTTCAGCCAGATTGACAGTACCCTGGCCAGACGGTTCGAGGGCACAGGGCTCGGCCTGGCCACGGTCACGCAGATGGTCGGAATTCAGGGCGGCACGGTGGCCGTAGCCAGCGCCGAGGGAGAGGGCGCAAGTTTCGCCGTCTGGCTGCCGCTCGGCACGAACGACCAGATTGCGCCGGAGTGGTCGGCGCCGGGGTTGGAAAAGTCGGAAACCGGCCGGGATCCGGCCCCGGGGACCGATGGGCAGACATCCGGTACGTGCCGGCCGAAACCGCATCCGTTCCAACCGGCCGCTACCGCCACACCGTCATCAACGTCCGACTTGAAAACGGATGGGGTATCGCCCGACCGGGAAGTGTACTCGACCGCGACCGGGCAGCCGACCTCCGAATCCGTGGCTGCGGCACTGAAGTCACAACCGCAGCAGGAGTCCAAGGCGCGCTCCGAGAAGCACGTTGCGCTCGTCATCGAAGACGACGCTAAAGGTGCCGAAGTGCTTCGACTGCTGCTCGAAGCTGAAGGATTTCGCGTCATCGTTGCCCCGAGCGGTGAGGAAGGGCTCGCGATTGCGCCGCACCAGCACCTCAGCCTTATCACACTCGATATCCGCTTGCCGGGGATGGACGGCTGGGGGTTTCTGATTCGACTGCACGAGTTCTCTGACCTTGCCGCTGTGCCTATTGTGATCATTGCGGGGGATACAGACGTCAGCCTCGCGCTCACCCACGGTGCGGCCGCCGTGCTCGAAAAACCGATCAGTCGGGCAGCACTCCAACAATCGCTGAACGTGTTGGGGCTCAGCCCCGATGCCCTGCGCACCCGCCGGGTGTTGGTGGCCGACGACGATCCCGAGACCGTCGACGTTATCGCACGGTTCCTCACTCGACCGGAATATGCCGTGGAACGCGCCTTCACCAAGGACGAGGCCATTGAAATGGCACAACGATTGCATCCCGATCTCGTGCTGCTCAACCTCATGATGGAAGGGTTCAGCGGCTATCAGGTTGTGCTGGCGTTGCAGAGCGACGAGAGCACGGCACACATTCCAGTGCTGATAGTGACCGGCAAGCAGCTCACCGTTCAGGAACTGGCCGCAGTGGAGAGCGACCCAACCCAGCCCGTGCGGATACTTGGAACGGAGAACTTCAACCGAACGGCTTTTATGGCCGAGGTGAAGCGCGCGTTGGCCTCAGGCGACTCATTGGGTCAGTGATGATGTGGCCAGGATTCTGATCGTCGAAGACAACCCCATCAACATGAAGCTCGCCACCCTGCTCGTTCGCCGGGCGGATCACGTGACGTTCGAGGCCGTTGATGCTGAGAGCGGCCTGCTGCTAGCGCACCGCGAAATACCGGACCTGATCCTGATGGACATCCAGTTACCGGGAATGGACGGATTCGCCGCCACCGCCGAATTGAAGAAGAATCCGGTCACCGCCGAGATCCCTGTGATCGCGCTGACCGCGATGGCTATGTCCCGAGACCAGGAGCGGGCACGCGAGGTCGGATGCGATGCCTACATCACCAAACCGCTGCAGTATCAGGAGCTCGAAGACGCAATCAACTGGCTCATGCCCCGCGTCGACGACGAACGCACCGCGGACGAGGCTGGTTCGCTCACCCGCAGTGTTCTGCAGTCGATTGAGTCGCACCGCGAGCTGGCACGGCACAACGCGACGAGAGCGGATAATTTACTCGCGCACCAGGAGCGGGCGACACCTCGTGCTCCGGGCGCTCCCCGCATCCTCGTGGCCGAAGACAACCCGACCAACCAGAAACTCATCGTTTGGCAGCTGAACCTGCTGGGCTACGAGGCGGACATGACAGACAACGGTGCCCTGGCGTTCGCGCGGTGGGCGAGCGGAGACTATGACCTGGTGATCACCGACCTGCACATGCCGGAGATGACCGGCTACGAGCTCGCATCGGCCATTCGAGCAGCCGAGCCACCGGGAATGCGCATGCCAATTCTGGCGATGACCGCGAGCGCAGTGCGCGGCGACGCAGATCACGCCCGCATGGTCGGCATGGACGAGTCCCTCATGCGCCCCCTGCACTTGGCTAAATTGCGCGGCGCCCTGCTGAAATGGTTACCGCTGGAATCCGACCGTTAGCCGAACTACTCGCCGAGGCCCGGACTGCCCAGCGTGCGCCGCAGCAGGATGATCGTTCGTTCGAGCGATTCCGCCAATGACGGGGGCAAAACACGCTCGGCAGCGATGGACCCGTTGTCGGTTGGCGAGAGGCGGTCAAAGTCGGGAATCCACTGCAGGGCCATGAAACGCACCACGCCGAGCATGGCGTGGGTAAGCAGCCCCGCTTGTCCGCGCCGAAAGACACGGTCAGCGTCGCTCTCCGATTGCGGGATCGCAGCGCGTCCGAGGCGCAGGTAGACCAGCTCGGTCACCTCGGAGGTTACCCGGGTCATCCGGTCCATCTGTTCCTGCATGAGCTGGGGATGCAAGCCGAACACCCGGAGGCGGTCCGTGAACAGTTCTTCCTCGATGCCGTCCCGGGGGCCGATCGCGCTCATCAGGGTGAGCACATCGGGCAGCAGGTCGTCGCCGGGGGCTGCGATGAATTCTCGGGCCCGGCTCTCGTCGATGCTGGGCGGTTCAGCGCCGATAATGGCGGCTTTCTTGGTCTTGAAATAGTTGAAGAAGGTGCGCTGTGAGATGCCGCTCTGGCTGCAGATCATGTCCACGGTGACGTTGTCGAAACCGTGTTCCAGAACGAGGCTGACCGCGCTCCGCTCCACGCGCAGGCTCGTTTGGTGATGCTTGTCGTCACGAGTGCGTGTGCGCGGTCTCGGGGTGTCGGTCATGCCTCGTCCTGGTCCATCGGTGTTAACGGTCGGTGCTACTCGTAGCGCAGCGACTCAATCGGATTCTGCTTTGCCGCGCGCTGGGCCGGCAGGGTGCCCGAGAGGAACGCGATCAACATGACCAGCAGGATGACGAAAGCTACCGAAGTCGGCTCGAACAAGAGGATGTTCAGCCCGGGTAGTCCCGACAGCAGGCCCTGTGACAGCACGGCACTCAGCGCGGAGCCGAGCCCGATGGCCACGCCGGCGCCGATGGCGCTGCCGAGGAAGCCGATGACGATCGCTTCGAGGCTGAACAGCGTGTAGACCTTGCCGCCGCTCATTCCCATGGCCTTCATCAGGCCTATCTCGCGGGTGCGTTCCTGCACGCTCATCAGCAGGGTATTGATGATGCCGAATGCAGCTGCGATCAGGGCAATCACGGCGAAGGCGTTGAGCACGCCCACGATGCCGTTGATCACGGTCTGCACGGCGCCCAGCTGGTCTTCGATGGTGTTCGCGGTGTAGCCCTCGGTGGCGAGGTCTGCCTTGAGCGCGGTCACGGCATCCGCTGACAGCGCCTTGTCGAAGTGGGCGACGGCCACGCCGTAGCTCGTGACTGCCGTCTCGATGCCGCCGGACTGCGCGTCGGCCAATTCGGCGATGAGCGCATCGTTCGCGCCGGCGCCGGCAGCGAGCAGGCTCTCCAGCGAGACGCCCACGATGGTGGCGTTCACGGTGTGCTGCTCGCCGAGAATATCGGTGATTCCGATCGAAACGGATGCCCCCACTGCGTCATCCGCCGAGGCGAACCCGAGCGGAGTCACGAAGGTGTCGGGCAGTACGAGCTGGGCCTCGCTGGCGCTGCCATCGAGCTGCGCGCCGGCGGTGAGGTCGGCCGTGGTGACGGCGGAGGTGGCGTTGATGCTGAACTCGTACTGCGTGCCGGTGCCGTATTCGATGTAGTCGGGCTGCACCGATCGAATCGGATCGACCGAGACGATGCCGGCGGTGTCGGCGATTTTGGTGAGGTCGGTGTCCGTCAGCGCCTTGGTCGTGGTGCCGGGAGGACCCTGCTGGCTGGACACCGACGCTGAACTGCCAGCGTTGTACTTTACCGGGCCGTCGCCGGCCGTGGTGGCGTCGCTGGCCTGCGTGATGATGAATACGTCGGGGGCGCCAAGGGCACCCACCTGGGCGTCGACGTACTGGCTGACGCCGGCGCCGACTGCGTTGGTGAGGGTGAGCGTGAACGCACCAACGAAGATGGCCAGAACGGTCAGGGTCGTGCGGAGTTTGCTGCGAAAGGTGTTGGAGATCGCGGTGGCGACGAGGTCTTTGGTTCTCATTCTGCGCCTCCGGCGGTGCTGAGTGCTTCCGGGGTGACGAGCGCGTGGGCCCCGGTGTGGGTCAAACCGGTGTGGGTCGATGTGGTCTGCGACACGACGAGTCCGTCGCGAATGTAAATTTGACGGTCACAACGGGCGGCGAGGTCCTCGTCGTGAGTGACGATGACCAGGGTGATGCCCTGGCTGCGATTGAGTTCGAACAGAATGTCTTCGACCACGGCTCCCGTGGCGGTGTCGAGGTTTCCGGTGGGTTCGTCGGCGAAGATCACGCGCGGCGCATTGACCAGGGCGCGACCGATCACGACGCGCTGCTTCTGACCACCCGAGAGGGTCGTGGCCTTGTTGCCGGCCTTGTCGGCCAGTTCGAGCTGTTCGAGCACTTCCATGCCGCGCTTGCGGCGCTCCTTGCCGCCCATGCCGGCAATCTTCAGCGGCAGGATGACGTTGTCGAGCACACTCACGTTGGGCGTGAGAAAGAACTGCTGAAAGACGAAGCCGAACTCCTTGTTGCGCAGCCCGTTGACCGCGCACTTGGACAGCGACTTGGCGTCTCGACCGGCGACCTGCAGTGTTCCCTCATCGGGTTCGTCGAGCAGGGCGAGTAGGTGCATGAGGGTGGACTTGCCCGACCCGCTCTTTCCGACGATCGCCAAGGTCTCGCCGGGTGCGATCTGAACGGACACCCCTTTCAGAGCGTCGAAACGGCTCGCACCCGACCCGTAGGATTTCTCCAGGCCTTGCGCATCAATTACCCACTGGCTGTCCATCGGTTTCCCTCGGTTCTGGTGGCCCACGCGGGCCACAATTACAGTAACTGCACTATAATTTGCAGTTGCTGCAAGTTGGCTGAGGGGAGGCCGATTCCGAGCGGATGCTCGGTGCGGCTCGGCCTACAGATCGAGGCTGTCGCCCGGTTCCAGTGGGAAGAACTCGCCCCCGCCGAGTTTCGTCACGTTCTCGTATCGGGAATTGGACAGGTCTTTTCCGGCTCGGGACAGCAACATTTCGTGGGTGGGGAAGCTGCGCTTGGGCTTGATGGCGAAAATGAAGTCCATCGCCTCGCTCATTTTCATCCAGGGGGCCGCGGCCGGCACGGCGAGCGTGCCGATCTCCACTCCCTCTGGAATTGTGAAGGCGTCGCCGGCGTAATACAGCTCCTCGTTGACGAGTACCCCGACGTTGTCGATGACCGGGATCGATTCGTGGATGACCGCGTGGGTGGCGCCGAAGAAGCGCAGGGTGAACGGCTCGACCTCGATGACGTCGCCGGCCTTGACGATGGTGACCGGGGTGTCGCTGAGATTGGAGGCCGCGATGGCCCGAGCGACACCGGCCGGAGCGAAAATGCTGAGGTCAGGATTCATTTCGATGATGCGGGTGAGCTGCTCGGGAGTCCAGTGGTCAGCGTGCTCGTGGGTGATCACCACGGCGACCGCACCGGCCGTGCCGGTGAGCGCCGTGGTGAACGAACCGGGGTCGATGTAGAGCTTTTTGCCCGAGAGTTCGACGATGAGCGCGGCATGCTCCAGCTTGGTCAGTTTCATGCTCCGAGCTAACCCCGATTCGAGTCGTGGCGCAACAGCATCCGCTTTCCTGAAGGGTGCTGGCAGCAGTCGCGACGCGCCGCGCGCACTCAGTTTGGAAGTGCGCTCAACTGTGTGGCATACTCGGTAAGTTGCAAAAACGGCCCCATCGTTTAGCGGCCTAGGACATCGCCCTCTCACGGCGGTAACGCGGGTTCGAATCCCGCTGGGGTCACAATTGCCCGGTTGCCTTCTCGTGTAGGTGCCGGGCGCTCGTTGGTTAAGGGAGTGCTTCAGCCTGTATAGGCTCATAGTCATGGCCACAGTCATTCTCGTGCGGCACGGCCGCACCACCGCCAATGCCACCGGAATGCTGGCCGGGCGCACCCTCGGAGTTAGCCTCGACGAGGTCGGGCGCGAGCAGGCGGCCCGCGCGGGGGAGCGGCTCGCCGCGGTGCCGCTGGTCGGCGTGGTCTCCAGCCCGCTGGAACGGTGCCAGGAGACCTCGAGCCTGATCCTTCTGCACCAGGCCGGTTCACCGGTCAGCTCGATTGACGCGGACATCACCGAATGCGACTACGGAAACTGGCAGGGTCGCTCGCTCAGCGAGCTTGCGCTGGAAAAGCTGTGGGCGGTTGTGCAGACGCAGCCGTCGGCTGCCGTTTTTCCCGGGGGCGAGTCGATGGCGACTATGCAGGCCCGGTCGGTTGCCGCCATCCGACGCCAGGACGCGTTCTTTGAGACGCAGCATGGGCCGGACGCCGTGTGGGTCGCGGTCAGCCACGGTGACATCATCAAGTCGATCCTGGCCGACGCGCTCGGCATGCACCTGGACCTGTTCCAGCGCATCTCGGTCGGTCCGGCCTCGGTGTCGATCGTGCGCTACGGGCTGAGCCGACCCAATGTCATTGCCACCAATACCGACGCCGGTGACCTGTCCTGGCTGCGTACGACTGCAGGCGGGGACGACGCGCCGGTTGGCGGCGGGGCCGGTCCTGATGCGCCACAGACATTGCGCTCGTAAAATAGTCGTATGCCCACAATTGTTCACGAATTTGACTGGCCCGATCGAGTCGTCGTCGGCACCGTCGGCGTGCCCGGATCTCGCACGTTCTACCTGCAGGTGCGCACGGGAGCCCAAATCGTCAGCATCGCCCTCGAGAAACAGCAATCCGAGCTGCTCGCCGAGAAGATCGACGAGCTGCTCGAGCAGCTGACGACGCACGAGGGCAACTCGTTCAGCGTGCCAGCCAGCACGCCGATCGAACTGGTCGACAACGACCCGCTCGAGCAACCGGTCGATGAGCAGTTTCGCACCGGCACCATGACCCTGGGCTGGGACCCGAGTACCGCGCAGGTGGTGATCGAGGCGTTTCCGCTCGTGGACGACGAGGACGACCCCGACGCGGCTAGCCGAGAGGCGGCGGAAATGCTGGTCGTGCGCATTCCGGTGGGTTCCGCGCAGGCCTTCGCCATGCGTACCCGCGAGGTCGTCGGGGCCGGTCGCCCCATTTGTGCGCTCTGCGGCACTCCCATCGATGCCGCCGGGCACGTCTGCGCCCTGCCCGGCGAACGCTGACAGCCATGCAGCCCGACCTCAAGAACGCGGAGCTCGGGCTCACGGGCCGCATCCGCACAGCGTCCAATGCGACCTTCCTCGGGCGCATCGACGATGTCGTGGTTGTTTACAAGCCGATGGCCGGTGAACGGCCGCTCTGGGACTTTCCGGGCGCAATCCTTGCCCACCGTGAGGCTGCGGCGTACCTGGTCTCGGAGGCGCTCGGCTGGAATGTGGTGCCGCGTACCTGGTTGCGCGACGGCCCCGGCGGTGTTGGCATGGTGCAGCTCTGGCAGGACTCCGACCCGGACCAGGCAGCGGTCGACCTTGTCTTGACCGACGCTGTACCGGATGCCGGCTGGCGCCGGGTTTTCGACGGACGGGACGAGGAGGACCGCGCGGTCACCCTCATCCACGAAGATTCGGCGGCCCTGCGCCGCATGGCGGTCTTCGACATCGTCGTGAACAACGCCGATCGCAAGGGCGACCACATTTTGGCCATGCCAGACGGCCATCGCTTCGGCGTCGATCACGGCCTCACCTTTCACGTCGACGACAAACTGCGGACGGTCTTGTGGGGATGGCTGGGTGAGGCTCTCACACTTGACGAGTTGGCCGGCGTTGAACGGGTGCGTTCGCAACTGTTGGGCCAGCTCGGCGAGAAGCTCGCCGGGTTGATTACCGGGCCCGAGGTCGCGCAGCTCGCCGCACGCTGCGATCTCTTGATCGCCGAGCCCCGGTTTCCCGCCCCGCGCGGTGGCCAGACCGCCGTGCCCTGGCCACTGTTCTAGGGGGCCGAGCGTCCGCTCGCGAATCGTAAAACGCGGCTGTCAGTGCGAATTCAGGTTCGCACGCACTTCCGACGCAGGACACTAGCGCTGGGTTAGCTGGCGCAGAGTCGCCAGAGCGAGGTGACCTCGTTCGCACGCACCGCGTGCAGCGAATCGCTCGCGTCGGTCGCGCGGGCGTGCACGGCGGGCGCGTCGAGTACCCCGATCACCCGCAGGCCGGCCGCATCGATGACCTTGAGCAGATCGTCGCGGGAGCGCAGCCCCACCAGTTCGGCAAAATCGGAGAGCACGAGCCACACCTCGCCGCCGGGCTGCAAATGGTCACGCACACCGGCCAGAAAACCCTTGAGCATGCGCGAACCGGGGTCGTAGACCGCCGCGTCGAGCAGTGAGTGCGCGGTCGCCGGAATCCACGGTGGGTTGCACACGATGAGGTCGGCACGCCCCTCGGGAAAGAGATCGCCCAACTGCACCTCAACACGTTTAGAGAGCCCGAGTTGCGCCATCGTTTCGCGAGCGGATGCGACGGCTCGCGGCTCGATATCCGTCGCGATCACCCGCGGCACGCCCCGGGTCGCCAGCACAGCCGCGAGCACCCCGGTTCCGGTGCCGATGTCGAAGGCGAGGTTCGGCGCGGCGAGCGGAGCCGTCGCGACGAGGTCGACGTATTCACTACGCACCGGAAAGAACGTGCCGTAGTGGGGATAGATCGACGCGTTCAGCGCGGCAACCGGAATGCCCTTGGTGCGCCACTGGTGCGCTCCGATTGTGCCGAGCACCTCGTGCAGCGACACAACGGATGCCTCCGAGATGCTCCCATAAGCGTCGACCGTGGCCGCGACCACGTCGGGAGCGCGCCGCAACCCGATGATGTTGCCGGCCTGCATCGGAACGAGGAGCAGGCCGAGGATCCGGGCCCGATGCGAACGATTCTGCCGATACCGGTAGAACAACTCGCCGGTCGTGCGCTGGGATTTGTCGGGACGTGGCCGAGTGCGGTGCTCCAGCGCCGTCAGAATCTGGCGGGCGTTCTGAAAGTCCCCGCTCCAGAGCATGGCAACGCCCTGCGAAGCCAGCCGGTACGCGGCATCCGCTGTGATGGTGTCGTCAACGGGCACGACGCTCGAGGGGGCTGGTGCGCCATTGGCCGAACGCCAGAGTGCTGAGGCCGGAATGTCTTCCTGAGCCCAGTGAACGTGGGCGGGGTCGTCGGCTGAGGTAGTCATCGAACCCGGTGCATAGTCATAACCTTCAATTATAGATCGCTGCCGCGGCGGTGTCGCGAGGGTTGTCACCGCCGGCTGGGACGCACCAGGGCCTGACTCTGAGGGCTTGTATACGTGGTGAGTCACCCGGCTGGGGCGTAGACGGGTATTCTCCCCTCGTAGTGGGTGGCTCCATCGCCGGGGTAATACCCACACGTACGTCAGGCTGGAACTTCGGTAGTCCGACGACTCGTTGCTCTCCGAGAAACTCCACCGGGGATGGCGTACGAACTCGTATGTCGTTCTGGGCAACTCGGCCGTCACGATCAGCGACGCGGGGAGCGTCCAGGGCACCTTCGGCTCCGACCTGGGTGTGTCCAGTCCAACCGGGTCTACACCAATACGGGAACGCTCTCGGGCGTGGGTGCCATCAACCTGCGGAACGCAGCGGCGCAGCGCGCGCAGTCTGATCTCACCACAGCGCACACCGCCGCACTGGCCTTGATCGGGAACTACATTCTTTCGGGAGAGTTGGCTGGAAAGACCCTTCTGCCGGGGATTCACACCGCTGACAGCAATGTCACGCTGACCGGCAATGTCACTCTTGACGCGGGCGGCGACCCCGATGCCATCTTCATCATGGTGCCGCACGGCGCATTCGACACCGCAGCGAATGCCGAAGTGGTTCTGGCCAACGGTGCGCAGGCCGGAAACGTCTACTGGTTCATCGGCGCGGCCTTCACCATTGCGGCTAACGCCCAATTCAGCGGTCGGGTCATCGGCGGCACGGCCGGTACCCTCTCGGCGGGCTCCGTGCTGCACGGTCAGCTGCTCACGACGGGAACAGCGATCACCCTCAGCGCGGCGGCACGAATCATCAACGATGCCCCCTCTGGCACGGCCACCACGAATTGGCTCGATCAGACCCTCGGAGCTATGACAGACGGAGTCTCCTACTCCGACCGTCTCTCGGTCGTGTCGTCCGACAATAGATCGGTCGGCGCTGAGGACGTGGCCTGGGCAGTGACAGCGGGCCAACTACCACCCGGGATCTCCCTGGATCCCGTCACCGGAACGGTGGCGGGAACGCGAACTGACTCGGCCAGCTACTCCTGGTCGATCACCGCCACGATCGTTGGCAATATTCGTATTACAAAGTCGTTTTCCACCGAGGACGTGAGCGTCCCGACCGTGATGATCACCGGCGGGGCCATTCTCCTCACCAACGACTCGACACCGACGATCTCCGGCACAACCGATGCCCCCGACGGAAGCGCGGTATCCGTGCTGATCGACGGCGTTACCGCCACGTCGACCGTTACAGAGGGTGCATTCTCGGTGCCCGTGACCAACCTCGGTGCCGATGGTTCCTACGCGGCCGTCGTTACCATCACCGTCACCGGCGCGACCGGAACGGCGAGCCAGACCATCACTCTCGACACGACAGCGCCGACGGTGGCCATCGCCGGTGGTTCGTCGCTGACGACCGCGGATGGCACGCCGACGATTTCGGGTACGACGGATGCCCCTGTCGGTACGGCGGTCACCGTGGTGGTTGCGGGTCAAACGCTGACCTCCACCGTTGTTGCGGGTGGTACTTGGTCGGTGACGGCGGCGGCCCTCGTCGAGGGCGGGCACACCATCACTGTCTCCGTCACGGATCTTGCAGGCAATACCGGCACGGCCATCCAGACCATCAGGGTCGACACCACCAAACCCTCGCTGGCCATCATCACGGGTTCCACGCTGATCAACGATTCCACGCCGACCATCTCGGGCACAACGGATGCCGCCAACGGCACCGTCGTCACCGTCACCGTGGCCGATCAGACCCTGTTCGCGACCGTTTCCGACGGCGCATGGTCGGTCACGGCCGGCGCACTCAGTGACGGCAATCACCTGGTTTCCGCTGTGGTCACGGACCCGGCGGGTAACAGCCAAACGGCAACGCAGGCCTACTCCGTCGACACCGTCGCACCGATCGTGTCCATTTCCGGAGGGTCCGCACTCACCAACGCCGATACGACACCGACCATTTCGGGCACGTCCAATGCACCCGTCGGCACCGCGGTATCCGTTTCAGTGGGCACCCAGACGCTCGCCGCCACGGTCATCGCGGGGGGCACGTGGTCAGTGGCCGCCGGGGCGCTCGTCGAGGGCGATCACACCATCACGGCCTCGATCACGGATGCCGCCGGTAACACGGGTGTCGCTCTTCAGGTCTACACGGTGGTCGCGGCACCCGACGTGACTGTCATCGGGGGCGCGGCAGCAGCATCCAACGATCCAGCACCGACCTTCGTCGGTACCTCGACGGCTGCGGCCGGATCGGCAGTGACCGTGACGATCGATGGCCAGGTTCTTAGAACGACCGTGACGGCTGCCGGAACCTGGTCGGTCGAATCGGCCGAAATTTCTGCCGATGGTAATTTCACCGTCGACGTGACCGTGGTGGACCGCGTAACGAACCTCCCGGCAACGTCGACCCAGGTCTTCACGATCGACACGACCGCACCCGCGGTGGCCGTGACCGTGGCCCCGGCGGGTCGAACGCGCGACACCACGCCGACACTGTCGGGAACAACGGATGCCCCGGTCGGCGCGACCGTGTCGGTCACGGTGGCCGGGCAGGTGTTGAGCGCTACGGTGCAGGTCGGTGGCGTCTGGACGGTTGAGCCCGGTGTGCTCGCCGACGGAAACGTAGACGTCGTCGTCACAGCCGAGGACACGTATGGAAATGCGCGCTCGGCTAGCCATAGTTTCGTGGTGGCCACGACGCCACCACAGAACACAACGCTCGAACAAACCGTTGAGGAGGGTGCACTGCAGTCACTCGCTGTCACTGGTGCCGATTTCGATCCGGGGGAGTCCGTTCAAGTGTGGATTCATTCCACACCCGTGCTGCTGTCAACCGTCACAGCTGATGCCAACGGCAGCATCGTGACCCGCGTCATCGTTCCCGAGGCGACAGCGGCCGGCCTGCACCACATCGTGATAATCGGCGTGACTTCTTCGACCGCACAGCTGGCGTCGGAGACCATTACCGTCATCAACTCGGGCACCAAGAATGCCAGCGTTGCAGCGGTCGCCCCGGAGATGACCGAACTCGCCCGCTCGGGATTTGAAGCGCCAGGGATCGGCGGCGCGGCATTCCTGCTGCTGCTGGCCGGTGTTCTCCTGCTGATCCTGCGACGGGACATTCGGAAAACTCACCACCGCATCAATCCGTAAGAACGCCGGCATACCCGGAAATCTTCGACCGCGCGCGCGCCCGCCCGCCACACTGTTAGAATTTTGCAAGCGAAGGGGAGTATCCCTCTGGGCCCGATCGGGTTCTATGTCGCGATCGTCAATACGGGCCGCGCTGTCGGGGCCCCGGTCGCGGTGGTATCGATTGGTTCCGGTTGGGTCCTATTGGTGCGGGAGAGACTTTCGGGTTCCGTAACACCCGACTCCCGTTATTTCTTGAAAGGCCCCCCGTGGAACTCGCTCTCCCTCTCTGGTTCGAGGCTGGATCACTGGTCGTTCTGACCCTGATTCTCGTCGCCGACCTGCTCATCGTCTACAAGCGCCCGCACGTGCCGAGCATGCGCGAGGCTGGCCTGTGGGTGGCGTTCTATGTGACCCTGGCGCTGATCTTCGCACTGCTCATGCTGCTGCTCGGTGACGCCGAGCATGCCGGGCAGTTTCTCGCCGGCTGGCTCACCGAGTACAGCCTGTCGATCGACAACCTCTTCGTCTTCGTGATCATCATGGCGCGGTTCTCGGTACCGCGAAAATACCAGCAAGAAGTGCTGATGGTGGGCATCATCATCGCCCTCGTGCTGCGCGGAATCTTCATTCTCGCCGGCGCCCAGCTGATCGAAAGCTACGCCTGGATCTTCTACATCTTCGGGGCGTTCCTCTTCTACACCGCCGTCAAGCAGGCGTTCTCCAACGAGGAAGAAACCGAGGACAAAGAGAACGCGGTCATCCGGCTGCTGCGTCATCGAATCCGTATCTCGTCAGAATTCGACGGTTCCAAGGTGCGAACCCGAATCGATGGCAAAAAGGTCTTCACCCCGATGCTGATCGTGTTCATCGCGATCGGCACCACCGACCTCATCTTCGCGCTCGACTCGATTCCGGCGATCTTTGGCATCACCCAGAGCCCCTTCATCGTGTTCACGGCCAACATCTTCGCTCTCATGGGCCTGCGCCAGTTGTACTTCCTGCTCGGCGGACTGCTCGAACGGCTCGAATACCTCAAGTACGGCATCGCGGTCATCCTTGCTTTCATCGGCGTTAAGCTCGTGCTGCACGCAATGCACACCAACGAAGTAATCTTCATCAACGGCGGCGAAAACATCGAGTGGGCCCCGGAGATCGACACCTGGACGTCGCTCGGCGTGATCATCGGTAGCATGGCCGTGGCCACCATCGCGAGCCTGATCAAGGCGCGTCACGATGCCAAGAAGCGTGGTCACACGCTGGCCGAGGAGATTTCGGCGACCGCCAAGGAATGACGAATAGAGGCCGGGCACCGGCGAACGGAGGGTTCTTATGACTCTGAACCAGCAGAGCACGATTGAACTCTCCACCGCCACCGCCCGCCTCTTTTTCAGCGCACGCACCGACGTCGGCAGCGTGCGCACGGTGAATGAAGACAGCCTTCTGGCACAGTCACCGGTCTTTCTGGTGGCCGATGGTATGGGCGGCCACGCGCAGGGTGAGGTCGCCAGCCAGACCGTGTTGCGGGTGTTCGACGAGCACATCGCGCGCGATCTGCCGTCGACTCCGGAGCGCATACTCGACGCCATCCACTCCTCGAACGACGCCGTGCGCGATCTCAGCGCAGCCGACGACTACGGCACCGCAGTGTCGGGCACGACCCTTGCCGGCATCGCTTTCGTCGACGCCGGCGATGACGTCGGCTATCACTGGATGGCCTTCAACGTCGGCGATTCCCGCGTCTACACCTGGACCGACGGGGTTCTGAGCCAGCTGTCAGTCGACCATTCCGCGGTGCAGGAAATGCTGGACGCCGGACTGATCTCCACCGAGGACGCTGAGAAGCATCCAGAGCGCAACGTCATCACCCGCGCGATCGGCGCTGACGAATTCGTCGATGCCGACGTTTGGCTGCTGCCGGCCCTGGGGGAGCAGTCCTTTCTGATCTGCTCCGACGGGCTGACCAAGGAACTCGACGACGCGGCGATCGCGCGGGTCCTGGCTATGGACATCCGCTTGGATGGGCACGGGCGCAGCGTCGCCGACATTCTCGTCGCTGAGGCCATCGAGCATGGCGGGCGTGACAACGTGAGCGTCGTCTACGTGGAGTCGGCGTTCGACTGACCGCTGGCGAGGCCGGCGGCTGGACGAGGTGTTACCCTGAATCCGTGGTGAGCCGACTTCTTCTGTGCCGCGACGAGTCCCTGTCCTGAGGCCTCCCTCGTCGCGGAGTTCGGCGTGGCTGCCATCGATTCGTGAGGAAGACGCTCAAAATGACCAACGCAATACCCACTTCGGAACAACATTCCAGCACCGGCCTGCGCACGCTGGCTGAAAAGGTCTGGGACAAGCACCTCGTCAGCAAGGGCGAGAACGGCACGCCAGACCTCATTTACATCGACCTGCACCTGCTGCACGAGGTCACCAGCCCCCAGGCCTTCGACGGTCTACGCCTGGCCAATCGACCGCTGCGCCGTCCTGATCTGACCATCGCGACCGAAGACCACAACACGCCGACGCTGGCCATCGACAAGCCCATTGTCGACCTGACCAGCCGCACCCAGATCGAGACCCTGCGTCGCAACTGCGCCGAATACGGTGTGCGCCTGCACTCGCTCGGTGACATCGAGCAGGGCATCGTGCACGTCGTCGGCCCGCAGCTCGGCCTGACCCAGCCCGGCATCACCGTGGTCTGCGGTGACTCGCACACCTCCACCCACGGCGCCTTCGGCGCCATGGCGCTCGGCATCGGCACGAGCGAGGTCGAGCACGTCATGGCCACCCAGACACTGCCGCTGAACCCGTTCAAGACCATGGCCATCACGGTCAACGGCGCCCTGCGCACCGGGGTCACCGCGAAGGACATCATCCTCGCCGTGATCGCCAAAATCGGCACCGGCGGGGGAGCCGGCTACGTGCTCGAATATCGTGGTGAGGCCATTCGCGCCCTCTCCATGGAGGGGCGCATGACCATCTGCAACATGTCGATCGAGGCCGGCGCCCGCGCCGGCATGGTGGCCCCCGACCAGGTCACCTACGACTACCTCGAAGGGCGTGCCCACGCGCCCCGTGGCGCCGACTGGGATGCTGCCGTCGCCTACTGGCAGACCTTGGCCACCGATGAGGGCGCCAGCTTCGACGCCGAGGTCATCATCGACGCCAACGAGCTCGAACCCTTCGTCACCTGGGGCACCAACCCCGGCCAGGGCGTGTCCCTGAGCGGATCCGTTCCGAACCCCGCCGACATCATCGACGCCAACGAGCGCTCGGCGGCCGAGCGGGCCCTGGAATATATGGACCTCGCGGTCGGCACCCCGATGAAGGACATTCGGGTCGACACCGTTTTTCTCGGTTCCTGCACGAACAGCCGGGTCGAAGACCTGCGCGCCGCCGCAGAGATCATCAAGGGCAAGACCAAGGCCGAGGGACTGCGCATGATGGTTGTCCCCGGCTCGGCCCGGGTGCGCATCGAGGCCGAAGCCGAGGGGCTCGACAAGATCTTCCTCGATTTCGGTGCCGAATGGCGGTTCGCCGGCTGTTCGATGTGCCTCGGGATGAATCCCGACCAGCTCGAACCCGGAGAGCGCTGCGCCTCCACCAGTAACCGAAACTTTGAGGGACGACAGGGCAAGGGTGGCCGTACCCACCTGGTGTCACCGCTCGTCGCGGCAGCCACGGCCATTCGCGGCACGCTCTCGAGCCCGTGGGACCTCGTTCAGGATGGAGACTAAGTAGCATGCAGAAATTCACCACCGTCACCGGAGTCGCGGTGCCGCTGCGCCGTTCCAACGTCGACACTGACCAGATCATCCCGGCCGTGCACCTCAAGCGCGTCACGCGCACCGGCTTTGAAGACGCGCTCTTTGCGGCTTGGCGCCTCGACCCCGACTTCGTCATCAATAAGAAGGAATACCAGGGCGGTCGCGTGCTCATCGCCGGAGCCGACTTCGGCATCGGCTCTTCACGCGAACACGCCGTCTGGGCCCTGCGCGACTACGGCTTCGACGTCGTGCTCAGCCCCCGATTCGGCGACATCTTTCGCGGCAACTCCGGCAAGCAGGGTCTGCTCGCCGGCCAGATCAGCGAAGCGGATGCCGAAACCCTGTGGAACCTGATCGAGAGCGACCCGGGTATCGAACTGACCGTGGATCTGGTGAGTAAAACAGTGCGTGTCGGGGATCTGACCGTGAATTTCGAAATCGACGATTACACTAGATGGCGGCTGCTCGAAGGTCTCGATGACATCGGCCTGACCCTGCGTGACGAAGCGCGGATCAATGAATTCGAAGCGACGCGAGAGCCGTGGTTGCCCCGAACCCTTCCCGCGCTGTCGCCGGAATCAATCTCCAAGTAACACGAAGACAGGTATTTTGTGAGCACTCTCAGCGAAGCCCGACGTGATCAAGAGGCGAAGAATTTGAATGACGCCAGGCAGCACGACGATGCGAACGAACGCGGGAGTGCCCAGAACCACGGGGCAGCTGTTGGCCTCACCGCCGACAAGATCACCATCCGCGGCGGTATTCCGCTGGTCGGCCGCATCGAGGTGAAGGGGGCGAAGAACCTCGTCACCAAGGCCATGGTCGCCGCGCTGCTCGGTGAAACCCCGAGCGTGCTCAAGGACGTTCCGAACATCAGCGATGTTCGGATCGTTCGGGGCCTGCTCGAGGTGCACGGCGTCAAGGTGACCGAGGGCGCCGAGCCGGGCGACCTCATCCTCGACCCGGTCGACGTGGAGAGCGCGCACTTCGCCGCGATCGATGCGCACGCCGGCTCGAGCCGCATCCCGATCCTGTTCTGCGGACCGCTGCTGCACCGACTGGGCGAGGCGTTCATCCCTGACCTCGGCGGTTGCCGCATCGGCGACCGACCGATCGACTTTCACCTCGAGGTGCTGCGCAAGTTTGGTGCCGTCGTCGAGAAACAGCCCAACGGCATCCGCATGTCGGCACCGAACGGTCTCAAGGGTGCCAAGCTCGAACTGCCGTACCCGAGCGTTGGGGCCACAGAGCAGGTGCTGCTCACCGCGGTGCGTGCCGACGGCATCACCGAACTCAAGGGCGCGGCAATCGAGCCCGAGATCATGGATCTCATCAATATTTTGCAGAAGATGGGTGCCATCATCACGGTCGACACCGACCGGGTGATTCGCATCGAGGGCGTGGACCGCCTCATGGGCTACAACCACCGCGCACTGTTTGACCGCAACGAGGCCGCCAGCTGGGCTGCTGCCGCCCTCGCCACCGACGGTGACATCTTCGTCGGCGGCGCCCGCCAGCCCGAAATGATCACCTTCCTCAACGTCTTCCGAAAGGTCGGTGGTGCTTTCGACATCTGCGACGACGGCATCCGCTTTTATCACCCGGGCGGCGATCTGAAGCCTGTCATCATCGAAACGGATGTTCACCCCGGCTTCATGACGGACTGGCAGCAGCCGCTCGTCATCGCCCTCACCAAGGCACACGGCACGTCGATCGTGCACGAGACCGTCTACGAGCAAAGGTTCGGCTTCGTTGACGCCCTCGTGGAAATGGGCGCGACCATTCAGATTCACAAGGAATGCCTCGGCGGCCACCCCTGCAGGTTCGGGCAGCGCAACTTCAACCACTCGGCCGTCATCACCGGCCCGACCAAACTGCACGGCGCTGACATCGTTGTGCCCGACCTGCGCGGCGGCTTCAGCCATCTGATCGCGGCACTCAGCGCCGAGGGCACCAGTACGGTCAGCAACGTGGGAATCATCAGCCGAGGCTATGAGAACTTCATCGGCAAGCTGCGGCTTTTGGGGGCGGACTTCGATCTCGAAGGATAATAGGCGCGTGCCAGAAAATAAAGACGTGCCAGCATCCCCCGAGTCAGCCGAGTCGCCTACCCGAAGCCGTTCGGAAAAGAGCCGGCCCTCGGCGTTCTGGATTCTCGCCGGGCTGATCCTGCCAGTGATGAACCTCGCGGCCCGGTACGAGATCGTCGACGCCCACAAGTTCCCGCGCAGCGGTGCGTTCGTCTTCTCGCCCAACCACTACAGCGAGATCGACCCCGTGGTCATGGGCGTCGTGGCCTGGAAGCTGGGGCGGCTGCCGCGGTTTCTGGCGAAGGCATCCGTTTTCAAGATTCCGGTCATCGGCTGGGTTCTGACCAAATCTGGCCAGATTCCGGTGCAGCGCGGCGGATCGGTGCGCGGCAGTGAACCGGTCAAGGCCGCCCAGCGTCTGGTCGAAAAGGGCCAGATCGTGGTCGTCTACCCGGAAGGCTCGCTCACCCGCGACCCCGACTTGTGGCCGATGCGGGGCAAGACCGGAGCGGTGCGCATCGCGCTCGAGCAGGGCATTCCGATCGTGCCGGCCGCCCACTGGGGCACCCAGAAGTTGATGCCGCGGTATTCCAAGAAGATCAGCCTGTTTCCGCGCAAGACCATTCGGGTGAAAATTGGCGACCCGCTCGACCTCGCCCAGTTTCGGGGGCGCAGCCTCGATACCGCCACGCTCAACGAGGCGACGGCCGTCGTGATGGTCGCCATCACTGCGTTGCTCGAAGACCTGCGCGGCGAAAAGGCTCCGGTCAAGCGCTGGAACCCGTCGGAGCACAACCAGAAAGAGACCGGCCGTTTTGAAGCCTAGAACCCCCCAGCTGCTCAAGATCCAACCAGGCACCCGGGTGGCCGTTCTCGGCGCCGGTAGTTGGGGAACCACCTTCGCCAAAATTCTGACGGATGGCGGGGCCGACGTCGTTCTGTGGGCCCGCCGCCCCGAGTTGGCCCGCGAAATCTCCGAAGCCCGCCGTAACAGCGACTACCTGCCCGGCGTGAACCTACCGTTGGGCCTGCGCGCCACGAGCCGCCTCGACCTCGCACTGGCCGGCGCTGAAATGGTCTTCGTCTCCGTGCCCAGCCAGTCCCTGCGGGAGAACCTCAAGCAGGTCGAACCGTACCTGGCCGCGAACGCGATCGTCGTCTCGCTCATGAAGGGCGTCGAGCGCTCCACCGGCATGCGCATGAGCACGGTGATCGAAGAGGTGCTGAGCATCGACCCCGCTCGCATTGCCGCGATCAGCGGGCCGAACCTGGCGCTCGAAATCGCCAAGGAGCAGCCCACGGGGGCTGTCGTCTCCTCGGTGAGCCTGGAAACCGCGCAGGCCGTGGCCAAACTGGCCACCAACCGCTATTTTCGTTCGTACATCAACACCGACGTCATCGGCACCGAATTCGGTGGCGTGCTGAAGAACCTCATTGCGGTTGCCATCGGCATCGTCGACGGTGTCGGCTTTGGCGAAAACACCAAGGCCTCGATCATCACCCGTGGTCTGGTCGAAATGACGGACTTCGCTGTGGCCTACGGCGCGCAGGCCGAGACGCTGGCCGGCCTGGCCGGTCTCGGTGACCTCATCGCCACCTGCCAGTCGCCGCTGTCCCGCAACAATACGGCCGGGCGACTGCTCGGCCAGGGTTACAGCATCAACGACGTCGTCAAGCAGATGCAGCAGACCACCGAAGGCCTCGCCTCGGTGAAGCCCGTTCTCGAACTTGCCCGCGCCAAGGGCGTTGACATGCCCATCGTCGAACAGGTACGCCAGGTGCTCGACGGCACACTCAATCCCCGCGACATTGCGCCGCACCTAACAACAGACTCCGGCGAACCGCAGGGCGAAAGGACACTTGACGATGGACAAGCTCACGGTGGTGCTTCTCTTTGGAGGGCGTTCCAGCGAACACTCGATCAGCTGCGCCACGGCGGGCGGAGTGCTGGCAGCCCTCGACCCTGATCGCTACACGGTCATTCCGGTGGGAATCACCCGTGACGGTG
Organism: Cryobacterium flavum; assembly: GCF_900103805.1. Classification (GTDB taxonomy): domain Bacteria; phylum Actinomycetota; class Actinomycetes; order Actinomycetales; family Microbacteriaceae; genus Cryobacterium; species Cryobacterium flavum. The sequence goes on along the minus strand of NZ_FNIB01000008.1, from coordinate 143,127 downwards.
CGTTTGTGTTGGAAGACAACGACCCAGCCAAGTTCGCCCTGAACGCGTCCGCGTTGCCCGTTGTCGCCGACAACGGAACGCGGGTGCGCTGGCCGGAGAGCGCAGCGAGCCGGGAACTGACCGTCGTCGACGCGTCGGGTGTGCGCTCGCTCGGCACCGTCGACCTCATATTCCCGATCTTGCATGGACCGTTTGGCGAAGACGGAACGATCCAAGGCATGCTCGATCTGCTCGGCCTGCCGTATGTCGGCTCGGGAGTGCTCGCATCCGCTTTGGGTATGGACAAACACTTTGCCAAGACCGTGTTCCAGCAGGCGGCACTACCGGTAGCGCCGTGGCGCACCCTGACAGCGGATGACTGGGCGCAGGCCCCCGGAACCGCCTACGCCGCCCTCGAGCACTTGGGTCTGCCCGCGTTCGTCAAGCCGGCGCGCGCGGGTTCCAGCGTCGGCGTCAGCCGGGTGTCGACGCCCGAGCAACTGGCCGAGGCCATGACGGTGGGGCTCGCCGAGGACAACAAGGTCTTGATCGAATCCGGGCTCATCGGCCGGGAACTCGAAATTGCCGTGCTGCAGGGACGCCCGGGGGAGCCGACCCGCGCCTCCGTGGCCGGCGAGGTCGTCGTGACCGGCCGTGACTTCTACGACTTTGCCGCGAAATACCTCGACGCACCGGGGGTCGACCTGGTCTGCCCCGCTCTCTTGTCGGACGAGGAGCTGGCAGAGGTGCAACAGCTGGCGATTCGGGCGTTCGAAGCCATCGGCGGCGCCGGCCTGGCCCGGGTGGACTTCTTTCTCACGCAGGCCGGCTGGGTGATCAACGAGATCAACACCATGCCCGGCTTCACGAGCATCTCGATGTTCCCGAGCTGCTGGCTCGCCAGCGGCTACACCTACCCCGAGCTGGTCGGCGAACTCATCGCGGTGGCCATCGCCCACGCCCGCCACGGTTCCTGACCCGATCGCCACCAGCGGTCTCGTAAGACCGGACTACGGCGCGGTCGTCGCCCCGTCGGTGGGCAGCCGCACGTCTTCGGCGCCGACACAGGCCCCGGCCGCCGGAACATACCCGACCGCATTGGCCACGTCGACCAGCGCCGTTGAGCCGCTCACCGCTTCGGAATCGATGACGACCTCGATGGCCGGGTCGCGCCCGTAGGTCGTGTACCGGTAGGTCGGGGCGTCGGAGTCATCTTCGATCCAGTCGATGCCGTTGATGTTCAGGCAGGGCAGCGTCGTCGGCGCAGGCACCGGAACACCGCAGTGCAGCAGCACCGCGGCCGGGTCTCCCCAGGCCCCTGTCCCCTGGGCGTTCGTCTCCCGCGAGCGCTCGTCGGCGACGGTGGACGGCAGGTGCACGATTACGTCGGCGCAGGCCACATTGGTGGCATCGGCGGCCGGGGTCAGCGGCACGGCGGCGGCGCAGCCCGCCAGCAGCAGTGAGCCCGCGAGCACGGTGACGACGGCGATGGAACGACGGGGAGCGAAGCGCGGGAGCAGGAATGGGTGAGACATCGTATTCAGGCTACCGTTTCTTACATGACAACCGCTGCGGATGCCCCGCGTTCAGCCCCGCATACCGCCACCACCGAAACGCTCGCCGACCTGAGCGAAGGCGCCGTACTCGGCCGAATCTTTCCCCGGCTGCCGACCGCAGCCGCGCAGCTGCTTGGCCCGGGGGACGACGCAGCAGTCGTCTCCGCTCCCGACGGACGCTTCGTGGTGACGACCGACATGATGATTCAAGGTCCGGATTTTCGTCTGGCCTGGTCCACGCCGCACGACCTCGGTTGGAAGGCCGCGGCCACCAACCTCTCCGACGTGGCAGCGATGGGAGCCCGCCCGACCGCCCTCGTCGTAGCCATTGCCGCACCGCCGTCGACGCCCGTGGTGGTGCTCGAGGGCATCGCCGACGGGCTGCGGGACTGTTGTGAGGCACTCGCGCCCGGCTGCGGGGTGGTCGGCGGCGACCTGTCCGCGTCGGACGCCCTCACGCTGGCTGTGACGGCCTTCGGCGACCTGGAGGGCCGCGCGCCCGTATTGCGCTCGGGCGCGCGCCCCGGCGACGTTGTGGCGCACTCCGGGCTGCTCGGCGACGCCGGTCGCGGTCTCGAACTGCTGTTTCGCCTGGGCGTCGACGCCAACGGAGTGCCCAACCTTGACCGCGCCAACGCGCTCAAACTCTCGCACCCGACCGAAGTGGCAGCCCAGCTCACCCCCGTGCCGCCGATTGCGAGCGGACCGATCGCAGCCCTCGCGGGCGCCACCGCCATGCTCGACGTCTCCGATGGGCTCGCCATCGACGCCGGACGCATTGCGCGTGCCAGCGGAGTGGGCATCGATTTCGACTCCGCGAGCCTGGGCGACCGCATCGAGGTCGCTCTTGGCGGCGGCGAAGACCACGGGCTGCTGGCAACTTTCCCGCCCGGCGCCGTTCTGCCGGCGGGCTTTCGGAGCCTCGGAACGGTTGTGGCGGCATCCGCTTCGCACGCGGGCATGATCACCGTCGACGGTTCCCCGCACGATCAGGGCGGCTGGGACCCCTATCGCGGCTGGGACGGCGCGGCGGGCTAATTCAGTTCAGGTGGAGAGGCGTACCAGACAGTCGTGTCGCCGTAGTCCTTGCGGCGATCGAGCTCGAGCCCGGGGCCCCATTCCGGCTCGGGTGAGCGGGAACTGCGCTCCAGCACCACGAGCGCGTCGTCGGCCAGCAGTGGGGCCAACGCACTCAGATTGTGCCCGAGCTCAACCTCGGTGAGGTCGTACGGCGGGTCGATGAAGACGACATCGAAGCCGTCCTTGGTGGCCGCCAGGAACGACTGCACCGCCTGTGACGACACCGCAATCTTCAGTTCTGCACCTTTCGGGGCTGACCGCTGCACGGCCTCGCCGTTCTTGCGGCACATGGCCGCCGCGCCGTAACTGTTCTCGACCAGCGTCACCACTCGCGCTCCGCGGCTCGCTGCTTCGAGTCCCAGAGCGCCCGATCCGGCATACAGGTCGAGAACGCGCATGCCGTGCAAGGCATCAAGTGAGTCGAGTGCCGAGAAGATGGCCTCGCGCACCCGGTCGCTGGTCGGTCGGGTGCCCGATTTCGGAACCGCCAAAGTCAGGGAGCCGGCAAACCCGGAAATAATTCGCGTCATAACCCATCGAGCCTAGCTGCCCTGTCAGAGGCCCGGTTTACGATGGAACCATGACCGGTTCGAGCGCTGCCAGTGGCCCCGAATTCGATGGTGGTTCCCTGCCGGCACCCCGGCTGCAGCCTCTCACCCCCGATAGCAGCCTGACGAGTGCCCTCGGCGCACTCAAGGCGAAAGCGCTCCTGAAGGCGTTCGGTTTTCAGACCGTCAACGACTTGCTCAGCCACTACCCGCGCGACTACGCCGACCGCGAGGTGCTCCGACCGCTGAATCAACTCACCCCCGGCGCCAACATCACGGTCATCGCCGACATTGTGTCAGTGCGAGAAAAGCGCATGTCATCGCGGCCCGGCACGATCGTTGAGGTGGTCATTTCCGACGGAGGTGGGGAGTTCCTGCTCACGTTCTTCGGCAAGAGCAGCCAGCAGTGGCGTCTCGATCAATTGCGCCCAGGGCTGCGTGGCAGTTTTTCCGGCAAGGTGACCACCTTTCAAAACCGGAGTCAGCTGGCGAACCCGTCGTACAAGACCTTTGAAAGCGAAGAAGAAGAGGCTCGCGATGACCCGGCGGTGCGGCTTCGCCACAAGCCGCTCATCCCCATTTACGCGGCAACGGCCGCAGAGACCAGCTGGAACCTGCAGACCATGATCGACCAGGTGCTGCAACGCGTGGGCAACCTGCCCGACCCGGTTCCCCAGGACATGCGGATCGAACACGGCCTGCTCGACCACACCCAGGCCATCCGCTGGATTCACAGCCCCGACAATCCGAAGCAATGGAAGGCCGCGGAGGAGACGTTGCGGTTCACCGAGGCCTGGGTGCTGCAGTGCGCGCTCCTGCAGCGGCACAGTCTCGCGCGGGAGCGCCGAACCCGGCCGCGAGTGCCCACCCCTGGCGGGTACCTCGAACGCTTTGACGCGACCCTGCCGTTCGTACTGACGGTCGACCAGGAGATCTGTGCGGCCGAGATCGCCAGCGACATGGCCCGGTCTGGCCCCATGAACCGGTTGCTGCAGGGCGAGGTCGGTTCGGGCAAGACTGTTGTCGCCCTGCGGGCCATGCTCGCCGTAGCCGACAGCGGAGGCCAGACGGCGCTGCTGGCACCCACCGAAGTGCTGGCTGCGCAGCATCTGCGGTCGATCACCACGCTTCTCGGCCCCGATCTCGCGGCCGAACTCATGCCGACACTACTGACCGGCAAGCTGCCGGTCGCCCAGAAGCGCAAGGCACTGCTGCGCACGGTGTCGGGTCAGTCGCGCATCGTGATCGGCACCCACGCGCTGCTCAGCGATACCGTAACGTTCTTCGATCTCGGTTTGATCGTCATCGACGAACAGCACCGGTTTGGCGTCGACCAGCGTGAAACCCTGCGGTTGAAGGGCGCGCAGCCACCGCACGTGCTGGTCATGACGGCCACGCCCATTCCGCGCACGATCGCGATGACAGTGTTCGGCGACCTCGACGTGAGTACCATTCGCATGCTGCCGTCGGGGCGCCAAGGGATTCGCAGTGTCGTGGTGCCCATGGGCGAGAACGGAGCCCTGTTTGGGCGGGTCTGGGCGAGCCTGGCGCAGGAGCTCGCGCTCGGGCGTCAGGGCTTCGTTGTCTGTCCGGCGATTTCTCCGGCAGAAATTGAGGAAGTCCCCGCTGACCTGGTCGGAATCGAACCGTCGCACGGAGAGAAAGCCGGTCCCCTGTTCAACGTGGACGAGGTTCTCGAAGGCATGCGCGGCGTACCGACGCTCGCCCCCTATCGTCTGGAGGCCCTGCACGGGCGCATGACGAGCGACGAGAAAGACCGCATCATGCGGTCGTTCGCCGCCGGCGAGATCGATGTTCTCGTGGCCACGACCGTTATCGAGGTGGGTGTCGACGTGCCGAACGCCTCGGCCATGGTGGTGCTCGACGCGGATCGCTTCGGTGTCTCCCAGTTGCACCAGTTGCGCGGCCGTGTCGGGCGCGGGTCCGTGCCAGGCCTCTGCCTTCTGGTCACCAATTCCCGGGCCGGGTCTCCGGCCCGCCAGCGCATCGGCGATGTCGCCGCGACGCTGGATGGTTTCGTACTCGCCGAACTCGACCTCGCCCTGCGCCGAGAGGGCAACGTGCTCGGCGATCTGCAATCGGGTGACGGCTCGAAACTGCGTTTTCTTCGGGTGGCGGTCGACGGCGACCTGATCGCCGAGGTGCGACGGGCGGCCTTCCACTTGGTGACGGGCGATCCGGGCATCCGCACCAATGAGGCTCTGCGCAATGCGATCGCGCGCCGCCTGAACGATTCCGAACGCAGCTGGCTCAACAAAGGCTGATTATGTCCACGCCAAGCGGATGCGTCGGGCAGCGTTCCGTCAGCGTCTGGCAGTAGGGTGTGATCATGCGCAGGATCGCCGTTGTCCCTGGATCATTTGACCCCGTCACCCTGGGCCACTTGGACGTGATCGATCGCGCGGCCGGCCTGTTCGACGAGCTCCATGTGCTCGTGGTGCATAACCCCGACAAATCGGCCCTGTTGCCGATCAGCCAGCGAGTGTCGCTGCTGGAACAGGCCATCAAAGAAGCCGGGCTTCCGACCAATATCGTGGTCGCCAGCTGGAGCATGGGGCTGCTCGTCGACTACTGCATGGATGTCGGTGCGAGCGTTCTGGTGAAGGGCATCCGTTCGCAGGTTGACGTGGCCTACGAGACTCCCATGGCGATCGTGAATCGCAATCTGGCCGCGGTAGAAACGGTCTTTCTGCTGCCCGACCCGGCCAACGCCCATGTCTCCAGCTCCCTGGTACGCCAGGTGGCCGGTCTCGGCGGCGATGTCTCGCCCTACGTGCCACGGGCCGTAGCGGAATATCTGGAGCGTTCGCGGGTATGAACCTCAAACCGACTCGCTCCTCCACCGATTCAAGCAGGGCGGAACTGGCGTCGGTTCCGTCGAATGACGCTGACACGACCGTTGACCTCGGGGAACTGCAAGAAGCCGGACGCGCGATCATGCGCAACGTTGAGACGGTTATTGATGGCAAGCACGAGGCTGTGCAGATCGCCCTGACCGTTCTGCTGGCCGAAGGGCACCTCCTAATCGAAGATGTGCCCGGTGTCGGCAAGACCATGCTCGCCAAGGCCCTCGCCCGTTCCGTGGATTGCACGGTCGGGCGCATTCAATTCACCCCGGACCTGCTGCCCTCCGATGTGACCGGGGTGTCGGTGTTCAATCAGGCCGAGCGTCGGTTTGAGTTCAAACCGGGCCCGGTCTTCGCCAACATCGTCATCGGTGACGAGATCAACCGGGCGAGTCCGAAAACCCAGTCGGCGCTGCTGGAATCCATGGAGGAACGCCAGGTCACCGTCGACGGCGTCACGTACCCGCTCGCCCTGCCGTTCACCGTCATCGCCACCCAGAACCCGATCGAGATGGAGGGAACGTACGCCCTTCCGGAAGCGCAGCGGGACCGGTTCATGGCCCGCATCTCCATGGGATATCCCGACCCCGACTCTGAGCTCGCGATGCTCGACTCGCGCGACACGAACAGCCCGCTCGCACTGATCTCGGCCGTGGTGTCGGGGGAGACCCTGCGCGACATGATGCTCACGGCGCGAGGCGTCTTCGCCTCTGGCGCGGTCAAGGAATACGCGGTCAATCTCGTGCGGGCCACCCGCGACGACCGGGACCTGCGCCTCGGCGCCAGCCCGCGCGCGACCCTGCAGCTCATCCGTGCCGCGAAGGCCCAGGCGGCGTTGAACGGTCGGGACTACGTGCTGCCCGACGACATCGACTCGCTCGCCGTGGCCGTTCTCGGCCATCGGCTGGTCCCCACCAGCCGGGCGCTCGGCCACCACCACCAGGACAGCGGTCCGGTGATCGACGACATCGTGCGTCGAATCCTCGCTGATACGCCGGTGCCAATCGGTGTCGCGGCATCCGCTCTGTCCCGATCGGTGACGCAGGTGCGTGCCGTTGGATCTACCGGAACGTCGTAGTCATGGCACGCGGGGTGAGAGATTCCGGGCTGGTCAATGCCGACTGGTACACGCGGCTGGCAGCCCGATTCGCCACGCGTCTCACCCTGCGCGGCTGGGTTATTCTGGCCGCCGGAGTCGTGCTGTTCGCCAACGCGGTGCTGGTCAACAGCCGCGACATGCTATTCGTGGCCAGCCTGATGATCGTGGCTCCGCTCGTCGCCGCCGGTTACGTTTCGCTCCGCCCGGCCCGGGTCGAGGTCACCAGGGTCTTTCGGCCGCCGATCGTGCCGGTCGGCGGTGAGAGTGTGGTCTCGCTGCAGCTGAGCAACCTCTCGGCGACACCGCTCAGCGGCGCCTGGTGGGCTGACACCCCGTCGCCCGGCGTGGAGGCGCCGCCGGCGGCTATCCTTCCACTCGTTAGTCGGAACGGCGCAACCGGCGCGACTGTGCGTCTGGAATACACTGTCGTGCCGCGACATCGCGGCGTCTACGACGTCGGCCCGCTCCGCGTGTCACGCCAGGACCCATTTGGCTTCGCGCGCAGCAACCGAACTGCCGGCTCTCCCCACGACCTGATCGTGACGCCGCGCGTGACGCCGCTACCGGGCAACGGCCTTGCGCAGTCCAGCAACGATGGGTCGATTCGCGAGCTGGTGCGCCAGGCCACCCCCACCTCCGACGAACTCATCGCCCGCGAATACCGCCCTGGGGATGCGCTGCGTCGCGTCAACTGGCCGGCCACCGCCCGGCACGGCGAAATCATGGTGCGGCAGGAGGAGCAGCGCAGCAACCCGGAGGCCCGGATCGTGCTCGATACGACCCTGGCCGGCGCGGCGGGGCTCGGCGCCGGGCATCTTCCACCGCATCTCGGGGCCGGATTTGAACTCGAGATCGAGCTGGCAGCATCCGTTGGTGTGCACCTGCTCGACGCCGGTTACCGGGTCGAGGTGATCGAGCTGGGTGCCAGCCAGTTGCTGCCGGGCGACCAGCAGACCCTGGGCGGGCTGCACGGCGACGTGCCAGCGACTTTTCGGGCCCCCGGCGGTGATCGCGCCCTGCTGGAAGCCCTGGCCAGTGTGGTTCCGGTGCCGTGGCCGACCCGCAGCGCTCGCCTCGCCGCAGAGCGCCGGGCGCCGCTGCGCGCAGCACTGCGGGGCGCGCAGCCATCGCTTCCGACATTCGCGATGCTCGTGAGCGTGTCCGAAGCTGATGTCGACGATCTCGTTGCCCTCGCGCGACACTGTGAACCCGCCGTCGCGTTGGTGCAACGAACGGTCGGGGCGCCGGCCCGCGAACGCCTGCAGGCCGCGGGGTGGCGCTGTGTGGAGCTGGCCACGGCCGAGAACCTGGAAGACGTATGGAACGACGTGAGCGGGGAGCGAGGAGCCAACCATGACTAGCCTGGTCGCTCAGGAGGCGCCGGCCGCAGATTCCCCGCCGCCGGCACGCCAGGTGAGCCCGCCTCGGGCGCACCGCCGTCGGCGCGGCGAGCGAGTTGCCGCGCTCTGGCCGCTCGCCCTCAGTTTGCTTTTCTTGCTGCTCAGCTCCTGTGCGGCGCTCGCGCCCCTGCTGCGCGGCAACGCCTGGTGGTGGGTCTGTGCGGCGGTTGGATCCGTCGTGCTGCTCAGCGCGGCTGTGTTTCGTCGGTTCGGGCTGCCGCGGCCGATCGCTCCGGTGGCGAGCGGCGTAGTGCTGGTCGGCACGATGACGCTCCTGTTCGGCGGTGGAACCGGCCTGTTCTGGATCATTCCGACGCCGCAAACCATTGGATTGTTCAGCGGTCTGATCGACTCCGGCGGGGCGTCCATCGCCCAGCAGAGCACGCCGGCCGAGGTGACCCTCGGCATCCTCTTTCTGCTCGCCGGCGGCACCGGGCTGATCGCGGTTCTCATGGACCTGCTCGCGGTGACGCTGCGCTGGCCCGCCCTTGCCGCAGCCGGCGCACTCGTGCCGCTCCTCGTGCCGGGATTCATCATCGACGACGGGACCGACGTCGCCGTGCTCGTGGTGACGGCGGCCGCTTTTCTACTGGTGCTGCGGGTCGATGTGTCGGCGCGTCGCGCACGGGAAGCAGCGCGTCTGGCGGTCGGACCGGGCGAGCCACGTGTGTACCGGCCAGAGCGGGTGCGCGGCCGCGGCCGGATCGGCGGCACATTCGTGCTGGGATCCGTGACCATCGTGGCTGCCCTGATTCTCAGCACGCTTGCCCCCGCCTTGACATCCGGGGGACTCGTGACGGCAAGGCCTGGTGGTTTACTGTTCGGCAGCGGAGTCAGCCCCATGATCAATCTCGGGCAGGACCTGCGTCGGCCCAAGGCTGGACCGGCATTTCACTACACCTCGACCGGCACGGAGCAGCCCTATTTCACGCTGCTCACCCTCGATGAGGTCATCGGGTTGACCTGGACGGCACGCATCGACGGGGCAGACGTGCGCAATACCGTCGACGACATCCCGCGGCCATTCGGGCTCGACGCCAACGTGGAGACGGTGCCAGCGTCGACATCGGTCGTCATCGAGGGCGTCAACAGCCATTGGCTGCCCGCACCGGCCCGCGCCACCAGCATTGAGGGCCTCACCGGTCGCTGGTACTGGGACAGCCGCACCCGGGCGATTGCGAGTGTAACGGCGAACACCCTCGGCCAGGAATATACGGTGTCGTCCCTGGAGCTGAAACCCACCGCCGAGCAACTGCGGCGCTCCAGCACCGACTATCCGGCGAGCGTCCTGGGCAATCTGCAACTGCCGGTCGATCCGCCGCCGATCATCGAGGAGACGGCCCGGCAGGTGACGGCGGAAACGACATCGAACTATGACGCTGCCGTCGCCATTCAGGACTATCTGCGCAGCAGCGCCTTCATCTACGACACCGACGCGCCCGTTGAAGACGGCTACGACGGCGGGGGAGTGGATGTGATCGGAGTGTTCCTGAAGGAAAAGCGCGGCTACTGCGTGCATTTCGCCTCCGCCATGGCCGCGATGGCACGTACCCTCGGCATTCCCTCCCGGGTCTCGCTCGGCTACCTGCCCGGCGTCAAATCCCAGGACCTCGAGCAGGGGCTCGGGCAGTACAACGTGGACTCGCACGACCTGCACGCCTGGCCGGAACTGTACTTCGTGGGAATTGGCTGGGTAAGATTCGAGCCGACGCCCGGCCGCGGTACCGTCCCCAACTACGAGCAGGCAGCGGATGTCGGCACGCCGACGGCCGCGCCCGGCGGTGCCGCCGCCACGAGTGCTCCCGGGCTCAGCCCCGACCGGCTGGCCGACGATTCCGCCCTGGAACGCGGTACCACGCCGCAGAGCGTCGAGGCCAGCAACCTGCTCGCAGTACTCGGGTTCAGCGCACTGGGTCTCCTGCTGCTGCTTCTGCCCGGGGTCGCCAGACGGATGCTCCGGCGCTCGCGGGTGCGGCGCATCCGCTCCGGAGGCGCTGGCGCCGGGCTCGCCTGGATCGAAGTGCAGCACACCAGTCTCGATCACGGCATACCGACGCCGATCACCGACACTCCGCGAGCGTTTGCCGGCCGACTGGAGCGCCTTGGAACCCTCGACCCGGCGTCGACGGAAGCGCTCGAACGAGTACTCCTCGCGCTGGAGCGATCGCGGTTCGACCGGTCGCCTGTGCGGGCCGACACCCTCGCCGCCGACCTGACCCGGGTGCTGCGCGGGCTGCACGGCGGCGCGAGTGCCGGCATCCGTTTGCGGGCAAACTTTGCGCCCACCTCGCTGTTCGCCACCCTGGCCGCGGTGCTGCGCGGAGACCGTCGCGCCCGCACGATCGCCCCCTGAACGAAGCACCCACGCGCAGCGCGTACAATTTACGACCGTGACTAAGTTCAAGAAGACGCCGTACACGGTCGACGTGCGTGACCTCATCAACCGCCCGGGCACCATGCACGAACGCCACCTCGATATTGTCGTTCCCGACGACCTCGGCGCCGGCCTCGTGGCCGTGAAAGCCGGTTCGACGCTGTCGACCGAGCTGCGCCTCGAGGCGATGCACGAGGGAATCCTGGTGAGCATCGAGGTCTATGCAAGGGCGCTCGGAGAGTGCGGCCGATGCCTCAAAGACATCGACCTGCCGGTTCGAGTTCAGTTTGCCGAGCTTTTCGGTTATCCTCAGGAGGAAGCCTTCGAGTTTGAGATTCTAGACGACCATGTCGATTTGGAATCTTTGATCCGGGACGCGGTAGTGTTAGCACTTCCGTTCCAGCCGGTATGCCGGCGGGATTGCCCTGGTCTTGACAGTGAGACCGGACAACCGCTTGCCGAACTACCCGAACTCGTTTCCGACGAGCGCTACGATCCCCGGTGGTCAGCGCTTGCGGGGTTTACGGCTTCCACAGACAAAGACATGGGTGCGGACATCCATGTTTCAGACAGCAGAGAAGAGAAGTAGTCATGGCAGTTCCGAAGCGCAAGATGTCGCGTTCCAACACCCACTCGCGTCGCGCGCAGTGGAAGGCCACGCCTCCCACCCTCGTGAAGACCATGGAGGGCGGCAAGGTCGTCTACAGCCTGCCGCACCGCGCCAAGGTTGTCACCGACTCCACCGGCACCCCGTTGTTCATGGAATACAAGGGCCGTAAAGTCGCCGACATTTAAGTCGCGGCTTTTCTATGGGCCGGAGATCGGTCGATGAAAAACGCTGATACCGAGCGGTCGCCCCTGTTGGCGACCCTCGGAGTGCAGATTGAACCGGTGATTCTGGAGCTTGCTCTGACCCACCGGTCGTTTGCGTACGAAAACGGCGGAATTCCCACCAACGAGCGCCTCGAATTTCTGGGCGACTCGATTCTGGGTCAGGCCGTCACGGTGATGCTCTATCGCACCTACCCCAACCTCGATGAGGGCGACCTGGCCAAGCGCCGGGCCAGTCTGGTATCCACGGCCGCGCTGGCGCAGATCGCTCGCGGCCTGGGTTTGGGTGAGTATATTCGACTCGGCCGAGGCGAAATCCTCACCGGCGGGCGCGATAAGGCATCCATTCTGGCCGACACCGTCGAAGCGCTCATCGGAGCGACTTTTCTCGACGCCGGTGGCGACGTCGCCACCGCGTTCGTGTTGCGCCTGATCGAGCCGCTCCTGGCCGAACCGGGCCACTTCGGTGTGTTGATGGACCCGAAGACGAGCCTGCAGGAACTCGCCGCGAGTAAAGGCGTCGGCGTTCCCGTCTACACGCTCGAAGCCAGCGGTCCCGATCACTCCAAGGTGTTCGTCGCGACCGTCGACATCGGCTTGTCCGTCAACGCCCAGGGCGTCGGCCCGAGCAAGAAATTCGCTGAAATGGCCGCGGCCCGAGGCGCCATCGACCAGCTCAACGCGCTCTAACCCTGTGCCGGAACTTCCCGAAGTCGAGGTCGTGCGCTCCGGCCTGCAACCGGCGGTCACCGGGGCCCTGGTCACCGGGGTTGAAATCTTCGACGAGCGTTCCCTGCGCCGCCACGTTCCGGCGGCTGAATCGTTCACGGAGCAGCTCACGGGGCACCGAATCCTTGCCGCCGTTCGCCGCGGCAAGTTTTTGTGGCTTCCCCTCGACAGCGGCCGGGCGCTCGTCATCCACCTCGGAATGAGCGGCCAGGTGCTGCTGCGCACGCCGGGCGCGGCGGTGGATCGCATGTTGCGCATCCGCTTGACGTTGGAACACCCGACCCACGGCGAGCTGTGGGTCAATTTCGTCGACCAGCGAATCTTCGGCAGCATGGCCGTCGACGCTATGCTCGCCACGAGCGACGGGCTGCCCGGCGGCTACTCAGGGCTGCTTTCAGCGGATGCCGCGTGGCAGCACCGCCTTCCCGCGCAGGTCGCGCACATTGCTCGCGACCCGATCGACCCGTCGTTCTCGTCTCCGATGTTTCTGGCGGCCCTCGCGCGCAAGAACACCGGCATCAAGCGGGCGCTGCTCGACCAGAACCTGATCAGCGGCATCGGCAATATCTACGCCGACGAGGCGCTCTTTGCCGCGCGCATCCACTATGAGCAGCCGGCCGCGTCGCTGTCGCGCGCCAGGGCGACGACGCTGCTCGCGGCCGTACGTACCATTCTGGAGCGTGCTCTTGCCGAGGGCGGCACGAGCTTCGACGCCCAGTACGTGAACGTGAACGGGCAGTCCGGGTATTTCGCGCACAGCCTGGAGGCCTATGGCCGGCAGGGTACGCCGTGCTCCCGCTGCGGCACCCTTCTGGTGCGCGAGCAGTTCATGAACCGCGGCTCGCACTTCTGCCCCAGCTGCCAGCGGTTGCGCTAGCCGCAGCACGTTGGTTGTCGGGCGTTCGCCGCCCGGCCAAGAGTTCGACCGTCTGGCGCGGGAGGTGCGCCAAAATGCTCGACCTGCGCCATTGCGCGGGACCGCGGGCAGCGGGCATCCGTTCGACCGCCTCGCGCTGCGCGGGACCTTCGGCGCTGCGCGCTGCGCGGGACCTACGGCGCCAGAGCGGATGAGCCCCGTCGCGCTGCGCGGGGACTGCGCCAGTTCGCGGGAGTTCGGGCCTGGCCAGAACTCCAGCGCAACGCGTCGCGCTGGACCTGCGCCAGTGCGTGCGAGTTCCGCCTCCCGCGCAGCGGCGCAGCCCCCGCGCGACCGTAGTATCCCGCCCGAGAGTGGCATCTGGGTGTCAGCTCTGCCAATCTTCGGTCATGGATATCGTTACAGATCGGTTGACGCTGCATCCCCTGACTCCGTGGGAGGCTCAGCGCATTGTTTACCGAAAGCCTGAACCCGACGATGTCTGGCATGCGGACTATCCGTTGGACGATGAGTTGAATCCACTCCGAGCCCTCGCCGAATCCCGCGAGGGCGAAGCAATCTTCACGCTCTATTCAATCCGGATCAACGACGGCGATGTCGCGGTGGGCGGCATCGGGTTCTTTGGCCCTCCCGACGTGAAAGGTTCGGTTGAAATCGGCTACGGCCTGGTGGAATCTGTTCGGGGACGAGGGCTCGCCACCGAGGCCCTCATCGCCGCGACTCAGTGTGCTTTGAGGAATGGAGCCGTGCAGATCAAGGCAGACACTGACCTCAAAAACTATGCATCGCAAGGAGTCCTCGTGAAAGCCGGGTTCACAGAAGTGTCCCGGTCCGACGAATTGATCTTCTACGAGTTCGGGTGAGCTCTGAACCAATCGAGGTCGCGTGATGGTCTTGCTGGCGCGGTCGCCGGGGCGTTAGGCCAGAGCGGCCTGGAGGCGCCGTCGCCTCAGCGCCCAGCGCACAGTCAGGCCGAGAACCATCACGATGACCGCTGGGATCAGGAGCGCGGCGGATCCGCCCTTCACACCCAGCGCGCTGAAGAACACCTGCACGCCGTAATCGAGCATCTCAGCCGGGTAGGCAGCAAGCACACGAGTTCCCGCGGCGGCGCTGACTGCCGTGAACAGTGCAGGTCCGATCCAGAGGGCAAGAAAACTGACGATCGCCGCAGCCACCCGGCCAATCGTTGCCAGGCCGCACCACGCCACGGCGAGCCCCACGATGACGGCCGGAACCCATCGGGTGGCGCTCAGCAGGGCCCTGCCCGTTTGCGATACGTCAAAGTCGAACGGATGCGCGATGAGCGCGCCCAGCCAGACACTGACCGTGACAGCGGCCAGGCTCACGCCCACCGTCGCACCGGCGGCAGGCGCTCGGGCGATGAGCACCAGAATAAGCAGTCCGATCACGTTGGCAGCAATGGTTCCGAGGGTCAGAGCGAGCAGGTAGACCTTCGCGGCCGGGCTCTCAGCGAGTCCGCTGGCGACTGTGACTGCGGTCTGCATGATGGCAAGGACCTGCACGAGCAGCACTCCGATCATGATCGCGGCGAATGCGAATCGGGGGTGCTGCGCGCGCGTCAACCGAGCGAAGCCGCCGGCCAGCGCTGACCCGGTCACGATCAGGGCGACGATGAGGGTGATGGTGTACTGGCTGAACGGCAGCAGGGCGATCGGCATGTCCTCCGGAACGGAGTCGACGGCCCACAAATTCTGAATGGGAAGGTGCATCCCGGTGACCAGCCAGGGCAGCAGCCCGACGATCGCCGCGAGCATCCCGACGATAAGGTATGACACCGGACCTATCGCTTTCATCCGTGTAAGTACAATCACCAGAACCCCCTCAGACTGAAACCGCAAGGCTAGCACTGCCTCAAACGGGGGGATTCGACGGTTCCGGCGGAGGCACGACGCGTTTCCAGGCGCCCTCGTAACCCATCGGTACAAAACCGAGCGCCTCGTTGACGGCCAGCATGTGCCGGTTCTCTTCAGCGTTGAATGTCGTCACCGACGGATGCCCCGGGCTCTCCTGCGCGAGATACTCCAGATTCGCTGTTTTCAGCAGCATGCCAAGGCGGTTCCCACGATGCTCGCGCAGCACGAGCGTGTCCTCCTGGCCGACGGAGCAGTCACTTTCGGCCGGCACCGACAGCTGGGTGAACGCGACCAGGTGACCGATCGGCTCGTGCAGCGCGGCCGCGGTGAGCATTCGACGCGGGCTGCCGACGCGGGAAGTCTCCTCGTCGACCAGCCGCTCGATGCTCCAGACATCTTCGGGCTCTTCGAGGCCGGCGGTAGGGGCATCCGTGCTCATGCGCGTATAGAGCAGAGCGAGATCGTCGCGCCAGGGCGGGGGAGTCGCCTCACTCCAGCAGTGCACGGTGTAGTCGCCGCCGGCGTGCGCCGCGGCATCCGCTCGGAAGCGGCGGATCACGCTCTCGTCGGCGGGCAGCGCGAGTCGGCTACCGCGCTCCACCTGCTCGAGCCGGAAGCCCCGGGTGAGGAGAAATCGCACTTCGGAGTTACCGAGCGGGACCGACCCGAAGCCGGTCGGGGCGGTCAGGCGTTCGCCCGGGCATCCGCTGACACCGTGTAGACGATCAGTTCGTGCCGATTCTCGGTGGCGGCGAGCAGCTCGACGCGATCGGCGAGGGCGGTGCCGATGCCGCGATTGCGCCAGGCCGGCAGTACCTGTGCGATCAGCCAGGCATGATCGTCGTTCGGGCCCTGCAAGGTCTCATAGGCGGCCCGGCCGACGACAGCACCGCCGACGCGTGCTACGAACATGCGCTTGGGATCGTGTTTCGTGGCGAGCCACACCGGCAGCAGCTCAGCAGCCGAATAGTTGAGTTCGGTCGTGCCGAACCCGTGCGCTTCGATTTCGTTACGGAGCGCGGCAACAGCCTCGAAATCGGGCCAGCCGGGCGCGGTCGCCCCGGCGGGAATGTCGAGTTCGTCGATCGAGAAGTCGGTCATGCTACGCCAGAGTAGTGCGACCCACTCGGGTGCGTGCGGTCGATTCGTGCAGAACCGCGGCGATTTTCGCTTTGCGACCCGAAATCACCGGAAAGGATGCTGTGTTCCATGGATTCTCCGCAGTTGGGTACGCCACACCGGGCACGAGCGGATGTCCCGGCCAGTGTCGGTGGGGCACGGTACCGTTGAATCAGCCCCGAGACCAGTACTCGCCGCGACCGACCGGAAGGGTCTCACGTTGTATCTGAAGAGCCTCACCCTCAAGGGGTTCAAGTCGTTTGCCCAGCCGACGACGTTCGCCTTTGAGCAAGGCGTTACCTGCGTCGTCGGTCCGAACGGGTCGGGCAAGTCCAACGTCGTCGATGCCCTCGCCTGGGTGATGGGGGAGCAGGGCGTGAAAACCTTGCGCGGCGGCAAGATGGAAGACGTCATCTTCGCCGGCACGTCGACCCGCGGTCCGCTCGGCCGGGCCGAGGTCATCCTCACCATCGACAACAGCGACGGCGCCCTGCCGATCGATTACTCCGAAGTCACCATTTCACGCACGCTCTTTCGCAACGGCGCGAGCGAGTACGCCATCAACGGGCGCACCTGCCGGCTGCTCGACGTACAAGAATTGCTCAGCGACTCCGGCCTCGGCCGCGAGATGCACGTCATCGTCGGGCAGGGCCAGCTCGACGCCGTGCTGCGCGCGACCCCGGAGGAACGCCGCGGCTTCATCGAAGAGGCCGCCGGCATTCTCAAACACCGCCGCCGCAAAGAAAAAACCCTGCGCAAGCTCGACGCCATGCAGACCAACCTCACCCGATTGAGCGACCTCGCGGGAGAGATTCGCCGCCAGCTCAAACCGCTCGGACACCAGGCCGAAATCGCGCGGGAGGCTCAGACCATCGCCGCCGTCGTGCGAGATGCCCGCGCCCGCCTGCTCGCTGACGATGTCGTGACGCTGCGCACTGCGCTCGACGCGCACAATCGCACCGAGAGTGAACGCCACACCGAGCGGGTCGTGCTGCAGGAGCAGCTTTCGCAGAAACAGGCTCGGGTGCAGCGGCTCGAACTCGCCCAAGTGGGAGACGCCGTCGACCTGGCACGCCGCACCAGCTATGCCCTGGAGTCGGTGCAGGAACGACTACGCGGGCTCTTCACCCTAGCCAACCAGCGGCTGGCATTATTGGGTTCGCAGGCCGAGTCGACCGGCCTCGTCTCGAGCGTCACCCCCACCATGCTGACCGAGGCTGCCGCCGAGGTAGAGCAGCTGCGCGCGGGCATCGGCATGGCTCAAATCGGCTGGGACGACTCACGAGGGCAGAGCGCGGCAGCCCGGTCGAGGCTCGACGCGGTCGACGAAGATATTGCAGCCCAGGCAGCACTCGTCTCTCGGCACGACCTCGACATCTCCCACCTGACCGGGCAATCCGAGACGGCAGCATCGCGGCTGGCTGCCGTACGTGGTGAGCAGTTGCGGCAGCAGAATGCCCGTGACGCGGCGACCGAACGCAGCATGAAGGCGCAGCTGCAACTTGACGAGTTGCAGTCCGCTGCGCCAGCCGGTGAACCGGACTCCGGCGAGCTGGCCGCGGCATTCGAGCTGGCGCAGGCTGCGGTTCAGGGTGTTGAGGCCGAGGTGGAGCGTCTGCGCGACGAGCTGCACGGCCATGAGCGGGAACGGGACGCCCAGGCGGCACGGCAGGGTGCGTTCTCCCTCGCGCTCGATCAGAAAGACGGCTCCTCGGCGTTGCTCGGCGCGAAGCTGGCCGGCATCCGTGGCCTCGTGGCCGACCACGTGCGGGTGCAGCCAGGGTTCGAAGCGGCGATCGCCGCCGCCCTCGGCTCTCTTGCCGATGCCGTGCTGGCCGACAACCGCGACGCCGCCCTCGCTGCCCTCGTTCAGGCCGAAAACGACGACTTCGGGCGGGTTGAGCTGATCGTGGCCAACGGCGACGACAGCGCGGCGCCGACCATCGAATTGGGTGCGCCGTCGGGCATACGCTGGGCGAACGCGGTCATCGACGGCCCGGCCGGCCTGCGCGGCCTGCTGGCTCAGACCGTCATCGCCGACGATCTTGCCGTGGCTCGAGCGGCCGAGCTGCCTCAGGGTCTCACGCTCATCACGCTGGCGGGCGAGGTCTTGAGCCCGTGGGTCGTGAGCGGCGGGTCCGGCTCCAGACAGAGCAAGCTCGAACTCGTTGCGGAGCGAGACGTGGCGGCCGAGAGGCTCGCGGCCGTCACCTCGCAGATCGAACGGGTGCGCTGTGAGTTCTCCGAACAGCGCACCCTGTTGCAGGCCTACAAAGAGCAGTCGGTCAGCGCACGGGCTGCCCTGCGCGCCTTCGAAACTCAGCTCGCCACGGTGACCGAACGTCGCGGACGACTCGTGGTGCAAACGGATGCCGCCGCCGCCGACGTCGACCGGGTCTCCGCCGCTCTGCAGCTCGCGAGCACGGCCGGCACCGAAGCCGAGGCTGTCGCGGCGCGGGCAGCCGCTGCACTCGACACTGCCCGGTCCCAGCCACGGCCCATCCTCGACGCGACCCTGCGGGACGCTGTGTACACCGAACTTGAGGCCGCCCGCGAGACCGAGGTCGAGAACCGGCTCCAGGTGGAAACCGCCCGTGAACGCGTGCGCGCAGGCGCTGACCGCGTCGCAACACTCACCCGTCAGCTCGAGGACGACCGCACGGCCGCTGAGGCCGCAGCGCGTCGCGCGGTCATTCGTCGCCGCCAAGTGGATGCCGCCTCCCGCGTTGCCGAAACGCTTCCGGCCGTGCTCGCCGCGGCCGACCGCTCCGTCGCCGAGGCCCGGATTCAGCTCGCGAGCGCCGAAGCCGAACGGGCGAGCCAGAACACCGAACTGCAGCAGCTTCGGCAGGGCGAGAACGTGTTGCGCGAGCGGCTGGCCTCGATCACCGAAAACGTGCACGGACTCGAACTCGAGATCTACGAGAAGAAGCTGCACCTCGCGGCCCTGCTTGAACGCGCCGGCAGCGAACTGGGTCTCACCGAAGACGTGCTCGTCGGCGAATATGGTCCCGACCAGCTGATCCCGCCCGATGACACCGACGTGAGCGGCAGCGGCAGCGAGGGCCTGGTTTTCGCTGGCGGCGCGGCCGGCGGCATCCGCTTTGATCGGGCCGAGCAGCAGAAACGGTTCGCGGCCGCCGAACGCAAGCTCGGTCAACTCGGGCGGGTCAACCCGCTGGCCCTCGAAGAATTCGCGGCGCTCGAGCAGCGGCACCGCTTTCTCACCGAGCAGCTCACCGACCTCACGGAAACCCGCAGCGACCTGCTCACCATCATCGCGGACATCGACGAGAAGATGCAGACCATCTTCTCGTCCGCGTTCGATGACACCCAGGCGGCCTTCGCCGACGTGTTCCCGGTGCTGTTTCCCGGCGGCAGCGGCAGCATCTGGCTCACCGACCCCGACGACCTGCTCACGTCCGGCATCGAGGTGTCGGTGAAACCGGCCGGAAAGAAGATCGAACGGCTGTCGCTGCTCTCCGGCGGTGAACGCTCACTCGCCGCCGTCGCGCTGCTGATTGCCATTTTCAAGGCCCGTCCGAGCCCGTTCTACATCATGGACGAGGTCGAAGCTGCGCTCGACGACGCCAACCTCGGCCGGTTGCTCACCATCTTCGAAGACCTGCGAGAGACCAGCCAGCTCATCGTGATCACGCACCAGAAACGCACCATGGAGATAGCGGATGCCCTCTACGGTGTGAGCATGCGGCAGGACGGCGTCAGTGCTGTCGTCGGCCAGCGCGTCGGCACCCGCGCGGACGAACGGGCCGATGCTGCGGTCGGTTGATCCGCGGATGCGCGCGTAATTGCCGATGCGGGCGCCCTACGCCTGCGGCGGCAGTGCGGAGATGACGGGGTGGTCTTTGGCGAGCACGCCGACCTTGGCGGCGCCGCCCGGGGAGCCGAGGTCGTCGAAGAATTCGACGTTGGCTTTGTAGTAGTCGGCCCACTGTTCGGGCAGGTCGTCTTCGTAGTAGATGGCCTCGACCGGGCAGACCGGTTCGCAGGCTCCGCAGTCGACGCACTCGTCTGGATGGATATAGAGGGAGCGTTCGCCCTCATAAATGCAGTCCACCGGGCATTCGTCGATGCAGGCACGATCTTTCACATCGACACAGGGCAGGGCGATCACATAGGTCATAGTGTCAGCAAAGCTTCCGTGCGGGAGATGGCAACCTGTTCGGCGCGGGAGATCACCTTGACGCGCTCCCGGCCGGGAGTGACCAGATCCTGGGCGCCGAGCAACTGCTCGTGCGCGTCGAGGGTGCGCCAGCCGGCCCAGGTCGTGTATTCCACGCCGCGCGCCTCGAGCAGCGCCAGAATCGTATCCGCCGAGCCGAACGCCTGGTCGCGAGCGACGAGCGCCGGTACGTCTTCGACGAGCCGGGTGATGGTCTCCAAGGCATCACCCTTGGTGTGTCCAATGAGGCCGATCGGGCCGCGCTTGATCCACCCGGTGGCGTAGAGGCCGTCGATCGGCTCGCCGGCCGCATCGAGCACGCGGCCGCCGTCGTTTGGAATAACGCCGCGCACGGCGTCGAACGGCACCTCGGTGAGGGCGCTACCGCGGTAGCCGACTGCGCGATATACGGCCTGTACCGGGTAATCCACGATGACGCCGGTCGGTCGCACGCCGCCGTCTCCGGTGTGTTCGGTGCGCTCAAAACGGATGCCTTCCACCCGGCCGTCGCCGTAGACCTCGCGCGGTGCGTGCAGAAAGTGCAGGTGCAGGCGACGTGAGGCGCCCTGCGGAGCCTTGGTGAGCCATCCGTTCAGCGTGCGGGTCATGATCTTGACCTGGTTGTTGCTCGCGACGAGATGCTCGCTGTGCGAGTCGGGAGCGAAGTCCTCGGCGTAGACCACGAGGTCGACATCGGGAATATCGGCGAGCTCGCGCAGCTCGATCGGCGTGAATTTCACCTGCGACGGCCCGCGGCGGCCGAACACGTGCACGTCGGTGACCGGCGAGCCGGCCAGCCCGGCGTAGACCGAGGCCGGGATGTCGGTGGTGAGCAGATCGTCGGCGTGCTTGGCCAGAATGCGCGCCACGTCGAGGGCCACGTTGCCATTGCCGATGACGGCGACATCGGTCGCGTCGAGCGGCCAGTCCAGCGGAACGTCGGGGTGGCCGTCGTACCAGGAGACGAAGTCGGCGGCGCCGAACGAGCCGGGCAGGTCGATGCCGGGAATGACGAGCGGTGCGTCGAGAATGGCCCCGGTGGCGAAGATGACCGCGTGGTAGTGCTCGCGCAGCTCGGCCAGGGTCAGGTCGGTGCCGTAGGTCACGTTGCCGATGAAACGAATGATGCCTGCGTCGAGCATCTCCTGCAGCGACTTCACGATGCCCTTGATGCGCGGGTGATCGGGGGCGACGCCATAGCGAATCAGACCGTACGGGGCCGGCAGCGAATCGAACAGGTCGATGGCCACCTCGTGGCCGGCCTCCAGCACGAGCCGGTTGAGAATGTTGCCGGCGTAGATGCCGGCCGGGCCGGCGCCGATGATGGCAACGCGCAGGGCAGAGGGAGCGGGGGTCATAACGGGCCTTTCAAACAAGGGACAAGGACAAAGGATGCGCGCAGGTCAACGCAGGCCGGCGGCCATGAGTCCGCGGCGACGCAGCAATCGGCGCTCGATCGGCGCGAAGATGACGAGTTCGACCAGGATGCCGACGAAGAGGATCACCAGGATCGTGGCAAGTACGCCGGACAGGTCGGCGAGCTCGCGGCTCTGGTGCAGCATCGACCCGAGACCGAACCCGATGTCGCCGCCGATCACGATGATCTCCGCGGCCATGAGGGAGCGCCAGGCAAAGGCCCAGCCCTGTTTGAGACCGGAGAAGTAGCCCGGCAGGGCCGCCGGCAGCACTACGAGGGTCGCCATTTGCAGGCGCGAGGCGCCGAGGACCGTGCCAACGCGGCGCAGCTGCGGGGGAATCTGGTCGACGCCGGAGACGAGCCCATTGGCGATGGACGGCACAGCGCCCATCAGGATCACGAAGTACACGGTGGCGTCGCTGAGGCCGAACCAGATGATTGCGGCGGGCACCCAGGCGACGGAGGGCAGCACCTGCAGGCCCGACAACAGCGGACCGAGCGCTCGTCGCACCGGTCGGCATTCGGCCAGCAGCAATCCGATCGGGGTGCCGATGGCTACGGCGATGATAAAACCGAGCCCGCCGCGTTCGAGGCTCGTCGTCACCGCGAGCTGCAGGCGGTCACTGTTCCAGGCGCTCACCAGGGCGCCGAACACATCGAGGGGTCCGGGGATCAGGTCGGGGCGCGGTTTGACGATGAGAATGTAGACCTGCCAGGCCAGGGCGAGTCCGATGAGCAGCAGAATGGGCGGCAGCACACCGTCGACGGTGCGTCGAACGGCACCGCGCGGGGTTTCGGGGACGGCCTGCAATGAATCCAATCCGGCTTCGAGGCGACGCAGTTCGTCGTGGCTCGGGTCGTGGGCCGTTGCGGTACGGGTGTCAAGCGGCATTGCGGCGGATCTCCTGTCGCAACTGGTCGGTGATTTCGTCGCTCAGCCGGGCGACTTCGGGGGATTCGATGCGGCGTGAGCCGGTGTCGGTGATGGTCCACTCGTTGACGATGCGGCCGGGGCGGGAGGACATCAGCAGGATGCGTTCGCCCAGCCGGGCGGCCTCCCGCACGTTGTGGGTGACGAACACGATGGTGCGGCCGGTCTGCCGCCAGACCCGTTCCAGCTCCTCGTGCAGCAGGTCGCGGGTGATGGCGTCGAGGGCGGCGAACGGTTCGTCCATCAGTAGGACCTTGCGGTCCTGTGCCAGCGAACGGGCCAGCGCAACGCGCTGCCGCATGCCTCCGGAGAGTTCGTGCGGGCGCTTGTCGCCGGCATCGGCCAGGTTGACCAGGTCGAGCAGCTCGAGGGCCTCGCCGCGGCGGTCCTTGCGGGGGACCCCGCCCAGCTTGAGGGCGAGTTCAACGTTGCGGCCGGCGGTCAGCCAGGGGAACAGTGCTGCGTCCTGGAACATGACGGCGGCCTTGCCGCTCGCCACGGTGACGGCGCCCTCGGTCGGTTTCTCCAGGCCGGCGATGATGTTCAGCAGCGTGGACTTGCCGCATCCGCTTGCCCCGAGCAGACAGACGAACTGGCCGGGCTCGATCGACAGGTTGATGTTGTCGAGCACGAGCGGGCCGGTGCCGTAGCGCTTGCCGAGAGCATCGACCGTGATGGCGGCCGGCTCGAGCGCCGTGGCAGTCGGCGCCACGGCAACGTTCGTGAGCGAACTCACGGTGACACTTCCGACCCGGCGCCCGAACCATCGCCCGCACGCGTCGGCTCGCCGGGAGCGGTGACGATGCCGGCCGCGAGGGTCGCGCCGTCCTGCGGGTGAATCACCAGGAACGCGCCGGAGCGGCGGTTCTGCGCGTAGGGTTCCACCGGCAGATCGCGCGACAAGCGGATGCTCGCCTGCCCGATATCGTTCACGGCCAGGCTCGTGGCCGGTTGGGCGCCGAGCGTCGTCAGGTCGAGCCGACCGGTGACCTCGCTGATCAGGGCCTGCATGACGGTCGTACCGAACTTCACGAGCACGCGGGCGCCCGGTGCGAGCGGGCGCGGGTCGAGCCAGAACAGGTCGGCCGAGAGGGTGCGGGTCACCGGCGGCAGGCTGCCGGCGGCGGCAATCACCGCGCCACGGGCAATGTCGAGGTCGTCGGCCAGGCGCAGCGCGATCGATTGCGGTGCGAAGGCCTCGTCGAGAGCGACCCCGGCGAAATCGATTCCGGTGACGGTGCTGATGCCGCCGCCCGGCTCAACACTCACGGTGTCGCCGACCTTGATGCTGCCGCTCGCCACCTGCCCGGCATAGGCCCGATAGTCACGGTACGAGTCGGCGAGCTCGGGGGCGACGACGACCGCGCCCTGAGGCCGCAGCACGAGCTGTACCGGCAGGCGGAACGCCTCGGTGGTTTGGCCGCGCTCGTCCAGATCGTCGATCACCGTGAGGGTTTCGAGCAGTTCGAGCAGGCTCGGTCCGGCATACCAGGGGGTGCGCTCGGAGCGGTCGACGACGTTGTCGCCGACCAGGGCCGACACTGGAATCACATGAACTTCTGCACGTGAGTCAGAACCGAGGCCGAGTTCGGTGGTGACGAGACGAACGGATGCCTCCACCTCACGGTAGGCCGCTTCGTTGTAGTCCAGCAGGTCGATCTTGTTGACCGCGACGATCACGTGCGGCACGCGCAGCAGGGCGACGACGCTGAGGTGTCGACGGGTCTGCTCGAGCACCCCCTTACGGGCGTCGATGAGCATGATGACGGCATCCGCTGTGGTGGCGCCGGTGACCATGTTGCGGGTGTACTGCACGTGGCCGGGGCAGTCGGCGAGGATGAAGGACCGGGCGGGCGTGGCGAAGTAGCGGTAGGCCACGTCGATGGTGATGCCCTGTTCGCGTTCGGCCCGCAGGCCGTCGGTCAGCAGGGCGAAGTCGATGCCGCCGCCTATCCCGCCGAAGCCGCGCTCGGTGGAGGTGCGGGTGACCGCTTCGAGCTGGTCGGCGAGGATGGCTTTCGAGTCGTGCAGCAGGCGGCCCACCAGGGTGGACTTGCCGTCGTCGACCGAACCGGCCGTCGCGAAGCGAAACAGGGTGCCAACGGGCTCGGCGACGGCGGTTTCTTCGGCTTTCGCTTGGGTGTCAATGGTGAGGGTCATCTGTTATTCCGTTCCCAATCCGCCGGCCGAGACCGGTTCTTCTGCATGTTTCACCAGCACGGCGTTGAGCAGCGCCACGTTGAACAGGCCGTCCAGGTCGCCGTCCTTGCCGAGGCCGGCCTTGACCGCTTCGGCGAGCGAGACCGGAAAGGTCGAGGCCAGCGGGTCGACATTGAATTTCACTTCGGTCAGGGCCCGGGTCAGAACGTCGTCGGTGAGTGCCTTGCCGGTGTCGGCCTTGAGCTTCGTGTTGATCGTGGCTGCGGCGTCGGCCGGGTTCTGGGTGAGCCAGTCCACGGCGGTGACGTGCCCCTGGAGCAGGGCGCTCACGGTGTCGGGATGCTCCTCGAGAAAGGCCTTACGCACGAGGAGCACGGTGGTCGGAAAGTCGCCGTTGTCCCACAGGTCGGCTTCGTTCACGAGAACGTGGCCGCCGCCTTCCAGGACGAGCCGGGACACCCACGGTTCGGGTAGCCAGGCGCCGTCGATCTTGCCGCTTTGAAACAGGGTCAGGGTTTGCGCATTGTCGCCGGGTGAGACGGTGACGTCGCCGCCGCCAATCGTGCTGGTCTCATAGCCCTCGTCGCCCAGCCAGGAGCGTAGGGCCACATCCTGGGTGTTGCCGAGCTGGGGCGTGGCGATGGTGGTGCCGGCGAGGTCGGCCGGGGTGTCAATGCCGTCGCGCACGACGAGCGCTGCCCCGCCGCTCGCGGCTCCGGCCACGATGACCGCCGACTGGCCGCCGCTCTGCACAAAGGTGTTCACGGCCGGACTCGGACCGATGTAGGCGGCGTCGATCGCGCCGGCGCTCAGGGCCTCAACGGCAGACTGCCCGGCGCTGAAGATCTGGGTGCTCAGCGTGGTATCGCCGAGGGCGTCCTCGAAGAAGCCGTTCTGCAGGCCCACGAGCGCGGCGGCGTGGGTGACGTTGTCGAAGTAGCCGAGGCGCAGTTCGGTGGCTGGTCCCTGGTCGGTGGCGGGCTCGGCGCTGACCGAGGTCGCGCATCCGCTTAGAAGAAGGGTGGTTCCGAGCATGAGAGCGCCCAGACGTAGCGAATTCTTCATTAGAAGTATCCTTCCTTCTTGCGGTCTTCCATGGCGGCCTCAGAGATGCGGTCGTCGGCGCGGGTGGCGCCTCGTTCGGTGATTGTGCTCACGCCGACCTCGCGCACGACATCGGCGACGGATGCCGCACTCGAGTCGACCGCGCCGGTGCAGCTCATATCGCCCACCGTTCGGTACCGCACCGTGCGTGTCTCGACGATTTCGTCGGCGCGGGGCAGGCTGACCGGGCTGACCGAACGCCACATGTTGTCGCGGCGGTAGACCTCACGTTCATGCGCGTAGTACAGCGGGGGCAGCTCGATGTTCTCGCGTTCGATGTAACGCCAGACGTTGAGTTCGGTCCAGTTGCTGATCGGGAAGGCGCGCACGTGCTGGCCGACGGTGTGGCGTCCGTTGTAGAGGTTCCACAGTTCGGGGCGCTGGTTGCGCGGGTCCCACTGGCCGAATTCGTCGCGCAGCGAGAGGATGCGCTCCTTGGCTCGGGCCTTGTCCTCGTCGCGGCGGGCGCCGCCGAAGACGGCGTCTTGCCGGCCGGCGGCGATCGCGTCGAGCAGCGGCAGGGTCTGCAGCGGGTTGCGGGTGCCGTCAGCACGCTCCACCAGGCGGCCGTCATCGATGTAGTCCTGCACCTTGGCGACCGTCAGGCGCACGCCGTGGGCGGCGACAGTCTGGTCGCGAAACTGGAGAACCTCGGGAAAGTTGTGGCCGGTGTCCACGTGCAGCAGTGTGAACGGGATCTTGCCCGGCCAGAACGCCTTAGCGGCCAGGTGCAGCACCACGACGGAGTCCTTGCCGCCACTGAACATGAGCACGGGGCGTTCGAACTCGGCGACGACCTCGCGAATGATGTGGATCGCTTCGCTCTCGAGCACGTCGAGTTCGGAGAGACGGTGGGCTGGTGGTGAAACTGGCGTGATCGTCACAGGTGGAGCCCGCATTCTGTCTTCTCGAGGGTGGCCCAGCGGCCGGAACGGGGGTCAGCGCCCGCCGCGACGGGCTGGGTGCAGGGGGCGCATCCAATAGAGGGGTAGCCCTGGGAAAGCAGCACGTTAACCGGAACGTGATTCAGGGTGGCGTAGTCCATCAACTCGTCGTAGCTCCAGGCGGCGACCGGGTTGACCTTGACCAGGCCGTTGCGTTCGTCCCAGGTCACCAGCGGCGTGTTGGCGCGGGTGGGGGCTTCGTCGCGGCGCACACCGGTGAACCACAGCTCGTAACCGCCGAGCGAGCGCTGCAACGGTTCGACCTTGCGCATCGCGCAGCAGGCGTTGGGGTCGCGGGCGAACAATTCGGCGCCGTGCAGGGCATCCTGCTCCGGCACGGTCGTGAGCGGCAGTGCGTCAACGACGGTGACCGGCAGGGCGGCGGCGACCGCGTCGCGGGCTTCATAGGTTTCAGCGAAGTGGTAGCCGGTGTCGAGAAAGAGCACGTCGACGCCCGGCAGCTGCTTCGACACGATCTCGGGCAGCACGGCGTCGGCCATGGAGCAGGCGACAGCCACGGAGTCGGCGCCGAAATTGCGGGCGACCCAGGCGACGACCTCGGCGGCGGTGGCCTCGCGGCCGTTGGCTGCTGCGGCGGCAGCGAGTTCGGCCGAGCCGGCTTCGGCCAAGGCCTCCAGCTCGGCGGCCGGGCGGCGCGCGGGAAGTTCGCGTGCAGGCGCAGCGGATGCCGCGGCGCGCGCGTTCAGGTTGATGGCGCTCATTTGAGCTCCTCCTCGTCGGCGCGGTGCGCCCACTGGGCAAAAGTTTCGTCCGTGCTGCGGGCATCCAGAAAACGACGCACGAGGCGTTCGACGTAGTCGGCCAGGTCCTCCGCGGTGACCTTGAGGCCGCGTACAGTGCGACCGAGGCCGGCTTCGTCCCGATCCACCGAGGCGAGTCCGCCGCCGAGGTGCACCTGGAAGCCGGGGGTGGAGCCGCCGTTGCCGTCCGGCAGCAGCTGTCCCTTGAGCCCGATGTCCGCGGTCTGGATGCGGGCGCAGGAGTTGGGGCATCCGTTCACGTGCAGGGTGATCGGGTGCGGGGCGTCGATTCCGGCGAGCCGCTTTTCCAACTCGAGAATGGCATCCGTTGCGGACTGCTTGGTCTCGACGATGGCGAGCTTGCAGAATTCAATGCCGGTGCAGGCGACGGTAGAGCGGCGGAACAGGCTCGGGCGGGCCGAGAGGCCGATCTCGTCGAGCGCCGCGATCAGCGGTTCGACGTGCTGTTCAGCGACGTCGAGCACCACGATTTTCTGGTGCGGCGTGGTGCGCAGCCGGGTCGAGCCATGGGCTTCGAGCAGGTCGGCGAGCTTCGTGAGGGTCTGGCCGGAGACACGGCCGACAAACGGCGCGACGCCGATGTAAAAGCAGCCGTCCTTCTGCTTGTGCACGCCGATGTGGTCGCCCTGGGTCTTGGGGCGGGGCGCGGCGGGGCCGTCAGGCAGGGTGTAGCCGAGATATTCGTCTTCGAGAATACGACGGAATTTCTCGGTTCCCCACTCGGCCAGCAGAAACTTGAGGCGTGCCTTGCCGCGCAGGCGGCGGTAGCCGTAGTCCCGAAAAATGGAGGCGACGCCCCGCCAGACCTCGGACACCTTGTCTTCGGCGACGAACGCGCCGAGGCGTTCGGCCAGGCGCGGGGTGGTGCTGAGCGCGCCGCCGACCCAGAGGTCGTAGCCGATGCCGAGTTCGGGGTGTTCGACGGCGACCAGGCCGATGTCGTTGATCTCGTGTACAACGTCCTGGCTGGGGTGGCCGGTGATGGCCGTCTTGAACTTGCGCGGCAGGTTGGCGAATTCGTCGGTGCCGAGGTACTTGCGGGCGAGCTCGTTGATCGACTCGGTGGGGTCGATCAGCTCGTCGGCGGCGATGCCGGCCACGGGGGAGCCGAGGAACACGCGCGGCACGTCGCCGCAGGCCTGGGTGGTTTCGAGGCCGACGGCTTCGAGGCGGCGCCAGATTTCAGGCATGTCCTCGATCTGGATCCAGTGCAGCTGAATGTTCTGGCGGTCGGTGATGTCGGCGGTATCGCGTCCGAAGTCGCGCGAGACCTCGCCGATGACCCGAGTCTGCTCGGTGGTGAGTTGGCCGCCGTCGATGCGCACGCGGAGCATGAAATAGCGGTCTTCGAGTTCTTCCGGTTCGAGAGTGGCGGTCTTGCCGCCGTCGATGCCGGGCTTCCGCTGGGTGTACAGGCCCCACCAGCGAAAACGGCCGTGCAGGTCGGTGCCGTCGATGGAGTCGAAACCCTGCTTGGAGTAAATCTGTTCGATGCGTCCTCGCACGGCGAGGCCATTGTCGACCTGCTTCCAGACCTCGTTGCCGTTGAGCGGTTCGGTGCCGTCGATCTTCCACTGGCCGTTCGGGCGCGTTGAGGGCCGTGGCAGGCGGGCTGCGGGCAGCTTAATCGCTGTTGGTGCATTGCCGGCCCCGGCTGCAACGGTGGGCACCGTCTCGGTTTCGTTCGGCACGTCGACTCCCTCGGTTTGCGGTGCCGCCTCGGTATTTTGGGATCCGAAGCAACGACGTCAACGCTACTGCGCCGCACGAATACGGGGCAGGGAGCCGGTCACGTGCTGTCACACACTGTCACGCGGCGTCACACAGGTTGCGCGGAACGTTTCGCGCGCTAGCCGGGCAGCCGATCGCCGCGCGCAAGCCGTCGCCGTCCCCGTAGGCTAAGGACATGGCTGAACGCACCCCCTGGTCCCTCTCCGGCGCACTGCGCGGAATGTTCGCGAAGAAGACCATCGACGCCGACACCTGGGAAGACCTCGAGGATGCCCTGCTGCAGGCCGACTTCGGCCCGAATGTCACCGAAGCTGTCATCGCAGACTTGCGCGCCAAGGTCGCCAAGTACCACACGACAGACCCGACAGATCTCCAGCGGATGCTTCGCGAAGGCATCGAAGAGCGGCTCTCGGTTCTCGACTCCACCCTGACGCTCTCCGAGCGCCCCGCCATCGTGTTGGTCGTCGGGGTGAACGGCGTGGGCAAAACCACCACGATCGGCAAGTTCGCCAAGTTTCTGGGCACCTACGGTCGCAGCGTCGTGATCGGGGCCGCCGACACGTTCCGCGCCGGCGCGGTCGAGCAGCTGTCGACCTGGGCCGAACGCGCCGGTGCGCAAATCGTCAAGCCGCAGATGACCGGGCAGGATCCGGCATCCGTCGCCTTTCAAACCGTCGAGAAGGCGAAGAATGAGGGCATCGAAATCGTGCTCATCGACACCGCCGGGCGGTTGCAGACCAAGGGCGGCCTGATGGACGAGCTCACCAAGATTCGCCGCGTCGTCGAGAAGCAGGGCTCGATCGCCGAGGTGCTGCTCGTGCTCGACGCCACGACCGGTCAGAACGGACTCGCCCAGGCCGAGGCGTTCATCGAACATGCCGGAGTGACCGGGCTCGTGCTGACCAAGCTTGACGGCTCAGCCCGCGGCGGCTTCGTGCTGGCCGTGCAGGAGAAAACGGGCATCCCGATCAAACTCGTCGGGCAGGGTGAGGGCATCAACGACCTCACCGGGTTCACCCCGCACGTCTTCGCGCAGAAACTCGTCGGCTGATGGATAATATTAAGGGAGCGATATGAGCATCGAACACGATTTCTTCGGAATTCTCGGCGACGAAGACGAGGGCGAGGTCTACTGGTCGGAGTCGGCGGAACTCGGTGACCAGAGCGTCGAAATCGATCTCAGCTCGCCCGATGAAGAATCGGTGACCGCCGAGGCTCTTGATATTGCCGCAGCCATGATCGGCGCCATGGAGGACCTCGACTCGCAGGTGCGCGAGTCCCTGGTAGCCGACCTGTCGGCTGAGGTGTCGGTGACCAGCCAATACATCGCCGAGCAGCTCGACGAGATGGACCAGGAGGCGATTGAGAACGCCATCATCTGGGATTCCGGCGACCAGCAGATCGACTTTCTGCGCTCACTGCGCCTGCAGCGCATCGGCTTTCACCCGCACCACAACGGCAGCGAGGCGCACTTCGCGGTGCTCGAGTACGCCATCAGCCCCGACGACACCGACGGCCTGCTGGTCGTGACGATCGACGTGCACGGCGACACGGTTCTGGTAGCCCTCGACAGCTGACCCTGCACGAGGTGCTTTATGGCCGGGTCCTTCAGGGACGGGGCCCGGGCCCCGTCCCTGGGCCCAGCTTATAAACTGCGCCCGTGGCTGGAAGGTGGGCCCGGAGCCCCGGACGGCTACCCCAGGTGCACCGCAGACCCCGCGCCGAGCAGGTCCTCCTTGCGTGGGCGCACCAGGAAGAACGCAATCGGCGCCGCCGCGAAGATGATGATGGCCGCCCACAGGAAGGCGGACTGGTATCCGCTCACGAGGGCGCCGTACTGCGCGGCCTGTGACGGTTCCTTATCGGCCAGATACGAGCTGACGGCTGCGGTGTACAGCGCGGTGAACAGGGCCGTTCCGAGCGATCCGCCGATCTGCTGCATGGCCGTCACGGCCGCGCTCGCAGCCCCGGCGTCGTGGTCGACGATTCCCGACAGTGCCACGTTCTGCAGTGGCACGAAGATCATCGCGAGGCCGGCACCGAGCAGGATCAGCCCGGGCAGCACCTCGAGTGCATAGTTGCCGCCCACCGTGATGCCGGTCAGCCAGAGCAACCCGGCCGCGCCGACGACCGGTCCGACGGTCATCGGAATGCGCACTCCGGTGCTGGCCAGAAACTTCGACAGCACGCCGGCACCGATCATGATCGTCACGGTCATCGGCAGCGAAGCAAGGCCCGACTGGATCGGGGTGTAGCCCAGCACGATCTGAAAGTAGAGCGTGAGAAAGAGCAGCCCGCCGAGCAGAGCAGCGCCCGAGAGCAGCGCCGTGAGAAAAGCCCCGCCGCGCACCTTGTTCGCCATAATGCGAAGCGGAAGCAGCGGATGATTAGACCGGCTTTCCACCAGCACGAACAGTCCCAGCAGCACGAGTCCCAGCGGGAGGCAGACGAGCACGGGCCACGTGCCCCACCCGTTCTCAGCCTGCGCGAAGCCGAAAACCAGGGATCCCAGGCCGAGTGCCACGAGAACAGCCCCCGGCACGTCATACCGCGTGTTGCCGTGCGCTTTGCTCTCGCCAATGACCGGGATCGCGGCCGCGATGGCCACGATGGCGATCGGTACGTTCACGTAGAGGCACCAGCGCCAGCTCGCATACTCGGTCAGCACGCCGCCGAGAATGAGGCCGACGGCCGCGCCGCCGCCGGCGATTGCGCCATAGACGGCGAATGCCTTGATGCGGTCCTTGCCGCCGGGAAAGTTCACCGTGAGCAGGGCGAGCGACGCCGGTGCGAGCAGCGCGGCGAACAGTCCCTGCAGACCGCGGGCGGCGAGTAGCTCCCAGGTGCTCTGGGCGGCACCGCCGAGGGCGGAGGCGATGGCGAACCCGGCCATGCCCACGATGAAGGAGCGCTTGCGCCCCCAGAAGTCGGCGATGCGCCCGCCGAGCAGCAGAAGGGCGCCGAACACGAGCGAGTACAGGGTGACGACCCAGGTGCGGTCGCCGTCGCTCATGCCGAGCGCTTCCTGCGCTTGGGGGAGCGCGATATTCACGATCGTGCCATCGAGCACCACGGTGAGCTGGGCGAGCGCCACGATGGCGAGCAGCAGCCACTTTCTGGGGTGGGGCGCGGTGGCCCTCGACGCGGGCGGAGCGGAACTGGACTGATTTGTGCTGATACCGGGCATGGGACCGACTCTATCGCGCAAACCGAACGAACCAGTTCGTTTTGAGTGAATATTTCGCTATGATCGAGATATGGCACGCGACGGAGCAGACCCCCAGACCCGGATTCTTGAGGCGGCACGCACGGAATTCGCCGCCTACGGCCTCGCCGGGGCGCGCATCGATCGCATCGCGAAGCGTGCGTCGGCGAGCAAGGAGCGCTTGTACGCCTACTACTCCAACAAGGAACGGTTGTTCCTCGAGGTGCTGGAACTGAACCTCCGTGAGTTCGCGAGCGACGCCGTACTCACCGACCACGATGTGCCGGCCTTCGCCGGCGCGCTCTTCGACCATGCGGTGCTGCACGGCGACCACCTGCGCATGATCGACTGGGCGCGGCTCGAATCCGACGGCACATGGCGGCCGGCCCTCGAAGTCATGCTCGGCTATCGCGACGAGCAGGTGCGCCGCATCCGCTTGGCGCAGGAGGCGGGACGGGTCGACGCTGCGTGGGACCCGGTTGAGCTCATGACGCTCATCTTCGGTATCGCCTCGGCCTGGGTGCACGAGCCTGGCGCTTCCCCGGCCCCCGGCGGCATTCCCGACCCGGCAGCCATGGCGGGCCGCCGCACCAACGTCATCCGCGCGGTCGAGCGCCTGATCGCACCGAGTGCAATTCGGCCGATAAACTGACACCATCATGGCAACTTTTGGAAACCTCTCAGATCGTCTTGCCGAGACGTTCAAAAACCTCCGCACCAAGGGCAAGCTCAGCGCAGCGGATGTCGATGGCACAGTCCGCGAGATCCGTCGCGCCCTGCTCGACGCCGACGTGGCCCTCGAGGTCGTCAAGGACTTCACCGGCAAGGTGCGCGAGCGCGCCCTCGGCGACGAGGTCAGCAAGGCCCTGAACCCGGCCCAGCAGGTCGTGCAGATCGTCAACGACGAGCTCATCACGATTCTCGGTGGCCAACAGCGTCGGCTCGAATTCGCCAAGAAGCCGCCGACCATCATCATGCTCGCGGGCCTGCAGGGTGCCGGTAAGACCACCCTCGCCGGCAAGCTCGCCAAGTGGCTCGCCAAAGACGGCCACACCCCGCTGCTCGTCGCCGCCGACCTGCAACGCCCCAACGCCGTCACGCAGCTGGAAGTCGTCGCGAAGCAGGCCGGCGTCGCCGTGTACGCGCCCGAGCCCGGCAACGGCGTCGGCGACCCGGTCAAGGTGGCCCGCGACGGCGTGAAGTACGCCCTGCAGAAGGTGCACGACGTGGTCATCGTGGACACCGCGGGACGCCTCGGCGTCGACGCCGAGCTCATGAAGCAGGCCGCAAATATCCGCAAGGCGATCGATCCCGACGAGGTGCTCTTCGTCATCGACGCCATGATCGGCCAGGACGCCGTCGCCACGGCGAAGGCCTTCCAGGACGGTGTCGACTTCACCGGTGTCGTGCTGACCAAGCTCGACGGTGACGCCCGCGGTGGCGCGGCCCTCTCGGTCGCGTCGCTCACCGGCCGCCCGATCATGTTCGCCTCGACCGGTGAGGGACTCGACGACTTCGAGCCGTTCCACCCCGACCGCATGGCCGGTCGTATCCTCGACCTCGGTGACATCCTCACCCTGATCGAGCAGGCGCAGGGCGCGTTCGACGAGGACGAGGCCCGCAAGGTCGCCGAGAAATTCGCGACCGACACCTTCACCCTCGACGACTTCCTCGGCCAGATGCAGCAGCTGCGCAACATGGGTTCGATCAAGAAGATGATGAGCATGCTCCCCGGCGCCGGTGCCATGAAGGCGCAGCTCGAAAACTTCGACGAGCGCGAGATCGTGCGCACCGAGGCCATCATCCAGTCGATGACCAAGCTCGAACGCACCACGCCGAAGCTGCTCAACGGCTCCCGCCGCCTGCGCATCGCGCGCGGATCGGGCTCGAGCGTCACCGAGGTCAACCAGCTCGTGCAGCGCTTCGAGCAGGCCGCCAAGATGATGAAAACCGTCGCCAGGGGCGGCATGCCCAACATTCCCGGAATGGGCCCGATCCCCGGCGCCGGCTACGGCGGCAAGCCCAAGCAGGTGGCCAAGAAGAAGGGCTCCAAGTCGGGCAACCCGGCCAAACGGGCCGCCGAGAACGCCGCGATCGCCTCGGGCGTCAAATCGACCGGAGAATCCGTCAAAGCGGATGCCGTCGGTTCCGGCTTCGGCCTCGGCTCCGGCGCCCAGCCCGGCAAGGGTAAAGCAGGCGGGCCGACGGAAGAGGAAATGGCCGCGCTTCAGAAAATGCTCGGCCGGTAGCATCCGCTCGTGGACGGGGCCCAGGCCCCGTCCACGGGCCCAGCTTATAAACTGGGCCCGTGGCCATAGGGTGGGCCTGCGAAAGGCTGGGAACCCGCGCTGAATTCGGCGCCGGGCGTCGCGACCAGCACTGGGCCCGGTCCTAGGCTTGAACCATGACTTCGACGACGAACCAGACGAACCAGACGAACCGCAGCATGCGCCTGGGCGTACAGATCGCCCCGCAGCACGCCCAGTACTCCAAAATTCGTGACACGCTCACTGAAGTGGAGGCGCTCGGCGCCGACATCGCCTTCAACTGGGACCACTTCTTTCCGCTCACCGGCGAACCCGACGGCCTGCACTTCGAATCATGGACCATCCTTGCCGCCTGGGCCGAGCAGACCACGACCCTCGAATTCGGTGCCCTGGTCAACTGCAACAGCTATCGCAACGCCGACCTGCAGGCGGACATGGCCCGCACGATCGACCACATCAGCGGCGGACGCTTCATCTTCGGTACCGGCGCCGGCTGGTTCGAACGCGACTACCAGGAGTACGGCTACGAGTTCGGCACCCCAGGCACCCGCCTGAACGCGTTCGACGACAGCCTGAACCGCATCGAGGCCCGCTGGGCCAAGCTCAACCCATTGCCCACCCGCGATATCCCGGTGCTCATCGGCGGTGGCGGCGAGAAGAAAACCCTGCGCATCGTCGCCCAGCACGCCGACATCTGGCACTCGTTCTCGAACCCCGAAGTGCTCGAGCACAAGCTCGGCGTGCTCGGCGCCTGGTGCGACGAGGTCGGCCGCGATATCAGCGAAATCGAGATCTCCACGGAACTGCGGGGGCGCACGGTGGAAGACGCCAACGCGCTCTATGACCTCGGCACCCGCCTGTTCACGGTCGGCATCACCGGCCCCGACTACGACCTCGGCCCGGCGACCGACTGGCTGGCCTGGCGCGACAGCAAGAACGCCTGATTCGACTCGGCCCAGAAGCTGGACCAACGTCGGGCGTTGTAGGTTCGCAACCAGTAAAGCGGTCGGAGCGCGTGAGCGACAGCGGACGCCCCCGTGCCGGCGGGAAGTCTTTGCCCTCGTCGAACGTTATCCGTGTAGGTCAGCCAATTGAAAGGAATATACCCATGAGCAAGACTTGGTTTATTACTGGCGCGTCCAAGGGGTTTGGCCGCCAGTGGACGGAAGCTGCGTTAGAACGTGGCGACAGCGTTGCAGGCACCGCACGAAAATTGGAAACTCTCGATGCTCTCGTTGAGAAGTACCCGAATACTTTTTTGCCGATGCGGCTCGACGTCACGGACCGGGACGCGGATTTCGCGGCCGTGCAAGAGGCGGCCGAGCACTTCGGCCAGCTCGATATCGTCGTCAATAACGCTGGGTTCGGTCACTTCGGCATGGTTGAAGAGTTGACCGAAGACGAGGCCCGAGCTCAAATCGAGACGAACCTGTTCGGCGCGCTCTGGATCACACAGGCGGCGGTGCCCGTCATGCGAAAGCAGGGTTCGGGTCACATCATCCAGGTCTCGAGTATCGGCGGTATTAGCGCCTTTCCCACCGTCGGTATCTACCATGCGTCGAAGTGGGCACTCGAGGGCTTTTCACAGTCGCTTTCCCAGGAGATCGCGGGCTTCGGCATTAACGTGACGTTGGTGGAACCCGGTAGCTTCTCGACCGATTGGTCGGGTCCCTCCGCCTCGCGCAGCGACGAGATGGCGGAGTACGCCGATGTGCGACAGGCGGCGGCGCGTCGTCCCTCTGCAAACGATCCCGGTGACCCGAAGGCTACCAGAGGTGCGATTCTCAAGGTCGTCGATGCACAGAAGCCGCCACTGCGCATCTTCTTCGGCAAGGCGCCCCTGGGCATCGCGACGAAGGACTACGAGTCACGACTGGCCACGTGGAACGAATGGCAGCCGGTGTCGATTGAGGCACACGGTGCCTGAGTCTCCAGGACCACCGCGCACTCAACGGTGAGCTGACGGAACCTTCAAGCGTATGAAATTTTCCCAGCCGCAGCGGGTGAATCAGCAAACTCTGCGTGCGGTTCCGGGACATTCGGCGACGAAACGAGGGCCAGAGTCGGGATTGTCAGGTGGTGGGCAGGGCGGCTGTCGTCTGTGCGGGATTCCAGACCGCGCGCTCGCGGTGGGCGAATTCGGCGAAGCGAATGGACTCCCGGCCAAGGACCCCGCGCACCGTGTCGGTCAGCTCGCCCGCCATGCCGAGGCGGGCGGTGGTGTAGATCGCGGCAGTGACCAAAACCATTCCCCACGGCATGCCGAGGGTGCGGCGTGCGTGTTGGAGGTATCGCATGATGCCGGGCCGTGCATAGCGAATGGGGCGGCCGAGTTCGTCCGTCAAGATCTGGGCAACCTGCTGGTAGGTGAGGGCTTCACTCCCCGTCACCGTGTAGGCGGTGTCGGCGTGGGACGATGGTCGAGCAGGGCAGCCGCGGCGATCGCGCCGATGTCTTCCACATCGACGAATGCGGTCGCGCCCCGCCCGGCCGGAACCATGATCTCGTCGCGATCACGGATGTCGGTCAGGTGGGTGGTGGAGAGGCTCTGGTGGAAGAACGAGGCGCGAACGAACGTCCACGCGACCCCAGATGTGCGAAGCCAGGTTTCGATGGCGGCATGCGGTACGACCAGGATTGGATCGTTCGCCATTCAAAAACCTCTCGTATTGCTTCCCTACCCAAATTTTATCCGTCGTGATCGCTAGCGCACCCGCCGTAGCCGAATCGGGCCTTTCGCTGTCGACGGGTCGACCACGGCGCCGCCTTGGGTGATCTGCAGTTCACCGCGGGAGACCATGCGGCGGGCGGCTCGCCTGGCCGGTTCGATGAGATCGCGCCATTCCTCATTGCCGACAGCCTTCGCCGCGTCGGACGGACAGATCGTGGCGGTCTGTGCCCGGGCAGTGAGCAGGGTCGTGATCGATTCTTCCAACCGCAGATCGGTCGCGGTGACCCCGCGGTTACGGCATGAGTCCGAGCAGTATTTCACCGAATCCCAGTCGCGCGCCCACTTCACGCGCCACTCGATCCGGCGTCCACACGACGCGCAGGTCTTCTCCGGGACGCGATCCGCAGGGGTCGAATCGGCCCGTCGATGGTGCACCATTCTAGCGGCCCAGCCCCTCGGCCAGCTCGTGGCTGAGCGCCGCAACGACCGCGGGCAGGCTGCCGCCGTGGGTGGCAGCCACGGCGAGCTGCCGCTGGTAGCTGCCGCCGTCGTCGATGATGCGGTGGAGGCCGAGCAGCTCCGGCAGGCAGCCGAGGCGCTCCGCGGTGGGGGAGAGCGTCTCGATGAGGCGACGCACGTCATCCGTTACCAGGCATTCGGCGCCCATTGCATCGAGGATGATCTCGGCGCCCAGCCCATAGCGGGCCGCCCGCCACTTGTTCTCACGCACGAACCACGGCTGCATGCGCGGTACGTCTTCGCCTTGGTCGAGGCGGGTGGACATCCACTCGACCAGGCACTGGATGAACGCGGCGATCGCGGCGAGTTCCACGGCGGTGGAGACTCCATCGCAGACGCGCACCTCGATCGTGCCCCAGCGCGGTGACGGGCGAATATCCCAGCGCACCTCGGTGACGTCCTCGATGATGCCGGTCACCGCCATGTCGTCGACGTAACGCTCCCAGGCGTCCCAGTCGGGCAGGTCCCACGGCAGGCCGGCGGTTGGAAGCTGCTGGAACATGAGCGAGCGATTGCTCGCGTAGCCGGTGTCGACGCCGGCCCAGAACGGGCTCGATGCGCTGAGCGCCTGCAGGTGCGGCACATAGGTGAGCAGGCCGTTCATGATCGGAATCACTTTGGCCTTGTTCTCGATGCCGACGTGCACGTGAATGCCCCAGATCATCATGTTGCGCCCCCACCACTGCGTGCGGTCGATGAGCTTGTGATAGCGAGCCTTGTCGGTGATGGTCTGGTCAAACCACTGCGCAAACGGATGCGAGCCGCTACAGATCACGTCCACCTCACGACCTTCCAGAACGCGACGTACCTCACCGAGCTGGCCGGCGACATCCGCTACCGCGTGGCCGACGGTGTCGTGCACGCCGGACACTAGCTCGACCGTGTTGAGCAGCAGCTCACCGGTGATCGTGGGGTGGACCGAACCGTCGGGACCGCGCAGGGCGTCGAGCACCTGGTCGGCGATATTTGCCAGATCGCCGGTCTCGCGGTCGACGAGGGCGACCTCCCACTCGATGCCCACGGTCGAGCGGGCGGATCGGGCGAAGTCGAGTGGCACGGGTGCTCCTTGGGTGGACCGGTGACGGCCGTTGAGGTTCGATTATCACAATGACAGCAATCTCTGACACAATGATTAGTCGCGATCCGTTGTGCCCGACCCTCTATCTCGGTGCAACGTGATCCTATAGAGCTTATGCCGAGTGTGCCCCCACGCTCACGGCCCAAGGTTCGCCAAACAACGAATTAACACTGGAGAATTGTGGCTGTCAAAATCCGTCTAAAGCGCATGGGCAAGATCCGTGCACCGTACTACCGCATTGTCGTTGCCGACGCGCGCACCAAGCGCGACGGTCGTGTCATCGAAGAAATCGGCATCTACCACCCCACGGAGGAGCCCTCTGTCATCGAGGTTAAGTCCGAGCGTGCGCAGTACTGGCTCAGCGTCGGCGCTCAGCCGACCGAGCAGGTTGCTGCACTCCTCAAGCTCACGGGCGACTGGGGCATCTTCAAGGGCGACAAGAACGCCAAGAGCACCGTCAAGGTGAAGGAACCGAAGGCTGCTTTCGTCGCTGACGAGAAGAAGAAGCCGGTTCTCAAGCCCAAGGCTGAGAAGCCGGTCGCCAAGGCCCCCGAGGTCGCTGCAGAAGCAACCGAAGAGGCGTAACTGTTGCTTGCTCCCGCGCTCGAACACCTTGTCAAGGGGATCGTTGATCACCCGGACGATGTGCACGTTGCAGAAAAGAATTCTGCAAGAGGCGAGGTGCTCGAGGTTCGTGTGAACCCCGAGGATCTCGGCCGGGTCATTGGTCGTGCGGGTCGCACCGCCAAGGCCCTGCGCACCCTCGTTGCAGCTCTGGCCGATGGTCGCCGCGTTCGCGTCGACGTCGTCGACACCGATTTCTAGTTCAGTGAACGATGCAACTGTGGACGACAGCGAGAAGGACCGCACCCAGCAGTTACGGGTGGGGCGCCTGACCAAGGCTCACGGGCTCAAGGGAGCAATCAAGCTCGAACTGTTCACGGATGACCCGGGACGACGTTTCGTCCCGGGCGCCGTGTTCACCCTGCAGGTTCCGACCGGTTCGGCCTGGCACGGCAAGACGATCGAACTCGTCGAGCTCCGCTGGTATAACCAGCACGCGGTCGGTTTTTTCAAGGATGTCGTCGATCGCAGCGCGGCGGAAACGCTCGCGAAGGCGATCCTCTGGATCGACGCGGACGTCGCCGAGCAGTCGGATGAAGAAGACGCCTGGTACGACCACCAGCTGGTCGGCCTCGCCGTCATGCGTGACGGTGTGCGCATCGGTACCATCGGTCGCCTCGAGCACATGCCCGCGCAAGACTTGTTGATCGTGAAAACGCCCACCGGCGACGTCATGATCCCGTTCGTGAAGGCCATCGTGCCGAGCGTCGACGTGAAAAACGGCGTAGTCACGATCACGCCGCCGCCCGGGCTGCTCGAAGAGTTGCCCGAGGACCCGGCTGACGCTGAGCCCACTCTCGAAACTGACTCTGACACGGATGCCGCGGCATCCGCTCTTAAGACAGACTAAGACTCAGACCGCACCCCTGCCGGACTGTACCGATGTGTTTCACACGGGAACAGCCCGGCATCTGTGCGCCGAGGGCTAGACGTTGAGGCGGTAGCCGCGCTTGACCACCGTCGCGACCAGCCCGGGAATGCCGAGCGTCTGCCGCAGCCGGCTGAGCGAGACCTCCATGGCATGGTCGTCGGAGTCGCCGGACAGGGCCAGCGTGAGGTCCTCACGGGAGACGACCGCCCCGCGTGCCCGCATGAGCGCCCGCAGAATGGCGAGGGCCGTCGGCGGCAGCTGCACACGTTCCTCGCCGACCTGCACGAGCGAACCGCGCAGCTGCACGAGCCCGTTCTGGGTCTCGACCCGCTCGATCATGTTCTGCTCGAGGTGTTCGCAGACCAGCCGAATCAGCGCGCCCATGCGAAAACGGGTCGGCTGAATGGGTGCGATCCCCGCGGCGATCAGCGGGGCACTGGTCACCGGGCCGACCGCTGCCGCGCAGACCTGAGTCTGCAGCGCCTTGAGTAGCTCGGGGTAGACCTCCATGCCTTCCGCCGCGGTGAACAGCGCGTGCACGGCCGGCGCACTCGTAAACGTGACGCAGTCCAGCTGGCGGGCACAGATTGCCTCGACCAGCTTGTACACCCGCTCGTCGGTGTCGTCGACGGCGATCCACCGGTACGGCGCGACGACGAGCACGCGCTCGTGCACCGCGCGCAGCCGGTCGAGCTGCTGTTCGTCCGTGGCTCCGTGCACCTGGATTCCGATCGTGAGCCCGGGCGGGTACTCGGCCAGAACCTTGTCAACGAGCGAGGCCGTCGTCTCCGAATCGCTCATCCCGGAGTCACCCAGCCCGGTCGCCCGAATGCCCCCACGCGCTTTCGGCCCGCGCACCAGGATGGTCGTCTCGGCCAGGGCGTCGGTCAGGTCGGAGCCGAGACCATCGGCCTCGGCCACCTCGAACCAGCGGCGCACTCCGTAACCGGTGGTCGCGAGCAGAATATCGGGCCGCGCGGCGATCATGGTGCGGGTGTCATCGAGCAGCGGGCCGTCCTGCTGCGAGTGCGCGATGCGCAGGGTCGGCGCGTGCACAACGCGCGCACCGCGCCGCTCAAAGGCGTCGATCAGGTCGCTGGAACGCCGATCGCTCGTCACTCCGATGCGAAACCCCACGAGCTGGTTCGGCTGCAGAAACGGTGCCGCGACCTCGATCGGCTCGACGGCACCCGGCAGGCGCACGTGGTGCACGTACAGATCGGGTGCGGGTACATCGTTCGTTTCCGTCATCAGTCGGTGCCCGCAAACTCGGCCGCTCGGGCCACGAGGTCCTCGGCGGCGGCGTCGCCGCTGTAGGCGAGGCGTACGACCTCGCCGACGACCAGCACGGCGGGGCTGCGCACGCTGGCGGCAGCGGCATCGGCCAGCACCGCCGACAGTGTGCTCACGGTGGTGCGCTGGGTGGCGCTGAACCCGCGTTCAATAATGGCCACGGGCATCTCGGCCGACATGCCGTGTCGGAGCAGCCCCTGACTGAGGGTCGGCAGGGTGCCGACGCCCATGAGTACCACGATGGTGCTGCCGAGCAGGGTGAGTCCTTCGAGTTCGTTGTCGGTGAGTGGTGCGTGGCCGCTGATCACGGTGAAGGCGTGGCTGATGCCG
The DNA here is from genome assembly GCF_900103805.1 of Cryobacterium flavum. GTDB lineage: Bacteria > Actinomycetota > Actinomycetes > Actinomycetales > Microbacteriaceae > Cryobacterium > Cryobacterium flavum. The sequence continues at coordinate 100,681 of NZ_FNIB01000008.1, read as the reverse complement.
CGGTGGGTCAGCGGGATTCCGGCCGCGGCCGGCACCGCAAGCGCACTCGTGACGCCGGAGATGACGGTGACGGCGATGCCATTGCGGTGGCAGGCGAGCACTTCTTCACTCCCGCGACCGAAGACATAGGGGTCGCCGCCCTTGAGCCGCACGACGCGTTTGCCGGCGAGGGCATGCTCGACCATGAGTTCTTCGATTCCGGTCTGCGAGACCGGGTGGCTGCCGGCGCGTTTGCCGACGTCGATGAGCGTCGCCTGGGGTGCGAGGGAGGCGAGGTCGTCGCTCGGCGCGAGGCGGTCGAACAACACGACATCCGCTTGCGCGAGGGCGGTCACCGCGGCCACGGTCAGCAGTTCAGCGGCACCGGGGCCGCCACCCACCAGGGTGACGGGACCGGTGGTCACTGGGCCGGCGGCTACTGAACTGGAGCTGACTGACCCAGCCGTACGGGAACTCTGGGCTGTCATCTGCCTACTCTTTTCGAACGGGAATGCGGCTTCCACTTAGGAGAACAGTACTCGACGAGGCCCGTTCGGCCGGAGTCGCCGGCCTTATTTGGTCACGCTCCGTAACGAGCGCGATGCTCGGGTCGGGTTCGGCCGGAGCGTTCACGAAGGAACGAAACCGGCGCAGTCGTTCCGGGTCGGCGAGCGTCGCCGCCCACTCGTCTTCGTAGTTGTCGACGTGGGCGAGCATGGCCTGCTCGAGCTCCTCGGCCAGTCCAAGCGAGTCGTTGATGACGACGTCGCGCACGTGCTCGAGGCCTCCCTCGAGGTCCTCCATCCAGCGGGCGGTGCGCTGCATCCGATCGGCCGTGCGAATGTAGTACATCATGTAGCGGTCGATGTACTTGATCAGGGTTTCTTCGTCGAGGTCGGTCGCGAGCAGCTGCCCGTGCGCCGGCTGAAAACCGCCATTGCCGCCGACGTACATGTTCCAGCCGTTGTCGCTCGCGATAATGCCGACGTCCTTGGCCCGGGCTTCGGCGCACTCGCGGGCGCAGCCCGACACCCCGAACTTGAACTTGTGCGGCGCGCGCAGGCCGCGATAGCGCAATTCGAGCCGAATCGCGAGGCCGACGGCATCCTGCACGCCGAACCGGCACCAGGTGGAGCCGACGCAGGACTTCACGTTGCGCAGCGCTTTGCCGTAGGCCTGCCCCGACTCGAAGCCAGCGTCCACCAAAATGCGCCAGATGTCGGGCAGCTGTTCCAGCCGGGCGCCGAACAGGTCGATGCGCTGTCCGCCGGTGATCTTGGTATACAGGTCGAAGTCGAGCGCGACCTGGGCGATCACGGCCAGTTTGGTCGGGGTGATCTCGCCACCCGGAATGCGGGGGACCACCGAGTAGGTGCCGTCCTTCTGCATGTTGGCCATGGCGCGGTCGTTGGTGTCCTGCAGGGTGCCGCGGCCGGCATCAAGAATGTAGGAGGTGTTCTGGCTGGCCAGGATGGAGCCGACGGCTGGCTTGCAGACATCACAGCCACGACCGGTGCCGAAGCGGGAGAAGATCTCGTCGCTCGACGTGAGCCCCAGCACCCGCACCGATTCGAACAGCTCTTGGCGGCTCAGCTCGAAGTGCTCGCACAGGGCGTGCGAGACCGTTTGACCGGATGCCGTCAGCTCGGCCTCAAGGATCTTCTTGACCAGCGGCACGCACGAACCGCACTGGGTGCCGGCCCGGGTGCAGACTTTGAGCGCGCCGAGCTCGGTACAGGCATCGGTGTGGTCGTCGCCGCGAACGGCATTTCGCACCGCGCCGGCCGAGACCATGTTGCAGGAGCAGACCAGGGCGTCGTCGGGCAGTTCGTCGCCAGCCGGGGCCTCGGCGCCCGCGGCTGAGAGGTAGGCGGCGGGCTCGCTGCTGAGCTGTCGGCCCACCATCGGGCGGAGTGCCGAGTAGGGCGTGGCGTCACCGACGAAGATGCCGCCGAGCAGGGTTTTGGCGTCGTCGGTCATGACAAGCTTTTGGTACAGCCCACGGGCCGGGTCGGCGTAGACGATTTCCAGCGAGCCGGGCGTCGTCGCGAGGGCGTCGCCGAAGCTCGCGACGTCGACGCCGGACAGCTTGAGCTTGGTGGCATCGTCGACGGTCGTGAACTCGGCGATGCCGCCGAGCAGACGGTCGGCGACGACCTCGGCCATGGCGTTGGCCGGGGCGACGAGGCCCACGCAGCGATCGTTCCAGCTGGCGACCTCGCCGATCGCCCAGATGCTCGGGTCGCTGGTGCGGCAGTCGTTGCCGATCGTGACGCCGCCGCGGGTGCCCACGGTGAGCCCGGCATCGCGGGCCAGTTCGTCGCGAGGCGAGATGCCGATCGCGTAGACGACCATGTCGGCGGCGATGTCGCGGCCGTTGCCGAGCTGCAGGCCGGTCACGGCGGTGTTGTCGTCGTTGGTGAGGATGGTGCGGGCGCGGGTGCCGAGGTGCAGTTCGATGCCCTGGGCAACGATGAGCCGGCCGAGCGACTGTCCGCCGCCCTCGTCGAGCTGGGCGGACATGAGCCAGCCGCCGGAGTGCACGATGGCCGATTCGGCGCCGAGCTTGTGCAGTCCGCCGGCCGCTTCGAGGCCGAGCAGACCGCCGCCGGCCACGACGACCTTGGGGGTGCGGCCGAGTGAGGCGGTTAGAGCGGCGAGTTCGTCGACGAGGGCGTCGACGTCGTCGAGGGTGCGGTACACCCGAATATGTTCGCGGCCGGGCAGCTCCGGTACGGGGGCACTGGAACCGGTGGCGAGCACGAGGTCGTCGTACTGCAGCACCGCGCCGGTCGACGTCGTGACCGTGCGGGCGAGCCGGTCGATGCTTGTGGCCCGTTCGTTGATGCGCAGCGCGATGCGTTCGCTGTTCCACGGGGCCGTGGGCTCGAGGGTGAGGTCGATCAGGCCGGCCAGGCGCTGGCTCAGCGCGACCCGGTCGTAGGGTCGGTGGTTTTCTTCGGCCAGCACGGTGATCGAGAGGGCGTGCTCGGTGTCGCGGGAGTGCAGCGCGTCGGTGAGGCGGTGCGCGGCCGGGCCGCCGCCGATAACGATGACGCGGCGCGGGGCGTCTGGATCGGCGCTGGCGGCATCCGCTGGGGTCGTCGATGTGACGGCGTGCGTCAAATCCATAGCGGGAACCGCAGGGTCTGGGGCAGAATACGCGGAGGCGGTTTCACGAGAAGCTGGCATCAGCATCCTTTCAAAGCGGGGCGATCATGAGCGTAGTTCGGGGCAGTTTCACCCTCGTGTCGCACGTGTGTCCCGTACTGGTCGAAAGCCCCACAGTGCGGCGTTCCCGCTGTGAGGCGGGTTTCACTCGGGGGAAACATAGGGGGCGACTGGCCGAAATATGGCTCGCCTACCGTGGTACCAACGCACAAACGCGACAACCCCCGATAGAAACCCCCTGGGAGCGCACCATGACGATGACCGACATGACAACGACCATGACCCGCCCCACAGTGGTCTGGGAGCGCGCCTGCGCCGTGACCGATCTGGAACCCAGCTGGGGCGAAGCCGCACTGATCCGCATGAAGCAGATCGCCTTATTTCTGCTCTCGCCCACCGAGATCTACGCCGTCGACCACCGCGACCCGCACACCGAGGCCAACGTCATGGCCCGCGGCATCGTCGGGTCCAAGGGAGACCGCCCCACCATCGCTTCACCGCTGCACAAAGAGGTCTACGACCTCGGTACCGGCGAATGCTTCACCAACCCGACCCTCGTGCTGAACACCTACGAGACCCGCATTGTCGGCGGCTATATCGAGGTCGCGGTCGAGACTGAACTACTCGCTGCGGCATGACCCTGCTTGGGGAACGGCGCGACACTGAACGGCGCAGCACCTTCGGGCGCCGCGCTGCGATCAGCCCGCCGCTGCCCGCCGCGCTCGTCGCCATCTCGCACGGCACCAACTCGCCTGACGGCCAGGCGGCCATCGCCGCTCTCGTCTTAGCCGTCTCCCTCGCCCGCCCCGGTCTGGCTGTGACCGGGGGTTTCGTTGATGTGCAGCAACCGGATGTCGCGGCGAGCCTTGGCGCGGTACGCCCGGACTGCGCCGCTGTCGTGGTGCCCCTGCTGCTCTCGGCCGGGTACCACGTCCACGTCGACCTCCAGCGTGAGACCCGCGAGCACGACCGCGTGACGACGGTATCGCGCGCGCTCGGCCCGGACGACCGACTCATCGACGTGCTGGTGCAGCGCCTTCTGGCCGACGGGTTCGACAGGCGGGTACGCGGCCAGGAGATCGTGCTCGCCGCCGCCGGCTCGAGCGATGCACGCGCAGTGCACGACTGCCGCACGGTCGGCGCCCTGCTGGAACAGCGCCTCGGCGTGCGCGTCACCGTAGGCTTTCTCTCGGCCGCAACGCCGCGACTGGCCTGCGCCGTCACCGGGGCCCGGCTCCGGAGCGCCAACGTCACCGTCAGCACCTATCTCGTGGCTCCCGGATTCTTCTTCGACCTGACCCGCGCCCAGAGCGTCGGCGCCGACCTGGTCACCGCTCCGCTGCTCCTGCCGGGGGAATCCGCCCCCGCTCCGTTGGTTGATCTGGTCCTCGACCGGTACCTCGAGGCGAAAGAGAGCGCCGGACTCTTCTAGAATTTGACCATGCGCATCGATATTGTCACCATTTTTCCCGAATTCTTCGATGTGCTCGATCTGTCTCTGCTCGGCAAGGCCCGGCAGAGCGGACTGATTGATCTGGGCGTGCACAATCTGCGCGACTCCACCATTGACCGGCACCACTCGGTCGATGACACCCCCTACGGCGGCGGTGCCGGAATGGTCATGAAGGCGGAGCCGTGGGGCGCGGCCCTGGACGCCATTCTCGGTTCCGATGCGCCCGCTGCTGCGCCCGCTGCACAGGCCGAGGGCGGCCCCATCCTCATCTTTCCCTCACCGGCGGGCGACCAGTTCACCCAGGCGATGGCCCGCGAGCTGTCCCTCGAGCAGCACCTCGTCTTCGGCTGCGGCCGCTACGAGGGCATCGACCAGCGTGTGGTCGACCACTACTCACAGCGCGGCCGGGTGCGCCTGGTCAGCCTCGGCGACTACGTGCTCAACGGGGGAGAGGTCGCCGTCATGGCCATGATCGAAGCGATCGGCAGGCTCATTCCCGGTGTCGTCGGCAATCCCGCGAGCCTCGTCGAGGAATCCCACGAAGACGGCCTGCTCGAATACCCGAGTTACACCAAACCGGCCAGCTGGCGCGGCCTCGAAGTGCCGCCGGTGTTGCTCAGCGGCAACCACGGCGCCATCAGCACCTGGCGGCGCCAGCAGCAGATCGAACGCACCGAACGGGTGCGCCCCGATCTATTGCCGCGCACAATCTAGAGCACAACCTTCTGCCTCCAGCGAACGCCAAGGTTAGTGTCAGTCCCCGTCGATAAACTTGGGGTCGTGATCATCCGCCGTGCCTTCTACCACTGGCAATTTATTGCCGCCGGAGCCCTGCCGCTCTGGCTTCTCGTCGGTTCCGCCATATTTGGCTCCGGTGCCTGGGCGGTCCTGGGCATCTTCTTCGGAGCCGTTCTGATCGGCCTCGGGCTACTGCTGGTGGCACTCGTCATCTACGCGCGCAAAGAGGTCCGCGAAACCCGGGCGGTCTCCGACGCCGATGTCGGCGTGCTTGCACTCTGGCACCTGCTCATCATCGCAATTCCCTTTTCAACGGATGCCGCCGGCTGGCTCAGTGTGCTCGTCATCATCGGCGGGCTGGCCGTGTTCTGGTTCGCCGTCTGGGAGCTGTTCGCCGCTGCCCGGCGTCGCATGCGCGCCATGGTCGACCTGGTGGAACAGCAGGCGCGCGGGCAGTCTGCGCCGGGCCGGCCTTCACCGGCCGGGCCGCAGCATCCACTGCCCGGCCGCGGCGCACCCTTCGGACGACCCGGCACCCCCGAGACCATCATTATCGAAGAAAAGCGCGACCGGCCCTAACCTGCCCGCCCCGCTTTGCAGTGCGCGCCAGTTCATGGCAGAATAGGCGATTGTGCCGCTGCAGGACTCTGCCACAGGGGAGCCTGCTTTGTGCGGCGCACATCCTCATACTGATTGCTTCGAATGAAGCACCTAGCGTAGTCGACCTGTGGCGGGTACAGAGAGCGAAACAACATGCATATTCTCGACGCGGTAGACGCCCCATCGCTGAAGACAGATCTTCCTGACTTCCGTGCTGGCGACACCGTCAAGGTTCACGTCAACATCATTGAGGGAACCCGCTCTCGTATCCAGGTCTTCCAGGGAGTCGTCATCGGCCGCTCCGGCGAAGGCGTGCGCGAAACGTTCTGCGTTCGCAAGGTCAGCTTTCAGATCGGCGTCGAGCGTACCTTCCCGGTGCACTCCCCGGTCATCGACCACATCGAGATCGTGACCCGCGGCGATGTTCGTCGCGCGAAGCTGTACTACCTGCGCGACCTGCGTGGCAAGAAGGCCAAGATCAAGGAAAAGCGCTAACTCTCGCGCCTACTGAGATCCAACCGGATTCTTCACTGAGCTCCCCATCACCTAAACTGATGGGGAGCTCAGGCGGTTAAATGACAGATGAAGTGCTCGCCTCCAGGTCCGATCATCGGGTGACAGGGTCGAAGAAGTCTCGCAGTAAGAAGGCGTCCAGCAAGAATCGCAGCGTCTTACTGTTCATCCGCGACCTCCTGATCATTTTCGTGGTCGCACTGCTCATCTCCTTCCTGATCAAGACCTTCCTGATCCGGTCGTTCTATATCCCCTCCGGGTCGATGGAGAACACCTTGCAGATCAACGACCGCATCATCGTGAACCAGCTCGAACCGGAGCTGATTCCGATCACTCGCGGCGACGTCATCGTGTTCAAGGATCCGGGCGGATGGTTGCTGCCCCAGGCGGACGTGGTGCAAAACCCGATCGTGGCCGGCGCCGACTGGCTGCTCTCGGTCGTTGGACTCTCAGCTCCCGACAGCAATGATCACCTCATCAAACGCGTCATCGGGCTGCCCGGCGACCACGTCGTGTGCTGTAACGCCCTCGGCCAGATGAGCGTCAACGATGTTCCCCTCGACGAGTCGGCCTACGTGCTGCTGCCGGCCGGCGAGACCACGGTGTCCAAGGACGACTTCGACGTCACCATCCCGGCGGACTCGCTCTGGATGATGGGTGACAACCGCTACAACTCCAAGGACTCCCGCTACAACGGTGACACCGCCGGCAAGGGCTACGTCCCCATCGAAAACGTGGTCGGTCGTGCCCTCGTCGTGAGCTGGCCGCTGGCCCGCTGGGCCTGGCTGGATGACTACCCCGATGTGTTCCGCGAGGTGGAACAAGCCGGCAAAGGCTCCGAGTAGTGGCCGTGTCCGACCCCACCCTCGAGGTGGAGTTCGACCTGCTGCGCACCGGCGCCAGCTTCGTGATCGGCTGTGACGAGGTGGGCCGCGGCGCTCTCGCCGGGCCAGTGGCCGTAGGATTTGCCGCGGTGAACGCATCCGTTCTGGCCATGCCGGTGGGACTACGCGATTCCAAGATGCTCAGCGAACCGCGCCGGGAACTTCTCGCCCCCCTCGCCTCGCAGTGGGCGACGCACTCGGCCGTCGGGCTCGCCTCGGCCGCCGAGATCGATGAACTCGGCATCATCGCCTGCCTCGGGCTGGCCGGTAAGCGTGCCCTGTCCGATCTATACCTGCAGGGTGTCGATGTGGCCGGCAGCATCGTGCTGCTCGATGGCAGCGACGACTGGCTGAACAAGGCCCTGGCCACCCCGTTGAGCGTCGTGACCCGCATCAAAGCCGACCGGGATTGCGGGTCGGTGGCGGCGGCATCCGTTATTGCGAAGGTGCACCGCGACCGCCTGATGATCGCCGCACACGATGGCGCTCCCGGCTACGGCTGGGCGTCGAACAAGGGCTACGGCAGCTCAGCGCACATGAGCGCGATCGACCTGCTCGGGCCGAGCCCTCTACACCGAAAATCGTGGCTCAAAATCTCAGCGTAAGATGAGATCACCATGGAAGAAGACGAATTCGAGGACTACGACCGCGAGGTCGAGTTGGCCCTGTACCGGGAATATCGAGACGTCGTTGGTCAGTTCCAGTACGTCGTCGAAACCGAACGACGCTTCTACCTCGCGAACGAGGTCGAACTGGTGCGCCGTGACACGGAACACGATTTCTACTTCGAACTGACCATGAAGGACGTCTGGGTCTGGGACGTCTACCGCTCCGATCGATTCGTGAAATCGGTGCGCGTGCTGACCTTCAAGGACGTCAACGTGGAAGAGCTCGCGTCGAAAGACTTCGAACTTCCCAAGGAACTTGCGCTCGACGAGTGAGGAATGACTCCGGGGCCTCGGGTGGCCGGACAGGACCGACGAAGGTTTAGGAAGGCAACCCTGTGATCCAGGACGCTGATCGTGCTCGTGCTCTGTGGAGCAACCGCGAGGCTCTCGCCGAGGCGATGATTCCTCTGATCGGGCGCCTCTACCGGGACAACACCGTGGTGACGAGCGTCTACGGACGCGGTCTGGTCAACAAATCGGTCGTCGGCCTGCTCAAAGCACACCGCTTCGCCCGTCACATAGCGGATGTCGAGCTTCCGCTCGAAGAGACCCTCCCCATTTTGCAGGCCATCGATGGCCTCAATCTGGGGGCTGCGTCGATCGACCTCGCGCGCCTCGCGCTCGGTTTTCGCGAGCAAAACGGCCGCGTCACCCTGGAAGAATACCTCCGCGCTGAACTCGCCGACGTCGTCGGCCAGCACGGACTCGACGGTCGCACCAGCACCGACGTTGTGCTCTACGGTTTCGGCCGTATCGGGCGCCTGCTCGCGCGCATCCTGATCGAACACGCCGGCGGCGGGCAGGGCCTGCGCCTGCGCGCGATCGTCGTGCGCCGCGGTTCGGCCAACGACCTGGTCAAGCGGGCCAGCCTGCTGCGCCGCGACTCGGTGCACGGCCCGTTCGAGGGCACGATCACCATCGACGAGGAGAACAACACCATCCTCGCCAATGGCACACTCATCCAGGTGATCTACTCCGGCGACCCGGCCAGCGTCGACTACACGCAGTACGGCATCCACGATGCCATCGTCGTCGACAACACCGGCAAGTGGCGCGACGAGGAGGGCCTCTCCCAGCACCTGAAATGCCCCGGCGTTGCCCGGGTGCTGCTCACCGCGCCGGGCAAGGGCGCGCTCAAGAACATCGTGCACGGCATCAACCACGGGGACATTCTGCCGACCGACCGCATCATCACCGCGGCGTCCTGCACCACGAACGCGATCACCCCGGTCCTGAAGGCCGTCAACGATCGCTACGGAATCATCGACGGCCACGTCGAAACCGTGCACTCGTTCACGAATGACCAGAACCTCATCGACAACTTCCACTCCGGTGACCGTCGGGGCCGTTCAGCCGCGCTCAACATGGTGATCACCGAGACCGGTGCCGCCAAGGCCGTGGCCAAGGCCCTGCCGGAGCTGGCCGGTAAGCTCACCGGCAACGCGATCCGCGTTCCCACGCCCGACGTGTCGATGGCTATCCTCAACCTGAACCTGGCCAGCGCGACCGACAAGGAGGAGCTCAACACCTACTTGCGCACGATGTCCTTGCACTCCTCGCTGCACCGCCAGATCGACTTCATCGACTCGCCCGAGGTGGTCTCGAGCGACTTCCTCGGCTCGCGTCGCGCTGGCATCGTCGATGGCCTGGCCACCATCGTCACCGACCAGAAGGCCGTGCTCTACGTCTGGTACGACAACGAATACGGCTACAGCTGCCAGGTGATTCGGGTGCTCGAGGAGATGTCCGGCGTGCACGCGCCGATCTTCCCGCCCATCCTGGTCGAGGCGCTCGAGCCGGTCGCCTAGTGCTCTGAGTCGGACGGGGCCCAGGCCCCGTCCGTATTTTAGGGGCGGGGGTCGCAGATGACCACGGGGATGTCGCGGTCGGTTTTCGTCTGGTACTTCCGATAACCGGCGTAGGCGGCGACGATGCGCGGCCACAGCTCGGCTTTCTCGGTGGATGTCGCGGTGCGCGCCCGAAACGGCCGCGTCACTCCGCGAATGGTGAGCTCTACATTGGGCTGGGCCACGAGATTGCTGTACCAGAACGGATGCCGGTCGTCGCCGCCCTTGGACGCCACGAGCACATACCTTCCGCCCTCGTGCACCGGTGCTGTCAGCATCGTCGACCGACGCTGCCCGCTCGTGCGGCCGATCGTGTGCAGCTCGACGGCGGCCATGGTACCGATAGTCCAGCCGAGGCGTCCGCCGGAGACGAAAAGCAGCATCCGGTGTACGCCGTTCATCGCGCGCATGCCCAGATCGGTCAGCCGGTTGCCCACAGTCATAAGCCCAGCGTACGTCGCGTCGGGCGTTAGGTTGGAACAATGACTCCAGCAACGATGCTCAGTACGATTCTTCGCGAAGCCGGCACCTCGCGCCCCTATGCACAGAGCCGACCGCTGACGCTCGAACGGATTCCGGTGCCGACGCCGCGGACCGGCGAGGTGCTTGTGCGCATCGAACGCGCCAGCCTGTGCCACTCCGACCTTTCGGTCATCGATGGGTCGCGCCTACGCCCGCTGCCGATGGCGCTCGGCCACGAGGCCGCCGGCACAGTGACGGCACTCGGCGACGGCGTCGACGATCTGGCCATCGGCGACCGGGTCGTGCTGGTCTTCGTGCCGAGCTGCGGTGACTGTCGGGCCTGCCTAGCTGGGCGCCCGGCGCTGTGCCACCGCGGCGCCGAGGCCAACGGATCCGGCGACCTGTTGCACGGACCGGCCGTGCTGATCGGCGGCGAGGGCGAACGCGTCAACCACCACCTGGGGGTCTCGGCGTTCTCGCAGTACGCGGTCGTCGTCCGCGAATCGGTCGTGCCGATCGACCAGGATGTTCCGTTCGACATCGCCGCCATGTTCGGCTGCGCGGCCCTCACCGGCATCGGCGCCGTGCTCAATACCGGCGCCCTCACGTCCGGCCAGTCCGTGATCGTGTTCGGACTCGGCGCGGTCGGCCTGATGGCTGTCATGGCCGCCGCCCAGGTCGACGGCACCACCGTCATCGCGATCGATCCGCTGCCCGAAAAGCAGGCGCTGGCCATTCGCTGCGGCGCCGACCATGCCGGCTCGCCCCACCAGGCCGCCGAACTGGTGCGTGAATACGCGGGCGACGGCGTCGACCTCGCGATCGAGGCCGTCGGCAGCGCCCGGGTGATGGAGGCGAGCCTCGCCCTGCTCACCCGGGGCGGCGCGCTCGTCTCGGTGGGCCTGCCGCACCCCGAGCAGACCATCACCACCCCGGCGTTGCAGTTCGCCGGGCTAGGCCGCCGGCTGCTCGGCTCGTACATGGGCGACTCCGTGCCCAGCCGCGACGTCCCGGCCTACCTGCAGCTGTGGCGGGACGGCAAACTGCCGGTCGAACTGCTGCACACCGACACCCGACCGCTCACTGACCTCAACGAGAGCCTCGACGCGCTCGTTGCCGGCGACGTCGTGCGCCGCCTGTTCGTCATGCACGACGAATAGCCTCTCCTCCACAGGGGCCGGGCCGCGCGACTGTCCACGAATGTGGCGGCGGCCCACCCTCGGCCACGCGTGAGCGCGCACTCTGGTGTTCGGAGGCACTCGTGGCGCGCAAGGACGAACTCGGCAAACTCGGCGAAGAGCAGGCCGCGCTTTTTCTTCAGGGTGCCGGCTACACCATCCTCACCCGCAACTGGCGGTGTGCGGAGGGAGAGATCGACCTCGTCGTACAGCGCGGCGCGGCAGTCGTCTTCGTCGAGGTGAAGACGCGCAGTAGCCTGCGCTTCGGGCATCCGTTTGAGGCGGTCACCGTGAAAAAGCTGGCCCGGATGCGCCGACTCGCAGCCGCCTGGTGCGCGGCGGCCGAGCGCTGGCCGCGCCAGATTCGGCTCGACGTCATCGCTGTGATCGCGCCGAGGGGCCGTGAACCGGTCATCGAACACCTCGAGGGTGTGTTCTGATGGGAATCGCCCGCACCCACGCCGTCGCGATGCTCGGCCTGACCGGAGCACTCGTCGAGGTCGAGGCCGACATCTCCGCGCAACTACCGGGCATGATTTTGATCGGTCTGCCCGATGCCGCCCTGGCGCAGGCGACTCAGCGGGTGCGCGCCGCGGCGGCCAACAGCGGATGCCCCCTCACCGTTCACCGTCTCACCATCAATCTGTCGCCGGCCGCGTTGCCCAAGCACGGCGCCGGCTTCGACCTCGCGATCGCGTTGGCTTGCCTGGCGGCTGACAGCACCGTTTCGGGCGAATCGGTCGGTAAGGTCGTGCATTTCGGCGAACTCGCCCTCGATGGTCGGCTGCGGCCGACGCCGGGCATTCTTCCCGGGGTGATGACGGCCGCCCGCCTCGGTCACACCACTGTGATGGTGCCGATCGGCAACGAGGCCGAGGCCCGACTCGTGCCCGACGTTCGGGTGATCGGTGTCACGTCGCTGCGCGATGCGGCGATCTTTCACGGCGCCCAACTGCCCCCGATACCGGTTGAGCCGATTCTGGCCGCAACAGTGCCGACCGATCTGGTTGCCGAGCCCGACCTGGCCGACGTGATCGGCAACGACGACGCCATTTTGGCCCTGCAGATTGCCGCCGCCGGCGGTCATCACGTGTTTCTGCTCGGCCCGCCCGGAGCCGGAAAGACAATGCTTGCGGCCCGCCTGCCCGGGCTGTTGCCTGACCTCGACCCGGCGAGCTCGCTCGAGGTCAGCTCGCTGCGCTCGCTCAGCGGCCTCGGACTGGGCGACACCCTGATTACTCGGCCGCCGTGGGAAGCACCACATCACACCGCGACAGCCGCCGCCATGGTGGGCGGTGGCAACGGGCAGATTCGGCCGGGGGCCGCGTCGCAGGCCTCGCACGGCGTTCTGTTCCTCGACGAGGCTCCCGAATTCGCCTCACCGGTGCTTGACGCCCTGCGTCAGCCGCTGGAATCCGGCTGGATCAGCATTCACCGGGCCAATGCCGTCGCGCACTTTCCCGCCCGGTTTCAACTGGTCATGGCGGCCAACCCGTGCCCGTGCGGGCAGTATGGCGCTGGCGATCTGAGCTGCACCTGCCCGCCGAACGCCCGCCGCCGCTACCTCGCCCGCATCTCCGGGCCGTTGCTTGACCGCATCGACATTCAACTCAACGTCAAACGAATCACCGCCGCCCAGCTGCGCCTCGCCGCGGGCACCCTGCGGATGACGAGTGTCATCGCCCGAGAGCGGGTGGTCACCGCGCGGGCTGCCGCGGCCGAGCGGCTTCGCAGCACCGCCTGGAGTCTGAACTCCCAAGTTCCGGGCCCCTGGCTGCGCGGCGCGGCGGTGCGCCTGGCCCCGAGCACCACCGCCGGCCTCGACCGCGCGCTTGAACGTGGCGGAATCACCATGCGCGGCTACGACCGGGTGCTGCGCATCGCGTGGACCCTGGCCGACTACGACGGTCTTACCATTCCCGGCCCTGACCAGGTCGGCCAAGCCCTCTACCTACGCAAAGGAATGACATCATGACGCTGTTCGGGCTCGACGAAACCCGGGTGAGTCAGCTCACTGCCGGCGTACGCCGTGGAATGCCGGTTGACGCTGGCGACAACGCTGACTCCGCCGCGGCCGGCGAGGTCTTCGCCCGCGCGGCCTGGTCGGGCATTGCCGAACCCGGTGACGGTACGGCGGGCTTGCTCGTGGCGAGCCTTGGCGCGAGCGTGGCCCTGACCGCCATTCTCGAGTCGTGGAGCCCGGTGCGCATCGGCGCGCTCGTGCGAGACGCGCTCGGCGAAGACCCGGACGGGCCCGATCTCGTCTTTGCGGCCGGTCCCAGCGCCGATCCCACCGAAGCGGATGCTCACACCAGCGCCGAGCTGGAGCTGGCTCTCGACGCGGGACTGCAGCGCTGGCGGCCGCGGCTCAACTCGGGTGACGTCATCCGCTCGCTGCAGCAAGCGGCCCGCGTCGATGCACGGTTGCTGCTGGCCACGGATGCCCTGTGGCCGTCTTCGCTCGGCGACCTCGAACAGCATGCGCCGCTCGCGTTGTGGTGGCGCGGCGTACCCGGTGCCCTCGCCGCGCTGCCTAACTCGATCGCGCTGGTCGGGGCGCGGGCGGCCACCGGCTATGGCGAGCACATCGCCATGGAAGCCTCGGCCGGGTTGGTCGACCGCGGATTCGCGGTCGTCTCCGGTGCCGCCTATGGCATCGATGGGATGGCCCACCGGGCCGCACTGGCCAGCGACGGCGTGACCGTGGCCTTTCTGGCTGGGGGAGTCGACCGGTTCTACCCGAGTGGCCACGACTCCCTGCTCACCCGAATCGTCGCCTCCGGGGCGGTGATCTCCGAGCTGCCCTGCGGCGCCGCACCCACGAAGTGGCGCTTTCTGCAGAGAAACCGGTTGATCGCCGCAGCGAGCGCGGCGACGGTCGTACTGGAGGCGGGCTGGCGGTCGGGCTCCCTCAACACGGCCGGACACGCCTCCGCGCTGGGTCGGCCGCTCGGCGCCGTACCGGGTCCCATCACGAGCCCCACCTCGGCCGGCTGCCACCGTCTCATTCGCGAATTCGCCGCGGTCTGCGTGACCAGCCCGACCGAGATGGCCGAGCTCGTCGGGGAGCGGTCGATCCAGGTGCCCCTCGACTTTGCTGTCACCGATGCCGGGCCGGGTCCGATACCGCGCACGAGCGACCAGATCCGCGTGTTCGATGCCCTGAGCGGACGCTCGCCGCGCACGGTCGCCGACCTGTCCCGTCGGGCCGGGCTGTCAAGCGCGGCAGTGCGCGGTGCCCTCGGCGGGCTCGATCTCGACGGGGCTGCCCAGGAGCGGGAGGCCGGCTGGGTGCGGCGGGCCTAGGGCTCAGTCTTGATCGTCGGTCGCGTGGGGAGTGCTCGCTGCTGTCGGCCGGGGCGGGATCGCCTTCGCGTCCGCTGATCGTGCAGGGTGAGCATCCACTGCCGCGCAGGCCCGCGCCACTGCGGCGAGGGAGAGCGCGACGTCCGCGGCATCCGTCGACCAGTTGCTCACCGAGATGCGCAGGATGTCCCGGTCGTGCCAGCGCGACCCCGACATCCAGGCCGAACCGTCGGCAATGAGTTGCTGGGTCACTTGTCGGGTGCGATCGTCGCTGCCGAAGCTCACGCACACCTGCGTGAACACGACCTCGTTGAGCACCTTAACGCCCGGCATGGCCCGAAGGCCGTCGGCCAGGGCCTTTGCGTTCGCGGCGAGACCGTCGACCAGAGCAATCGTGCCGGCGCGGCCGAGGGATCGAAGCGCCGCCCAGACCGGAACGCCCCGTGCCCGACGGGATAATTCGGGCACCTTCTCGAACGGGTCGCCGGGGCTGCGGTGTTCGCCTGCAGCGTCCGCGGCGATGAGGTAGCTGGTGTGCACGCCGAAGACCCGGCGCACCACCTCGGGCCGCGACACGATCGCCACCCCGCAGTCGTAGGGAACGTTGAGGGTTTTGTGGGCGTCGGTGGCCCAGGAATCAGCCCGTTCCAGACCGGTTAGCTGGTCGCGAAACCGCGGACTGGCCGCCGCCCACAGGCCGAACGCGCCGTCGACGTGCACCCAGGCTCCGTGCCGGCGGGCCACGTCGATCGCCGCACCCATCGGGTCAGACGCTCCGGAATGCACGTTGCCGGCCTGAAGGCAGACGATCGCCGGGCCGGAGCCGGCATTCAGTAGCTCGGCGAGGGCGTCGGGCCGTAACCGCCCCTCAGCGTCGACATCCACCACGATCGGCGCCCCGAGACCGAGGTAGCGCAGCGTGAGATCGATGACCTCGTGACGCTCGGCGCCCACAAAGACCCGCACCCGGGGACCGCCCGTCAGGCCGTCCCGGTCGATTTCCCACCCGGCCTGCTCGAGTACCCACTGTCGACCGGCGGCGAGACCGACGAAATTGGCCATGGTCGCGCCCGTTGTGAATCCGACATCCGCTCCCGGCGGTAGCCCCAGCAGGTCGAGGAGCCAGCCGGCGGCGGTCTCCTCGAGCACGGCGGTCGCGGGCGTGGCGAAGCGCATTCCGGCATTCTGATCCCATGCGGTGACCAGCCAATCGGCGGCGAGGGCCGCCGGCAGGGTTCCGCCAATGACCCAGCCGAAGAACCGGCCGGACGGCATCGCCATCAGGCCGGGTTCGGCAAACGAAGCGAGTTCATCGATGACGTCAGCCGCAGGGGTCGGGGCAGGGGGCAGCGGGCCAGCCGACAGCGCGGCCAGGGTATCGGCGTCGACGCGGGGGCCGACCGGGCGGGAAGGAAGCGACGCAAGCCAGGCCTGGGCGTGCAGCAGCGCACGATCCAGAGCCTCGAAATAGGCGTCCGGCTGGGCAGACATGGTGCCATGATAGCCCGCCCATGCGCCCTTGTCGCCGGACGGTGACGGGGCTACTGTAACCCGCAACATCGCCAATTGCCCCACCCTGTCGACTGTCAGAATTTTCAGAGAAGTGGATGTCATGAGCGCACCAGTAGCCGTCCAACGTCGAGGCCTCGGCTTCGCACTCACCGTTCTCGCCGTTGGAGCGGCCGTCCTGGCCTCCGCTCCGGCGGCGCTCGCAAACCCCGCGACCAGCGCGCCCCGCACGATGAGCCAGCCGACCGCGATTCAGCCCGCAGCCAGCCAGTTGACCGCAACGCCGATTCCCACCATCAGCGGTGTACCGCAGGCCGGTCGGCGGCTGACCGCCTCGCCGGGCACCTGGAAACCGGCTCCGGTAACGCTGTCCTACCGCTGGAAGGTGAACGGTGTGGCGGTATCGGGCGCCACGGCAGCCACTTTCACGCCCTCCAACACCCAGGTGGGCAAGCGCGTCACCGTGACCGTCACCGGCACCAAGACCGGGTATCAGACGGTCTCGAAGACGAGCGCGTCGACCAAGCCCGTCGCTCCGGCCACGATCGCCGTCGGTGCCAATCCGCGCGAGCTCATCGTGACGAAAAACGGCCGCTGGGCGTACGTCGCCAACGCCGGCGCGCGTACGGTCTCGGTGATCGACACGGCCACCGGCACAGTCATCGCCACCATTCCGCTGGGCGGCACCCCCCGAGCTCTCGCAGTGTCTACCAACCAGAAACAGGTGTTCGTGAGCACCTGCAGCGACGAAAAGATCTACGCCCTCAACATTGCCACAAACACGGTCGCCTACTCCTTCCAGGCCGGCGCCTGCGGTGACCTCGTGGCCACCCCCGACGGCAAATCGCTCTACATCGGCGGTTCGCCCTCACTGTTCGATATCACTGTGGCGACCATCGCCACCCGCTCGCTCGCCGAGCCGATCTTCACCGGTGCCCCGGTCGGTGAACTCACTCCGAGCGCTGATCGAAAGAAGGTCTACCTGAGCAACGGCGACGACTACGGCGTGCTGATCATTGACACGGCCGCGCCCCAGGGACCGCTGCAGGAGTTCAACACCTCGCACCCGCCGATCGCGTCGGCACCATCACCCGACGGTAAGACGGTCTACGCCAGCCTCGGACGCGACCTGCTCACCGGGCCGTCCAATGCCGTGGAAGTCATCGACACCGCCACGAATCGGGTGCGGGCCAGCATCGCCATCACCGCCCCCGGCGCCCTGACGGTGAGTCCAGACGGAACGAAACTCTACGTGCTGTCGACCGAGAACAACACCATCGTCACGATCAGTACCGCCACCAACCGGGTGCTCAGTCGCATCCCGGTCGGGCATACCCCGACGAGCCTCGCGGTCACCCCCGACGGCAGCAAGGTGGGCATCACCAATTACGACGACAACACGGTGTCGGTGCTGCCGGTGTTCTGACACGGCTGTCGGTGGCTGCCCGTAGTCTGAAGACCGACGAAAGGTGATTCATGGCAGCCGTGCAGCTGGGTCAGTACGCGCCCGCCGAGAAAATTCTGGTGCATGTCAGTGACACCCATTTTCTGCGCGACGGCGCGACGCTCTACGGAGCCGTCGACACCGACCAGACCGTGCATCGTGCCTTCGAGCAGCTGCACCGCTCGGGCATTCGCCCCGACGCGTTCATCCTCACCGGTGACGTGGCCGATCGCGGCGAAGCGGATGCCTACCGCCGCATTCGCGGCATCGTTGAGGCTGCAGCCGCGCAATGGGGGGCGGCGATCGTCTGGGTGATGGGAAACCACGATCAGCGCGAACCGTTTCGTGCCGAGCTTCTCGGCGAGACGCAGTCGGGCGGCGTTGGGGAGCCCGTCGATCAGGCCCCCGTCGATCAAGTGCACGACCTCGATGGCCTGCGCATCATCGTCCTCGACACGAGCGTTCCGGGCTATCACCACGGCGAGATCACCGATGACCAGCTCGAATGGCTGCGCGCGATTCTGTCAACGCCGTCCCCGCGCGGGTCAATTCTGGCCCTGCACCACCCGCCGATACCCACCCCGCTGCCGTTGATGAGCGTGCTCGAACTGCAGGACCAGCCGCGACTGGCCGCCGTACTGGCGGGCAGTGATGTGCGGGCCATCCTCGGCGGGCACCTGCACTATTCCACCCAGGGTCTGTTCGCCGGTATCCCGGTATCGGTCGCGGCTGCGACCTGCTACACGATGGACCTCGGCGCCCCCGACCGTGAACTCACCGGGGTGAACGGCGCTCAGACGCTCAACCTCGTGCACGTCTACACCGACCAGATCACGCACTCCCAGCTGCCGATCGGAGAGTTCGTCGCCGTCACGCACTTTCCCGCTGCCTATGTCGATCAGCTGGCTGTGCTCACCCCCGAAGGCCGCCGGGAGGCCTTTTCTCGCCAGCAGTGAAGGGAACCACAGGGTGGAGCTGAACAACGACATCGACGAGTTTCTGCGCTACCTCAGCGCTGAGCGCGGCTACTCGGTGCACACGCTGCGGGCCTACCGCACCGACCTGAACCAACTGGCCGGGTTTGCCGGCGACCGGGGCGTCGAGGCATCCGCTGACCTCAGTCTCGAACTGCTGCGGGAATGGCTCTGGGCGGCCACCCAGGCCGGCCTGGCCCGGGCCACCCTGGCTCGCCGGTCGGCGTCGGCGCGCAGCTTCACCGCGTGGCTGGCGCGCAGCCATGACGACAGCGCCGACCCGGCGGCCCGCCTGCGCTCGCCGAAGCCGGGGCGCACCCTGCCGCGGGTCATCACCCACACCCAGATGACCGATCTGCTCGATCTCTTGGCGGCGCGCGCCAGTGGTGGAGAGGCGCTCGCACTGCGCGATCTCGCGATTGTCGAGCTGCTCTACGCCTCGGCGCTGCGCGTCTCCGAGCTCGTGGGTCTCGATCTGCCCGACGTTGACCTGGATCGGCTGACCGTGCGGGTCACCGGCAAGGGCGCCAAGGAACGCGTGGTTCCGTTCGGGGTGCCGGCAAAACGCGCCCTCGTCGAGTACCTGCGCCAAGCCCGGCCGGCGCTGCTTGCACAAGCTGGAGCGCCGCCCAACAGCGCGACGGCGCCCAATACCGTCGCGTTGTTCCTGGGCCGCACAGGCCAGCGCCTCGGCGTGCGCGGGGTCTATCGCCTCGTTGCTGCCCTCCTCGACGCAATCGGCGGCACCGGCCCGGCCGGACCGCACGCCCTGCGCCACACCGCTGCCACCCACCTGCTCGACGGCGGAGCCGACCTGCGCGCCGTACAGGAACTGCTCGGTCACGTCAGCCTCGGTACCACCCAGATCTACACCCACGTCTCGGCGGAACGCCTCAAAGCCAGCTACGGACTCGCCCACCCCCGTGCCTGACCGCATGACCCAGTCGCGGTCATGGCACGGCGGGCAACAACACCGCGCGCGGCACATTCCCCAGGAAGAGTAGTGGCGACACGTACCAGCCGTGCTGACGAACACCGAAGTGCAGGCACCCGGGCGGGCAATGACCGCCGCTCGCGACGGTGCCGATCAGCTGCCCGGCCCGAACATGATCGCCCACCGCGACTACGGCGTCCACCGGCTCGACCGTCGTGATCACATCGTTCGGCTGCATGATCGACAGCACCGACCGATCGACGACTCGGCCCGCAAAGGACACCACGCCGTCGTGGGCAGCAAAGACCTTCTCGTTCGCCGCGGCCGCCAGATCGATCCCGCGATGGCCGCCCGCATACTGTGATTCCGGCGCCACAAACCCCCGGATCAAACGGTGGGGTTCCGCGAGCGGCCAACGCCAGTCATCCGTTGTAGTCGCTGCGGCTGACGACGAAGTCCCGGCTGACACGGCGTCCGACGCCGGCCCAGCACCAAACACGACGATCACAGTAACGAGAGCGGATGCCGCCAGCGCGCGCAGATTCTGCATGCCTCCACCCTGCCGCCGGGCTCCGGCAACCGCCGGGCCTCGGCTGCATTGGTGTACATCTCCAGAGGTCAGGTCCTGTGGAGGAGCCGGTCACACGGCACGGTCGCCCGAGCACTCCCGTCGGTGATACGCTATCCCCAGCAGCGCTTTGTGCGCTGACTACGCGTGCCCATTTGGCCGCCATGTCCAATCGGTCCCGTCTCACGAGTAACCAGCGTGAACAGGGCGGACATGTGCCGGGCACCAGGAGTGATGATCGACCGATCATCGCACAAACCGATTGGTGGGGCCTCTCGAGGCCTGCATCAGAACAGGAGTACGGCACATGGCCGTCGTAACAATCCGCCAGCTGCTCGACAGCGGCGTGCACTTCGGGCACCAGACCCGCCGTTGGAACCCGAAGATGAAGCGCTTCATCTTCACCGAGCGTTCCGGCATCTACATCATCGACCTGCAGCAGTCGCTCGGTTTCGTTGACAAGGCCTATGACTTCGTCAAGGAGACGGTTGCCCACGGCGGCACCATCCTCTTCGTCGGCACCAAGAAGCAGGCCCAGGAATCCATCTCGGAGCAGGCGCAGCGCGTGGGCCAGCCGTACGTCAACCAGCGTTGGCTCGGTGGACTTCTCACCAACTTCCAGACCGTTTCCAAGCGTCTGGCCCGCATGAAAGAACTCGAAGAGCTCGACTTCGAAGACACCGCCAAGAGCGGTTTCACGAAGAAGGAAATGCTCATCAAGAAGCGCGAACTCGTCAAGCTGCACAAGAGCCTCGGCGGAATCCGCAACCTCACGAAGACCCCGTCTGCCCTGTGGGTTGTCGACACCAACAAGGAGCACCTCGCCATTGACGAGGCGCGCAAGCTTGGCATCCCGGTTATCGCCATCCTCGACACCAACTGCGACCCCGACGACGTGCAGTACCCGATCCCGGGCAACGACGACGCCATTCGCTCCGTTGGGCTGCTGACCCGCATCATCGCGGACGCCGCAGCCGAGGGCCTGATCCAGCGCCACGCCAAGCCGGAGGCCGAAGTTGAGCCCCTCGCCGCGTGGGAAGCTGAACTGCTCCAGGCGTCCGACGTCGAGACCACCCCCGCGCAGTCCTCTGCCGAGACCGAGAAGGTTGCCGACGCTACCGTCGTGGCCGACGAGGCCGTCGTTGCAGAGCCCACCATCGCCGATGCAGTCGCCGACGCCGACGTTGCCGCCGTTCTGGCTGCCGTCGCTCCGGTTGCCGACGAGACCGTCCCAACCGACGAGACCAAGTAAGGAACCCGGTATGGCAAACTTCACACTCGAAAACGTCAAGGCTCTTCGCGAGAACCTCGGCACCGGAATGGTCGACACCAAAAATGCCCTCGTTGAAGCTGACGGCGACATGGACAAGGCCATCGAGATCCTGCGTCTCAAGGGTGCCAAGGGCAACGCCAAGCGCGCTGACCGTTCCACCTCTGAGGGACTCGTCGCCGCCAAGGAAATCGGCACGACCGCGTACATGATCGAACTCGCCTGCGAGACCGACTTCGTCGCTAAGGGCGACAAGTTCGTCGTTCTGGCCGACAAGGTTCTCGACGCGATCGCCGCCGCTGGCGCGACCACGGTTGAGGCCGGACTGGCAGCATCCGCTGGAACCCAGACCGTTGCCGAGCTCATCGACGGCGAAGCCGCAATCATCGGCGAGAAGTTCGAACTTCGCCGTGTTGCGGCCGTCACCGGCGAGTCGTTCTCGATCTACCTGCACAAGACCAGCAAGGACCTGCCCCCGCAGGTCGGCGTTGTTCTGGGCTTCTCCGGCACCGATGTGGAGACCGCGCGCAGCGTGGCCCAGCACATATCGTTCGCCAACCCCGAGTACCTCGCAGCGAGCGACGTTCCGGCCGATCTGGTGGAGACTGAGCGCAAGATCGTCACCGAGATCTCGAAGAACGAGGGCAAACCGGAAGCGGCACTGCCCAAGATCGTTGAGGGACGCGTCAAGGCGTATCTCAAGCAGGTCGCCCTGCTCGAACAGGACTACGCCAAGGACAACAAGGTGTCCGTTGCGAAGGTTCTGGACGATGCAAAACTGACCGTGTCGGGCTTCGCCCGGTTCAAGGTCGGCGCCTAACAATAAATGTCGGAGGTCGGATTGCGAAAGCAATCCGGCCTCCGTTTGTGTGTGTGCCCCCGCTGGGGTACGCGCGTGCACTTGGTAGTTTGGTAACACTCCCTCTCGGAAGGCCCCGCACGACATGACTGACACGGCCAGCTCGCCCACGACCCACACCAGCCCGACCGCGGTCGTCAAGAAACGACGGGTGCTCCTCAAACTCTCCGGTGAGGCCTTCGGCGGTGGCGCCGTCGGCGTCAATCCGGATGTCGTGAGCTCGTTGGCCCGTGAAATCGCCGAGGGCGCCAAGCAGGTCGAGGTGGCCATCGTGGTCGGCGGCGGAAACTTCTTTCGCGGTGCCGAGCTCTCCCAGCGCGGCATGGACCGCGGCCGCGCCGACTACATGGGTATGCTCGGCACTGTCATGAACGCCCTGGCCCTGCAGGACTTTCTCGAACAGGCCGGCGCCGAAACGCGCGTACAGTCCGCCATCTCGATGACCCAGGTGGCCGAGCAGTACATTCCGCGGCGCGCCGAACGCCACCTGGAGAAGGGCCGCGTCGTCATCTTCGGTGCCGGCGCCGGACTGCCCTACTTCTCCACCGACACCGTCGCCGCGCAGCGCGCCCTCGAAATCGACGCCGACGTCGTGCTGGTGGCCAAGAACGGCGTTGACGGCGTTTATTCCGACGACCCCCGCACCAACCCCGACGCCCAAAAGATTCACCACATCACCTACCTGGAAGCCCTGCAGCGCGGCCTCAAAGTGGTCGACTCCACCGCCTTCAGCCTGTGCATGGACAACCACATGCCCATGCAGGTCTTCGGCATGGCGCCGGAGGGCAACGTGACCGCAGCCATCCTCGGCACCGATCTGGGCACTCGCGTCTCCAACTAGAATTGTTTCACCACAAATAAAGGAGTCACCGTGATCGCGGATGTTCTTTCCGACGCCACTGCGCGCATGAACCGGGCCCTCGAGGCCGCCAAAGACGACTTTGGTACCGTGCGCACCGGGCGAGCCAACCCGCAAATGTTCGCGAAAATTCTGGTGAGCTACTACGGCACCCTGACGCCGCTCGAACAGCTTGCGTCGCTGCAGAACCAGGAAGCACGCACCATGCTGATCGGCCCGTATGACAAGGCAGCGCTGCGCGACATCGAAATCGCCATTCGCGACACCCCGAACCTGGGTGCCAACGTCGGCAACGACGGCACCACCATTCGCGCCACCCTGCCCGAACTCACCACGGAACGCCGCAAGGAGTTCGTGAAGATCGTCAAGGCCAAAGCAGAGGATGCCCGCATCTCGGTGCGCAACATTCGCCGCAAGGCCAAGGATGAACTCGACGCCCTCAAGAGCGAGGTCGGCGACGACGAAGTCGGTCGTGCCGAGAAGGAACTCGAGCTGATCACCAAGAGCCACGTGGACGGTATCGACGACGCTTTCAAGCGCAAGGAAGCCGAACTCCTCGAGATCTAGGAGCTTCAGATGACCGAGAAACCGGAGAATGACCAGCCGCACAAACGCGGTCGCGGCGTCAGTCGCGCCGAGTTCCGGGCGCAAGTGAAAACCACGCGCGCTGATTTCGAACGCCAGGTGCAAACCACCAAGGCCGATTTTGAACGCCAGGTGCAGGCCACACGGGCTCAACTCGACCAGGCCAACGAACGCATCGAAGCGCGTACTGGGCGCAACCTCATTCTGGCCATCCTGATCGGACTGGTGCTCGGCGGCTCCATGCTGGTGAGCCTCATCATCATCAAACAGCTTTTCATGATCTTCGCCGTCGTGATCGTCGGTTTCTGTGCGTTCGAGCTGGCCCAGGCCCTGCGGCATGCCGGACGCAACGTTCCGCGCATCCCCGTGATCATCTCGGCCATCGCGATCGTTCCGGCCGCGTTCTATGGCGGGGCAACCGGCCAATGGCTGGTCATGCTCGGCGGCATCGTGCTGATCGGCCTGTGGCGTCTGGCACTGCTGGTCATTCCGTCACATCGCGCCTCGGTCCGATCCATCGTTGGCGACGTGGGCGGCGGCATCCTGATTCAGGTCTACGTGGTCTTTCTCGCGAGTTTCGCCGTGCTGCTCGTGGCCCAGGACCACGGACAGTGGTGGACGCTCGCCTTTCTGATCTTAGTTATCTCTGCCGACACGGGAGCCTACGTCAGCGGCCTCAACTTCGGCAAGCACCCGATGGCACCGTCGATCAGCCCGAAGAAGACCTGGGAAGGCTTCATCGGGGCCGGCCTGATCTGCATGATCGCTGGTGTGCTGCTGTCGATCTTCATGCTCCAGCAGCCGTGGTGGTTCGGACTGGTGTTCGGCGCTGTCATTCTGCTCACCGCCACCTTCGGCGACCTGGCCGAATCACTGATCAAGCGTGACCTCGGCATCAAAGACATGAGCTCGTGGCTGCCAGGGCACGGCGGCTTTCTGGACCGGCTCGACTCGATCCTGCCGTCGGCCGCTGCCGCCTACGCGCTCTACCTGGTCTTTGCATGAGCCGGGCCGATTCTTTTCCCACGAACTTCGTACGAGACAATGAGGCTATGAGCACCATATTTCCCCGAGTGGTCAAGAAGTTTCTCGGCTACAACGTCTCCCAGGTCGACGCGTTCCTGGCCGCAGCCCGACGCGCGTACGACCAGCCTGACCACCCGGG
This sequence comes from Cryobacterium flavum, assembly GCF_900103805.1. Lineage (GTDB taxonomy): Bacteria > Actinomycetota > Actinomycetes > Actinomycetales > Microbacteriaceae > Cryobacterium > Cryobacterium flavum. The sequence goes on along the minus strand of NZ_FNIB01000008.1, from coordinate 75,715 downwards.
CGACGACCTCGATGCCGATACCGGTGTCGTGGAGTCCGTCGACGAGATCGCCGCCGGCACCGAGACTGCCGACACCGAGACCGTCACCACGCCGCCGCCGACCACGGACGACGAAGCCGGCGCCGCCGACGGGACCGAGGCCATCCACGCGATTGTCGCGGAGAAGGCCGAGGCGGAAGCTGCCCGCACCGGTGCAGCATTGACGGCCGAGGGGATCCGTCATACCGCCTTCGCCATGCACAAGGGCGGATACTCACCCGAACACGTCGACGCGGCGCTGGAGCGGCTCGAAGACGCCTTTGCGGCTCGGGAACGCGATCAGGCGACGCACGACCGGGGCGAGCAGGCCTGGATGGCTGACGCCGAGGGCACCGCCGACGTGATCGTGGCCCGACTCAGCCGCACCCCCGGGCACCGTTTCACCCGCACCAGTGTGCTTGCGGTTGGCTATAAACGAGTGGATGTCGACCGCCTCGCGAACAAATTGGTGAAGTATTTTCAAGACGGTCGCGAGCTCACCGTTGACGAGGTTCGCACCGCCGTTTTTCGCCCTGAACGGGGCGGATACCGGGAAGCGCAGGTGGACCTCGTGCTCGACAGCGTCGTCGACGTCATGCTCGCGGTCCGCTGATTTGACCGCCGTTACTTGGTCGTTACCTAATTTGTCAGCTAAGGTCGTCTACTAATGGGTAGGCATCTGCAAGTTATCGACACTGTCCCGGCCGCGGCCCGGCCGAAAGTTCGTCGTACCCGACGCCGGGTGAAGCCCGCGCACTTCATGTTCGGCTTCACCGCCGCCTGTGCGTTCGTGCTCGTCACCGTGGTCGACCCCTACTCCGGCGCTACGGCGTCACCGTATTTTCAGATAGCCGGCAGCACGACCGATACTGGGCCGGCCCAGGCCGTTCTCGTCGCCGGCAGCTACGCCAACACCATTACCCGCGACGGCTATGCCGTTACCGAGAAGCCCCAACCGGTGCCCGTCGTCGTCGCGGTCGAAAAGAAAACGCAGAGCTTCACCGCCCCCTCTGCCGCCGTGCCCGATCCCGGCTCGGCCCAGGCCTACGCCTACGACGCCGTTGCCGCTCGCGGCTGGGGCGAAGACCAGTACAACTGCCTCGTCTCGCTCTGGCAGAAGGAATCTGGCTGGCGCGTCAACGCCCAGAACGGTTCGAGCGGAGCCTATGGGATTCCGCAGGCGCTCCCCGGCTCCAAAATGGCCACGGCGGGCGAGGACTGGGCCACCAATGCCGGAACGCAGATCGAATGGGGCCTGGGTTACATCACCGGGCGCTACGGCACCCCCTGCGGCGCGTGGGCGAAGTCGCAGGCCTCGGGCTGGTACTAGCCGCACTTCGGCTGTCGAGCGGCGCCAGGTGCGCACTTTAGACTGGAATCATGGCGCGCAGCAATCGACCCCGAGGCCGCAAAGCCCAGCAGCCGGTCGACGACGACGAAGCCGTTGACCTGAATCATCTGCTCGCGGGGTGGCGGCGCAGTGAGGTGCGGCGGGACGGCCTTTGGCACGTGCAGCCGGTTCCCGCCAAGCAGGCGGTCAAAACGTATCTGTGCCCGGGATGCACCCAGGGAATCCTTCCCGGCACCGCTCATATCGTCACCTGGCGCGGGGATGGAGTGCTCGGCGACAACGCCGACCTCTCCAACCGGCGGCACTGGCACACCCACTGTTGGAAGATCAAATGACCCGCGAAAGTTCAGGAGAACCCGTGCCGGTTGATATTCGTGGTGGCATCGAACTGCCCGCCACCATCGAACACATCGAGCTGCGCACCAGCGACGGCCTCACCCTGGTGGGCGAGCTGGCGACCCCGGTGGATCGTGCGCCGGTAGCGACACTCGTGACGCTGCATCCGCTGCCCACCGCCGGCGGCTTCATGGACTCGCACATTCTGCGAAAGGCCGCCAACCGGCTGCCAGCCCTGGCCGATCTGGCCGTGCTGCGCTTCAACACCCGCGGCACGTCATCGCCGCGCGGCACCAGCGAGGGTGATTTCGGTCATGGCCTCACCGAACGGGCCGATGTCGCCGCGGCAATGACTTTCGTCGCCGAACGCCACCTTCCCAATCCCTGGCTGGTCGGCTGGTCCTTCGGCACCGAACTGGCCCTCAAGTACGGCCTGGAGCATCCCATCCGCGGGGCCATCCTGCTGTCACCGCCGCTGCACCGCACGACCAACGAAGAGCTGGCAGCGTGGGCCGGCAACGAACGCGAACTGGTCGCGTTGATCCCCGAGTTCGACGACTACCTGCGACCGGATGCCGCCCGCCTGCGGTTCGCCAGCGTGCCCGGTATGCGTCTGGTCGCCGTCGAGGGTGGCAAGCACCTCTGGGTGGGCGAGAATCTGACCCGTCGGGTGCTCACCGAGATCGTCGCCACCATCAACCCCGGCGCACTGCCGTTGCCGACCGAGTGGACCGCGCCGCTGCCCGCTGACTCCTGAGGCAGGTCGTCGGGCGTCAGAGTTCGTTCTGGCGGGGGATGACGACCTGTTTGACGATCATGATGACCGAAGCGGCCACCGGGATCGCGATCAGGGCACCGAGAATGCCGAGCAGGCTGCCGCCGGCCAGAGCCGCGATCACGACGACCGCGCCCGGCACAGAGACGGCCCGGTTCATGATGTTGGGGCTGAGTACGTATGCCTCGACCTGCATATAGATGAGGTAGTAGATCGCCGCGGCCAGCGCGGTCTGCGGAGAACTGCCGATCTCGGGAATCAGGCAGGTCAGCACGATGATGACCGAACCGGAGATCGTACCGACCAGCGGAATCAGCGAAAGCAGGAAGGCGATGAACGCCAGCAGCGCCGGGAACGGCGCGCCGATGATCGACAGAAAGATGAAGCTCAGCACGCCATTGACCGAGGCCAACGCCGCCTGGCCGACGATGTAGCGGCCGACGGCCGTGGTGATCTGTTCGCTGATGTCGGTGAACCGTTCCCGCTTGGACGCGGGAACCAGCTGGTAGGTGGCGCGTTTCATGTTGTTCAGCGAGGCCGTGAAGTAGAGCGTGAGAATCAGGATGATGAGCCCGCCGAACAGCCCGTTCACGAAGGCCAACCCCGACTGCACGACCGTCGCCGTGATGTTGGTGAGGTTTCCGCCGAGAAAATTAGTGATCGTCTTGGTGATCTCGGTGATGTCGAGACCGGGGAACTGCTTCTGCAGATCGCTCAGGAAAGTTGAGCTGTTCACGGCCGTGACGAGCTCGGGAATGAGCTTGGACAGCTTGGAGACCTGGTCGACGATGATTGGCACGATCGCAAAGATCACGCCGGTGAGTACGCCGAGGACGCCCGCGACGACGATGAGAATGGCCGCCCAGCGCGGGAACTTCTTCTTCTCCAGCCAGGAGACCGCCGGGTCGAGGCCGAGCGCAATGAACAGCGCGGCCCCGACATAGATGATGATCGTCTGCAGGGTGATCACCGAGGTGATGATCAGCAGGCCCAGGCCTACGCCCAGGGTTCCGACGAGTCCGAATCGAAAGGCGTTCTGAATTTTCACGTGTCGTCTCCAAGATAGGGAATTACTCGGCTGCGACCCGTTCTGCCTGGGTCAAAACGCTGCGTAGGCTTTCAAAATAACCGGCAACGGCGTCGCGCTCAATCCTAATCTGGGACAACCGGTCTTCGGCGTCGGCAACGAGGGTACGTGAGCGTGTCGTGGCGTCGGTGACGAGCGCGGTTGCCGTGGTGTGGGCGTCGCTGAGAATGCGCGCGGCGCTCTCTTCGGCCAGTTCCTTGTTGGCTTTGGCCTCTTCGCGAGCGCCAGCATCGAGCTGGTCGTTGAGCGTGCGCAGTTCCGCGGTACGCTCGGTCGTCTCGGTGAGCTGTTTGGCAGCATCGAGCTGGAACTTCTGCGCCTGCGCCACGGCTTCCTGGTGCCGGGCGAGGTGCTCCTGCTCGGCCTCGTCACGGCGGGCCTTCAGCTCCACGTCGAAGTCGGCTCGCGCCTGGTCGATCTCCCGGGCCAGACGGCTAGCTTCGTGCTCGCCCTTCTTGCGCGTGGCGGTGAGCTGGTTCTCCAGATCGATGCGGGCCTGCTCGGCCTCGGCCTCGGCGTCGATGCGGGCCTGCTGGTTCTCGCGGGCCAGGTCGGCGGCGGCCTGCTCCACCTCGGCGGCGAGGGCCGCGCGGCCCTGTTCGATCTCGCGGGACAGACCGGCACGCTTGCGATCAAGTTCGCGGGCCAGATCGGTCTGAGCCTGCTCGCGTTCGACCTCGGTCACTGCGTGTGCCTGTTCGATCTCGCGGGCCAGGTCAATGCGCCCCTGTTCGATCTCGGCGGCGAGCAGGGTGCGCGCCTGGTCTGCCTCGTGGGCGCCAGCCAGCCGGGCGAGCTCGGACTCCCGAGCCAGATCGACTCTGGCCTGGTCGGTCTCGGCGGCCAGATCGACGCGGGCCTGCTCGGTTTCGCGCTGCAGGTCAGCCCGCTGCTGGTCGAGTTCCAGGGCTACTTCGGCGCGGGTGAGTTCGGTCTCGTTTGTCAGACCGGCCGCGATCTCGCGGGCTTCGGTGGCTTCACGCTGAGCGACCACGCGTACTTCTGCCGCTTCACGATCGGCTTCAGAGCGGATGGCCGCAACCTCACGCTTGACCGTGGCACGGGCTTCCGCAGCCTCGGTGGCGACAGCGCCCCGAATCAGGGAGGCATCGCGAACCGCATCCTGAACGATCTGGGCCTGGTCGTCCTGGGCACGGGCGCGCACGTCATCCGCTTCGACCCTGACGTCATCGAGCACCCGACGCGCCTTGACTGCGGCGTCGGACAGGGTGCGTTCGGCCTGCTCGAGGGCATTGTGACGGAGCAGTTGCACCTCGTCAGTGGTAGCGGCCCGAAGCTTTTCGGCGTCGATATCGGCCTGGGCGATGACGCGAGTGGACTGCTCTTCGGCGACGCGAAGGGTGTTCTCCAACTTGGTTCCAAGTCCGGAGAAGGTGGGGCTTCCAACCTCTTCGATCTCGGCGTTGAGATCGTCGATGCGCGCCGCCAGGCGTTTGACCTCGCGGCCGGCCTCGGCGTTCTGGGTGTTCGCTTGAATCAGTTCGCGACGCAGCGACTGGATAGCCTTGGCCACCTCGTCCTTGTCGTAGCCGCGAAATACCTGGGTGAAATCAGCTTCGTCGTCAGACACTTTTACTCCTTACAGATGGGGCCCCGGCCCTCGATGGATCATGCATGACGGGGAACGCCCCCAATTTTAGTGTCTCGCCGCCGTCGCGAATACCCGATCATCGGCTGGCCGGGCCTCGGCTGCTATTAGGCACCTTTCAGGTGAACGCAGTAACGTAGAAGGTCCGTGTCTGAGGACTTTCAGTCACGTGAGTCAGCCAGAGTGACTGAACAGTACCAACCAGCTCAAATGCTGAAGGGTGATACGTGCGTTTTGTTCTTGCCATTGCGGCCTTCGTTCTTGCTGCCGTGATGATCGTTCTCGGCATCGCACAGCGCACGATCCTGCTCGAGCCCGCTTTCACGTCCCTGAGCTCGACCGTCACCGGAACGGCGAAGTACACCGTGATCGACCCGAGCGCCCTCGCAGCCTCTTCGGGCAGCCAGACCATCAACGTGCGCGGAGACGGGCCCATCTTCGTGGCCTACGGGCGGTCGGAAGACGTCGCGGCCTGGATCGGTGACGACTCATTTGCCACCGTCGGCCTGAGCGAGAAAACCGGTGAGCTCACCTCCACCATCACTGCGGCGGTCACGCCCGACGATTCTGAGGGGGCCACGGGCGGTGGCGCAGGGACGGATGCCGCCACAACGGATGCCGCCGCCGCGATCATGAATCCGGCCGGCTCCGACCTGTGGCTCGACGAATACTCCGGCACGAACTCCGTGACCACCACGCTGACCCTGCCGGAGGGCATCTCGGTGATCGTCGCGTCGGACGGAATCGAACCGGCGCCCGCCAGCATCCGTTTATCGTGGGCGTCCGACAATTCCACGCCGTGGGCGGGCCCGCTGCTGGCCGGTGGTGCCTTGCTGCTATTGGCCGGCCTGGTGTTGTACCTACTGGCCCTGCTGCATCTGCGTCGATCCCGTCGTCCGCGCCGCAATGTTCCGCGCGGTCCGCGTATGCCCAGGTTGCCGCGCGCGCCGCGTCCGAAGGCGATCAAGGCCAGTCAGATCACGTCACGGCGAGGAATCGCTCGCCGGGTCGCCATCCTTCCCATAATCGTGGTTTCCGGTCTGGCGTTGAGTGGCTGTTCGGCAGATCTGTGGCCCGATTTCAGCACGGCCAACACCGCCACAGCGACCCCAACGCCGACGCCCCAGTCCACCGATTCCGTCGAAGCTGCCGCCGAGCTGCCACCGCCCGCCGTGACCGTCTCCCAGCTTGAGACGATCATGAGCGAAATTTCGCTGCTCACTGCGGATGCCGATGCGAACCTGAATACCGAGACCCTCGCCACGCGATTCACCGGCCCGGCCCTGGAACAACGACTGGCCAACTACAAGATTCGCGCCGTGGATCCGGCCGTGGCGCCTCTCGTCGCTCTGGCGGGTGCTCCGCTCACCTTCACCTTGCCGCAGCAGACGAATTCCTGGCCGCGGGTGGTCATGACCGTCATCCAGGATGAAAACGACCCCAGCATTCCAACGATGGCGGTCATCCTCAAGCAGGAATCGCCCCGCACGAACTACCAAGTGGATTACCTGTTCGCGCTCGAGCAGTCGGCGCACGTTCCCAAGGTGGCTCCGGCCATCGTCGGTGCTCCGGCCATCGCTCCCGACAACAAGTTGCTGTTGCTGCCGCCGGATGAATTGGCCGCCGCGTACGCCGACATCCTGGTGCAGGGCGAAGCCAGCCCCTCCTTCGGGCTGTTCGAGAGCGAGGGCGATAATTTCCGGGTGCAGGTCGCCGACCTGAATGCGGCCAAGATCGCCGCCCTGCCGTCGACCGCGTCGATCGAGTTCGCGGCTGCCGCGGGCAGCGATGAAGCCGTCGCCCTCGCGACCAACGACTCGGGCAGCATCGTGGCGGTCAGCATGACCGAGACCGAAACGGTCAAGCCGGTGGATGCCGGTGCCACCGTGGGTCCGGCGGCCGATGCCCTCGCCACGAAGGCGCTCTCCGGCATCACCACCACGGCCAAGGGCTTCTCGAACACCTACCGCGACCAGCTGTTGTTCTATGTGCCCACGGCCGGTTCGAGCGACAAAATCGTGCTTCTGGGCTTTGCCCAGGGCCTCATCACATCGGCGGAGCTTCCATGACGAATATGCCCCCTTCCGGATCGAACCTGCGCGGAGCGGTCGACCTCTCCTCGCTCGTGAACCGTGCCCCGACGGGCGCGCCCCCGGTGGCCACGAACGGGGCGCCCGTGACCGGTGCACCCGTGGGGGGAGCGCCGGCGCCGTCCGGCCCCGTCATGGTTCCGAGTCTCGTCATCGACGGCACGGACGCCAATTTCGGTGAGCTGCTCGAGCTCTCGTCCCGCGTTCCCGTGATCGTCGGGCTGTGGGCACCCCGCAGCGAGCCTTCGACCCAGCTTCTGGCGGTGCTCGAGAAGCTCATCACCGGCCTCGACGGCCGGTTCGTGCTGGCCCGCGTTGACATTGACGCGAATCCGCAACTCGCTCAGGCGTTCCAGGTCCGGACGGTGCCCACGGTCGCCGCCGTCATCACCGGTCAGCCGGTACAGCTCTTCAACGGCCCGCTCGGCGAGGAGCAGATCGCGGAGCTGCTCGTTCGGGTGCTCGAGCTCGCCGCCCAGCAGGGCGTGACCGGCACGGCCGAGGCCGCCGACGCGAACGCCGGCACCGAGCCGGCCGTTGCCGTCGATGAGCCGTTGCCACCGCACCACCTGGAGGCGTACACCGCCATCGAGGCCGGCGACTACGCCACCGCCCAGAGCGAATACCGCACTGCACTGGCGCAGAACCCGAACGACACGATGGCCGTGGCCGGACTGGCCCAGGTTAGCCTGCTGGCGCGGCTGCAGGGCAAGACCATCGACCAGATTCGCAATGGGGCGGCATCCGCTCCCGACGATCTCGACGCCCAACTTCTGGTCGCCGACCTCGATCTGTCCGGCGGCCACATCGAGGACGCTTTCGATCGGTTGCTCGGCCTCTTTCCGGCCCAGCCAGCCCCCGGGCGCAACGCCATCCGCGAGCGCATCCTCGAGCTGTTCGAGGTCGTCGGCCAGGACGATCCCCGCGTCCCCCCGACACGCTCGCGCCTCACCGCCCTCCTCTACTAACTTTCCATTTCGCTCTCGCGGGATAGTTAGCGGCGGAGGCGCAACCAGAGACCGGCCAGAGGCGGCAGGGTCACGGTCGCCGAGGCCGGGCGACCGGCCCAGGGCTCGTTATACGCCTTCACACTGCCCTGATTTCCCACACCGGAGCCGCCGAAGTCGCCGGCATCCGTGTTGAGGATTTCCTCCCACTGCCCGGCGAACGGAAGGCCGACCCGGTAGTCGGTGTGCGGCTGGCCGGCGAAGTTGAAGAAGCACGCGACCGGAACGCCGTGGTTGTCCCAGCGCAGAAACGACACGACGTTCTGGCTGGCAGCGCCGCCGTCGAGCAGTTCGAAGCCGCCCGGGTCGTTGTCCCGGCTCCATAGGCTCGCGTTGTCGCGGTAGACCCGGTTGAGCTGGCCGACGAGATTGAACAGGCCGCGGTGTGCCGGCTGGTCGAGCATCCACCAGTCCAATCCGCGCTCTTCGCTCCACTCCGAACGCTGACCGAACTCGCTGCCCATGAACAATAGCTGCTTGCCGGGGTGCGCCCACATGAACGCGAGGTAGGCGCGCACATTGGCGAGTTGCTGCCAGGAGTCACCGGGCATCTTGGAGACCAGGGCGCCCTTGCCGTGCACGACCTCGTCGTGGCTGATCGGCAGCAGGAAGTTCTCGCTAAAGGCGTAGATGAACGAGAACGTGATGTCGTTGTGATGGTATGAGCGGTACATCGGGTCGACCTGCATGTACTCGAGCGAGTCGTGCATCCAGCCCATGTTCCACTTGAACCCGAAACCGAGGCCGCCACCGCTGGTCGGCGCCGTCACTCCGCCCCAGTTGGTGGATTCCTCGGCGATCATGATCGTGCCCGGATTGCGCTTGTACGCCGTCGCGGTGATCTCCTGCAGCAGGCTGATCGCCTCAAGGTTCTCGTTGCCGCCGTACTGGTTCGGCTCCCACTGGCCGTCTTCGCGCGAATAGTCGAGGTAGAGCATGGAGGCGACGGCGTCGACGCGCAGGGCGTCGATGTGGAATTCTTCGAGCCAGTACAGCGCGTTGGCGACGAGGAAGTTGCGCACCTGCATCTGCCCGAAGTCGAAAATGTAGGTGCCCCAGTCCAGCTGCTCACCGCGACGCGGGTCGGGGTGCTCGTACAGGGCCTGGCCGTCGAACCGGGCCAGGGCGAAGTCGTCCTTGGGAAAGTGACCGGGCACCCAGTCCATGATCACGCCGATGCCGGCCTGGTGCAGCTGGTCGATCAGGTAGCGCAGGTCGTCGGGGGAGCCGAACCGGCTGGTCGGTGCGTAATAGCCGCTGACCTGGTAGCCCCAGGAACCGCCAAACGGATGCTCCGCCAGGGGCATGAATTCCACGTGCGTGAAGCTCAGTTCCTGCAGGTAACCGACGAGCTCATCGGCCAGGTCTCGGTAGCCGAGGCCGGGGCGCCAAGAGCCGACGTGCATCTCGTAGACGCTCATGGCCTGGTTGTGCGGATCGTTGGCCTTGCGATTGAAGAGCCAGGCGTCATCCGCCCACTCGTAGTGGGACTCTGTGACGACCGACGCGGTCTGCGGTGGTACCTCGGCGAGACGGGCCATCGGGTCGGCCTTTTCCACCCAGGCGCCGGACTGCGCGAGCAGCTGAAACTTGTAGTTGGTGCCGAGTTCGAGGCCCGGAATGAACAGCTCCCAGACGCCGGTGCTTCCCATGTTGCGCATGGCGTGGGTCACGCCGTTCCACCCGTTGAAGTCGCCGATCACCCGTGCGGCGCGGGCGTGCGGTGCCCACACCGCGAACGAAGTGCCGGTCGATGACGCCGTGATGCCCTGGTGCTGACGGTGGTGGGCGCCCAAAACGTCCCAGAGGCGCTCGTGGCGGCCTTCACCGATGAGGTGCAGGTCCAGCTCGCCGAGGGTCGGGATGAATCGGTACGGGTCATCGCAGATCCAGGTGAGGGCGTCCTCGTAGCGGGCCTCGATCGTGTAGTCGCTGAGTCCGAGGGTGCTTTCGCCCTGCCAGATGCCGTGCGCGAGGTGCGCCAGCTCCACGTGGGAGCCGTTGGCGAGAATGGCGAAGACCTCGGTTGCAAGCGGGCGTAGGGCGCGAATGATCACGAGCGGGTCGGAGACGCCAGTCTGGTGGGCGAGGTGCTGGCCGAGAATTTCGTGGGGGTTGTAGTAGCTGCCGGCGGCGACGGTCTCCAGGATGTGATCGTCGATCGCAGCCGGCTCGGGCGGGGCGACGTGCTTTTTCACAGACGGTGTCTTCGGGGACTGAGCCTTCTTAGCGTCGATTTTCTTTCCCTGACCCTTCTCGTCCGTGGACTTGTTCTTCTTCTTGTGTTTCTTCTTGCCGTCGCTCATGCGCGGCCCTGGCCAGGATCGTGGGGAGTGACGTGCAGAATGTGCACCGGTTCGGTGAAAGCATCGAGCCGCACGAAGTTATCGGCCGACCAGGTCCAGGTGGCACCCGAGACGAGGTCGTGCACGTCGAAGGTGTCGCCGCGCGCAATGCCGAACCGGGTCACGTCGAGGTGCACCACGGTCTGGCGCACCGAGTGCGGGTCGACGTTGGCGACGATGAGGAGGGCATCCGCTTGGCCGGTGCCGGTGAACGCCGCGTCGAGGTACTTGCTGTAGACGAGGATCGAATCGTCGTCGCTCGAGTGGATGTCGAGGTTGCGCAGTTGGCCGAGCGCCGGATGCTCGGAGCGGATGCGGTTCAGCAGCGTGAGGTACGGCGCAAGGGACTGACCTAGCTCCTCGGCCTTGCTCCAGTCACGCGGCCGGTACTCGTACTTCTCGTTGTCGATGCTCTCTTCGGCGCCCGGCCGTGCGACGTTCTCGAACAGATCGAAACCGGCGTAGACCCCCCAGCTCGGCGCCGCCGTCGCGGCCAGTGCCGCTCGAATCTTGAAGGCGGCCGGCCCGCCAAATTGCAGGTATTCGGTGAGAATATCGGGGGTGTTCACGAACAGGTTCGGGTGCAGAAAGTCGGGGGTGTCGGTGGCGAGGCCGTCGAAGAACTCCTCGAGCTCGATCTTCGTGTTGCGCCAGGTGAAGTAGGTGTACGACTGCTGGAAGCCGACCTTGCCGAGCGCCTGCATGAGGGCCGGGCGAGTGAACGCTTCGGCCAGAAACACCACGTCGGGGTCGGCCTGGTTGACTTCGGCGAGCAGCCATTCCCAGAAGTCGAGCGGTTTGGTGTGCGGGTTGTCCACCCGAAAGATACGCACGCCGAGGCTGATCCAGTAACGCAGCAGGCGCAGCGCCTCGGCGCGGATGCCGTCCGGATCATTGTCGAAATTGATCGGGTAGATATCCTGATATTTTTTCGGCGGGTTTTCGGCGTAGGCGATGCTGCCGTCGGGCAGCGTCGTGAACCACTCCGGGTGTTCCGTGACCCAGGGATGGTCGGGGGAAGCCTGCAGCGCAAAGTCGAGGGCGACCTCGATGCCGAGGGAGGCGGCCTTCTGCAGAAAGAACGTGAAGTCGGCCACCGTGCCGAGGTCTGGGTGGATGGCGTCGTGGCCGCCGTCTTTCGAGCCGATCGCCCAGGGCGAGCCCGGATCGCCGGGGGCGACCTCGAGCGAATTATTCGGCCCCTTGCGAAAGGCCTGCCCGATCGGGTGAATCGGCGGAAGGTAGAGCACGTCGAAGCCCATGGCGGCCACTTCGGGCAGTCGCTTGGCTGCGGTGCGGAACGTTCCGCTTTTCCAGCTGCCGTCGGCGCGCCGCACGGCGCCCTCCGAGCGTGGAAAGAATTCGTACCAGGAGCCGACCCCGGCTCTGGCCCGTTCGACGATAATCGTGCGCTCGGCCGATAGCGAGGCTAGTCCGGCGAGGGGGTGGGCACTGATGGCCTGCAGGAGGGCGGCATCTGCCACGGCGAGAAAACGCTCGGTGGCCGGCTTACCGGTGTCGGCGAGGGTCTTCGCGGCCGCTTGAAACAGACGGCGGGCGGCGAGCGGGCGGGCTTTGTCGACGCCGGCCTGGGTGAGGAGTTCGCCGCCGATGGTGAACATGAGTTCCACGTCAATGCCGGCCGGTATCTTGATCGCGGCATTGTGTTCCCAGGTGGCGAAGTCGTCGGCGTAGGCTCGCACCCGATAGGTCCAGTGGCCAGCAGCGCCGAGTTGGGCCTCGGTGCCGTAGCGGTCGGTGCCGTCGGCCTGCAACGCCATCGGATGCCGCGTGGTGCTGCCGTCGGGCGCCGTCAGCTGCAGATCGACGCCGATGAGGTCGTGTCCCTCACGAAAAGCGGTCGCGCCAAACGGCACCACTTCGCCCACGAAGGCGCGGGCCGGCCAGAGGTTGTCGTTCAGCTGGGGAGACAGGTCGAGAACGGGGATTCGACCAACGGATGCGGCGGCGCGGCTTCCCGCAGCCGCGCCCGCAGACACGCGCGCGGGGGCGCTGCTCGATGCTGTCGTCAGGATCGTTTTTTTTGCTGCTGTCTTGGCCACACCACGACCGTAGCGTGAAAGCGTGGCAATGGCTTCCGCGTTCTGCCCTCCTGGCGTGCGCGCGGTGAAGTTTGACTGTTACGTGTTGGACACGTGGCACCCCTAAGGTTGACCTCGTGAAGGCCATCCGTAAATTTACCGTCCGTGCCGTTCTCCCCGAGCCGCTCGCGGCTCTGGAGGAGCTTGCCGGCAATCTCCGCTGGTCGTGGCATGAGCCCACACGGCAACTATTCGAGCACATTGCCCCCGAGCTCTGGCGCGAGATCGGCACCGACCCGGTCGCGCTGCTCGGTGCCGTCGCCCCGCGTCGCCTCGACGATCTCGCGCAGGATCACGACTACGTCGCCGAGGTCAACGCCACCCGTGACGGGTTGCGCGACTATCTCGAGCAGCCACGCTGGTACCAGGGGCTCGAGGGCGAGAAGCCGGCCGCCATCGCCTACTTCTCACCGGAGTTCGGCATCGCCGCTGCCCTGCCGCAGTATTCGGGGGGCCTCGGCATTCTCGCCGGTGACCACCTGAAGAGCGCTTCGGACCTTGGCCTGCCTTTGGTCGGCGTCGGCCTGTTCTATCGCGCCGGCTACTTCAGCCAGGCCATCTCTCCTGACGGCTGGCAGATGGAAAGCTATCCGCTGCTCGACCCCGACGGGCTTCCGCTCGCCGTGCTGCGCCGGGCCGACGGCTCCGCCGTACAGGTGTCGCTCGCGCTGCCCGACGACCGCACCCTGCATGCCCGGGTCTGGCAGGCCAAGGTGGGCCGAGTGCGTTTGCTGTTGCTCGACGCCGACATTCCGGAGAACGCCGACGACCTGCGCCTGGTCACCGACCGCCTGTATGGCGGCGGCGGCGAACACCGCCTGCTGCAGGAACTGCTGCTGGGCATCGGCGGTGCTCGCGCGGTGAAGCTGTGGAGCTCGCTGCACGGACTGCCGGAGCCCGAAGTGTTCCACACCAACGAGGGTCACGCCGGTTTCCTCGGCCTCGAGCGCATCTCCAGCCTGATCGGCGAGGGCCTCAGCTTTCAGGAAGCTCTGCAGGTGGCCCGCGCCGGCACCGTTTTCACCACCCACACTCCGGTCGCCGCCGGCATCGACCGCTTCGAGCGGTCGCTCGTGCGACGCTACTTCGGCACCGACCTGCTGCCCGGCGTCGATGTGGAAGATCTGCTCGCGCTCGGCGCTGAGAGCTACGATGGCGGTTCCAACGACGTGTTCAACATGGCCATTATGGGGTTGCGGCTCGGCCAGCACGCCAACGGTGTCTCGACCCTGCACGGCGAGGTCAGCCGTCGCATGTTCAACGGCCTGTGGCCTGGCTTTGATTCAGCGGATGTTCCGATCACGTCGATCACGAATGGCGTGCACGCGCAGAGTTGGACCGACCCGGCGCTGAAGAGCCTCGCCCACACCAAGCTCGGCACGAGCGACACCTCGACGGCCAACTGGGCCTCTGCGGATGTCTCCGACCAGGACCTGTGGTCGGTGCGCGGTCAGATGCGCCTGCAATTCGTCGAGGATGCCCGCCGCCGACTGCTGAACGCCTGGCGGGACCAGAACCCGGGCGGCATCCCCCCGACCTGGATCAATCGTGTCTTCGACCCGAACGTGCTGACCATCGGGTTCGCCCGCCGTGTTCCTACCTACAAGCGGCTCACCCTGATGTTGCACGACCCTGAACGTTTGCGCGCCCTGCTGCTGCACTCGGAGCATCCGATTCAGATCGTCATCGCCGGCAAGTCGCACCCCGCCGACGAAGAGGGCAAACGCCTGATCCAGAAGATCGTGCAGTTCGCGGCCGACCCGGCCCTGCGCACGCGCATCGCTTTTCTGCCCGACTACAACATCGCCATGGCCCAGCTGATGTACCCGGGAACGGATGTTTGGCTCAACAATCCGCTCCGTCCGCTCGAGGCCTGCGGAACGAGCGGCATGAAGGCTGCCCTCAACGGTGCCCTCAACCTGTCGATCCTCGACGGCTGGTGGCCCGAATACTACGACGGCAAGAACGGCTGGGCGATTCCGTCTGCCGATTCGGCCGGCGACTCCGCTGAACGCGACCGGCTCGAAGCCGAAGCGCTCTACGACCTGATCGAGCATCAGGTCGCCCCGACGTTCTACGAACGGAACGCCGATGACGTGCCCGAACGGTGGGTCTCGAATATTCGGCACACCCTCGCCACCCTCTCGCCGGCACTGTCCGCCGACCGTATGGTCAGCGAGTACGTGCAGCGGCTGTATCGCCCGGCCGGACACTACGAAGGGCTGATGTCGGCCAACAACTACCGCGCGGCCCGCGAACTGGCCGCGTGGAAGGGCCGGATCGTGTCGGCCTGGCCGCAGGTCGCGGTGACCCACGTGGAATCGGGCGGTGTCTCGTCGGTGCCCGAAGTGGGCGACGACCTGCACCTGCGCGCACACGTGCAGCTCGGCGGACTGGCGGCAGAGGACGTGACCGTCGAGGTCGTCTACGGCAAGAGCCTGGGCACCGACGAGCTGCGCGACGTGGCCATTCAGGCGCTCGAACCGGCACCGCTGAAAGAAGCATCGACCGGCGGCGCCACCCTGTTCACCGGAACGGTCGAGCTCGACCGGGCCGGAGCCTTTGGGTATACCGTGCGTGTCGTTCCCCGCAATGACCTGCTGATCAGCCCGGCCGAAATGGGTCTGGTCGCCATCGCGAACTAGCCGGTCAGGCGCGCCGTGCGCGGCGCGGAACGAACGCGCCGTGCGCCCGCATCAGCTGCATCGACGCACCGGACACGAACAGGGCAGTGCCGGGCGCGTGCTCGATCACCGAGTCGCGCAGGTCGTCGTGACCGGAATCCCAGAGCAGTGTGTAGGCATCCACTCCCTCGTGCGCTGGCAGGGTGACCGTCTCGTCCTGCTCGCGGGCGTTCACCACGAGCAAAATACGGTTGAAGGCTTCGTGTTCGGGGGTGGACGCTGCCATGTACTGCAGGGTGCGCTCGGTCGGCGAGTTCCAGGCCTCCCCGGTGAGCGCTTCGCCGGCGATGTTGTACCAGTCCAGCTGGCTGGCGCTCGGCG
The DNA here is from genome assembly GCF_900103805.1 of Cryobacterium flavum. Taxonomy (GTDB): domain Bacteria; phylum Actinomycetota; class Actinomycetes; order Actinomycetales; family Microbacteriaceae; genus Cryobacterium; species Cryobacterium flavum. Next base: position 59,990 of record NZ_FNIB01000008.1, on the reverse strand, counting down.
TCGTCTCGCCGAAGCGACCGAAGTGCACGGGGCGCAGGGCCGGGTTTTCCCGGCGCAGCTGCAGAAGGCGGCGGGTGACCCGGTGCAGGTCCTGCTGCCAGTCGTCGAAGTCCCAGTTGAGCCAGGTCAGCTCGCTGTCCTGGCAGTAGGCGTTGTTGTTGCCGCGCTGGCTGCGGCCGAACTCGTCGCCGGCGGTGAGCATGGGAATGCCGGCCGAGAGCAGCAGTGTGCCGAGCAGGTTGCGCATGGCCTTCCGCCTGGTGGCCAGAATGGCCACGTCGCGGGTCGGACCCTCGACGCCGTGGTTGTAGGAGCTGTTGTTGTCGGTGCCGTCACGGTTCGACTCGCCGTTGCCGAGGTTGTGCTTCGTATCGTAGGCGGTGAGATCGGCGAGGGTGAAGCCGTCGTGCGCGGTGATGAAGTTGAGCGAGGCGAGCGGGCCGCGCGCTTCCGAAAAAGTGTTCGACGACCCGGCGACGCGGGTCGCAAAGCGTCCGATGCCGCTGCCGGCCGAGCCGGTCAGACGCAGACTCTTCATGTCGGAGAGCCAGAAGTCGCGCATCCGGTCGCGGTAGCGGTCGTTCCACTCGGTCCACCCGGGCGGAAAATTGCCGGTCTGCCAGCCGCCCTGCCCGACATCCCACGGTTCGGCGATGAGTTTCACACCCGCCAGCTCCGGGTCGTCGCGAATCTCGGTGAGCAGCGGATGTTGCGGGTCGTAGACCACGCCGGCGTCCCGGCCGAGCGTAGCGGCCAGGTCGAAGCGGAACCCATCGACCTGCACCTCGTTGGCCCAGTACCGCAGGGAATCGAGCACGAGGCGCTTCGGCACGTCGTGGCTGAAATTGACCGTGTTGCCGCACCCGGTCACGTCGATATACGCCCCGGAATCGTCCTGACGGTAATATGCCGCGTTATCGATGCCGCGCAGGCTCGTGACCGGGCCGTTGCGACCCTCCTCGGCCGTGTGGTTGTAGACCACGTCCAAAATGACTTCGAGCCCGGCCTCGTGCAGCAGCTTGACCATGCCTTTGAACTCGCGCAGCACAGCGGCCGGACCGGCCGACTGCGCTGCCTGGGTGGCGTAGTCGGCGTGCGGCGAAAAAAAGTTGAGGGTGTTGTAACCCCAGTAGTTGATTAGGCCCTGTTTGATGAGACGCTGCTCCGACACGAACGCCTGCACCGGCAACAGCTCGACCGCGGTCACGCCGAGGTCTTTTAGGTAGGCGATGGTCGATTCGTGGGCGAGCCCGGCATAGGTGCCGCGCAGGACGGCCGGCACCAGCGGATTGAGCCGGCTGACGCCGCGCACGTGCGCCTCATAGACCACCGTGTGGTCGAGGGCGACTTTCGGTTTCGTGGCGCCGTTCCAGTCGAAATAGTCATCGACCACCGAGGACTGCCAAAGTCCGGCCCCGACCCGCACCAGACCACGAGAATACGGTTCGATCAGGGTTTTCTCCGGGTGAAACGAGTTCTTCGAGCTGGCCGGGCCGGAGACGCGGATACCGTAGCGGCGCCCAGGGGACAGCGTGCGCGATTTGCCGGACCACACGCCGTGCACGTCCTTGGTCATCGGCACGCTCTTGACGATCCAGTTCGGGTCGGTGTCGTCGAAAAGACACAGGTCCATGGCGTCGGCGTGTTCGGCCCACACCCGTAGTTCGCCGCCGGCGCTGGTTAGTCGCACACCGAGGTTGCGCAGGGGATCGGTGGAACTCATGGGTTCAAGAATAATCAGTGTGCGGGAAGCTGACGACCACCGGCATCCGCTCGACGGTAAATTTGGGGTGCGTAAAATTTGGGGGCGTAAAATAGGGGGCATGGTTGTCTATTTGGACCATGCGGCGACCACGCCCATGCTCCCCGCCGCTATTGCCGCCTACGCCGAAGCGATGGGTGTCGTCGGTAACCCCGCTTCGGTGCACAGCCAGGGGCAGAATGCCAAGCGGATGCTCGAAGAGTCGCGCGAAATCGTGGCCGCCAGCCTCGGCTGCGACCCGATCGAGGTTGTTTTCACCGGCAGCGGCACCGAGGCCATCAACCTCGGAATCAAGGGGCTGTACTGGGCGCGCGCCCCGCGCCGGCGCATTCTGGTGCCCGGCGGCGAACACCACGCCACCCTCGACACCGTCGAGTGGCTCGCCGAGCATGACGGTGCCGTGATCGAGTGGATTCCGCTCGACGACCAGGGCCGCGTCGACCTCGCCGCGCTCAAGGCTGCTATTGCCCGGGACCCGTTTGATATTGCGCTGGTCAGCGTGATCATGGCCAACAATGAGGTCGGCACCATCGAACCCGTCGCCGAGGTGGCGGCGCTCGCCGCGGTGCACGGCATTCCGGTGCACGTCGACGCCGTTGCGGCGTACGGCTATATTCCGGTGGACTTTCGCACGCTGGCCGCCGCCGGGGTGTCGGCGCTCAGCGTCTCGGCGCACAAGGTCGGCGGACCGGTCGGTATCGGCGCTCTCGTGCTCGGTCGCGCCACCACCGTCGAACCGCTCATCCACGGTGGCGGACAGCAGCGTAAGGTGCGCAGCGGCACGCAGGATGTCGCGGCAGCGGTGTCGTTCGCGGTGGCGGCATCCGCTCTGTCGGCTGAGCTGTCTGCGGCTGCCGGCGGCGAAACCGCGCGCCTGGCAGCCCTGCGCGACCGGGTGATCGCAGGCGTGGCGCGGGTCGCACCCGATGCTGTGCTCAATGGCGACCCGATCATTCGGCTGCCGGGTAACGCGCACTTCAGTTTTGCCGGCTGCGAGGGCGACTCGCTGCTGTTTCTGCTCGACGCCGCCGGGGTGTCGGTGTCGACCGGGTCGGCCTGCCAGGCCGGGGTGCCCGAACCCTCGCACGTGCTGCGGGCGATGGGGCGCAACGAGATCGAATCCCGCGGTGCTCTGCGGATCACCCTGGGCCACACGTCGACCGATGCCGACGTCGACGCGCTGCTCGCGGCGTTGCCGGCCGCGCACGCCCAGGCGCTCCGGGCCGGAATGGCCGATCGGGTGCCCGGGCGCTGACCTTGGCCGTGTCAGATACTCCGCGTACACTCGTTGGGTGAAGGTTTTAGCAGCAATGAGTGGCGGTGTTGATTCCGCCGTCGCAGCCGCGCGCGCGGTCGAAGCGGGGCACGAGGTGGTCGGCGTGCATCTCGCACTGAGCCGAATGCCGGGCACGTTGCGCACCGGCAGTCGCGGCTGTTGCACCGTTGAAGATTCAATGGATGCCCAGCGCGCCGCCAACATCATGGGCATCCCCTACTACGTCTGGGACTTCTCCGAACGGTTCAAGCTCGACGTCGTCGACGACTTTATCGCCGAATACGCCGCCGGCCGTACCCCGAACCCGTGCATGCGCTGCAACGAAAAGATCAAGTTCGCCGCCCTGCTCGAAAAGGCCATGGCCCTCGGCTTCGACGCCGTCTGCACCGGCCACTACGCGAGCATTCTGACGGATGCCGATGGCAACAAGGAGCTGCACCGCGCGGCCGCCTGGGCTAAAGACCAGTCCTACGTGCTCGGCGTGCTCACCGCTGACCAGATTAACCACTCCATGTTTCCGCTCGGCGCCACGCCGACCAAGGCCGAGGTGCGGAAAGAAGCCGCCGAACGCGGCTTCTCGGTGGCGAACAAGCCCGACTCCTACGACATCTGCTTTATTCCAGACGGCGATACCAAGGGCTGGCTCGGCGAACGCGTCGCCCCGGTAACCGGCGACATCCTTGACCGGGAGGGCAACACCCTCGGGCAGCACGACGGCGCCGTCGCGTTTACGGTCGGCCAGCGCAAGGGCCTCTCCATTGGCACTCCGGCCGCCGACGGCAAGCCGCGCTTCGTGCTTGAGGTGCGCCCGATCACCAACACGGTCGTCGTCGGTCCGAAGGAGGCGCTCGCCATCAAGGAGATCGCCGGCAACAAGTACACCTGGGCCGGGCTCGCCCCCGAGCATCCAGAGGTGGAATTCGCCTGTCATGTGCAGATTCGCGCCCACGCCGACCCGGAACCTGCCGTAGCCCAGGTCGTTTCAACCGCCGCCGTCACCGGCGTCGACGGCACGGTCGAATTGCGCATCATTCCGAACCAGCCGCTCGCCGGCGTCGCCCCCGGGCAGACCGCCGTCGTCTACGTCGGCACCCGGGCACTCGGCCAATGCACCATCGATCGCACGGTCAGCGCCGTACCGATTTCATCAGGCAGTTCCGTCTCAGCACCTACCGCTTCGGCCAGCCCCGTCCCGGTCAATGCCTGAGTCCGTCGCCGACACCACCCCTGACGACCTCGTCGCCGCAGCCGCCGAGGCTGCCGACATCACCACCCGCGTACTCGCCGCCCGGGACGCCTACTACGGGCAGGACACGGTCGTCATCTCCGACGCCGACTACGACCTGCTCGTGCGGCGCCTCGGCGAGCTGGAGCGGCTGCACCCCGAGCTGCAGAGCCAAGACAGCCCCACTCAGACCGTCGGCGGCCGCGCCGAGGTCACACTGTTCGACCCGGTCACCCACGCCGAACGGATGCTCAGCCTCGACAACGTCTTCTCCCTCGACGAGTTCGACGCCTGGGCCCGCAAGGCCGCGGAGAACTCGGGCCGCGCGGTGCACTATCTGTGCGAGCTCAAGATCGACGGCCTCGCCATCAATCTGCGCTACGCCGATGGAGTGCTCGTCTCCGCGGCCACCCGCGGTGACGGGGTCGTCGGCGAAGACGTCACCGAGAACATAGACCTCGTGCCCGGCATCCCGTCTCGCCTGGACGGCACCGGGCATCCGTCGTTGATGGAGGTGCGTGGCGAGGTGTTCTTTCCCACTGCCGCCTTCGACGAGCTGAATGCCGCACAGTCCGCAGCGGGCGAGCGAGTGTTCGCGAATGCCCGCAACGCGGCGGCCGGGTCGCTGCGCCAGAAGGCGGCCGGCAAGAACACCGACCAACTGCGCCTCATGAAGGCCCGCCTGGGGCGGCTGCGCATGCTCGTGCACGGCATCGGCGCCTGGGAGAACCCGCCCGTCAGCACGCAATCCGAGGTCTACGGCCTGCTCGACGGGTGGGGACTGCCGACCAGCAGCTACTTCAAGGTGGTCGAGTCGGTTGCCGAGGCTGCCGAGTTCATCGAGTACTACGGAGCCCACCGCGGCAGCGTGGTGCACGAACTCGACGGCATCGTCATCAAGATCGACGAACTGGCCCTGCACGCCGAACTCGGCGCCACAAACCGGGCACCGCGCTGGGCCATCGCCTACAAGTACCCGCCGGAGCAGGTCAACACGAAACTGCTCGACATCGTCGTGAGCGTCGGCCGTACCGGCCGCGCCACCCCATTTGCTGTGATGCAAAAAGTGCTCGTGGCCGGTTCCGAGGTGCGCCAGGCGACCCTGCACAACCAGGACGTCGTCAAGGCCAAGGGCGTGCTGATCGGCGACACCATCGTGCTGCGCAAGGCCGGCGACGTCATCCCCGAGGTGCTCGGCCCGGTCGTCGAGCTGCGCGACGGCACCGAACGCGAATTCGTCATGCCCCTGAACTGCCCGGAATGCGGCACCCCGCTCGCCCCCGCGAAGGAGGGCGATATCGACCTGCGCTGCCCGAATGCACGCAGCTGCCCGGCCCAGGTGCGCGGTCGGGTCGAACACATCGGCAGCCGCGGCGGCCTCGACATCGAGGTGCTCGGCGAGGTCGCGGCCTCCGCGCTCACCCAGCCGACCGTGCCGGCCGACCCGCCGCTGTCGACTGAGGCAGGCCTGTTCGACCTTGAACTTGCCGACCTGCTGCCGATCCAGGTGATCGTGCGCGACGCCGAGACCGGACTGCCGAAGGAAGACGACGACGGGGTCGCAAAAATCCGCATGCCGTTCTCGCGCAATCCGAACCCCGCCGAGAAGAAGGCGGGCCTGACCGGTTTGCAGCCCTCGGCGAGTGCCCTCAAACTGCTCGCCGAGATCGAGAAAGCCAAGACCAAGCCGCTCTGGCGCATCCTGGTATCGCTCAACATCCGTCACGTCGGCCCGGTCGCCGCCCGCGCACTGGCGAACCATTTCGGTTCGCTCGACGCCATTCGCGCGGCCAGCCGGGAGGAACTCGCCGAGGTCGACGGCGTCGGCGGCATTATCGCTGACGCGGTGCTCGCCTGGTTCCTGGTGGACTGGCACGTCGCAATCATCACCCAGTGGGCCGCGGCCGGCGTGCAATTCGCCACGCTGGGGCATCCAGGTCCTGGCGCGGCCGAGGCCGCCGGAGGAGTGCTCGCCGGGCTCACTGTCGTCGCTACCGGCTCGCTCGAGGGCTTCACGCGGGAGGGCGCCCAGGAGGCGATCATCGCCGCCGGCGGCAAGAGCGCGTCGAGCGTGTCGAAGAACACTGACTTCGTCGCCGCCGGGCCGGGCGCAGGATCCAAGCTCGGCAAGGCCGAAACCCTCGGCATCCGCATTCTCGACGCCGACGAGTTTCGTACCCTGCTCGCGGAGGGGCCGGCCGGGTTGGCGCCCGCGTCCTCACCTGCATCCACGTAGGCTGCCGCACAGGTTTCCTTGGTTTTGCGTGAAATTCCACCGGCCGCGCACCGAGCGTCCGACGTTGTTCGTAATGGGCCACTACAGCCAGTCCTCTTGAAATGCGGCTGCTGTCGGTGTAAGCCGAAATCAGGCCGATGCGTTGTCGCCTCTTTCGAAGGAGTGCCATGCCCAGCACATGCGATTACTATTTCTCCGCCGAACTCGTTCGTCGACCATGAGCCTGCTCCGTGGGTTCCTGGGCGGCGCGGCGGCTGGCGCGGCAGGCACCACCGCGCTCAACGCCGTGAGCTACCTCGGGATGGCGCTCAAAGGCAGACCGGCCAGCTCCACTCCGCAGGCCACCGTCGAGAAACTTGCCGACGTCGCCCAGCTCACAATCCCCGGATCTGACGTGGTGAGAAAAAATCGGATCGCGGGCATCGGGCCGATGACCGGTGTGATCGTGGGCGTGGGTGTTGGTGCACTGCTCGGACTCTTCCGCTCTGCCGGTTGGCGACCCGCGCCGGTGATGAGCGGACTGGCGGCCACGGTTGGCGCGCTGATTGGCGGCAACGTGCCGATGACGGTTCTCGGGGTGACCGACCCCCGCACCTGGACCGCCAAAGACTGGGCCAGCGACATCGCCCCGCACTGGCATATGGGGTTGTTGTCGCCGCTACCCTGTGGGGCTTCGGGCGGCAAGCGCCGTCCCGCTGAACGCGCCGTCCCGGTGAACGGGTCCCGGTGAACGGGTCGTCCGGCTGATCAGGGGCGGCACCCGCGAATGCCGCCCCGCCGAACTCGGCGACCATGTCGGTGCCTGTGATGGTTGCGCTTTCGGTTGGATCATTGGACGAACTCGTGTTCACTCCTTCCACGTTCGAGTCCGAGCGGTGAACGCGCCGCGGCGAGTTAGTTCGACAGTGGTCTACTCGGGCTTGAGGATGACTTTGGTCCACCCGTTATTGCGGTCGCCGAAGTTCTTGTAGGCATCCACGGCTTCGCTGAGCGGGACCTCGTGCGAAACGATCCATGAAGGCTTGGCCTTGCCCACGGCAATCAGGTCGCGCAATTGCCGATTGTATTTCTTCACCGGGCATTGGCCGCTGCCCATGCTTTGCCCCTTGAGCCACTGCAGGCCATAGTCAATGGCCAGCTTGCCCTGCTTAGCGTTCTCGTCGAAGCCGCCGGGATCTGCCGGCAGAAAGACGCCGACAACGCCAATGCCCCCGGTGATGCGCACGGACTGAATCAGCCGATTCAGAGTCATAGCGGGATCTTCGGTGCCCTGTGGATCGTGGGCCTGATAGCCCACGCATTCACAACCCCGATCCGCGCCGATACCCTTGGTCTGGTCCAGCACGAACTGAACCGGATCCACCTTCGAATCATCAACGGCGATTGCACCGATCTGCTCGGCGAGGGCCAGCCGGTCCGGGCGTCGGTCCACAACCCAGACTTTACTCGCGCCCTTGATCGTCGCGGACAGGGCGGCCATGAGCCCGACCGGACCCGCACCGTAAATCACCACGGTGTCACCGGGGATAACGCCGGCCATCTCGGTAGCGTGATAACCCGTCGGAAAGATGTCCGACAGCATCACGTAATCGTTTTGCTTTTCTATCGCGTCTTCACCCAAGCGCAGGCAGTTGCTGTCGCCGTAGGGCACACGCAGCATTTGGGCTTGACCGCCGGGATACGGACCCATTCCCGCGAAGCCGTAAGCGGCGCCCGCGCCGACCGGGTCTGGTTGAGTGGTCATGCAATAGTTGGTAAAACCGCGTTCGCAATTCTTGCAAAATCCGCAGGAAATATTGAACGGCAACACGACCCGATCGCCGACCTTGACCGCGTCGACGCCGTTACCGATCTCGATGACCTCGCCCATATTTTCGTGGCCAAACGTGCGTCCAACTTCGAAGTCGGTGCGCCCCTCGTACATGTGCAAATCTGAACCGCAGATATTTGTTGCCGTAATGCGAACCAAAACATCAGTGGGACGTTCGATCTTGGCGTCCGGAACGTCTTCAACACTGACTTCATTTGGGCCCTTGTAAACGACTGCCTTCATTTCTTTTCACTCCTTGACTTTTTTGAATGTGGCTGCGGAAGATCCGTCTTCACTTTCGGAGGTATTGAATGGATGAATGTCCCGACAGTTCTAGACTGTGCGGAAAATGAGCATGCCTCAGTTTTATCACGATCGGACATGATCTGCCACTGCGCACCTCGTGGAGGTGGCTGTCCGGACGGTGACCAAATTCAGAGAACCCGACCTGACCGGAGTGCGCTTCAGGAACGAGCGGACGCCGTCACAGAATATCGAGCGGTTGCTTTCCGCGAGGCACCGGAAATGCGTTATCGAGAGCCAGACAATCTTCAGCATCGAGAACCACCGCGCCCGCGCCGACATTCTGGCGCACGTGCTCGAGAGACGAAGCCTTGGGGATCGCGATGATGCCCGGTTGCCGGATAACCCAGGCCAGGGCGATCTGGGCAGCAGTCACCCCGTGCCATTTTCCCAGTTCGGCCAGCAGCGGATGTTCCAACAGGGACGGTCCCTGCCCGAGCGGCGAATAGGCCATAAGCGGCATACGCTGGTGTTGCTGCCAAAGCAGCAGATCGAACTCGATGCCCCGACTGCCGAGGTTGTAGAGCACCTGGTTGGTGGCACATCCCTCGGGTACTGGCTCCAGATCATCCAGGTCGAAATTCGATAACCCCCAACTCCGAATCTTGCCAGCGGCACGGAGGTGTTCGAACCCGTCGACGGTCTCGGAGAGTGGAATACTGCCGGACCAATGCAGTAAGTAGACATCGAGTCGATCGGTTCCGAGCCGGCGCAGGCTGCGCTCGCACGCAGCGACGACACCGCTGCGGCTCGCATTATGTGGGTAGACCTTGCTGACCAGCACGACCTCATCGCGTCGCCCTCGAATGGCCTCGCCGACGAGTTCTTCCGAGGCACCGTCGCCATACATTTCGGCGGTGTCGATCACGGTCAGGCCGGCGTCGATCCCGGCGCCCAGGGCCGCCACCTCGGTCTTTCGCTTCGCGGGGTCTTCACCGAGATGCCAGGTTCCCTGCCCAATGACGGGTACCCGAACGCCGTTCAAGAAGTCGGTTTCGCGCATGCGGTTCCTTGCGTCGTGTGCATATCCAGACGGTCTGGCTTACGTAGTCTCAAGACTCAGAACGATCTTGCCCAGGTGGGAGTTCCCGGCCATCAGGTCCTGCGCTTGTTGGACTTCGGTCCAGGGCAGAATCCGATCAATCGATGGGCGTAGTGCTTCGAAAGCCGGGTCGACCTCGGCGCGCAGCGCGGCGACGATCTCGGCTTTTTTTCCGCAGCGTCGCGGGTGCGAAAGGTGACCCCAATGATGCTCAATCGTTTAAACGCCAGTGCTTCCAAATCAAGAACACCGTGGGCACCGCCGAGGCGCCCCACACCGACCAGGCGTCCCAGGAGTGCGGCGCAGCGAATATTGTCCGCAAGATACGGGCCACCAACATGGTCGATGATGACGTCGACCCCGCGGCCATCCGTCAGTTCCAAAACCCGATCAGCGAAACCGGCCTCGTTAACGTCGACCACGTGATCGGCACCCTGGGAACGGAGCAGGTCAGTTGCCCGGTCCGTGCGAACGGTTGCGATAACCGCTCCAGCGCCCAGGTATTTTGCCAACTGTACGTACTGAAGACGCACCGATGAGGCAGCCGCATGAATCAGCACCGTTTCGCCCGGCCTGAGGCCACCCGCGGTGCGGAGCGCGTTGTGCTCGGTCATCAACCCGAGGATGGCAGCGGCACCCTCCGCGTAGGACCACGCCCGCGGAATCGGTACGACCAGCGCAGCGTCGACAACGATTTCCTCGCTCAAACCGCCGCTGACGGTGGCCATGACACGGTCCCCGAACTGTACTCCCTTGACCTCGCATCCCACCGTGACGACATCGCCCGCGGCATCCAGCCCCACAACGACCGGTGCGCTGCCCGGGCTGACCGGTTGGTGGGTTCCGGCGCGCTGGGCAAGGTCGGCACGATTCAACGACGCAGTCCGCACACGGATCTTTACCTGACGCGGGCCCGGTTCAGGGCTCGGCAGATCGCGCATCGAAAGCACGGAACCACCCAGGTTCTGCTCAACAACAAGTGCTCTCATATCTAAAGTGTGTTCTTACGCGGTTAGTTCCCGCTGAAATTCTGGCTCCAGGAGACTTTTTTCTCCTCGTTGGCGATGCCAGGCTTCACAGGATCAAAGCGAATGGCCCACCGGTGCCGGTGCCGGTCCAGGCAACGGACACGGACGCCAGGGGCGCGGGTGCGCACCTGGTGCGGTCGGCGGATCGGGCTCGCGGCGGCTGGCGAATAGGATTGGGGTATCCACCCCAATGCGTATCGGAGTTCCATGTCGGAAATCACGGCTGAGCAGGTTGCCCATTTGGCATACCTTGCTCGGATCGACCTCAGCCCCCTCGAGATCACCAATCTCACCCACGACCTCGGCCAGATCGTCGACTCGATTGCCAAGGTCTCTGAGGTAGCCACCGCTGACACCCCGGCCACGAGCCACCCGATGCCGCTGACCAACGTCTACCGTGAAGACGTCGTCGTGCCATCACTGACCGTCGAGCAGGCCCTGTCCGGCGCCCCCGACCGCGCCGGTGACAAATTCCGCGTGCCCGCCATTCTGGACGAGGAGTAACCATGACCTATCTCACCAAGCTCTCCGCCGCAGCGCTCAGCGAGCTGCTGGTCAGCAAGCAGGTCAGCGCCGTCGAAGCGACCAGCGCGCACCTCGACCACATCACGGCCGTCGACACCGACCTGCACGCCTTTCTGCACGTGGCGGGCGAGGCCGCCCTGGCGACCGCCGCCCAGATTGACGCCCGCCGCGCTGCCGGCGAGGTGCTGAACCCGCTCGCCGGGGTTCCGATCGCGATCAAAGACGTGCTGGCCACCCAAGACATGCCCACCACCGCCGGGTCGAAAATTCTTGAAGGCTGGGTTCCGCCCTACGACGCGACCGTCGTTGCCCGACTGCGTGCGGCCGGCCTCGTGCCGCTCGGCAAGACCAACATGGACGAATTTGCCATGGGGTCCTCCACCGAACACTCCGCCTACGGAATTACTCGCAACCCCTGGGACCGCGACCGTATCCCCGGTGGCTCCGGTGGCGGCTCGGCCGCGGCCGTCGCTTCTTTCCAGGCGCCGCTCGCCCTCGGCAGCGACACCGGCGGATCCATCCGCCAGCCCGCCGCCGTCACCGGCTCGGTCGGCGTCAAGCCCACCTACGGCGGAGTCTCCCGCTACGGGGCGATCGCCCTGGCCTCCAGCCTCGACCAGGTCGGACCGGTCTCCCGCACGGTCTATGACGCTGCCCTGCTGCATGACGTCATCGGCGGCCACGACCCCCTCGACTCCACCTCGCTGACCGACAGCTGGCCGTCGATGGCCGCCGCCGCGCGCGACGGTCTCAAGGACGGCGCCCTCACGGGCGTGCGCATCGGCGTCATCAAGGAACTCTCCGGCGACGGATTCCAGGCTGGCGTCACCCAGCGCTTCAACGAAACCCTCGCGCTGCTCGTCGCCGCTGGCGCCGAGATCATCGAGGTCTCCGCACCGAACTTCGAGTATGCCGTCGCGGCGTATTACCTGATTCTGCCCGCCGAAGCGTCGAGTAACCTGGCCCGCTTCGACTCGGTGCGATTCGGCATCCGCGTCAACCCGGAAAGCGGTTCGCTCACGAGCGAGCACGTGATGAGCGCCACCCGAGAGGCCGGTTTCGGTCCCGAAGTCAAGCGCCGTATCATCCTCGGCACCTACGCCCTGAGCGCCGGTTACTACGACGCGTACTACGGCAGCGCGCAGAAGGTGCGCACGCTCATTCAGCGTGACTTCGCCGCCGCGTTCGGCCAGGTCGACGTTCTGATGTCGCCGAGCGCCCCAACCACGGCGTTCAAGTTTGGTGAGAAGCTGGCCGATCCGATGGCTATGTACATCAACGACGTGACCACCATCCCGGCGAACCTGGCTGGTGTGCCCGGAATGAGCATCCCGATCGGGCTCGCGCCCGAAGACGGCCTGCCCGTCGGCCTGCAGATCATGGCCCCCGCCAAAGCGGATGCCCGCCTCTACACCGTCGGCGCCGCGATCGAGCAGCTGCTCGAAGCGAGCTGGGGGCACACCATGCTCAGCCAGGCTCCAGCCCTGACCCCGACCGAAATGTTTGCCAGCGAAGAGGGAGCCGTCTGATGAAGGCTGAATTGATGGACTTCGATAAGGCACTCGAACTGTTCGAGCCGGTGCTCGGCTTCGAGGTGCACGTCGAACTCAACACCAAGACCAAGATGTTCTGCGGCTGCGCCAACGAGTTCGGCTCCGGCGCCAACACGAACACCTGCCCGACCTGCCTCGGCCTGCCCGGCGGACTGCCGCAGGTGAACAAGAAGGCGCTGGAATCCAGCATCCGTTTGGGGCTGGCTTTGGGGTGTGAGATCGCCGAACACTCGCGGTTCGCCCGCAAGAACTACTTCTACCCCGACACGGCGAAGAACTTTCAGACCAGCCAGTACGATGACCCGATCTGCCACGACGGATCGATCACGATCGAACTCGAGAGCGGCCGCCTGGTCACCGTCGAGATCGAACGTGCGCACATGGAAGACGACGCCGGCAAGCTCACCCACATGGGTGGCGCGACCGGACGCATCCAGGGCGCCGACTACTCGCTCGTCGACTATAACCGTGGCGGTGTGCCACTGGTCGAGATCGTCACCCAGATGATCGAGGGCGCCGAACACGACGCCCCCGAGATCGGCAAGACCTACGTCGCCGCCATTCGCGAGATCGCCAAGGCGCTCGGCGTCTCCAACGCTCGCATGGAAGAGGGCAACGTGCGTTGCGACGCCAACGTCTCCCTGCGCCCGCGCGGGTCGAACGTGCTCGGCACCCGCACCGAGACCAAGAACGTCAACTCCCTGAGAAGCGTCGAGCGCGCGGTGCGCTACGAAATCCAGCGTCAGGCGGCCGTGCTTTCCGGCGGAGGCACCATTACGCAGGAGACCCGGCACTGGCACGAGGACACCGGAATCACGAGCGCCGGTCGGCCTAAGAGCGACGCCGACGACTACCGGTACTTTCCGGAGCCCGACCTGCTGCCGATGGCACCGTCGCGCGAATGGGTCGAAGAGCTGCGCCTGACCCTGCCCGAGCCGCCCGCGGCCCGTCGCAAGCGCTTGCAGGCGGCCTGGGGTTTTGTGAACCTCGAGTTCCAGGACGTCGTGAACTCCGACCTGCTCGACGCCGTCGAGGCGACCGTCGCCGCCGGGGCATCCGCTCAGGCATCGCGCAAGTGGTGGACCGGCGAAATCGCCCGGCTCGCCAACGTGGCCGGCGTCGCCGCCGACTCGCTCGTGACGCCGGTGCAGCTCGCCGCGCTCATCGCACTGGTCGAAGCCGGAAGCCTCACCGACCGCCTGGCCCGCCAGGTGCTCGAAGGCGTCATCGCCGGCGAAGGAACCCCGGCCGAGGTCATCGAAAGCCGGGGACTGGCCGTGGTCTCCGACGACGGCGCGCTCATCGCGGCGATCGACGCCGCACTGCTCGGCCAGCCCGACGTGCTCGTCAAGATTCGTGACGGCAAGGTGCAGGCCGCCGGCGCCGTCATCGGCGCCGTTATGAAGGCCATGCGCGGGCAAGCGGATGCCGCGCGCGTGCGCGAACTCGTGCTCGAACGCGCCGCCGCAATCGAGTAGCCGGTGACAACTCAGGCTTTCGGAGTGGGCGTGCAGGTCGTGGTGCACCTCGACCGCACCCGCTTTCCCGACTCCCTCATCGACGACCCGATCGGCGTGATCGTCGCGCCGGGGGAGTCGGAGGGCTCCGGGCTCTACGCACCGACCGTGCAGCGCGAGAAGTTCTGGGTCGTGGCCTTCGAGGAGCCGTTCGTCGGCCTCGACGGGTCGGGTCCGCACGAGTCCGCGCGCATTCCGCAGAGCTTCCTGGAAGCGGCGCCGGAGGCGTGAACGTGACTGCTCCGGAGCAGGACGGACGCGCGCCGTCGACCCGCGACATCCGTCGGTGGCGGCAATACCTCGCCGACGAACAGGCCGAGGCCGCGGTCTACCGCGACCTCGCCAATCGTCGCGCCGGCGAAGAGCGGCAAATTCTGCTCGCCCTCGCCGACGCCGAAGGCCGGCACGAAGAACACTGGCGGAACCTGCTCGGCAGCGACGTCGGTTCACCGCGGCGCGGTGCTTTGCGCACCCGATTTCTTGGTCTGCTGGCCCGCCGGTTCGGTTCGGTGTTCGTGCTTGCCCTCGCCCAGCGGGCCGAGGGACGCTCGCCCTATCAAGCGGATGCCGACGCGACCAGCGCCATGGCCGCCGACGAAACCGTGCACGAAGAGGTCGTGCGCGGTCTCGCCGCCCGCGGCCGCAAACGCCTCTCCGGCACCTTTCGGGCCGCCGTGTTCGGCGTCAACGACGGGCTGGTGAGTAACCTCGCCCTCGTGCTCGGTATCGGCGCCACCGGTGTGCCGGCCGCGACCATTCTGTTCACCGGCATTGCCGGGCTGCTGGCCGGGGCGCTGTCGATGGGGGCCGGCGAATACGTCTCGGTGCGGTCCCAGCGAGAACTGCTCGAGGCATCCAGCCCCGCGGCTCCCGCCAAGAGCGTGCTCTCCCACCTCGACCTCGCCGCCAACGAGCTGACCCTGGTCTATCGCGCCCGTGGCATGTCCGAGGAGAAAGCTGAAACCTACGCCCGCGGCGTGCTGGCCACCGCGTACGCGGCAACCGGACCGATTGCCGCGGTCACCAAAGCGGCGCCGGAGCCCGACGAGCACGAGGCCATCGGAACGGGCACCGGCGCCGCCCTGTCGAGCTTCTGCTTCTTCGCCTCCGGCGCACTGCTGCCGGTGCTGCCCTACCTGTTCGGTCTGAGCGGCTACGCGGCCATCATCGTCGCGACTGTACTGGTGGGCGTGGCCCTGCTCGCCACCGGGGCTGTCGTGGGGCTGCTCTCCGGTGGTCCGCCGCTGAAACGAGCGTTGCGGCAGCTCGTCATCGGCCTCGGCGCGGCCGCCGTCACGTACCTGCTCGGGCTAGTGTTCGGCACCTCGATCGGCTAGCTCGGCGCCGGCCCGGCCACGATGGCCAGTCCAGTCTGTCCGCACCACTGGAACGTATGACCGGCCGGCAGGCCTGGTGCCCCGCCGGACTGGTCGTTGAGGTGTTCCGATAGACCGGGCAGGCGCAGCAGCGCGCCGGTCGCGAGGTGAGTGTCGGTCGAGACCACCACCCGGCCACTGGAGTTGATGACCGTGACCGAGACGCCGTCTGCGCCGAGGCGCGGTATGAGGCCGCGTTCGATCTCGTCGACCGAGAGGTCGATGCCGACAACCCCGATCAGCTCGGCGGCTCGATACACCGGAAGCGTCAGAGTGAGCGTGTACTCATCCGTGCACAGGTAGTCGACGTAGGGGCCGGTAATGTGTCGGCGTCCCGTCTGTTCTGGAACCCGCCACCATTCCAGCGCGGTGTAGTCCCGAAAACTCTCATCGAGAGGGTCTTCGACCGTTTCCAGATGGCGGATGCCGGTGGCGGGCAGCCCCGACACGGCCGGGTTCTGGCCGCCCAGCCACCAGGCCAGGTGCCAGCCCAGAAAGTTCGGCGCGGACACAAAACCGGCTCCGATGACGCACCCCTCGGAGTCGGTGAACTCGCGGCGCACCAGAGATTCCATCAGGGGATCCAGGTCGGCCCGGTCGGCGATACGATCCGGCCGCGCGGCATAGCGTTCCACCAGGTCTGCCCAGTGTTCCAGCCGAGCGAAGACCGGGTCGAAGACGGCGGCAACGGATGAAAAACCGGCCGCGGTCTGCGGCCCATCGTGCTCGGGAGTGAGCGTTTCGGGCGTCATGCGGGTGCACCCGTGGGAAGTACCGCGGTGGTGCTCACTGTCGCTGTGCTGTCGGTCATCGTTGACCTGCCCTTCAGTTCCAGGAGTGATTTCGCCTCGATAAGCCACTCGATGGACTCGATGATCTGCGTCACGGTCAGCTGTCGGGCGCGAGCGCCGTCCTCGGCGATGAGGGCCGCGACCGTCGCGCGCTGCACGGCCTGGCAGCGTTCGCGGCGGCTCGCGTCCCGCAGGCTGAGCCAGAGCAGGGAACCGAACTCGGCCTGCAGACGCAATTCTTCGCGCACGAGCCGGGCGGATTGGCTGAGCGCGGCCACCTCGAGACGGAAGGTACCCTGACCGCGGCGCGCGGCATCCGCTGTGCCGGCATCGGCGCGGTCGAGGATACGCTCGAGGTTCTCGATATCGGCCGCGCTGGCCCGGTCGGCGGCGAGCTCGGCAGCGAGACCTGCGATCGCGGAATAATGCACGCCCAGGTCGCGAACCTGCACCCGGGACCAGGCCACCAGGCGTTCATCCTGCAGGTCGGTCGCACCCCGCCCGGCGAACGTGACGAAACTGCCGCCGTCGCGGCCGCGCTTGGTGTGCACGAGCTTGTTCCGGCGCAGAATTTCCAGGGCTTCGCGGGCGGTGACCGTGGCCACGCCCAGCTGGCGGGCCAGCTCGGCCTCACTCGGCAGGCGTTCGCCGTCGTGCAGCACCCCGAGCACAATCGCATCGGTCAGCCGCTGCAACACCAGCTCGGCCCGGCCAGCGCCGTCAAGCGGGGCGAAAATGGCCGCGCGCGTTCCCGATCCGGCTCGGATGGACTGCGGCATCGGCGGCTCATTTCAGGTTGTGACACGACCGTAACATCCCGGCGCACATTTATGACATCTAACTCCATATGATTAGCCTGTGAGTGAGCAGGGAGTCGTTGAATGAGTGAGGAGATCTCGTGACCGGTGTGCAGCCCGCCATCCGTCTGACCGGTCTGACCAAGAGTTTCGGAAGCGTCCATGCCGTCGACGGCGTCGACCTGGATATCATCGAGGGGGAGTTCTTCTCCATGCTCGGCCCGTCGGGATCCGGAAAGACCACGGTTCTGCGCCTGATTGCCGGTTTCGAGCAGCCGACCAGCGGAACGATTTCGCTGCTCGGGCAGGACGTCACCGACCGGGCGCCGTTCGACCGCGACGTGAACACGGTGTTTCAGGACTACGCGTTGTTTCCGCACATGAGCGTGCTCGACAACGTGGCCTACGGGTTGCGGGTGCGCGGCGTCGCCAAGCGCGCCAGGCACGAACAGGCCCGTCAAGCCCTCGATACCGTGCGTTTGGGCAGTTTCGCCGATCGAAAGCCCAGCCAGCTCTCCGGCGGGCAGCGCCAGCGGGTGGCCCTGGCCCGGGCTACCGTCGTGCAGCCCAAGGTGCTGCTGCTCGACGAACCACTCGGCGCACTCGACCTCAAACTGCGCGAGCAGATGCAGGTCGAACTCAAGGAACTGCAGCGCACCCTGGGTATCACCTTCATTTTTGTCACCCACGACCAGCAGGAAGCCCTGACGCTCAGCGACCGCATCGCCGTGTTCAACGAGGGCAAAATCGAACAGCTCGGCACCCCGGCCGAGATCTACGAGCGCCCAGCTTCACCGTTCGTCGCGGCGTTCGTGGGCACCTCCAACATTTTCGATGACACCGTGTCGCAGACGCTTCTCGGTCGCGCTGGCACCCACTCGGTGCGCCCGGAGAAGGTTAGCGTGACCACCGAGAACCGGCCGCTTTCAGCCGATCGAACGGCCGCCGGCGTTCTCGCCGAGGTGATCTATGTCGGCAGCAGCACCCAGCTCATCGTCGACCTCGACGCCGGCACGCGGGTCGTCGTGCTCGAACAGAACGATGCGCACCGCGTGGCGACCAACGGGCGCGGCGCACGCGTCACCGTTGGCTGGAACGACTCCGACATCGTCACCCTCGCCCCACCAGTACTCACTTCCCACCCCTGACCGCACATCCCTGACCGCACCTCACGAATGGAGAAAGTCATGAAACGCAGTTCTACCCGTACCCGCTTCACCGCTGGCGCCCTCAGCGGCGTCGCGATCGTGTCGGTTGCCCTTCTTCTCACCGCCTGCGGTACCAGCCAGGGCGGCGGCACCGCTGCGCCGACCGAGGCTCAGGCCGAGCTCGGCGAGATGGAAGGCAGCGTCTCGCTGCTGGCCTGGCCCGGCTACGTCGAAGACGGCAGCAACGATCCAACGGTCGACTGGGTCAGCGCCTTCGAAGAGAAGACCGGCTGCACGGTCACCAGCAAGACCTACGGCACCTCCGACGAAGCGTTCAGCCTCATGAAGACCGGTGACTACGACGTCGTCGCGGCCTCCGGTGATGCCTCCCTGCGGCTTGTCGCCTCGGGGGACGTGGCGCCGGTCAACACCGACCTCATTCCCAACTACGCGGGCATCTTCGACTTTCTGAAGATGCAGTCCTGGAACAGCGTCGACGGTGTCTCCTACGGCATTCCGCACGGCTATGGTGCCAACCTGCTCATGTACAACACGGAGGTCGTGACCCCGGCACCCACGTCGTGGAATGTCGTCTTCGACAAGTCGTCCGACTACAAGGGTGCGGTGACCGCCTACGATTCGCCGATTTCGATAGCGGATGCCGCGGTCTACCTCATGGCGCACCAGCCGGAACTGGGAATTAAGAACCCGTACGCGCTCGACGAAACGCAGCTGGCGGCATCCGTTGAGCTGTTCAAGAACCAGCGCATCAACGTGGGCGAATACTGGTCGGACTACCTCAAGGAGGTGCAGGCCTTCGAAACCGGCGACACCGTGGTCGGTACCACCTGGCAGGTCATTCGCAACTCGCTCGCTGAGGGTACCCCGGCCGAAGTCGTGCTGCCCGAGGAAGGCGCGACCGGCTGGTCGGACACCTGGATGATCGCCGCAGGCGCGAAGAGCCCCAACTGCGCCTACGCCTGGCTGGACTACATCGCGAGCCCCGAAGCCAACGCGCAAGCCACCGAGTACTTCGGTGAGGCACCGTCCAACGCCGGAGCCTGCGACTTCACGGTCAACCCCGACCACTGTGCCAGCTACCACGCCGGCGACGCCGACTACGCGGCGCAGATCTGGTACTGGTCGACACCGATCGCGGAGTGCCTCGACGGGCGCACCGACGTGCAGTGCACCGATTACTCCGACTGGACCACCGCCTGGCAAGAAATCAAGGGCTAATCCGCCTGCTCGAGTCAGACAGAAGGAAGAATCATGACGGTTGACGCTCCCGCGCCACCCACCCGTCGGGCGGTGGTGCCCCAGCACCGTCGCACCATCGCCCGGCGGGGCTCGGTCTTTCTCAGCCGGCACCCACGACTGCGGCTGTCACTGCTGCTGAGTGCCCCCCTGTTCTGGCTCGGCCTGGTCTACGTCGCGGCCCTCGCCGCACTGCTGATCACCGCCCTGTGGACGGTGGACTCGTTCACCGGGCAGATTTCGCAAACCTGGACCCTCGACAACATCGTGGCGGTGCTCACAGGTTCGCTTTACCAAACCGTCACGCTGCGCACGGTCGGCGTGGCGCTGCTGGTCACGATCATCGACATTGTGATCGCGCTTCCAATCGCGTTCTACATGGCCAAGGTGGCGAGCCCTGGCGCCCAGCGGATTCTTGTGATCGCCATTCTGATGCCGCTCTGGGCGAGCTACCTGGTGAAGGCGTACGCCTGGCGATCGGTGCTCTCCCAGGGTGGAATTTTCGAATGGCTGGTGTCGCCGTTTGGCGGGCACAGTCCCGGTTACGGTCTGCCGGCAACGATCATCACCCTGTCCTACCTGTGGTTGCCGTACGTCATTCTGCCGATCTATGCGGGACTGGAGCGGGTGCCGGATTCACTGCTGGAGGCATCCGGTGATCTTGGCGGGGGTACCTGGGCGACGCTGCGCCTGGTAGTACTGCCCATGATCTGGCCGGCGATCATTGCCGGGTCGATTTTCAGTTTCTCACTGTCGCTCGGTGACTACATCACCGTAAATATCGTCGGCGGGGCCAACCAGATGCTCGGCAACCTCGTCTACACCAACGTGGGGGCCGCGAACAACCTGCCGCTCGCGGCCGCGATCGCGCTCATTCCCATTTTGATCATCTTCGCCTACCTCGCCGCCGTGCGGCGCACGGGCGCACTCAACAACCTGTAGGAGCCCTGCCATGCGTCTGAGTCGCCCCGCCCGTGGTCTGCTCGCGGCCATCACGGCCGTGGTGCTGGCCCTTATTTATCTGCCCCTGCTCGTGGTCTTCGTGAACTCCTTCAGCACCAGCCAGAACCTCACCTGGCCGCCGCCGGGCTTCACCTTGGAATGGTGGGCCAAGGCGTTTCAGAGCGACGGTGCCCTTGACGCGGTGCTGACCAGCCTGCAAGTGGCCCTGGCCTCGACGGCGGTGGCGCTCGTGCTCGGCACGCTCATCTCGCTCGGGCTGCAACGCTTCGAATTCTTCGGCCGGGATGCCATCAGCCTGCTGGTCATCCTGCCGATCGCGCTGCCCGGCATCGTCACCGGCATCGCCCTGAACAATGCCTTCCGCACCGGACTCGGCGTGCAACTGTCGATTCTGACGCTCATCATCGCCCACGCCACGTTTTGTATCGTGACCGTGTTCAACAACGTGATCGCCCGGCTGCGGCGCCTCGGCACGAGCCTCGAAGATGCCTCGTCGGATCTCGGCGCCGGAATCTGGACCACGTTTCGCCTGGTGACCTTTCCCCAGTTGCGGTCAGCCCTGTTCGCCGGCGGCCTGCTCGCCTTCGCCCTGAGCTTTGACGAGATCATCGTGACGACGTTCACCGCCGGATCGAGTGTGAAGACCCTGCCGTTGTGGATTCTGGACAACCTGTTCCGGCCCCACCAGGCGCCGGTCGTCAATGTCATCGCCGTGGTGCTCGTGCTGGTTTCGATCATTCCCATCTACTTCGCGCAGCGCATTGCCGGCGCCGAAAAGGTTGTGCGCTAGCCGTTCGTGACCGGAACGGGTTAGGGTTTTTCGGTGGGCAGACAGGACGGCAGTGGGCGGCAGATTTCGGCGGACGACGTCGATGACCGTTCAGCGACGGTGCTGCACGTTGACCTCGATGCGTTCTTCGTGTCGGTCGAGCTGCTGTCGCACCCCGAATACGTACGCCTGCCGGTGATCGTGGGCCACCGCGGGGGTCGGTCGGTCGTCACGGCGGCCAACTATATTGCGCGGCGCTACGGCGTGAACTCAGCGATGCCGATGGCACTCGCCCTGCGGCAGTGCCCGAACGCGATCGTGCTCGAGCCGCACATGGGCCTCTACCGGGACTATTCCACCCGGGTGATGAGCATTTTCGACGACGTCACCCCGCTCGTGGAACGGCTCGGCATCGACGAAGCCTTCCTCGACGTGGCCGGCGCAACCAATCTGTTCGGCTCCCCGGCCGTGATCGGCGAACTCATCCGCGCGCGGGTGCTCGCCGAGACCGGGCTGGTCTGCTCGGTGGGCGCGGCGTCGACCAAGTTTGTCGCCAAGCTTGCCTCCGGCCTGTCCAAACCCAACGGGCTGCTCGTCGTTCCGGCCGACGAAACGATCGAGTTCCTGCATCCGCTGCCCGTGACGGCCCTGTGGGGCGTAGGGGCGGCCACCGAGCAGACCCTGACCCGCCTCGGCCTGAAACTCATCGGCGACATCGCGCACGCGCCGCTGGACGTGCTGAAAAGGACGCTCGGGGAGGCATCCGGTCACAAGCTGTTCGAGCTGTCCTGGGGGCGTGACCCGCGTTCGGTGACGCTCGAGCGGGAGGAGAAGAGCGTCGGCCACGAGGTCACGTTTGAGCACGACGTGACCGACATTGACCGACTGCGCAGCGAGTTGCTGCGGCAGTGTGACCTCGTTGCGGCACGGCTGCGGAGGGGCGATCTGGTTGCCAGGCGCGTGTCACTCAAGCTGCGCTACACCGATTTCAGCACGGTCACCCGTTCGCGCACCCTCGCCGAGCCCAGCAATGTCGGGCGGCGCATCTACGAGGAGGCCGTGGCCGCGTTCGACCTACTGGCCGCGGCGGGCATCCGCGTGCGCCTGATCGGGGTGCGGGCCGAGCAGCTGGGTACGGCGTCGGGATCGGTGGGGCTGTGGGATCCTGACGAGGATTGGCGGGGCGCCGAGCTGGCGGTCGACTCCGTGACCGAGCGATTCGGGGCGGGAATCGTGCGTCCGGCCTCGTTCTTCAAACCTCGCCCATAAGGCACGAGTCGACTACCCTGTTGGAATGACCAGCCTCCCGGAAAAACTCGCAGAAACGTTCCGTTCCGCCGGTGTGAAATCGGCGTACGGTGACCCCGTGCAAATCGACGGCGTCACCCTCGTACCCGTTGCGCTCACCTATTACGGCTTCGGCGGCGGCGACGCCGGTGAGGGCGGTGCCGGATCCGGCGGAGGCGGGGGCGGAGTGTCGCTGCCGATCGGCGCCTACGTGAAGTCGGGTGGTACCGCCCGGTTCGAGCCGAATGTCATCGCGCTGCTCGCCGTCGGCGCGCCGTTCCTGCTCGTGGCCGGCCGCGCCCTGGCCCGGGTGATCCGGGCCCTGAAGAAGTAGCCGCCCCTGCTGATGCTGTCCGTGGACGGGGCCCGGGCCCCGTCCACGGGCCCAGTTTATAGACTGGGCCCGTGGTCCTAAGGTGGGCCCGGGCGAGTGCCGCGCGGCTTGCGCGCAGAGCGGATGCGGCGCGGCCAGCGCGGCCGACGCGCGAACCGACCCGCGAACCCGCCCTGCGTGAACCGACGGCGCAGCCAGCGTGGCAGCCGACGCCGCAGCCAAGCCGGAAAGTGCCACGGGCCGCTCACCGGTAGGCCCGCAGCGATACGACGGCGGCGCAGAATGAAGCGGCGCATCAATACGAGGTATAGCCCTGCCAGCACGAGCAGAATGCCGATGCTCATCTCGTGATCCCCATGCCACAAGTCTAAGCGGGGCACTAGAATTGGTCACGATCACGGGAGTCCGGTACACCGGGCTGAGAGGAAGCTGACCAAGCTTCGACCGTCGAACCTGATCTGGATCATGCCAGCGCAGGGAGGCTTCTCGATCCCGTGCCCTGTATTCACCTACGGAAAGGGCACGAACAGTGCACGCTACAACGACATCATTCAATCAGTCCAGCCGCGACGCATCGACGGCGAAAAAGCCGCGCAACTTTCGCTGGCGCGTCGTCGACATCGTCGTCGCGAGCGTCATTGGCGTGGCGAGCGGCGTCATCTTCTGGGCCTGGGGCCTCGCCTGGTCGCCGCTCAGCGCGATCCTCACGTTCACGCCCGGCCTCGAAGGCCTGTTGGCCGGCGGCTGGTTGTTTGCCGGAGTGCTCGGCGGCCTCATCATTCGCAAGCCCGGTGCGGCCCTCTACACCGAGGTCATCGCGGCCGTCGTGTCGATGCTGATCGGCACCCAGTGGGGCTTCTCCACGCTCATCTGGGGCATCGTCGAGGGCCTCGGCGCGGAGATCGTGCTGGCCCTGTTCTTGTACGCCAACTGGCGTCTCGGCGTCGCCCTCCTCGCCGGCGCCGGCGCCGGCGTGGCCGTTGGGCTGCTCGACACGACCGTCAGTTATGCGGCACTGGATATCGGTTTCAAGGCCGTCTACTTCGTATCCGCCGTCGTATCGGGCACTGTGCTCGCCGGGCTGCTGTCCTGGCTCGCCGTGCGCGGCCTGGCCCGCACCGGCGCGCTCAACCGATTCGCCGCCGGCCGGGAAGGTTCGCGCGCACCCGCCGCGATCAGTTAAGCGGATGCCAGCCCCTTCGTCGCACGCGTCCGCTCGCGGCCCGCAGATTCGGCCCGTGCAGATCGAAGCCCGAGGCTGGGGCTGGCGCCATGCCGGACGCCACAACCAAGCGGTGTCGAGGCTCGACCTGCGGATCGAGCCCGGCGAACGGGTCTTGCTGCTCGGGGCCAGCGGCGCCGGCAAGAGCACCCTGGTGCACGCGTTGGCCGGAGTGCTCGGCGACGCCGAGGACGGCGACGAGACGGGCAGTCTGCTCATTGACGGCAGGCGCGCGGCCGCGGCGCGGGGTCGGGTCGGACTCGTGCTGCAGGACCCGGACTCCCAGGTGGTACTCGCCCGGGTCGGCGACGACGTGGCGTTCGGCTGCGAGAACCTGGCTGTTCCGCGGGCAGAGATCTGGCCGCGCGTGCGGCGTGCCCTTGCCGAGGTCGGTCTGAACCTGCCGCTCGACCATCCCACGTCGAGCCTGAGTGGCGGCCAGAAACAGCGCCTGGCCCTGGCCGGTGTGCTGGCCATGCAGCCCGGACTACTACTGCTCGACGAACCGACCGCGAACCTCGACCCGGTCGGGGTCATCGAGGTGCGTGACGCCGTCGTGCGCTCTCTCGACCATTCCGGGGCCACCCTCGTCGTCATCGAACACCGCGTTGAGGTCTGGCAGGACGTCGTCGACCGCGTCATCGTGCTCGACCCGACCGGCGGTGCGCTGGCCGACGGGCCGACGCGCGAGATTCTCGCCATCCAGGGCGAGCGGCTGGCTCAGGCCGGCGTCTGGGTGCCAGCCCTGCCACCCCGGTTTCCGGTGCGGCACCCGATCAGCAATCCTCAGAGCCTGTTGCGGGCCGAGGGACTCGCGGTCGGGCGTGTTCCGTTTGGCCGACGCGCGGCATCCGTTGTCGCTGACGGAATCACCCTCTCCGTCGACGCCGGCAGGGCGACCGTCGTGACAGGGCCGAACGGCGCCGGCAAGTCCACCCTCGTCCTGACCCTGGCCGGTCTGTTGAAACCGGCCGGCGGAACGCTGCGCGCGAGCGACAGCCTGGCGGCTGGCATCCCGGCTGAGCCGCACCGGTGGCGCTCCCGGCAGCTGCTCACCCGCATCGGTGCCGTCTTCCAAGACCCCGAGCACCAGTTTCTGGCCGCCACGGTGCGCGGCGACCTGACTATCGGCCCGCACGCCCTCGGACTGAGCCCGGCTGAGCAGACCAGCCGCGTCGACGAGCTCATGCACCGGCTGCGGCTCGACTACCTCGCCGACGCCAACCCGTTCACCCTGTCCGGCGGCGAAAAGAGACGGATGTCCGTCGCCACCGTTCTCGCCACCCGCCCTCGCCTGCTCGTGCTCGATGAGCCGACGTTCGGGCAGGATTCCCGCACCTGGCAGGAACTCGTGGGCCTGCTCGCCGAGCTGCTCGACGAAGGCACCGCAATCGTTGCGGTCACCCACGACGCCCAGTTCGTCAGCGCTCTCGCAGATGAGGAGTATCGACTCGGCACGCCGATCACTCTGGGGGTGGCCAAGCCGTGAGCCTGATGACCCCCAGCATCCGCCCCAGCGTGGTTGCCCGCCTCAACCCGGTGGCCAAGCTCGCCGTTGCCCTCATCGTGAGCTGTGCGCTGCTGCTGTCGATCGACTGGGTGTCGGCGGGCGTGGCCCTGCTGCTCGAGGCCGTGCTACTCGCCTGGTGCGGCCTGAGCGCCCGCCATTTCTGGCTGCGCACGGCGCCGGTCTGGATCGCAGCGCCCATGGCATCGATCACGACGATTCTTTACGGTGAAGACTCCGGCGCGCTGCTCTGGCAGTTCGGCTTCATCTCGGTGACCGAGGGCTCCGCCCAGCTGGGTCTGGCCATCGGGCTGAGAGTGCTCGCGATCGGCCTGCCCGGCATCGTTCTGCTTGCCACGACCGACCCGACCGATCTCGCCGACGGCCTGGCCCAGGTACTGCGCCTGCCAGCTCGGTTCGTACTCGGCGGACTGGCCGGGCTGCGACTCGTGGGCATGTTCATCGACGACTGGCATTCGCTCGGACTTGCCCGGCGAGCCCGCGGGGTCGGCGATGGCGGCGGTCTGCGCGGCGCCGCCCGCCGGTTCTTCGGCCCGGCCTTCTCCCTGCTCGTCATCTCGGTGCGACGCGGCAGTAAGCTCGCCACGGCCATGGAAGCCCGCGGCTTCGGCAGCGACGAGCCCCGTACGTGGGCGAGGCCATCGCGCGTTCGGGCAGCGGATGCCGCTCTCGTCGCCATTGGATTTGCCATCGCCGGCATCGCCATCGGCGTCGCGGTGTGGGCAGAGACCTGGAGCTTTATTCTTGCCTGAAGCCAGCCCCAATATTAACTCGTTGCTGGCACCGCTGCTGCGAGCCCTGGCCGCGGCCGGACCGAACCCGGTCGTGCTCCTCGACGGGCCGAGCGGCGCCGGCAAGAGCACCCTCGCCGAGGCCCTCGTGGCCCACTGGCCGGGCGCGAACACGCCGCAGCTGGTGCGGATGGACGACATCTACCCAGGCTGGGACGGCCTCGACGCGGCGGTCGAGCACCTGCACCGGTGCATTCTCCTACCCCGATACAGCGGAAGCCCCGCGGCCTGGCAGCGTTACGACTGGGCCGTGAACGAGCCGGCGGAGTGGCATCCGCTTGACGCCGCCCGACCGCTGATCGTGGAGGGCTGCGGAACCCTCGCCGCCCGGCACGAAGCGCTCAGCGACGTGCGTGTCTGGCTTGCGGCGGACGACGAGCTGCGCAAACGGCGCGCGCTGGGTCGCGACGGCGAAGCCTTTCGAAGCCACTGGGACCAGTGGCAGCAGGAATGGGCCAGCTACCTCTCACGGGAAACGCCCGAGATTCGGGCAACGGTTCGCCTGCAGGCCACACGGGACTAGATTGGCTTCCATGAGCCCAGACAGTGACACCCCGACCCTGTACATCGCCGAGTTCATCGACGGCCCGCTTGAGGGTCAGATCGATTCCCGCGCGCTCGTGCGGGGAAAACACGCGCCCCGCATCAGCATGGTTGCCGCCGTCGGCGGCCTCGAGTCGGTGTTCTGGTACGACGAGGTCGACGAACGTGACGTGAGCGGGCAACTCCGCGTACGGTACGCCTTCGACCAGGGCGACAGCGACCCCATCGACACCGAGGTTGAGCCGCTGTAGAACTACTGGTCGAGCAGGGCCGTGATCATCACGATCGGATGCAGCAGCCGCCAGCCCGGCCCCGGGTCGGCGATGCCCTGGTCCAGTTTCAGCGCCGCCGAGAGTTTCTCCCCGGCAACGGTGAGCCGCACCTGGCCCACGTTCGCGCCGGTGCGGGCCGTGGCGAAGTCCTTGAGCTCGACCGTTGCGGCCTCGGGAGTCGTGGCCTGCCAGGCGTAGCGGGTGCGCGACACCCCGACCACGGCCGAGGCCTCATCGCCCCACGCCGATTCGAACGTGGCATAGGCATCGCCGGCGGCCAGAACCGGCAGCGGTCCCACGCCAGCCCGCGCGCTCGCCATGAGGGCGGTCAGGTCTGCCGTGAGCGCATCATAGGTCGGCTCACCGATAAACGCACCGGAGAACGTGAAACTTGAGGCGCCGTCACTGACCGTGGCGGTGAACAGAAAGCAGACCCCGGCGGCATCCGTATAGCTGCGCGAAACGCCTGTGATGCCCTCCTCGGGCAAGTACGACGTCGTATTCTGCACTCCGCGACGGTTCGCCAAAGCGGTTGCAGGACTGGCCAGCATCGAAGACACGATCGGGTCGGTCGCGGCCAGGCCGGCGAGGTGGGCCAGATCGGTGGCGGTTCCGGCGCTCGCATCGTGCAGCCCGGTGGCGTCGACGACGGAGGTGCCGGTCAGCCCGTTGTCGGACAGCCAGGCGTTGGCAGCCACCACGTAGGCGTCGACCGAACCGAACGCCCAGCGGGCCACGGTATCGGCGTGATTGTTGCTCGATCCGAGCAGCAGCGCCTGCAGTAGCTCGAGTTCGGCCCACTGCTCGTCGGCGAAGACAGCGACCGAGCGCGCTCCGGCCTTGTCGTAGTCGAGGTAGCTCTGAAAATCGGCGGCCGTGAGCGTCACGATCGGGCCAGACTCGCCCGCCACAATCGGTTTCGCGTCGAGAACGACGAGGGCGGTCACCACTTTGGCAATGGAGGCCAGGGGAAGCGCCTCGGCCGTGCCCGCGACCGCGATCGGCGCCGAAGGTTGCGAACCCTCCGCGCGGGTTGACGTCGTGCCGGACGCGTCGCTGGTCGTGGCGGCGAGAACGGTGATTGCGCTCGCGCCGTTGGCGGGAAGCACCGGGGGAGTGGGTGCCGTGGCCGTGGCGGCGGGCGTGACCGTGAAGGCGGTGACCGGTGGCAGGGGCCCCAGCAGCGTCGCGGGGCCGTAGACGCCGAAACCGAGGATCACCACGGTTCCGACCAGAATGCCAACGAGACGGCCGGGACGGAAGGAGCTCATTCTTCAAGGCTAGACCGCTCGGAGTCAGCCCCAGCCGAGTTCGTGCAGCCTGTCGTCATCAATGCCGTAGAAATGGGCGATTTCATGCACCAGGGTGATGTGAATTTCATCGTGCAGGTCGTCCAGGGTTTCGCAGATCGCCAAAAGCGGCTCACGATACAGCACAATACGATCGGGCATCTCACCAAAGCCGTACTGGCCGCGCTCGGTGAGGGCGACCCCGTCATACAGGCCCAGGATGTTGAGGGTGCCGTCTTCGGGACGGTCTTCGACCACGAAGATCACGTTGTCGAGCCCGTCGACCATGTCGTCGGGCAGAAGATCGAGTTCGTCAACGACGAGGCGCTCGAATGCGGACGCGTCAAGTTGTAACATCGCGGCCTGCCTTCGACGCCCGACAAGCCAGTGTTTCATTGGGGTGAGTAACGGGGATTGAACCCGCGACCTCCTGGACCACAACCAGGCGCTCTGCCAACTGAGCTATACCCACCATGCGTCCCCACGATTTCACGCGGGGCAACTCAGCAATCCTATTACACCTCGGAGGCGAATAAGTGCACAACTTCGGCCGCGTGCGACTTGGCCTCGTCACTGGTCGGGCCCGGGTCGGCCACGAACACCGTCTGACGGTAGTACGCGAGCTCGCGAATTGATTCAAGAATGTCGGCGAGGGCGCGGTGGCCCCCGTCTTTCGCCGGGGCGTTGAAGTACACCCGCGGGTACCAGCGTCGGGCGAGCTCCTTGATTGAGGACACGTCGACGTTGCGGTAGTGCAGCTGGTTGTCAAGGCGCGGCATGTAACGGGTGAGGAAGGCCCGGTCGGTGCCGATAGAGTTGCCGGCCAGCGGAGCCTTTTGCTCGGACGGGATGAACTTCAAGACATATTCGAGAACCTGGAACTCGGCCTCGGCGGCGCTGACGCCGCCCGGAATCTCGGTGATCAGACCAGAGGAGGTGTGCATATTGCGCACGAAGTCGCCCATGTTTTCGAGGGCGGAGTCATTGGGCTTGATGATGATGTCAAGGCCGGGGTCAAGCACATTGAGGTCGTAGTCGGTGATGACGACGGCAATCTCGACGAGTTCGTCGCGGTCCAGGTCGAGCCCGGTCATCTCGCAATCGATCCAAACCAGTCGGTCGGGACTTTTCGACGTCGGGGAGGTCGCGGGGGATGTTGTCGGTGCTGTACCAGTCGTGCTGTTCGTCATTCGTCGAGTCTACCGGTGGCCTGCGACAGGGCCTGTAAACTTGAGGGCTACCGATGTTCAACGCACCACCTGCGAGGCCCTGATGGAATTCACACTGTATTCGTCGTCATTTTGCGAACCGTGCATGCAAACGCGAGCGGTCCTCGCCGAGGCGAAACGGCTGGTTCCCGGGGCGACGATGCGCGAGATCGACGTGGCCGGTGAACCCGAGCAGGCCGAGGCGCTGCTCATTCGCAACACTCCCACGGTCATCATCACCAACGGTGCCGGTGCCGAGGTTTTTCGTGCGGCGGGTGTTCCCACCCTCGCGCAGGTGCTCGTCGCGGCCGCCAAGGCGCTCTGACGTTTACGGCTCGTTGGTCACGCTCCCGCTACGCCGCCCTGCACTGCCCGGCCCTCCGGAGAGATCACATCGCCGTAGTACTCGATCACGAATGACCGCGCCAGCCGGCCGGCCGTGGGCCCGTCACCCGCGGAGATCGCGGCCAGAATTTCCAGGTCGTGGGCCAGCGACAATTCCATCTTGGCCGCCGAGTCGGGTGAACGATCGAGTCCGCCGGTGACCATGTCGATGAGCGCGCCGCGGGTTGCCTCCCCACAGATCTGCATGAGCTGGTTGTCACTGGCGGCCCACACGCTGGCGTGGAACGCGACATCCGCTCGGCTGAAGGCGACCGGACCGTGCGCGATCTCTGCCTGCATGGCGTCTACGGCGGCGCGCATCGCCTCCAGCTGCTCCTCGGTGCGGTGCTGCGCGGCCAGGGTGCAGGCGGCGTCCTCCAGCATGATGCGAAACTCCACGAGCTCCGACAGTGCGATGGTTTCCAGGCGCACCAAACGGTTCACGGTCTTGGTGAGAATGGCCGGAGACGCTTGCAGAACCTCCGGTCCGCGCGGGTCGCCGGGCCGCGAGCGCACCAGCCCTGTGCTCTCGAGTACGCGCAGCGCCTCCCGGATGGTCGACCGGCTCACTTCGAAGGTGAGCATCAGTTCGCGCTCGCTTGGCAGGCGATCGCCGGGGCGGAGGTCGCGTGTGCTGATGGCTGACTCGATCTGCTCGACGACGCGTTCGTAGGCTTTGACAGTTTTCACGGCGGTAAATGCGGCTTTGCGAGTCATTGGCACTCCCTCGAGGTTGCGACCGGCGTCATAGAACTGGCGCCAATTGAAGCGGTGTCAATATCGGGGTCGATCTTGACGATCTGAGATCTACATGTAAAGCTGACTTTGGTACAGAGTGTACTGGTCTGACCATGTATTTCTCCGGTATGGACAGCACATTTCCACAGTATTTCTGGCCGCTCGTTTTCGGGCCAGCCGAACCAGAGGGGCACGTTCGAATGAGGGCACACACCCGGCGAAGCCTGTTCGCCAGCATTGCCACGGTCATGGTTGCGTCGATGGCCCTGGTCGGTTGTTCCACCGGTTCGACGACCGCCGAGGGGGAGCCGGACACATCGTTGACCGTTGGTCTGCTGGCCACGCCCGGCAACCTCGACTACACCACGACCGCCGGTGCCGCCATTCCACAAGCACTGCTCTACAACGTCTACGAGGGACTGGTGAAACTCGACAACGACGGCACCATCATCCCCTTGCTCGCCACATCCTGGACCGTCAGCGACGACGGCCTGGTCTATGACTTTCTGCTGCACGAGGGCGTGACCTTTTCCGACGGGTCGCCGTTCACGGCCGAGAGCGTCAAGTTCAGCCTGGAACGGGTCAAGGACAACTGGACCGCCAACGGGCCGGCCTACCTTGATCCGATCGCCAGCATCGAGGCCGTCAGCGACACCGAGGCCCGCATCACCCTGTCAAAGCCGAGCAACAGCTGGCTCTTCAATATGACTGGTCCGGTCGGCACGATGTTCACCGAATCCGGAATCGCTGACCTGGCCACGGCCCCGGTAGGCACCGGGCCGTACACGGTCAGCTCGTTCAAAACCGGGGACAGCCTCGTGCTTGCCGCCAACACCGACTACTGGGGCGAGGCCCCCTATATGACCGACGTCACCCTGCGCTACTTCACGGACGCAACAGCGCAGACCAATGCCCTGCTGAGCGGCGACATCAACCTCATCTCGGGCATCTCGCAGTTTCAGCTGGTCGACCAGTTCAAGGCCAACGCCGACTTCCAGGTGCTCGAGGGCGCCAGCACGGGCGAGGTTACCCTGTCGATGAACAACGCGAGCGACGCATTCAGTGACGTTCAGGTGCGGCAGGCGGTCATGTATGCGATCGACCGTCAGGCCGTCATGGACACGGCGAACAGCGGTTACGGCCTGCTGATCGGCTCCATGGTGCCGCCGACCGACCCCTGGTACGACAAGGGTCTGGCCGATCTGTACCCCTACGACCCCGAGAAAGCCACCGAACTGCTCGACGAAGCCGGAGTCAGCGACCTGACTGTGGCTTTCAAGATTCCCAACCTTCCGTACGCCGTGGCCGGGGCGCAGGTCGTCAAGGACCAGCTCGCCAAGGTGGGCATCACCGCCAACGTGACGGCCCTCGAATTTCCCGCCGTGTGGCTCGATGACGTCTTCTCGGGCCACGACTACGACATGTCGCTCATCATGCACAGTGAACCGCGTGACGTGACGGTCTTCGCCGCCCCCACTTACTACGCGGGGTACAACTCGCCCGAGGTGATGACCAAATTTGCCGAAGCGGATGCCGCCGACCCGGCCACCTACATCGAACTGATGAAGGAGGCCACGACCACCATGGCCGAGGAAGCCGCCGCAGATTGGCTCTATCTGCAGCCGGCCATCTCCCTCGCCGACGCTGACCTGCTCGGGGTGCCCAAGAACACGCCGAGCCTCGCGCTGGACCTGTCGACCATCGCACGATAGGGCGAGGTTGCCGGAACGCGTACGGTTGGTGTGAAACAGGCAGAGGAAAGTTATGGTTCTTGTGGTTCTGCGCCGCATCGGCGTGTTCGCCACCACGGTCGTCGTGGCCTCAATCGTGACGTTTTTGATGCTGTCGATTCTGCCCGGCAACGCCGCACGCATCGCCCTGGGCGTGCAGGCGAGTGAAGCGGATGTTGCAGCGCAAGCCACACTGATGGGTCTCGACCGCCCCGCGATCGTGCGCTACCTGGACTGGTTCGGGCACGTGCTCATCGGCGACTTCGGCACCTCCACTGTGTCGCGTCAGCCGATCGGGCCCGAAATAACGGATGCCCTCGGCATCACCGTGATCCTGGTGCTGACCAGCGTCGTGCTCGCCCTGCTGTTTGCGATCCCGTTCGGAATCCTGACCGCAGTCAGGCAGCGAAAGCCCGACGGAGCGATTCTCTCCGGCATCAGCCAGATCGGCGTCGCCGTGCCGGGGTTTCTGGCCGGGATGCTGCTCGTCACCGTCTTCGCCGTGACGCTCCGCTGGCTACCGGCGGGCGGCTGGGTCGACCCCGGCGAGGACTTCGGCGGATTCCTCGAGCACCTGATCCTCCCCGCGATCGCCCTCGGCAGTGTGCAGGGTGCCGTGCTCAGCCGCTACGTGCGCTCATCCGTTTTGGAGGTCATGCGGGAAGACTTCATCCGCACCGCCAGGGCCAAAGGCCTCGGCGCGGGGCGGGCACTGTTTCGGCACGGGCTGCGGAACGCTGCCGTTCCGGTGATGACCGTGCTCGGCCTGCAGATTGCCACCCTTTTGGTCGGCGCCGTCGTGATCGAGCGGGTGTTCAGCATTCCCGGCCTCGGCAGCCTGCTGCTCGACAAGGTCGCCCTGCGCGACCTGCCCGCCGTTCAGGGCATCGTGCTCGTACTGGTCGTGTTCGTGCTGGCGCTGAACTTTCTGGTCGACCTCGCCTTCACCGTGATCGATCCCCGACTCCGGAGCGCCACATGACCGCCATCAAGCCAAGGACGCCGACGCGACGTGCTGCCGGTCACAGCGGCCGAGCCACGCTCTGGGCCGGACTCGTGCTCATCGGCCTCGTCGTGCTGGCCGCCGTCGTCTCGGCTTTCTGGACCCCGTTCGATCCCGAAGGCGTCTTCTCCGATTCCATCCTGCGCCCGCCCGGCGCCGAACATCTGCTGGGCACCGACAGTTTCGGGCGAGACGTCTTCAGCTCCATTCTGCGCGGCGCACAGATCTCACTGCTCGTGGGTACGGTCGCGGTCGGGATCGCGGCCGTGCTCGGCGTGCCGTTCGGTATCGTGGCCGGCATGAATCCGGGCCGACTCGACCAGTTCATGATGCGCGGCAACGACATCTCGCTCGCCTTCCCGGCCCTGCTGCTCGCAATCATCTTCGGTGCCATCTTCGGCGCCGGCACCGTCACGGCCATGGTGGCCCTCGGCATCGGCACGGCACCGGCGTTCGCCCTCATCGCCCGCAGCGGCACCATGCAGATCATGAGCCGTGAATACGTGCAGGCCGCCCGCGCCTCGGGCAAGAGCGGCCTCTTCATCGGCATGCGGCACATTCTGCCCAATATCAGCGGCATGCTCATCGTGCAGGCGTCGGTCTCCTTCGGCATCGCCGTTCTCGCCGAAGCAGCCCTCTCCTATCTGGGGCTCGGCACCCCGCCGCCGACCCCGTCGTGGGGCCGCATGCTGCAGGATGCCCAGGGTTATCTGTTCATTGAACCGCTGCTCATCGTCTGGCCGGGAATCGCCATCGCCATCGCGGTGCTCGGCTTCAACCTGCTCGGGGATGGCCTCCGCGATCGCTTCGACCCCAGAATGCAGGTGAATCGATGACCGTGCCTACCCTCAGCGTAAACGACCTACGGGTTGCCTCGCCCTTCGCCGACCTGCTGCACGGCATCAGCTTCGACATCTCCGCCGGCGAACGGGTGGGCCTGATCGGGGAATCCGGGTCGGGAAAGTCGCTCACCGCGACCTCCGTAATGGGGCTGCTGCCGGAAACCCTCACGGCCACCGGCACGATTCGGCTGAACGGGGTCGACGCCGACCTGCTCACCGCGCCCGAACGCCGCCTGAACCAATTGCGCGGCACCACCATGGCCATGGTTTTTCAGGAACCGATGACTGCCCTGAACCCGCTCATGCGGGTCGGCACCCAGGTTGCCGAGATCATGACCGTGCACCATACCGAAACCGGGCGGCGCCAGGCTCGGCAGCGGGCCGTTGAGCTACTGGCCCTGGTCAAACTACCCAACCCTGCCGAAGCGGCCCTCGCCTTTCCGCACCAGCTCTCCGGCGGGCAACGCCAGCGGGTGATGCTGGCGATGGCCATGGCCAACGACCCGCTTTTGTTGCTCTGCGACGAACCGACCACGGCCCTCGACGTCACGGTGCAGGCCGAGGTGCTGAAGCTCATCGGCAACCTCGTCACCGAGCGCGGCACCGCGCTGCTGCTGATCACCCACGACATCGCCGTGGTCGCCGAAGTCTGCCAGCGGGTGCTCGTGATGTACCGGGGCGAGATCGTCGAAGACGGGCCGGTGGGGCGCGTGTTGACCGCGCCGCAGCATCCGTACACGCAAAAACTGATCGCGGCCTCCGACCTCTCCTCGGTCGATGACCGCGGCCGCCTGCACACCATGTCGATGCCGGTCGTCGGCAGGCCACCCGCGGCAGTATCCGCGCCCCGTCAGATTCACACGGATGCCGCCGCCGCGGTAATCCGGCCGCCGCACCGCGCCGTCCACCAGCGCCTCGAGCCGGGCGATCCTCCGGTGATCTTCAACGAGGTGACCGGTGCGCCCGCCATCTCGGTGCGCGACCTCAGCCGGCAGTACCGACGACGCGGCGGCGGACTGTTCGCAACGGCACCCATCGTGCATGGTCTGCGCGACGTGTCCTTCGACGTGGCCGAGGGTCAGCGATTCGGCATCGTGGGGGAGTCCGGCTCCGGCAAATCCACCCTCATGCGCATCCTCTGCGCCCTCGACCAACCGACGACCGGCACGGTCGACGTGCTCGGGCAACCCATCGCGGGAGCCTCCGAACGGCACCTGCGCGACTTTCGCAGCCAGGTGCAGATCGTGTTCCAGGACCCGATGGGGTCCCTCGATCCGCGCATGAAGGTGCGTGACATCGTCGCCGAACCCCTGCGCAATGTCAATCGGGCCGAGGCCCTTGCCCGGGTGGAGGCCCAGCTCAATGCGGTCGGGCTCGACGCCGATGTGATGAACCGGCATCCGCACCAGTTCTCCGGCGGCCAGCGGCAACGCATCTCCATTGCACGGGCCCTCATCACCAGGCCCCGGGTTCTGGTGGCCGACGAGGCGGTCAGCGCCCTCGACGTGTCGGTGCGCGCCCAGGTGCTGAACCTGCTCGCCGACCTGGTCGACGAATACCAGCTCACGCTCGTGTTCGTCTCGCACGACCTCGGTGTTATTCGCCACCTCTGCGACACCGTGGCCGTCATCTCCGACGGTCGCATCGTCGAATGCGGGCCCACCGCCGACGTCTACGACAGTCCGTTGCACCCGTACACGCGCCAACTGGTCAGCGCCACGCCGTCTATGCACGAGCTGGCACGCCGAGTCGCTCCCTGAACCCGCACCTGACCCATTGGAGTTGCCAGCATGACCAATACCGCGCCAATCGAATGCCTGTCGGCGACCGAGCTCGTAGCGCGCTACCGCAGCGGCGACCTCTCTCCGGTGGAGGTGACGCTTGCGGTAGTCGACAAAGCCGAGCGGCTGCAGCCCGAGTTGAACTGCTTTTGGGGCCTCGATCGGGTCGGAGCGCTCGATGCGGCCGCGGCCAGCGAACGGCGCTGGGCCGCTGGGCATCCGCTCGGCACCATCGACGGCGTACCCACCAGTATCAAGGAAAATGTGGCCGTGCGCGGCTTCAGCCAGCCGTCCGGCACCGCCGCCAAGTTCGACGCCGTCGTCGCGACCGAAGACGGGCCGAGCGCCGCGCGCATCCGCGAGGCCGGCGGGGTCATCTTCGGCGTCACGGTCATGCCCGACTACGGCATGCTCTCCTCCGGCGTGTCGAGCCTGCACGGAATCACCCGCAGCCCGTGGAACCCGGCCTGGACCGTCGG
Organism: Cryobacterium flavum; assembly: GCF_900103805.1. Classification (GTDB taxonomy): domain Bacteria; phylum Actinomycetota; class Actinomycetes; order Actinomycetales; family Microbacteriaceae; genus Cryobacterium; species Cryobacterium flavum. Next base: position 23,181 of record NZ_FNIB01000008.1, on the reverse strand, counting down.
CGGGTCAAGCGCCGGCGCGGGCGCTGCGGCCGCGGCCGGAATCGGTCCGCTACACACCGGCTCCGACATCGGCGGCTCCCTGCGACTGCCGGCCACCTGGCTGGGGCTCGTGACCCTGAAACCGAGTTTCGGCCGCATCGCCGTTGACCCGCCGTACATGGGCCGGGTGGCCGGGCCGCTGACCAGAACAGTGGATGACGCCGCCCTGCTCATGGGCGTGCTCACCCAGCCAGACCCGCGCGACTACACCAGTCTCGGCGAGCAGAACCTGGACTGGACCGACGTGCACTGCGGCGGCGACGGGGTCGCGGGACTGCGGGTCGGGTACCACCTGGCCGGCGGAGCGGGTATGGCGACCGACCCGGAGGTGGCGGCATCCGTTTTGCAGGCAGTGGAACGCTTCGCAGCGGCCGGCGCGATCGTGGAGGAGATCGCCCCGCCGATGACCGAGAAGTACCTCGCCGACCTCGACCTGTTTCTGCGGGTGCGTTCCCTCGCCGACTATGAGGTGCTCCAACCGGCCCGGCAGGCGATGGTTCTCGACTTCATTCGGGACTGGGTGCTGGGTGGCGCTGGCGTGTCGGGCACCGAGGTGGTGCGGTGTTACCAGAGCATTCAGGACCTGCGCGCGGCGACCGTCGCGGCCACGGCGCCGTATGACGTCGTGCTGTCGCCGGTGTCACCGGTCGCCGCGTTTCCGGCGGAGTGGCCGATGCCGACCAATGATGCGGCCACCTCGCTCGACCACATCGCGTTTACCGCGCCGTACAACTTCTCGGAGCAACCAGCCAGCTCGGTGAACTGCGGATTCACGGCCGACGGTCGCCCGATCGGGCTGCACATTGCCGGGCGCCGGTTCGAAGATCTGGCGGTTCTGCGGGCCACCCACTGGTACGAGCAGTCGCGGCCGGCGTCGTCCGACCCGCTCTGGCCGTTTCACACCGTTCACGAGCCGGCTCACTAACCGACCGGCTCCCTTCGGCTGGCCTCGAGGAGCCCCGCCCACGGGGCTATTCGTCGGTCAGGGGGTGGCCGCTGGTCTCCTCGGTTTCTCCGGGTGGGCGCCACCCGAGTTCCTTGGAGATTGTCGTTGTCGTCGCGAGGAGTTCTGGCAGTAGCTTTCTGAGTTGAGTCAGATCTGCCTTGTTCTTGAACGCCGTGACGGAAATGCCACCAACGACGGCGTTCGCATGGTCCCAAACCGGCGCTGCGATGCAATTGGTGAAGGATTCAAACTCGCCGTCGTCCGTTGCCCATCCCTGCTCCCGCACAGTTTCCAGGAGGACGAGGAAATCCTTCCTCGCCGTGATAGTGGTCGGGGTGAACTTCTCAAAGGTCGCTTGAGCGATGATGGCGTCACGCTGTTCGGGCGGGAGGTTGGCGAGCGTTGCCTTACTCACGCCTGCGGTGTGGATGACGACGAAATCGCCAATCCGGGTGTTGAGACTGATCGCCTGCGCCGGTTCGATCTTGTCGACGTAGATGATGTGGTCGCCTTGCGGGACGGCGAATTGGATGGTGTGACCGAGCCGATCGCCCAGTGCAACAATGTGCGGATGAACGACGCTGCGCAGATCGAATTGGTCGAGGGCACGTTGTGCGAGTCCTGCCAATCGAAAGCCCACGCCGTACCGCCCGAGTTCATCACGGCGCACGAAACCGCCCGCGGTCAGGGTTTGCACTAAACGCAGCGCCGTGGTGCGATGAACACCCATTTCCGCAGCGACCTCTTTGAGTTCACGTGGGTGCACGCTGCAGAATTCGAGAATTTCGATAGCGCGCCTGACTGTTTGGCTCATCCGTCCATCTCCCGATTCAACTCCGCCGACAGCCCGGATCACTGATGGCTATTGCCTTCACCGGGCGTGCCCGGTGCGGGTACGACGATCGTGCCGCTCCACCTCATGTTACCGATTCACCGTCACCGCGTCGGTGCCCCTGTTTCGGGCCGCCACCGGGGAGTCGATCCCAGTACGCCGACCGTCAGGAGCACGTTCGCGAACCGTCGGACGTCGCCGGTGACGATGCACAGGGCCAGGTCGGGTGATCGCGCAACAGTGTAGAACGTGAAGCGATCCACGAAATCGGCGGTGACCATCCCCGCGATGGTTTCGACGACCTCGTCCTGGACCTGGCTCGGAATGGCGTCGGGCGCAGGACGAATCATGGTGATTTTCTCCACCGGGATCGACTCTAGAATCAGGCATAGGACATCGGGAACGGTGGGCACTCCCGCCTCCAGATTGAGGTGGACCGTCGTGGCGTTGGGACCGACGGCCGTGCGCGCCGGATAATGCCCGTCCGTGATCAGCACGGTTGATCCGTGGCCTGCTCCAGCCAGCGCGCCAAGAATCTGTGGATGAATAAGTCGCGACGTGATCATCAGGCCGTCGCCTAGGCGAAGTACGCTCCGCCGTTGATGTTCACGGTCGTGCCAGTCACGAACGCTGACAGCTCAGACGCGAGCCAAAGAGCTGGACCAGCCACATCCGCTGGAATGCCGGCGCGCTGCAGCGGAATTGTGCTGAGGGTGACCCGTTTCGATTCCGCGGTCGTGAACGTGTCGTGGAAGGGGGTCGCCTCGATGAAGCCGGGGGCCAGTGCGTTGACAGTGATGTTCCGTGGCGCCACCTCCTTGGCTAATCCGCGGGTGAATCCGAACATGGCTGCCTTGGACGCCGCATAAGCCGTTGCACCGCTGTGTGCACCGTTGATTCCCGCGAGAGAGGCGACGTTGATGATGCGCCCGCCATCTCGGATGAACGGCATCGCGTAGTGGGTCGCCAGAAAGGTGCTGTCGAGGTTGGTTGCCATAACCGTTCGCCACAGTTCGAAGCTCATCTCGCCAATGCTGGAACGCTGCACGAGACCGCCGACATTATTTACGAGAATATCGAGGCCACCCAGATCGCGATTAATCGTAGCGAAGGCTGCCTGCACCGCGCCTTCGTCGGTTGCCTCGAGGCCGACGGCCACGAGCGGCGAGCCGGTCGCAGCCTCGATCCGATTGACGAAATCATCGTCTGGCGCGTGCGTACGGTATGTTACGGCGATCCGGGCACCGGAATCGGCAAACTGTAGGGCGATCTCTCGACCGATTCCGACACCCCCACCGGTGATCAGGGCGGTCTTGTTTTCGAGAAGCTGCGTCATAGTGTTCCTTTTGTCTGTTGGTTGGAAAATGTGGGTGGCTATTTCATGCCGCTCATCGCGACACCCTTGACGAGGTACCGCTGCAGGGTGATGAACAGAATGATCGTCGGAATCATGCTGATCATGGTCGCGGCGTTGATCAGGTTCCACTGGTTGAACTCGCCCCCGGCAAAGTTGACGAGTCCAACAGTGACGGTATACATCGACTCGTTCTGGGCCACGAGCATCGGCCAGAGAAAGGTATTCCAGGTGAACATGAACTTGATGATGATGAACACCACGATTGCCGGCGCCACCATCGGTGTGATGATCCGGATCAGAATTCGTAGGTCGCTCGCACCGTCAACCCGGGCCGCCTCGACATAGCTGTAGGGAATACCCTCCATGAATTGGCGCAGAAGGTACAGCCCGAGAACAGTGAACAGATCGGGAAAGGCCAACCCGACATAGGTGTTGGTCAGGCCTGCGCCGGAGATCATCAGGTACATCGGAATCACGAGTGCTTCCTGCGGAACCATGAACAGCGCGAGCACCACGAGAAACAGCGGTTCTTTGAATGGAAAGGTGAAGTAGGCGAAGGCATACGCACCGAGGAGCGCGATAACCAAGCTCGTGACGATTCCGATCCCGGTGACCACGAACGAGTTGACGATGTATCGACCGAAGTCGTATTGCGCAAAGAGTTGCACGTAATTGCTGAAATTGAAGAAGTTGTCCGGAAGCCACTTCACTGGAAGCTGAAGGATCTCGTCGGGAGCCTTGAGCGACGACAGGGCCACCCATGCCAGAGGCAGGAGCATGACGAAGCTGCCAAGGAGCAGGGCGGAAAAGAGGCCGACCTGTTTGATGGATCCCTTGGTGCGGCGCCGAGGCCGGCGGGGAGCGTTGACGGCGCGTTTTTCTGCTCCGGCACTAGTGCTGCGACCTTCTGCTGTCGGAGAAGCGGATGCGAGATCGGTCGGGGTGGTCACTCTGAGATGTCCTTCGTAAAGACCTTGCGGATGATGCCGGTGACGAGCACGAGGAAGACGAACAGCGCGACAACGTAGACGGCCGACTCACCCCAACGATCGAGGCGAAAGGCGAGCTCGTAAATTTCCATCACCATGGACCGGCTGGAGCCGACCGGCCCACCGCTCGTCGCTACGAAAGGAAGTTCGAACAGCTTTAACGCATTCATCACCTCGACGCTCGCGACCAGGACCAGCTGCCGGTTGAGCAGTGGCAGGGTCACGGACCACAGCAATCTGATGGGTCCCGCGCCATCCAGGCGGGCTGCTTCGTAGTACGAACGATCAATCGCGTTCAACCCGGCGAGCAGAATGATGACGTTGAATCCAAGCCGTGCCCACACATACATGACGGCGAGGGAGGGGATAGATTGGGCTTCTGACGTGAGCCATTCCTGCCCGGAGATACCCAGACCGCCCAGGATGTCGTTTGCCAGGCCGTAGGCGGGATTGAAGATCCACAGCCAGACGAAGGCGACGGCGGTGAGGGAGGCGACGACCGGAGCAAAGTAGAGCGCGCGCACCAGGCTTGCTCCCCTCGTGATCGTCAGGGCGTTGAAACCCAACGCGACGACGAGCGAGAGGACTATTCCGATTGGTACCGTCAGAAATGTGAAGTAGACGGTGTTCCCGGCTGCGTTGAGAAAACGATCACTCGTGAGGACGGACGTGTAATTGTCCAGCCAGATGAAATCGCGCCGGCCGATAACCGACCAGTCGTAGAAGCTGATCAAAATGTTGTAACCGAGCGGGATGATGAACAACAAGACGACGAAGAAGAGAGTCGGCGCCAGGAAGGCATAGGCACGGATAGTACTTCGACGTGACTTGGCTGATCTGGACTTCACCGCTGGACGGGTCGAAGGCGGTGCCACGGAGGGTTCTGTCGTGGGGGAGATCGTCGTGACCACGACGCACCCTACCGCTCGCCGCGTTCCAGAAGTGAATCCACCTCGGCTACGGCACCGTCGAGGCTCTCTCGCACGTCGGCCCCCTGCAGAGCGGATTCGATGGCGGCTCCGATCGTCACGGCGATCTGGTTTGTGTACGGGGCATCGTAGGTCGGGCCGGCGCCCTCACTGATCTGTCTTTCGACCGCATTGAAATCACTGCGCTCCGTCACCCACGGGTCGGAAAAATTTTCAGTCCACACCGGCATGTAGCCCTCGAGTTGGGCGAGCTCCAGGTCGAGCTCCGGATCGGAGACTGTGCGCATCCAGTCCCAGGCGATGTCTTTGTTGGGGCTGTTGTCGTTGACCATCCAGGCCCAGTTGAAGAGCAGGCTCACCTGCGGGTAGCCTGCTTCACCATCCGGATAGGGAACGACGGCAAAGTTCACCTGCGGCGCATTTTGTTCCAGCCAGCCCTCGTACCACCCTTCGCGAAAGGTCATGGACGAGAGCCCCTGGGCGAAGGTGTCGTCCGGCACGCCGAGTTCAAGGCTGGACACCTGATCCTTCTCAACGAGGTCTTGCATGTACTGAATTCCGGCGACGGTCTCATCGCTGTTAAGGAAGCCTTCTGCGGTTGACTGGTCCTCGGCATAGAGGCGGCCTCCAAAAGCGTGAATGTACGGGAGGGCTTTGTCAACGATTCCGGTCGGGTTGCCCGAATAACGAAGCGCCATGCCGTTGCGTGTGACCTTGTCGCCGTCCCGGATGGCCAGTGCCTGCGCATACTCGCGCAGTTCCTCAAAAGTCTGGGGCGGCTCGGCCGGGTCCAGCCCTACCTCGACGAACTGGTCCTGGTTGTAGTAAAGCTGCATGCCCAAGTCGGTGCTGACTGGGTAGCCGTGCCAGGCTCCGTCGATCTGAAAGTTCTTGCTCGTGACGGGAGTGAGCTTGTCGTCCCACAGCGTTTGAAGGTCGTCGGGGGCTTCGGCGGCGATGCCCAGGGCGCCGCCGTAGTACGACACTTGCCCCATGAAAATATCGGGTGCGTCCCGTCCGCTGGCAAAACCAGCCGTATACCGGGCCTCGTACTGTCCGTAGGGGATATCGACGTACTCGACGGTCACGTTCGGGTACTTCTTCTCAAAGTCGGCGACGTTGTCCTGGTAGAAGGACGACGTCTTGCGCCACTGATCCTGAGGATTCCACACCCGAATCGTGGCCTCACGCTCAGCATCGGTCGGCGCTGGAGTGCACGCCGTCATCGACACCGCGATGAGGGCTGTGGCCACTGCTGTCGCTATCCGCTTGTTCCGCATAAGTCCTCCTTGACTTATTCAGGAGTGAGCGTTCTTCGCACACCCTGTGCAACATTCGCACATAGTAAAAAAATAGTGGATGCGCCGGCGCCTGTCAAGAGACGGGGGCGCGAAGTTGCGAATGTTTCGACACTGCTGTGGCGCGCCTTTTCGGCGCGAACAATCCACCCGTGCTGCCCGCAGTGCGGCACGGTCGTCGTCCACGGGCGTACTGATTCGGGTGGCCGTGGGTCAGCTGGCGCGCTAAGCGTTCGGCGGGTCGAAGCGGCCGTCGACCGCGGTCCAGCCGCCGTCGACGGTGAGCACCGACCCGGTGACAAACCGCGACGCGTCCGAGGCGAGATAGACCACGGCACCGGCCAACTCGCCCGGGCTCGACCAGCGGCCGAGCGCGCTCTTGGCGGCGTAGGCGTTGTACCAGTCGGGATTGTTCTTGATCTGCGCTGTCAGCGGGGTTTCCACGACGCCGGGGGAGATCGCGTTCACGCGCACCCCGGCCGGTCCGTATTCGGCCGCGGCCGTGCGAAGCAACTGCACCAGCCCGGCCTTGGTCGCAGCGTAGACGCCCTGGCCCGGCTCAACCGTGACCGCCCGAATCGAGGCGAAGCCGATGATGCTGCCGCAGCCCCGGGTGGCCATGGCCGGTGCAAAGGCCTGGATGAGCACGAAGGCGGCTCGCAGGTTGAGGTTCACCACGCGGTCGAATTCATCGAGGGTGTAGTCCGCGATGCGTTTGCGCACGTTGGTCGCGGCGGTGAAGACGAGGGCGGCGAGATCGGGCAGGTCTCGAGCAACGGCCTGAACGGCCGCCTGGTCGAGCACGTCGAGTTGCAGCGAGCTCGAACCGTCGCCAAGGCTGGCCGCGGTGGCCGCCGCGCTGTGCGCATCGCGGTCGGCGCAGATGACCGTGGCTCCGTGCGCGTGCAGGGCAAGGGCGCTCTCCCGTCCGATGCCGCTGCCGGCCCCGATCACGAGAACGCGGCGACCGGAAAACTGGAACAGTTGGGTGTAGTCCACGGTAATTCCTTCTGAATGGGTTGCGGGTTACGGGCGGATCATTGCCATGCGGGTGACGGTGAACTCCTCGATGGCGAATCGCGGTCCTTCCCGGCCCGTGCCGGAGTCTTTTACGCCGCCATAAGGCATGATGTCGGAGCGAAATCCGGGAATCTCGTTGACCACGACGCCGCCGACATCGAGCTCATTGATGGCGCGAAACGCTCGTTGCAGTGAACTCGTGTAGATCGCGGCCTGCAGGCCGTAGCGCGAGCGGTTGACCAGTTCGATCGCCGACCCGAGGTCGGAGACGCGCTGCAGAATGACGACCGGTCCGAAGATCTCTTCGCACCAGGCCTGGGCATCCGGCGAAACGTCGGCCAGCACGGTCGGCGCAATGCTGCGCTCGACCAGGTGACCGCCGGCCAGCACTCGGCCCCCGCCGGCCAGAACGGCTGCGATCCAGGCCAGAATGCGCCGGGTGGCGGCCTCATTGATGACCGGCGCCACCCGCGTGCTGTCCTCGCGCGGGTCACCAACCAGCACTTCGGGGAGGCGGGCCAGCAGCATCCGCTCGAATTCGTCGGCGATCGCATCGTGCACCATAATGCGCTGCACCGAAATGCAGGCCTGGCCGTTGGCATAGAAACCACCGCGAATCACCGCGTCGACGGCCTTCTCGATGTCGGCATCGCTCGCCACGATCAGGGCGGTGTTGGCGCCGAGCTCCAGCACGACCTTGCGCGGTGCCGCCGAGCGGGCGATCTGGTGCCCGACGGCGGCCGATCCGGTGAAGGACACCACGGCCACCCGCGGATCGCGCACAAGCGCCTCGCCGACATCGATGCCCCCGGTGACGAGCTGAACGGCAGCGGACGACACTCCGTGTTCGCGCAGTACGCCGCGGATCAGGTCGACCGCCCACAGCGTCGACAGCGGGGTGTTCGGTGCCGGCTTGATGATGATCGGGCAGCCCGCCGCAATCGCCGGGGCCAGTTTGTGGCTGGCCAGCAGTAGCGGATAGTTGAAGCCGGTGATGCCCACGACGATTCCGGCCGGCCGCCGCGTCCAGTAGCCGATCATTCCCACACCGCTCGGCTGCAGGTCAAGGGGAACGGTCTCGCCGTGCTGGTGCGCGACTTCTTCGACGCTCGCCGACCATGTTGTGAGGGCGCGGGCCACCTCGGTGCGGCAGTCCACGAGCGGTTTGCCGGTCTCGAGCACGAGCAGCTGCTCGAATTCTGCCGTGCGCTCGGCGAGCGCGTCATGAATACCGACGAGCAGGGTACGACGGATGCCCGTGCTCAGCCCGGCCAGTTCCGCGCGCACCGAGGCGGCAGCGTCCACTGCGAGCGAGGCTTGCGCCGCAGTGCCGACCGGCGACAGCGCGACGGGAGAGCCGTCGAATGGGAACACGATTTCCGCCTGCTCGGGGCAATCCACCCAGCGCTCGCCGATGGGGAGCCCGGCAGGGTAGGGAATCGAGAACAAAGTCACGGGACCGCTTTCTGTCATTGCGACGGGAGGTACTGGTCTTCCTACTGGTCTGACCAGTAACCTAACTAGAGTATCGAGCGCCGATGATCAGGTCAATGACCTGCCTCGGCACGAATCTATCAATGGGAGAAACGATGACCAGCACAGCGAGAGTCCACCGGCTGGCCGTGATTCGCGGTGACGGCATCGGCCCCGAGGTCATTGATGCTTCCCTCGACGTGCTCGTGGCAGCAGAGTCGGTGTTCGGTTTTAGCACCGAACTCATCGAGATCTCAGCCGGCGCCCGGCACTACCTGGCCACCGGCGAACTCTGGACTCCGGCCCTGCGGGAGCAGCTCCGCGCACAGGACGCCATTCTGTTCGGCGCGATGGGCGATCCCGCCGTCGCGCCCGGCATTCTGGAACGCGGGTTCATTCTCGAGATGCGACGCACTTTTCAGCAGGCCGTGAACCTGCGCCCGGTCAAGCTTTATCCGGGTGTGGTTACACCGATCGCCGGCCTTACCCCGGAACGCTGCGACCTCGTGATCGTGCGAGAGAACACCGAGGGCTCCTACGTGGGGCGGGGATCGACCGTGCACGCCGGTACCCCGCACGCCGTGGCCGTGCAGGAATCCGTCAATACCCGCATGGGCGTTGAGCGCGTGGTCGAGTTCGCATTTCGCCTGGCCGAGCGTCGGGGTGGCACGCTGACCCTGTGCCACAAGAAGAACATCCTGGTCGAGGCCGGTACCCTCTGGCAGTCGACGGTCGACGACCTCAGCGGGCGCTTTCCGACCGTTCCCGTGGACTACGTGCACGTCGACGCTTTCTGCTTTTACCTGCCGACCACTCCGGAACGGTTCAACGTGGTCGTCACCGACAATCTGTTCGGCGACATCATTACCGATCTCGGCGCGGCCATCCAGGGTGGCCTCGGCGTCGCCGCGAGCGCGAACCTGAACCTCGACGGGTCCGGACCAAGCATGTTCGAGGCCATTCACGGCTCCGCGCCCGACATAGCCGGTCGCGGCTGGGCGAACCCGATCGGCGCGATACTGTCTACCGCCATGTGCCTCGCCCACCTCGGCGAGGCCGACGCTGCGCGGGCCATCGAGGCCGCCGCCGTCTACGTTCTGGCCCAGTTGCCGGCGACCGCCGGCCCGGGTATGGGCTTCTCGACCGCCGAGCTGGGCCGCGATATCGCGTCGCTCGTGCGCAGCAGTGCGCCCGTGCCGATCGTGCCCGGCTACTCCGTCATGGACGACCTGGCCGCCCTGCGCTGAGGAGGGGAACGCCGAGTGGTTGAGCGGTCCGTCAGCCGATGGTCATGAATACGACCGTGCCACCAAGAACCGTCATGAGCACAGCCACGACCATGCCGATGATCGGAACCCAGAACGCACGGCGCCGCTGAACCATCCGAACGATCGAGATCACGATGCTGATGAGAACAACTGACGCTGGGCCGAAGGTAGCGATGCCCGAGCCGATTGTCAGCCCGGTACAGTCGGCGGCTGAGCAGTTTGTCACAGCCAGAAAGATTCCCATGACGCCGAGCACCCACGCGAGTCCGACACTGAGCAGCAGGAGTGCGCTGGTGCCGAGAACCGACCCGAGTGTGCTCGATGGCCCCGCCGGTTTCCCTGGCGGTTTCTCCGCCGGTTGACCGTCAACGGACTTTCGGTGTGCCTGATTGGTCATGGTGCTCCTGGAGTGGATAGGACGGTTGGTGTGAGCTCAGCCTAGGGGTTGATAACCTTGACCAGTCCCGCCCCCGTAGCTCAGTGGATAGAGCACCGGCCTTCTAATCCGATTGTCGTAGGTTCGATTCCTACCGGGGGCACCAAAAAAAAGTCTGACCAGGGTTTCTTGTCCTCACTGATGGGGCAAGACTTGATTCACTCAACGCTTATTCAACGTTTATTCCGCGGCGCCCGACCCCTGTGGGTGCTCGGAAAGAAGGTACGCGACCCAGTTCGATTCACCTAGTGTGACCTTGGGCACCTACGGGTTATGGATGCTACAAGTCTCTCGGGCTCGGTTTGGAACCCGTACTCACGACGAGCGAGCTCGCCAAGTATCTCGGCGTGCACGTGCAGGCGATCTACGACCTGCGTACCGATGGCCGCGGCCCATCCGGCATTCGAGTCGGACGGGAGATTCGCTATCGCGTTTCCGATGTTCTTCGGTGGCTGGACGGTCTTCACGAGCCCGTCCCGTCCATGGGCGGCCGCGGGGGCGAGCGCTGATGGCCGGCCGACCCCGACTGCCGATCAGCACGTTCGGCGCGATAAAGACAACCGAGGTCGGTGCAGGGCGTTTCCGGGCGATGGCTCGTTTTCGCGACTGGGACGGTCAGTCGAGGCAAGTCACCGCTACCGGCTCGAGTCGCAACGCGGCGGAGACCGCGCTCAAGGTCGAGCTGGCCACGCGGATGCGCGTCGGTAACGTCGGTAACGTCGGCGACTCAGCGAACGCACGCTCGCCGTTCAGAATGCTGGCCGAGGCCTGGCTGGAGGACCTGATGCTCGACGTCGACCGCGCGAACGGTACAAAAACCGTCTACGAGTACGAGCTTCGCGGGCTTGTGCTTCCCTTTTTCGAGCACTTCACGGTTCGGGAAGTGACCGTCGGCCGCATTGAGCTTTTCCTGAAGGTGCAGCGCGCGATCTCGTACGCGCGGGCCAAGCACTCCCGCACGATCCTCAGCATGGTGCTGGGGTTTGCCGTGCGGCGGGGAATCATCGCACGCAATCCGGTGAAGGAAACCTCGCGGATGAAGAAGCCCCAGCACACCCCGAAGGCGCTTACGCCGGATCAGGTAGCCGCAATCCGCCTCGCGGCCCGCGACTGGCGCACAGCAGAGGGCAGGATGGGACCCAAGCCCGACGGGCAGGTGCGGGACCTGATCGAGGTGATGCTCGGCCCGGCGACGCGCATCGGCGAGACGCTTGCGCTTCGAAAGTGCGACATAGATATGACCGCCGACCCGCCTTGGGCGCACATCCGCGGAACGCTCGTCGTGCAAAGTGGCGCCGGCGTGCTTCGTCGTCAGGCGTATCCCAAAACGCATGAGTCGAACCGGGTCGTCGCCGTGCCGCAATTCGCGGCAGAGGTGATCGATACCCGAATGACGATGTTCGCCGTTGTACCAGTCGTAGAATTCGGTGCAGAATGAGCGTGCTTCGGCGAGGCTGTAGAAACGGTCGGGGAACTCGGGCCAATACTTCAAAATCTTGAAATGCGACTCCGAAAATGGATTGTCGTTACTCGTATGTGGGCGGGAGTGTGACTTGGTCACGCCCAGGTCGGCGAGCAGGAATGCGACGGGTTTTGACGCCATCGAGGACCCGTTGTCGGAGTGGATTGTCAGCTGGTCTCGACGAATGTTTTGCTTCTCGATGGTGTCGAACAGGAGCCGCGCGGCGAGTTGGTGAGATTCCCGGGTCGCGACCATCCAGCCGACGACGTACCGCGAGTAAATGTCGATGATCGCATACAGATGGAAGTACGACCATTTGGCCGGCCCCTTGAGCTTGGATATATCCCACGACCAGGTCGTGTTGGGTCCGGTGGCGATGAGTTCGGGCTTGACGCGTGCCGGGTGCTCGGCTGAGCGCGACGTTCCCCGGTCTCGCCGTGAGCGCGGAGGAGGCGATACATCGTCGCCACCGAGCACAGGTAGGTGCCCTCGTCGAGGAGGATCGCTTGGATCTCCGCCGGCGCTTTGTCCACGAACCGGCTCGACCGCAGGACCTTCAGAACGACGTTGCGCTCCGGCTCGGTCAGTGCCCGAGGCTGCTTCATCGGCTCCGGCCGGGGCCGCGGGGATGAGGGCGGCCGCGGTGCGCGGGGGTGCTGGCGCTAGTGCGTAGCCCGGGATCGTCGCACGGCTCGGCATGCGTGCCTGGTGCCGACGAGCGGGACGAGTTTGGTGATGGTGGCGTCGATTATTTCTTGGTTTTCGTCGCGCTGCTGTTGGTCGAGAGTTGATCCAACAGAGCCGAGAGTTTTCCCTGGATCGCGATCACCTGCCTCGCCGTATCCAACTCACGCGACAGTCGGAGATTCTCTTTCAGCAGCCGGGCCGCGTCCTTGTCCGCGATGCTGGCAGGTGGCGCTCCTGCCGGCCGTGCCAGCGCAACCAGCACTCCTTTATCTCGCTGGTCACGCCACGAGCTGACCAAGGAGGTATACAGCTTTTCTCGTCGGAGCAGCGCCCCGCGGCCCTGCCGATCGAGGCGGTCATACTCGGTCAGAATGTCGCGTTTGTACTTGGCTGTGTAGGTCCGCCGCCGTGCACGCTCGGGAACTTGGGGATCGGGAACATCTTCCATCCCTTTCCATCCCTACAGCCTGCCCGCTCGAGCTGGGTCCTGTCATTACTGCGTTCGTCAAGGGAACTCTTTCCCGCCTTCTACGACACTATTCGGGACGGTCCCGGTGCCTCAAACAAGGTTGACAGAGAGGGGCGCGTGCCGCTGCAGCGGCACTGTCGCGTGCGCTGCACAGCCCTCGATAATTACCCAAGGCGAACTAACCCCAACGGGACGCAGTACTTGGACAGCCAGCAGCCTGCAGCAACTATCCCTCGAACGTGCGTTGCTTCTAGCGGATCCTCAGGCGGAGCTCTGGCTGACAAGTAGGTCGACTGCTTGAGTCTCCAGTCGCGCACGAGGCGACTATCGTTCAGCGCATCATCGACAGCAAATGTGTCGCGGCCTGCCCTTCGGTCATCGCAGTCATCGATGGCAATGTGAGTACGTAGCGTGAGAAGATCACACCGATGAGCGCTGTGGCTATGCGACGGGCGCGCTGCTGGCCGAATTCCGCCGTCAGCGTTTCAAATACGGTGTGCTGGAGGTATGACGACAGCGCTTGTGCGTGTGGGCCACCAGCGATGAGTTGGCGGGCGAACTTGGTGAGCTGCTCGCCTTGCTCAGGATGCTCCCATACAGCTATCAGCCCGCGCGCGAGGCGTGCGAGATCAATTTTCCCGTCGGGCATTATTGCCGCGGCGATCACGTGGTGAGGGGCTACGCGCAACGAAACGGCCGCCGCAATGAGGTCATCCCTTGACCCGAAATAATAATTGACCAGAGTATGGCTGACGCCGACTTCATTCGCCAGGTTACGGGAAGAGATCTCGGTCAGGTCGCCGACCTCAAAGTGGCGCTGTGCGGCATCGAGCAGGCGTTTTCTGGCGAAGGCTCCACCGAGGGGTCGTCCGCGTACGTTATTGACCACACTCGCATGATTGCATGTTGAGGAGGATTCTGTACGCATGAATAAAAATTTCGAGACCGACTGTGTGATTGTCGGCGGCGGTCCAGCCGGAATGACGACGGCACTATTGCTGCTCCGTAATGGTGTGAAGGTCACTGTGATTGAGAAGCACGCAGACTTCCTCCGCGACTTTCGCGGTGACACGATTCACCCGTCCACCCAGGAACTACTCGAGGAACTCGGTCTTCTCAACGAGTTCCTCGCCCGACCTCACTCCGACATGGAACGCGTGACTCTCAGCTGGTACAGTACCGAGCTCGTGCTGGCCGACTTCAGTCATCTTCCCACCCGCCGCAAAACCATGACGTTCATGCCGCAGTGGGACTTCCTCGACCTGCTCGCTGACGCGTGCTCGAGGCATCCTGGGTTCCGCCTTCTCCGATCGACTCGTATCGACGCATTATCCAGCGAGGAAGGTCGGATCGTCGGGGTCACCGGCACTGCGCCCGACGGCGACGTGAGTGTCCGTGGTCGCCTCGTCATCGACGCCTCCGGTCGTGACTCGGTTGTCCGTGCCCAGGCCGGTCTAACTCCGGTCGGTGTCGCGGCGGCAATGGATGTGCTCTGGTTTCGACTGTCGAAGCGGCCCGATGAGCATTACCCGTTCATCCAAGCGGGCGCCGGAATGATCATCACTATCGACCGTGACGATTTCTTCCAGATCGCTCATGTGATCCCGGCCGGCAGCTGGAACGGCTCTGAAGACGACATCGCTCAGATGAAACAGCGCATAGCTTTCATCGCCCCGAGGATGCAGGAAGCCGTTGCAGCCATCTCCGCCGCCGACGTGCAAGTGCTGAACGTACGGCTAGAACGCCTGCGCCACTGGAGTGTCGATGGGCTCCTCTGCATAGGGGACGCAGCTCACGCTATGTCGCCGGCCGGTGGCGTCGGCATCAACCTCGCGATTCAGGATGCCGTCGCGACCGCTCGCATCTTAGGACCCGGGCTGCGCAGCGGAACGCCCAGCCGCGCCGACCTCCGACGCGTACAGCGTCGGCGATCCTGGCCGGCGCGCATCACTCAGATGGTTCAACGCCGACTACAGGAACCGCTGCTATCCACGCACGCGCCCGGGACCCCGTTGCCACTACCGCTACAACTCCTCCGGGACCACCCTTCCTCCGCTCGGCTTACCGGGCGATTCGTCGGACTGGGCGCGAGGCCAGAGCACATCCATTAAACGTGTGAGACCAAGTCTCGTTGTCCTGAAACGCAAGATCTGTGCTCGTAGTGCCCGACGGTTCCGGACTGAGTGCGGACGGAGCTATCACTAAGCTGGGCAAGTCATTTCGAGCAGGATTACAGATCGAATGGGAGGCGTCACGGGAAAGGCGCCAACCGGGGCAAAGGACGGCTCGAAATCCGACTACTTCTGGGTCGGCTAGCGCCACACTCTTAATCCCAAATTTCATTTCACGGACGGTGAGCGACGCAGTTCGGGCACGAAACCGGCCACCGCTTCAAGAAGCTGGAATTGTGTCACAAGGGAACCCTCTGCGGGGCGCGCCTTGAGGGTAGAGGATTGATAGCGTGACGGGATGATTACTCAAACGCTCATTGTCGCTGCGGTGTGCTTTCGCGACGGCGCCGGCAGGATACTCACCGTCCGTAAGCGTGGTACAAGTTTTTTCATGCTGCCCGGTGGCAAATCCGAGCCCGGGGAAACTTCCGGTGCGGCCGCTCTCCGGGAAGTTTATGAGGAGCTGGGCGCAACGGTCGCGAAGGAAGACCTCGCCCTGCTGGGCAGCTGGACTGCCGCCGCCGCAAACGAGTTGGACACAATCGTCGACGCGACCAATTATCGTAGCGATGTCGTCATAGCGCCGGTAGCGTCGGCGGAAATTGTTGAGCTGAGATGGGTAGATCCCACCGTCACGACCGAACTGGATTTTCCACTCGCGCCGCTGCTCCTTGAATTCGTGTTTCCCGCTCTGGCTGCCTAATGCAGGTCGCAATCTTCACCGGATCCGCGTCTGGTCACCGCCCAGTGTTTGCTGAAGGTGCAGCCCGGCTCGCTCGCACGTTGGCTGAGCCGGAATCGGGATCGTTTATGGCGGCGGCAATGTTGGCTTGATGGGCGTCATCGCGACTGAGGCCGTCAGCCACGCTGGTTCCGTCGTCGGCGTTATGCCGGGATCTCTCGTCGACCGAGAATTGGCCCATCCAGGCCTCACCCGACTGGAAATCGTTGAGTCCATGCAGAGCGCAAAGCCCACATGGCAGAGTAGTCCGACGCCTTCATCGCTCTTCCGGGCGGGACCGGGACCCTGGAGGAATTCTTCGAGGTCTGGACCTGGCAGCAGCTAGGAATCCACAATAAACCAGTCGCTCTGTACAACATCGATGGCTTCTAGGGTCCCCTCATCGCGACGATCGATGCCGGCGTGGACGCAGGATTTCTCCGGAGGACCTACCGGGACTCGCTGATCATTTCCGACAACGCTCAAGACTTGCTCAACCAGCTCACGATCTGAGGAGCCAGCACCGCATAAATGGAATGAACGAGGCACACCACCCGTGGTTCCTCTGCAGTAAAGTCTTACCAAACGGCCGAACGACAGCCGAGAGTGATAAGGCGACCGTGGCGCCCATGCAGGCGTTCAATATCTGACTCGGCGACCCCGTAAGCCGAACCTTCATCGCTTCACTTGATGCCCCAGGTCAGCCATGCCCACTGCGATGATTTCGGCCAAAAGCGTGGCGTAGCGTCCGTTGGGATCAAGATCGGGATCGAATACTGTGACTTGGCCTCCGATCGCTCCGGGGGCGAGCGCCTTAAGGAGTTCGACGAGTTGTTCCGGGTTGAGCCCGCCAGGATCGGGGCTGTCAACGGCCGGCATGAAGATGGGGTCGAGCACGTCGACATCGAGGTGCAGCCAGTAGCCGGCGCTCCCAATGGTGGTTCGAGCGGCTCTCGCCGTCTCGGTCATTCCGATCTCGTTCGATCGGTGGGCGGGTAGGACGAGGCCGAGGAAGCGTCGGACCTCGTCGACATGTTGGTCGTCCTCGCGGCATCCAATGTGAACGGTGTTGGCGGGCGAGAAGTACGGTCCGCGGCCGTCGATGTTGGCGACTGCCGGCCAGTGCAGACCAACGGCCGCGGCGAGATCCTCTCCGGCGACGCTGGCGCACTGATCCGAGTTTCCGGGATGACGGAAGTCTGTGTGCCCATCGATGTGAACGAGGCCCGCGTTGTTCTGGAGCGCGAGCCCAGCCGCCACGAGAAGGCTGCAGTCACCTCCGATCACCAGCGGCGCCCGGCCGTTGGCGATGACTCCAGCGATCCGGCGCGCGAGGCGACGCGCGTGGGAGATCAACTGAGCTTCGTTTCGCACGTGGCCGGCGGCGCGAGTGATGTCGTCATCGACGTACCGACCGGGAAGGACAGCTCCTCCGTCGACAGCGCCGTCTACTATCAAACGACGGAACAGACCCGCTTCTCGAAGTGCCTCAGGTGCCTTGGACGTGCCCGGCACGCTTCCCGGCTCGGGAGGTCGAAGCCCCAGGTTGGACGGTGCAGATAGTAGCGTGATCACGCCCCCAGACTGTCAGGTCCTCATACCGACGTCGACTATTCCCGACGGCCGTACCTGTATAAAAGTCCGCCGAAGCAGAAGTGCCCGTTAACCGAACCCACTACGAGACGAGTGATTTGTCGCGAGAGGTCCGCAAGCGCCCAGGCGACGTGCGCGAAAGTCTCGCCGCCAATGCGATCGGATTTTATAGACGAATCTTCCAAGGTGAAGCCAGGGACGACGAAGCGAATGGACCCATGAACAAGCACCTCGTTGTTGGAGCGGGCCTGATCGGCTGTCCGCTCGCCGAACGCCTCGCGGCGCGCGGCTACACGGTGACCATCGCGACCCGCTCAGGCTCTACCGCCGTCGGCCCTACCACCCTGGTACTGGATGCCAGTGATCCGGCCACCTTTGTGCAAGCTGCAACGGATGCCTCGACCATCTTTGTCTGCACGAATCCGCCATACATCGACTGGGCCGCACAATGGCCGTCCATCTTCGATGCGGCCATCGCCGCCGCATCCGCCATGGGCGCCCGGAACGTCGTGATGGGCAACCTGTACCCGTATGGGTCGCCGACCGGCGCAATGTCTGAACACTCTCCCGCGACGACCACCGAAGTCAAGGGACTGATTCGCCGGGCCGGATGGGCGAAGATAAGCACCGCCCACGACACCGGCTACATCAGCGCCGTCGAGGTGCGCGCCAGCGACTACGTCGCGCGGCATACGGCTCTCCGCGACTCAAAACGAAATCCAGTAGACACCGAGCGAACCCACTGCGAAGCGGGCGACTAGGAGCAAGACGATGACCGCTATTGCGATGGTCAGCCAGAGCCGCCATCGGCGGCCGGTATTCGCGATGGCCAACGCGATGAGGATGGGAACGGAGAGATACATCATGGACACGACCAGTAGGGGAGCGGCGAATCCAAGGGAAGATACGCCACTTACTGAGGCGATGACGGCCACCGAAGGGATCAAGGAAATGGCTGTGGTAACGGTTCCAACTACTCCGACCGCCCAAGCGAGCACGATTTGGATAGTGCGTGTGAGTCGCGGTTTCTCGGCTATCACTTCGTTGTTACCTTCCGCGTGCTGGTTGTTGGTTCGAGTAAGGATGCACAAAATGATGGGGTCAGCGTCGACTTGCCAGAGGATGCCGGCGTCGTTGACGATGCCATAACTTCCTGCACCGGTCTTATCCGCGAGCTCGTATGCGCCGGTCAGTCCCGCGCGCGTACGGGTGGGCGCAAGGGGGCACCTCAGTGCATTTCGGCCTGTTGCCGTAACCAGTCCATGGCCAAAGTGCTTGCGTTCAGAATTGAGACGTGGCCGTCTCGTGGTCGGGTCCAGAGTTCGGCGTTGGGGAGGTGCTCGAGGAGCCACTGGGAGTGGGAGGGAGGGACGATGCGGTCGTCGCCACCGTGTGCGAGGAGTACGGGTATCCGGACGCGTGACAGATCAACGCCCCATGGTTTCACGAAGGCAAGGTCGTCAGCGATCAGCCCCTCGGGGCCAGCTGCCGTCGCGGTCCCCGCGTCTGCGTTGAGTGATGTCCACTCCGATTTCAGCGCGGCGTAGTCTCGCGAATTGAAACTTTCTTCATCGAACTTGGAAGTTCGTTCGTAGATTACGCGGGCATCTTCTCCGTGTTGCGCCGCACGCAGGGACGGCCCACCGCCTGCCATTCCGACGAACCAGTTGAAGTCTGTCGTGAAGGGCGCGAGACTCGCGAACGTTGCTACAGCCCACACCCTGTCACCCAGAATCGCGGCGCAGGCCAGGGCGTGTGGGCCGCCCCCGGAAGCGCCCATGACGGCGATCTGGTCGATGCCCATCGCATTGATGAGTTGCTCGACGTCGGCTGCGGCGTTAATGACGGTGCGACCGGGTTGAGCTGACGAGTCTCC
The DNA here is from genome assembly GCF_900103805.1 of Cryobacterium flavum. Classification (GTDB taxonomy): domain Bacteria; phylum Actinomycetota; class Actinomycetes; order Actinomycetales; family Microbacteriaceae; genus Cryobacterium; species Cryobacterium flavum. Next base: position 3,615 of record NZ_FNIB01000008.1, on the reverse strand, counting down.
GTAGCTTGGTCGTGCGTATGAGATCCAGCGGATGCCGCGCAGCGCCGCGGCTCGCAGGTGCGGTTCGAGGGCTGCTCCGGTTTGTGGCGAGCCGTGGTGCCAGACAACGGTTTGGGCAGCGTGAACTCCGTTGGTGCTGTCGTGAACGTCTAGTGTTCGCCCGTCGGTCAGGGTGATGCGCATCAGCGTCTCGTTTCTGCCAGGCGTCTGCCCAGGTAGCGTTTCTCGGCCTCTGCTGGGGCCAGTTGAAGTGCTTTCTCGTATTCGGTTGCGGCTTCGGTCCTTCGACCCATCCTGCGCAACAGATCGGCGCGTGTCGCCGGGAGTAAGTAGTAGTCGTCCATGCCCTGCGAGGTGACGAGCTCGTCGATAAGGGCTAGGCCGACTACTGGTCCCTGGGACATCGCCACCGCGACCGCGCGATTGAGTTCCACGATCGGTGAGGCATCGATGACGGCGAGAGCGTCGTACAGTTCAACGATGCGCGCGAAGTTCGTGCGTGCAGCATCCGAAGCCTCGAGGTGGCAGGCGGCAATGTGGGCCTGCAGCCCATATCGGCCTGCGCGCGGTACCGGCGACCGAAGGATGGTGAGGGCCTCGGTGATGGCATCCCGGTCCCACAACGATCTGTCTTGCTCTTCGAGGGTGACGATATCTCCGACAGCGTCGGTGCGAGCTGCGGTACGCGCATGATGCAGCAACATCAGGGCAAGGAGCGCGCGAACTTCATCGTCGTCGGGCATCAGCTCAATGAGCAGCCGGGTGAGCCGGATTGCTTCACGAAGGAGAGGAACTCGGATGAGAACCGCCCCGCCGGTAGCGGAGTATCCCTCGGTGAACAACAAGTACAGCACCGCCAGCACACCGTCGCGCCGTTCCGGCATGAGGTGGGGCGGTGGCACACGGTAGGGGATACCGGCGTGCTTAATCTTTGCCCTGGCACGCACCAGTCTTTTTTCCATCGCCGGTTCGGTCACGAGAAAGGCACGCGCGATCTGCGCGGGAGTGAGGCCCGCTACCGTTCGCAGCGTCAAGGCAACGCGGGCATCCATCGGAAGTGCGGGGTGGCAGCAGGTGAAAATGAGACGAAGACGATCATCGAAATCTCCACTAATGTCCGGATCGGGCTCGACCGGTTCGTACTCTTCGACGGCAACCCGCCGAAGCGCGCGATCTTCCGCGCCCGCATGCCGAAGCAGGTCGATCGCCCGCCTCTTGGCCACCGTGGTCAGCCACGCGCCAGGATTGTCCGGAATACCACCTTTGCGCCAGTCAGAGAACGCCCTTACAAACGCATCCTGTGCACAATCCTCGGCAAGGGCGAAGTCGCCGGTCATCCGAATCACAGTGGAGATGATGCGCGCAGTTTCCTCGGCAGAGGCACGCGCGATAGCATCCGCTACTCGATCGGCCACATCGGCCTGATCTCGATCTGACCGAGCTGGGCCATCGGATGCCTCGCCGCGATCTCAATCGCCGCGTCGAGGTCGCCGCACTCGATCACGTCATATCCAGCGATCCACTCCGTCGTTTCAGCGAACGGCCCAGCAGTGACGCTGAGCCGCCCACCACGCAGTTTTACCGTGGTCGCATCATTCGCCGGGCGCAGACGGTCGCCGTGACGCCTGGTGCCCCCATCAGTGGTTTCGGCTACCCATTCCTCGATGGTGTGGACAGTCGGTTCGGTCGTCGGCGCCGTCGAGTCTGTGCAGATGAATAGCATGTATTCCATAAGTCGGTCCTTTGCTTGTCGTTGTGTGAATTCGACGTACGGGATGAGCACCTCAGGACAGCGCGCCAAAACGCGGTGTCCTCATAGTCTTTCGCTATACGTCGCAGTAAGAAACACATCACTGAAGGAGTTCCCATTGAAGTACATGATTCTGATCCACGCGAGTGCAGCCAGCGAACTTGCGATCCAAAGCGAAGCCCTCGCTGAGTTCGAGGCCGCCCACGGCGCAGTTATCGGCGAGCTCTCAACCACCGGCGAGTTGATCGACACGCACGAGCTGGAAGTCCCCGGCGCGAAAGTGGTTCGCACTAACGGCGGTCTTTCTGTAACCAACGGACCATTCGCGGAAACCACCGAATGGGTGGGCGGGTACTACATCATCGACGTCGCAAGCGAAGATCGCGCGATCGAGATTGCTGCACGCTTCGTTGAAGCCCGCTACGCGGCGGTCGAAGTGCGCGCCCTCGGTTTGCCACCGCTCTAGCGACTTGAAATCGTTCAGTAGGAAGTCATTAAATCAGCTGACCAGCGTGCGGACGCTGGCGAACATGCCGGCGGAAGTGATGGGCGGGCGGGAGCGGGTTACCGTCGCTCTTCCGGTTCCGAGAGGTCGCGAACGGTCCTTCCGGGGACAGGAGCATCCGCATGTGGTGGTCTGCGTGGTGGCGCCACCACACGCTCATGCCGAAGGTTGGTTCCAGGCGTAGTGCTTCCCTCTCCTGCGAGAACGCGACATCCGAGATTGCAGGACTTTACGAAAGTGGGAACGGCCGGGAGTGCCAGCAGGCGGTCATCGCCTGTGAAGAGACCCTTTGGTTTCTCGTCTGGAAGCGGGAAGTCTCCGTGTTTAAAAGCAATCAAACAAGAGCTTTCATCAGGTCCCACGCGCGCTGTATCGGTCCTTACGATCGGGGACAGCTCGTTAGGTCGTCGAATGAAATGTCATGAGGAACCTTGTCGATGAAACCAAGAGTGATGGGCGCGGAACCCGGGAGGCACGTAGAGCGCTGGCATGATGCCTCAGACAATGCGTGTTCGCCACGGCTCGTGATCGTGCGCGAGTCAGACCAGCTCGGGGCCGAGCGCGCGCACCCGCAGCTGGCCTTCAGCGTGCGGCTCGTCGAGCTCCCGACGCTGGACGTAGACCGGTTTACCGGCGAAAAGGTGGTTGCCGCCGCGGTGGTGGTTGATTTGTGAGTCACTAGGACCTCTAGTGACTCCTCCATTTTGGTCAAGCGCCGACGGCTTTCCAAGGGGATCGTGTGCGCAGCCGGAACGCCGGTTCTGAGTGCGTGAGGTGCGTCAGCGAGGTAGTTGCCCAGAGCCTCGAGCAGGCCCCGGGTGCCTTCCTTTCGGCCCGGCCCATCGGCCCAGAACTGGTCGAAGAAGACGCCGTGCTCGACGTGCGTGAACCGGGTGCCCGCGTTGAGCGTCTCGAACTCCAACGACGCCACCGACGTCGACATGTGGACCCCGTCGAGCCACATGTTGTAGGTCGTGATGATGCGGACGTGCTTGACGATGTTGGTGTACGTGGCCTCGTACCGCGAGACCAGACCGTCGTGAAATGTCCCCTCGTCGACGTCGCGTCCGCCGACGCGAAAGTCTAACGCCCACTCACCGGGCTCAATGGTGTCGCCGGCGCCGTACCAGCCCCGCTTCTGGTCCTCTTCGGCGAACGCGTCCCAGACGCGCTTGAGAGGAACGGGGTAGTCGCGGGTCAGGGTGAACCCGGCGCGGGCGAGTCGGCGTTCGATCGTCATGAGTACGTCCTATCGTGCGAAATTAACGTGGATCGTGCCACTCTCGGCCACTTCCGTTGTTACCGTGTGGGTGAGGTCGAGGCTGGGCAGGCCGTCCCACAGCCGAGTGCCCCGGCCGAG
>NZ_FNIB01000020.1 GCF_900103805.1 Cryobacterium flavum | reverse complement strand
GCCTCGTCGACGCCGCCTATGAAAAGCGATCCATCGCGGTCAGCTCAAATCTTCACCCCGCCGGATTCGACGAGCTCATGCCGAAAACCCTCGCGACGGCGACCGTTGACCGGCTCCTGCACCACGCTCACGTCTGCCAAACCTCGGGCGACTCCATCCGCCTCACGCAGGCCCTCGCCGGGAAGGGCGTGACCCCGATGACCTGATCCTGCTCCCGAGCATGGCCACCGCCGCCAAATCTTGGTGGGCAGATCTGTTGGCCATGACTGGGCAGTTTTCATGGCCACCAGCGGGCATTTCTAGTGGCCGCCAGTGGGCCGTTCCTCATGGCCCTTGACAAGCGCCGCCACTTGGCGCGCTGAGGCATAACCGTTACACGCTTGAAAGACTAGACGTGGGAACTTTTTCCGAAATCTGATCGCCGTGTTTTGGGGCGATTGCTGACGGCGGGAGATTGCCTTGCCGGTGCTCAACTGGTTGCGTCCGGCCGCGCGAGATGAATCGCTCAGCGTACTTGTGCGACGAGGTATTGACAGAATCTATCCGGAGGAATGCTTGTCCAATGTTGCAGGCGTGTTGTTGGGCGCTGGCCTGTGCTGAGAAACGATTCGCACCGGCCGCGGGTGCACGCAGCCGGTCGCGGTCCCCCGCGAGCCGAATGATGGTGCGTGCAAGGCCCTCGGCGGTTGTGTCGCTCGCTGCGATGGCGGCGATACCGAATTCGGTGGCGAGGGTGGGGTCGGAGACGATCACGGGTCGACCGGCTTTGAATGCTTCGATAGCGATCATTGGCTGATTGTCGAACCCGTTCGACGTGATGACGGCCGCATGAGCCGAATCAAGCAGCTGAGTGACACCAGCGGACGATATACGTCCGTGGAAGATCACAGAGGCGGGAGCTTCACGAGACGCGCGACCGCCAGCGATGTCGAGTTGCACGACGCCGTGACCCAGGATGCCCTCCACGATCGTCATGGCTGAAAGTGCGACATCGAGTCTTTTCTCCGGGGCAAATCGTGCCGCCCACACGAGCCGGAGTGGACCAGTCGATGAGCTGATGAGTGGACGGCTGTGGAGGTCCTCGCTGGTGTTGGAGATCACCGTGACGTTGTGCAATCTCGCCGCGCGCAGCGCCGATGCCTGATGGTGGGAGGGCGAGATCACCAAGTCAGCCGCTTGTGCCACGCTCAAGGTCATCCCACGCAGCGCGCTATCCAACCGTCGGGGAGCCAGACGTCGCCGTGACGGAGCCAGGCCTGTAGTCCAGCCGTGAACGGTGGCGACCAGCGGTGCGGCCAAGGTTGCGATTCGGGGGCCACGCCAGAAGAAGGTGTGCACGACGTGCATGCTCGGGATGCCGCGTTTTGCGGCAACTTTCAGCACGGCGGCGGCTAGACCGAATTCTGAATGCGTAATGACCAAATCGGTCTGCCATTCGGCCAACCGCCGGTTCACGACGGCTTGGGTTCGGGCCGTATTGCCAACGATTGGCAGGTTAGCGCCCGGGACCACGAAGGTGACGGGAGAGTCCCAGCAGGTCACGCCCGCGGCGGCGAGGTCGAGCTGGGAGCAGGCGTCGGGCGCCGCGATAGTCACAGTATGCCCGGTCGCGGCCAGGGCGCGTGCCTGCTGTAGGAATGCCGTTTGGGCACCGCCCATGTATTTGAGTTTGTAGTCGATCACGAGCAGGATGCGCAGGGTCATCGCAATAGTCCGTTCTCGTAGGCGAAGGCCACGATCTGTAAACGCGAGCTCAGAGTGAGTTTTGAAAGAATGTTGGAAACGTGGCTCTTGACGGTGGTCTCCGATATGAAGGCGGTCGTCGCGATGTCGCTATTGCTCAGCCCGCGCGCGGCCAGGAGAAAGATCTCCTTTTCACGCGCGGACAGGTGACTGATCGCCGCATAGTCTGCCCGCTTACTTTCGGTGGGAATGAGGTCCTTGATAACGGCGACACTGTCTCGTGGTGCGATTACGGACTGGCCGCCATGGACGGTGCGGATGGCTTCGAGTAAGAATGCGGGGTTGGCGTCTTTCAGTAGGAAGCCGCTGGCTCCAGCATTGATCGCCTGCAGCACGGCGACGTCGCGTTCGTGGGTGGTGAGGATGATGATCTTGGGCGCATCACCCAAAGCCTTCGCACGGATAATCTCGGTCGCGGTGATGCCGTTCGCGATGGGCATCCGAATGTCCATCAGGACGATGTCGGCTTTCTGAGACAGCGCAAGCTCGACAATCGCTTCGCCGTCGTAGGCAGCACCGACGAACTCGAGATCGAGTTGCGATTCGATCAGCATCTGGATTCCAGAGCAGAAGAGTTTCTGGTCATCGGCTATGGCCACGCGGATCGCGCTCTTCATGCGGTCGTCGCATCCTCATATACGGGCATGGTCGGAATGAACGCAGTGACGATGAACCGTCGGGGATCCTCATCGTCCAATTCCGCGGCCAGCCAGCCTCCCGCGAGACGTGCGCGTTCAGTCATTCCAGTGATTCCGCGTGAGAAGTGCCGTGGCGCAGACTCGGGCAGCGGAAGTGAAGCAGTCGATACGACGCTGAGGGCTAGGCCCGGGCCACGCCAGTCGCGCGTTATCCGCACAATCGTAGGGTCGATCCCGTGTTTCAGGGCGTTTGTCAAACTCTCCTGCAGGATGCGGTAGACGGCTAGCTGTTGCCCCGCCGTCAGCGGACCCGCCTCGCCGAACGTAACATCGGTCACGTTCAGCCCTGACTTCCTCATGCGTTCTACAAGATCGTCCACATCCGTCAACGAGGGATAGGAATGCCCCTCTGGAGAGGTCGAGAGCGATTGCAGCAGTACGCGAAGCTCGCCCAGCGACTCCCGCCCTGACTTTGCTATTGTCCGGAGCGTCTCCGAGGTGGCTTCCGGACGCTGATCCTGAAGAAACAGCGCCCCATCTGCCTGAGCGACGATGACCGACAGCGAGTGCGCCATGATGTCGTGCACGTCCTGCGCCGTCCGGTCTCTCTCTATCGCGATGGCGAGCTCGAGCTCGGCGGCGACAACCTCGTCTTCCAGTACGCGTGCCCGGTGTAGCCCCGCATCTCTCTCCAAAAACAGATGCACGGCGAATCCCAGCGCCCAGGCCACGACGAAAACGACCGTCCCCAACACCATCGAGGCAATCGGACCTGAAACGTCTGAGGCGATCTGCCAACGGGGAGAAGCGATCGCGCCGACCGCGAGACCCACGAGGACGCTTATCGCCAGGGCGAGCATTCGGATGCGTTTGGGGGCGAATGCGGCGACGATCCCCACGACGAACACGATGCCGAGGTACGCGGCCGTATTGGTCTCAAAGAATCGCAACCCCGGAAGGAGAAGTTGGCCCAACACCGTAGCCACGACGAGGCCCAATGCGCTGACGGGCAACATTCGACCCAGGGCGATGGCCAGTCCCAGAGCCGCATAGGGGATCCACTCGACAGGTAGATCCTCCGAGATGGAGTTCGCCGCTCCGATGATCCAGAGCAGGATAAAGGTCGCTCCCGCAAGGGGCAAGAGTGCAATCTTCGCAATCCGGAGGTTGTGTTTCATAGGGCAACAGTACGGGCGCGAACGTTCAGCCCTCGTGCTCACCCGGAAACATCCTCCCAAAGAAGGAGGGAAATCATTCGTGATCACCGCGGTGGCGTTCGCCGGCCGGGATTCCCTCGACGACCCAGCGTTCGTAGCCAGCGAGGAATCCATGCGGCAGCATCCCGTAAAGGGTTCGGCTTGCGGGCTTCAGCGTGCGTAGATGATCACGGCCGACGCAGAGTTCGTACCGAAGACAGCTACACCTAATCGGTGCGTTCCTTCCTTCCCCCCGCCCGGTCAGTGCAGCGGCGATGGCGAACCGCTGATGGAGATGGTGTTGCCTTCGCGCTCGCCGCTGAACCGGTACTCGCCCCAGCGGATGGTTTGCGACTGCTCGTGCTCGACCGCGGGCCAATCCCACCCGGTAATAGAAGGGGAGTCGGCGCCGCATTGGGGCGGGTAGGACTCCATGATCGTCGTGCAGAACACCGGTCCGTCCCCGTCATCGAGCACCATGCCGGCGAACGATTCCTCAGCGGGGCCGCTCAACGCGATCAGCAGCGCGAGCAACGAGAGCGCGAGGGCAACCGGCGTCATCGCATACCGCTCCGGTTTGGACCGGGAGATCGCATTCATCACCACGCCGAGAGTGAGGTATCCAAAGACCACCCAGATCCCCACTGTCGAGAACGCGTTCGGAAACACGTCAATGACACCTGCCCGGTCGAGGGCGAGCAGGGCGATGAACCCGTAGATCAGGATGGAGACGCCGGAGGCGATCCGATACCCGAACGGCAGCACGCCGGGATGCTGCCCGCCCCACGCGAATCGTCCCCACGGCGCGCCGAAGGCGAGGGAAAGCTGGAAGAGAACCAGCAGGCCAATCAGTGTGACGAAGGCGATGGCGGCGATCATGGATACAAGCATATGGGGCGCGCAGGTAACCCCCCTTGCCGGCAGGGAGCACCTCTGACGCGCTGTGCTTGGTTGCGCTGCCAATGCCCGCAACTGATTAACCGCAGGGACCGCGGCAGAGACGAGATCGATCAGCTAACTTATGCCAACTTACTAATGCGTGGCGAGAAAAGGGCACCCGCTCTAGGGCGGTACGATTGAGCACTACGCCGGCGCGATCATCGTCCCACAGTGGTCACCAGCGTTCGTCCCAGTGCGGGTTCCCCTGCGACACAGCGTCGGCGAACTCGGCCGCCGGGTGGTTTAGCCCCAGATCTGTCGCGCAGGGGGTTCGGCTTGCGGTCACGTTGCGACGACCACCTGGACGTCGTCTTCGTACAAGATCAGGCCGGGATCTTTGGATCGACGTTCTACCCAGCCAACGCCGTAGCGATCCAAGAGGTTCAAGTATCCAGTCGCTCGCGTCAGAAGGTGATTAGCACTCGTCTTGAACCAGCAGACGGTCCGGGGATGGACGGAACGGTCGAAAAGCGTGCTGTCGATCGCCCCTGGGTTGGCGTAGGCCGCGTTGAACCAGTCATTGTTTTCGCGCCACCAGACGAAGTCCTCGTCGCTGAGCTTGTTGGAGTGAGCAAGCTCGTTTGCAAGCGCAAAGATCCCCGGCGTCACACCGCGTGAGTTCGCGACCGTTGCCTCGAAGCGCACATATATAGCTGACAGCATGCCAGCAGCGTTGCGGAAAACGCGCGCGGCGCGACCGGCCCGTAGAGGGTTCGCCCGCCGGGACATCCATTTAGCCAGCTAGGTCGCGCTCGAGGTCCGAGAGGTGTGTGCAGCGTCTCACAATGGAACCCTCTTGTGAGTGTCGCATCCAGAATCGGTGACGGTTAGTTTTCGCCAGTTTCTGGATGGCAGAGAGGCGCTACTAGCCTGTGAGGATGGAGATCGTCGCGGACTACTATCAACGCTTTGCGGAGCTCGAGGCACGAGGCGTCTCGGCAATCTACGAGGACTGGGGCTTGGGCGTCGCTCGCGACGTGCATGTCCAGTCGCTCATCGCGGCCCTGCCCCGACACAAACAGCAGGCGAATCTGGTGTTCGCCGCCGCCCGATCTCAAGGGGCGCCTCTCGACGGCTATGACGTATTTCGGGAGTGGCTGAACTCGGCGTGGACCGAGGTCGTTCCCGTGATCATGGCTCGCTCAACCCAGACGAATGAGGCAGCCCGGTGCGCGACTCTGCTTCCACATATTGCGGCAATCCCCGGCCCTGTAGCCCTGCTCGAAGTCGGCGCCTCGGCCGGATTGTGTCTCTACCCGGACCGCTACAGCTATCGGTTCACCTCAGCCGGCGCGCGTCACGACCTTGATCCCCAGGACGGTCCGAGTGCCGTCGTTCTCGACTGCGCTCTGAGCGGACCGGGCTGGCCGCCGGTGCGGATGCCTGACGTGGTCTGGCGAGGAGGGATCGACCTGAATCCGATCGACGTTGCCGACAGCGAGAGCGTCGACTGGCTCGAAGCGTTGATCTGGCCGGAACATGACGCCCGGCGTGAGCGCCTCCACGCGGCCGCCGGAGTTGTAGCTAAGGACCCACCGCTACTCGTTGCCGGTGATCTGAACATGCAGATAGCGGATCTTGCAGCGCGGGCCCCGCGTGACGCAACCCTGGTGATCTTTCACAGCGCAGTGTTGGTCTATCTTGACGTCGAGCAGCGTCGACGTTTCGTCGACCAGGTCTCGCGCCTTGACGCCGTGTGGCTGAGCAACGAAGGCAGTCAGGTGTTGCCGGAAACGACCGCGCAGATCCCTGCCGGCATCAAGCTGAACGGCGACTTAGTGCTGGCAAGAGACGGTGTCCCGGTCGCTCTCACGGCACCCCACGGACAGTACTACCGCGGTCTTCCGACGACGTAACCGTTCGGGAAAAAGCCTCCGAATATTGCTAACCCAATGTTGGGGGTTAGTACTGTCGCGACCCCATGGACGCGGTCTCCGCAGTCCTTCGTCCCGTTGAGGGTTCGGCTTGCGGGGCGGCCTAAGCCGATGTGGAACATCCGCGTACGTGCTCTATCGACCAGGCTGTCGTTAGGCGCCATGACGAGACTTTACGGGAGCGGGACCACGTCAGTTGAGGTTTTTGTATGCCATTTGTGCGGTGCCGGCTTCCAGACCGAGAGCTGGTTGTGCAGGTCTTGAGAGTTGTCAGAAATGATCAGCGCGTCCCGGTAGGCGCCTCGGAGAAATCCTGCGTCTACGCTGGCATCGATCGTCGCGATGAGGGGATCCCAGAAACCGTCGACGTTGTACAGCGCGACGGGCTTGTTGTGGATTCCTAATTGCTGCCAGGTCCAGACTTCAAAGAACTCCTCCAGAGTTCCGGTCCCGCCCGGAAGAGCGATGAAGGCGTCGGACAACTCGGCCATACGCGCCTTTCGTTCGTGCATGGTCGCCACGATTTCCAACCGGGTGAGGCCCGGGTGGGCCAATTCTCGGTCGACGAGAGATCCCGGCATGACGCCGATGACGGCACCACCGTGGCTCAGTGCCTCGGTCGCGATTATGCCCATCAAGCCAACATTTCCACCGCCATAAACGATCCCAATCCCCTGTTCAGCCAACGTGCGAGCGAGTGTTGCAGCCCCTTCAGCGAACACGGGGCTGTGACCGGATGCGGATCCGGTGAAGATTGCGATCTGCATTATGCGGCCAGAGAGGGAAACACGAAGTCCGTTAACAACGGTGCAATTGGAAACTCGGGTTCGGAAGTGGCGGTGGGATCTACCCATCGCAGTTCAACAATTTCTGCTGACGCTACCGGCGTGATGACAACAGTGCTCAGGTAGACGGTCGCGTCGACGAGTGTGTCCAGCTCGTTTGCGGCGGTTCCCGTCCAGCTACCCAGCAAGGCGAGGTCTTCCGACCTGACCGTCACGCCCAGCTCTTCGTGAACTTCCCGGAGAGCGGCCGCCTCAGAACCTTCCCCGGGCTCGGATTTGCCGCCGGGCAGCATAAAACAGCCGGTGCCACGCTTTCGGACGGTGAGTATCCTGTCGGCGGCGTCGCGAAAGCAGACCGCAGCGACAACGAGCGTTTGAGTAGTCATCCGGTCACGCTACCAACCCTCCATCACCCAAGGCGCGTCCCGCAGGAGGTTCGGCTTGCGGGCAGTCACATCCCGGCTAATCGGGACCGCGAATCGCCTGGGCGGAGCCGCTCGAAAGGCGCCCGCTGATCGTCCCGGTTAGGGGTCAGCACAGGCAGGGTAGTTGCCCGCGAAGAACGTGGTGGTCTGCGTCGTGTTCAGTCGGGCTCGGGAATGCGAAAAGTGTTGCGGTACATGCTCGGAGAGATGCCAAGCGTTGACTGCAGGTGTTGGCGCAGCGATGCCGTGGTTCCAAAACCTGCTTGCACTGCGATTCGGTCGATGGTCAGATCCGTTTCTTCAAGCAGCTGTCTGGCGCGATCGACGCGTTTCTGGTTGAGCCATTGGAGGGGGGAGACACCGACCTCTTGTCGAAATCGGCGAGTGAATGTTCGAACGCTGACGGACTCTTGTTCGGCTAGGTCATGCAGGGTCAACGGCTGGTCGAGGTGCTCACTCGCCCACCGTCTCGAGTTGCTCGTCTGACTGAGCCCGGGCTCTGGAACTGGGCGCTGGATAAACTGCGCTTGCCCGCCGTCTCGATGGGGAGCGACGATTGTGCCGCGAGCGACGTCATTGGCCACTGCCGAACCGAAGTCATTCCTGATCATGTGCAAACACAGGTCGATACCAGAGGCCACGCCCGCAGAAGTCAGGATCCTTCCTTCGTCTGTGTAGAGAACGTCAGGGTCCAGCTCCACGGCCGGATAGAGACGGCAGAATTCTTCCGCAACTTTCCAGTGGGTCGTTGCTCTCAGGCCATCGAGGAGGCCCGCCGCCGCAAGCACAAATGATCCGGTGCATATCGACGCAATCCGGGTGGCTGGCCGGATAAGAGCAAGAGCGTCGGCGAGTGGAGCGCTGAGCCGATCACGGCCTTGCGGTTCGTAGTCCTCATCGGATGCGGGCACGATCACGGTGTCAGCTTCGCTCAAGGTTGCTGGGCCGTGTGCCACGTTCACGGTGATGTCGGTGTCGGTCCTGACCTGCCCTGGAATGAGCGTGCACGTCACGACCTCGTATAGGAATTCACCGTCGGCAGATTTGGCCTGACCGAACAATCGCTGCGCTATGCCCATTTCGATTGGAAGGAGCCCGTCGCGGACCAGAACAGCCACATGGTGTCGGTTCGAATGCATGAAGATACTCATGGCTTGAATCTTACGCATGTTGGCTTTAGAGCCACTCGTGGAGACTGGTTTGATTGCGCAGGCTGGCTTATGTGACAGAAATCGCGGAAACTACGTCCGATGCTCGGGGACCCAGGGTGCATCGTGCCTGGTGGGTAGCGGGCGTTTCTTGCTTGGCTATCATCGCCGCCGGAACTTTCACGACTATGTCGGGCTTACTTGTTGACCCGCTGCATACGGAATTCGACTGGTCGCGCGGCACGATTGGGATAGCCGTGTCGGTCAATATGGTGCTCTATGGGTTGGCCGCTCCGTTTGCCGCGGCGCTCATGGACAAGGTGGGAATCCGGCGCGTGATTGCCGGTGCCCTTCTGATCATCGCCGCGGGCTCGTCTCTCACCACGATCATGACGTCGTCTTGGCAGCTCGTTCTGTTTTGGGGTTTCCTGGTAGGCCTGGGCTGCGGTTCCGTCACCATGGTGTTTGCCGCGACCGTAGCAAATCGGTGGTTCGTCAAGCGCCGTGGACTCGTGACGGGCCTGTTGACTGCGGCGAGTGTCTTTGGTCAGTTCGTTTTTCTGCCTGTCCTGTCGTCGATAATTGACCACTATCAGTGGCGGCCAGCCATCATGACGATCGCGCTGACTGCACTCATCGTGGTGCCGTTCGTGTGGCTGCTGCTGCGTGATCATCCTGCCGATGTGGGAATCACGGCTTTTGGCGCTCGGGAGTTTGCTCCGAAACCCAGCCCGGTCCGCGGGGTCGCTCGCCGCACAGTGCGTGTTCTGGGAACATCCGTCAGAACCATGCCGTTCTGGTTGCTCGCGTTGACGTTCGCTATCTGTGGAGCGACGACGAATGGCATCATGTGGAGCCACTTCGCCCCTGCCGCGCACGACCATGGAATGCCCATGACCGTAGCCGCGTCCATGCTGGCAATGATCGGGATCTTCAATGTTGTTGGAACGATCTCCTCGGGCTGGCTCACCGACCGAGTGGACCCTCGACGTCTGCTGTGCATATTTTTTGCACTGCGCGGTGTGTCACTCCTGCTGCTGCCAATCCTGATGACGTCAACCGTTCAGCCGCAGATGATCGCCTTTGTCATTCTCTTCGGAATCCTTGACGTCGCCACGGTCCCGCCAACAATTGCGCTGTGCCGCGAGTTTTACGGCGAGGACAGCGCAATCGTCTTCGGCTGGATCAATGCCTCTCACCAAGTGGGGGCCGGCCTGATGGCGTTCCTCGGAGGCGTTGCACGAGACACAACTGGTTCCTACACCGTCGTTTGGATCGTTGCCGGATCGCTGTGCGAGGCTGCGGCGCTCATCGCACTGACAATCGTTCGGCGCACGTCCTCCGCAGGAGTCCTCAGGACTCCGCAAAAGTCTCCCGATAGGGGTCCCTTCTGACACGGCCTCAGAGCGTTGGGCCGTTGCGTGGATCAGCCCTAGATCTGTCGCGTTTGTCGTTCGCCTTCGGGGCGTCATTCGAGGCAGGACCTCGTGAAATTCGTCGACCAGAGGAGCTGGCAGCATCCCTTCCGCATAGTCGAGGCCACGCCTCAAATCAAACGTTGGTTCCGAGAATCTCATCGCCGGCGCGCATCTCCCACCTATATACCGGGCGCACTCACCGCGAAATAGTGATCCGTCTCCTCCTTTAAGCTGGGCCCTGATCGGGCATGCATTGAACCAAAAACCATAACAAAAACTAGGGTAATTCTGCGTCGTCTCAAAAGGGAGATATCGCGGACATGTCCTCGGGCGCACGACTTTTCGCTAGCGAGCGTGTCGCAAAGCTCATCATCCGGGCAGAGACACGCCGGCGGCGATGACTTCTTCGATGGCATCACGGGATTGCTTGAGGGCGTCGATGGAGGCTTCAATGCGAATTTGTTCGCGTTTGAGGTCCTCAATGAGGTCGGTGCAGATTGGAGCCAGGCGTCCTGCTTGGTCTGTCAGGCAGGGCAGCACCGTTCGGATGGTAACGGTGCTGAGCCCGGCATCAAGAAAGTGGCGGATGCGGCGAACGAGTTCGATATCTTGATCGGTGTAGTCGCGGTATCCCGATGGGTTGCGCAGGGGGTTGAGGAGGCCCTGTTCTTCGTAGTATCGAAGCAGCCTGGCAGGCACTCCAGAGTGTTCGACAACTTCAGAAATTCGCACGTGACCAACGACTCCTCTCGGCGAGCTTGCCTTCTCATTGATGTGAGAGTTGATGCTATCAGAGTGAACAATGAAAAATTCGTCCTTCGAAATTCCCCACGTGATCGTGCTGCACGCCCGGCAGTGGTGCTGGCTGGATTCGTGCTGTTGGTGTTTTGCACTGGTACGGCAGAGTATCTCGTCGCAGGCATGCTGCCTCTTTTTGCCCTTGATCTGTCTGTCGATATCGCCACCGCGGGCCAGACGGTCACCGCCTACGCGCTCGGGGTAGCTATCGGTGGACCGATCATTACCGTGCTCACCGCTCGGCTGCCGCGGAAAGGACTGGCACTGGGTCTGGCCGTGGTATTCATCGCCGGTACTACGTTGACTGTAATCGCCCCCGCGTTCGGTTGGGTCATGATCGCACGCGTCGTTTCCGCCTGCAGCCAGGCAACACTGTTTGCAATCGGTCTGATCACCGCGACCACAGCGATGGGACCAGCGAAGTCCGGGCAGGCCGTCGCAATCGTGACCTCCGGATTGACCCTGGCCACCGTACTGGGAGTGCCGTTGGGAGCGCTGCTGGGCGGAGGCACGAATTGGCGGCTTCCGTTTGTTGTGATCGCTGCCGTCGCACTCATTGGCTTGCTCCTGCTGGCGTGGGCGATGCCCCGCACCCCAGCGCCCACGACGGGAATCGTCGATGAGATCCGAGCGCTACTGCGAAGGCCGGTGCTATTGGCCGTTTCGACGACCGTAGTCGGGTTCGCAGGGGTCGGCATCGTGTTTACCTACCTCGTGCCGCTCCTGACTGACGTGACGGGCATCGCCGCAGGCACCATACCGGTACTGCTGATGGCCTATGGCATCGGCGGAGTCGTCGGCAACCTCGTAGCAGGACGCCTGGCTGATCGGGCACTCGGTCGCACTTTAGCTGGAGTCTTTATTGCCCTCATCGTTACCTTGTTTGTGTTCCCGCTGGCGGCTGAAATGCCGACCGCTATGGTGGCCCTGGTTTTGATGTTGGGGTTGTTGTCGACCGCTACGATTGCACCCTTGCAATCCCTCGTGATGCGTCATGCCGCCGCCGCACCGTCATTGGCGCTTTCGGTGAACGTCGGAGCGTTCAATCTGGCCAACGCCATAGGTGCCGCACTCGGAGGTGTCGCAGTTGCTGCCGGGATGATGCGTTGGGGCGGCTTCGCTGGCGCCGGGTTCGCTGTGCTTGGCCTCATCCTGAGTGCCGTGGCCGTCCGGATTCCCTCTCAAACAGCGCGTGAAAAGAGCAGTATCCCCCATGGAACGACGGAAGTCCGTTCATGATGGCAGCAATGACACCTGCAAGCGGTCCGTTCAGGGTTCGGCTAGCGGGCACTCAACCCATGCTCGACACGTGTCACCTATACGTTCGATTACGCGACAATGCGATCGCATGATCCAAAACAGCGAAAGTTGTCAACTATCCAGTCACCTATTCTGCGTGTCGCAAAGGCTATTCATCGGCCATCGTGATGAAGATCCGAGAGATCGTTGATGGCCGCAGATAGCACTTCTTTACCTTGTAGTAAAAGGGCCGACTGATGCCCATTTGCTTGCAGAATTCCGAGATGCTCAACCCCTCGGGAAGGTCGGGGTTGAACTCGATGATCTAGCGACGAATCGTCGCCGTTAATGACTTTGGCACCTCCCATTATCGAGAAGTCCGTCATCAGCCGGGAAAACCCGCGACCCTTGCTACCTGTCAGCGATGTCGTGAGAGATCTTGTGTGCAATGTGTTGAGTGAGGTGTAAACGATGTGGTGAGAGATCACATACCATCAAGCACTACTCGCCAGCCCGAACGCGGATATCGCGCCGCACCGACGTCGTCAGCTTGTTCCCCAACCCCGCAGCACTGCTCCGCCTCGCAGGAGTCGTGCTCGTCGAGCAGCACGACGAGTGGGAGGCTGGCCCCGCCCGCCGCTACCTTTCCGAGGATTCCATGCGCCAACTGGACGCTTTCAACGCGGCTCTCACCGCCACCGATGCCAGCGTTCTGACGGGATAATTCTCATTTCCGAGCTCAGTGCTGCATAATCAAGTCAGCTGACCCGCACGGTGACAGTGAATTGCACCACCCGGCGGTACGTGACCATGCAGATTGTAGGGGACAGATTTGTCGGGATCGACACGACTCGTGGCGGGAACGTTTTTAGCTGTGTGCATGTTGGGAGCATCTGCGTGCTCAACAAACACCTCTGACGACTCGCCCGGGGTCGAAGAGGGCGGTTCCACTGCAGTGCCAGCTCCCTCTACCAGTGGCAGTCCAACACCTGAAGATGAAATTCCACGCGATGATCTCGTCGAGGAGAGAGTTCTACCATGGACAGATTCAGCGAACGTCACGGACACCCAGGTTCGTGTGTTCTTCGTTGGAGGAAATCCTGCCTGCTACGGAACGCGCGCAATCACTGAGCAAACCGGTTCGGAAGTCGCTGTAGCGCTCATCCAAGGCACCTTGCCGGAAGCGCCGGACGCGTGCACCGCCCTAGCGTTTCAGGGCTCGTTACTCATCGATCTCGACGCGCCTCTCGGGGACAGGCCTGTAGTCAAACTTTCGATCGACGGGATCATTCCCCCAGCGAAATGACGCGAAGTCCGGATTTAATATCCGGCTGCCGTATGTCCAGATGTCGTCGCCGGTGAGGTTGCTGTGTTCCCAGCAGGGGTGAGAGGAACCTCAACAGATCCGGGTCCACGGCGCTGCCGAGGTTGGTGATGGTGTGGTCGAGGTAGACCGTGTTCCAGAGGATGATTACGGCGGCGAGGAAGTTCGGCCCGCTGGCGCAGTAGCGTTGTTGTTCGAAGGGCCGGTGGTGAATTTCTCCGAGCCGGTTGAAGACCACGGCTCAACCAAGGCATTTCGAGCCTCGCCTGCCAGCTAGTAATCATTACAGAGGCTGGGGGAGGCTCATTGTGCGCCTGCTGATTGCTGCGCGTATTGGTTGGCCACAACGGCAACGTTGTTCACATACGAATCGACGTGGTTATACGAGAATACGCCGGCGCGCCATGTCTCGGTGCTGGTCATGTCGCCGCCGTGGCACAGGTATCGGGCGGTCGCCAGCGCCGCGTCGTCGATCTGGTTCGGGTCGGCGGCACCGTCACCGTTTCCGTCGGCACCCCACCGTGCCCACGTTTCCGGGATGAATTGCATCGGCCCGACCGCTCGGTCCCACACTGTGTCGCCGTCCCACGCACCGCCGTCGGTGTCGGTGATGGCGGCGACCCCACTGCCGTCGAGCGCAATCCCTCGAATCGCGGGTGTTGGATATCCCGTGTCGCTGAGCACAGCGCCGCCGTGGCCACCGTGCCCTGATTCGATCTCCCCGATCGCGGCGAGAGTGTTCCAGCCGATCCCGCAGCCGGGTTGTTCGGCATCGACGGTCAGGTCAGCGGCGGCATAGGCGGTCAGCGCCCGACGTGGAATACCGGTCGCGGCGGAGACTTTCTCTGCCCACGCCGGGTCGACACCAACGATGGGCGCCACCGCTGCACTCGCCGATCCCAACGACGCGTCCGGGGTGTTCTGCGTATTCGGTGCAGGTTGCCCGCTCACGGTGGCGCTGCCCGGGACCGGGGCGACCTCTGCCATGGCCGTAGGCAGCTGCATTGGTGGAGGCTTCAGACTTGCAAGGTTCATCGCGGCGGTAGCTGCCACGGCGATCACACCAATACTGAGGAACATGCCGATCTGCGCGAGAACTGTGCGTTTTTTGCGCCGCTCGTGCGTGACAGCAGCACAGCGTGCCTGGCCGTCGCCTGGCTCCACGGAACCGGTGGGTTCAGCGGCCAGGGGGGCCTGTCTGGTGTTGGGGTTCATAATGACTCCTGTCGTCCGGGCAGCGCCGCGGGCGGGGCGGTCGATGTCGGCTCCGGGCCAGGCGAGGGAGCTGGCGTGGGCAAGAGCAGTGTCACGGTCAGTCCGACGCGAAGCACCGCCCCGGCTCCGGGCTGCGTACCGGTGACGGTCGCCGTCACTGGGCCGTCCACGGGGATCATCGTGGCCGCGAAGCCCGCAGATTGCAGCAGCGCGATCGCCGCCGCGGCGCTTATCCCGCCCACCTGCGGCACCGTGTTCGTGCCGCTTGCGACGGTGACATTAACGGCGGAGTTGGCCGGGAGCGGCTCTCCGGCGGTTGGGTACTGGCTGAGAACCCGGTCGGCGACCTCGGCCGATTCGATGCGGGTGATGGTGCCCAGGGTAAGTCCGGCGGCGCGCAGGGTGGTCTCGGCGTCGGTGAGGGTGCCGAACAGCGTCGGCATCATGACCTGCTCCGGCACGGTCGGCGTCGCGGTCGGGGGAACGGTCGGAGGCACGGTCGGCGTCGCAGTCGGCGCGTGCGGTGGTATGGCGGTCGCTGTCGGGCTGGTCACGTATCCCGGGGATGTCGGCTCGGACATCCCGGGGCCGGCCGTTGCGGAGATGGTTCCCCAGATCGCGAGCCCCATAACGGCAGCGATGCTGAGCATGGTGACGACACCGCCAGTACTTCCGGCGAACGCCGATTGCGTCGTCTCGTGGTCTGCGGCGGGTTCCAGAGGAGTGAGATAGTCGAGATTGCCTGCCCCTCCCGGAGCCAGCATTTTGGTCACTGCCGTCGGGCTGTTTAGTCCGATAGCGATCGCGGTCGCATCCGTGGCTGACAGTCGACTCGTGTCCCGGCTGATGGCATCGGCGAGGACCGTGCGAAACTCGGCCGCGGTGCGGTAGCGCCGCGCCGGTGTTTTCGTCATCGCTCGCGTCACGATGCGATCCAGCGCCCGCGCTGCGGGTACCAGCACGGAGGGCACCGGTGGGGGTGCTGAGACGTGCGCCTCGAGCACGAGCGCGGCCACGTCTCGTGGGTAAGGCGGCTGCCCGGTGAGCATGAAATACAGCAGTGCACCGCACTGGTACAGGTCACCGGCAGCGCGCACGGGTTTGCCCTGCGCCTGCTCGGGCGACATGAAATTCACGTTGCCGACCACACCGGTCCGCGCCGATTCACTAGTCGTCGCCTCAGTGGGGCCGGCGCTGCCGCTCGCCGCAGGCTCGTGCTCAGTGAGCAGCACGTCGCTGCCGAGGGCGGCGTACCCGGTCGCGGCGGCGAGCCCGAAATCGACCAGCCGCACCTGTGCGCTGGTGAGCGCTTCGTCCCGATGCGCTCTGCCAGCGCCGTCGAGCATCACGTTCTGCGGAGTGACGTCCCGGTGCACGATCCCCAGCGCGTGCGCGGCTTCGAGTGCGGCGAGTACCCCGTCGAGCACAGCCGCTGCCGACGCGGGTTGCAGGGGGCCGTTGGCCTCGACCCAGTCGGAGATGGTAGGCCCGTCAACAAGATCGAGGGCGATCCACGCCATCGTCACGCCACCCGCCTCGTGCAGTCCGAACTCGTGCACGGCGGCAACGTTGGGGTGCCTCAGCGGTTTCGCGGCGCGCGCTTCCCGAAAAAAGGCCTCCCGAGTCGCGGCGTCACGACACAGGTGCGGGTGCAGCATTTTCACCGCGACCAGGGACGTCTGATCGCCCTGGCCGGTGGCGGTTATGTCTTCCGCAGCGAATACGGATGCCGACCCGCCGACGCCGAGCAGCTCGCCCAGCCGGTACCGCCCGTCGAGCAGTTCAGGGTCGTTGCCGGGTGTCATCTGCCCGAATTTTCCTGTGCGGCCTCGACTGTGGAGGCCCTGAGTATGAGCGGCCGATCCGTCGGAGCGTTCCCGTTCATCAGCTATCCGAACCGGCCGTTCACGTAGTCGAAAGTGCGCTCGTCCTGGGGTTCGGAGAACATGGCATCCGTATCGCCGTGCTCCACGATTCCGCCCGGCGTGCCTTGGGATGCCAGGAAGAATGCACACTTCTGCGAGACCCGTTGAGCCTGCTGCATGTTGTGGGTGACGATCACGATTGTGACCTCCTTTTGCAGCTCGCCCATGGTCTCCTCGATCACGCGCGTCGACGTGGGGTCGAGCGCCGAGCAGGGTTCGTCCATCAGCAGCACCTTCGGTTTTACCGCGAGTGAGCGTGCGATGCAGAGCCGCTGCTGCTGTCCGCCCGAGAGCCCACCGCCCGGTTGGCGCAGCCGGTCCTTGACCTCGCGCCAGAGTCCAGCGCTGGTGAGGCTGCGTTCGACGACTTCGTCTTTCTCGTCGCGAGAGGCGCGGATGCCCGTGAGTTTGAGGCCTGCGACCACATTGTCGTAGATGGACATCGCCGGAAAGGGATTGGGCTTTTGAAATACCATCCCGATGTGGCGTCGGGCGTCGGTGAGTTTGCGCGTGCGGTCGTAGATGTCGGCTCCGTCGAGTACCACCTCGCCGGCCAACGACGCCAGCGGCACCAGTTCGTGCATGCGGTTGAGAATGCGCAGAAACGTGCTCTTGCCACAGCCGGACGGGCCGATCAAGGCCGTCACCTGGCCGGCCTCCATCGTGAGCGAGACTCGTTCAAGCACCTTGTGCGTGCCGAACCACGCAGAGACATCCCGCGCCTCCAGAGCCGATAAGACCGGTCGCGGCGCATCAGAGTGAACATGGGCATCGACGACTTCTGCATCCGCATTCAGGGAGGTCTCCGGCCGCGTACCAAGCACCGTGTCGCTCTCGACGGACTCCAGTACCGTGGTGAGGTACAACGAGGGATCTTCGGAGTGCAGCGGTACGCGCACGGCGGCCAGCTCTGCAGCATCCGCAGCCGTCAGGTGTGCGTCGGTCAGGTCGTTGTGGTCAGCGGGCCGAGATGGAGACTGGGCAGTCATTGGTGTCCTTGAGTATCGTGAGGTGAAAGTTCAGGTGCGATAAAATCAGAGAAGGTTAGGCAGCGCGTTCATGATGGTGTCTGCGGCGGTGACGCCGAGGGCGAGCATGATGGGCACACCGATCAGCCAGGCTTGCCATTTGCCCCAGCGAGTCCAGAGCCACCAGAGTGTGATTCCGGCTGCGGCGAAAATGACCAACATGAAGAAGGAGCTGAACAGGCGGCTTTGGTCCTGTCCCATTGCCCGCTCGATCGGGGGTAGCGCCGGGTAGGCAAGTACCTTAGTCGGGGTGGTCTGCACGGGGGAGGTGAGCTCGGCGTCGATGTGCAGCACACCGGACGGGAAGAGAGCGAGACCGTCGGCGGTCATCAACTCCAACCGGCCTTTTCCTTGCGCCAGTGGCGCTGGCATCGGGTCGCCCGCCCGGCGGAGGGCGAACACGGTGTAGCTGTGCACGCCTTGTCCGGTCGTCACAGCGATCTCGTCGCCCGGCTTCAACTCGTTTAAGGATCCGAACGGTCCGCCATACGCGGTTTGTCGTCCGAGGATCACGCTCGTGCCAGCCTGGCCGGGCATCACCGAATCCCGGCGGTGACCGGCGCCGGCGCGCAGCGCCTCACCGGTCGACCCCTCGACGACCACTTCAGTAAGTTGTGTTGCTCCGATCTGTATGAGCGCCACCGGAGTGCCAATGGTCACAAGTTCGGCATCCAGATCCAGTTGGCCGACCGGGGTCTCCGCCTTGGCGAGTGTCGTGCGCAGCTGCTGATAGCTGAGGTCTTGGGCGCGATGGTGTTGGAAGACGGAGAACAGCGCCACGTGGCTCACAAAACCCAGAAGCAGCAATGACACGGTGAGAATCGCTGCACCTGCCCACCAGCGCGTGTCCTTCGGCGCGAGCTGGCGGGGCGTCGGCGGAAGCCGCGAGCCACCTGCCCGCGCCGGGCCTCGGGGGGGCGGCTTCCGCGGCCCACCGCTAGGCGCGGCGCGGCGCGGCGCAAGCACTCGACTGAACTTCTCGGTGACCGCAAAACGGTTGATGCCGGTCGGTCGCGACGGCGGCCGCGACGGCGCGGCCACGCCCATAGTGTTGGGTGTGCTCGATGGGGCAGGCAGGGCGGTGGACGTCGCCATCAGGCGCTCGTCGTCGTCGCCGAGGGCAGCGCTGGGACCCGCATCACACGAAGCAGGTGCCCGCCAACCAATGCAAGCCCGGCCGTGCCGACAACGCCGCCGGCTCCCCAGACCCACATCGGAAACGTGGCAGCCGAGGCCGCCAGCGCGTCAGAGCCGACCAACACAGTGGTCAGGGCGATCCTTGTGCACCATCCCGTGAACTGCACCGCATGCGTGCCCGGCAGGGCCGCCTCGTCCACGGGAAAAACCGCCTGCACCTGACCCTGCGCGTCGGCGGTGAAGCTGCCGACCAGGGCAGGCTCAGAGAACATGACCAGTTGCACCTGCTCTCCGACGCCAAACCCAGAGGCTGTTGCGGTCACCTTCTGCCCTGGCTCGTAGACCTTTTGATCAACGGTGGCATTTTCACCGGTCCTAGCCGGAACCGTCGGCACGGTCGGCTCGGACGGAGTGCACTCGTCCGCAGCGCCGTCTACGCCTCCGGCGGCAACGGTATCGGCGCCCACGCCGCCTACGCGACCCACAGTGGCGCGAGGCACCGTGGCAACCGGCACGACCGTCGGGTCAGGCGTTGGCGTCGGCGTCGGCGTTGGCGTTGGCGTGGGCGTGGGCGTCGGCGTGGGCGTCGGCGTGGGCGTCGGCGTGGGCGTTGGCGTGGGCGTGGGCGTGGGGATCGTCACCGTGAAGTCGGTGTCCTGACCGTCAGCGGCGAACGCCGCACCGCCGCCCGCAAGCCCAAGACTCGCCGTCACCGCACCGAGCAGCAGAGCTGATGCCACCAGGCGCCCCGCGCTGCGGCGTTTCGGCGGGCGAGCTTCGCCCGGGGTGACAGTTACGGGAACAGCGTTCATCGGGCGGTCTCACTTTCGTGTTCGGGGGCAGATGCCCCGCGGTTGATGCGTTCTTCGGTACGGATCTGCTCGGCGAAAGCCGCAAGCTCAAATCCCAGGAGCTGTCGCGACCGGCGACGCCACCAGAACCAGGTCCCGGTCCCACCACCGAGCACCGCGATGGTCCCGAGCAGAGACCACGGCACCGCCCAGGCGACGGTGGACTCCGTGAGAACGGCAGGCGCAGCATCCTGCGCTGCTGCAACACCGGAGGCCGGAGCGGCAGCGAGGGTGATATCGGCGAACAGCAGCATGAGCGGCGGCACGTCGGCAAAAAGGGCCTCCACATGGGCAACGCCGCCGGGCAGCACATCGGTTACCGGGTCGAGGGTGACGGTGCCGAAATCGGTGCCGAAGGGGCCGGTGAGGTGCACGGCCGGCGTGGCCGTCAGGCGCATGTTGCCAGTATTGGCCACGTCAAATCCGATCCGCCCGGTACCGCCGCCGAAAGGGTTCCAGGAGCCGTCATAGCCCGAGACAAGCCCGGTCAGTGCCAGCTTGGGAAGCAGGGCACCCTCGACCCGCAGATAGATGCGGGTGCCCACTCGCTGCTCAACGCTGACGGCTGACCCGGTGGAATCGACCGCTTCGGACTGGAACGAAGCCACGATGCCCGCGGCGTGATCGCCCGGTGTCGCATCGTGGGGCACAGTCACAGTAAAGGGCACATCGGCGCGACTGCCGGGCTCGAGGGTGATGGTTACGCCCAGACCTGCCGCGCAGGCTCTTTCGGCCGCGTCGTTGGTGTCGGCGCAGACCGCCGCGGCGGAGTCGACGGATGTCCACGCTCCCGCGTCGACAGATGCTTGGTCAGCACCGATCAGGGTGAATGCGGCGGTGTTGTAGTCGGTTGTGGCGTCTGCCGCGTGCACCCGGAAAGTGGCGGGACGGGAGGAGAAGTTGGAGATGGCGACCCAGTCGCTGATGGTGGCGCCCGGGGCGACGGTGTAGTCGAACTCGGTGCGATCATCCGGTCCCTGCGGCGTTGACGGCTGCACGCTCCAGGTCACAGCGTTCTCCCCCTCGGCGAACGCCGCGGTGGGAGAAGCCAGAAGCAGGGCTGCGGCGAGGGCCGCCGTCAGTCGCGCGAGGGCCGAAACACGAGTAGTCATGGAATCTTTCGGTTTGCACAAATCAATAGTGAACGTGTCAGGAGTGAACTGGTCAGGCGCGGCCCCGGTGCCGCATCCTGCCCACCGAAGTCAGCGGGATGCGGCCAAACAGGTGGTGCCTAGATGAGGGTGAGAGTGAGTGTTGCGCTATACGCGCCAGCTGCCGAGTCGGCTGGAGCTTTCAGCGTGATGCCGGCATTGATGGTGGTGTCCGCGGTGCTGACGCCGGCCGCAGCCTGGGCGAGGGGGGTGCTGGCCGACAGTCCGCCGGAGGCTCCGGCGATGACCTCGATGCCGGCCGTGCCGGCATTGGTTGCACCGACCAGGGCCGGCTTCCAGCCGAGGCTGGTCGCTGCGATGGTCTGCGTGGCGTCGGAGGCGTGGATGAAGTTGGTGGAGTTGCCGCTGAGGGTCCATGCGGTGCGGGCCGTGCGGTTGTCAGAGACGGTGACTTGGCCGAGCGATCCGGTGGCCACATACGAGGTGCCGTCGAGGGCGGCCTGGTTGAGGGCCACAGCACCCGGAGTCATCGTGAACTTCAATCCGGTAGCAGACGCCGGGATCGTGACGGTGATGGCGGTGTTCTGCGGCGGTGTCGGCCCGGCGACGGTGGTGACCGTCGTCGTCGCGTTGGCGGCGGAGTCGGTGTATTTCGTGTCGCCCTTCGCCGTGTAGCCAGCCGTGAAGGTATATGTCCGGTCTGCGTCAAGCACCGGTGTTCTCCAGGTGGCCACCCCGGCCGAAACTGCCGCCTCGCCGCTGACCGGTGTGGCCAGCCCGGAGTAGTTGCCGGAGATGGATACAACACCGGTGGCGTCGGTCGCCACACCCGCGCCAGCGGAGACGGTGGCCGTCAAAGTGACCGAGCCGTCAGCGTTGGCGGTGGTTTTTGTGAAAGCGATCGACGGAGTGAGCTTTTCCTCATTCACCGGATTGGCAACTACCGTCCACGATTTCGCTGCGACGTTCACGTCAAGGGTAACGAGGAAGTATTTGGAATCAGCGAACGAGTCGGTCGCGGTTCGAGGCGTGGGATCGCACGTCACGATGAACCGGTTGAGGCCGGTCTGAAACGTGACCTCGTTCCAACCGAAGGCGGCCATGCCGTCAAAGTAGATGTACTCGCCCGGGGTCTCGTTCAGACCATAATAACTACCTGGCGGAGTGCGTACCCGCTCCGCGGCTGGCGATACTGTGCCGTCGGGAGCGATGACGAGGGAGCGTGACGAGCTTCGGTAGCCGACGGGACAATTGGCCAATTCGTTCGAGATCACGTCCGGGCCGTACACAAGCGCAGATGTTTTCGATGCGCCAATATCGCCCGTTCGACTCACAGGATCGAAAACGAGGGGTGCGCCGGCGATCTGCAGCGCCGGGTCGAGGACCACGTCTGCTGCATGGGCTGCCGTCGGCGCGCCCGCAAGGAGCGCGAGCACGATTGTCATGACGATTGACGCGCCGGTCGCTTGTCGACCGGCCGCCGTTCGGGATGCCTTCATTGTTTATCTCTCTGGTTGTAGACGCATTGTGCGGTGGGAAGGCGGTTTCGGATGAATCCCGCTCGAAATCGGGGCGGAAAAGTCTTTCGCAATTGATGGCGCACATCACTGCTCAAAGCTGGGGCGGCCGCTGAAAACGGCCGCCCCAGCCCCGGTGCTACGGGTATCTAGTTAGCGCGGAACGACGCGGTGTCGCCGGCGGTATAGGTCACCCCATCAATAGAGACGCCGCCCGCCAGGCTGCCGAACCCGAAGTCGGTGATGACGAGCGCGGTCGACGGGCCAGGCCGGTTCGTCGTGTATGCCTGAGCGGATGCTCCGCTGAAGGCGGCGGCAAGCTGCGCGTTCGTGGCCAGCTCTGCGTTCTTGACGACGGTGAAGACCGGGCGTGCTATCGGGAACATGGTGTTGAGCGCGACCGGCGCGGTGCCGGTCGTGGGCGCAATTCCACCGATTGTGCCGAGGATTGCGCCATGGCGACGGTCGGTGATGCTCACTCCGGCGTACTGCGACTCGATGGTGGTCTTGTTGTTCTGAGCGACCCACTGGGCGATCGAGAACGGCACTATCGCCGTCGTCGGGAGCGCGGCCAGCACGCTACCGTCGTGCTCCTGCACGCCGCCGCCGGTGTAGGCGTCAGCGACTGCGGAACCAAAACCAGTCGGTGCAAGCTGCGACTGCCAGAAGCTGCGCGTGCCCGATCCCAGTTGGGGGATGAACGGAGTGATCTGAACGCCGGCCGTTCCTTCAGTGCCCACCTTGTAGCTGGTTCCGTTGATGGTCACGTTGGCCCCGTTGTCAGCACTGTAGATCGCCGTCAGCTGGGCCTGGGTAAGGTCGTGCGGAATCGTCGTGTTGCTCGAGTGCACGGCAAAGCTCACCGCGTCGAGGGCCAGCGGAATGTAGGAGTACGTTCCACCATCTACCCACTGGGATGCGGCACTGGACGAGCGGGCAAACTGGAGGTCTGCGTCGCTCAGCGTGACACCGCGCCATGCCGTACCTGTCTTCGCGGCCTTCAGCGCGTTGACACCCTCACTCGAACCGTTCGGTCGTTCAAAGCTCGGGCCGCCGGTGCGTGTGTTGATCAGGTCGTGGATAGCACCGGTAGTGGGGTTCGTCGCGTTATACGAACCTGCGACACGGGTTGTCCCCGAGAACATGGCCGAGGAGAGACCGTTGTTCAGGTCTTGAGTGGTGTCCGATCCCACGCCGCTGAGCGCACGGTAGGTTGGAGCACCGCTGGGATCCGCAAAGGCTGCGGACGAGCCTGTGAATATGGTGGCTACCGCCGCAGCCGCAGCGATGGCGCCAAGGCGCCAGTTCTTCTTCATTTGCATTAGCTCATACCTTCTGATATTGTTCCCCCTTGTATCATTTGCCCTGATGGGCTCGGCCCCTCACCTGCTTTTGCGAGACTGGTGAGGGGCTTCCTCGTTCAGCCGGGAAACGTCAGCGGATCGAGTAGCTGTGGGAGACGCCTGATATCGTCTCGGGTCGAGGTCATACGCTGGCCCGTCTCCTGCGCAGCAAAAACGGTGCCGCGGCGAGGCCGCCGATACCGATCAGCAGGCTGAAGCCGAGCGCGCCCTGCGCGGCCGACGAGGTGAGCTCGGTGTTGGCGGCCGTGAGCTGCACCGGCGTCTGCGTCACCTGAACCTGAGTTAGTGCGGCAGCCTCCGGCGACGCGCCCACGACGGACACACCCGTCGTTCCCGCCACCGGCGCGGGCAGGGCAACGTCGGTCACCGGGTTCGTCGGAAGCGTCGGGGGCGCAACCAGAGCATCGGCGAATCGAATGGTCGCGGCCGTCTGGGCCTTGGTGAGGGGCGCAAAGCCCGGCGGCAGCTGCCCCACCCCGGTTCCAACCGTGTTGCCGTCAGCGGCGGCGTAGCGCAGCAACTTCGCATACTCGGTGCGTGCCGTCGCGTCCAACGAGGTCGAGGCCAGGTTCGCGGCGGCGTTCACCGCAAGGGTGAGCGGATACGCGCCGTCTCTGAGGGTGGCGAGGTCGATCTGGGCGAATCCGGTTTCAGCGTCCACACTCGCGCCGGCCGCCGCACTCTGCATCGATTCGGGGGTCGGCCGGGCGAAGGAACGCGCGCTGGCTACCGTTTTATCGCTGGTCAGTTCGGCTAAGGGCAGTGGCAGGCTCGCCGTGCCCAGGCTAAAGCGCGCCGCCGACGCAGCCGTGGTCGGCCCCATGATGAACTTCTGACTTGCCGCTGAACCCGGCGGCGCGGGGACGAACGCACCGTTACCCAGTGCGCCCACGGGTTTCAGCGGGTCCCAAGTGGACGTAGTCCTGGTGTCGATGCTGAAGATGCGGGATGCGTTCGAGGTGAAGCTGGTGGAATACGGGAACGCGGCGACACTGTCGAGCTGGTTACCTTGAAACCTCTCAACAGCCTGCGCTTTGTCGGGGGTGATCGACTGGTCGGCCTTGAGGAAGGTGTCGATGGGATCGGTCGCAAGATTGAAGGGAAGCCCGCCGCCGACGGCGTTGGCGTGGTCCGCCGGCAGGAAGTAGGGGTTCACGACTCCTCCCCAGGGGTCAGGTTCGCCCGCCAGGAAGGCGCGCGCATCGGCATCGGCCTGGATATACGACCAGAGCGCTTGCACCGCGTCGTCACCCTGCGGCCCGACAACGACGAAGCCCTGCCCATTATTGTTGCTGAACTCGACCGGGTTGCCGAGGGCGGCCCACTCCGGGTCCTCTGGCAGCGTCTTCGCGACGGACAGCTCCCTGGAGAGACTCTGAGTCGAATAAAAGTTCGCGTCAAGAAACGGTTTGTCCCTCCAGTACGACGCGGTGAGCAGTTTGGCGAGCAGCCGGGGCGTCAGCTTCACGTCGGTGTACTGGGTGGTTCCGTCAGCGATGACGAAGCCAAAGACCAGCCCGGTGTTGGCGATGGGTCCGTACTGCACATCGGCCGCCTCAACGAGGGCAGGATCGGTCAGCCCGATACTGGATGCGCTGACGGGGGACGACACCAGGGCCATATCGGCCTGGCCGGTGAGCAACTGCGAGCGGTTCACGTTGCCGGAGTTCGTGCTGAGGCTGTAGGCGGCACCACCGTCGGCAGCGCAGAGCGCCGGCTGCCAGGCACTGATCGCCAGGGTAACCGTGTCACTGCCAACCAGGCGGCGTTCCGCGGCACCGGCCGGACACGACCCGGAAGGGTCCAAGAAGTCCAGGGGGATCACGATCCGGTCGTCGAAGAAAGAACAGTACGGCGTAACCGGCGATCCCACCTGCTGGTCATTTGCGGCGCCGTAGGGCCGGCCGCCGAAGACGGCTGACATGCAATCTGACGCGGGTTTCCCCTCGATCCCGCCGGAGTGTACTCCGCGGGGTACCGCCACAAGCCAACACCGCTGTGCAGCGGCGGATGCCGGGTTGCCGCAGCCGAGGTGGGGCGCCGCTGCCGCCGACTGCACCCCGAAGGCCGTACTGGCATGACCGTCGGTATCGATGGGCAGAAACGGCACCTCGTTTGACGTGTTGGCGTTAAAAAACGTCCCGAGCCCGCTGTAGGTGATCGGTGCATTGTTATATTCCACCGTGTACGGTTCGCTCACCTCACCGCTGACCGAACGAAACGGAAGCGTCCCCTGTCCCTTTTCGATTCGTGCGGCGGTGCGTTCGCCACGGTTGTACGTATCATCGCCGATTATTCTCTGCATAAGATCCTTATTGCCGTTGCCGCCGGTGGACGTACCCCAGCCGCCGTATTGGCAGGTTTCTGCGAAATCGTCGGCGAGCGGGTCGGGGCCCCAACACTGCATGAGTTGCAGGTAGTTGCTCGCACTTCCTTCCCAGCTCTGATTCCGGGTGGGGGCCATGCCCGACGCCGAGACGGTGATGGCGCCGTCGCTGAGGCCGGCGGTCTGCGAGACGGTGATTTGGAGGTTTTTGAAGTCGTCCCAATGGCCGGAGCCGGCGTCGTTGCCCGTTGCGTCGCTGAGCCGCCCGGCATGGTCCACCTGGTACTGCTGTAGATCGGCGCTGTTGCCGCCGGCCCACTTCACCGTCACGGACGAATCATCTTCCACGGCTTGGGCGGATGATGCTGCGTTCACCGACATGACACCCCCGGCAAGCAGGGCTACAGTGACGAGGCTCACCGCCTGCGCGAGGCGCTTGCGGGTCGAAGGGTGCTGAGCTGAAGCGGTAGTCATGAGCGTGTCAGTCCTCTCGATGTGTCTGCAATACCGTCAGCAGGATCGGGCAGCAGGCTCGTGCGACCCCGTTTGCCCAGGATCGGTGGTATCGCCGAGAAGGCGAACAGGCCGCCGCCGAAACCAGCCATGGCCAATGACGGCAGCAGGCTTACCGCTGCCACGGGGATGGACTGCGGGGATGCAGCCACGATGACCGGCGCCGTCTCCGCATCCAGCACCCCCTCGCTGCCGGACGCTTGCTGGCCGTCACCTGCTGCCGGCCCACCACCTGCCCCCGTTTCATCGCCGGCGGCAGTTGCCGCTCCCGGGCCCGTTGCAGCTCCCGCGCCGGTGGGCGTGTCCTTGGCGCCCCCCGTACCGGTGGTGCACTGGGTTGGACCCTGCTTGTCGCAATCGGCCGGGTACGGTGCCTCGTTCGCCAGCTTGTTTGAACCGTCCGGCGAGAAAGTGGGGTTGTTGCAGTCGGTGATGCCCTTGATCACGGGGTTACCGCCCGGCACCTTCTGCAGTTGCTTCTGCCCGGCCTGCACGAGGTTGATCGGCAGCGGCGAGTAGCCGAGCACTTCGGCGCTCTGCTGGCCCTCACAAAGAAAATAGGCGCCGAAATCCGCCAGGGTCAAGCCCTTGTTCTCGGTGAAGCTGCCTCCCAGCGCCGTCGGCAGGATGCTGTACGAGTACGAAGAGAGGGAATACGTGCGCGGGTCGGCAGATGTGTAGACGTTGGTGAGGTCTTGGGTGAGGTACTCGGGTGAGGCGGTGTCTTCGTTGATTTGAGCACTGAGCAGTCCAACGGCAACATTCTGAGCGGTCGGCTCGGTGTAGTAGCCGGCACCGTTGAGCACCTTGGCGACGGGGTAGCCCGAGTTCAGGGCGTAAGAGTACTCGACGAAGGTGATCGCCCCCACGGCATGCGGGAGTGCCACGTAGCCGGCGACACCGTTGGATCCGGATCGGGCGACGAATCCGGAACCGGGAATGACCGGGTAGTTGCTCGTGACGCCGCAATGATCATTCACCAGGGGACGCCCAACCTTCGGGCAGTACGCATCCCACAGGCCCGCATGTTCTTGTCGAAGCCAGATCGACACCTGCGCGGTGGCGCCGGAACCGTCAGAACGCACCACCGGAACGATCGGGATGGAAGGGAGTACGAGGGCGGGATTGTCGACTTTCACCTGGGGGTCGTCCCAACGAGTGATCACGCCGGTGAAGATCTTCGCGATGGTATCGCCCGACAGTCGCAGGTTGGTTACCCGCTTACCACCAATTTCGAGGTTGTACATGAATGCGGTGCCGCCGGCGACGATCGGCATGTACGCGAATTCGCGACTGGGGCGAATATCCGCCTCATTGCTGTTGGCGATGGCGTACGGAATCTCCGAGACGCCGAAGTCGGAGGTGCCGTTCGCGAAATCGTTTCGACCCTGAGTCGAGCCGGACTCGGAGTAGGTGATCTTCCACTGGTAGTTAGCCCACACGTTACGAATCCACGCCTGCAGCGCATTGGCCGACCAGGTGGAGCCTGAGCCTACGATCGGCGAATGCACCGTTCCGACGGCGTAGGCGGGTAGAGCACCGGCGGCTCCAAAGACGCCAGAGGCGATCAGGGCGAGGCCAAGCAACGCGACGGTCACGCGCGCCACACCCCAACGTGGGATTCTCTGCAGGCTCATCGGGGGACCTCCTGGTCGTCGGGAATTGCTGGCAAGTCAAGCCGATCGGGTGTCGTCGGCACGCGCTGGTCGAATCGAACGGCGTCGCGCAGCGAAGCGGCGCGAGCTCGCGCCTGCCCCCCGGGAGAGAGCACGCCTGCTCCCTTTCCGCCGATGATGCGGGCGACGAGGAACAACACAAACACCAGCACCATCAACACCGCCGCGGCACCGAAACCTCGCGCGATCTGCGAGGGCTCGGGCGACTTCACCAGCGTGAAGGTGGCGAAAGGCAAAGACACCATCGGCCCGGAAAATGGGTTGAGGTTGTAATAGGTGGTGTAGCCGGCGGTCAGCAGCACCGGCGAGGTCTCTCCGATGCCGCGGGCAGTGCCGAGGATG
The DNA here is from genome assembly GCF_900103805.1 of Cryobacterium flavum. Taxonomy (GTDB): domain Bacteria; phylum Actinomycetota; class Actinomycetes; order Actinomycetales; family Microbacteriaceae; genus Cryobacterium; species Cryobacterium flavum. The sequence goes on along the minus strand of NZ_FNIB01000020.1, from coordinate 11,805 downwards.
ATCGCGGTCATCAGGCCGGACTTGCTGGTGGGCAGCACCACGTGCCAGATCGTGCGCCACTGGCTGGTGCCCAGTGCCAGCGACGCTTCCTTCAGCGTGCCGGGCACCAGGCGCAGTACGACGTCGGCCGAGCGGATGATGATCGGCAGGATCATGATCGTGATTGCCAGGCTCGCCGCGAATCCCGATTTGTCGAAGCCGAACAACAGGATGTAGGTGGCGTAGATAAAGAGGCCGCACACGATGGACGGCAGCGCCGTCATCGCCTCAACCACGGTGCGCACGATGCGGGCGAAAGGACTCGGAAACTCAGCGAGGAACACCGCGCAGAGAAGCCCGAGCGGAATCGCGATAGCGAGTGAGATCGAGATCATGATCAGGGTGCCAATGGCCGCATGCGCCATGCCGCCGACGGTCATCGGGTCGAGCGGGCCAGCCAAAGACAGGTCCTGAACCCAGAAGTTCCAATTGAGAAAGGCCTCGGAGCCGCGACCGAGAGTGAAGACGATCACCACGGCAAGCGCCAAAATCAGAACCACCGCGAGGGAATGCATGACCACCGCGGCGACTCGGTCAATCACCGTCACCCGGTTGTCGTCGAAGCTGATCAGCACCACGAAGAACCCGACGAAGAGCAGGTAGGCGATCACGACGAACGTGAGCGGTCCCTCGAAGGGAAAAACCTGAGCAAACAACCAGGCGGTGCCGGCGACGGCTGCGGCCGCTGCGCCAACAACGCGCAACACGTCGTCGCGGCGGATCCGCGCGAGGTTTCGCCGCGTCTCGGGGCGGGTGGGATGGCTGCTGCGACCATCGCGGCCCGGGACCGCCGTGCGGGTGATGCGTCCGGGTCTTTGCGCACGCCGCTGCGTGCGGGGAGTATCAGTGATTGTCATCGGGGTCTCTCAGCTTGCCGCGCCGGAACGGGAACGTTGGATGATGATGCCGGCACCGAAGTTGACCAGCATCGTGATGAGGAACAAGACCAGCCCGGCCGCCATCAGAGCGGACAGCTCAAACGGCGACGCCTCCCCATAGCGCAATGCGATCAGTGAGGAGATCGAGTTGCTGCCGGTCTGCAGAATGTGCGGCTGGATGACGAAGACGGGCGAGATGACAAGGTAGACCGCGATCGTCTCCCCGAGCGCCCGACCGAGGCCGAGCATGGCACCACCGATCATGCCGCCCATACCGAAGGGGTAAACCACCGAGCGGATCATCCCCCACTTGGTCGACCCCAGAGCCAGAGCACCCTCACGCTCGCCGATCGGAGCCTGCGCGAAGACCTCACGCATGATCGACGCGGCTACCGGGGCGACCATCATCGCCACCACTAAGCCAGCCAGGAAGGCGCTGGCGGTGAACACCGTCGGTGTCGCGAGGGGGTCCCCTGGATTGAAGTTGGGAACGTTGAAAATCGGAATCCACCCGAAGTAGGTCGAAATCCATTGGGCGACCGGCAGGATCGCCCCTTCGAGCCAGAACATACCCCAGAGGCCATAAACCACAGAGGGGATTGCGGCCATCAAATCGACGATACCCACCAGCAGCGGCCTCAGCCCCAACGGAGCGTACTCAGAAATATACGTCGCGGTACCGACCGCGAGCGGCAGGGCGACGACGATCGCGATCAGCGCAATCGCCACGGTGCCAAACAGCACAGCGGCAATGCCGAAACGGCCAGAGTTGGGTTCCCAGTCCTGCTCGGTGAGGAACGACGGCCCGGCCGATGCAATCGCTTCCGCGCCCCTGACCGCGAGGAAGAGCCCGACGAGCGTCATGATCGACAGCACCAGCACGCCACCACCGTGCGCCGCGACGCGGAAAACAGTGTCGGACGGGCCACGCACCGTAGAGAGCTGCCGCGGGCTATCGTCTTGGCGACGTGAGCCGTCGGAGACGTCAAGCGCCTCAAGAATGTTGGGGCCGCTCATGCGTCGAAGCCGTGAAGAGGGGGAAGGCCTGCTATCAGTGGAATCTGGCTGTACTCCAGAATCGCGCTGTGCGGCGTGTTCCGCGTGATCATTATCAGTTCCCCCTCGGCACCCGCCGACCGCGATCGGTCGGCGCTCTCGGGGCACGAAATCACGGATCTTTACTGACCGGTTTACGCCCCGCTAGCAAGTATGGCCGCCAGGCTCATGGCCAAATCTGTCTCACGCCGAAGATTTGGGTAACTGTCAACTGCACTTTGGCAGACACCTGATGAACACTTCGGAGGAGGGGTAACGATTGTTTCGCAGCGGACATATAGGGGTGGAATGCGAGTTGCGGATCACGACTCGACCGCGGTCCAAGGCGCAGTATTCACGCCTGCCTGCCTGCCTGCCTGCCGTAGAGCTGAGTGCCACTCAAGCGCGTCGTTGTGGCGATCGGTGATGATGTCGGTGTTGCGCCGGACCGTCAGAGTGCGCTGCGTGCAGGTTGGACGTCGTGCAATACGACACCCACTCGCCCGGTATTTCCCTGAGAAGCGATCACGACCACGACTGCCAGGCCGAGCGAGACGGTCGCGACCACGCCGATGCCGGCCAGGGCACGGCGCGTGCGTCTGCGCTTGTGGTGGTAGACATAGTCCAACACCTGCTTGCGCATCGCCGCGCGGCGTTCAGGCGATAGCCGCGGCTCGTTCACCGTGCGCCGCCCAACGTGCCTTTCAGCCGCGAACGCACCCGGTTCAATCGTTTGCGCACCGAAGGTATCGAGATATCGAGGGCCCGAGACGTCTCCTCGTATGAAGCTCCTTGGCTGATGATGGCGTGGTAAACCTGCTGATCCAAAAACGGCATCGTTGCCACCTCCTTCTCCACTCGGTCCATCAACATTCGCGAGTCCAGTCGTGCATCGAGTAACTCTGCTTCAAGAACATTAGGTCCTTGATCGTCGAAATCCGTGGTGACTGGCCGACGGCTAGCGGAACGCAGTCTGTTGGCGGTCACATTTCGACACGTCTGGAGCAGCCACGGCAAAATTGACCCGTTCACCATTCGAATCTTCGCGAGCTTTCGCCACGCAATCGCAAAAACTTCCTGGGTCACATCTTCAGCGCCGTCTTCACTACCGAGCTCGCGCGCGGCTTGGAGGAACACCGCCTCGACGTAGAGGTCGTAGAGGTCACCGAAAGCCCGCTCGTCACCACGTGAAGCGGCAGCGACGAGACGCTGATCCCCCGTCGCGTCCATCACGGGGACTATACCGCACCTAGAAATCACGGTGGAGATACTCGTTGTGCAAACTGCGACAGAAATGACACAAATGACACAAATGACACAGAGGAAACGGCGTCAAGCCTCGTTCGCAACCGCCGCCTTGCCCGTGCGTGGCGGATAGTCGCTTTTGGTATTGATAGTCCGAGTCGGGCTACTCGCCACGTGCGCGCAACGAACTCGGCCGAGGCGACTCAACCGCGGCCATCGCAACGAGATGGCGTGTCTCCGACGCTAACCATTTCTCCCAATTTTTCAGAGCAATGTATGACATTACTGCGTGTGCATCCTTCGCGATGTCCTACCGCTGAGTGAAGCAACGGATCGTCTCGCCTACCAGACCAAAGAGTTCGGGTAGGTGGCTCCCTGGGTGAGCACGCACACGGGTATCACAGCAAAAAGATGAGTCAAAGCATCCACTCAGCGGGACGCGACCTATATGGCCTCCGGGATCTGTGTGGTACTGCGAAGCAGCATTGAAGAGTTGGAAAGCTCAAGACGACTGTGTCAAACGTGAGGCGTCGGGCGAAACCGCTGCCGCACTCATGTTCGCGCGTGGCAGTAAAACACACGCTTTCGTAACATTCGGGGATCTAATCGATACCTTCACGGCCACGTTTCCCGACATTTTCGGTTGTGGGCGATGGCAGCGATACTCGGACAAGGTGCCAAAGTATGCCACTCGGAACGACCGGTTCGGAGCCCGGGTATCCGGCCGCGAGGTCCTACCGCCGCTCGGTGATGCCATCAGGTGGCTTCGAAGGCGGCCGCAGCTCAATTCTTAGCCGCATGTGCAGGAAACGCAAGGACTCTGCCCGAACGTGAACGGTACCTTGACGGCATCGGCAACCGGGCATTTATCTATAGATCGGTACGGGTGCTCGGGTCGGCTATGCGAGGTGCTCGAGAAGGTACGCGGCGATCTGGTCGGGTCGCATCGACTCGGGCAGGGAGACGCCCTCGGCTGACCAGGCCTCGGCCGGCCGCGGCTCAGCGCCCGTGCTCGTGTCCGTGCCGCCGCCAACCGAGCGCGCGACAGCGAAGAACGAGCTGCGCACCACGTCTTCGCCGCCGCCGTGGCCGCCCTCATCGAGGTGTCCGTGGTCCGTTGTGATGCCGACCAGCCAGTCTTCGTCTTCGCGCGCGGCACGCGTGGCGATGGCATGCAACAGGGTGCCGAGGTGCTCGTCGACTCGGGTCACGGCCACGAGGTATTCCGCCGAAGCCCCACCGTAAACGTGCCCGGCCTCATCGACCTCGCCGAGGTACACGAAACTCGCATCCGGGCCGCCCTGGCTCAGGTACAACCGCGAGATGTCGGCCACCTCGGAGTCGGCGCGCCGATAGCCGTACATTTCGCCGTCGCGCACGATGACCTTGTGGACCCCCGCGTTCTGCTGGTCGAGGCGGGGACTGATCACCGGGCCGGGGCCGGCAGGATCGGCCAGCGGGGGCCATCCGCTCGCCACGTAACTGGTCACCGACTGATCGGCGAAATAGGCGCGACTGAGCAGGTCGGCATTGGCCCGAAGCGTGTGGCCGTGGAAGGTGTTGTCGAACACGTTGTGCTCGGCGTGGGTGGCCCCGGTGAGAATAGACGACCAGCCGGGCCCCGAGATAGTGGGCACATCCATGGTCATCGCGGCCAGGCGACCGCGTTCGATGAACGCGCTGAGGTTCGGCGCCGCCTCGGAGCGCAGGGCCCGGTCGAGGATGAGGCCGTCGATGCCGATCAGGCAGAACTTACGGCGGCTCATGCTGCAACCCGCGCAGCCGGGTCGGCGGCGGCTGCGTCGATCAGGGCATCTTCGGCGTGAACGGTGAGGCGCACCCGATACCCGCGCTCGAACAGCTGGGCTTCACGTGACGGCAGGTCGACCCGAATCGGGTTGGGCAGTCCGGGAAAGACCACGGTCAGGCTCGAGATGGCACCGCGCAGCGTGAGCGCGGTCACGACGCCGGTGCCGATCGCGGTCGCGCCGGCTGGCCCGTCGCTTTCCGGGCGGATGCTGATGTGCTCGGGCCGCACAAGAAGCTCCACGAGGTCACCGGTGCTGTACCCGGCCGTGGCCAAGTCAAGTTGCTGGGCGAGCGCCGATACCTGGCCGGCTCCCGTGACCCGACCGGGAATGCGATTGACCACCCCGATGAACGACGACACGAAGGCGGTCGCGGGCCGGCGGTACACCTCGTGCGGAGTGCCGACCTGCTCGATCCGACCGGCGTGCATCACGGCCACCCGGTCGGCCATGCTCAGCGCCTCCTCCTGGTCGTGCGTGACGAGCACGGTCGTGGTGCCCATTTCATACTGGATGCGTCGAATCTCTTCCCGAAGCTGCACCCGCACCTGCGCGTCCAGCGCCGACAGCGGCTCATCGAGCAGCAGCACGCGCGGTTCGATGGCGATTGCCCGGGCGAGCGCCACCCGCTGCTGCTGGCCGCCGGAGAGTTGCTGCGGATACTTCGCGCCGTGGTCGGCGAGGCCGACCAGCGCGAGCAGCTCGGCCGCCCGGGCCGTCCGGCGGGAGCGGCTGGCGCCCCTCACCCGCAGCCCGTAGGCCACGTTTTCGGCCGCCGTCTGGTGCGGAAACAGCGAGTAGGCCTGAAAGACGATGCCGATGCCGCGCTTGTCGATGCGCCGGTGAGTCACCTCACCGCCGTCGATGTGCACGGTTCCACGATCGGGGCGTTCCAGCCCGGCGATCACCCGCAGAGCGGTGGTCTTACCGCACCCCGACGGGCCAAGCACGGCGAGCAGTTCACCGCCCCGAATCGAGAGGTCGATGTCATTCAACACGCTCTGGCGCGCGTAGCTCTTGCTGATGGAACGAAGGGTGACGTCTGCACTGGTGCCGGTCATGAGGCAGTCCTTAGATCGGGGGAATACGGGAGGGAGGTGCGGCGCCTTGAGAGCCCGCGGCCGGTGAGCGCCGACAGCACCAGCCAGGTGCCCACGATGGTGATCAGCGAGAGACCGGCCGCCGCCCGCGGGCGGTCCTGCCCGATCTGCACCAAGAACACCGGGAACGTCGAGTGCAGCAGCAGGGTGGCAAGTACGTATTCACCCAGCACCATGGTGAACGACAGCAGTGCCGCGGTCAGCAGCGCCGGCCGCAGGTTTGGCAGAATGATGCTGAAGAACGTGCGCACCGGCCCCGACCCGAGGCTCGCACTCGCCGTGCACAAGGTGCGCAGGTCGATGGCGCGAAGCCCCGCATCTAGCGCGCGGTACACGAGCGGCAGCGTGAGAATCACATAGAAGGGCACCAGGCTGTAGACGCTCGTGAGAAAGCCGGGCACGGTAACACGAAATGCCAGGTTGGCGCCGTTGACGAGCGCGACCGCGGGAACCACAAACGGAATCACCGACAGCGCCTCTGCGAGCGGCAGCCAGCGCCGCGCGCGCAGGTGCAGCCAGACGAGCGTGGGAATGAGCAACGCAAACGATGCCACGATGGTGAGCAAGGCGAGCGTCAGGCTCTGCAGTACCTGCGGGGCAAACCCCGAGTCCGCCACGGCATCGCGCATCGGTTCGAGCGAGAACCCCTGCTCCGGCAACGTGAATCCGAACGAAGCGGATGCCACGAGCGGCACCGCAAACAGCAGCCCGGCCGTGACGAGCACGATTTCCTGCACAATGCTGCGAGAGCCCGTGCCGACGCGGCTCGTGCCGCTCACTGCAGCCACCGCGTGGTGCGCCGCACGAGCAGGTGGCGCAGCACCATGGCGAGCGTGATCACGAACATCATTCCGGTCGCCAGGGCGGCGCCGAAACTCTGGTCGGTGAGCACGTTGCCCGAGATGAAGAAGCCGATCAGGATCGGCACCAGGTTAGCGCCACCGCCACTCAGGGCATACGCGGTCGCGTAGGCGCTGAACGAGTTCGCGAAGAGCAGCAGCACGGCGCCTCCAATGGCGGGGGAAAGAATGGGCAGCAGAATGTCGGTCAGGTAGCGCCAACGGCCGGCCCCGAGGCTCAGCGCGGATTCGCCCCATTCCCGGCGGATGCCCATGATGGCCGGCAGCACGAGAATCGCCATCAACGGCACCTGAAAGTAGAGGTAGACCACAACGAGTCCCCAGAACGATGACACCGCGAAGGCCTCGGTGAGGTCCCACCCGGTCGCGTCGAAGACGGCGATCGTGATCAGGCCCTGCGAGCCAATAGCCGCGATGAACGCAAACGCCAACGGAATGCCACCGAGCTGCGACGCGACGACCGAGTACGAGAGCATGATCGAGCGCAGCCAGCGCGGGCGCTGCAGCGTGGCCAGAGCCCAGGCCACGAGCAGTCCGAGCGCGCCGCCGAGAACGGCGGTGCCGGCGGAGAGCGCCATGGTGTTCAGGAACGCGGAGAGATACTGTTGCTCACCGAGTTTGAGCATGGACTCGAGCGACCAGGCACCGGAGTTGTCGTGCAGGCTGGTCCACACGTTGGCCACGATCGGCAGCAGCAGAAACACGCCGATGAAGGCGAAGTAGGGCAGCAGGCCCAGGGCGTCGCGACCCGGCAGTCGCGCCAGCAGCGGCCGCTGGCCACCGGATGCCCCGCCAGCGAATGCCCCTCCCGCCGGCCGCGACATCGCCTCAGTGGCCCGGGCTGCCCCCCGCACGAGCAGGTCACTGGCCTGCGACACGGGCACCCCACTGGTCAACGACGAGCTCAGTCGCCGCGGCGGCCTGGTCAAGCGTGGGGAAGTTGATCTGGGCCAGGGTGTCGGCCGAGGGAAGGGCGTCGCGGGCTTCCTGGGGAAGGGTGCCGGCGGCATCCATCGCGGCGTAGCGGGCGGGCACGGCACCGCTCTTGGCGTAGCTGATCGCGCCCTCGTCGCTGAGCAGCCACTCCACCCACAGGCGGGCGGCGTTCGGCTGCGGGCTGTCGATGGTGATCGGCTGGGCGTAGTAGTTGCCGAACACGCCGTCGCCGGGCACCAGAACCTGCAGGTCTACCGCCGACTGCGTCATCTCAGCCTCGAGGCCGCTGTAGTTATAATTCCAGTCGAAGGTCACGGCCGCCTCGCCGGTCGAGAGTGCGGCAGCGTTCGAGACCGAGTTGACGAGGTATCCGCCCGCCGCGAGATCAGCGAAGTAGTCGATCCCGGGCTGGATGTTGTCGAGGCTGCCGCCGTTGGCCAGCGCCGCAGCAAAAACCGTGGCGAGCGAGGAGGCACCATCGCGCGGGTCACCGATGGTGATCTTGCCCTTGTACTGCGGGTCCTTGAGGTCGGCGAACGAGGCGGGAACGTCGACTTCGTCGGCATTCACGCCGATGCTGAGCACGCCGTAGTACGCGCCGACCCAGTAGCCCTCGGGGTCTTTGAGGCCGTCGGGCACCTCGTCGATCTGGGTGGGCACGTAGATGTCGAGCAGATCCTGGTCGATGGCCGGCTGCGTGAACGAGTAGCCGATGTCGAGCACGTCGGGCTGGGTGGACTGGCCCTTGAGGTTCTTCACGGCGGAGAGTTCCTCGCCGCTAGACGCGTTCGGGCTGGCCACCGCGACCTTCACGCCGTATTTGGCTTCAAAACCCGCGAAAGACTCGCCGTAGTTCGCCCAGGTCTCCGGGTAGGCGATGAGCTGCACCATCCCCTCCTCTTGGGCGAGCGCGATGATTTCCTCGAGGGTTCCCCCGATTTCGCGGGCCTCCGCGGTCGGCGCGGAGCAGCCGGCTAGCAGTGGAAGGGTGACGGCGAGGCCGATGGCCGCCGCTACCGAGCGGATGCCGGCACGGCGTCGCGCAGACGAAGACGGTCGAGACAAACGAGAGAAAAGGGCAGGCATAGTCGCGCTCCAGAAGAAGTGGTGGGTGGGATATTCCCAGCGTTGAGCACCGAGGTGTCTGGCGAATGAACTGTGCGTGTCCGTCCGTTGAATTTGGTCTAGACCGTTTTTTGGGTGTTCCATAGTGGACACCTGACGCACCCAACACAAAGGACGACCGAGATGACAGAACAGCTTGTGACACCGACAGTCGGCTGGAGCATGGCCGAGATGCAGGGGATACTGCTCGATTTCAACGGCACCCTGTCTGACGACGAAGACCTGTTGAGTGACTTGATCCGCGAGCTGGCGCGCGACGAGCTGGGCGTGCAGCTGAGCGCCGACCGATACACCGCTGTGTGCGCGGGCCTCAGCGACCGCGCAATTGTGACGTTGCTCGCCGCTGAGAGCACGCGGCCGCACGCATCCGTCGACGAGTTGCTGACCGAGCTGACTGGGCGATACCAGCGGGAGGCCGCCCGGGTTCAGCTGATCTCTCAACCCGCTCGGGACTTTGTGCGGCAGGCCGCCGGGCTCGGCCTGGCCCTGGCCGTGGTCACCGGGGCGGGCCGGCAGAGCGTGCTGCCCGCCCTGCGGAACGCCGGCCTGCACGAACTGCTGGGCACGGTTGTCGCGGAGGAGGACGTGGCCGCGGGCAAACCGGACCCCGAGGGCTTTCTGCGCGGGGCCGAGCTGCTCGGGCTCAGCGCTCCCCGGCAGATCGTAGTGCTGGAGGATTCACTTCCCGGAATCGCGGCGGCGCGAGCGGCCGGCATGCGGGTGCTCGCGATCGCGGGAACGCACTCGGCGAGCGAGCTGGCATCGCGGTGCGACGGGGTGCTGGAGTCGCTCAGCCCGTCAGCGTTGACCCGCCGCTTCGGTTCGGCTGCGGAGAATGCTGTGGCGCGCTGGTCTGCGACGGCTCGCTAAGGGCATCCGTTACCGAAATGACGCGACCCGAGACGGTGACGCGCAGCGTGTCGGAGCGGAACAGGTCGCGGGAGAACTCCACCGGCGTGCCGTTGCCCGCGATCGACGTGCGGGCGATGCCAAGAATCGGGCTGCCCGGGGCGACATCGAGCATGGCGGCGTCGGACGGGTCGATGATGATCGCGGTCAGTTCCTGTGTGGCGGATACCGGCCCTAGCGCATAGTGCCGGCGCATGATCGAATACATCGACCCTGTGAGGTCGAGGTCGAGCAGACCGGCAAATAGGGCAGTGGGAAAGAACGAGCGTTCGAGTACCACGGCTACGTCGTCGGCGAACCGCACCCGCATCACGTCGAAAACGGTGTCGTCGGGGCCGAGCCGCAGCGCCGCGCGGGTGGTGTCGTCGGGAACCTGCACGGTGGCCGAAATGAGCCGGGAGGATGCCGTCATGGCCGACTGCAGCAGTTGGGTGCGCAGACCGACCAGATTGGAAATATCCACGTCGGAGCGGTGGTTGGCGATCACGGCGCCGCCGCGGCGGCCGAGGGTACGGGTGAGCCAGCCGGCGGACTGCAGGCCTTCGAGGGCCTGTCGCAGGGTCATCCGGCTTACGGCGAGGGCTTCGGCAAGCTGGCGTTCCGGCGGCAGCTTGTCACCGGCGGTCAGGTTGCCCGAGGTCACCAGGTTGCACACCCACTCGGCGATCTGCAGGTGCACGGGCGACGCAGGGTGCCAGCGCGCCCGTCGCTCGCGGGCGAGGGAGAGGATGCATGCCAGCGGTACCGTGGGGAGCAAGGGGTCAGTCCCGGTCCCGCCGAAGTTCAGTGTGCTCATGACTCGGATGTCCTCTGGGTCAGCGTGGCAACGGTCTACCCGAGCTTACTAGGCACCCCTGCGGATGCCCGCGCGGTAGCGTCGCGGAAGGCTGGAACCATGAACAAGCCCACGCGTATTCTCCTCGACGTCTCCGGGGGCGCTGAGACCCAGTGGCAGTCCACACCGACCCACTCGCAAAACTGGTCGCCCGAAAACGTCTAGGTGGACCGGGTCTTCGCCCGCGACTACTGGGCCGTCATCAAGACCGACAGTGGATGGTACAGAGGGACCCCTAACGATCCCCACGAGAGGGCCGCGTCACCCGCACAATGACCAGCCGTCGATCAGCGTCTACGGTATGAATCATGATCCGCCGCCTTGCACGCTCGGGAACTTGGCGATCGGGAACATCTTCCATTCCTACAGCCTGCCCGTCGAGTTGGGTCCTGTCATTACTGCTTCCATAAGGGAGAAATCCTTCCCCGCTCTCTACGACACTATGCGGGACGATCCCGGTGCCCTATACAAGGTTGACAGAGAGGGGCTCCGTTCACGACCCCACCGCCCCAGTTCGCAGGCTCCTCTTCAATGTTCTCGCGATGGTCGCTGAATTCGAGGCCGACCTGATCCGTGCACGCACTCGCGAAGGGATGCAGGTCGCCAAAGCGGCTGGCCGGCTGCGTGGCAAGCAGCCCAAACTGTCCCCGGCGCAGGAAAAGCACTTGGTCGAGGTCCACCAGCGGGGCGAGCACACCACGGCGCAGATCGCGGAACTCTTCAGCGTCGCCAGGTCCACGGCCTACCGAGCAATCCAACGAGCCGGGGACACCGCCGCCTGAATGTGCGTCGTGCAGAGGAGTGCGGAAAAGCTAGTGTTCACACTCGCCTGCACAACCCCGAAGACACCCTGGCCGTTGCAGGCGACTTCGAAAATGACAGATCGCTCTCGGCAGCCTTCATCCGAGCGGGTGTCCCGGTCACCGTCCGGCTTGCGGGTGGGGAGCCGCGGTACCGTCGATGACATGATTACCACCGCTTGACTTCGCCTTCGGCGTTGACGCCGTGCTGATGTGGGCCATCCCCCACGCAACA
>NZ_FNIB01000001.1 GCF_900103805.1 Cryobacterium flavum | reverse complement strand
ATCACGCGGGTTTGCGGCGTCGGCTATCGCTTCGACCGCCACGCGGACGTCGCCATCCGCCAGTCGACCACGCCGAGCCCCGACCTGTTCTAAGCCGGTCTGGCGGGCATCGCGTGATGCCGCGTTAACGGACTGAGGGTCAGTCGCAGAGGCTACGACTGACCCTCTTCCCTTGCACCAAGAGTGTCCTGCAATCACATTTCACGTCTTCCGCCACAGCAAACGGTTGACGCACCTAAAACATATAACGAATAGGTAACGGGCGCCACCTTTCGTCAACAAAATCACCTGCGAGTTTCATGCCAAGAACCTGACTGTTGTCCGGCCTCGCAGATGCTGGCCCACGGCCCGCACGGTGCCCGCGCCCCCGCTCGAGTCTCTATTCTTGGAGAACGACGTGGTAAACGAGGCAAGGAGGCGCAGGTGGTGGATCGAACGATCGCGGTGGGCGCGTGGGAGTCCCTGTTTCGGGCCCAGGTCGCCATCATGCGCAGTCTGGCGTCGAATTTTCCCTCCAAGGAAATCTCCCTCAACGAGTACGACGTGATGTTTAACTTGTCTCGGCAGCCGGACCGGCGCATCCGCTTGCGTGATCTGAACCAGCACGTGCTGCTGACGCAGCCGAGCGTGAGCCGGCTCGTGGACCGCCTCGTCTCGCGCGGCTATGTGCACAAGCACACCGACCCGACCGACGGGCGCGGCGCCATCATCGAGCTGACCGATGCCGGCCTCGCGCTGTTTCGGCGGGTCGCCGTTGATCACATGAGGTCGATTGCCGAGCGGATCGGAGAGACGCTCAGCGAAACCGAGCTGGAGCAGCTGACCGTGCTGTGCGACAAGCTGCGCATCGATTGTCCCAGCGACGACGGGGCGGGCCAGGGCTAGGCGAAAGGTGGGGCGATGGAACGAGGGCCCTACCCCTCGTCCCACCGAGGCAGTCCCTCGCAGGAATGCCTTCCTCACCGGGCGCCCGAACATTGCCCGGTGAGAAACTTGGGCGCAAGCACGTATCGGATCTTTGAAAGATAAAACGAATACAGATTCGTTGAGTTTTGCTCACGTCTGCCAATCGTATCCCAGCTTGGGGGTGGAAAGCCTAATCTTGCGCAACCACACAGCATCCCGTCTACTCTGACACTATGACTTCTCTCGCCGGCTCATCCATTCTCGTCATCGGTGCCACCGGCGGTTTGGGCCGTGAGATCGCGCGACTCCTGAGCGCGGATGGCGCCCTGCTCACCCTGCACGGTCGCCATCCGGAACGCATCAGCGAGACCGGAATCGCCGGAGCCCCCATCACCGGCGACCTGCGGGATCCGGGCACGGCCGCCCAGCTCGTGGCCGCGGCCCTGGCCGCTCATGGCCGCCTCGACGGAATCGTGAACGCCGCCGGACTCGTCGCCTTCGGACCGATGGCTGAGGTCTCGGACGAAACGATCGATGCTCTTCTGGCGGTCAACGCGACGGCACCCATGCGCCTGCTTCGGGCCGCCTATCCCGCCCTGGTCGAATCCTCCGGCGCGCATCGCGATCCGTTCTTCCTCACTCTCAGCGGCGTGGTGAGCGAGAGTCCGACTGCGAACATGGCGGCGTACTCGGCGTCGAAGGCCGCCCTCGCGGCATTCGGCAAGGCGGCGGGCCGGGAATTGCGGCGGGACGGCATCCGCTTTCTCGATGCCCGACCCGGGCATACCGAAACCGGACTGGCGACCCGGCCGATCCAGGGGTCAGCGCCACGGCTGCCCACGGGATACAGCCCAGCGAATGTCGCCCGTCGCTTGGTCGACGCGATCATCGCCGGCGAGCGCGACCTGCCGAGTACCGCTTTCGCCGGGTAGGCCTACCAGCGGGTGCGCGCACGCTCCTGGGCGACAACCGCGTCGCGGTCCGCGAGCCGCCTCAGACCGGCTAGTGGCTGAGCCATGCGGTGATTACCCCGGATGCGCGGTTCCACGCGATCGAGGAACGCCCAGTAGCCAGCCGTGAATGGGCAGGCCTGTGGCCCCAGCCTGATTTTCGGATTGAACCGACAGCTGCCGCAGAAATCCGTCATCTTCGCAATGTAGGCGCCACCCGAGGCGTAAGGCTTCGTGGCGACTATTCCGCCGTCCGCGTGCTGGGACATACCCACAACGTTTGCCGGCATAACCCACGGCGTTCCGTCGACGAAAGCATTGATAAACCAATCCGACAGCGCCGACGGCTCATATCCCCTCTGAAGCGACCAGTTGCCGAGAATCATCAGACGTTGAATATGATGCGCCCACCCGGTGCGGGACACTTCATCGAGCACGTGACTCAAACACCGCGCTTCGACGGCAGCACCATCCAACTGCAGGAACGCTGGCGGCAGGGGCTCGTGGGCGGCGAGGAAGTTGCTCCGGGCAACGTAGTTCTCACCGAGGTGCCAGTACAGGTGCCAGACCCAATCCCGCCAGCCCATGATCTGGCGCACCACCGCCTCAACGCTCGCCAGCGGCACGCCACCGGCACCGTAGGCAGCGACGACAGCGTCGATGACCTCCTGCGGGTGCAGGAGGCCCAGGTTGAGTGGCACGCTCAGCCGCGAGTGTGCCATCGTACTGTCTCCGGTCAGCGACGCGTCCTCAAAGGGCCCAAAGTCTGACAAACGGGTGTCAATGAAATCATCGAGCGCCGCGAGCGCTTCCGCGCGGGTCGCCGCGAAACGACGCGGACCATCCGCTCCGATCAGGTGCACTCGGCCGTCCCTGACGAGCTCGTCGAGGTCGCGACGAACGTCGTCGTCGATGTCATCCTCCACCGGAGCCCACGGGTCGGGCAGGCCGAGACCGACCGCATTTCGCGGGGGCGCCTGTCGATTGTCGTGATCGAAGTTGAAGCGGCCGCCCTCCGGCTCCGGTCCCCGCATTAGGACGCCCGTTTTCGCTCGCACGTGTCGGTAGAACTGCTCCATCACGAGTCGGGATGCCGGTCGTCCGTCAGCCCAGCGAGCAAAGTCCTGCTCGCTCGTCACAAACCCCCTGCTGGGCAAAACGGATGCCCCCAATTCGGCGACCAGGGCGCGCGCACCCCACGACGTGGGGTTGATCACCTCCAGTTCGCGACCGGCGAGAACGTCCCGATAGTGCTCTGCCCGCAGGAACTCGACGCGATCGCCCAACTCGCGGGCTCGGTGGCGAAGCGCACTCAAGATGAGGTGCGCCTTGGCCCGGTGATACGTGCGACGCTCGAGAACGGCAGACGCCTCAACCAGCACAATCGGCCCGCCGTCGTCGTAGTGCGGGCCGAGTTGGTCAGCGAACAGGAAGCGGGGAAGGGACACGAGACCGATTCTACGTAGGTTGCGTCGGCCTGGCCGGATTCTCACGAAAAAGCCCCGCTCGACGTAACGTCAAACGGGGCTGAATCTGTGCGCCCGAAGGGATTCGAACCCCCAACCTTCTGATCTAGGGTCGTGGTTTTTTCCACTATTGAATACCGATCAGCAGCGTTCAGGTTTAGCGGTTTGATCAGGCTTTTGTGGACTCCCGTTGCCAATTGCGGCACTGCTGCCGCGACGGCGACATCGCCAGCCGCCGTCACGCTTACGGTAGCAAATACGGGATTCGAGCAGTGCGCCCGCCAACATCGGGATTCCAAGACCCAGGGTCTCTTCCATGTAAATACGGATATTGCCTTCCGTATTTTTATGAAAAAGGCAATGATGGTGCGACGAAGAACGTGGAGATAGTCTGGCGCACGTTGGCCGACGCCGCGCTGGACGATCAACGAGACTGGGCCAGCATCGGCGCTCTCGCCGACGCGGCTGCCGTAGCGCCGTCCACCACTCATCAGGCGCTGGGCCGACTTCTCGACATCGGAGCTGTTCGCGCCAATTCGCGTCGCGGATACACCGTCGTCTCCCCGGGAAAGCTTCTCGAAGCCTTCGCCGCCCATCGCAGCCTGCGAGCCGACACGATGGTGTCGACAACCCTGCCCGCTACCCAAGAATTTTTGGACGATGTGACGGTCGACTACGCACTGAGCGGCAGCAGAGCTGCTGTGCACTACCTCGGTGGCCGCAACACCGTCGCCGATCTCGGCCGACGGATCGTCTACACCACCCAAGCACTTGCGCAGCCTGACTTTCCTGTGGGCGATGAGGTCATCATCCTCTCCGAAGATCCGGTCGCGGCACGCACCTGGCGCTCCGGATACGCCAGCCTCGCGCAAACCTACGCCGACCTGTGGGCGAGCCCGGGATGGCAGGCGGCCGAGTTCACCCGTGCGCTGAAAGCAAAACTATTCGCCGACGCCGATTGGGAGCAACGCACCAGTGCCTAACCTCTACGAAGACGAGCACGGAGTCATCCGCGCACTCGTCGACCGGCTGGGTCACGACCTCGAGCCATCCATCCTCATCGGCGGGTGGGCAACGTTCGTTCGAGTCGGAGGCGAAATCAGTCTCGACATCGACCTCATCACCTCCCAGGATGGGACCCCGAGCTGGTGGTCCGACCTCGAGAAGGTCGTTCAGCCCAGCGCAGAAGCTGACGCACCTCGCCGCGTAAGACGCGGCTATCAAGAACCACAAGGGCGGCGCCTATCTGCGCACCGAAGGGCTGTATACCTCGCAGATCACGGAGTGGCGCAAGCTGCGTGACGCCGGTGCTCTTGCGGGGAAGAAACCCGGTGAGAAGATTGGCCGGTTAACGCCGGAGCAGGCGGAAATCGTCCGGCTGCGCCGCCAGCTGAGCAAGACCGAGCAGCGTCTGGAAATGACGGGGGTGGCGTTGGAGATCATGTCAAAAATGCACGAGCTACTCGAAAGTCTTTCGAAGAGCTCGCGGGACGAAACACCGTGCGCGTTGCCGTACTGACCGCCTACCGCGAACTGGCCAGCCGAGGAACCTCCACTCGCGTCGCGGCCGACCTGGTCGGGATGCCCCGAGCGACCGCCACCAGGACCTCGCCGCTACCCGCGGCGCCAATCGCGAAAT
Source organism: Cryobacterium flavum (assembly GCF_900103805.1). Taxonomy (GTDB): domain Bacteria; phylum Actinomycetota; class Actinomycetes; order Actinomycetales; family Microbacteriaceae; genus Cryobacterium; species Cryobacterium flavum. Next base: position 481,852 of record NZ_FNIB01000001.1, on the reverse strand, counting down.
CATGACGCAAATCAACACCAGCAGAGGCCAAACCTGACCACACCAAGCCCACGTGCACAACATCAGTCGCACACGTGACGACCACATATTTGTCCTCCGATCTGGGAAAAAAGTGACCGCGAGGTCTCTCGAAACCCCGCAACCCCCAGAGAACCGCCGCCATTCCGGGATCGGCCTGAATACGCCCGCCGACGTGCACTACGGCCTCGCCGAGGCGAAGGCCGTCGAACGTGCAGCGACCCTGGACGCGGCCAGGGCACGCTTCCCCGAGCGATTCAGCACCAGCCAAGCACCAAAGATTCTGACCATTCCCGCGACGGCATGGATCAACAAACCCGCCGACAAACCCGCCGAGAACGACGGGCTCGAACTAGCCGCCTAAACTCCCACTGGCCTCATGCACCTTGATAAATTCCGCTGCGCCCGAAAAACTTCCGCAACCACAGAGCGTCGAGTGCGCGATGGCGTTAACGGGAGAGACCGGCCAGCCCCGAGGGGGGTCGACCGGTCTCTTCGTAACTAACGGGTGCTACTTGGTGAGCTGAGACAGCTCGGGGTTCTCCGCGTACGCCTCGACAGCGTTAGCCGCGGTAACGATGACTGGCGTGAGCAGGTCAGCGGGGACGATCTTGTTGCCATTGTCATAAGACTTGGTGTCGTTGACGGTGGGCTTGTCGCCAGACTGCAAAGCGGATGCCATGGCGATGGCTTCCTTGACCAGCGCGCGGGTGTCCTTGTAGATGGTCGAGTACTGTACGCCGGACATGATCAGCGGGATCGAGGCGGCCTCGGAGTCCTGACCAGTCACGACGGGGAGCTCAGCCTGGCCAGCATCCTGCACCGAGGTGATGATGGCGCGGGCGAGGGTGTCGTTCGGCGAGAGGACGCCGTCGACGGACTCGGTCTGGTACGTGCCCTGCATGAGGGTGTCCATGCGACGCTGGGCATTCTCCGGCTTCCAACCGTCGGTTGCCGTCTGGCCAATGTCGGTCTGGCCGGAGACGATCTTCAGGGTTCCGTCGTCGATCTTCGGCTGGAGTACGTCCATGGCGCCGTTGAAGAAGACCGCGGAGTTCGAATCGTCGGCGGAACCTGAGAAGAGCTCCACGTTGTAGCTGGTCTTGTCCGGGAACTTGGCGGCCATGCCGTCGAGGAGAGCCTGTCCCTGGAGCTGCCCAACCTTGAAGTTGTCAAACGCGACGTAGTAGTCAACGTCGTCGGTGTTCAGGATGAGGCGGTCGTACGCGATAACGGTCACGCCCGCGGCCTTGGCGTCAGCGACCTGGGTGCTGAGCTGCGCGCCGTCCTTGGCGCCGATAATGATGACCTTGGCGCCGTTGGTAACCATGGTGGAGATCTGCTGCTGCTGGTCGGCGACCGCGTTGCTGGCACCGGCGTACTGCACGTCGCCCTTGAAGCCAGCGTCGGCTAGTCCCTTTTCGAAGAGGCTGCCGGCGAGGACCCAGTTCTCACTGGTCTTGTCGGGAAGTGCGACGCCGATGAGGGAGTCGGCGCTGAAGCCACTGGCGGGCGCGTCGGTTCCTGCCGCGCTGCCGCGTCCGGTGTCGGAGGAGCAGCCGGTGAGGCCGAGTGCTGCAACTGCCATGACGGCGGTCGCAGCAAGAAGGATCTTCTTCATGAGGTTGTCTTTCTTTCTGTGTGTGGTGGTGAAGGGTGGAAGTCTGAATCAGTGGGTGAGAATTAATTCTTGAGGTCGGCCGGCACCGCGGTGTCCGGCGTTCCGCCGCCCGGCGTGACCTGCGCTGAGGTGGAGTTGTCAGTTAGCCCTTGGCCGCTCTTGTTGCGCGTCATCAGCCCGATGATCGACGGACGTCCCTGTGACTTGTTGTAGACGTCGACGCCGACGGCGATCAGGAGCACAAGGCCCTTGATGATCTGCACGAGGTCGGACTGGATGCCTTTGAGCGCCAGCCCGTTCGACAGCACGGCCATCACGAGTCCACCGATGATGGAGCCGGCGACGGTTCCGATACCGCCGGAGACCGCCGCGCCGCCAATGAACACCGCGGCGATCGCGTCGAGCTCCCAACCGGTTCCGTCGAACGGTCCGGAGGCCTGCGAGCGAGCGACGAAGATCATGCCGGCCAGCGAGGCCAGTACCGACATGTTCATCATCACGAAGAAGTTGACGCGCTTCGAATTGACGCCCGATAGCTCAGCCGCGTGTTTGTTGCCGCCGACCGCGTAGATGTGGCGTCCGATGGTCGTACGGTTCGTGAGGAACGAGTACGCCACGACCAGCACGGCGAGGATGATGCCGGAGACCGGGAAGCTCGTGCCAACGCGGCCGGTGGCGAACAGGTAGGCGGCCACCAGGACGACGCCGCCGAGGATGAGGACGCGGAGCACGCTGAGCCAGACGGGATCGGATTTCGCGCCCATCACCTTGCGGGTGCGGCGGCCACGCACCTCAAGGCCGATGAGGATCAGCACGACGAGAATTCCGAGGAGCATCGTGGCATTGTTGACGCCGAAATTCGGCCCGAACTCGGGGAGGTAGCCCTTGCCAATGCCCTGGAAGCCCGTGCCGACGGGCACAGTGGCCGAGTCGCCGATGAACTGGTTGCCACCGCGCCAGATGAGCATGCCGGCCAGTGTCACGATGAACGCCGGGACCCCGATATAGGCGACCCAGAATCCCTGCCAGGCACCGATCAGCGCACCGACAACGATGCCGAGGATAATCCCGGCCCACCACGGGAAGTTCCAGTCCTGCATGGCGAGGGCAACGATGATGCCGGTGAAGGCCGCGACCGAGCCGACCGAGAGGTCGATGTGGCCGGCGATGATCACCATCACCATGCCAATCGCCAAGATCAGGATGTAGGAGTACTGCTGCACGATGTTGATGATGTTGCCGGGCTGCAGCGTCTTACCCCCCGTCCAAATCTGGAAGATGATGATGATGACGACGAGGGCACCGAGGATGCCGAACTGCTTGAGGGAACCACCGCCGCCGAACAGTTTCTTCAGGTCACGGATGTTGGATCGGCCGCTATTCTCAGTATCGGATGCGCTCATTACGCGACTACTTTCTGTGAGTCCGAGGTCATGCTGCGCATGAGGGTTTCGGGATCGGCCTGGGCGACCGGGAGTTCGTTGGTGATTTTTCCTTCAAAGATCGTGTAAATGCGGTCGGAGACGCCGAGGAGTTCGGGCAGCTCAGACGAGATCATGATGATGCCAGTGCCCCGCGCCGCGAGGTCGCGGATGATCTGGTAGATCTCGGCCTTGGCCCCCACGTCGATGCCGCGGGTCGGCTCGTCGAGGATCAGCAGGTCTGGATCGGTGAACATCCACTTCGCCAGCACGACCTTCTGCTGGTTTCCGCCGGACAGCTTGGTGACACCCTCCTCGACTGTGGGGGTTTTGATGCGCAGGCTCTTGCGATACTCCTCAGAGACCCGCGTCTCCTGCAACTCGTTCACCACGATGCCGCGGGAGATTTTGCCGAGCTTGGCCGACACAATGGAGCGCTTGATGGTGTCGAGCAGGTTGAGGCCGAGCGACTTGCGGTCTTCGCTCACGTAGGCAATGCCGTGGCCGATCGCCTCGGAGACGGTGCGCAACTTGATCTCCTCACCGTCCTTAAAGACCTGGCCGGAGAGGAACTTGCCGTAGGAGCGGCCGAACAAGCTCATCGCGAGCTCGGTGCGGCCGGCACCCATCAGCCCGGCGAACCCGACGACCTCGCCGCGGCGCACGGTGAAGCTCGAATTCTTCACGACGAGACGCTCGGTGGTGAGCGGATGCTGCACCGTCCAGTTGCGCACCTCGAAGAAGACCTGACCGATTTTGGCGGAGTGCTCGGGAAAACGATTCCCGAGCGTACGCCCGACCATGCCCCGGATGATGCGATCTTCGTCGACGCCGTCGGCCTTCACGTCGAGGGTCTCGATCGACTTACCGTCGCGGATGATCGTGATCTGGTCGGCGATCTGCTCGATCTCGTTCAGCTTGTGGGAGATCATGATCGACGAAATGCCCTTACCCTTAAGACCGAGGATCAGGTCGAGCAGGTGCTGCGAGTCGTTTTCGTTGAGCGCGGCGGTGGGCTCGTCGAGGATGAGTAACTTCACGTTCTTGTTGAGAGCCTTGGCGATCTCGACGAGCTGCTGCTTGCCGACGCCGATGTTCTTGACCTGGGTGTCTGGGTCGTCATCGAGTCCGACACGGGCGAGCAGTTCGACCGAACGGCGCTGGGCCTCAACCCAGTTGATGATGCCGCCTCGGCCGGGCTCGTTGCCAAGGAAGATGTTCTCTGTGATCGAGAGCTCAGGGATGAGCGCAAGTTCTTGGTGGATAATGACGATGCCGGCGGCCTCGCTCTGCTTGATGTCGCGGAAGCGCACGACCGAGCCCTCGTAGACGATCTCGCCGTCGTAGGTTCCGAAGGGGTACACGCCGGAGAGCACCTTCATCAGCGTGGACTTGCCCGCACCGTTCTCGCCGCAGATCGCGTGGATCTCTTGGGCTCTGACGGTGAGAGACACCTTGTCGAGGGCCTTCACGCCCGGGAACTCCTTGGTGATGGACTGCATCTCCAGGATGGTGGGGTGACTGTTGTGAGACGTCTCCACGTCTGACCTCCTCGTCTGGCAGGACCACGATATTGTGGCCCCATTTTAGAATCTAAACCCCACGCCCGTTGTCGTCAACTTGTGAACACAAAAACATGGCAACGATCAGCTTAAGGTGGGGTGAATCCCCGAGTGTTGCAGCACGAGCGCCGCGCCGCCGAGTGCCTCGGCTCGCTCGCCCAGCGACGACATCACCAATTCCGTGGTCTCCACGATCATCGGCACGGCGTAGCGCTGGAGTCCGCGGCGGATCGGACTCAGCAGCATCTCCCCCAGATCGGCCAGCGGACCGCCGACAATGATGGTGTGCGGGTTGACGAGGTTGGCTATCGCAGCGATCGACCGGCCGACGGCGAAGCCGGCGTCGTCGACCACGCGGATGGCGCGTTCGTCGCCCGCGAGCACGAGGCGCACGATGTCGCGCGTGCGCACCGGCCGATCGAGGGCACGCGAGAGCATGTCAATCATGATGGCCGTCGAGGCCACCGTCTCAAGGCATCCGCGGTTGCCACAGCGGCACAGGAGTCCGTGCTCATGGATGGGAGTGTGGCCGATTTCACCGGTCAGACCGATGTGTCCAAGGAACGGTCTTCCGTTGAAGATGAGGCCAGCGCCGATGCCGGTGCCCACCTTAATGAAGACGACGGTGGGCGTGCCGGCGTGCGGACCCCAGGTGGACTCGGCGAGGGCGCCGAGGTTGGCGTCGTTCTCGAGGTACACCGGCAGCTCGAAGCTCTCCTCCACCATTCTGACCGTGACGCCGACCCACTCGGGCAGGATGGCACCTTTGACGACGGTGCCCGTGCGGCTATCGATGGGCCCGGGCACGCCGACGCCCACGCCGAGCACGGCCGAGCGTTGCACGCCAGCTTGCAGGAGCGTGGAGGTGAGCAGGTTGGCTGCGATGTCGAGCGCCTCGGCCGCCGTGTAGCCGAGCGGGATCTCGACGTCCTTCTCGCCGATCACCCGGTAATCGACCGTGGCCACGATGATGCGCACGTGGCGGCGCCCGAAATCAATTCCGACCGAGACCGCGCCGTCGGTCGACTTCAGGCTGACCAGCTGGGCACGCCTGCCGGAGCTCGTGGTGGGCGACGTCGAGACCAGTCCGCGCTCGACGAGCACTTTGACGATGTTCGAGACCGTGGCGTTAGAGAGCCCCGTATTGCGGGCGATATCGGCCTGCGTCGTGGGTCCGGAGGAGACCAAGTTGGATAGGATTCGCTGTTGGTTCGACAGTCGTAGGGCGCTCTGCGACCCTGGGTTCCTTGTTGGTCGAACCGGCATGTATCCAAGAGTGCCGCATTTTGACGATGTCGTCAATAAATGAACGCACACGTGGCCTTGTCATCGACAATGACATGACCACGTTGCAGAGGAGTACCTGTTTCGTGAGATTTTGAACGTTCTTCGCTGAGCTCCCGTCAGCGAAGGAACCCGCCGGTTTGAGGAAGTTTCGCTCTACCCTTGACGGGGTACTATTCCAACCCTCGTTGCAAGGCGTGTAAACGAAAAAACCCCGCCTTACAGGCCTAAGGCCTGATGAGACGGGGGTTACCTGTGCGCCCGAAGGGATTCGAACCCCCAACCTTCTGATCCGTAGTCAGATGCTCTATCCGTTGAGCTACGAGCGCATGCCAATCTCGCGAACTGTAACGCCCGGAGACAACTTGAAAACTATACCAGCTATCGAGGGCTTCCCGTTCCATCCGGGTGGGCAGCAGGGTGCCGGCGCCGATCTTTTAGCGCCATTGGGCTGTCGATGTTCAAGAGATTTCTGGGAATGACTCAGATTCGATGGCGCTTTTCGGGGAAAGTGTTCACCTGAGGCCAAATCAATACCCACAAGGGGGGGCGTAACCGACCTGGTCGCGCCGACCACGACCGGCTCAAACAGCACGCTCGGCGGCACACAGATTCTCGCGAATCTGGCCGCGCCGGTCACGGTGCAGGGCAACGCGATCAGCGTGGGGGGCGGTTCCAAGTCCGAGGGGGCAACGAACGCTTCATCGACCCCGGGCGGGGCTACCGCCTCCGTCGCTCCGACCACCACGGGAACCGACAGCTTTCTCGGTGGCACTCAGGTCGTGCCGCTCACGCTCCTCGGCACCGATTCATCCGCACGAGGCACGGGTAATTCTTCTCTCGCCGCGCTGCGACTGACGCCGCTGTTCGGGTCAACGCTGGCCGGTTCCACCCTGGCGAGCACGGGAACAACGCCACTGCCATTCCTCGCGCTGGGCCTCCTTTTCGCCCTGGCCGGACTTGGCCTGGCCGGTCGTGGCCTGATTGCACGCGGCCTGATTGCGCGTGGAGGTGGCACCGCCTAGCCAGCAGCATCCACTCATGGCCGCCGGACGCTTCGACCACCAGGTAGAAGCGCCCGGTTGTGGCGCGCCCGCGACGCCAAAATCAACCCCTGTCATCCTTTCGAGTCGAGTGATTTAATCACTGGGTGAACAAGACGAGCCCCGCCGAACGAGAATCCTTTGACTACTCCGGCCTGCGAGCAGTCTTCATCAACTGCACCCTCAAGCGCAGCCCGGAGGTCAGCAACACCCAGGGCATTGTCGACCTCAGCGCGCGCATCATGCGGGAGCAGGGCGTGCAGGTCGACCTGATTCGCGCCATCGACCACGACATTGCCACCGGCGTCTACCCCGACATGACCGACCACGGCTGGCAAACGGATGCCTGGCCGTCGCTGTTCACGACGGTGCAGGCTGCCGACATCCTCGTTCTGGCCGGGCCAATCTGGCTCGGCGACAACGGCTCGGTGACCAAACGCATCGTGGAACGGCTCTACGCCCACTCGGGCGAGTTCAATGACGAGGGCCAGTACATCTTCTATGGCAAGGTCGGCGGCGCCATCATCACCGGCAATGAAGACGGCGTGAAACACTGCACGTCGAACCTGCTGTACAGCCTGCAACACATTGGCTACTCGATTCCTCCCGCCGCCGACAGCGGCTGGATCGGCGAAATAGGCCCAGGCCCGAGCTATCTCGACGAGGGCTCCGGCGGCCCGCAGAACGACTTCACCAACCGCAACACCACCTTCATGAGCTGGAACCTCATGCACCTCGCCTCAATCTTGAAGAAGAACGGCGGCATCCCGGCTTTCGGCAACCTGCGCCAGGACTGGGACCGCGGCGAACGCTTCGGGTTTGAGCCGAACCCGGAATATAGGTAAGAGTCAGCAGCAAAATTCAACAGATCGGGGAACCCAGTGGCACTCCAAACACTTTCGACAGAGCCTTCCCTGGTGCCACCTGTACCCGCGCGGAGCGCGCTCGACGTGCGCGTCACCGGCGGCATGGTGCGCGGCATCCGTGAAGGTGCTGTTCTGGCGTGGCGCGGCATTCCCTATGCCGCTCCGCCGGTCGGTGATCGACGCTTTCGCGCTCCGCAGCCCGTCATCGCGTGGCCGGGAGTGCGGGACGCCTCCCGCTACGGCGACGTCGCCCCGCAGCCGTAACGCGGCCAGTTCAAGGGAACCAGCCCACGCGTGCGCTCCAGCGAGGACTGCCTGACGGTGAACGTGCTCTCCCCCGCTGTTCCCCGGCGCAAGCGGCTGTCGATTTCCGTCATGGTGTTCGTGCACGGCGGCGGCTACAACACCGGTTCTGCCCAGGATTTTCCTGGCCAGGGCGAGGGCTTCGTGAGCAGTGGCCGCGTCGTCTACGTGAGTTTGAACTACCAACTCGGCGCCCTGGGATACCTCGACTTCAGCCGGTATTCCACGCCGGACCGCCCGATTGAGAACAATCTGGGGTTGCGCGATCAGGTGGCCGCCCTCGAGTGGGTGCGAGCGAACATCCGCTCATTTGGCGGCACCTTCCTGCCGGAGCATCCGTTCGACGCTTTTCGCGACGCCGCGCCCACCGGGTACCGCTGATCATCGGCACGAATGATCGCGAGGGTGCGTTTTTTCGCGGCCGGGCCAACGTGCTCCCCCGCTCGCCGTGGCGCATCCAGGCCCTGTTCAACCACGCCCCCGAAGATAGCCACGACGAGATGCGGGCCGCTTATCCTGGCCTGCCGATCAGCCGCGCCGCCGCCGATTTCGGGGGTGACTATGCCTTCTGGTATCCGAGCATCGTCGTCGCCGGGTTGCACTCTCGGTTCGCCCCCGTGCATTTCTACCGCTTCGACATCGCTCCGCGGCTCATGCACCTGCTCGGGCTCGGGCTCGATGCCACGCACGGCATTGAAATGTATGCCCTGTTCGACCAGGTCGACTCTCCGTTCGCCCGCACGATGACGGCGCTGGGTGGCCGGGAACCGTTCAGTCGAGCCGGCGCCGGCCCTGGCTGCACTTCGCCTGCACCGGCATCGTCGAGAGCAACTCGCCGCGGTATACCGAATCAGACCGCCTGACCCTGATCATCGACGTCGTCGACCGGGTCGAAGCCGACCCCCGCAGCGAGCGCCGGCGCGTCTGGCAACGGTTTCTGCCGAACCTGTAGCACCTAGCATGGGGTCATGGCCATCACCCGCTCCCGCCGTGCTGCGGGACGCGGGAGCTACCTCGCGATTGCCGCTTTTGCCGTCGTCTATCTGGTCGGCGCCGTGTATTGGCCCCGGCCGCTCTGGGTGGCCGGGGCGTACCTGGTCACCAGCATGATTTGTTTTGCCGTCTACGCGATCGACAAGCGTCGCGCGCGGTTCGGCGGGTGGCGGGTGTCGGAACGCACCCTGCTGTTCTGGGGGTTCATCGGCGGTTGGCCCGGCGCCATCGTGGCGCAGCAGGTACTGCGCCACAAAACCCAGAAGAAGAGCTTTCGCGAGGCGTTTTGGGTCACGGTCTTCTTCAACGTCGTGCTCTTCGTCGTCGTCAGTACGCCCACGTTCGACCGGCTGGTCGCCCAGGCGATCAACTAGTATTCGTTGAACTCCGGGCCGGTCGCCGCGTCGTGTTTGGCCTTCAGAATGGCGAGGTTGATCAGCACGAACGCTTCCAGGCGTTCGCCGCGATGTTCGGCATAGTCGGGCTCGCGCTGATCGACGGCCAGCTCGATGAGCTTCGACGAGACCGCCGAGCTGACCTCTTCGCTTGCTGACCGCTGCGCACTCGACACGATGCGGGCCACCTGGTCGTTGTCATCGGCAACAGCGTCGAGGGCGAGCGTCAACCGTTCGTGCACGCGAAATCTCAGGGCAAACTGCTTGAGATCGTGGCGTTGGTCATCGGTAAAGCTCAGGCGCCACTTCATCGCTGCCAGGTCGCGGCCCATTCGGCTGACCCGCCGGGCATACTCCTCGTTCTGCCGAGCCAGCCGATGCAGTTCGCTGCGGGCGTTGTCGGCGTACCGCCCGGAGTCGTAGTCGAAGTGCTCCCGCAGTGCCCCCACGATGATGTCGTTCTTCACGGCCATTCGTACGGCCGACAATGCGATCAGCAGGCCTTCGTCAACCGTGCGCTCGAGGTCGGGCAGCTCAGCGTTCACGTCGGGTTCACTGACGTGTTCGTGAGCGTCAGCACGACGCCGGGACCGATTCCAAATGATTGCGCCACCACTTCCTCGTGCAGGTGAATTTCATTTTATCCTGCCCCGCGAATCGCCTCCGACCGCCAGATCACTCGACTACTTCACCATCCCCCGCTCGCGCGCAAATTCACAATCTGGGTACGGTGGACGCCGATGGCGCAGGTGCGCCACGACCGATGAAGAAGGAGCAACGATGAGTGACCCGCGCGATGTGCAGAAAGTAGCAAAACTGGTCAAGGAGTTTCGTTTCGCCATGCTCACCACGACGAGCCCGGGCGGCAAGCTCGTGGCTCGCCCGATGACGGTACAAGAGGTCGAGTTCGACGGTGACCTGTGGTTTATCGCTACCCGCGATTCGCACACCGTGACGGAGATCGGTTCTGATCCGGTCGTGGGAGTGTCTTTCGCCTCCAACGACACCTGGGTTTCCCTCTCGGGAACCGCGAAAATGATCGACGATTCGCAGAAGGTGGCGGAATTGTGGAACCAGTGGGTCGAAGCGTGGTTCCCGGAGGGTCCCGAGGACCCCAACATTGTGCTCATCAAATTCACCGCGGACGGCGCGGAATATTGGGACACCCCTGGAGGGCGCATCGCCTCCGTGATCAGCCTGGTCAAGGCGAAAGTCACGGGCCAGCCCTATGACGGGGGCGAGAACGACAAGGTCGACCTCTAGACACCGTGCAGGTCGGGCGACAGACCTCAGGTCCGTCGCCCGACCGCCCGGCTAGACGATCGGTGTCGTGACGCGCTCGGGTTCGCTCGGCAGGGGCACCGGGTGCGTTCGCTCGAGCGACGCGCCCTCCACATCCACGTTGGGCAGGATGCGGTCGAGCCACTTCGGCAGCCACCAGGCCGCGTCACCGAGCAGGTGCATTACGGCCGGGATGATGAGCAGCCGCACCACAAACGCGTCGAGCAGTACGCCGATGCCGAGCCCGAAGCCGATCGACTGAATCATCACCGAGTTCGAGAAGATGAAGCCGGAGAAGACCGAGGCCATGATGAGCGCGGCCGCGATCACCACGGTGCGCCCGGCATGAACCCCGCGCTGCACGGCCAGGCGCGACGAGGCACCGTGCACGTACGATTCCCTCATGCCGCTGACCAGGAACAGCTGGTAGTCCATGGCAAGCCCGAACAGAACACCCACGACGAGGATGGGCAGGAAGCTCAGGATAGGCCCCGGGTCGTGGATGCCGAACACCGCCCCGAGCCAGCCCCACTGGAAGACCGCCGTGATTGCGCCAAACGCTGCGAACAGCGACAGCACGAAACCCAAAGTCGCGGTGATCGGTACCAGGATCGACCGGAACACGAAGATCAGGATGATCAACGACAACCCGACGACAACGAGAAGGTACAGCGGAAGCGCCGCGGCCAGCTTCTCGCTCACATCGATGTTTCCCGACGCATTGCCGGCCACACCGAGGGAGGTGACACCGTCGATGTCCAGACCGCGCAGGTCCCGCACGAGTTGCTCGGTCAATTCGCTGGTCGGCCCCTCAGCCGGAATGACTTGGAACGCGAGCAGCAGGTCATCATCGGAGGCTCCGATCGGCGCGACCGCGACCACGTCGTTCTCCGCCTTCAGCGCGGTTCCGATACGTACCTGTTCCGCGAGGAGCGCATCATCCGTTATAGCGGTTTCGAGGTCTGCAACCACGAGCAGCGGGCCGTTCACGCCGGCACCGAACTTCTCGTCAGCAATTTTGTAGGCCTGGTACGCACTCGAGCTCAGCGGTTCCGACGAGCCGGCGGGCAGTCCGAGGCGCATGGACAGCGCGGGCATAGCCACGATGAGCAGCACGATGATGCCCACGACCACGGTGACGACCGCTCGCACCGTATTCATGGGCTTGGACGGAACCTTGGCGTGGTGCTCGGCGTGACCGACCTTGGCGCGGGCTTTCCTAGTGAGAATCTTCGCGCCGACCAGGCCCAGCACCGCCGGCGTCAACGTGATCGCAATGAGAATGGCGACGAAGACGCAGACGGCGCCAACCGTGCCCATGAGGCCGAGGAAGGGGATACCGGTGAGGTTGAGTGCGAGCAGGGCGATCAGAACGGTGGCACCGGCGAACACGACCGCGTTGCCGGAGGTGCCGTTGGCCAGCCCGATCGATTCCTGCACTGGCAGGCCGTTGCGCAGCTGGGTTCGGTGCCGGTTGAGTATGAACAGTGAGTAGTCGATGCCGACCGCGAGCCCAAGCATCACACCCAGAACAGGTGTGACCGAGAGCATCTCGACGGTTCCCGACAGAGCGAGCGAGGCGAGCACTCCGACGCCCACGCCCACGAGGGCATTCAGCAGCGGGAGTCCCGCGCCGATCAGCGTGCCGAGCATGACCCACAGCACGATGGCCGCAACGATCACGCCGCCGATCTCGCCCGGACCGAGAATCTCGGGAATGCTGGAGGCAATGTCGTTGGAGACTTCAGCCGTGACGCCGTCGATCCCCGCGTCGGTCATCTCAGCGACCACGGCTTCCTTCGACTCGGCCGGAACCAGGTTGAGCGGGGTGTCGAACTGCACGCTCGCGACCGCGGTGGTCGCGTCGGTCGATACCTGACGGATGCCGGAGGCCAGGTCGAGCAGGTCGGCTCCCTGCTCGAGCGTGGTGCTCTGGGAGGCGAGTGCGGCGCGGCTCGCCGTGAGTGTCGTCTGCTGGGCAGCAATCGCGGCTGTGCCCGCATCGATCTGCGCCTGCTGCGCGTCCAGCGTCGACTGGGCGGCGGCGAGTTGTCCCGCTGCCTCGGCCTGCGCGCGGCTGGCATCGAGCTGCGTCTGACCGGCCTTGGCCTGGGCCGTCGCCGCGTCAATCTGCGCCTGCCCCGCGTCGAGCTGCGCCGTTCCAGCAGCGATCTTCTGGCGACCGTCGACGACCTGCTGGGTCTGATCGTCGATCTGGGCCTGGGTATCGAACGGGTTCGTCGCCGCTTTCACGTCGGCCAGGTCGACCGTGCGCGTGAGCAGGTCGCCGATTGCGGTCTTTTGCGCGTCCGTGAAGGCGGAGTCATCCGTCGTGGTCAAGATGACGGTGCCACGGCCGCCGCTGGCGGAGGGAAACTTGGCGGCAAGTTCGTCGCTGACCTTCTGAGTCGCGGTGCCCGGGATGCTGACGGACGACGTGAGGGTTCCGCCGAAGAGGGCGAATGCACCCACAGCTAGGCCAAGAATGACCACCCACGAAACGATGACTAACCACGCTCGGCGGGCGGAGAACCGACCGAGTCGGTAGAGAAGCGATGCCATAATCTCAAGTTCTTTCTGCAGGTCGGGTTGTGGTCGGGTGACCGGAGTGGCGTCTCGCGTCGCATCATCGGGAATCGAGCTGTGGGGTCGAGCAGGCAAGTCGAGTACTTCAGTTGGAAGGTGCGTAGCCGGTGCGGACGGTGACCATGAGGCGGTCGAGCAGTTCGTTCCACACTGCGCGCGACGAGGCGTCGAGTGCGCCGCCCGTTCGGACCAGCCAGTGGGCGGATACGATGGCGATGCCGTTCATCACCGAGCTGACCAGAATCGCAACTTCGAATTCGTCCATTGCGCCCGTACGAGCGGCGATCTCGGTCGAGAGCTGTTCGGTGGTGCGCGTGAAAACATCGCTGATGCCGTGTTGGGAGCGACCGTTCTCGCCCTCCGCGTTGAGTATCCCCGCTAGATACGCGACGACCGGCGGCAGATCGATGTTGCGAAGGGCCGTCGTGAGTTCGTCGAACAGGCCTTCGCGGCTGCCATCGCCTGCTGGAGTCGATGCTGTCGCTGCACGAAATTCATCAACGGTGGCGCTGAGAACCCGGGTGCAGGTGGTCATGATCACGTCGTCGAGTGATGCAAAGTGGTTGAAGACGGTGCGCCTGGAGACGTCGGCGCGCTCGGCAAGCTCGTCAACGCTGAATTGCGGTTTACCACGTTCGCGGATGAGCGCGTCAGCGGCATCCAGAATCGCCTGGCGGTACCGTGCCTTGAGTTCGGCACGGCGGTCGGGGGCGGTGTTCTGAAACGTCACGTGCTTACACTAAGTGCAACGACGCACATAGTGCAATCAGCGTGGCAAGCTCCCAGCTTTGGCAATTATCTCGCCATTGTTGGTCGAGATCTTCGACCGATGACCCAGACACGGAGGCTGGTTCGGAGCCGATGTCGACCTCCGTGCAGGGATCGGGAGAACATCATTGGAATGCCAATCATCGGGCTCGCCGTCAGATTGGCGGCAAGCGGGTGCGGTCGTGGCGAAGCACCACCAACCCGACCGGTCAGCCGCCGTCCCCACACGAACCCATTGCGTCTGACCAAACATTTTCTCTGCTATTGAGGGTGGCATACCGTGCCTGCTGCCCACATGGCGTAGTCCAGCGAATAGAAGGCGGATGTGCTCAACAGGTTGGGGTAGCGGGCTCGCCGGCAGGTTTTGCGAGCTGCCTAGGTGCTCAACGGTCGCTCACCTCGGCGGCAACGGGTTCGGTGACGGGGGCTCGCTGGCCTCTGGTCTTCACGAGACTTGCGACGGTAGCCACCGCAATCGTGGTGCCGATGAATACTAACGAGAACCAGATCGGGATGTCGAAGGCCCAGGGCACCGGTTGGCCGCCGTTGATGAACGACAGCTCGTTGAGCTTGAGCGCGTGCAGCACGAGCTTCACTCCGATGAATGCGAGGATCACCGCGAGTCCCTGAGCCAGGTAGACCAGGCGCTGCAGCAGGCCGCCGATGAGGAAGTACAGTTGGCGCAGACCCATGAGGGCGAAGGCGTTCGCGGTAAAGACGATGTACGCCTCGTCGGTGAGGCCGAAGATCGCTGGGATCGAGTCGACAGCGAAGATCAGGTCGACGAAGGCTATCGCGACTAGCACGAGCAGCAGGGGGGTCACGAACCGGCGGCCGTCCTTCAGGACCGAGAGTTTGTCGCCGTGATACTCGTCGGTCACGGACAGGTGACGCCTGACAAACCGCATGAGACGGCCGTTGGCCGGGTTCGACTCGCTATGCGTGAAGGCCTGGCGGTAGGCCAGCAGCAGCAGCAGCGCTCCGAAGAGGTAGAAGATCCAGGAGAAGTTCGCGATCAGGGTCGCGCCGACCGCGATGAAGACTCCGCGCATGACAAGTGCGAGCGCGATGCCGATCAGTAGAACCTTCTGCTGATAGGCGCGCGGAACGGCGAAGGCCGTCATGACGAGCAAGAACACGAAGAGGTTGTCTATCGAGAGGGCCTTTTCGGTCAGGTAGCCGGCGAAGTACTCACCGCTGAAGGTCCACCCCGAGACGATGCCGATTCCGACGCCGAACATCAGCGCAAGGCCGATGTAGAAGGCCGACCACCAGGCGGACTCCCGGATCGTCGGCTCGTGCGGGGTTCGCACATGTGCAAAGAACTCGAATACGAAGAAGGCGATCGTGACGAGGATAGTGATGGTCCAGATGAGCAGGGACACGTTCATCAGGGGGCTCCAATCTTGACGCTGATACGACGTCAAGGTCTTTTCCATTCCCGCGAACGAGAACCGGTGGCCCGGGATGCACCAAGCATCCGTAATGACGAGCCGACCGTGTCGGAATACTCCCCTTGCTGATATGAGGATACGGGGATCGACTGACCCGAGTCTGAGGATTTGCCGCAAGCACCGCATTTCGGTGAGCGTGAACAGGGCAAAGGTAAACCCCTGAGTCCCAGTGTTCACGGGATTCAGGGGTTCGAATGGCTGCGGGTAGTTCACGTAATTCCTAATTCGCATTGTTGGCGCGGGACTCGGAGGTCGTGCCAGATCACTTTTCCATCACATCGCGGAATTAATTCCACGGGCGCGGCCATCCGAAGCGCCCGAAGCCGGTTGTGGAAAGTCCGACGACCAGCGGGCTGCAAAACCGGACCCTAAGGCAGGCAACCCGCGAAAGCGGCCCGGCACTGGCCCTGTTTTCGATCCGCACGAGATCGACGCAGAGCTCGAAGCCCGTGACGTCCACCCATCCAGCGCCCCACCCAATCCCACGATATTGACCGGCATTTCGTGGCAGCAACGTCGAATAGGTGTTACGACCCACACTCGTAGTGCACGCAAGGGATAATTGCATTTTGGCGCACCTATTGCCCGAGGAGAAGCGGAACTCACATGTCAACTGCGGCTGAAGCAGACCGGGCACGACTGGCCAGATTGCCTGGCCAGCCACTCTGGTTGCGCGTCCATGACGACATTCTCAACCGGATAACCTCGGGCGAATTCGCGGACACGTTCCCCGGTGAAATTCAACTAACCGCGGAATATCAGGTGAGCCGGAGTACCGTTCGACTTGCGCTGAACCCTCTGCGTCGAGAGGGGCTGGTTTCATCAAGTCGGGGTAAACGCCCGGTGGTGCACGTCAACCACGGCGAAGAACATCGCTTTGGGCCGGTTTACAGCTTGTTTGCGGCAGTTGAGGCCTCTGGGATGAGGCAGCACAGCGAGTTGATCCGGTGCGAGATCCGTGTCGACGCGCGGATTGCTGACCGGCTCGACCTGCCCGGCGACGCTCCGCTGGTCAATATTGAGCGCCGTCGTTTCGCTGACGACTATGTCTTTGCCGTTGACAGCGCCTGGCTGCCTGCCGATCGCGCTGCCGGTCTTCTCGACGTCGATTTCAGCAACACTGCTCTCTATCAGGAGCTGACGCTCCGGTGTGGGATCACGCTGGATGGCGGACAGGAGACCCTGACAGCGATTACCGTTACCGCCGAACAGGCGCGAGTTCTTGACTGCCCGGTCGGCACTGCCGCTTTCTTCATTGAACGGTGTGGTCGTGCGGCGGGACGTCCGGTGGAATGGCGGGAGACTGTCGTCCGTGGCGACCGTTTCGCGGTCACCACATCATTCTCACCCCGGTGATCTTTAGTCTTTATCGGTCAGCCTCAAGACCGTCGAGCTGAGGGATGGCCAGGACGTACTCGTAGGGGTCCCGGGTGGGAAAGAGCCCGGTTCCGTTAGGGAGAACAGCCATCGGAATTCGTTCCTGACCGCGTTGCTGCTGGTGACCGTCGGACGAGGTGATCGTAACGTTTCCCATCCCGCCACGAAGGTAATCACTTTGTCAGAGGCAGATACCGGGGCAGTGGCGCTCTCCAGAACATGCTCCCACAGCGTTCCGGAGTCCGGATCAATTGCGGTGAGCATCGTCGCCCCGTCCGGTGGACGGAAGGAGGACACGGCGAGGTTTTCTGATGACTCGTTAATGATTGACGGTCCGGCCAGATGCCCCGAAAATTCCGCGAGAATAGCGCCAGTTCTCGGATTGTGGGCGCTCACGACTGTGTCGCCCGCGGGGTTGACCCAGTCCAGAAAGACAATACCGCCCTGAGATGCGTTGACGGCACCCGAGACCGCTGAGGAAGATTCGACGTCCGTGGGGCGTGAGAGTGTGTTCGCGTCCCAGCGTATTTCTCCGGTGGTGGTGTCGACAGCCGTGAGTACGCCTGCCGTCTCGATGAGGCCGGTGCCATTACTTCCCTACTCGATCGCTGACGCTCCCGTCGCGTCTTCGGCAACACTGACAATACCGTCGTGCGCGCTGAGCATGACCGCGGGCGAGACGTCGTCGGAGACACAATGAGCGCCGAGCTGCGACTAAGGTCCGGAACACGCGGCCAGCAACACAACGCTAACGAGCGTGGCGGCTGCGGCTCCGGCAGCGCGTCTCATTCTTGCTTTTGAGGTATTCGCTGCCGGCGCGTGCGACGGTTCCGAGCCGCGTAGGCCAGCGCGATGAGGCCCAGCACGACGATCGCGGCGATCCCGAATCCCAAATTGGTCACGAGTGAGGACATATCGAGCACCCAGACCTCGGTAGCGAACTGATCTCCGATGGTCAAAACTCCGCCGAGGCTCGCGGTACCGTCGGTGAGGAACAGGAAGACTCCGATCAGGATTGACAGGATCCCGGATACGATCATCAACCACGAGTTCTCCCATCGTCCGATAGTGAGCATCCGGGGGCGCAGCCAGCGACTCTTTCCCAGTGAAAGTCGGTCCCACAACAAGGCGAGCACGATCAGGGGCGCTGCCATGCCGAGCGCGTAGATCGCTAAGAGCACTCCCCCGTAGACGGCGTTACTGCCGAGGGCGGCCACCGTAAGCACCGATCCAAGGATAGGACCTGCACACACTCCGGCTACTCCGTAGACAGCGCCGAGGAGGTAGACCGATACCGCCGAGGTCCCTTCGGCCGCGCCGCCGCGGGTGAAGGCGGGAAAACGTAGTCCAGAAATTTGGATGATACCCATCAACACCACGAGCAATGAGGCGATCCCGACGAAAGCCGTGCGATTTTGCGTGACAAACACTCCGACCGTGCCAGCCAGCACTCCCAGCGGCACCAACGTGGTAATCAGACCCAGATAAAACAATCCGGTACGGGCAAGCAGCTCGGACGGCTTCGCGAACGCGTAGGCGAAGAACGCAGGAAGAAGCATGACCGAGCAGGGGCTCAAAAGTGTCAGCATCCCACCGATCAGGGCGCCAGCGTAGCCAATATCCATGTCTAGCGTCCGGCCTTCGCCAGTTCGCTGTCGATCGTGTCGCGAAACACCTGCACGGGCATCGCGCCGGAAATCGGCGTTTCGTTCACCACGAACATGGGCGTGCTGGTAATTCCGAGGTACCGTGCCTCTGCCGCGTCAATGTTTACTTTCTCCAAGAGTTCAGCATTGTCCAGGTCGGAGACGAACTGCTCAAGGTTGGGAACACCAATTTCCGTCGCGATTTCCAAAAGACGTTCCGGGGGCAGTGCCACATGTCCGCGTTCTGGGGCACCCGCAAAGACGACCTCGGCAAACTCCCAGAAGAAACCTTGCTCGCCAGCCGCGCGGGCAGCCACAGCCGCAGCCGTGGATTCCTGGCCGAACACCGGCAGATCCCGCCATTCGATGCGCACTTGACCGCTGTCCACATACTCCTCGACAAGGACAGGGAGGGTATCGCGCGCGAAAACCCCACAAAACGGACACCGGAAATCGGCGTATTCGACCAAAACGACCGGCGCGTCGACCTCTCCGAGTGCCGTCACCTCGCCATCGACACGTCGGGCGAGATCGAGCGTCTGCTCGCCGCTTTTTTCCCCGGATTGTTCAGCGGGGGCCGAAGTGGATTCTTCGACAGGTTGTTGCGCAACCACTCCGACGATGACGACTGCGAGAACTGCCGCCGCTCCTAAAAGCATCAGGAGCGTGCGTCGCCGCACCTTGACTCGTCGGATCTGCCTATTTTTTGTGAAGTTCTGTTGTGTCGGCACCATCTTAAATGTACGCACATTAGGGTAAAAAAGACAGTTATAGCCGCCTCCCCGTCCGAGCCTGGGAACATTCCCGGTTTTCTGATTGAAAAGAGTCCAGTCATGCTCCAAGCAACCACCGCCCCGCCACCAATTGCTCTCGCTGTTGACCGCATCGTTACCCACGTCAGCGAAGGGCATCTCCACCTTGGTGAAGCCAAGGCGTACCGCCGCGTCATGAACGAAGCGCCTCGGTTACAAACCGCGGGCGGTTAGGAATTCGAGCGCGTGGCGCAAGTGCACTGCTGACTCGTTGGGACGTCGGCCATAACCTCATCGACGTGCATGCCGCATCCGGTCCAAGTGGTTTTTCCGCAATTGTCGCATCGCATGGGACTGCACATAGTGACTCCTTCGTTGGTCGAGCTGAAGTCCTCAGTATACCCCGTGGGGTATTAATTTAAATGCGAACAGAGGAAACTTATTTGTCGACGACGATGGCCAGTCCGGTGGCGGCAGACGCGTCCGTGATGCCACCAGCATCGGTCAGCGTGGTGAACCCGAGGTCGGCCATGCGGGTGACTGCTGCAGCCGACCGGTTTCCGGTGGCGCAGTAGATGATGTAGTTCCCGTCGATTGGCAGCGCCGCGATCAGCGTGTCGAAGTCCGGGGATTGCACGTCAATATGGATGGCGTCCTGAAGGTGTCCACCGACATACTCTGGTGCGGTGCGCACATCGACGACGACCGTACTGGAGGTGACAGCGATGGAGGGCGCCGGCGCGGGGCTCGCGCAGGCGACCATGCTGAGCAGTGCCGCCACGGCAATTGTGATGCCGGTGAGTGCTTTCTTCATGGCTGGGTATCCTGACCGGTGCGTGGAGTGGGTGGCAGTGTGATCGGCCTGGGACCGACTTTCCGGGAGCGCGGGAACAAGGGCATGCAGGTAGTGCAGACGTCACCCTCAGCGGACTCTGACGATTCGCGGCGGGTGGTGGCTCGGCGTTCGCTGACCAGTCTTTCGCGCAGGGCCCAGATCAATAGGGCGAGGGCGGCGGCGGCCAGGGCCGGGCGCGCAGCACCGCTCACTATCGGGTCGAGGGAGCGGACTTCGGTGGTCAGATACAGCGCGATCAGACCCAGAGCTGGCCACCGTGTGTCGCAGAGAGTTGCGTCGGCGCCGATGGGGGTTCCGACATAACTGGCAACGATCAAGCCGATCAAGCTCGCTCCGAGCGCGGTGGCCGCAACCGTCCACCACAGGGCGCCGTCTGCGTCGTCCGCCCGGGGCGCGTAGCCCGTGGCAAAAGCAATGAACGCGGCTGCGGCTGCGGCGGCCGTGATTATCCAGCGTCGAGTCGACCAAGTTTGTAGGTCAGAGAACACGATCAAGGACTTCCGTCGCGGCAGTGGTCCGAGCGGGAAGACCGCAAGAATTTTCTCGAGTCATGCGCGCATAGAGAGCCCAGCCGAGCAAGACGATCGACGCGGCGGCCAGATACGGCTGGACCGGCTCGAAGAATTGCATCGCTCCGGTTGCGCCGAGAGCGAGGAGAACCAATTTGTTGCAGACGGGGCATCCCACCGCGAAGAACGTCACCAGCCAACCGGCCATGCCCAACCGTCCGGCCGCCCTACTGGGCGGGGCGCCTTCCGGGTGCGCCACATAGGTGGCAGTGACCATGCCCGTCAAGACCGCGCTGAGGGTGAGCACCGGCCACGACCAGGCGGTCGGCGGGATCTGTCGCGAAAAGAATGGCGTGTCAATCAAGTCCGTCGGAATGGCAATGAAGACCACCGTACACAATGCCGTCGCCAGGGCAACCCACCAGCGGCGAGAGGGCCAGCGACGCAGGTCCCCGCCGAGCCCGGCCAGCTTGCCGCGCCAAGGGGCACGCCGTGATGATTCGTCCCTGCTGGTGCGCTGGTCACGCATTCGAATAGCCCTCATTTACTTTTCATCGCGAAACGCTTGCCGCCATATTTGAATATACTGATACCCTAAGGGGTATCGTGGTCTTAGACAAAACCAGCCTCGCATCCGCCTACGAACAGGAGCACACCCTCATGGGGATTACCGAATCCGCGACCCACGCCAGCGACGACCTACGCAAGACCCTCAATCGACTCAAGCGCGCGCAGGGGCAACTCGGCGCCGTCATCACAGCCGTTGAGTCCGGCGCGGATTGTCGTGCCGTGGTCACCCAGCTGGCTGCTGTCTCGAGTGCCATTGACCGGGCAGGGTTCACGATCATCTCGTCGGCGATGAAGGAGTGCCTCATCGATAACGGCGCGGATGGAGAAACCAAGCAGCTCAGTGTCAATGAGCTTGAAAAGCTTTTCCTGTCCCTCGCCTGACCCCATTCGCGAGAGCTAGCCGGCGACGGCGCGAATCGCGACGTACACGGCGATGCAGAGCACAAGGATCGCGAAGCTTGTTTTGAGAACGCGGTCGGGGAGTCTTCGGCTGAGTCTGCCCGCGATTAGGGATGCCAGCATAGCGGTGCCCGCGAAGGCGCCGGTGACGGCCCAGTCGATCTGCACGTCGCTCAGGTGGGCGCTGAAGCCGGCGACCGAATTGATGACGATGATCACGAGGGACGTGCCGATCGTGACGCCCATGGGGAGTCCGAGCACGAGGGCCAGTGCCGGAACGATCAGGAACCCGCCGCCGACGCCGAGCAGCCCAGTCAGGAACCCGACCACGGCGCCCGTTGCCAGCGCACGGGGCAGACAACTGCGCCACCGGGTTCCGCCGCCGGGCAGCGCACAGGGGCCGGTTGCGGCGGGGGTGGCAAAGAACATTCGCACGCCAGCGATGACCATGATCACGCTAAAAGCGCCGAGCAGAAGCTGAGGGTCAACCAGTCGGTTTACGAGGGTGCCAAGGTAGGCGGTGGGAATGCCGGCGGCGCCGATGATGCCGGCCAGACGCCAGTTCACGCCGGTGCGCAGCCGCGGAAGCACGGCGACCGCCGACGCCGCTCCCACGACGATCAGCGAGGTTGGTATCGCCTCCTCGAGGGGTAACCCGACACCGTAGACCAAGGCCGGAACGGCCAGGATTGACCCGCCCCCGCCGACCAGGCCGAGCAGCGCACCCACGATCACTCCCAGAAGCAGCGCGGCCACGATCATGCGTGCGGCGCCAGCTGCGCGAGGATGTCACTCTTCGTGGGTTCGGAAACCGGGCGGTTCCAGGGCATCCACGACAGAATTCGCCCCAGCGTGCAACTGTTGGTGGCGGCCGACACCGTGAGACCGGCACCGATGACGCCGGCGAGAAGACGGAACTGCGGATGGATGAACCTCCCCGCCAGCACGCTCGCCAACACCAGGGATCCGGCCGTCATGCGTACCTGTCGATCCATGGCCCACGTGGAGCGACCGCTGGTGATATCGCCGCCGGCGGCGGCATAGCCCGCCACACCACCGGTCAATACCCAAGCACCGTTCAGGCCGGCTGCGTCAAGATTCTTTCGCGCTTCTTCCGCGCGTCGACCCGACTGGCACACCAGCACCACCCGGGGGGCCATCTGCGCCGCAAACTCTTCAGCGTGTTCTTTGAGCAGGTGGAGCGGCACGTGATACGAACCCGGGATATGCCGGGTTTCAAACTCCGAACCGCCCCTCACATCGATGATCATCAGGTCGTCACGATTAAGAACCCACTGATGGAATTCGTCTGCCCCAATTGGTGACGGGGAGGGGTTGACGGTGTGCGTGGTGTCAGAGATAGTAGATCCGTTTCAGTTTGGTGCGGGAGCGTAGCAATGCCGGGCAGCCCTGAGGCCTGCCACTAAGGCAGGCCTCTGACGATCGTGTCTGCCGTGAAGCCAACGTTGGTTAGGTGTTCAGCCGCGGGTCATCTCCATCAGGCTTTCACTGAATATTGGGCAGCCCATGCGTTATAGCCGCCGATGAGGTCGGTGACGTCCGAATGGCCAAGATTCCGCAGCGCACTCGCGGCGACGCTCGAACGCCAGCCGCTGGCACAGTGGATGATCACGGGTCCGGCGGGCACTTCGGCGTGGCGCTGGCTCAGCTCGGCCAAGGGAACGCGCAGCGAGCCCGGGATCGCGCCCTGCTCGACCTCGCCGGGGTTGCGTACGTCGAGGATCGTTGCGGCGGTGTCCCGGCGCAGAGCCTCGAAGTCTTCAAGCTCGACCCGCGCACCGACCTGCACCAGCGGGCCGAGGTCGGTGAACGCCTGCGCCGGGTTTGTCAGATATCCGGCGACCCGGTCGAAGCCAATGCGGGCCAGCCGCATTCCGGCCTCGGCTTCGCGGCCGGAGTCGGCGATAATCACGATGCTGTCGTCGTGCTCGATGACCATTCCGGCCGTCTCGGAGAAGCGACCGTCCAGTCCCACGTTAATGGACCCGGCCAAGTGCCCGAGGGCGAAGTCCTCGGGGCTGCGGGTGTCGAGAACGCGGGCTCCGTTTTCAACGGATCTGCGAACATCCGTCAAGGTGAGCGGTGCCAGTGCACGGGTGGAACCGATGATTTCGTGCGCGCTGCGATTGATCATCGCGTCGACGGCGAAATAGCCGGGGATTGCGGGCTGGCCGCTGCGGATCATTGTCACGAAATCGTCTTCACTCATCGGCTGCACGGACGCGTTCGTGAGGCGCTGGGTGCCGATAGTGGATTCGAGCTCGTCGGAGAGGTTCTTGCCACATGCGGAACCAGCACCGTGGGCGGGGAGAACACGCACCGCATCGGGCAAGGCGAGAAGGGTCGTGTGGATCGACGCGTACAGGGCGCGGGCCAGTTGGTCGGGATCGGCGCCAACGGATGCGGCCAGGTCGGGACGACCCACGTCACCGATGAAGAGGGTGTCGCCGGTGAGGACGGCATGGGGCACGGCATCGTTGGCGTGTTCACGAACGACGATGCTGATGGACTCCCAGGTGTGCCCGGGGGTGTCGAGAATTTCTAGTTCCACCTCGCCGAGCGAGATTTTCTCGCCATTGGCGAGGTGGTGGATCTCATACTCGGTCTCGGCGCGGGTGCCGTAGCCGATCCAGGCGCCAGTGGCTGCGGCCAACTCGAGGTGACCGGCGACGAAGTCGGCGTGGAAATGCGTGTTGATGACGCCGATGATGGTCAGGTTGTTCGCCTGGGCGTCGACGAGGTAATCGTCGATGTCGCGGCGGGGGTCCACGATGACGGCTTGACCGCTCGTCGGATCACCGACGAGGTACGAGCCATGGGACAGGCAGTTGAGATAGTACTGGGTCAAAATCATCGTGGCCTCCAAAGGTCGGGGCCCATCACGCCGACACGAGTTGGGGCGTGTAGTGGGTATGTGCGCTAGTCTCGCACATACCCCGCACGGTATGCAAGATACCCCTAAGGGTATAGTCTGTGTGTATGGCTACTATCAATCTCACCGAGACCACCTTTGACGCGACCATTGCCCAGAGTCCCATCGTGCTGGTTGATTTCTGGGCCGAGTGGTGCGGCCCGTGCCGCAGTTTCGCCCCGACCTTCACCGCCGCGTCTGAAAAACACCCCGCAATCACTTTCGGAAAAGTCGACACCGAAGCCGAACAAGGATTGGCCGCAGCCGCGGGCATTCGCTCCATCCCCACGCTGATGGCATTTCGGGACTCCGTACTCGTCTTTTCCCAGCCAGGCGCCCTCAACGCAGCCAGCTTGGAAAAGCTCATTGCCGGCGTCGAGAACCTCAACATGGACGACGTGCGCGCCAGTATCGCCGCCCGCTAAACCTCGCGCCCTGTGAGAAACCGCATGACCGCTTCACAGCAGGGTCACATGAGCACGTCCCTGTCCCGCCTAAGTAGAATACTCCTAGGGGTATAATTCTTTTAGCAGTTCACCTTATTGAATGGAGATCCATTATGTGTCGTTCCGTCACCTGCAAAGTGTGTCAAAAAACAACGTGGGCGGGCTGCGGTCAGCACGTTGATCAGGTCATGCGCGGTGTTCCACGCAACCAGCAATGCGCCGGGCACGTGAAAGAAAAATCGACTGGCTCATTCTGGTCCCGGCTACTCGGACGCTAACGGCTGGCACGGCCCGGGCGAGGACATCCTCGTTCCGCGGTCGGGTATGTGCGGCAGCCCTCATGTCAGAACGAGCGCCGCCGCGCGCTGCTTTACGCAGAACCAGCGGCACAGCCCTCACCGTGCTCTCGCGGGCCAGAGCGCGTATTAGTTGCTTTTGTTCTCTCCTTGCAGAGCGGCTAGCGCGGCGAGAAGACGTTCATCGGCTTGATCAGCAACGTTCTGTATCCCTGGGGAGCTGCTGAGCTGGACCATGGTTTGTGGGTTGATAGCTTGCACCGTGGTGATTGTCGCTGATGGGCTTCGTCGGATGACGACGTTGCACGGAAGCAGCAATCCCATGTCGGGCTCTGCGGTGAGTGCTTGTTCGGCGAGGGCCGGATTACACGCACCCAGGATCAAGTATTCGCCCAGTGACTGTGCGCTTTCCACGCCGAGTTTCGTTTCGAAGGTCGCGTGGACGTCGATTTCGGTAAGAACGCCGAAGCTCTGGTTGGCTAGTTCTTCGCGCACTCTGGCGACTGCTTCTTCGTAGGGCAGCGAGACGGTGATGGTGTGTGCGTAGTTCATTGGTTTCTCCTGATTCATTTTTTCGAATTGATGGTTGCGGCTACTGTCAGTTTGCGGTGATGACGCCCATCATTCCGCTGTCTTCGTGGTCAAGAATGTGGCAGTGGTACACGGTACGTCCGCTGAAGTCGTCAAACGCGATACGTACGCGCACTGTGCTGCGTGCCGGGATGTTCACGACGTCCTGCCACATGATGGTTTCGACGGGCCGGCCTGACTGTTCAATGATCTGCATCGGCCACACGTGCAGGTGCATGGGGTGATCGAGCGGACTGGTATTTGTCAGCATCCAGTCCTCCACGCTGTCGAATTGCACGGTCGTGTCAACCCGGGTGGCATCGAATACCTGGCCGTTGATTGTGGCTGACATCATGCCCCCACCCACTCCTCCGCCCATGCCGCCATCCATGTTTCCACCCATGCCGCTGCCTGTCTCCCCGCCCATTGCGCCG
This sequence comes from Cryobacterium flavum, assembly GCF_900103805.1. Lineage (GTDB taxonomy): Bacteria > Actinomycetota > Actinomycetes > Actinomycetales > Microbacteriaceae > Cryobacterium > Cryobacterium flavum. The sequence continues at coordinate 455,470 of NZ_FNIB01000001.1, read as the reverse complement.
CCCATATTTCCGCCCATTCCCATCGCGAAGATCAACTCGCGTCGAGCGGTTACGGTAGCCGTGCGAAGGTCACGCGGAACGGGCTGGCCGGGTATGGCGGCGACTGGGGCGACGTCGTCACCGGCTACGTGAAATGTGGCCAGCGCGATGTCGTCGGCTCCAGCGGAGCCTCCGACTCCCATCATCATTCCGCCGGACGTACCTCGGTCATAGGTGTGGGCACGCAGTACGGAGGTGCCGGCTGTGCCGGTGACGAGAAGGTCGGCCCGGTTCCCGGGGGCCAGCACGACCTCGTCGACGTCGTGCGCGGCTTCGAAACGTCCGGAGTCGATTCCGAGAAGGGACAGTTGCTGCCCGTCGAGACGTAGCCGCAGGTAGCGGGACACGCAGGCATTGATGATGCGCCATCGTTCCCGCTCACCAGGGCGGGCAGTCATGCTGGGGGTGAGTTGCCCGTTGACCAGGACGAGGTCTCCCTCGCGTCCGGACATTTTCTCCATCGCTGTGGCCGCTGAAATTGTTCCCGTGGAATCGAGGGTCATGTCGGAAATAACGAGGACGCGTTCCCGGCTGGCAGGGATAGGGTCGGGGTCTTCGACGATGATGGCGCCATAGAGCCCGCCGAATACCTGATCGGCCACGAAACCGTGATGGTGCGGGTGATACCAGTAGACGCCCGGCGGGTGATTGGCGGGCAATTCGTACTGGTAATCAAAGGAGTCGCCGGCTTCGACGGTGACGAACATGTTGTCGCCGTTGTTCTCCGGCGAAACGTGAAGGCCGTGCACGTGCAAGTTGCTCGGATCGGCCAGACCATTACGAAGGCTGACGCTGAGGGTGTCTCCCGCTCGAACGCGCAGTGTGGGGCCGGGAACGCCACCGTTGTAACTCAGCGCACGCACGTCACGGCCAGCAATGGTCACCTGTTGGGGGGAAGACTCAAGATCAACGGCGAGAGTGCCGCTGATGCTTCGCAGCTCCGGAGGCTCCACAAGGTCGCTCCCGGACGGTATTGCCAGTGACGTCGTCGAGTAGATCCGTTGATTGACGAAGAAACCCGTTCCCCCCACAGCTGTGCCTGCAATCCCCACCCCGCCGAGGATCAGGGCACTACGGCGACTAAGGCCTGGCACTACCGGCCCTCCTCGAGCACCCGCAGCTGATCACGCAACTGCTCCGCAGTGAGCTCCCCCCGAGCGAAACGCTCTTCAAGAATCCGCCTGGCACTGGCGGAATCAGCTTGCCTCGGAGCAGATCGCGTGTCATTGCTTCCGGATTTGTTCGACAAAAAACGAACAATGACATAAATGAGCACGGCGACACCCGCAATAGCTAGCAGGCCGAACCCCCAGGACCATCCCATACTTCCGTTACCCCACATCATCTGATCGTTTCCTTTCGTTTACTGATCCGTATCTCCACCATACCCCTAGCGGTATAAGTCAAGGCTGGGTAGATTGTCCACGCACGTGGAACGGCACGTACCTCACACACCGGTGCAACCCACTGAAACTCACGCAACAAGAAGGGCCCAAACGCGAGGCTTTGACAGCTTCGAACTAGGCCCAAGGGTCGCGGGATATAGCCTGAAGCCATGACGAACGGCTGGAATCGGAAGGCCATTGTTAGTGCCTAGCTCGTCACCATCTTGACCCCGATCGGGGGACACGCTAAGCCCCATACCGTTCAGTTAAGTGTTTGAATGATGCTTTCTGGCTCGTGAGCGGGTTGTGGCCAGTCGGCATGGCGAGAGCGTTTGGCGGGCCATTTCGAGACCTTGCGTTTGATGACGCGAGGGTTTGATCGTCGTCGGCGCGGGGGATTCAGCCTTCGGACGAGAGCGCGGACGGCATGACACCAGACTGCTTTGGCGTGGTCAGCTTGCGCAGGGGGGAAAAATCGCCCTGGGCAGCGCCGGGCCAGGGTCGAGTCGCTTGCGCCAGGTAGTGAGCCGTGTCGGCCAGCTCGGTGGCCTGAGTGACGAGTTCGCTATCGTGGTCGTTCATTGGGGTTTTCCTTTCACGAGATGTTGAATGGTGGGTCGCCCTTGTGCAGGGTGGCGGCGACGTTTTGGCCGAGCTCGGCTTCCACGAAATGCGTTGTGGCGGCATCGCGGGCGAGCCGTTGGCCGCTGCGGTTTTCGCCGGTGTTTTCGATGACGCGCAGTTTGGTGATCTGGATGCTGCCGGCCGTGACGACCTCGGAGTCGAGAGCCAGGTTGCGATGATGGTGCGTGTGGACTGTGTTTTGTCAACTTTATGTCGGCCATTTGTGCGATAAATATCCGGCCAGTGTGGCGTGATTTCCGGCCAGTTGAGCACGGTGGTCAGAACGGCCGGTTTTCGGGGACGTTTTCGTCCCCGGGCTGGTGTGCTGGCGGCTATTTCATGAGGGCGTGTTTTACTCGGTAGGACTCGCCACGAAGCTGGAGGAGCCGGCCGTGGTGGACGATGCGGTCGATGGCGGCGGCGACCATATTGTCGTCGCCGAACACCGTTCCCCCGCGGGAGAATTCGTGGTTTGTGGTGATGATCAGGCTTCTTCTATTTCGGGCAAAGGAAAACCCCTGAGTCCCAGTGTTTATAAGGGATTCAGGGGTTCGAATGGCTGCGGAGACGGTGGGATTTGAACCCACGGTACCCCGTAAAGGGTACTCCACCTTAGCAGGGTGGTGCACTAAGCCGAACTATGCGACGTCTCCTTGGCGCCTGCTTGCGCAAACACACTCGTCCATCTTAGCCGCAGGCGGGCATCCGCTCTGACCATGCAAACCCGGGCAGGCAAAACAGATGCCCGCGCCCGGTTATTGGTTCTCGAGCGTGCGCCCTCTGGTGCAGGTATAGTCGCCGGCCGTTTGGCCCGTCACCGACTCCGACAGGACGACTCCCGGGGCTTCCGTGGCCACGGGGGCCTCAGTTGCCGCCGGATCGGCCGCGGCCGAGGGGTCGGTGGTTGCGACGGGAACCGGCGCTGCCTCGACGGGAGCGTTCGGGTCAGCCTCGGTACCGCGGCCGGTCGTTCCGCTGAGGGTCAGCGGCTGATCGGCCGCAACCGCCTCGAACAGGTTGTCAAAGGCCGGTTGAACGGCCTTGACCCCGCCGGTCGTGCTGCCGGTGGGCACCTGGGCGAAGACGACCTGATTGAGGTCGATGTCTTTGAGAGCGATGGCGATGGACGCGAGCGTCGTGACGCTGTTGAGGCTGTCCGAGAGGCGCATATTCGCTGTCACTGCCTTGGCCAGAGCGTAGACCTTGGTCGGATCGGAGAGGGTGTCAGCGCTCTTGATCGTGCGCACGAGCGAGGACATGAACAGCTGCTGGTTGTTGATGCGGGTCAGGTCGCCACCATCGCCGAGGCCGTGGCGGGTGCGCAGAAACTGTAGCGCGTCATAGCCCTCGAGCACGTGCTCACCCGGGTCGAGAAAGGTACCGGTGTACTCATCTTCGATGCGGCTGGCTACGCAGACCGGAACGCCGCCAACAGCGCTGGACATGGCCATGACGCCGCTGAACTGCACCTCGGCCGCGAACGGGATGGAGAGGCCGGTGAGCTCCTCCACGGTCAGCACGGTGCAGGCCAGGCCACCGTAGGTGAGCGTGGTGTTGATTTTCTGGCTGCTCATCGCACGAAACGAGCCACCCGTGGGGTCGGGGCACGAGGGGATCGCCACGAACATGTCGCGCGGAAAGCTGATGACCGAGGCGTTGCTGTGGTCTTCCGAGATGTGCAGCAGCATCGTGACGTCGTTGAGGTCGCCGGTGGAGTCTTCCGGGCCGAAGGCCGCGTCCTGGCCGACGCGGCTGTCGCTGCCGACGATGAGCATGTTCACGCCGCCGTCGATGGCACCGATCGAGGGAACCGGGCCGTTGGTCTCATTGGTGAGGTGAACGCTGGGCTGCACGCTCGTGGCGACGTCGTAAGTGGCAATCGCGCCGACCGAGAATCCGCTGACCAAAACGACGGCCAGGCTGCCCGCGATGAACTTGGCCACGGTGACGGCGGCGTTCGACTTCTTCAGGCGGCCGTGACGGGCAACGGTTTTGAGGTTCTTGGAACCGTTCGAGCGGGGGCGAAGTTGGTCGCTCACTCATGTCCTCTCATCGGGTTGTTGGCTGGTCAGCCTGAGGCGACAATCGTTGTGCGCCGGCGATTTGCATTGTGCTGGTACTGCGGAGGGCGTGGGATTCGAACCCACGAGACATTTCTGCCCACCAGTTTTCAAGACTGGCTCCATCGGCCGCTCGGACAGCCCTCCCGGTTGCCCATTCCCCGCGCGAATTGCAGCGCGGAAAGAATTGGGCGAACTGGCCCGATTCTAGCCGATGGCAGACTATACAGGCTGACAGAGGGGCCTGATAAACGGCTGGATGCGAGTCAGAGTGTGCGCAACACCATGGCGAGGCCGTCAATCTCCACATTGCCGGTGATCTCGGACCCGGCGGCGAGAACGTCGTCGGGCGACTCGCCCATGGCCACGCCGCGACCGAATTCGGCGGCCCACGCCAGCATGTCAATATCGTTGCGCCCGTCGCCGACGGCCATCACCCGCTCGCGGGGAACCCCGACCGCCACACGTACTCGCTCCATCGCGGTCGACTTGTTGACGCCGTCCGGCGCGATGTCGAGCCAGGCGGTCCACCCGATCGCATAGCTCACCCGATTCAACCCCATGCGCTCGACCACTTGGAGAAAATCCTCCATGTCGTGGTCGGGCGAGATAACGACCACGCGGGTCGCATTGTGCTTCAACAGCTCGTCGAAGTCGACCCGTTCGCTGTCCATGCCGATTGTGGCATCGGGAATCGGTTCGGTGTACCGGTAGAAACCGTGCTCGTCTTCGACCGCGAACCGGGCCGAGCCGAGGTGCGCCCGAATCGAGGTGAGCACGTCGCTCGGGTCGAAGGTCTCGACCCATTCGCGTCGGTAGCCCAGGGGCGCTGAGGCATCGCGGTGCATGGTGATGGCCCCATTGGAGCAGACCACGTAGCGCGGAGAAATGCCGAGGCGGTCTAGCACCGGCAGGGCTGCAGCTGCGGACCGGCCGGTGGCGAGCATGACCTCGTGCCCGGCCTCGGCGAGCCGCACAACCTCATCGATCACGGCCTGGCTGATCGAGCCGTCTTCGTGCATGGTAGTGCCGTCGATGTCGAGGGCGACGAGCCACGGCTCGGTCGTGACCTGTGACGTCACTTCGCTCCCTTCACCGGGAGCGGCGTCAAAACCTCGAGGCCGCCGAGGTAGGGCCGCAGCGCCTCGGGGACGCGCACCGAGCCATCCGCTTGCTGGTGCGTTTCGAGCATGGCGACGAGCCAGCGGGTGGTCGCGAGCGTGCCGTTGAGAGTGGCGACCGGCGCGGTCTTGCCCGTGTCGGTGCGGTAACGGATGTCCAACCGTCGCGCCTGGTAGGTGGTGCAGTTGCTCGTGCTGGTGAGCTCGCGGAAGGCGTTCTGGGTGGGCACCCAGGCCTCGATATCGAACTTGCGGGCCGCGCTTCCGCCGAGGTCACCGGCTGCGACGTCGATCACGCGGTAGCTGAGGCCGAGGGACTGCAGCATGCCCTCCTGGAGGGCGACGAGGCGGTCGTGCTCGGCCTCGGCGTTCTCGGGCAGCACGTAGGTGAACATTTCGAGCTTGTTGAACTGGTGCACGCGAATGATGCCGCGGGTGTCTTTTCCGCCCGAGCCGGCCTCGCGGCGGTAGCAGGTGCTCCAGCCGGCGTAACGCAGGGGTTCCTCGGACAGGTCGAGGATCTCGTCTTTGTGGTACCCGGCGAGCGCGACCTCGCTCGTGCCGGTGAGGTAGAGGTCGTCAGTGGGAAGGTAGTAGACCTCATCGTTGTGCTCACCGAGAAAGCCGGTGCCGTCCATGATTTCGGGGCGTACGAGCGTGGGGGTGATGAGCGGCACGAAGCCGGCCGCAAGCGCCCGGTCGAGCGCCATGTTCATGAGCGCAATCTCGAGGCGGGCGCCGATTCCCTTCAGGAAGTAGAAACGGGTGCCGGAGACCTTGGCGCCGCGGGCCATATCGATGGCGCCGAGCAGTTCGCCGAGCTCGAGGTGGTCGCGCGGCTCGAAGTCGAACACCGGGGCATCGCCGTGGGTGCGCAGGGTCTTGAAGTTGGCCTCATCGCCGGCCGGAACTCCGTCGATGATCGGGTTCGCGATGGTCTTGACGATCGCGGTGAAGCGAGCGTCGGCCTCGCCCGCGATGACTCCTGCGGCTTTCACCTCAGCGGCGAGGCTTTGCGCCTCGGCAACGAGCGCCTTCTTCTCGGCCCCGGGCGCTGCGGCGACGCGCTTGCCGAACAGGTTTTGCGCGGCGCGCAGGTCTTCGAACGCGGTGATCGTCGAACGCCGTTCGGCGTCGGCGGCGAGCGCGGCATCCACCGCTCCAACGGAGTCGCCACGAGCCTCCTGCGAACGCTTGAAGAGGTCAGGGTTTTCGCGTAACAGCACCGGATCAATCACCCGGCCAGTCTACAAGCGCTAGTTGGCGGGCAAACGCGGGGCGACCCAGTAGCCTAGGCCTCGTGAGCGCCTCCGAAAACTTCGACCAGCACGCCGCCGTTGTCTACAACCCGGTGAAGGTCGACCTCGCCAGGTTGCGCACGAGCGTGGCCGCCGCCGAGCAATCCGCCGGCTGGGGCGAGACGCACTGGTTTGAAACCAGCGTCGACGATGTCGGCCAGGCAGCCACGAAACGAGCACTTGACGCTCACGCCTCGATGGTGATCTCGGCCGGCGGCGACGGCACCGTGCGGGCCGTCGCCGAGGCGCTTCGTGAGTCCGGGGTGCGCATGGCCATCGTGCCGTCGGGAACCGGCAACCTGCTCGCTCGCAACCTGCTGTTGCCGCTCGGTAGTATCGATGCCGCCACCGAGATCGCGTTCAGTGGTGTCGACCGGCCGATCGATCTCGGCGTCGCCACCCTGACGACCGATACCGGCGAAGTGCAGGAACACGTCTTCCTGGTTATGGCCGGCCTCGGCCTCGATGCTCAGATGATCGCGCACACCCGCGACGATCTCAAGAAACAGGTGGGCTGGCTCGCCTACGTCGACGGGGTGGCGCGGGCGCTGCCGAAAGCGCGGCCATTTCGCATCCGCTACAGCGTTGCTGGGCGGGTTGACCGGCCGGCACAGGTGAGCGCGATTCTTGTCGCCAATTGCGGGCTGCTGCCGGGCAACCTGCAGTTTCTGCCCGACGCGCGCCTCGACGACGGCATTCTGGACATCGCGGTGCTGCAGCCTAAGGGCGTGCTCGGCTGGCTGACCATCTGGCGCCGGGTGACCTGGGAAAACGGGGTGCTGCGGCGTTCGGCGGTGGGCCGACGCATGATTCAGGCCACCGAATCGTCGAATGAGCGGGTGATGACGACCCTGCGCGGGCCGGATATTCGCATCGTGCTCGAACACGCGCAGGATTTCGAGCTCGACGGCGATGAGTTCGGCCTCGTGCGCAAGGTGCGGCTGAACGCCGATGCCGGCGCGCTCATCGTGCGCGTGCCCGCTGAATCAGGTGTCTGAACGGCGTGACGGCCGGGACCGCCAGCGCAGTGCATGGTAGAAGAGCAGACCGACGACAGTGGCCAAGCCGGTTGAGGTCATTGCCGGTCCGAGCGACCAGGAGATCTGCTGCAACAACATATCGAACGGCACCTCGCCGTCGGGAGAGTTAATGTAGCTTGAGCCACCCATCGAATCAAGAAATGTTCGCACCTGCACGCTCAGTCCGCCGATGGTGAGGGCTGGACCAACAACCCACAGGGCAACGACGAACGGATTGCGCGGCTCGAACTGGTCGAGCAGCGCGGCGGCTTCCGGCGCCGGCACCGATGCGGTTTCGGTCGGGGCAGCGGATGCCGCGGGCCCGCCGTTCGAGGTGGGCGCGAGACGGTCCGACGCGGCGGCAGCCGCCTGGGCGGCGGGCTCGTAGCCACGCTGGTAGCGGGCATCATTGTTCGGGTCGACGGTCATTCGGTGGGCTCCCCCGCGATGTGCCTATTCAACGGGTTCCCCCGCAATTAAACCGCGCAACCAGTCGCGGGCTTCGATGAAAATGCCGTCGTCGTAGCGCGAGGTGAACTCGATCGGGCGTTTGTCGGCCCGCGGATAGGATCCGAGAAAGATCACCTTGGGGCTGAACCGTCGAAGGCCCAACAGCGCATCGGCGACGCGCTCGTCGAGAATATGCCCCTCGGCGTCGACGACGAAACGGTAGCGGCCGAGGGAATCACCGATCGGCCGGGACTGAATCAGACTGAGGTTCACGCCGCGCGTGGCGAACTGCTCGAGCATCTCCAGCAGGGCACCGGAACGGTCACTCGGCAGCTCGATGATCAGGCTGGTCTTGTCGGCGCCCGTCGGCGCGGTGAGCTCGTTGCCGCGGCCGACCAGCACGAAGCGGGTGACCGCGTTCGGGTTGTCACCGATATTCGAAGCGAGAACGACGAGGTCGTGATGTTTATCGATGCCGGGTGGCGCGATCGCGGCATCCGCTTGCATGGTGTCGAGCAGGGAAGACGCGGCGGCGACGTTGCTCGAGGCGGGGATGTGGCCGTGACTCGGCAGGGTGCGTTCGAGCCAGTTGCGGCACTGGCCGTAGGCGACCGGATGCGCGTTGACGACGCGCACGTCGGCCAGCGTCGTGCCGGGGCGGGCCACCAGCACGAAATTCACCGGCACCAGGTATTCGCCGATGATGCGCAGGTTCGGCACGCTGGCCAGGGCATCCTGGGTGGCCGTGACACCGCCGTCGACCGAGTTCTCGATGGCGATCATGGCCGCGAGGCTGCGGCCGCTCCCGACGTCAGCGAAGGCCTCGCCCACATTGTTGACCGGGCGCCAGATCTGGCCCCGCGCTTCGGGTACCTGGGCCAGCGCCGCTTCGGTGAAGGTGCCGGCCGGGCCGAGATAGCTGTAGGTGCGGGCTTTGGGCGGATTCGGCGCGTCGGGCATGGCTGACAGCCTACCGGGGGTGCCAGACTGTGCTCATGAGCGAACGCGCGGGCACCCGAGCCCTGGAATCTGACCTGATCGACGTTGATGGGCTGGTCAAGGCCTATTACGATTTGAAACCGGATACCCGGGTGCCAGCCCAGCGGGTCGTCTTCGGCACCTCAGGGCATCGCGGGAGTTCCCTGAACACCGCGTTCAACGAGGACCACATCAGTGCCACAACGCAGGCGATCGTGGAATACCGCGCGGGCCAGGGCATCACCGGCCCCCTCTTCATCGGCACCGACCCGCACGCCCTGAGCGGTCCGGCCTACACGACCGCCCTCGAGGTTCTCGTCGCCAACGGCGTTCGTGTACTCGTGGACGAGTTCGACGATTACGTGCCCACCCCCTCCCTGTCGCACGCGATTTTGGCCTACAACCGCGCCGAGCACGGCGACCTGGCCGACGGCATCGTCGTCACCCCGAGCCACAACCCGCCGATGGACGGCGGCTTCAAGTACAACCCGCCGCACGGCGGACCGGCCGACAGCGATGCGACCTCGTGGATCGCGAACCGGGCGAACGAGCTCATCGCCAATGGCCTCGACGGCGTGCTGATGAGCGAGCCGAGCGCAGTGGAGACCTACGACTTTCGTGGCAACTACGTGAACGACCTCGAGAACATCATCGACATGCAGGCCATCCGCACCAGCGGAATCCGCATCGGGGCCGACCCGCTCGGCGGCGCGAGTGTCGGCTACTGGGGCGCCATCCGTGACCGTTACGAGATCGACCTGGTCGTGGTCAACCCCACGGTCGACCCGACCTGGCGATTCATGACCCTGGACTGGGACGAGAAGATCCGGATGGATCCGTCGAGTGCGTCGGTGATGGCATCCGTTGTCGCCCACAAGGACGAGTACGACATTCTCACGGGTAATGACGCCGACGCCGACCGGCACGGCATCGTCACGCCAGACGGCGGCCTGATGAACCCGAACCACTTTCTCGCCGTGGCCATCGACTACCTGTACAGCCACCGTGAAGGCTGGAAGCCCGACGCCGCGGTCGGCAAGACCCTCGTCTCGTCAACCATGATCGACCGCGTCACCGGTTTTCTCGGCCGCGACCTGTGGGAGGTGCCAGTGGGCTTCAAATGGTTCGTGCCCGGGCTCATCGACGGCTCGGTGGCTTTCGGCGGCGAGGAGAGCGCCGGCGCGAGCTTCGTGCGCTTCGACGGCACGGTCTGGACCACCGACAAGGACGGCATTCTGCTAGCCCTGCTCGCCTCCGAGATTCTCGCCGTCACCGGCAAGACTCCTTCGCAGCGCTACGCCGAGCTGGCCGAACACTTCGGCGCTCCCTCCTATGCGCGAGTGGATGCTGCGGCCACGCCCGCGCAGAAGGCCGCACTGGCCAAGCTCGACGGCTCGATGATCACGGCCACCGAACTGGCCGGTGAGAAGATCACCGGCGCCTTCAGCGTGGCCCCCGGAAACGGAGCGGCCATCGGCGGAGTGAAGGTCACGACCGAGAACGCCTGGTTCGCGGCCCGGCCGAGCGGCACCGAAGACGTCTACAAGATCTACGCCGAGTCGTTCCTCGGCGACGAACACCTTGCCCAGGTTCAGCTGGAGGCCAAGGCGATCGTCGACGCCGCGATCGCCTAGGGAACACTCCAGTAGTAGGCCGTTCCGCCCGGGTGATCCACGGTGATTGCCGTGTCGACCGAGCGGTAGTCGGAATCGAGGGTGTGCCCGGCGAACGAGATGGCAACAGTGTCGCCGACCTTCTCGACCCTGGTGACAATGCCGGTGTGGTCGCGATCGCCGGTGTTGTCCCAGTCGAACTGCACGATGTCGCCGACCTTGACCTGGTCGCGCTGCTGATCGGTCAGGGCGGTGGCCTTGCCGGCCTGCGCGATGTAGTTCATGAACGCGGTGGAACTGCGCCAGGCGGCCGACGCATCGTAGGCGTTGCCGTTTTTCGGGCTCGACCAGACTCCGTCCATGGTCCAGCCGCGGGCGATCATGGCCTGGCTGGCGAAGTTGACACAGTCGTTCTCTCCGAGCACGCCCCACTCGGCGGAGTTGTAGGTTTCGAGCTTCCAGTGCGCGAGGAGGTAGTCGATCTGCGCGGCGACGGGGGCGCTGAGGGCGGGCTCCGCTTCGACCGGGGCCGCAGCGGGTGTGTCGGTGGGGGTGGCGCGAGCCGGTTCCTCCGTCGCAGCTGAGGCGTCGGCATCCGTCGTCTGCGCCGTTTTGGTGGGGGTGGCGGGACTATCATCAAGCGCCTGCACAACGAGCGCGGTTGCACCGACCGCGAGAACGGCACCGATGGCCGTCGTCAGGCCAAGTCGCTGCCACCTAGTCAACTGCACTGTGTACTCATTTCTGATTGATTAAACGCTGAGCGCGGCGCTCAGATAGAGGCCAATCGCCGCGAGAGCGACGACCACTCCAACGATGAGGACCCCGATCAGAAACCGGCGCCGGGTGCGCCGCTGGTCGGCCTCGCTGGGTTCGTTGTTCTGCAGCATGATTCGAGCTTAGCCGCGACGAATCTGAGAGCTCCGAATGCCGCGTGCATAACTGCGGAGATCTCCGACACGATGGCCGGTACGCAGCCGATTGCGGGGACGGTTCGACCGGATGTCCGCGGTTACGCCCTCGTCACTGGTCGAATTCCTCGCCGCAGGGTAGCGTGACGTCATGTCGCAGACCCTGCCCACACCGTTCACCTGGCCGCGCGGATTTCTCTGGGGGTCGGCCACCGCCGCCGCGCAGATCGAGGGGGCCGGCCACGCTGGCGGCAAGGAGGACTCGATCTGGGATGCGTTCGCGCGGGTTCCAGGCGCCATTGCGGGCGGCGACGACCTGGAAACGGCGGTCGATCACTACCACCGGATGCCCGCCGACGTGCGTCTGATGGCTTCGCTCGGCCTCGACGCCTACCGGTTCTCGACCAGCTGGGCACGCGTGCGCCCGAATGATCGGGCCGTCAACCCCGAGGGGCTCGACTTCTACTCGCGGCTGGTTGATGAACTGCTCGGCGCCGGCATTTTGCCCTGGCTCACCCTGTATCACTGGGATCTGCCGCAGGCCCTCGAAGAGAAGGGCGGCTGGGCCAACCGCGACACCGCGTACCGGTTCGTCGACTACGCGAGCGATGTCTACTCCGCGCTGGGCGATCGGGTCACCCACTGGACCACCTTCAACGAACCCTTTTGCTCCTCCCTGCTCGGCTACGGATCGGGTGCACACGCGCCGGGCCGGCAGGATGGCCCGGCGGCGGTCGCCGCGGTGCATCACCAGCACCTCGCGCACGGCCTTGTGGTGAACGCGCTGCGCTCTGCGGGTGCTCAGAACCTCGGCATCACCCTTAATCTCACCAACGCCGTGCCGCGCGACGCCGCCGACCCGGTCGACCTCGAGGCTGCCCGGCGGCTCGATTCGCTCGCTAACCGCGTCTTTCTGGACCCGCTGCTGCGTGGTTCCTACCCGGAGGACACCCTGCACGACCTCGAGCCGTGTGGACTCGCCGAGGTCATCCACGCCGACGATCTTGAGATGATCGCGGCCCCACTCGATTTTCTCGGGGTCAACCATTACCACGACGACCTCGTGAGCGGCCATGCGGATGCCTCGGCAAGCGATGGTCACGCCGGTGGCGCCGACCGGCCCGTCGGTTCGCCGTGGGTCGGATCGGAGTACATCACCTTCCCCAGTCGCGGACTGCCGCGCACCGCGATGGACTGGGAGGTCAACCCCGACGGCCTGCGCCTGCTGTTGGTGCGCCTCGGCGAGGAGTACGACCGCCTGCCGCCGCTTTACGTGACCGAGAACGGTGCCGCCTACGACGACACCGTGAGCGCCGACGGCGCCGTGCACGATGCGGACCGCGCCGAGTACATCGTGACGCACATCAACAAGGTGGGTGAGGCGATCGCGGCCGGCGCCGACGTGCGCGGGTACTTCGTCTGGTCGCTGCTCGACAACTTCGAGTGGTCGTACGGCTACGAGAAACGGTTCGGCATCGTGCGGGTCGACTACAAGACCCTCGAACGCACGGTGAAGGACAGCGGACGCATGTACGCGGCGCACCTGCGGGCGGCGCACGCGGGCTGACCGCCCGGCTGTCCCGCGGCACGTGTTTGAGAGGTTGGCACTGGTTTGAACACGTGCGTGCTTCCCCAACGCGTGCCACGAGCGGATGCGCGACCAGCGGCATCCGCTTCGCTGGCGGCGGGCTAGCGCAGCTGGGGAACGACCTCGGCGGCCAGAAACTCCAGGTGGTCGAGGTCGGACAGGTCCATGATCTGCAGGTAGACGCACTCGACGCCGGAGTCGGCGAGGGTGCCCAGCCGGTCGACGATCTCGGAGGCCGTGCCGGCCAGGCCGTGCTCGCGCAGCTCGGCCGCCTCGCGACCGACCGCGGCAGCCCGACGGGCGAATTCGGCCTCGTCTCGGCCACCGACGGCGATCAGCGCGGCCGAATAGGTGAGCTCGGCCGGGTCGCGGTCGATGGCCTCACAGGCAGCCCGCACACCGTCGAACTTGCCCGCGATGTCTGCGAAGTCAGGAAACGGCAGGTTGAACTCGGTCGCGAAACGAGCAGCGAGTTTCGGGGTGCGCTTGGCGCCGCCACCTCCCACGATCACCGGCACTCGCACCTGTGTCGGCTTCGGCAGTGCCGGTGAATCGACGAGGGTGTAGTGCTCCCCGGCGAAGTTATACCGGTCCCCGACCGGGGTGTTCCACAGCCCGGTGATCACTTCGAGCTGTTCCTCGAGCATGCCGAATCGCTTGGCCGGAAACGGGATGCCGTAGGCGAGGTGCTCCTGCTCGAACCAGCCGGTACCGAGTCCGAGCTCGACGCGGCCGCCCGACATCTGGTCGACCTGCGCCACCTGGATCGCCAGAATGCCCGGAGGCCGGTAGGTCACAGACGAGACGAGAGTACCCAGACGGATGCGTTTCGTCTCGCGCGCCAACCCGGCCAGGGTGGTCCAGGCATCCGTCGGGCCGGGCAGGCCGTCACCGTCGCCCATGACCTGGTAGTGGTCACTGCGGAAGAAGGCGTCGAAGCCGAGCCGCTCGGTGGCCTGCGCGACGGCGAGGACGTCGTCATAGGTGGCACCTTGCTGGGGTTCGGTGAAAATGCGAAATCTCATGGGTTCTCCTCGGATCAAGCGGATGCGGGCGGGTCGTGGCACGTGTTTAGGAAGTTGGCACTGGTTTGAACCCGTGCCAGCTTCTCAAACGAGTGCCACGAGGTGGATTGAGTCAGCGTCAAGCGTCAGGGGCGAGAAATTCGACGTCGGGCACCGGCTCGAAGCGGGCGCGCATCACGGCCAGGGCCTCGGGGTTCTGGTCGATCAGCACGAAGCGGCGGCCGAGCGCGGCCGCGACCGCGCCGGTGGTGCCGCTGCCCGCGAAAAAGTCGAGCACCCAGTCGCCCTCACGGCTCGACGCCTGAATGATGCGGCGCAGGATTCCGATCGGTTTCTGGGTGGGGTAGCCGGTTTTCTCCTTGCCGGTGGGCGAGACGATGGTGTGCCACCAGACATCCGTCGGCAGTTTGCCCTTGGCGACCTTTTCGGGCGTGACCAGGCCGGGAGCCATATATGGCTCGCGATCGACGGTGGTCGAGTCGAAGTAGTACCGGGCCGGGTTCTTCACATAGACCAGAATCGTGTCGTGTTTGGTGGGCCACTTGTTCTTGGACTTCGCGCCGTAGTCGTAGGCCCAGATGAGTTCGTTGAGAAAGCATTCCCGGCCGAACAGGGCGTCGAGCAGCACCTTGGCGTAGTGCGCCTCGCGGTAGTCGAGGTGCAGGTAGAGCGTGCCGTCGTCAGCGAGCAGCCGCCAGGCCTCGATCAGGCGCGGCTCGAGAAAGGCCCAGTAGTCTTCGAACTGGTCGTCATAGCCGAGCAGATCACCCTTGATGCGTTCGTAACGTTGCCCCTTGAATCCGGTGATCGTTCCGGCCGCGTGTGAGCCGTCCACGGCGACCGACCGCACCGAGGTGGTGCTCTGCCGCTTCTGCGAACGACCAGTGTTGAATGGCGGGTCGAGGTAGATCAGGGTGAAGGCACCATCGGGTAGGCCGGGCAGCACCTCGAGGTTGTTGGCGTGGATGACACGGCTCGGGCTGGTCGGGGTCCACGCAGAAGGCATTTGTCCATTCTTTCAGCCTGCGCGCCTGCAATCGGCTTAGTCTGTCGGGATGACTGCTGAATCGATGACCATCCACTCGCAGAATCTGGCGGAAGCCGGCACACTCGAGGTGCGCCACGACCCCGAACAGAGCCGCTACACGGTGTTGCTCGATGGCGAACCGGTCGGCGTGGCCGACTACATCACCACGACGGCCGCGGTGCATTTCACCCACACCGAGGTCAATCCGGCCAAGCGTACCCACGGTTTGGCGAGCATTCTGGTCGAGCAGGCGCTCGACGACGTGCGGGTGCGCACCGACCTGGCCGTCGTGCCGGACTGCTCCTATGTGGCGCACTGGATTGACACGCACGCCGAGTACCAGGACCTGCTGACCCGCGGGCGTTGATACGTAAGCGGATGCCGGCGGCCCGGCCGGCGGCATCCGCTCGCCGTCGTTAGGGAACCCGGGTCAGCCACTCCTCGGTGCTGAACTTGTTCGCGACGAGCTCGGTGGCCTTGGCGTATTCCTCGGCGGTGACGTCACCCTCGGTGGCACCGTAGAGGCCGATGAAGGTCTCCTTCATGCGGTCGATGATCGCGGCGCGGCTCAGGCCGGTCTGGCGGCGCAGGGGATCGACGCGCTTGGCCGCGCTCGTGATGCCCTTGTCGCTGAGTTTCTCCCGGCCGATGCGCAGCACCTGCACCATTTTTTCGCCGTCCATGTCGTAGCTCATCGTGACGTGGTGCAGCACGGCGCCGCTGCCGAGGCGTTTCTGGGCGGCCCCACCGATCTTGCCGGTCGGGCTCGTGATGTCGTTGAGCGGCTGGTAGTACGCGTCGATGCCGAGCGATTTGAGCGCGGTGATGACCCACTCGTCGAGAAAGGCGTAGGAGTCGGCGAAACTCATGCCCTGCACGAGATCGGTCGGCGCGTAGATGGAATAGGTGATGACCGAGCCGGCCTCCATGAACATGGCACCGCCGCCGCTGATGCGTCGCACAACGGTGAAGCCTAACTTGGTGGCATTCTCCGGGTCGACCTCGTTCTTGAGCGACTGAAAGCTGCCGATGACGACGGCCGGTTCGTTCCACTCCCAGATGCGCAGCGTGGGCTGTCGGCGCCCCTCACCGACCTCGGTCGCGAGCACCTCGTCGAGGGCCATCTGCAGCACGGGGGCGACGGGCTTCTGCGAGTGGATGATCTGCCAGTCGTAGTCCCGCCACGTGCTCGCCTGGGACAGCGAACGGCGAATCGCCACGGCGACGGCCTCCGGCGAGAATCCGAGCAGAATGGCGCCGCTCGGCAGCGCGCCACGCACGGCGGCGGCGATCGTGGCCGCCGAGCTGCCGGCGGGCAGGCCGGTCACCGCTGCATTGATGTCTTCGAGGGCATCGTCGGGTTCGAGAAAAAAGTCACCGGCCAGACGAAAGTTGGCGATGACATCGTCGACGACATCGAGATCTACGACGACCAGTTTGCCGCCCGGAACCTTATATTCACCATGCATGGTTTCAGCCTACGGTGATAAATCGTTCGTCGAGCCAGGCCACCAGGTCGCCGATCACCTCGGAGCGGTTGGTCTCGTTGAAGACTTCGTGCCGCGCGCCCGGATACACGATCAGGCGCACGTCGCGCAGCCCGGACCGCTTGACGTAGGCGTTGACCAGTCTGAGCGCGCTGCGTTCGCCGCCGACGGTGTCGTCACCGCCGACCAGCACGAGCATCGGCAGGTCAGTCGGCAGGTCGCGAGCTGGCCGACCGAACAGGCGGGCGGCCTCTCGAATGCCGAACAGCTTGGCCAGCGGCGTCGCAGTGGTCAGCGGGTCGGCGACGAACGCCTGGGCTACCGCCGGATCGCGGCTGAGCCACTCGACCCCGGTGGTGCCGAGCGTTTTGTTTTTGCGGTTCAGGTCGCCACCGTCAAGGTATCCGGGCCAGCGATAGGCGGTGCCCGAGAGAACGATGGCGTCGTACTCGGCGGCGTGCTCGTTCACGATCATCTGTACCATGAACGATCCCCAGCTGTGCCCGAGCAGCACGAGCGGCAGAGTCGGGTTTTCCGAGCGGATGATTCCGCTCAGCTGATGCACGCCCGCCACCGCCGCGCGCAGCCCGCCCGCGCCGAGTCGCCCGAGCAATGTGTGGTCGCCGCCGTGCTGGGCGAGTCCGGTCTGGCCGTGACCGAGGTGGTCGTCGGCGTACACCGTGTAGCCGGCCCGGTTGAGGTCTGCGGCGAGCGTGGCATAGCGCTGGGCGTGTTCACCGACGCCGTGCGCGAGCTGGATGACGGCGCGCGGGGCGTCGACCGACCAGACGTAATAGGTAATGAGCCGGCCATGGGCATCCGTATATGTGGGCACGAGGCCAGTCTGCCCTGTTGCGGTGGGCTTCCGGTTGCCAATGTACTTAGCAAGGCTAATTTGCTATGCTAAGGATCTATGGAATCGCGAACACACCCCAAAACTGCCGCCCTCGGCGTCATCAAGGCGCAGCCGCCGGTCGGCGCACCACAAGCGGCCGCAGTACACCCCACAGCCGCACCCAACACCGCCGAACTCAGCCACGAATTTCGACTCGCCAACGGCCGCCTGGCCCGCCGCCTGCGCCAAGAGAAGGCCGAGAACGAGCTCGGAAGTGGCCAGTTCTCCGCGCTCGGCGTGCTTCATGTGCACGGACCGTTGACGCTCACCGAACTCAGCGAGTTCGAACGCGTCACCCCGCCGTCGATGACCCGCACGGTGAAATGCCTCGTTGATGCCGGTCTCGTGGCCCGCACCGATTCCACACTCGATGGCCGCAAGATCGTGCTGAGCACAACGGACGCCGCGAGCGAAATGATGACCGAAACGCGCAAGCGTCGAGATGCCTGGCTGGTGCAACGCGTCGCCCAGCTCAGTCCCGCACAGCGCAGCACCCTCGCCGACGCGACCTTGATCATGAAGGAGCTCGCCGACAGTTGAGCGCCATGTTTCGCTCGCTGAGCGTCGTCAATTACCGCATCTGGTTCGCCGGGGCTTTGGTGTCGAACATCGGCACCTGGATGCAGCGCACCGCGCAGGACTGGATCGTGCTGACCCAGCTCACCAACTACGACGCCACGGCGGTCGGCATCACCATGGCGCTGCAGCTTGGCCCGCAGCTCGTGCTGATGCCCTGGTCCGGCCTCATCGCCGATCGGTTCAACCGGCGCAAGCTGCTCATTCTCACCCAGACCCTGATGGGCCTATTGGCGCTCGGCCTCGGCATTCTGACCGTGCTCGAGGTAGCCCAGCTCTGGCACGTCTATCTGTTCGCGCTCGGCCTCGGCGTTGTCGCGGCGATCGACGCGCCAGCCCGCCAGACGTTCGTCTCCGAACTCGTCGCCGAAGACCAGCTGTCGAACGCGGTGGCACTCAACTCGGCGTCGTTCCACGGTGCACGCCTGATCGGCCCGGCCGCGGCCGGCCTGCTCACGGTCGCCGTCGGCGCCGGCTGGGTCTTCATGATCAACGCGGTCACCTTTGCTGCGACGGTCTTCGCCATGACCCTGCTGCGCACCCACCAACTGCGCCGCCAACCAAAGGCGTCACGGGAGCGCGGACAGCTGCTGGCCGGCTTCCGTTACGTGCGTGGCCGTTCCGACATCGTCGTCGTCATGATCGCGGTCTTTCTGATCGGAACCTTCGGCCTCAACTTCGCCATCTTCACGTCCACCATGGCCACCATCGAATTCGGTAAGGGGGCTGCAGAGTTCGGCCTGCTCAGCTCGATCATGGCCATCGGCGCCGTCATCGGCGCGCTGCTCGCTGCCCGCCGCAGCCGCGCCCGCCTGCGACTCATCGTGCTCGGCGCCGGCCTGTTCGGCCTGGCCTGCGCGCTGTCCGCAATCATGCCGACATATGCAACTTTCGCCATATCTCTCACCCTGGTCGGCTTGTCGTCGCTCACGCTCATGACCACGGCGAACGCCTACGTGCAGACCACGACCCGGCCCGAGATGCGCGGCCGCGTGATGGCGCTGTACATGGCTATCTTCGTCGGCGGCACTCCCCTCGGCGCGCCGCTCGTTGGCTGGGTAGCGGATGCCTTCGGCCCACGCTGGGCGCTTGGCCTCGCCGCGGTCTCCGGCCTGCTGGCTGCGGCCGTCGTGCTGTTCTGGATGGTGCGGTATCGCCGGCTGCGGGTGCACGTGCATCCGTTCTCGTCACCGCGGGTGCGCGTGCTTCACGCCGGCGACGGGCGCGATGTGCCGCTCGCGACGCCGAGTCGCCGGGGCGGGACCGCCGTGCTCGAGCGCGAGGAGCCCGAGCCAGATCGCGATGGGGACACCACGCTGGACCCGGATCGCGATGGGGACACCACGCTGGACCCGGATCGCGAAACTGCCGCCGAACGCAACCGCGAGACCGCCACCCGCGAGATCGCGATCGTCGAGGCCACCGCCCCGCGCTGAGTTCGGGTGCTCAGTGGACAACTTCGAGGGGTGCGGCGCGATCGACACCCCTCGAAGTTGTCCACTGAGGGCCAGCGCGGGACGAGCTAGGGTCGAAGGGCAGACCCTCTTCGAACACCAGGCAGGTCATGACCACTCTCACCACCCGAACGCGCGCATGAAGGCCACCATTGCCCTCATCGTCGCCACCCTGCTCTGGGCCGGCAACTACATCGTCGGCGGAATCGCCGTGCAGACCCTCTCCCCCGTTGAGCTAACCTGGCTGCGCTGGCTGCTCGCCTGCATTCCGCTGCTGATCCTCGCCCAAGTGGTCGAGCGCCCGAACTGGGCCCGGGTACTACGCCACTGGCCCCGGCTGCTGCTACTCGCAGCCCTCGGCGTTGGCGGCTACAATCTGCTGCTCTACACCGCCCTGCAGTACACGACGCCGCAATCCGCGTCGCTCATCAACGCCGCGAATCCGGCCGTGATGGTGGTGCTCGCGGCGGTTCTGCTGCGCGAACGCATCGGCTGGCGAGGTATTGCCGGGCTGGCGCTGGGGCTGGTGGGAGTGGTGCTGATCATCACCAACGGTGCGATCGCATCCGTTTTCACGCGCACACCCAACACGGGCGACCTGCTCATGGTTGGCGCGATCGTGGTGTGGAGCCTCTATACGATCGTCGGTCGCGGGCTGCCAGTGCCGCCGATCACGGCCACGGCCCTGCAAGGCACCTTCGTCGCGGTGCTGCTCGCGCCGGTCGCCTTGCTCGGTGGGGTGCGCTGGCCAGCGGATGCCGCCATCGGCTGGGCCGTGATCTTCATCGCGATTTTTCCCTCGATCGGCTCCTACGTGCTGTGGAACGCTGCGCTCAAGAGCATTCCGCCGATTCGGGCCGGCCTGTTTCTCAACCTGATCACGGTGTTCACGGTGGTCATCGCCGTCGTGCTCGGCGCCCAGCTGACCACGCCGCAGCTCGTCGGCGGCGTGATCGTGTTCGCGGGTGTGGCGCTGAGCACGCTGCGGCCGTCCCGCCCGCTGGCGCCCCAGCCCGTGCTCGACACCGCGAGGCGAGGGCTTTAACCGGGACGGGCCCAGGCCCCGTCCGTGGGCCCAGTTTATAAACTGGGCCCGGGGACGGGGCCTGGGCCCCGTCCAGAGAGAGCGGGGCAAAGTAGGCTCGGGAGATGAACTCACTGCTGGTCAGCCTGCCCGACTCCGTACTGCGCGAGGCGGTCGGGGAACTGCCCGACGGCGTTGAGGTAGTGGAGTGGGCGCTCGACGGACCGTCGCCACGACCCCGGTTCGACCTCGTTGTCACGCCGTACATGGGTAAGACCGACCGGCTCGCGCATCTCGCCGGCGTCGATGCCGGTTTGGTGCAGAGCCAGTCCATCGGCTACGACGGCGTCGACCGGGTACTGCCTGCCGGGCACGTGTTCGCGAACGCCGCGAGCGTGCATGAAACCTCCACGGCCGAACTCACCCTCGCCCTCATCCTGGCCTCGCAGCGCGGCATTCCCGATTTCGTGCGCGCCGCGGACGCCGGCGAGTGGGCGCCCGCGCAGCACGCCAGCCTCGCCGACCGCACCGTGCTGCTGCTCGGCTACGGCGGTGTCGGCCACGCTATCGAGAGTCGGCTGCTCGCCTTCGAAACCACGGTGATCCGCGTCGCCCGCACGGCTCGCAGTGACGAGCGCGGCAACATCTACGGCTTCGAGTCCCTGCCCGAACTCCTGCCCCAGGCCGATATTGTGGTCGTCGGTGTTCCGCTCACGGCCGAGACGACGAACCTGGTTGACGATGCATTCCTGGCCCAAATGCGTGACGGAAGCCTGCTCGTGAACATCGCTCGCGGTGCGGTCGCCGACACGGAAGCGCTGCTCGCGCATGCGAGCAGCGGCCGCCTCAGGCTCGCCCTCGACGTGACCAGCCCCGAACCGCTGCCGGAGGGGCATCCGCTCTTCGCACTGCCGAATGTGCTCATCACCCCGCACGTCGGCGGCGCGTCGAGCGCCATGCTGCCGCGCATGGCCCGCCTAGTGCGCGCGCAAATCGAGCGGATGCTGCGCGGCGAGACCCCGCTCAACGTCGTGTTGACGAGTTAGCCGCCGCTCAGCCGGCGACGGCCGCGTTGGCCGCTTCCTGCGCGGTGCGCAACGCCTCATCGACGGGAATGCGGCCGAGGAACATCTCGGCGAAGGTCGACTCGAACGCGTCGGAGGCCTCGGCCCACTTCGCGCCCTGCGGCGCCTGTACACTGCCGTTGGCGAGCACGTCGATGAACGCGTTCACGTCGATGCCCTGCTCCTGCCACGACGCGACATAGCTGGCCTGCGCACCGATGACGGCCGGCGACGCCGAGCCGTCGGCGCCGATCGCCGCACTACCCTCGGTACTGCCGAGCCACTCCAGCAGTTTTTGGGTTTGTTCCGGATGCTTCGAGTCGGCATTGCCGGCGGCCACGACGCCGTTGGTGACGCTGATCGCCCCGGACGGTCCAGACGGAATCGCGGCCACACCCCAGTCGAAGCCGGCCCCCTCGTTCACGTTGCTGAGGTTGTAGACGCCGCTCTGGAACAGGGCCATCTTGCCCTGCAGAAACTGGTCGAGTGCGAAGTCGCCGTTGAGGTTGGTGTCGGCGGCCGATGGGGCCACGTGGTACTTGTTCATCAGGTCGATCACGTACTGAAAGGCCGCGGCGCCTTCGGCGGTGTCGAACACGAACTCGTCGCCGTCTTGCAACGCTGACCCGTTCGAGCCGAGATAGTTGAGGTAGATGGCGTTGAGGTCGTTGGCCGCGTTGTAGCCGTACTGCACGATCTGCGCGGGGTCGAAGGCCGCGCTGTCGGCGGTGTTGCCGTTGGCGTCGACGGTGAGTTTCTGCAGCACCGGCAGCAGGGTGTCCTCGCCGGCGGCGGGATCCCAATGCAGTTCACCGACGGTGGCCGGGTCGATGCCGGCCACCGACAGGAGTTCTTCGTTGTAATACAGCCCGATGCCGGGGTCGGCGAGCTGGGGCACTCCCCAGAGCGCGCCGTTCAGGGTGTACTGACCGATGACGCTGGGCTGCCAGTTGGTCTGCGCGGCCTCGCCAAGGGCATCCGTTACATTTACGAGGTTACCGTTGACGGCATAGTCGGCGAAGTTGCCGGCGTTCACCCAAAACACGTCGTCGGCGGTCTCGCCGGCCACGTCAACGCGCAGCTTGGTGAAGTAGTCGGCCCACGGCACGACGTTCACCGCCACGTCGATGCCCGGGTTGGCTTCTTCGAACGCCGCGAACGACGTTTCGTAGGACTGCGCGACCTGCTCGTCCCAGACGCGCAGGGTGAGCGTGGTGTCGGAGCCGGTTTGCGGTGTCAGCGCGAGCGCGGTGGCCACGCCGCCGATCGTGACAACGGATGCGACGGTGACGATGGCGATAATGGTCGAGCGTTTGGCGATGGGGTCCCCTTGGGTCTGTTGGAGGCTACCAGCCGCCAGCCAGGTCAGGGCTTCTGTGACGCCCCAAGGTGTTCGCCGAAGAACGCCTCGATACGCGTCCACGCGGCGGCGGCGGCCACCGGGTCGGGGCCGGCACCGAGAATGCGCTTCAGCATCGGGCGCAGCATCCGCGGCCCGGTCTCGGCATCGTTGAGAAAGGCGTGGCCGGCACCCGGGTATTCCTTGACGTCGTGCTCGATGCCCAGCCTCGCCAGGGATGAATCGAGGGCGGCTGCCGCGCCGACCAGAGAGCGGTCCGCGCCGCCGAAGCTACCGACGATCGGGCAGGCGCCGAGCAGGTGATCGTCCAGGTCTTTCGGGAGCCGACCATAGTTGACCGAGGAGACGTCGAAGCCGCGCGTCGCCGTGGCGAGGGCGAACCCGCCACCCATGCAGAAACCGAGAACACCGATGCGTCCGGTGCAGTCGCCGCGTTCACTCAAAAACACGCGCGCCGACTCGATGTCGACGAAAGCCCGGCCGGCACCGGCCGACAGAGCACGAAAGGTGCCGACGAGGCACTTGCGGGTTCCGCCCTCGGTGAAGAGGTCGGGCATGAGCGCCAGGTATCCGGCCTCGGCCATTCTGACGGCCTGGTGGCGCATCACGTCGGTGAGGCCGAACGCCTCATGCACGAGCACGACTCCGGGCCAGGGGCCATCGCCGGCCGGGATCGCGAGCACGGCTTTCAGGCCGGCGCTGCCACCCGGCCCGTCGGGCAGTTTCAAGTCGATGAGCTGGGGTGCAGGGGTCATGGTCTCTCTCGGGTTGGCTGAAACTGTATCCGCAATCCGCGAGAAAATCGTGTACTCTGTGGTCAGACCACACGAGATCAAGAGGACAGCATGACCGAGATCACCCCGCGCGCCTGGCAGATCGTGCTCGACGCCGTGGAGCTCGACCTGCTCGAGGGTCGCCTGAGCCCGGGCGATCACCTCCCGCCAGAGCGCACCCTGGCAGCAGATCTCGGCGTCGGCCGTTCCAGCGTGCGCGAAGCGCTGCGGGTGCTCGAGGTGCTCGGGCTCATTCGCACCGCCGTCGGCTCGGGGCCCTCGGCCGGCGCGATCATCGTCGCACGACCCGGCGGCGGCATGTCGGCGCTCATGCGCCTGCAGGTTGCGGCCCAGGGCTTTGAGGTCGCGGACGTGGTCAAAACCCGCCTCATCCTGGAGGGATCAATCGTCGCCGAACTGGCCGAGGTCCAGGTCGACCTCACCGAATCAGCGCAAATCCTCACCGCGATGGAAAGTGAGACCCTCACCGAAGCAGAATTCCTCGCCCTCGACACCCAGTTCCATCTCTCGCTCGCCGAAGCGAACGGCAACCAGGTCATCACGGCGACCATGGCCGGCCTCCGCAGCGCAATTGAGGGGTACGCGCGGGCGGGCGCGGCGGGCCTCGCGAGCTGGCCGGCAACATCCGCTCGTCTCAGGCTCGAGCATCGCGGCATTCTCAATGCCGTTCTGGCCGGTCAAGCGGATGCCGCCCGCCTCGCGGTGCACGCCCACATCTCGGGGTACTACGCCGAGACCCATCTCACTTCCACCACTGCCAGCCCCACGACACGATAGGACGACCATGGTTCAACGACGTATCCCCAGGATCAAAGACCTGGCACCGCTGATGAAGTTCAAGGCTCCGGAGCTCAACGCGAAGAAGCGCCGCCTCGACGCGGCCCTCACGATCGCCGACCTGCGTGCGATCGCCAAAAGGCGCACTCCGAAGGCCGCCTTCGACTACACCGAGGGTGCCGCGGAGGCCGAGATCTCACTCGGCCGGGCCCGCCAGGGTTTCGAAGACATTGAGTTTCATCCGGCCATTCTGCGCGACGTGTCGACCGTGTCCACCAGCTGGGACGTGCTCGGTGCCCCCGTTTCGCAGCCGTTCGGCATCGCGCCCACCGGCTTCACCCGCATGATGCAGACCGAGGGTGAAATCGCCGGGGCGCGCGCCGCCGGGCGGGCCGGCATTCCGTTCGCTCTGTCAACCATGGGAACGACGTCGATCGAAGACGTCAAGGCCGCCAACCCCACCGGCCGCAACTGGTTTCAGCTGTACATGTGGAAGGACCGCGACCGGTCGATGGCCTTGGTCGAGCGAGCCAAAAAGGCCGGGTTCGACACCCTGCTCGTCACGGTCGATGTGCCGGTGGCCGGCGCCCGACTGCGCGACAAGCGCAACGGCTTCTCGATTCCACCAGCGCTCACCCTCGGCACTGTCATCAACGCCATCCCGCGACCGGAATGGTGGATCAACTTTCTCACCACCGAGCCGCTCTCCTTTGCGAGCCTCGACCGGTCCAGCGGCACCATCGGCGAACTGATCGACTCCATGTTCGATGCGACCGTGACCTTCGACGATCTGGCTTGGATCAAGGCCCAGTGGCCCGGAAAAATCGTGGTCAAGGGAGTGCAGAACTTGGACGATGCCAAGCGCCTCGTCGACCTCGGCGTTGACGGCATCACCCTCTCGAACCACGGCGGTCGCCAGCTCGACCGTGCACCGATTCCGTTCCACCTGCTGCCGCAGATCGCCCGCGAGGTCGGTGCCCACACCGAGGTGCACCTCGACACGGGCATCATGAGCGGTGCCGACATCGTCGCCTCCGTCGCGCTCGGCGCCCGCTACACGATGATCGGCCGCGCCTACCTTTACGGCCTCATGGCCGGCGGTGAAGCGGGCGTCGACCGCACCATTGCGATCCTCTCGGAGCAGATCACGCGCACCATGCGCCTGCTCGGCGTGAATGCACTCGAGGAGTTGAACCCGGGCCACGTGACCCAGCTGTCCCGGCTGCAGCCGGTGGTGTCGCCCCTGGTCGCCGCCGCCGCGGCTGCTCCGGTACGCAAGGCTCCCGTGCGGGAGCCGGCCGTGCGCAAGGAGTCGGTGAGTGCATCCGCTGTCGTCACGACCACGCCGGTGAAGCCTGCGCCACGGAAGACGGTCTCGTAAGTCGCAGACAGTCGGCGGCGAGCTACGAACGCGTGACGCGATGCGCCGCGATCCGCTTTTCAGATTCGTCGAGGTCGACGACCCCTTCGGCGACGCCAATCACGAAATCGAAACCCTCATCGGTGGTGAAATCGTGGGCATACCCGTTGATCCAGAGAAAGAGCACCATGAGGGTCCAGCCTGTGCGCTTGTTTCCATCGACCAGCGGATGATTGCGCACGAGAGATTCGAGAAGGGCCGCGGCCTTTCGATCAAAGGTCGCGTAGGCATCCGTTCCGAACATGGACGCCGACGGCCGGGCGAGTGCAGACGCGAGCAGGCCAGCGTCCCGCACGTAGAAGCCGTAGCGCTCGGTCACCTGCAGCGCATCGGCGACCTCCAGGTACTGGGTCACGCGTCTTCGAGGCGCTGCAGCAACTCGGCGTCGTGGGTGAGCACGAATTGCAGGCCGGATTCGATTTCGTTGCGCCGCGAATAACGGTCGACAATCAGGGTTGCGCCCTGCAGGAGCAGCGCGTGCTTCGACACGTGTTGCGCCGTCGCGAGTGCCTCAAGTTGACGGTCGAGTTCCTCCGGGATGCGCACGTTGATAGCCATACCAAAATGGTACTGCCGCTCCATGCCGGCAACAAGGCCTAGCCGAGGTGTTCGCGGAACGCACGCAGGGCGAGAGCGTCGTCTTCCCAGGCGCCGCCCTCGTGGCCGTTGTACGGCCAGACGGTGATCTGCTTTGGGCCGGCATAGTTGTTGTAGGCCGCGAACACTGTCGACGGCGGGCAGATCGGGTCCATCAGGGCGGCCGTCATGGTCACCGGCGCCGTCGCGCGCTTGGCGAAGTTGACGCCATCGAAGTAGGCGAGCACGTCGTGCACCCGCACTACCTTGAGCCGGTTGGTGGCGAGGTACTGGCCGAGCTCCCGATACGGCAGCGCGTCGGTGATGACGGATGCCCGCGGAAAGTCACACAGAAACGGTACGCGCGCGACGACCGCGGCGAGGTCGGGCACGAGCCCAGCCACGGCGAGCGCGATACCGCCGCCCTGGCTGGTGCCGACCAGGCCCACCCGGGTTTCATCGACGAGCGCCAGGCTGCGGGCCGCCGCGACGGCGCGCACGGCATCGGTGAAAACGCGGCGGTAATAGTAGGTCTCACGCGAGTCGATGCCGCGCGTCATGAAACCGGGTACCTGCGGGCCACTCCCGGCGTCGTCGACCGTGTCGCCCGTGCTACCGCCCCAGCCCTGCCCGCGCAGGTCCATCTCGAAATGCGCGAACCCGGCGGATGCCCACAGTAGGTTCTCGAAGCTCTGCCCGCGTCCCCGGCCGTAACCGTGAAACTGCACGACGGTCGGCAGCGGGCGACGCGCGCCGGCGGGCACTCGCAGCCAGGCCTTGATCGGCTGCCCACCGAACCCGGGGAAAGTCACGTCGAAGACTTCGAGCGTTTCCAGACCGGCGTCGACCTTCGTGGCGGTGACATCAAGCGGATGCCGATCGGCCTCGGCGAGCGTCTCGGCCCAGAAGGCATCGAAGTCGGCCGGGTCGGCCTGGCCACTGCGATAGGCGCGGAGTTCGGCTTCGGGCAGGTCGGTGTACATGCCCTTCAGCCTATGGCCGCCACAGCGTGGAGCCGGGCCGTCACGCGGGGGCATCCGCTTTCGGCAGAACGCACGCGCTGCTATTGGCGGCCGGCGCGCGATCGCGCCCCAAACACGGATGCGCGCTACGGTAACCGGCGTAGCGCGCACCCAGATCGGGCGCGGTCATGCGTTCTGCCCGGGAGCGCGCCTACTTCGCAGCCGCGAGGTCGGCCAGCACGAGACGCAGTTGCTCGACGGCCCAGTCCACGTCCTCGGCGGAGACGACGATCGGCGGTGCCAGGCGGATGGTCGACCCGTGCGTGTCCTTGGCGAGCACGCCACGGGCGAGGAGGGCCTCGCAGACGACGCGGCCCGGAGCGAGCGACGGATCGATGTCGATGCCGGCCCAGAGGCCGACGCCGCGCACTTCGATCACGCCGTGCCCGATGAGCTCGGCGAGGCCCGCGTGCAGGCGCGCGCCGAGTTCGGTCGCGCGCTGCTGGTATTCGCCGGTGGCCAGAATCTTCACGACGGCCAGGCCGACGGCTGCGGCGAGCGGGTTGCCGCCGAAGGTGGAGCCGTGCTCGCCCGGGTGCAGCACACCGAGAATGTCGGTGTTGCCGACGACGGCGGAGACGGGAACGATGCCGCCGCCGAGGGCCTTGCCGAGCAGGTAGAGGTCGGGCACGACGCCCACGAGGTCGCAGGCGAAGGTCGAGCCGGTGCGGCCGAGGCCGGACTGAATCTCGTCGGCGATGAACAATACGTTGTGGCGCGTGGTGATCTCGCGTACTGCGGGCAGGTAGGCCGCCGGCGGCACGACGATGCCGGCCTCACCCTGGATCGGTTCGAGCAGCACGGCCACGGTGTTCTCGTCGATCGCGGCCTCGAGCGCGGCCGCATCGCCGTAGGGCACGGTGCGAAAACCGGGCGTGAACGGGCCGAAGCCGGCGCGGGCCGACTCGTCGTCAGAGAAGCTGATGATGGTGGTGGTGCGGCCGTGAAAGTTGCCGGCTGCCACGATGATGTTGGCCTGGTCGGGCGCGACGCCCTTGACCCGGTAGCCCCAGGCACGGGCCACCTTGATGCCGGATTCGACGGCCTCGGCGCCGGTGTTCATGGGCAGAACCATGTCTTTGCCGGCCAGTTCGGCGAGCGCGGTCACGAACGGACCGAGCTGGTCGTTGTAGAACGCCCGGCTGGTGAGGGTGATGCGGCCGAGCTGGGCACGAGCAGCGTCGAGCAGCACCGGGTTGGAGTGGCCGAAGTTCACAGCGGAGTAGGCGGCGAGGCAGTCCAGGTAGCGGTGACCGGCGACATCCGTTACCCAGGCGCCGTCGCCGGTCGCGACGACGACCTCCAGCGGGTGATAGTTGTGCGCGGCGTGCGCGCTTTCCTCGGCAATGAGGGCAGTAGCTGCAGGCGAAACGGATGCTGCGGGTGCGTCTGTCAGATTCGTCGTCATGTCGTGCTCCTTCAGGTTGGTGGGGGCGGTCATCGGCGCAGCTCGAGCGTGCAGCATTTGACGCCGCCGCCGCCGAGCAGCAGTTCGGACAGGTCGACGCCGATCGGGTTGTAGCCGCGAGCTCGCAGCTGGCGTTCGAAGTCTTTGGCGCGGGCGGCGATGACGACGTTGTAGCCGTCGGAGTAGGAGTTGAGGCCGAGAATGGAGGCGTCTTCTTCGGTGACGATGATGGCGTCGGGGTAGCGCTCCTGCAGAATGGCGAGGCTCGGCGCGTCGAAGGCGCTCGGCAGGTAGGCGATGTTCGTGTCATCGAGCACGGCCACGGCGGTGTCGAGGTGGTAGAAACTCGGGTTGATCAGGCGCAGGGTGATCACCGGGCGGCCGGCGATATTCGAGAGTTCAGCGTGGCTGTTCGAGTCGCTGCGAAAGCCGGTGCCGGCCAGGATGACGTCGCCGACCAGCAGAAAATCGCCCTCGCCCTCGTTGGTCTCCACGGGTACACGCACGTCGAAGCCGTTGGCGCCGAACCAGTCCATATAGGCGGGGCCTTCGGGCTGGCGCTGCACATGGGTGAATTTGGCTCCGTAGGCCTGGTTATCGATGACGAAACCGCCGTTGGCCGCGTAGACCATGTCGGGCAGGCCGTCGATCGGGTCGATCAGGTGCACATCGAAGCCGAGGCCGATGTAGGCGTCATAGAGGGTCTGCCACTGCTTCACGGCGAGCGAGGTGTCGGTGGGCAGCGCCGGGTCCATCCACGGGTTGATGCGGTAGACCACGGTGAAGAACTGCGGCTTGCACATAAGAATGGTGCGCTTGGTGGCGATGCGCACGGGAACGGCGGGCTCTTCGGCCAGAACGGGGGTGGCTGAGTTGATCGACATGAGGCTCCTTCGGGGATCCGCGGGCCTTCGGGCCGACGGAACTCGGGGTGGATGGCGGACCAGGTCGCTCACGAGAGCCCGGCTCGACCACACTTGATCGTTCCGGGACGCCACCCTCAGTCTCACACAGCATGATTCAACGTTTCACGCTGATCTGCGCAAGAAATCTTCGAGAATTGCCACCGTGACGCAAGTTTGCGCAGTGCCGTCACTTAGACTCGCCCCATGGATAACCTCGACCACAGCATTCTCGATCTGCTGCGCCAGAACGCGCGCGCCGGCTATGGTGACATCGGCTCGGTGGTGGGACTGTCGGCATCCGCTGTGAAACGCCGCGTCGACCGCCTGGTGGCCGACAAGGTGATTCGCAGCTTTACGATTCAGGTCGACCCGGCGGTCGACGGTATGAGCACGGAAGCCTATGTTGAGCTGTTCTGCCGGGGCACCGTCGCGCCCGACGAATTACTGCGCATACTCTCCGGCGTGCCGGAGGTCGTCGACGCGGGAACCGTCACCGGCAGCGCCGACGCCATGGTGCACATTCGAGCCCGGGACATTCCGGGGCTCGAGGCGGCGCTCGAAAAGGTGCGCCTGGCACCCAACGTCGATCACACTCGGAGTGCGATCGTGCTGTCACGCCTCATCCATCGCTCAATCGAGTAGCAACACCTCACCCGCTTTCGCGAGCCAGGTTCTAAGGGACCGGCTTTTGACGCACCGGCGAGATCAGGTGCAGCAGGGTGACCGCGGCAATTGACCCAGCGCAGAGGATGCCGGCCAGCACGACGATCTGAAAGCGTCCGGCCTCCAACGGCGAAGCTCCACCGAAAATCGCCCCGACGAACGCTCCCGGCAACGTGACCAGCCCCGTGGTCTTGGTCTGGTCGGTGGACGGAATGATGGCGAAGTAGACGGCCTGCCTGGCCAGATCGCGCGTGGATTGCCGCGGCGTGGCCCCGAGCGCAAGCCAGCCCTCGACTTCGTCCCAGTGATCGCCGACCGCCTCGGAGAAGCGGCGACCACTGAGCGTCGCGATCGACATGGCATTGCCGATGATGATGCCGCCGATCGCGAGCACGTAGCGTGGTGAGAATTCGATCGCTCCGGTCGTGAACACGATGGCGAGAGTGACGCTCACACCGAGAGCCATCGCCGCAGCCACGCGAAACAGGTGCGCGCGACTGAAGCCGATACGGCGGGTGACAGTACCGACGGCCGCCGCGAACATGACGAGCAATCCGACGCCGACCCAGAGCGGTTCATTGATGATGCCGCTGAGAATGAGACTGATCGCGGCCAGTTGCAGGATCCCACGCAACAGGGCGAGCGCCGGCGCGAACGGATGCTGTGTGCGATAGACCCGCAGCACCGTCGCGACCACCGCGAGCAGCAACAGAACGCCGACTAAGGTCGGCACCAGCCCGGCGAGCTCGGCGGGGAGATCGGCCGGAAAGGTCATGCCCCGAGCCTACGCGGCCCCGCGAAAGCGGGGAAACGGTTGCTTCGGTGATGTTGAAGCAACCGTTCACCCGCTCTCGGAAAACATCCCCTGGGAACGTACCGTGGGTATGGTGTTGCGGCATTCGTTGTAGCGAGGCAAAATTGCTCATAACGTTGAACGGAGGGTCCCGTGCCCGCTTCCTTTATTGCCATTGATTCACACTCGAGCACGCCGCCGTTTGAACAGTTGCGCAGCCAGGTCATTGCGGCCGTGCGCTCCGGTAAGCTGGAGCACGATACCCGCCTGCCGACCGTGCGGGCCCTCGCCGCTGAGCTCGGTCTGGCCACGAACACGGTCGCCCGGGCCTATCGCGAACTCGAGCGTGACAGCGTGATTGAAACGCGCGGTCGGTTCGGTTCATTCATCGCACCCAACGGTGATGCGGCCGAGCGGCACGCCCAGGCAGCGGCCGACGCATTCGCTGCCCGCATCGAGCAACTCGGCGTGAGCCCGGCCGAGGCCCTCACCCTCGTCACCGATGCCCTGAATCGCCGTTCCGACTCCTGAGCCGGGCCTTGCGGCCGGAGTTTTGTATTGCTACTCTGGTACAAAACGCACACAACGGGAGGGTTTTGTGGATCCAGTATTAGCAGTCTTAGCAGTTTTTGCGGCGCTGATGCTGGCGGGACTCGGCATCCGCCTGATCTATATCGCGCGTGCCGAACCACGCAAGCGGATGCTGCACGCCTACTCCCAGCAGGTCGGGCTCGCGTTGGTTCCAGAGATCGTCCCCGAGCTGTCGAGCCGGATCTATCGCCGCGAACGCGCGGGGGTCGTCGGGTCGATGGTGGGGCTCGTGCCGGGCGTGGCGCTGCTGGTTCTGACGGACGGCAGTCAGAACCCGTGGAATGGGCTCGTGGTCTTGGTCGCAATGACGGTCGGGTCGACGGTCGCCCTCATCGGCAACGATTCCCGCTCGGCGTTCGCACCGGTAGCCGAGGTGCCGCGGCTGGCGCGCAGCGCTTCCCCCGGGCTGGCCGACTACGTTACTCCGCTGGACCGCGCGTTCTCTCTGGGCCTGCTGGGCCTCGCTACTCTCGGCTATGCTACCGTGCTCGGGGTCATCGCGATCAACCCGGAGCGGGTGTTCGATGACGTCTCGGTGCGCACGATTCTCTGGCCGGCGGGGCTGTTGCTGGCCCTGGCGGCTGCCGCGAGCCTGGTCACCTGGGCGGCGGCAAACGCCCTGCTCGGCCGCGGTCAACCGGCCGGAACCTACATTCAACTGGCCTGGAGCGATGCCTTTCGCAGCACCACACTGCGCAGCCTGGTCGGGATTCCGGGGATCATCGCCGCCGTCAGCTCCTGCGTGTTGTTCCTCTCGTTGAGCGAGGCGATCAACCGGCCGGCGCGCGGCTCGATCGGCGAGATTCTGGTCGGCTCGTTCACGATCATGGGCCCGGTGCTTTTCGTCGCGCTGCTGAGCTGGAGCCTGACGAGCATGCGCAATCGCAACACGACGCATTACCTGCGGCGGCTCTGGCCCGAAACGGCCGTCGAACTGGACCGGCACCGCGCGCGCGGTGCCGTCGACGATCAGCCCGATGCGGACAATCGAACGAAGACCTCGGCATGATGCTGCTGGTCGATCCGCGTTCGGCCACGCCGCCGTACGAACAGTTACGAGTGCAGGTGCTTGCCGCAGTGCAGTCGGGCGATCTCGCACCGGGCGACAAGCTGCCGACCGTGCGCAAGCTCGCCGAAGACCTGGGGCTGGCCGCCAATACTGTGGCCCGCGCCTACCGCGAGCTCGAGCGTGACGAGGTCATCGAAACGCGCGGCCGCAACGGATCCTTCATCGCCGCGAGCGGCAATGCCGCCCAGCAACAGGTGCAGGTGGCCGCCGCCGCGTTCGCCGGCAAAGCGCGCCAACTGGGCGTTGCCCCCGAGGAGGCGCTCGCGTTTGCGCGCGCGGCCCTCGGAATCCGCTCGTAGCGGCCTCGTACACGGACGGGGCCCAGGCCCGAGCCCGGGGCCCAGTTTATAAACTGGGCCGGTGGACGGGGCCTGGGCCCCGTCCGGAGTAGATCCGGGCGGGAGGTTACCGGGCGGCGCGGTAGTGGGCGGCCAGGCGCTCGAAACCCTCGTCGAGGGAGACCGCGGGGGTCCAATTCAGGTCGGCGCGGGTGCGCCGCTGGTCGAACCAGTGCGCGGTCGAGAGCTGCTCGGCCAGAAACCGGGTCATCGGCGGTTCGTCGACTCCGGGGCGCCGCTGCCAGATCGCCTCGATGATCGAACCGGCAGCGCGGGCAGCGGATGCTGGCACCCGCCACGCCGGCGCGGTCACGCCGGCCGCCCCGCAGATTCCGGCGAGAAGTTCAGCGACCGGGCGCGGTTCACCGTTGGTGATCACGTAGGACTGGCCGTGAACGGCGACAGCGGCCTCGAGCGCTGCGTGAATGGCCGAGGCCGCATTGTCGACATACGTCGTGTCGATGAGCGCCGCGCCGTGTCCGAGCAACGGCAGCCGTCCGCGGCGAACGCGGTCGACGATCCGGTCGATCAGCTGGGTGTCGCCGGGGCCCCAGACCAGGTGCGGCCGCACGGCGACCACACTGAATCCGGGGGCGTCGGCCGCAAGCGCGAGCAGTTCAGCCCGAGCCTTGGTGCGGGCGTAATCGCCGCGGGCCTGCTCCGGCGACGCCGGCAGGGAGTCAGAGCCCATGATCGACGAACCGGCGTGGGCGACCGACGGCGACGAGACGTAGACGAAACGGGAGACGCCGGCATCCGTCGACGCCTGCAGAACGGTACGGGTGCCGCCAACGTTGACCGCCTCAAACTCGGCCGGGTCACCGGCGAGCGACACCTTCGCGGCGAGGTGCACGACCGCGTCCATACCGCTGACCGCATAGGCGAGCCCGGCATACGGAGTGTCGGCGACCGTCGTGATCGAGCCGTGCACGTCTTCGACGCCGGTCAGGCCCGATGGCCGCCGCTGAAAGGTGCGTACCTCGTGCCCGGCCGCACTGATGTGCTCGGCGACGGCCCGACCGAGAAAGCCGCTGGCTCCCGTCACCAGCACTCTCATGGCGCGCCCCTCATGGCTTAGACCAGCGACTGCCAGAGAGGATGCCGGTGGCCCAGCGCGACAGCCGGCTGCGGTCGATCTTGGAGTTGTGCCGAATGTCGGTCGGCAGACCGGGAACAACGAGCACGGCGGCGACCGGCGAGCCCACGGCCGCGCGCACTGCGGCAGCGAGGGGCTCTGCAGCTCGGTGCACCCGGCGGGCCGGCGGTACCGTTTCGATCACGGCGACCTGCTGCTGTGTGCCGAGCGGACCGACACCGACGAAGGCCGCCCGAAAAACGTCGGGCAGGGTTTCGATGCGCTGCTCCGGCCCGACCGGGGTCGTGACGCCGTCGGCCGTCACGATGACGTGCGGCATGCGGCCCTCCACCCAGAGGCGGCCTGCACCGTCGAGGTGGCCGACGTCACCGGTGCGATGCCAGCGTTCGCCCGCCACAGCACCGCGCCGCGAGGCGCGCTCGGCGAGCCAGAGCCGGTCGTAGTGGTCCTTGACGTGCGGCGCCGACACAACGATCTCGCCGGTCACGTCGGGCTCTTCCGTGAGTTCACCAACGGATGCCCCACTCGCGTCGAGCGCGCTGATCCGGATGCGCGTGGTCGCGGTCGACCCACCGACGCAGACTCCCCCGGCCGGGTTCACAGCCGATCGTTGCTCGCCTGCCGCCGGGACGGCCACACTCGTCGAGCTGGTCGAGCCCGTCTCGAGAAGTCCGGCGGACTCGTCCGCCGCGGCACCCACTCTGGGTGAGTCGGCGACACTCGCGGCGGCGGCGCGAATGCCGTCGAGCGTGATGTCGGCCATGAGCAGGCCCTCGGTCATGCCGTAGGGCGTGTGCGCGGTCGCTCCCGGCATGAGCGCGGCGGCCTGGGCCAGCAGACTCTCGGAGATGGGGGCGCCGGCCGAGAGAAAACGCTGCACCCCG
The DNA here is from genome assembly GCF_900103805.1 of Cryobacterium flavum. GTDB lineage: Bacteria > Actinomycetota > Actinomycetes > Actinomycetales > Microbacteriaceae > Cryobacterium > Cryobacterium flavum. Next base: position 420,136 of record NZ_FNIB01000001.1, on the reverse strand, counting down.
GCGAGGGCGGCGTGATCGGCGGGGGTGAGCGCGTCGGCGGTGGCGACGACGTTCACGAGGGCCGCGGGCGAGAGAAAGACGACGGTCGCGTCGATCGCGGCAACGGCGGCGGCAACGGCAGTGGCGGTGAGGGTTTTGGGTGCCGTGACATCCATATCGGGGGTGACCGAGCGGGCCCCGAGCGCCGGGCCGAGCAGGGCGAACGGGGCGAATCCGGCGACGAGGCCGGTACCGACGCCAACGCCGTACTGCAGAAAGAGGGCACGACTCACGGCGGAGAGCTGCCCGTGGGTGTAGACGACGCCCTTGGCCGGTCCGGTCGATCCGGAGGTGAACAGCACGGCGGCCGCATCATTTGGCGCGGGTTCGGTCGGGAGCAAGTCGCCGGCTTCGAGTCGGGCCTGGCCCAGCTGAATCAGCTCGGCCAGGGTGTGCTCGATGCTCAGCAGCCGTGCCATCGGGGCCGGAAAGCGGGCGACCGAGATCTTGCGCCCTGGCCAGCCGAGTGCGCGCGCGGCCATGAGGCCGGGAGCAGCCCCGATCACGAAGTCCGGGCGGGCGCCGCGCACGGCGCGGGTGAGGCCGGGAAGGCCGAGGCCGGCATCCGCTACGACGACGATCGCGCCGATGCGCACGCAGGCGTAGAGCACCGCGGTGAGGTCGGCGCTCGGCGGCACGAGGAGGGAGACACGGTCGCCGGGTGTGACGCCGATGTGCACGAGGCCGGCCGCGATCTGGCGCACGCGCCGCGAGAGCAGCCGCCAGCTGACGGTGCGCGGGGCCGGCTGCATGTCGACGAGGGCAGTTTCGTCGGAGTCCTCGAGGACGTCGAGGTAGTGCCAGAGCGGATGCGTCCCCGCGGCTTCCCACGCGGCCGCCGGCCCGCCAAAGACGGGCTCGACCAACGGAGATGGTGCGGCCGCCGAAGCAGGCTCAGGCGCGAATCCCGGCGTAGCGGCGGACAGCTCGCCGGGCGCCCCCATACGCTGATCGAGCTTGTTGAGATCGCCATTCCGGGAACGCGACGCACCGGCGCGAACCGAGTCGAGGAGCCTGTCAGCTACGGCATCCCCGAGCCAGAGCAGCGCGGCCGCGGCATAGTCCGCGTCCTCGGCGAGTAGATGCCCGGCACCCTCGAACCGGTGAACGCGAGCGTGCGGCATCCGTTCGACCAGGTCGTCGAGGTATCGGTCGCTGAAGATCGGGTCCCGGGGGCCCCAGAGCAGCAGCGCGGGCACCGCGAGTGAGCGCACGGCCTCGGCGATGCGGTCGAGTTCCGGCCGGCTCTCGTGCTCGAGAGCGACCGGAATATCGGCGACGAACCCGCCGATGCCGCCGCGGCGATCGCCGGTTAGGTACGGCGCGCGGTAGCCCCGCTTCACCTCGGGCGACAACGGCGGATGCGCGAGGGCCAACGTCGTGGCCAGGAACGCGGGCGTCGCGACGGTCGCAGGTCCCAGGATTCCGCGCCCGAGCGCGAGACGCAGGGGCGCCGGAATCTTGTCGCCGGCGGGCTGATGCACCGCGGTGTTCAGCAGCATAACGCCGGCCAGCAGTTCGGGATGGTCGACGGCCCAGCCGAGCGAGACCACTCCGCCCCAGTCGTGACCGAGGGTGATCACCGGGCCGACGAGTTCGAGGGCGTCCGTGAGGTCGCCGAGGTCCCGCACCCGGCGGGCGAGTGGGCGAAACCCTCCAGTGCCTGCGTGCTGGCGGCCGGTTGCGCCAGCACGAGCAGCACTGCCGGTGCGCGCGGAGAAGCCCATGTCGAGCTGATCGACAGCGATCACGCGCCAGGCCGGCGCGCCCGACTGTGCTGCATCCGTTGCTGCAGCCAGCAGGCCTCGCCAGAGGTACGACCAGGTCGGGTTGCCGTGCACGCACAAGATAGTTCCGACCGGAACCACGCCGAGCGCGTCGAGCTGCGGCCCATTGTCGAGCAGGTGCCAGCCGTGAGACGCGGCAGACCCGCTCTCGGCGACCTCGACCAGGCGCGACCACTCGGGTTTCAGCCCGGCCAGCCCGGACGGCGGCAGGGTCGCCACGACCAGCCGCGTGCGCGGAAGACGGGAAGCTGCGGTTGCACGAATCTCGGTCACACTCCTTTTGAGCCCGAGAAGCCACTTTCGGCCCCTTGGTTTTCACGAGAAGCCAACTTCGGCCCCTTGGCGCCGTTCCATGGGGCCGAAAGTGGCATGTCATGGGCGGTTGCACAGTTCATGGGGCCGAAGTTGGCATCTCGCAGGAGGCGAGGGTGGTGTCGGGCGGCGACTCTCACCAGACGAGTTCCATCATGGCGGTGTTGAGGCCCGAGCCGACACCCATCAGGAGCACCCGGTTGCCCGGTTTGAGCTTCGACGCCTCCTGGGAGAGCGTGATCGGAATCGACGCCGGGCCGACGTTGCCAAGCGTCGGATAGGTCAGCGGCACCTTCGCCTTGTCCATGCCGGTGGCCTTGACGATCGCGTTGGTGTGCACGTCCGAGACCTGATGCACGATGTAGCGGTCCATGTTCGACCAGCTCCAGTCGCGCTTGGCCTCGGTCCAGGCCGAGACGACCAGTTCCATGCCGCCCTTGAGCAGCGCCTTGGCGTCGGTGAACATGCCGTCGACGCTGCCGACGCACAGTCCGTTGAACTGGGTGGCCGCGCGGGTGACCCCGCCGAGGATGCGGTGCCCGGCGGGGTGGGCATCCGCTGGGCCGAGCACGGCAGCGGCAGCGCCGGAACCGAGGGTAAGGCTCGCGAACTCACTCATGAAGTCTTTGCGCTTGATGCCGGGGCGCCCGAGGCGGTCGATCGTGTTGGTCTGGATCTCGTCGGCGTCCTCGCCGTCGATGATCACGGCGTACTTGATCTGACCGCTGTCGATGAGCTGGGCGGCGAGCGTCATGCCGTTGACGAAGCCGAGGCAGGCGTTGGCGATGTCGAAGTTGATCGCCGACGACGGCAAGCCAAGTCCGTGGTGGATACGCACGGCGACGGAGGGTTCGAGGTGCTTGCGCGTGACCGAGGTATTGATGAGCAGGCCCACGTCGCTCGGCTTGATGCCGGCCTCGCGCAGGGCGATCTTGCCGGCCTTGACCGCGGCGTCGTCGAAGGTCTCGTTCGGCCCCCAGTTGCGGCGCTCATACACTCCGGCAACCCGCTGGAGCAGCCCGGTGGGCAGTTTGAGGCGCGTCAACACCGGCTTCAGACGTCGGTCGATCTCTTCCGACGTCGTGATGAGCGGCGCCAAGAGACTCGCGACCGACAACAGAGCGACGTTTCGGTGCGTCGTCGTCGCGTTTCCGTTCAAGCGTGAACCCCTGTCGAATTGTGGACAGCGGTAATCATACGGCCCGTTAGAGTCTGCCCCACGAATCTGTATGTAAACCGCACGTAGCCTGTGTGCCCTCTCGGGCCCATGCGTGCAGAACCGCGGAGATTTCGCCGCTGATCCCCCCAATCACACGATTGAAGGCGATCCGGCCGGAATCTCCGCGGTTACGAACCGTAACCGGCCTAGATCACGCCGTCGGAGAGCGTGCTCGGGTTGCCGAAGCGGTGCGCGGTGATCGAGATTGCCTGTTCCCGCAGGAACGGCAGCACCTCGATGCGCCCGGCCTGGGTGACCGCGTTCGAGTACACCGCGATGTCGGGGCTGCCGTTGACCGCTTCGGCCAAAGCGGATGCTTCCACTCGCGCGCCCAGCACCGGGTCACTGCCGATGAGACGCACGCGGCTGGCCGTGATCCCGCCCGAGCGAGCGCGAGCGAGCCACTCCTCGTCGGTTTCGACCAGCACCGGGATCTCACGCTGGGCGAGGATATTGCGCACGCCCGGCGGCACCGGAACGCTGCTCGACACGTCGTAGCGCGACGTGGACAGGGTCGCGGCGGCGATCACGCGCAGCAGCTGGGCGAGCGTTCCGCTCTCGGTCAGGCGCACGGTGACCGGCAGCGCGCGGTAGCGGAACAGGTTGCGCTCCACCTTGAGGTCGGTCGCGTCGCGCACGACGTTGAATTCCTCGCGCCAGGCGAGAGCGTCGCTCACGGCCGAACGGCGCAGCACGTCGAAGTCGGCGTAGTCGAGAAACGGCTGGCTGGCCTCGATGATGTCGGTGACGCGCTGTTCGAGGCCGCGCAGGTGCAACGTCGAGCTGTTCCGGCCCGGCTCGTTGACCCAGCTGCCGAGGCCGAGCAGGTAGTTCGGTCCGCCGGCCTTGGTTCCGGCGCCCACGGCTGAGCGCTTCCAGCCGCCGAACGGCTGGCGCTGCACGATAGCACCGGTGATGCCGCGGTTGACGTAGAGGTTGCCGGCTTCGATCGTGTCGACCCAGAGGGCCAGTTCGTCGGCGTCGAGCGAGTGCAGCCCTGTCGTCAGGCCGAAGTCGACCGCGTTCTGAAAGCGGATGGCTTCTTCTAGGTTGCGCGCGTGCATCACGCCGAGCACCGGGCCGAAGAACTCGGTGAGGTGAAAGTACGATCCGGGCGCGACGCCGGTGCGAATGCCCGGCGACCAGAGCTTGCCGGTGTCATCGAGCTGCTTCGGTTCGACCAGCCACTTCTCTTCGGCGCCGAGCGTGGTCAGGGCGTGCAGTAGTTTGCCGTCGGCCGGCGACATGATCGGGCCCATCTGGGTGACCGGATCGCTTGCCTGCCCGACCTTGATCGAGGTCGCGGCGTCGACCAGCTGGCCGAGAAAGCGTTCGGACTTCGCTACCGATCCGACCAGAATCACCAGGCTCGCGGCCGAGCACTTCTGGCCGGCGTGGCCGAAGGCGCTCTTGACGACATCGGCGGCGGCCAGGTCGAAGTCGGCCGACGGGGTGACGATGATGGCGTTCTTGCCGCTGGTTTCGGCGAGTAGGGGCAGGTCGTGGCGGAATCTGCGGAACAGCTCGGCGGTCTCGTAGCCGCCGGTGAGAATGACCCGGTTGACTGCGGGGTGCGCGATGAGCTTGGCACCGAGGTCACGGTCGGGCAGGTTGACCAGAGCGAGGAGTTCGCGCGGGATACCGGCCTCCCAGAGGGCCTCGACCACGACGGCACCGGTGCGCTGGGCGACCGTGGCCGGCTTGACGACGACGCCAGCACCGGAGGCGAGGGCGGCGAGCATGCCGCCGGCCGGGATGGCGGTGGGAAAGTTCCACGGCGGGGTGACCACGATGAGTTTCGAGGGAACGAAGATGGCGCCCTGCACTCGGTCCAGATCCTTGGCACGTTCGGCGTAGTAGTGGGCGAAGTCCACCGCTTCGCTCACCTCGGCGTCACCCTCGGTGATGGTCTTGCCGCATTCGCTGGCCATGACCTCGATCAGGCGATCTCGGTTGGCAGCGAGCGCCAGGCCCGCGCGGTGCAGTACCGCGGCGCGTTCGGCGCCGGTCTTCTGCCCCCAGGCTGCTCCCGCCTCGAGCACACCGTCGATGATCAGATTGAGCGCTGCCTCGTCGGGAACGGCGGCGGCCTCGATGGTTTCGGTTCCGAGAACGGATGCATCGGCGCGGGCCAAAATCCGTCGGCCCCAGGCCCGGTTGGCGGGCAGCGACGGGTCGGTGTCGGGCTCGTTGTGGAAGGTCGAGTGGGTGGGCGCCGAGCCGCGGGTGATGCCGAGCAGCACGCCGGTCAGTTGCGGGTCGTCGTCGCTGGCGGTCTCGGTTTGCTGGCTGCGGGCATCCGTTGTGGCGGCGGCCAGGCGACCCCGGTCGTAGCTGCTGGAGCGGTCCTGCACGCGGTTGGGGGTGGGAACCCGGTCGTCGAGGGCGTCGAGCGAGGCCTGGAACCGAGCCTTCTCGCGGTCGAAGAGCTCGGGGTTGCTGGTCAGCTCGAACACGGCCGACATGAAGTTCTCCGAGCTCGCATTCTCTTCGAGCCGGCGAATGAGGTAGCTGATGGCCACGTCGAACTGCGAGGGGTCGACGACGGGTGTGTAGAGCAGCAGCTGTCCGACGTCCTTGCGCACGGCCTGGGCCTGGCCGGTGGCCATGCCGAGCAGCATCTCGAACTCGACCTTGTCGTCGACGCCGCGGGCAACGCTGAGCAGGTGCGCCCAAGCCACGTCAAACAGGTTATGGCCGGCGATGCCGAGCTTGACGGCATCCGTGTTCTGCGGGGTGAGCGCCCAGTTGAGCACCCGCTTGTAGTTGGTGTCGCTCTGCTGCTTGGTGGAGAAGGTCGCGAGCGGCCAGTCGTGTACGGCGGAGTCGACATGCTCCATGGCGAGGTTGGCGCCTTTGACCAGGCGCACCTTGATCGGGGCTCCGCCGGCCGCGCGGCGATTCTGCGCCCAGTGGGTGAGGCCCTGGATGGCACTCAGCGCGTCGGGCAGGTAGGCCTGCAGCACGATGCCGGCTTCGAGCTGGGCCAGCTGCGGCTGGTCGAGCAGCCCCTCGAACACGGCGATGGTGAGGTCGAGGTCGCGGTACTCCTCCATGTCGAGGTTGATGAACTTCGGGGTAGCGGATGCCGCGGCGAATTCAAACAGCGGCGTCAGGCGTTCGATCACGCGGGCGACGGTCTCATCGAAGGCCCACATCGAGAGCTGGCTGGCGATCGAGGACACCTTGATCGAGACATAGTCCACGTCGGGGCGTTCGAGGATGCGCTTGGTGCCTTCGAGGCGTTCGAGCGCCTCTTTCTCGCCGAGTACAGACTCACCGAGCAGGTTGATGTTGAGGCGGTTGCCGCCCTCTTTCAGGTGCACGAGCGCGGGACCGAGCTTGTCGGGCGTGGCGTCGACGACGAGGTGGCCGACCATCTGGCGCAGCACGGTGCGGGCGGCGGGAATGACGACCCAGGGCAGCACCGGTCCGAGAATGCCACCGAGGCCGATGGCCGCGCGCATGGGCACCGGCAGAAAACCGGGCGCCTTCTTGGCGATCTTCTGCAGGCTGTAACCGGCGACCATCTTGTCTTCGGGGCGCATGACGCCGTCAACGAAGCCGACCGTGAAGTCCAGGCCGTTCGGGTCCTTGAGCACGCCGGCGAGCCGTTCGGCCGCGGCATCCGCTGGGATGGTGGCGCTTTCGTCGAGCCATTTCTTGACGAGAGCGACGACCTCCGAACTGAAATCCTCGTTGGCGGGGCGGGTGGAGGCGTTGGTCATGGTCACGAGACTAGTCTTTCGTTCGCGGTTGGGTTGCTCTGGTTATTCAAGTCTGAGGCCAGCCTATATTTAGCAAAAGCAAATGTTTATGCATGATATTCGTTACAATTTCTAATGATTTGGTTTTGGGTCGTTCGATGGGTGTAAGGGGCAGCGGATGCTGGATGTGCGGCGACTCCGACTGCTGCGCGAACTGAAGATTCGCGGCACCCTCGCCGGGGTCGCCGCTGCCCTTGCCTACAGCCCATCCGCGGTGTCGCAGCAGCTCGCGCTGCTCGAAAAAGAGGCCGGCGTTGTATTACTGAAAAAAGTGGGGCGGCGGGTGCAGCTCACCCCGCAGGCCGAGATTCTGGTGGAGCACACCACCCACCTGCTGGAGCGGCTCGAACTTGCAGAGGCCGACCTGCGCGCCAGCACCACGACGGTGTCGGGCACCGTGCGGGTGGCCGTGTTCCAGTCTGCCGCCCTCGCCGTCATTCCGCGGGCGCTCACTTTTCTCGCCGAGGACTTTCCGGCGCTACGGGTCGAAGTGACCGAGCGCGAGCCAGAGCGCGGCCTGTTCGAGGTGGCCGCGCGCGACTTCGACCTCGTGCTGGCCGAGCAGTATCCCGGCCACACCCGCGCGCACTGGCCCGACCTCGACCGGATCAACCTCGCAACGGATGCGCTGCGGCTCGCCGTGCCGCCCGCGGATAGTTCCCGGGACGGCGCAGGGCGGGTCAGCGCGGCAACCCTCGAGGAAACCGCCGGCCTGCCCTGGGTGATGGAGCCGGTGGGTACAGCGTCGCGGCAGTGGGCCACGCAGCTCTGCCGCTCGGCCGGTTTCGAACCGGACGTGCGGTTTGAGACCGCCGACCTGATCGCGCACATCCGCTTGATTGAATCGGGCAATGCGGTGGGCATTCTGCCCGATCTGGTCTGGGCCGGGCGCATGCCGGCCGTTCAGCTGCACGACCTGCCGGGCACCCCGCACCGCACCCTGTTCTCGGCTGCGCGCCGGTCGAGCGCGCAGCGGCCGGGCGTGGTCGTCGTGCGCGCAGCCCTCGACCGGGCGGTGAGCAAGGTGGCCAAACCCACGGAATCCGACCCGTTGGAGCCGCCGCGCCCGTTCGAGCCGCTCGCGCCGGTGTAACCGCGCCACCCCTCCTCGGATTGCACCCGGCGATCAGCCGCGTCGCATGACCGCCCAGTCAAACGGATGCCCGGCGCGAGCACCGGGGCATCCGTTCTGAACAGGCTAGGCCTGCAGGGCCTGGCGCTTGCGACGGGCCAAGATGAGGCCGCCGCCGAGCAACAGGAGCAGCGCGGCGAGGCCGGCCGGGGCCAGCGACGCGCCGAGTGCCGGGATAGCACCCAGGCCGCTCGTGCTCGCCGCTGCAACAACGGTGACCGCGAGGCTGATCGGCTCCAGGCCGACCGAGCTGATCACGAGCGTGTGCGCGCCGACCGGCGTGCTCGCCGGAATCACTGCGGAGAACGTTGCGACTCCGGCAGCATTGGCCGCGAAGGTGCCGAGGTTCACCGGCACGGAGTAGAGCGTGCCGGTGACCTTCTGGCCGGGGTTCAGCCCGGAGACCGTGACGGTGACGCGCTCGCCCGGGGTGAAGACGGCGTCACCCACGTCGATGCTGGCCCAGTCGGTGCCGGCCAGTACCGCGCGGCCGAGCGATGCCGGGTCGACGAGCGGGTGCTTCTCGAAATAGGCGACCGTCGCGGCGAGATCGGCCTGGCCGGTGTCCGCGACGCTGGTTCCGGCGGCGAAGGTCGTGAATTTGTCGCCGCCCGAGGCTAGGAACGAGTTCACCGCCACGCGGAACACGTCGGTCGGGGCGATGGCCACACCATTCAGCGACATACCGACGATGTGCTCGCCCAGCGCCGCGTCGGGCTCATAGAGGTAGCTGAACCCCTCGGAGACACCGAGGTGCAGCTTGGCGCGGCTGGACTGCCACTGCTGTTCGAGCACCGTGCGCAGCTGGGTACCGGTGAGGTCCATGGTGACGAGGGTGTTGGCAAAGGGCTGCACGGTGGCGACCTCTTTGTAGGTCACCTTGCCGTTCTCGCCGTAGCTCAGGTCGGTGCGCACCCCGCCGGGGTTCATGAAGGCGATCTCGGCCGGTTCACCGCCGAAGGTAGAGTTCGAGGTGGCCCAAAGCTGAATGTCGGCGACGAGGTTGCCGAGGCTCGATTCCGACCCGCGGTCCTCTGCCACGCCGTTGTAAGCACGTTTGATGTCGGCGCTGATGGCACCGACTTCAACCGAGCCGACGATGTCGGCCTGGGCCGCGGCATCCGTCACGATCTGCGCCACGGTGGCGTCGGCCGGGTAGAGGCCGGTCGTGCCGTTGTGCAGGTCCACCAGCGCGCTGGTCATCGAGACGACGCTTTTGGTCACTGGGTCGACCGAGATTTTCAGCTGGTCGAGGTTCATGCCGTACTGGCCGCTCTGCATCACCGGGCGTTTCAGCCCGTCGGTCCAGCCCGTGACCGGGTAGGAGCAGTTGTAGGTGGCGTGGGTGTGACCCGAGAGGATCGCATCGATATTGGCCGATGCGTCGCGGATCAGATCGCCGTAGAGGGTGTCGGCGTCACCGATCGCGGCGCAGTCGGTGCCGACGCCTCCCTCGTGGGTGAGCAGCACGATGACATCGGCCTCGCCGTTGGTCGTGTTGCCATCCTGCAACTGCGCTGCCACGCGATTGGCGGCCTCGAGCTGGTCGCCGAACTCGATGTCGGCGATGCCGGCCGGGGAGACCAGTGAGGCGGTAGCCGCGGTGACGGTGCCGATGAAGCCGACGCGCACGCCATCGACCTCCTTGACCCAGTATTCATCGAGTGCCGGGGTGGTCGTGCCCTTCAGGTAGACGTTGGCGCCGAGCGCGTAGCGCGGGTCGCCGAACGAAGACCGGACCCGACCCTCGAGGTCGTCCCAGCCCGCATCGAACTCGTGGTTACCCACAACGGATGCGTCCAGCCCGGCCGCAAGGAGCGCCGTGATCGTCGGTTCGTCCTGCTGCGAGAAAGAGGTGAAGGTGGAGGCGCCGATGTTGTCGCCTGCCGAGACGAACAGGGTGTTCGGGTTTTTCGCCTTCAGCTGGGCAACGGCTCCGGCCAGGACGGCCGCGCCGGCCTCCTGGTTTCTGGCGTTGGCTTCGAGGCGACCGTGAAAGTCGTTGATGCCGAGCACTTGAATTTCGGTGGGGATGACGTTGATCGAGAAGATGGTGGTGGTTCCGGAAACCTCGTTGCCGACGGCGAGCATCGGCTCACCGGTGGGCGATTCTTTGGCGGAGATGAACGTGACGCCCTCCGGGCCGAGGTCACCGGCTGCCGACAGGTCGACGGTGGCGTCGACGCCGAAGTTGCGGTTGTTGAGGTAGGTCACGAACTTCGCGTCGGTCGGGTCGGTGATGTCGTAGGCCATGATGCCGCCCACCCGTTCCAGGCCGATGAAGGCGTAGGTGCGACCGTCAATCTCGCCGATGGCGAGGTTCTCGGGTTCGGGGCCCTTGTCGTCACTGCGACCCTCGAAGTTGGACTTGCTGTGGTTCGAGTTGAAATAGGCCGGGTTGGCCGCGGCGGTGATGCGCTCGAAGTCCTCACCGGAGTCGAAGGTTTGGGCGCCGTTGGTGTCCCAGATCGAGAAGGAGCGGGAGCCGAAGGAGTAGAGCTCCTCGTAGCAGGTGCCGGCGGTGTTGTAACCGTTTTCCTTGGTCACGTTCAGGCGGCCCATTCCTGCGTCGTTGTTCTTGCCGAAGAGGTCGCTAGTAGCGCAGATCGTGAGGTCCTCCGCACGCGCGCCCTCGACGTAGCTGCCCCACTCGCGGGCGTCGCCCTCGTTGGCGGTGACCAGGTAGGTCGCGTCAGTGCCGGTGGAGAAATCCTTCGCCGTGTAGGCGTTCATGCCGTCGGGCATGTACATGCCGTGCAGACCGGGGTAGGTCTGAATGTTGACGGCCGAATCCTTGTCGGAGGCGTCGATGCCGTTGCCGGGCAGGCCGTGGTCCTGAAAGCCGAGCGAGCGCACTTCGGTGACCTCAGCCGCGACGAGGTCAACCACAGCGACCGCGTTGGCTTCCTGCAGCGCCACATACGCGGTGAGACTGTTCGGGTCGATCGCGACATACTCGGGCTCGAGGTTGCGCGAGACCGGAAAGCCCGCTTCGGGAGTCGGTCCGAAGATGCGCACGTCGGGGTCGAGGGTCCTCGTGCCGCCATTGGCTTCGGATTCGTAGGCGTGAAAATCAGCGGTCGCGACGGCCGACGAAGCGGGCAGGGTAAGGGTCGACGGGAGCGTGACGACGCTGACCGACCCCTCGGGATCGACGGTGAACAGGTCGTTCGGCTCGCCCTCGTTGGCGGAGACGGCATACTTGCCGTCGGCCGAGATGCTCACCATGTCCGGCAGGGCACCGACCGTAACCGCGCCCAGAATGGTGGCTGTCGTCGCGTTGGCGTCGAAGAAGACGAGCCAGCCGGCATCCGACTTGGTGGGCGATTCGATGGCCATTGCGCCGAGGCCGTCGGCGCGCACGGCGACCGAGTTGGCGGTGGAACCGGTGGGGATGAGCGAGCTGCCGCCGTCGATTGTGGTTCCCGCTGCGCTGAGCGAGAACTCCTTGACCGGGGTAGTCGGGTCGGCGATGTCGAGCACGTCCACGGCACCCTGGGCCGCGTTGACCACGAAGAGTCGCTTGCTGGCGGCGTGGTAGGTCACGATCTCGGCGGCCGAGGCGTCAAAGGTGCCGGTCTCGTACGTTCCCAGCGGCGCCAGGTTGAAGTACGGGTCGGTCCCCGACGCGGTCACCGGTGCGACGACGATAGCAGCGGATGCCGTCGGTGCTGCCGACGATACGAGCGGCGCCACCGCGAGAGCGGCGCAGGCCGTGACAGCCAGGATGGCAACGGGTAGTCGGCGGCGTGCGGGGCGTCGAAAGGCGCTCATGCGGTAGATCCTCCTGTTGCAGACAATGGATGCCATTCTGTGTACTGGTCACAGGTGACTCGCAGGTGAATGCAAGGTGACTGATAGGTTCGGCGCGCACTGGCTAGGCTCTGCTCATGAGCGAGACCAGACACGACGTCGTGATTATCGGTGGCGGCCACAACGGCCTTGTCGCCGCCACCTACCTGGCCCAGGCCGGCCGCAGCGTGCTCGTGCTCGAGCGGGAGAAGCAGGTGGGCGGCGCCGCCATTTCAGCGGATACCTTCCCCGGCATTGACGCGCGCCTCTCGCGCTACTCCTATCTGGTGAGCCTGCTGCCGACCAGAATCATCCGCGAGCTGGGGCTCGATATCGAGCTGGCTCGACGTCGGTACTCGTCGTACACGCCGGGGCCGACTGGCGCCGGATTACTCGTTGACCAGGGCGACCCCGAAGCGACCAGGGCGTCGTTCGAACGCATCGGTGCCGCGGCCGATTTCGATGCCTGGAACTCCTTCTACGACGACACCGCCCGACTGGCGCGCGCCGTGTTTCCCACGATCTGCGAACCGCTGCTCACCCGATCGGAGGCTAAGCGACTGGTCGGCGACGATGCCCTCTGGACCGCCCTGGTCGAGCAGCCGCTCGGCGACACGATCACCAACCGGTTTGCGAACGATCTCGTGCGCGGCGTCGTGGCTACCGATGGGCTGATCGGCACCTTCACGGGCCTCGATGACTCCAGTCCCGACGCGAACCGCTGCTTTTTGTATCACGTGATCGGCAATGAAACCGGGGACTGGGACGTGCCGATCGGCGGCATGGGCGCTGTGACCGGGGCACTCGAACGGGCGGCGCGCGAGGCCGGTGCGCGGCTCGAAGTCGGCGCCGAGGTCACGTCGGCCACCCCCGACGGAGCCGTGGAATACCGCCAGAACGGGCGCCTGAAGACGACGAACGGCGCCGCGCTGCTGGCCAACGTGGCGCCGTGGGTGCTGCGGGGTTTGCTGGGTGGTGGAGGCGGGGCATCCGCAGACCTGGTCAAGCCGGAAGGCGCCCAGGTGAAGGTCAACCTGCTGCTGACACGCTTGCCGCACTTGTTGGACGCGAGCGTGTCGCCGGAGGCGGCATTCGGCGGTACGTTTCACATCAACGAGGGCTACAAGCAGCTGCAGACCGCGTATGACCAGGCCATGTCCGGTGAGATTCCCGAACTGGTGCCGTGCGAGGTCTACTGCCATTCGCTGACCGACCCGAGCATTCTGTCGCCCGAACTTGCCCAGGCCGGTGCCCACACCCTTACCGTGTTCGCCCTGCACACCCCGAATCGGGCGCTCACCGAAGCCAACAACGACCAGATGCGCGCGCAGCTGCAGGCCGCCGTGCTCTGCTCGCTCAATTCGGTGCTCGCCGAGCCGATCGAAGCCCTGTTGATGACGGATGTTGAGGGTCACCCTTGCCTCGAAACCAAAACAACCCTCGACCTCGAGCACGCCCTGAATCTGCCCGGCGGCAACATCTTTCACGGCGGGCTGTCGTGGCCATTTCTGGAGGATGACGAGCCGCAGGCCACGCCCGCCGAGCGTTGGGGAGTCGCCACCGAGCATCCGCGCATTCTCATTTGCGGTGCCGGAGCCAGGCGCGGCGGCGGGGTCAGCGGGCTCGGCGGACACAACGCCGCGATGGCCCTGCTCGAAGGGGCTTAGCGTGTAGCCGACCCTCTCAATGTGGCCTAACCTGAGGTTACAAGCGCATGTCACTCATAGTGGAGGTCCCCATGTCAGCCAAGCCCACCGGACGCCTCGTACACCGCGAGGACGGCCTGTATCTCATGCTCAATCGGCTGTTCAACGCGCCCATCGAGCAGGTGTGGGCGAGCCTGACCCGTCCTGCCGAACTCGAGAAGTGGATCGGCACCTACTCCGGTTCTCCGGCGACCGGCGCGGTCAAGTTCAAGATGACGGCCGAGCCGGATGCCAAGTGGGAGTACGTGAGTATTCGCGAGTGCCAGGCGCCGCACCGTTTCAACGGCGACTTCGGCGAGGGTGAAGATTCCTGGCGCGCACTGTTCCACCTGGTTGAGGGCGACGGCATGACCAACCTGACCTTCGGGCAGCGTCTGCGCTCGGCGAGCGAGGCCGCCACGGTCGGCCCCGGTTGGGACTACTACCTCGACCGCCTGGTCGCCTCCCGCGCCGGCCTTCCCCTGCCCGAGTGGAATCACTATTACCCCGCGCACGCCCAGTTCTACAAGGACCTCATCGTTCCGGTGCGCACCGCCTAACTAGGCTAGATCCAGATGCTCGGGGCCGGGGCTCGAGTGGGTGCGGCCGCTGCCGCGCCAGCCCACTCGAGCAGCCACTCCGGAACGCTCACGTTGTCGGGGGCGACGCCGATCGCGCCCAGCAGTTCGTCGATCGTGACGATTCCGCCGGTGCGCTTGAGAAAGCGACCACGAATGTAGCCGTGGGCGTAGATCTCGAGCACGCCGTCGGCATCCGGTCGTACGAAACGTTGCTCGACGTAGACCGCCTTTTCGTCGAAGCCGAGGATGCGCGACTCCACCGTGAACTTCTGGCCGACCGTGAGCGACTTGCGAAAACTGATGGTCTCGGAGACCACGACGGGGTACCAGCCTCGCTGCTTGAAGATGGCCCAGACGCCCGTGCGGTGCAGCATGTCGAAGCGGGCCACGTCCATGATGGACAGGTAGACGCCGTTGTTCATGTGCCGCAAAATATCCTGGTCGGTCGGCAGGGTCACAAAGTTGGTGCGCGCGACATCGAAGTGACCGAGCTTTGGGCCGAACTTCGACAGCAGGGCGTGGAGGAGGGTTCTGAAGAACATATGCACGAAACGATGCTAGCGAAGTGGGCGCAACCGCGAGCAATCCGTTGTGGGGGGGCACCAGCATCCGTCGCCGCAACGGGGGTTGGCTGCACGATGTGCCACAGTCGCCGCTGGGTTTAGCATTCAAACATGGTTTCCCTGCCCACCCTGCTCACGTTCGCGCTCGCGTCGATCGCGCTCATCGTCATTCCCGGCCCGACCGTGCTGTTCGTGATCGGACGATCGCTGGCACTCGGCCGGCTTGGCGGCTTTCTCAGCGTGCTCGGCAACGCCCTGGGCCTGATTCCGGTAATCGTCGCGGTCTCTCTCGGACTCGGCGTCATCGTGACCCAGTCGGTGCTGCTGTTCACGATCGTCAAGTTCGCCGGCGCGGCCTACATCATCTATCTCGGGGTGCAGGCGATTCGCAACCGGGGCAAGGCCGCGCAGATGAGCGAGGTTAGGGTGGCCCGCAAGACCAAGTGGCGGCTCGTTCTCGAAGGATTCGTGGTGGGCCTGAGCAACCCTAAGTCACTGGTCTTCTTCATCGCGGTGCTGCCGCAGTTTGTGAACTACCGGGCCGGCGATGTTCCGCTGCAGCTCGCGGTGCTCGGACTGGTCTTCGTGCTGCTCGCCCTGCTCGGCGACAGCACCTGGGCTCTCGCGGCCGGCACGGCACGGGTCTGGTTTGCCCGGTCACCGAAGCGCATCGAGAACCTGTCCTCGGCCGGCGGCGTCATGATGATCGGCCTCGGCGGAGTGCTCGCCGCAACCGGCGCGCGGTCCTAAACCGTCATAGCCCGCGGCGCGACGGCACGCACGAAGGCGCCGAGGCGACGGTAGACCTCCTGCGATTCCGGATGCGTGTCGTCCTGTTGCCAGGTGTGCTTGGTGTTGACGCTGCGTCGGCCGTAAATGAGCGTGTCGACCCGAATCTTGCGGGCTCGTAGCGCCTCGATGAAGTTGAGGTTGGCCCGGTAGAAATAGTCGCGCTCCGACGTCGTGACGAAGACCGGCGGAAAACCGCGGTCGAGCCACTCGATCGGCGACATGAAACGCGCGGCCGTACGCAGGTGCAGTCCGCGGCCGCGCTCGGGCAGCAGCATCCGAACAAAGTTGAGGCTCAGCACAAACCCACGGTCGAATAGCACCGAGAAATCGGCGATGCTGCAGTGCTGCACGAGGCCGCGCAGGTTGCGGCGGGCGACCGGCGGCGCAATGTCATAGTGTTCTGCGAGCTCGGGTTCAAAGGCCGCAGCGGTGAGCAGCGCCGCGATGTGGCCGCCGGCCGAGTCGCCGCCGAGCACGATTCGGGTCGGGTCTCCCCCGTAGGCGGCGATATTGCGGGCGACCCAGTCGAGCACGGCGTTGCCGTCCTTCATCATGTGGCCCAGTTGAAACCGGGTGGCCATGCGGTAGTTCGCGTTGACGACGACCATTCCTTCGGCAGCCTGGCTTGCGCAGTACTTGGTGAGCGGGTCTTTGTCGCCGGAGGTCCAGCCGCCGCCGTGAAAATACACGTACACGGGTAAGGGGTCTGCGCCCGCTTCGCGTTTGGGAACGAGAACGTCGAGCCGGTGAATCTTCTGGCCATCGCCGATGTAGTCGAGGTCGAGGTCGTATTCGACCGAATCGATCGGGTGCAGGTTGAACTTGTGCACCGGGGTCGCCCGGCGCAGCATCAGCGCGCGCCACGCCCAGACCGGCAACCGACGGATGCCCGTCTCCCGGTGCAGAGACCGGTCGACGGTCACGCCGTCGGCATGCAAACGGATGCCGTGCAGCCAGGCGGGCGTCGGCACGGCCGGGCGCGCTGACGACGTTGGGGGGCTGGTGGGGGGAATGGAACGAGCGGTGTCGAACGTGGTGCTGGTGATACTCACTGCCTGAGGTTAAGTCGTTTCCCCCGAATCCCCGCTGGGAGTTACCCCATTTGGGGACAACTCCCGGTTTTACACGGCGCCCCCTCAGGCAGCGGATGCCCCGCCCGCGACCCCGGTCGCCTCCAGTACCGCACGCGCGAGCGTGTGAAAGTGCAGGTTGAAGCCGAGAACGGCCGGCGTGGACTGCGAGTCGAGTTCGAGCGTCGGCACGTCAACGGCGTGCACGATGAACTGGTAGCGGTGAGTGCCGGTTCCCGGCGGCGGGCCAGCGCCGATGAACGAGGTGAGACGCACCTCGTTCGACAGCACGAGTGCGCCGGCCGGCAGGGTATCGATTCCCGCAGCCAGCTCGGTCACGGATACCGGCAGGTTGGCCACCGCCCAGTGCCAGAACCCGGAGCCGGTCGGGGCGTCGGGGTCGTATGCGGTGAGCGCGAAACTCTGGGTCTCGGCGGGAAAACCCGACCAAGAGAGCTGCGGGGACACATCCGCTCCGCCCGCGTCGGTTCCATACTGTGCTGCGGCGAGCGGTGCCCCGTCGGTCATGTCGGTGCTGCTGAGTGAAAACTGGGGCACCTCGCCGAAGCGGGCGAGCGGGTCCTGGGTCACGATTTGCCTCCTCGATACGGCTGACCAGTGGCAGTACAGACAGTGCGGCCAGCCTACGCGCGCTCTCAAGAAATGCGCACAAAGTAAAATGGGCCCATGGCCATTCCGAAGATTCTGCTCTTTTACATCTTCACGCCGCTGGCCGACCCCGATGCGGTGCGACTGTGGCAGCGCGACCTGTGTGCAGGGCTCGGTCTGCGCGGGCGCATCCTCATCTCGAAAGACGGCCTGAACGGCACGGTCGGTGGCGACCTGCCCGCGATCAAGAAGTACATTCGCAAGACCCGCGACTACCCGGCGTTCAGGCACATCGACTTTAAGTTCAGCGAGGGCACCGGCCTCGACTCGCACGGACACAGCCTCGATTTTCCAAGGCTCGTGGTCAAGGTGCGCGAGGAGATCGTGAGCTTCGGCGCCCCCGGCGAGCTGCGCGTCGACGGGGCCGGCGTCGTCGGCGGTGGCACCAAGCTGCAGCCGGCCGAGCTCAATGCGCTCGTCGCCGAACGCGGAGACGAGGTCGTCTTCTTCGACGGGCGCAACCGGTTCGAGGCCGAGATCGGCCACTTTCGAGACGCGGTCGTGCCCGATGTGGCCAACACGCGCGAGTTCGTGGCCGAACTCGACAGCGGCAAATACGACCATCTCAAGGGCAAGCCGGTCGTGACCTACTGCACCGGGGGCATCCGTTGTGAGGTGCTGAGCGGTCTCATGAAGTCGCGTGGTTTCGGCGAGGTGTACCAACTCGACGGCGGCATTGTGCGTTACGGCGAGGCTTTCGGCAATGAGGGACTGTGGTCGGGATCGCTCTACGTCTTCGACCAGCGGATGTCCATCGACTTCGCACCCGGTGCTGCCGTGCTCGGGACCTGCCAGGAGTGCGGCCAGGCCACCACGAACATGCTCAACTGCCGGGACGCCTCCTGCCGCGAACAGCTCGTGGCCTGCCCGGACTGCGTCACACGCGAAGCGCCCGCCTGCGCCGCGCACGCGTAGCTCGACCACTCGTCTCGACCACCCGTTCGTCGCGGCTCGACCGGCGGTGGTCTCGGCGGCGCTGGTCGACGAGCAGACGCTGTGCTTGGATGGCGTGTGACCTATGACGCGCTGGCAGTCCGCTCCCACTTTCCCTCCCTCTCCTCCGGGTTCGCCCACTTCGACGGTCCGGGCGGCACGCAGACGCCTCGCCAGGTCGCCGCCGCGATCGCCCTCACCCTGACCCGACCGCTGTCCAACCGCGGAAGCGGCAGCCTGCCGGAGCAGAACGCCGACAACGCCGTCACCGTCTTCCGCACGGCGATGGCCGACCTGCTCGGCGCCGACCCGCACGGCGTGGTCTACGGCCGCAGCGCCACCCAAATCACCTACGACTTCTCCCGCCACCTCGGCCGCAGCTGGAATGTCGGCGACGAGATCGTGGTCTCCAGGCTCGACCACGACGCCAACATCCGTCCCTGGATCCAGGCCGCCGAACACGCCGGCGCCACCGTCAAGTGGGTCGACTTCGACCCGGCAACCGGCGAGCTCAGCGCCGAGGCGGTCACCGCGCAACTGACCGAACACACCCGTCTGGTCGCCGTCACGGCTGCTTCCAACCTCATCGGAACCCGACCGCCGATCGCCGCGATCGCCGCCGCCGTGCACTCGGTCGGCGCCCTGCTCTGGGTAGACGGGGTGCACTACACGCCGCACGCCTCGGTGGACGTGGCCGCGCTCGGCGCCGACTTCTTCGTCTGCTCCCCGTACAAGTTCCTCGGACCGCACTGCGGCGTGCTGGCCGCCGACCCAGCCCTGCTCGAGCGCATCCACCCGGACAAGCTGGCCACCTCCACCGAAATGGTTCCGGAACGCTTCGAATTCGGCACCCTGCCTTACGAGTTGATGGCGGGCGTTACTGCGGCCGTCGATTTTCTGGCCGCACTGGCACCGATCGGCGGAAGCCGGCGGGAGCGCCTGGTGCAGGCATCCATCGCCCTGGAACATCATGAGGCGGGCCTGCTCGCCGAATCGAGGCCGGGCTGGCCGCTCTGCCCGGCGTGACCGTGCACTCGCGTGCCCGCGAGCGCACGCCAACCGTGCTGGTCACCTTCGCCGGGCACCCGCCCGCCGATGCCGCGGCGTTCCTGGCTGCCCGGCGGGTGCTCGCCCCGACCGGATCGTTTTACGCACTCGAGGCCTCGAAGCACCTCGGGCTCGGTGCTGAGGGCGGCCTGCGCATCGGACTGGCGCCGTACAACACGGCGGGTGAGGTGCAACGACTGCTCACCGGCCTGGAGGACTTCCTGCTGGCCTGAACTGAAAAGCCCGGTAGACGGCACTATACGGCCCCTGGGTAATAGGGTGGGAAGCACTACAGAGGGGAGTCGGATGCCTACCGGCGCTGTTATCGAATTCAGCAACATCAGCAAACGCTTTGGCGGGGTCGCCGCGGTCAACGACCTGTCTTTCACGGTAGAGCCCGGGCGGGTTACCGGCTTTCTCGGGCCGAATGGTGCCGGCAAGACCACGTCCCTGCGCATTCTGCTCGGACTGGTCGCGGCGAGCAGCGGAACGGCCACGTTTGGCGGCGTTCGCTACCGCGACCTGCCCAATCCCCTTGCCACGGTGGGCGCAGCCCTCGAAGCCGCCAGCTTCCACCCTGGCCGCTCTGCTCGCGACCACCTCGGCGTGTACGCGATCGCCGCCGGGCTGCCGCGCACCCGGGTCATGGAGGTGCTCACCCAGGTGGGCCTCGCCGCCCATGCCGCCCAGCGCGTCGGCGGCTACTCCCTCGGTATGCGCCAGCGGCTCGGCCTGGCCTACGCCCTGCTCGGCAACCCGGGCGCGCTCGTGCTCGACGAGCCGATCAACGGACTCGACCCGGAGGGCATCCGCTGGATTCGCGGTTTTCTGCGCGACATGGCCGCGGAAGGACGCACCATTCTGGTCAGCTCACACCTGCTCTCCGAAGTGCAGCAGAGCGTCGATGACGTCGTCATCATCGCCCGCGGCGAGCTCGTGCACCTCGGCCCACTCTCCAGCCTCGATACGGATGCCGCGCCCCAGACGATCGTGGATTCTCCCGACCGCGAGAACCTCACAGCCGCGCTCACTGCGGCGGGCATCACCTTCTCGATCGGCCGCACCGGCCTGCTCGCCGCCACATCCGACCCCGCACTGCTCGGCCACCTCGCTTTCACCGCCGGGGTCGAACTCAGCGTGCTGCACCGGCAGAAAACCGGCCTGGAAGACTCCTTTCTCGCCCTCGTCGGCGGGAGCCACTCGCTATGACCACGTTCCTGCGGTCGGTCTCGGCCGAATTCGCCAAAATTTTCACCACTCGCCTGTGGTGGCTTCTCGCTATCGTTCTGTTCTGTTACATCGGCCTCATCGCCGGCGGGCTCGGCGCGCTGCTCGCCGGCGTCGAGACCGGTGTGATCAGTCCCGACGCGGTGAATACCGGCGGTGCCGGCGCCTTCGGTTTCGGCAGCCTCCCACCGATCATCTACAGCTTCGCTTCCTCGGTCGGCTACGTCTTCCCCGTGCTGCTCGGCGTGCTCGCGACGACGGGTGAATTTCGCCACCAGACCCTGACACCCACGTTTCTCGCGACGCCGCGTCGCGGTGTGGTACTCGCAGCGAAGACGGTCACGCTGGTTCTGGTCGGCGCTGGATTCGGAGTTGTCGGGCTGGCAGCATCCGTTGGTCTCGGCGGCGGGGCGCTGAGCGCGTTCGGCGTGGATGCGCTGCTGCTGGACTCGGAAACGTGGCTGCAGGTCGGTCGCACAATTCTTGCCATGGGCCTGTGGGCTGCAATCGGCGTGGGCTTCGGCGTTCTGGTGCCGAGCCAGGTTGCGTCGATCGTGGTCGTGCTCGCCTTCACCCAGTTCGTCGAGCCACTGTTACGGCTGGCCGCCTCTTTTCTCGAGGTCACCGCGCAGATCGGCAACTATCTGCCCGGCTCGGCCTCCGATGCCCTCGTCGGTGCGAGCGTCTTCACCCTCGCGAACCCGGCAGGCGCCCCGCCGCTGGACTGGTGGCAGGGCGGCCTCGTGCTGCTCGGTTACGCCGTGGTCGCGACAATGATCGGCTATGCCGTGAGCTGGAAGAAGGACGTCACCTAGAGCGCTGCGCCGGAAGACCGCTGCATTTTTCGTCAATCGAGCTGGTCGAGATCACCGTCGAGAGACGTGTGGCGGTCTGTGGAACCCGCCCACCTCCGCCGGTCGTGCCTGTCGAGACCCCCATAGACCAACGCGAGCCGCCTCGAAAACACGAGTGTCCGTGCGAATTCAGGTTCGCACGAAAATCCCAATAGATGTGAGAATGGCTCGATTTTCAGGGTTGGGCTTGGTACACTTGTTCTATGAGCCAACGCGGCGATACCTCCCAGCCGGGCCTCGTCGATCCGTTCGTCGCGGCCCACGGTTACCTGCCTTCCACAGCCGAGGAGCGCGCTGAGTTTGATGTGTTCTGGGCGCAGTGTCAGGCCGATTGGCCGGTTGAGATCGCCGAGGGCCTCGGGCAGTTCGCTCCGTACGACGCCCTCGACGACGTCGATACCGCGCCCGCCAGCCGCGACCCCTTCCTAGCTGATGCTGTCGGCCCGGAGCTTGTCGGCCCGGAGTCTGTCGGCCCGGAGTCTGTCGGCCCGGAGTCTGTCGGCCCGGCGCACTATCGCCGTGCAATGCCTGACGGCCCACCGCTGCCGGCCGGCCTGGACCTGACCGAGGTCTTCGCCGCCGTACCGCCCGCGCACCGGTTCGATGATGACCTGTGTGAGGAGTTGCTCTACGGCGAGTATCTCCGCACCGAGCACGACATCGACGACGAACCGGGCGGGCCGCTTTCGGCCGACAGCAGCCCGGCCGACAGCAGTCCGTCCGATAGCTTGAGTCCGTTTCAGCGGCATCAGGCGCAGTTCGTTGACCGGGTGCTCTTCTTCGAGAAGATCATCGCGTGGGCCCAGGCGAGCAGGGCTGAGGTTCTCACCGAAGCATGGGACTACACGACCAACACCGCCGAGACCGGCCGCCCCCTGTCCGTGCCGGGCCATGAGTACGATTGGGACGCCACCTTCGCCGCGCAGCAGGGCCTGGTGGCGGAGATGGCGTGCGCGCTGCGCATCCCGAACGGCACCGCGTCCGGCCTGCTCCAGGAGAGCCGCCAACTGGTGGTCGAGCGGCCCGATACTCTTACCGCCCTCCGCACCGGGGACATCTCCCTCCGCCACGCCCGCCGCCTGCTCGACCAGCTCGGCTCCGTGCCGCGGCCCGCCCGCGACGCGCTGGAGGCGGTATTGCTGCCGCACGCCAAACGCCTCACCCCCACCCAGTTCGAGGGCAAGGCCCGCAAAGTGCGGGAACGGTTCCACCCCGACAGCATCACCGTGCGCCGCGCCAAATGCCTCTCCGACCGCAAGGTGCTGTTCTTCCCCGATAAAGACGGCATGGCCAC
Source organism: Cryobacterium flavum (assembly GCF_900103805.1). Taxonomy (GTDB): domain Bacteria; phylum Actinomycetota; class Actinomycetes; order Actinomycetales; family Microbacteriaceae; genus Cryobacterium; species Cryobacterium flavum. Next base: position 397,373 of record NZ_FNIB01000001.1, on the reverse strand, counting down.
CCTCTGGCTGCGCGGTGCGGGTGACGACCTGCAGGGCATCTACACCCGCGTCACCGACGCCGCCCTCAGCCTGCAGGGGCCCGGGCGAAGAGCGCACCCTCAGCCAGCTCCGCGCCGACGTCGCCGTTGACCTGCTCCAGCAGGGCGTCACCGGCAGCGGCCTCGGCGCCGGACTCACCGCCAACGTCAACATCACCGTGCCGGTGCTCACCCTGATGGGCAAAAGCGATGAACCCGCCGAGCTTGAAGGGTACGGGCCGATCGACCCGGAGACCGCCCGCCGCCTGGCCGGCACGGCGACGAGTTTCCTGCGCATCCTCACCCACCCGCACACCGGAATCGTGCTCGACGTCAGCCAAGACCCCTTCCGCGTGCCGGCCAGCTTGAAGAAGTACCTGCGACTGCGCGATGGAACCTGCCGGTTCCCCGGCTGCAACCGCTCCGCCGGGCACAGCGACCTCGACCACACCATCGACAAACAATTCGGCAGCCCCACCACCACCACCACCACCACCACCACCACCACCACCACCAACCTGCACTTTCTCTCCCCGGCGCACCACAACCTGAAGCACTTCAGCGACTGGAAAGCCATCGCCGACCCCGACGGCACCCTGCACTGGACCAGCCCCGCCGGCAAACACTACGCCACCGACCCCGCCACACGCATCAGCCCCCACCTCCAACACACCGCGCCAGCACCACCCCCGCCGACCATTCCAGCACCACCCGTGCCCAACCCATGGAACACTTGCGACCCTGACGCGCAACCGTTCTAGCCGCCGTCCCGTGCTCCTCCCGATTCGAAAATGACCCGTTCGACCGCTACGACGCTGTCCTGCCACTGCCCCCGCCCCGACCCGCCATCAAACCGATGGCGTACAACCAGGGCTTCTACAACCTGTTCCTGGGCATCGGCGCTGTCGTGGGCCTCGGCTTGCACTTCGGCGGCCTCCCCGAAGCGGGCCTCGCGCTCGCGTTGTTCACGACCGCATCGATGGTGCTCGCTATGCTCGCGCGGCATTGATTCAGGGCACGCTTCCGCTGATCGGCTTCGTGCTGTTCTTGTTCGCGTAGCTGGTCGGTTACGCCGTGGTCTCGACCGTGATCGGCCGTTCCGTGAGCTGGAAGAAAGACGTCACCTAGCGAAACCCCCTAATTCAGCGACCATTCCACCCCCCGCTTGGGGGAGTTACTGCCCTGAGAATCCCTCACTAAGCTCCGATCTGTGCGGTGGCGACCCTGCGGCTGCGAATACAGTCAAAGTGAGGCACCTCTGGTGAGTGAGCTATTTTCTGCCCAAAATCGGTTCCTGGCCGTGGTTGCAACTGCCGCACTCGTTTCCGGGGTGCTCGCGGGGCCACTGACAGCGAGCGCCGACAGCCTCCCTGCGGATGCGACATCCCCCGTGACGGTATCGGCGGACTCGCTCCCCACTGCGCAAATCAACGGGGTCGTCTGGACCCAACTCATTGTGGGCGACACCGTCTATGTCGGGGGCGAGTTCACCCGCTCACGACCAGCCGGTTCCGCCGCCGGCGTGAACGAGGTCATACGCAACAACCTGCTGGCCTACAACCTCACCACCGGCGTTCTGGTCGCATCCTTCAACCCCAACGTCAACGGCGCTGTCCGCGCCCTGACCGTATCTACCGACGGGTCGCGGCTGTTCGCCGCAGGCGCTTTCACGAGCGTGGGTGGCTCCAGCCGGTCTCGCATAGCCGCGTTCGACACGACGAGCGGCACGCTCATTCCCGGCTGGGCACCGGTTATCAACGCGGGCGTCAAAGCGCTCACCTTTGCGGGCAACAGCGTCTACGCGGGCGGCTCGTTCACGTCGGCAGGCGGTCAGCCCCGCGCGAGGATGGCGGCGTTCAATGGCGCCACCGGCGCCCTGCAATCCTGGTCGGGCACGCCGGCCGGTGGCAACATCAATGCCCTCGTCGCCTCTCCCGACGGAAGCAAGGTCGTCATCGGCGGCTCATTCACGACCTATAACGGCAGCTCCAACCCCGGATACGGGATGGCCGCAACCGATTCCATAACCGGCGCTTCCCTGCCGTGGAAGATCAACAATCTGATTCGTAACGGTGGCAGCCAGGCCGCCATCCTGAGCCTGACCGGATCGGCCGACGGCGTGTTCGGCACCGGCTACGTCTTCGGCAGCGGCGGCAATCTCGAGGGAACATTCCGTGCCAGCTGGGACGATGGCAGTCTGATCTGGGTCGAAGACTGCCACGGCGACACCTACTCTGCTGTGCCGGCCGGCGACAAGGTGTACACGACCGAGCACGCGCATTACTGCGGCAACATTGGCGGCTTCGAGCAATCCGAGCCGTGGACCTACCACCGTACCCTGGCCTTCAGCATGGATGTCGGCGGCGCCATCACGGCCGACAAGCACGGCTACTACAACTTCGAGGGCACCCCTCGGCCTAACCTGCTGGCGTTTTATCCCGACATCAACACCGGCACCTTCACCGGGCAAGGCCAGGGTCCGTGGCAGGTGACAGCCAATGCCCAGTACCTGCTCTACGGCGGCGAATTCACGACCGTGAACAACAAACGCCAACAGGGCCTGGCCCGGTTCGCCGTGCCCACCATCGCCCCGAATAAGGAAGGACCGCGTGTCGCCAACGCCGCCTTCGCCCCCTCGGCATTCGTGCCATCGGTCGCCTCGTTCGTGAGCGGAACAGCACGTCTGAGCTGGAAGTCAGCCTACGATCGCGACAACGAGAAACTCACCTATGAAGTACTGCGGGATGGTGTCGCCGTCACCAGCATTCAGGGACTCTCCTCCGACTGGAATCGACCGACGCTCTCGTACTCCGACACCGGGCTCACGCCGGGGCAGAGTTACTCCTATCGAATTCGGGTCACCGACCCGTTCGGTAATATGCAAACCGGCGGCACGGCCAGCGTCACCATCGCCTCCGGCAGCCTCAGCGACTATTCTGCGGACATCCTTGCGGACTCGCCCCGATCGTATTGGCCGCTGAATGAGGCATCCGGTGCCACGGCCTTCGACTGGACCGGCGGCGCCGACCTGACCCGAAACGCCGGAGTCAGCCCCGGTGTTCCCGGCCCAATCGAGGGCACGGCCACCCCGGCGAGCCGCTTCGACGGCACGGAGACCGGATTCGCCTCGACCAACAACGCCCAGAGCCCCTCGAATTCGTTCAGCGTCGAGACCTGGGTGAAAACCGACAGCACACAGGGCGGCAAGATCATCGGGTTCAGCAACAGCGCTACCGGCCAGAGCACCGGTTATGACCGGCACGTGTACATGGACACGGGCGGTCGTGTCTGGTTCGGTGTCTACCCGGGCGGGGCGCAGACGATCACGTCGCCTGCCTCCTACAACGATGGCCAGTGGCATCACATCGTGGCCAGTTTGAGCAACTCCGGCATGTCGCTGTCGATTGACGGCAAGAAGGTTGCGCAACGTGCCAACGTCACGTCGGGGCAGGACTACCAGGGTTTCTGGCGCATTGGCGGGGACAGTCTCAATGGCTGGCCGGGCCAGCCCACGAGCGCGTTCATTGCCGCCGACATTGCCCAGGTCGCCGTGTACTCCACTCCCCTCACGCAGAACCAGATCGTGGCGCACTTCGTGGCCTCCGGCCGAACGAGCCCCGTCGCATCCGCTCCAACCGACGCCTACGGCGCGGCCGTCTACAACGCTGAACCTGACTTGTACTGGCGTCTGGGTGAGTCGAGTGGAACGAAAGCAATCGACTCATCGGCTTCGAATCAGCCTGGAACCTACTCGGGCTCGGTCAGGCTCGGCACTGACGGACTGGTCAACGGCACGAGCAACACGGCCGCTTCGTTTAGCGGCGGGATCGTCAGCAGTGACACCCGGATTGATGCTCCCGACAGCTATGCGCTCGAGGCCTGGTTCAGCACGACGACAACTCAGGGTGGAAAGATCATCGGCTTCGGAAGCGCTTCGACCGGATTATCGGACAACTATGATCGACACGTCTACCTGCAAGACGACGGTCGCCTGGTCTTTGGCACCTGGACCGGGCAGACCAACACCATCGTGACCGGCGCCAGCTACAACGATGGAGCGCCGCACTACGTGCTCGCCCAGCAGTCCACTGCTGGGATGGCGCTTTATGTTGATGGCACCCTCGTCGGTACGAATCCGCAATCGGGTGCCCAGGGGTACCCCGGATATTGGCGCATCGGCGGCGACAACACGTGGAACTCGTCGAGCCCGTGGTTCGTCGGCACCATCGACGATGTCGCCGTCTATCCGCGTCCGCTCAGCGGCACCGTGATCGCGCAACACTATTCGCTCGGCACCGCCACGCCCGTACCGCAGAACGCGGCGCCGACCGCCGCATTTACCGTGGCCACCGACCAGCTTGCGGTTTCAGCGGATGCCTCGCTTTCGGCAGATTCCGACGGGACCATCACCGGATTCGCCTGGTCTTGGGGTGACGACGCCACCAGCGCCGGCCAGACCGCGCAGCATTCCTATGCCGCTGCCGGAACCTACTCGATCAGTTTGACCGTCACGGACAATGACGGCGCCACCGACACGACCACGCGTTCGGTCACGGTCTCAGTGCCGCCACCGGTGCCCGCCGGCATCGCAGCGGATGCCTTCACTCGCGACGTCAGCCGAGGACTCGGCTCGGCCGATATCGGCGGCGCCTGGACCACGACCGGCACAGTCAGCAACTATTCGGTGACCGCTGGCGCCGCTAACCTGCGTGTGGCCGCCGGAGGAACGGCGAACGGCTATCTGGCTGGCGTCTCCTCGGAGAGCACCGATCTAACCGTCACCACGTCACTGCAACAGGCGACGACGGGAGCCGGCACCTACGTGTCACTGATCGGCCGGCGCGTCGGCACCGACGACTATCGGGCGCGGGTCAAAGTTCTCGCGACCGGCGCCGTGCAGCTGCAGCTCATGCGCGGCGGCACCACCCTGCAAGCGAACACTATCGCCGGGCTGAGCTACGCCACCAACGATCAGTTGCACGTGCGGTTGCAAGTTTTCGGTACGGCGCCGACGACGATTCGGGCCAAAGTGTGGGCGGCGGGCACCATGGAGCCCACGACCTGGCCGCTCAGCCGCACAGACGCAACAGCCGCCCTGCAGCAGGCCGGCTCGATTGGGTTGTCCGCCTATATCAGCGGGTCGGCGACGACACCGATGACGGTTTCTTTTGACGATCTCTCCGCGATCGCGGTGACGCAGCCGTAGCCGTAACGTCAGCTGCCGGAATTAGGCCGGCAACTTGAGCGAGTCGACGAAATCGGCCGCGTGCTGGCTGGTGAGGATGACGCGGGCGAATTCTTCGTTGACCAGGTCGATCACCACGGCCGGGCGGTGACGCTTGATCGAGACAAAGTCCTTGCCGCCGTGAAACTTCCAGGTTCCGGCGGCCACGACGAGCGGAACGATCGAGCCAAGAGCGCGAATCCCGCGCAGCCAGATCCACGGATCCTCGGTGATGATCACCGAGCGGATGTTCTCTCGCTGCACCACGATCGACTCACGTCTAAGCGCGAGGGTTCTTTCCGCGCGCGTCAGGTGGATCTCGAGCCGGTCGGAATGCACGCTCAGGGAAGCCATTGTTCCAGTCTGCCCGGTTTCGACCGAAAACCTGTTGTCTGACGCGAACAAAAGCCGTGACGTGCCAACGCAGGATCTCTCCAACACGAGCGGATGAGCGTGGCCAGCCACGCTCATCCGTCTGGTTAATTGCAGATCAACCCTGGGGCGTAGCGGCGGCCGCCGCCTTGGCCGCAGCGGGAAGTGCCTCGAAAATGCGACCGATGGCGCTCTGGTCGTGGGCGTCCGAGACGAACCAGGCCTCGAACACGCTCGGCGGCAACGAAACACCGCCGTCGAGCATGGCGTGGAAGAACGGTGCGTAGCGAAACGCCTCCTGGCGCTGCACGTCGGCGTAGGTGCGCGGGGCTGAGCCCTGCGCCTCCTCGCCGAACACGAAGCTGAACAGATTGCCGGCCCGCTGCACCCGGTGTGCGACGCCCTCGGCCGCGAGGGACGCTGACACAGCCTCCGAGAGGATGATGGCGGTCGCGTTGAGCCGGTCGTACACGCTCTCGTCGAGCAGATTGAGCGTTGCGATGCCGGCCGCGACCGCGACCGGGTTACCGGAGAGGGTTCCGGCCTGGTAGACCGGGCCGGTCGGTGCGAGAAAGTCCATCACGTCGGCTCGGCCACCGAGGGCTGCGACGGGCAGTCCGCCGCCGATGATCTTGCCGAAGGCGAGCAGGTCGGGCGTGTAGAACTCTTCCCCGGCCGACTCGAGGCTGCTGGTCTCCAGGCCCCAGAAACCGGAGCGACTGACGCGAAAGCCGGTGAGTACCTCGTCGAGGATGAGCAGGGCGCCGTTGGAGTGCGCGATCCCGGACAGCGCGGCGTTGAACCCGGCATCCGGGGCGACGACACCCATGTTGGCGGCGGCGGCTTCGGTGATGATGGCGGCGATTCGACCGGGATGTGCCTCGAACGCAGCCCGCACGGCGTCGAGGTCGTTGTACGGCAGCACGAGAGTCTGTGCCGCCGTGGCGGCGGTGACGCCGGCCGAGCCGGGCAGAGCCAGCGTGGCGAGGCCGGAGCCGGCCTGGGCGAGCAGGCCGTCGGAGTGGCCGTGATAGTGACCGGCGAACTTGATCAGCAGGTCACGACCGGTAAACCCACGGGCCAGGCGAATGGCGGTCATGGTGGCTTCAGTGCCGGTGGAGACCAGACGCAGCTTTTCGACCGCGCCGACCCGCTCAGCGACGAGCTCGGCCAGTTCAGTCTCGGCCGGCGTTGATGCGCCGAACGAAAGCCCGAGGGCGGCGGCATCCTGAACGGCCTTGATAACCTCGGGGTGCGCGTGGCCGAGAATCGCCGGTCCCCACGAATTGACCAGGTCGACGTACTCGCGGCCGTCGGAGTCGGTGACGTAGGCGCCGGCCGCCTTCACCAGGAAGAGCGGGGTGCCGCCGACCGAGCCGAAGGCGCGTACCGGCGAGTTGACCCCGCCGGGAATCACTCGGCGGGCGCGGTCGAACAGTTCGTCATTGTGGGTGGGTGCGTGCTCCACGGGTGTCGACATCGTGTTGGTCATGCTCGCTCCTCCTTGAGCCAGGTGGCCAGTTCAACGGCCCAATAGGTAAGTACGGCGTCGGCTCCGGCCCGGCGGATGCTGAGGACCGACTCTTCGACGGCGCGGCGGCGGTCGATCCAGCCCTGAGCGGCAGCGGCCTCTATCATGGCGTATTCGCCGGAAACTTGATATGCCCAAACCGGAATATTGCTCATGGCGGCAACTTCGGCGAGCACGTCGAGGTAGCTGCCGGACGGCTTGACCATGACGATGTCGGCGCCTTCGTCGATGTCGAGCTGGGCCTCACGCACACCCTCGCGCCGGTTGGCCGGGTCAAGTTGGTAGGTGCGGCGGTCGCCGACCAGGGTGGAGGCGACGGCTTCGCGGAACGGGCCGTAGAAGGCGGAGGCGTACTTGGCCGAATAGGCGAGCACGGCGGTGTCTTCGAAGCCGTTGAGGTCGAGGGTTCCCCGCACGGCGGCGACCTGACCGTCCATCATTCCCGAGAGACCGAGCAGGGCGGAACCCGCCGCGGCCTGAGCCAGCGCCATGTCGCGGTAACGCTCGAGGGTGGCATCGTTGTCGACGTGGCCGTCGGCCGCGAGCACGCCGCAGTGACCGTGATCGGTGAATTCGTCGAGACACAGGTCGGTCTGCACGACGAGCGCGTCACCGATCTCGTCGACCAGTGCGCGGGTGGCGAGGTTGAGGATTCCCTTAGGGTCGGTCGCGCCGGTACCAATCGCATCCCGCACTTCGGGCACGCCGAACAGCATGACACCGCCCACGCCGGCCTCGGCTGCCTGCACCACAGCGCGTCGGGCGCTATCGATGCTGTGCTGCACGACGCCGGGCATCGAGCTGATCGGGCGTTGCTCATCGCCTTCGCGCACGAACATAGGGAGAACGAGCTCCGCCGGGTGGACACGAATTTCACTGGCCAGGCGACGAAGCGCGGGGCTGGTGCGCAGGCGTCGGGGGCGAATAACGGGGTTGGTCACCTCTGTACCTTACGCCGCCAGGCTGTACGTTTCGTTATCCGCTCGTTACCTGCTCGGTCAGGCCGCCGGGGCGGCTCCCGCGAGCGCCGCGTCGACGAGTGCTTCGATCAGCGACTCGGCACTGCGTTCGGAGGCGACAACGTCGACGCGCAGTCCCAGGGCCCGCGAGTCCTTCGCCGTCTGCGGACCGATGCAGGCTACGAGTGTGCGTTCAGGAATGTCGCCAAACTGCTCGCGCACCTGGCGTGCGACGCTGCCGCTCGTCACGAGAACGGCGTGCACGAGGCCCGCTTTCACATCGGCGACGACCTGGTCGCTGACCGGAACACCGATGGTGCGGTAGGCGACGACTGATTGCACGTCGTGGCCGACGCGGCGCAGCCCCTCGGAGAGCAGCGGCTTGGCGATCTCGCTGCGCAGGGTCAGCACGCGTAACGGGATGACCCCGGCCGTAGCGGTCTCCCATTCCTCGAGCAGACCGCGGGCGGAGTTGTCTTCGGAGGGGACGATGTCCACGTGGTATCCGGCCGCGATGAGCGCGGCCGCTGTAGTCTCGCCGACCGCGGCGACGCGTGTTCCCGGTGCGATGATCGCACGGTGCGACGACAGAACGTCGACGGTCGTGGCGCTCGTGATGGTCATCCAGTCGAAATCGCCGGCGGCGAGGCGGGTGAGCGCCGCGTCGAGGGCTGGGGCGTCGTCGGTCGCGGCGAAGTTGATCATGGGGGCGACGATCGGATGCGCACCCTTGGCCCGCAGATTTGCTGCCACCTGGTCTCCCCAGGGGCCGCCGCGCGGAACGAGAACTCGCCAGCCCGCGAGAGGCTTGGTCATTCGATTGGTCACGTGGGTCACTCAGTCACTTTCAGGGGAGAGAACTCGGCCGCGCCACCGGCCAGAAGATCTATGGATACTCGTTCGGCCACGTCGAGCGCGGCTTCGGTGAGATGGAGGGCGGAGTGCGAATCGGGGGTCGCCGCGTGCGAGCTGGTGACCTTCCGGGAACCGTCAGGGCTGTACACGGTGGCGGTGAGGAAGAGGAGCCCATCGTCGACGACCGCGGTCGCGCCGATCGGTGCTGCGCAGCCGGCTTCGAGGCGGGCCAGCACCGTGCGCTCGGCGGTGGTCGTCGCCTGAGTGGAGGCGTGGTTCATGGCGGCGAGCGCAACGCCGAGCAGGCGTTCCGGTCTGCCGGCGCGCACCTCGATGGCGAGCGCACCCTGGCCCGGAGCGGTCGGCCAGGCCGACAGGTCGAGAAATTCGGGCGCGAGCGAATCGAGCCGACCGAGACGTCCGAGGCCGGCGGCGGCGAGCACGACGGCGTCGAGGTCGCCCTCGGCGACGCGGCCGAGGCGCGTGTCGATGTTGCCGCGAATGTCCACGATCGTGAGGTCGGGGCGACGCTCCAGCAGTTGGGCTACTCGGCGCGGCGAGCCCGTTCCCACACGGGCGCCCTCGGGAAGGGTGTCCAGGGTGAAGCCGGCGCGCGCGCAGAGCACGTCGCGGGCATCCGCTCTCTTGGGGGTTGCGCCGATAACGAGGCCCGGGTGGGGCTCGGTCGGCAGGTCCTTGAACGAGTGCACGATAACGTCGCACTCATCGTTCAGCAGGGCTTCGCGCAGGGCGCTCGCGAACACGCCGGTGCCGCCGAGGCTCGAGAGCGGCTCGGTCGAGGTGTCGCCGTGCGTGGTGACGCGCACGATTTCGACCTCGACACCGGCCGAAGCCGCGATGCGGTTGACGATGGTCTGGGTCTGCGCGAGCGCCAGGGCGCTCGCGCGGGTGCCCACGCGGATCACGGTCATGGCGCCATTCCGGCGACGGCCGGCTTGAAGCCGAGGCGCACGTTCTCACAGCAACCGGGGCGACAAACGTCGTACCAGGGTCCGAGAGTGGTCTCGGCCGGGCGGTCTTCCACCGGTGTGTCGTTCAGGCGTTCCTCGATCAGGTCGACGAGGCCGCTGACGAAGTCGGGCGACACACCGGGGGTCGGCACACGCACCGCCGTGATGCCGAACTTCTCGCTCGTCTCCATCGCTTCGTTGTCGAGGTCCCACATAACCTCCATGTGGTCGCTCACGAAACCGAGCGGCACGATGATGACGGCACGGATGCCGCGGGCCGGCAGCAGGGCGATCGCGTCGTTGATGTCGGGTTCGAGCCACGGCATGCTGGGCGGGCCGCTGCGGGACTGGTAGACAAGCTGCCACTGCGTCTTGAGCGGCACCGAGGAATCGTCCGGTTCCACGAGGGAGTCCATGACGACCTGGGCAACGGCGCGGTGCTGGGCCTCGTAGGCACCGCCCTCGCTGAAGCCGCGCTCGGGCGGGCCACTCTTGTTCGCATCGGTCATCGGGATGGAGTGGGTCGAGAACAGGATCTCGACCTCGGTGTCGACGTTTATGCCGGGGACAGCTGCCACGACGTCAGCCAGTCCCTGGGTCACGCCGGTGATGAACGGGGTCACGAAACCAGGGTGGTCGAAGAACTGGCGGATCTTGTCGATGTGCACCGTGTCGTTCAGGCCCTTGTCGGTCAGCGCGGCGGCGAAGTCTTCACGGTACTGGCGGCATCCGCTGTAGGAACTGTACGCACTGGTCGCGATCGCGAGCAGGCGATTCTGGCCGGCCTCGTGCGCCTCACTGATCGTGTCTTTCAAGTACGGCGCCCAGTTGCGGTTGCCCCAGATCACGGGCAGGTCGATGCCGCGCCGGTCGAGCTCCACCTGCAGTGCCGCCTTGAGCACGCGGTTCTGGTCGTTGATCGGGCTGATGCCGCCGAAGTGGCGATAGTGCGTGGCGACCTCTTCGAGGCGTTCCTCGGGGATGCCGCGGCCTCCGGTCACGTTGCGGAGGAATGGGATCACGTCGTCCTGGCCTTCGGGTCCGCCGAAACCGGCCAGCAGGACGGCGTCGTACTGTGCCATTACTGCAGCACCTCGACGAGCTCTGCGGTCGAGATTCGGCGTCCGGTGAAGAACGGGATCTCCTCCCGCACGTGGCGGCGGGCTTCAGTGTCGCGCAGGCCGCGCATCAGGTCGACGAGTTCGGTGAGTTCGTCGCTCTCGATCGGCAGCAGCCATTCGTAGTCGCCGAGGGCGAAGGCCGAGACAGTGTTGGCGATGGCTCCGCGGTAGGCGGCACCCTTGCGGCCGTGGTCGGCAAGCATGCGACTGCGGTCTTCCTCGGGAAGCAGGTACCACTCGAAGCTGCGCACGAAGGGATAGATGGTGAGCCAGGCCTTCGGCTCGATGCCGCGCAGAAAGCCGGGCACGTGGCTCTTGTTGAATTCGGCGTCGCGGTGCACGCCCATGGCATTCCAGGTGGGCAGCAGGCTCTTGAGCAGGCGGCTGCGGCGCAGTTCGCGGTTGGCCCATTGCAGGGTTTCAGCCTCGGGCGCATGGGTCCAGATCATGACGTCAGCGTCGGCCTTGAGGCCGGAGACATCGTAGAAGCCGCGCACGGTGACGCCCTCGGCTTCGATCAGGGCCAGCACATCGTCGAGCTCGTTCACGGCGTGCGGTACATCGCGGCCGTCGAGGTCGTCGGGATTGTGCGGATCTTTTCGCAGAACGGTAAAGAGGGTGAAGCCTTGCGGCGAAGCCGCGGGTACCTCGGAATCGGTGGGGGTGGTGGGCTGAACGCTGGGTACTGCCTCTCCGGCAGCCGGGTGAGTCATGGCTCTAGTTTGCTCTGTATTGCGCCCGGCACCAAAATGAGCCCACCGGTTCCTGTGAACCGACCGAGCGGGCCTGGTGGGAACTAGCGGTTCTTGGCCACCGCTGAGGCTCCGAACCAGACGATAACGCCCACGACGGTCGCCGCTCCGACGGCAATGCCCACGAGAGCGGCCGGACTGTCTTCGCCGAGCTGGCGCAGGGCGTGGGAGAGCTGACGCCGTTTGATGCGCAGCTGTTTGGGCAAGTTGAACTTGTACTCGATCGCGTCGAGCGTCGAGGCGAGTTCGGCCCGCGCGTGCCGCGCTTCGGCACGAAGATCGCCGATGCCGTGCTTCTCGGTTTGCGTGCCGCTATTTGGTGTCATATTCGCCAACTCCCTTGAATGCATCTGCGTCCAGGCGGATGCTCGCGTGCACGCCCTCGGGGTCTGGTTTCGTGGCTGCCTTCACCCGATTGACACCGATGAGCACGAGGATGACGGCGAGCAGCACGAGCGCCACCGCCACGATGAGGGTGGCCAGCCAGAGCGGCAACACCAGAGCCAGCGCGATCACCGCGAGGGCGACGAACACTCCGAGTGCAAAAAAGAGGATGGCTCCGGCCACGATGAAGAGGGCAGCACCAACCCCGAAGTTCTTGGCCTTCGTGGCGAACTCGGCCTTGAAGGCATCCAGTTCGGCTTTGACGAGGGCACTGATCTGGCCGGGCAGCTCCCCGATCAGGGCGAGCAACGGGCGTTTGCTCTTCGGGTTGAATCCACTGCTAGTCACGGATTGCCTTCCCTAGGTTCGGGTGTCGGTGTTTCGGGTGTCTGAGAATTCTACGAGTTACCGTCGGGCTTACTGCGCGTCGGAATCGTCTTCGACGGGCTTGGCTTTAGGGGTCGCTTTCGGCTTCGGCTTTGCGGCGGCCGTTCGACTCGTGGTCGTGCTCGCCTTGGCGGCTGGGGTGGTCACGGCGGGGGTGGAAGCCTGCTTTTTCTTCGCGACCGCCTGGTTGACCGCTTTCTTGCCGGCCTTATACAGGGTGGAGGGAACGTCTCCAACCAGATCGAGGGCGGCATCGCGCACCTCGGTCACCCGGCGCTGCACAGGTTTGGCGTTCCAGAGATCATTGGCAGCGGCGGCGATCTGGTCGTAGCGTTTGCGGCCGGCGCGTGCACCGAGCACGTAGCCGACGAGTCCGCCCGTGATGAACAGAAGCTTTCCGCGCATTGAGTCTCCACTTTCGTAAGGTCTCCCCAGAGTAACCCGGTTCGCCGTTTCGGTCTCGGGTGCGCCCGGGTATGTCACACCGCGCTCGTATCAATACAGGAAGTGCACAGTTTCGGCGTCCGCTAGAGGTCAGGGGCGGTGATGGTCAGGCCGAGGGCGGCGTGCCGAATGCGGTCGCCGGCCTCGAGGGCGTGCGGGATGACCGAGGCGAGGCCGGTTCCGGCCAGCCAAGCACCGGTGATCTCCAGTGCGGGCGTCGCGGCCACGGCCTCGTGCACCAGCTGGGCGCGTTCGGGCGCACCGAGAGTGGCCGGTGACAGCGCGTCACGCCACTCGGTGCGGGCGAAGGCGCGCACGCAGCCGGCCGGAAGCGGCACACCGAGCAGGGTGGCAGCATCGTGCAGGGCGAGCGCCTGCAGTTCAACATCGCTGAGGTCATCGGTCGGGTTGGGGTGACCCGCCCGGCCATAGGACAGCCGCACGACATGCCGGCCGGGGCCGGCCGCGTCGGCGACCCAGGCCCACTTTGCGGTGACGTGCGTGAGCGCCTTCGCGGTGACATCGGGGGCGTCGATCGAGACGAGCACGCCGGTGCCGCGCGGGTGAGCGTCGAGGGCGGGCGCATCGAGCACGAGCGAGGTGAGGGTCACCGCGGTCGGGGCCGGCCAGTCGAGTTCGGCGAGCGCATCGAACTGGGCGCCGAGCGGATTGACCAGTCGCAGCGCCTGGGCTCCCTGAGTCGCGATGATGACGTAGCGGGCGGTGATGGTCTGGGTCGTGGTGCCGACGTCGGCGGGGTCAGCTGAGTCGATCGGGTCAGCCGGGTCGGCGGGCGCGGCATCCGCGGGGCGCGTGACGGTGACGGTGACGGACCAGGTCGGCGCATCGTCGGTACCGGAGCGAGCCAGGGTCTCGGCCGTCGTGCCGGTGAGGATGCTCACGTTGTGGCGCTCGAGGGCGGTCACGATGGCTGCGGGCAGGCTGGCCATGCCGCCGAGCAGCCCGCCGACGTTGGAGCCGGCGGGCGCGCCGGACCGCAGGGCTGAGACGGCGCCGGAGAGCGAGCCGGCGGTGGTGAGGGCGCGGTTGAGTCCGGGGGCGACGACGTCGATTTCGAGGTCGACGGCGCTCGTCGTGTAGACGCCGGAGGCAACCGGTTCGACCAGGCGGTCGAGTACTCGCGCGCCCATGCGCTTTTTCACGAGGTCGCCGAGGCTGTGCTCCCGGCCGATGGTGAGCACCGGCATGAGCCGGTCGAGGTAGGCGCGGAGCGACCCCTTCCAGCCGATCACGCGGCGCACGTCGTCGGCGAGTGGGGAACCGGGAATTCCGAGAACGCCGGCCTTGGGGAGCGGAACGCTCACCGAGGCATCCGCTGACGGGCGTTGCAGGGCGGTTCCGGCGGCGACCTTCTTTGCGCGGGCGCGGGCGCGGGCGCGGGCGCGGGACAGCGAGCCGGAGTCGAGCGCGGGCAGGTGCAGCCAGGCGCCGGCCACGTTGGGGGCGACGATTTGGTCGGTGAGGCCGAGGTCCTCGACGAAAGCGGCGACGGTTCCGCCGCGCACGGCGAAGCTCTCGGCTCCGCTGTCAAGACTGAGCCCGTCGAGAACGTGGCCGGCGACCGGGCCGCCGACGGCATCCGTTGCCTCGATGATGGTGACGGCCAGACCAACCTGAGCGCATTCACGGGCGGCCACCAGACCGGCCACTCCCCCGCCGATCACGAGAACGTCGATCATTCTGTTGCTCCTACTCGGCCGCGCTCACGTCGTGCACGAGGCTGACCAGGCGGGTCAGCACGTCGGGGTCGGTGTCGGGCGGAACGCCGTGGCCGAGGTTGAGTACGTGGGAGGGTGCGCTGCGGCCGCGTTCGAGTACGTCGCGCACGTGCGCTTCGAGCACCGGCCAGGGAGCTGCGAGCAGGGCCGGGTCGACGTTGCCCTGCACCGGAACCGCGCCGCCGAGCCGGCGGTTGGCCTCGTCGAGCGGTACGCGGTAGTCAACGCCAACGACGTCGGCTCCGATGTTGTGCATCTCTTTCAGTAGTTCGCCGGTGCCGACGCCGAAGTGCACGATCGGCACGTTGCGATCAACCGAGACGTCGTCGGCGCCGGGCACCGTGTAGGTGAGATCGCGCACGTGGGCGATCGCCGCAGCCGAGGCTGGAGCAACGGATGCCGCATAGTCGGCCAGCGAGAGCGCTCCGGCCCACGAGTCGAACAGTTGGGCCGCGCTCGCGCCGGCGACCACCTGGGCACGCAGGAACCGGCCGGTGACATCGGCGGTCCAGGCCATGAGCTTTGCCCAGGCCTCAGGCTCGGAGTGCATCAGGGTTCGTGCGTGGATGTGGTCTTTGGAGGGACCGCCCTCGACCAGGTAGGCGGCGAGGGTGAACGGGGCACCGGCGAAGCCGATCAGCGGGGTCGACCCGAGCTGCGAGACCGCCAGGGCCACGGCGCCCCGAATCGGCGCGAGGGCCTCCTCCAGAGTGGCGGGGTCGAGGGAGGTGAGTTCGTCGACATCCGCTCTGGTGCGCACGGCCTTGCCGAGAACGGGACCCTTGCCGGCCACGATCGACACGTCGACCCCGACGAGCTTCAGGGGAACGACGATGTCGCTGAAGAAGATTGCCGCGTCGACGTTGTGGCGGCGCACCGGCTGCAGCGAGATCTCACTCGCCAGTTCGGGGTCGAGGCACACGTCGAGCATGCGCGTTCCGACCCGCAATTCGCGGTATTCGGGCAGCGATCGCCCGGCCTGGCGCATGAACCACACCGGGGTCACGGCGGGCCGGGTGCCCTGGTAGGCCTGGATCAGGCGGGAGTCGGCGGTGAGGCCGGAGGAGAGTGGATGCTGCGCGTCGAGGATCATCACGCCCATTCTCTCAAATATCCCTGACGGCGCGCGACGGAAGCGTACAGCAAGAAGTCGTAGAATCGGCTAGTGCTCATTCTTCTTTCCGCCAGCCACAAAAACTCCACCTTCGATGTGCTGGAGAAATTGTCTGTGGGCGGGGGCTCTTCGGCCACCCGCATGGTTGAGCAGCATGGGCCACTCAGCGGTGCCGTCGTCGTCGCGACCTGCAACCGCTTCGAGGCCTACCTCGACCTGGATGAGCCCTACGGCGTGTCGCCGCTGCCCGCCGTCTACGCCGCGATTGAGGCCGTGAGCGCCTCGAGCGGCCTCGATATCGACGTTCTGCGCGACAATCTCACCCTCGTGCACGGCAATGGCGTGGCCGAGCACCTGTTCGCGGTGACCAGCGGGCTCGAATCCGTCGTCGTCGGCGAGGTCGAAATCGCCGGCCAAGTGCGCCGCGCGCTCGAGCAGGCTCGCGCCGACGGCACCACGAGCCCCGAGCTCGAGCGTCTGTTTCAGCGGGCCTCGCAGACCTCGCGCGGCGTGAAGAACCGCACCGGCATCGGATCGGCCGGCCGCTCGATCGTGCGCCTCGCCCTCGAGCTGGCCGAAAGCCGGGTCAGCGACTGGTCCAGCGCTCGCGTGCTTTTGGTCGGCACCGGACGCTATGCCGGCGCCTCGCTGGCCGCCCTGCGTGACCGCGGAGCCGAGAACGTGCGCGTGTACTCGCCCTCTGGCCGGGCCGTCGGATTCGCCACCTCGCACGACATTGACGCCGTATCCGCCGAGGATTTCGCCGCCGAGGTGGCCCGTGCCGACGTCGTCGTCACCTGCACTCTGCGCGACGACCACGTGATCGATGCCGCCCTGATCGCCCGTGGTCGTGCCGAGATCGGCACGGACCCGTTCGCCATTGCTGGCGCCACCGCCGACGCTCCCGCCCGGCTGTGCCCGGCCGACTCAGGACCCGAAGCACCGCCGCAGCTCATCATCGACCTCGGCCTGCCCCGCAACGTCGCCCCCGATGTCACCCTGGTTCCCGGCGTCGAGCTTCTCGACCTCGAGACCATCAGTATCCACGCCCCGCTCGAAGAGCTCAACGCCACGACCGAGGCCCGCGAAATCGTCGGCAAGGCGGCCCGCAAGTTCTCCGATGTTGCCGAAGAACAGAGCCTCACCCCGGCCGTCGTCGCCCTGCGCAGCTACGTGTTCGAGCTGCGCGACGCCGAGATCGCCCGGGCTCGCAGCCGCGGCGACTCGAGTGAGGCCACCGAGTCGGCCCTGCGTCACTTGGCCGGCGTGCTGCTGCACACCCCCATGGTGCGCGCCCGCGACCTGGCCCGCGCCGGCGAGCAAGACGCCTACCTGACCGGCCTCGACGCCCTGTTCGGCATCGACGTCACACTGCCCGTCGCCGGTACAGCGGATGCCGCCGGCTCCATAGCTTCCTAGCTGACCTCCCCGGTTCAAGGGGCCGAAGGTGGCAGCGCGCGACGGTCAGGGGCGGGCAACCTCGACTAGCGTGACGCCGGCCGGCGCGCCGGGCGTGGACATGGCAGCGAGGGCCGCCGGTGCTTCGGCCAGGGAAATGCGGCGGCTGATCAGGTCCGCGGGGCGCAGTCGGCCGCTCAGTACGAGGTCGAGCAGCGCCGGGTAGTCGTGGGCCGGCATTCCGTGGCTGCCGAGCACGGTCAGTTCCCGCGCGATCACCGTGCCCAGCGGCATCCGCGGGTCGTCGGCCAGCAGGCCGATCTGCACGTGCCGCCCGCGAGTAGCCAGCGAGCGGATGCTGATAGCCACGGTATTCTCCCGGCCAAGCGCCTCGAGACTCACCTGCGCGCCGTCCACGGTAAGCGCCCGAATGCGTGCGACCACCTCGGCATCGAAGAGCCCGGTCGAGTTGACCACGTGGGCCGCACCGGCCCGAGTCGCCGCGTCGAGCGCATCGGCACTGATGTCGACGGCGATCACCGTGGCTCCCAGCGCCTGCCCAATCATGATCGCGCTCAGGCCCACTCCGCCACAGCCGACGACCACGAGAGTTTCGCCCGCCTGGAGGCGGGCTTGGTGCACGAGCCCGCGATACGAGGTGGCGAACCGGCAGCCGAGCAGCGCTGCGGCGCCGGCGTCGAGGTCGTCCGGAATCGCGATGAGGTTCACGTCGGCGTTGTGCAGCGCGACCCGCTCGGCGTAGGAGCCCCAGTGAGTGAAACCGGGCTGGGTCTGGTTGCGGCAGACCTGGCCGTTTCCGGCGTCGCACTCCGGGCACTCGCCGCAAGCGCAGACGAAGGGCACGGTCACCCGCTGGCCCGCTCGGAACCGGCGCACGAGCGGCCCGACCTCATCGATCACGCCGACCAGTTCGTGCCCGGGAACGTGCGGCAGGGCGATGTCGGCGTCATGGCCGAGCCAGCCGTGCCAGTCGCTGCGGCAAAGGCCCGTGGCCTCCACCCGCACGATCACGCCGGCCGCACTCAAACGCGGCTCCGGCACTTCGCGCAGCATCGGAAGAACACCGAACTCTTCGAAATAGACCGCTTTCATGGTCTCAGTCTGCACGACGGATGCCGGTGCATCCGCTTTCGAGGCCGGCTGGCGTTGGGCCATGGCGGTCTCGACCAGCGGATGGTGGCGGCCGACTCGGCCACCACCATCCGTTCACACGCTACGCGCCGCGGAGGCGCACGGCCAGGTAGGCCTCGAGCTCGGCGAGCGGCACGCGCTCCTGCGCCATGGTGTCGCGGTCGCGCACAGTCACCGCCTGGTCGTCGAGCGAGTCGAAGTCGACCGTGATGCAGTACGGCGTGCCGATCTCGTCCTGACGACGGTAGCGACGACCGATGGCTCCGGCGTCGTCGAAATCCACGTTCCAGAGCTGGCGCAGGTTCGAGGCAAGCTCGCGGGCCATCGGCGACAGCTTCTCATTGCGCGACAGCGGCAGAATGGCGGCCTTCACCGGCGACAGGCGTGGGTCGAGCTTGAGTACGGTGCGCTTGTCGACGCCGCCCTTATTGTTCGGAACCTCTTCTTCGACGTAGGCGTCAACCAGGAAGGCCATCAGCGAGCGGGTCAGGCCGGCGGCGGGCTCGATCACCCAGGGCGTCCAGCGCTCGTTCTTGGTCTGGTCGAAGTACGAGAGGTCTTTACCGGATGCCTTGGCGTGCGTTGACAGGTCGAAGTCACCACGGTTCGCCACGCCCTCGAGCTCACCGAATTCGGTGCCGGTGAAGCCGAAACGGTACTCGATATCGACGGTGCGCTTGGAGTAGTGCGAGAGCTTCTCTGCCGGGTGCTCGAACAGGCGCAGGTTCTCGGGATTGATGCCGAGGTCGGTGTACCACTTCATGCGGGTGTCGATCCAGTACTGGTGCCAGGTCTCATCCGTGCCGGGCTCGACGAAGAATTCCATCTCCATCTGCTCGAACTCGCGGGTGCGAAAGATGAAGTTCCCGGGGGTGATCTCGTTGCGAAAGCTCTTGCCGATCTGGCCGATGCCGAACGGAGGCTTCGAGCGCGACGCCTGCAGCACGTTGGCGAAGTTCACGAAGATGCCCTGCGCCGTTTCGGGGCGCAGGTAGTGCATGCCGGCCTCGTCATCGACCGGGCCGAGGTAGGTCTTGAGCAGTCCGGAGAAGGCGCGCGGCTCGGTCCAGATGTGACGGTTGCCGCAGTTGGGGCAGGCGATGTCATCGAGTCCGTTTTCGGGCGGGCGGCCCTTCTTCTCCTCATACTGCTCTTCGAGGTGGTCGGCGCGAAAACGCTTGTGGCAGCTGGTGCACTCGATCAGCGGGTCGCTGAAAACCTCGACGTGACCGGATGCTTCCCAGACCTGGCGAGGCAAAATCACGCTCGAGTCGAGGCCGACGACGTCGTCGCGGCTGGTGACCATCGAACGCCACCACTGCTTCTTGATGTTCTCCTTGAGCTCGACGCCGAGGGGCCCGTAGTCCCAGGCCGAGCGGGAACCGCCGTAAATCTCACCGGCCTGAAAAACAAAACCGCGGTGGCGGGCGAGGGCGATGACGGAATCAAGATGAGTGGGCGTCGCCACGGTGGCTCCAATGGTCGAAGGCGCAGAATGCGGGCGAGTGCCCGGTTACCCATTTTACGCGCTCGATCCGACCCGAGTTCCCGCTCTGGTTCGGAGCCTTTCTCGCGCGGATGTAACGTTAGTAGGCAGATTCACAGAATTTGCCTTGGCTCAAGGAGGAGAAATGGGCGCTTCGTCCAGCACGACCGAAGAATCGACCGCTCTGAAACGAATTCCGCACGACCTCGCGGTCGCCCTGGATCCCGAGGAGCTTGACGCCCACGATCGTCAGTGGACGCCTCTCAAAATCATCATCTGGTCGGCTATTTCACTGCTCGGTGGCCTCAGCTGGGTCATGCTCGCCGTCGTGCGCGGTGAGACTGTCAACGCCATCTGGTTCGTGTTCGCCGCGATCTGCACCTATCTCATTGGCTACCGCTTCTACTCGAAGTTCATCGAGAAGCACATCATTCGCCCCGATGACCGCCGGGCCACCCCGGCCGAGTACAAGGCCGATGGCAAGGACTTCGCCGCCACCGATCGCCGCGTCCTGTTCGGTCACCACTTCGCTGCCATCGCCGGCGCCGGCCCCCTCGTCGGCCCCGTACTGGCCGCACAAATGGGCTACTTGCCCGGAACCATCTGGATCATCGTCGGCGTCGTACTCGCCGGCGCGGTGCAGGACTACCTGATTCTGCACTTCTCTATGCGCCGCGGCGGTCGCTCTCTCGGCCAGATGGCCCGCGACGAACTCGGCGTGATCGGCGGCACCGCTGCCCTCATCGCGACCCTCGTGATCATGGTCATCATCGTCGCCATCCTCGCTCTCGTCGTCACCAATGCTCTCGCCGAAAGCCCGTGGGGCGTGTTCTCGGTGGGCATGACCATCCCGATCGCCCTGTTCATGGGCTGCTATCTGCGCTTCTTCCGCCCGGGCAAGATCACCGAGATCTCCATCATCGGCTTCGTACTGCTGATCGCCGCCATCGTCGGCGGCGGCATGGTGGCCGGCACCGATTTCGGCCAGACCTACCTGCTCCTCGATAAGGTCACCATCGCCTGGGGCATCATCATCTACGGCTTCATCGCCGCTATTCTGCCGGTCTGGCTGCTGCTGGCCCCGCGCGACTACCTCTCGACGTTCATGAAGATCGGCACGATCGGCATGCTCGCCGTCGCGATCGTCATCATCCGCCCCGAGATCAGCGTGCCGGCCGTGAGTGACTTCGCCACGAGCGGCACCGGCCCCGTGGTTGCCGGAACCCTCTTTCCGTTCCTGTTTGTGACGATCGCCTGCGGCGCCCTCTCTGGGTTCCACGCGCTGATCGCCTCTGGCACGACGCCCAAACTCATTCAGAAGGAACGCCAGACCCGGTTCATCGGCTACGGCGGCATGCTCATGGAATCGCTCGTGGCAATCATGGCCCTGGTCGCCGCGCTGTCGATCGACCGCGGAATCTACTTCGCCATGAACGCCTCGCCCGCTCTCACCGGCGGCACCGTGCAGGGCGCGGTCGCTTTCGTGAACAGCCTCGGTCTGACCGGCGTCAACCTCACACCGAGCATGCTGACCGACATGGCCACCAACGTCGGCGAAGAGTCGATCGTCTCCCGTACCGGCGGCGCCCCGACGCTCGCCGTCGGCCTGTCCCACATCATGCAGCAGCTCGTCGGCGGCGCGTCGATGATGAGCTTCTGGTACCACTTCGCCATCATGTTCGAAGCCCTGTTCATTCTCACCGCAGTGGATGCCGGCACCCGCGTCGCCCGTTTCATGCTGCAGGACAGCCTCGGTAACTTCTTCCCGAAGTTCAAGAACACGTCCTGGCGCCCCGGAGCCTGGGCCGCCACGGCCATCATGGTCGCCGCCTGGGGAGCCGTGCTCCTCATGGGAGTGACGGATCCGCTCGGCGGCATCAACACGCTGTTCCCGCTGTTCGGCATCGCCAACCAGCTGCTCGCGGCGATCGCCCTGGCCGTGTGCATGGCCATCGTCGCCAAGCGGGGCCTGTTTAAGTACCTCTGGGTCGTTGCACTGCCGCTCGGTTTCGCCGCTGTCGTCACGATTTCAGCGTCGTTTCTGAAGATCTTCTCGACTACCCCAGCCATCGGCTACTTCGCGCAGAACCGCGCGTTCTCCGATGCCCTCGCCGCTGGCGAGACGAGCTTCGGCACCGCCCCGAACGTTCTCGCCATGGAGGCTGTCGTGCGCAACACGATGGTGCAGGGCGTTCTCTCGATCGTCTTCGTCGTGCTCGCGATCATCGTGATCCTCACTGCGATTCAGGCCACCTGGAACGCCTACCGCAAGAATTCCAGTGCCACGAGTGAAGACGATGCCGTGCAGTCGCAAATCTTCGCGCCGGCCGGGTTCATCATGACCCCGCCCGAAAAGGTACTACAGGCCGAGTGGGATGCCCTTCCGGTGGAGAAAAAAATCAAGGTCAAGGGTCACTGATGACCGTTCTGGCGGGCGTCCGCAAGGGCGCCCGCGGCGTGGTCTGGTTCCTTAAGGGGATTCTCGGCGAGGACGCCTACGAGAAGTATGTGGCGCACCACGCGAGTGAATGCGAAACGGATGCCGCGGGCGCAGGCCGCGCGCCGCATCCGCTCATGACCGAGCGCGAATTCTGGCGCGACCAGACGGACCGGCAGGACAAGAACCCGCAGGGACGCTGCTGCTGACAGCTAGTCTGGACCGATGACGATCGGGGGTGGGGCAGAGCGGCTGCGCGCGCTCCGCACCCGACTCGGTCAGCTGCCGCCGTGGGGACTCGTGCTGCTGATCTGGGGTCTGTCGCGGCTCGTCACGACCGCACTGCTCGGTACCGTTTTTGCCGTCGCCTCGCGGGCTGGCTGGACCTTCGCGAGCTACCGGCGCGACCCTAACTTCTTCACCTTCTCGGGGTCGTGGGACAGCTCGTTCTACCGACAAATTGCGCTGCACGGGTATCCGACCGAGCTGCCGACGGATGCCGCCGGACATGTCGAGCCAAACGTCTGGGCGTTTCTGCCGGTGTTTCCCTGGCTGTCTCGCGGTCTGGCGCAGCTGACCGGCCTCGACTTCTACGTGGCCGGCGTGCTCGTGGCGACCCTGTTCGGCGCCCTGGCCGCGCTCGCGCTTCACCGCCTGCTGGAACCGCGAGTCGGGAGCCATTCGGCGCTGTGGGCGGTGGCCCTGCTCTGTTTCGGGCCGCTGTCGTTCATTCTGCAGGTGGCCTACGCCGAGAGCTTGTTTCTGTTCCTGGTGTTCGCGAGCCTCTGGGCGATGATGGAGCGGCGCTACCTGCTGATGATTCCGCTCGCCGCGGTGGCCGCGTTCACCCGACCGGGCGTGCTCGCGCTGTCGCTGGCCCTCGCTCTCATGCTGCTGCTGCGCTGGCGGGAACGCGAGCGCTTCCCCTGGCGCGAGCGCTGGGCGATCGTGGCCGCCGGGCTGAGCATTGCCGCGGCCGGGCTGGCCTGGCCGCTCGTGGCCGGCGCCGTCACGGGCGTGCACGATGCCTATCTCGCCACGGAGTTGTCGTGGTGGACCGGCTTTGTGGGCCGGACGTCGTTCGTGCCGCTCACGCCGTGGATCCTGATGGCCGGCCGTTACCTCGGCGTAGCAGGCATCGTGCTGGTTCTGCTGCTCGTGGCCGGGTTCGGGTGGTGGTTGTCGCGGCGGGCGCTGCATCCGCTTCGGCCGGACGTCATCGCGTATTCGGCGAGCTACGCGCTCTACCTCGTGGCCGTGTTCCTGCCGCAGCAGAGCCTGTTTCGTCTGCTGCTGCCGCTGGCACCGCTGCTCGGCGACCCAATGATCGCCCGGTCGAAGCCGCTGCGTCGCGGCCTGCTCGTGGGCTCGATCGCCCTGCAGCCCGTCGCGATCTGGCTGCTCTGGTTCATCGGGTACCCCTAGTGTCAAACCCCGTAGATCAAGCCGCGCTGCTCGGCGTAGCGGGCGCGCACGTCGACGGCCCAGTCCCGGGCGGCTGAGGGCGTGAGTTCGGTCGCGATCTCGCGCTTCCACTCGGGAAACTCGCCGTCAAGGGCCCAGGCGGCCTGCCGGGCGGCGCCGAGAGCCACGTATTCGCCGGGGGCTGGCAGAAGGACCGGCACGCCGAAGACATCCGCTGCGATCTTCTGCACGGCAGGCGATTGTGAGCCGCCGCCGATCAGAATGACCTGGCGCACGGGCACGCCGTGGCTGCGCAGCGAGTCGAGTGCGTCGGCGAGGCTGCAGACCAGTCCCAAAACGGATGCCTGGGCCAGGTTTTCGGGGCGCATATTGCCCCGTTGCATGCCGGTCAGCGAGCCGGTGGCATCCGGCAGGTTCGGGGTGCGTTCGCCGTCGAGGTAGGGCAGCATGAGCAGACCGTCGGCGTCGATCGGGGCGCTCAGAGCGAGCGCGCCGAAGCGTTCGATGTTCACGTCGAGCATGCCGGCCGTGGCCACGAGCGTGCGGGCGCCATTGATGGTGGCGAGCAGGGGAAGCTGACCGCCGGCGGCGTCGGCGAACCCGGCGACCGAGCCGGAGGCATCCGCTATCTGGGCAGCGGTGCTGGCGAACACGGTGCCGCTCGTGCCGATAGACACGATCACGTCGCCTTCTTCGGCCCCGAGGCCGAGTGCGGCTGAGGCGTTGTCGCCGGCGCCGGCCGAGACGATGACGCCGCCGCTGGTGACCCCGGCCCGCTCCGACGGGCCGAGCACCCGCGGCACACTGGCTGCGCGGCCGAGGGCGGACTCGAGCAGATCGAGGCGGTACTCGTTGCTGTGCACCGAGAAGTATCCGGTGCCGGAGGCGTCGCTGCGATCAGTCGTGGCCTCAACGGGCCGGCCGAGAATGTTCCAGGTGAGCCAGTCGTGCGGCAGCAGCACCTGTTCGACGCGGGCGGCGAGCTCGGGCCGGTTCTCGTGCATCCAGGCCAGCTTCGTGATGGTGAACGACGCGACCGGCACGACGCCGACCTCATCGGCCCACATCGAGGCACCGTACTGCTCGGTGAGCGCTCTGGCCTGCGGGGCACTGCGAACATCGTTCCAGAGCAGGGCGTCGTGCACGGGCGTGCCGGTGTCATCGAGGGCGACCATGCCGTGCTGCTGCGCGCTCACACCAAGAGCGAGCACGTTGCCGGCGCCAGCGGCCGCGTCGGCGCCTCCGGCTTGCTCGAAGGCGTCCCACCAACGCGCAGGGTTGATGCTCGTGCCGTCGGGGTGGGGTGCGCTCTGCAGCTGCAAAAGCTCACCGGTGTCGGCGTCGACGCTCACGACCTTGCAACTCTGGGTCGAGGAATCGACTCCGACCACCACGCGACGTTTCAGTGCCAACGCATCTCCTTTGAAACCTAGTTGTGATCAGCCTAATCGAGGGACTTCAGGAGATGTTCGAGGGTGCCCCGGGCTCCGACCGTGTGCAGCAGGCCAAGCGCATGGTCGTAAGCCGCCACGAAGGCGTCGTCGTCGATCAGGTCACCGAACAGGTCCCGGTCGAGCAGGAAGGAGTGCGGGTCGCTCGCGTAACCGGTGGCGTTCTGCATGACGGTGTCTTTGACGCGGTCGACGACGTCGATCGGTTCACCGTGCTCGTCAATGCCCTCGGCGTAGCGGGCCCAGCTCGCCACGATCGCGGCGGAGAGGGCGAGCTCGCCGCCCCGGGCGGACTGCTCGCGGATCACCGGCAGCAGCCACTTGGGAATGCGGTCGCTCGACTCGGCGGCCAGGCGGGCAACGGTGTCGCGCACCCCCGGGTTGCTGAACCGTTCGATGAGCTGCGTCTTGTAGTCCTCGAGGTCGATGCCGGGTACCGGCTTGAGCGTCAATGATCCCTCGCGGTCCATGTAGGCGCGCAGGAACCCGGCGATGAGCGGGTCGGCCGCGGCGTCGTGCACGAGGCGGTAGCCCATCAAATGCGCAAAGTAGGCAAGCCCCTGGTGGCTCGCATTGAGCAGGCGCAGCTTCATGAGCTCGTACGGTTCGACGTCGCTCACGAGCTGGGCGGCCGACTTCTCGTACGGCGGGCGGCCGTCGGTGAACGCATCTTCGAGCACCCACTGCAGGAACGGCTCGCAGACGACGGGCCAGCGGTCGGCGAGACCGAAGGCCTTCGCGATCTGGGCTCGGTCGTCGTCGGTTGTGACCGGGGTGATGCGGTCGACCATAGAGTTCGGAAAGCTCACGGAGGCGTCAATCCAGGCGCCGAGGTCTGCGTCCTTGGCCGTGGCGAAGGCCACGAAGGAGCGGCGGGCGACGCGGCCGTTGTCCTGTAGGTTGTCGCAGGACATGACGGTGAACGGCGGGGTCGAGCGTTCGCGGCGACGACGCAGGGCCTCGACGACGAGGCCGAAGACCGTCGTGGGGGCGGCATCCGCTTGCAGGTCGGCGGCGACCTGCGGGTTGCTGAGGTCGAACCGGCCGCTGACCGGGTGGATGTTATAGCCGCCCTCGGTGACGGTGAGGGAGACGATTTTCACCTCGGGGCTCGCGAGGCGTACGATCACGGCCTCGACGTCGTCGGGGGCGAACAAGTAGTCGATGATCGACCCGATCACGCGGGCGTCGAGCGTGCCGTCCGGGTGTTTCACGACGAGCGTGTACAGGCCGTCCTGCTCGAGCAGGGCGTCGCGCATGCGGGCGTCGGAGGGCATGACGCCGACACCGCAGATGGCATAGTTGCGGGCGAGGCCCTGCTCGAGCAGGTCGTCGATCATGAGGGCCTGGTGCGCGCGGTGAAAACCGCCAACGCCGAAGTGCACGATGCCGGCCGTGAGACCGGCGCGGTCGTAGCTGGGAACCTGCACGGTCGCGGGCAGCGACGACAGTGTCGCGTTGCGCAGCGGGGCCAGGGCGGGAGTCGTGGTGTCGGTCATGCGTTCCTCATTCATTCGGTGGGCGATTGCGTCGGTGCAGCGTAGGCAGGGTCGGCGCGCAACTGCACTGCGCCGCCCAGATACAGCAGGGTGCCGTCAAAGCGGATGCCGCCCAGGTCTGCTAAAACGAGGGTCGCCCTGGTGTCCAGTCCGCGCACGCCGATGCCGACGGTGAGGCCGATCTGGGCGGCCTGCGCCGACTCCACGCCGGCGTCGGCGTCTTCAAACACGACGGCTCGGCGCGGGTCGATGCCGAGCCGCTGCACCCCCAGGCGATACGGGTCAGGGGCGGGTTTGCCGCGCGTCACATCGTCGAAGGTGACGAGGCCCACCGGGCAGGGCAGCCCAGCAGCCCGCAGCCGGGCGCGGGCCACGACGGCCACGGCGCTCGTCACGATGGTGAACCGGGCGCTAGGCAGCGCCAGCAGCAGGTCGCGGGCGCCGGGCAGGGCTCGCACGAGCGGGGCCGTTTCGACCTCTTTCAGCATGAGCGCGTGGTCCGCGCGGTGCACGTCGACGGCCGGCACGAGTTCGGCGATTGTCTCCCTGGCCGGTCGGCCGTGGATGATGTCGCGGTTAAAGTCGAAGCCGGGAGCATACTCGACGGCCCATTCGTTCCAGGCTACGGCGGCGGCTTCGTCGGAGTTGACGAGCACCCCATCGCAGTCGAACAGCAGGCCGTCGATCGGGTAGCTGCCGATCTCCGACGCCAGGCTGGCCGCCGTCACTGTGTGATCTCCGATTCGAGCGCGCTCGCACGCAACACGGGCACACCGGCCTCGGCGGCCAGGGCGAGGATCGCGTCATTCACTTCCCCGTCGACGACGAGGTGGTCGACCTCGTCGAGCTGAGCGAACTTCACCAGGCCGTGCGCTTGGAACTGGTCATGGTCGGCGACGAGTACGACGGTGGTGGCGGCATCCATTGCGGCGCGCTTGATGCGGGCGGCTTTCGGGTTTGCAGCGAGCAGCTGGCCGCTCGGGGTGAGGCCGCTCACGCTGATGAACGCGAGGTCGATGCGAATGTGCTCGAGCGATTCTCGGGCCCACTGGCCGGATTGCGAGTCGTCGACCGGATCGACGGCACCGCCGAGGTTGTAGACCGAGAGTTCGGAGTTGCGGCTTGCCACGAGGGCCACCGGAATCGAGGTCGTCACCACCTGCAGCGCGGCGGAGTTCGGCAGGCACACCGACAGCGCCTCGGCAATCGGCCCGGCATCGAGAAAGAGGATGCCGCGCTCCGGCAGCAGGGTCGCCGCCAGGGTGGCGACCGGGTGGGCGACCGGTTCGGGCACCGTCAGCCGGTCGAGGTCGTTGACCGGGTCGGCGACGCTGATCGCACCGCCGTGGGCTCGACGCAGCCGTCCGTCGTCTTCGAGGGTGCGCAGGTCGCGGCGAATAGTCTCCTCCGCAACGGCGAGCGACTCGGCGAGCTCGTTCACCTCGACCCGGCCGGCACCGGCGAGCGCGAGCAGAATGCTCGCGCGACGGTCATCGGCGCTGCGACTGGTTGGATCCGGTTTCATCTGGGCTCCCCTGGTGTTCTCGACGACAGGTGTTCTTACAACTACTTGATCGCGCCCATGGCGAGGCCCGTGACGAGGCGCTTCTGCGCCAGCCAGCCAGCCAGGACCACGGGAAGAACCGCGAGAGTCGATGCTGCCGAGAGTACCGCGAGAAACTGCCCGCGCCCGTCGACGAAGCTGCCGAGGAACGGGGGAGTGGTGCGTGCCATGGTGGAGGTGAGCAGGCTGGCCAGGAAGTACTCGTTCCAGGCGAAGATGAAGCAGATCAGCGCGGCCGCAGCGATGCCGGGGGCGACGATGGGCATGACCACGCGCACGAGCTCGGTGAAGAAGTTGGCACCGTCGATCTGGGCCGCTTCGACGATCTCGAGCGGCACCTCGCTGAAGAACGAGCGCATCATCCACACCGCGAGCGGCAGGTTCATGCCCACGTAGAGAACGCTCAGGGCCGTGATGTTGTCGAGCATTCCGAGTCCCTGCAGCAGCAGATAGATGGGAATGATCGCGGCCGCGATCGGCATGAACCGGGTGGAAATGAAGAAGAACAGCGCGTCGGTCGACTTGATGATCGGGCGTATGGAGAGGCCGTACGCCGCCGGAATTGCCAGCAGCAGCACGATGACGGTGCTCATGACGCTCGCGGTGAGCGAGTTGAGCAGGTAGACGCCGAACCCGCGGTCGAGCACTTCACTAAAGCGGTCGAGGGAGAGTGCGGTGAAGATGGTCGGAGTTCGGGTCGCCGCCGCGGACTCGGTCTTGAAGGCGGTGAAGACCATCCAGGCCACCGGAAAGAAGAATCCGAGCGTGACGATCCACGTGAAAATGGTGAGCGCCGTGCTGGTAGCGCGGTGGCGCATCCGCTTGGCACGGCGGTGCGACGGGGCCGGGGCGCTTGCGCGAGGTACGGTGCCGGGCTTGGTGGCGGTGGCGGTACTCATGATTTGGCTCCTTCACTGGAGAAGATCTTGAAGAGAAGGCGAAGGGCGACGCTCGCCACGATGATGGTGAGCAGAACGGTGATCACGCCATAGGCGGCCGCTTCGCCGATTTCGAGGCCCACGAAGGCGCGTTCGTAAAGCAGGTAGGAAAGGGTCTTGGTGCCGCCCGTGCCGCGAGTCATGATGGCGATCGGGTCGAAGACCTGCAGCAGCATGATGCCGCCGAGCAGCACGGCCAGCTCGATGTACTGGCGCAGGTGCGGGAGGGTCATGTGCAGAAAGCTGCGAACTGGGCCGGCTCCATCAACGGATGCCGCCTCCAGCGTCTCCTTGCTCTGGCTCTGCAGCCCGGCGAGCAGGATGAGCATCATGAACGGCGTGTACTGCCAGGTGAGCACCATGATCACGGTGAGGGCGGGAAAGTCGGTGTTCCACTGCACGGGGTCGACGCCGAGCACCGAGAGGCCCCAGTTGACCATGCCGACGTTCGCGTCGAGCATGGACCATTTGAAGATGAGGGCTGCGGCGGCAGGCATCATGAGGAACGGCGTAATGACGAGGGTGCGGGCCAGGCCCTGGCCGAAGAACTTGCGGTTGAGCAGCAGGGCGATGCCGAGGCCGAAGAGAACGGAGAGCACGATCGACGAACCGGTGATGACCACGGTCGCCGACAGTGATTGCATGAACGCGCCGCCGGTGAAAACGGTCACGTAGTTGTCGAAGCCGGCGAAGCCGCGCGAGCCGGGACGCATCAGGTTCCAGTTTTGGAACGAGTAGTAGATGGTGACGAGGAAGGGAATCTGCGTCACGAGAATGGCGACGACGATGGCCGGCCAGACCAAGGTGCGTGCCAGGCGGAGGGCCTTCTTCTGGCCGGCGCTCAGCTCCGGCGTCGAGGGGCGGCGAAGCGTGCGTGATGCGGCGGGGGCCGGGTCCTGCGCGGGTTCAGCCACGATCAAATCTGGCGCGGTCATCTCTGAGTTCCTTCTCGTTCTCGGCGTTGAACTGACGAGGTTTGGGCGGCGCCTGATCGACGCCGCCCGCGTTTGTGTGCTGGTTACTTCTGGGCGTCTCCGGCTTGCTGGGCCAGCTCCTGGCCCTTGTTGAGAACGTTCTCAACGGTGTCGCGGCCGGCGAAGACGTCGGCGATGTCCTGCGAGACCTGGTTGCCGAGGTCCTGGAACTCCGGCACGGTGACGTACTGGATGCCGACCCACGGCTGCGGGTTCACTCCGGGCTGCGTCGGGTTGACCCCGAGCATGATGTCCTTGGTGATCGGTGCGAACGCCGAGGCTGCGGCGAGGTAGTCGGCGTTCTCGTAGGTCGAGGTGCGGGATCCCGGGGGAACGCGCTCCCAGCCGAGAGTGGTGCCGACGAGGTTGATGTACTCGGTGCTGGTCGCCCAGCTCACGAACTCCCACGCGGCGTCCTGGTTGTTGCTGGTCTTCGGAATGGCGAGGTTCCAGGCCCAGAGCCAGCCGGATTCCTCGGTTTCCTTGACCGGGGCGTGCACGTAGCCGATCTTGCCGGCGACGGCGGAACCATCGGCCTCGATGGGGCCGGCAGCGCTCGTGGCGTCGTACCACATGGCCGCGTTGCCCTGCGAGAACAGGTTGAGGCACTCGGTGAAGCCGGTCGAGACGGGGTCGGCTTCGCCGGCATCCTTCACGAGGTCGGTGTAGAACTGTACGGCTTCGGTGAACTCGGGCGAGTTGACCTCGGCGTTCCAGTCCTCATCGAACCAGCTGCCGCCGAAGGTCTGCACGACAGTGGTCAGCGGGGCGAACAGCTCGCCCCAGCCGGGCTTGCCGCGCAGGCAGATGCCGGCCACGTCGTCGGACTTGAGGGTGCGGGCGAAGCCGGCAACCTCGTCCCAGGTGGGGTTGGTCGGCATTTCGAGGCCGGCCGCGGCGAACATGTCCTTGTTGTACATCAGGAAGGACGACTCGCCGTAGAACGGAACGGCAAAGAGGCTGTCGTCGACGGTGAGGGCTTCGCGCACGGGCGGCAGCAGGTCGTTGACGTTGTAGGCGGTGTCGGCTTCGGCGAGCGGGCCGAGGTCGACGAGCCAGTCGTTCTGGCCCCAGATCGGCACCTCGTAGCTGCCGACGGTGACGATGTCGTACTGGCCGCCCTGGGTGGCGACGTCCTTGGTGACGGCGTCACGCAGGTCGTTTTCTTCCATCGCGACGAAGTTCACCGTGATGTCGGGGTGGGAATCTTCGAAGGCGCCCTTGAGCTCCTCCATGTCCTTCATCTGCGGGTTGTTCACCGTAGCCAGGGTCAGTGTCACCGGGCCGTCGGCCTGCTGTGCGCCGCCTCCGGCTCCGCTGCATCCGGCCAAAAGCACACCCACCGAAGAGAAGGCGATTGCGCTGAGGGCAAGCCTTTTCTTCATGGAATAAGACTTCGTCATCTCAAACCTCTTCATCGTCGACACGTCCTTGTGGACTGGTATGTAGTTACTGTGACCCGATTGAGTGGAAAACGCAACTTAAATTGTGGTTTTGTGATGTTTTTGTGACGACAAATTGCCCGAGTCTGCATTATTTTTGCTGCGAAACCACAAAAACGGATGCCATCGGCCGGCTTCCGCCCGTCGGATTGCTAGTCTGAGGCGACGGCTGCGCGCCGTCGACTGCGAGGAGGCAGGCATGTATCCAGCGGAACGACAGGCCGCAATCATCGCGCTCGCGCAGGGTGGCACCGGCGAGATCTCCGTGGCCGCTGCGAGCGTCGCGCTCGAGGTCACCGCCGAGACCATTCGCCGCGACCTCGTGGTGCTCGAACGCCAGGGCGTCATCCGGCGCCAGCACGGCGGTGCCCGCCTGGTGCAGAGCACGCCGTTCGAGATTGCCCTCGCGCAGCGGCGGTTGGAGAACGCGCCACAGAAACATCGCATCGCCCAGCGTGTGCTGCAGGAATTGCCGGAGGATGGCGTTGTGCTGCTGGATTCCGGCGCACTCACGCTGGTGATCGCATCCGTTTTTCCGGAGGACCGGCGATTGATCGTTGTGACCAACAATCTGCCCGCTGTGCGGCTGCTTTCGCGTAAACCGCTGCTCACGGTGCTCGCGCTGCCCGGTCGGGTGCGCAGTGTGTCGCAGGGAGCGGTCGACGAGTGGACTCGGGCACGCATCAGCCAGCTCAACGTGGACGTCGCGTTCGTCGGCGGCAACGGCCTGACCGCCGAGGCCGGGCTCACGACGACCATTCCCGACGAGGCCGAGGTGAAGCGTGCCATGATGCTGTCGGGGCGGCGGCGAGTGCTCGCCATGACCTCGAGCAAGATCGGTCAGAACTCGTTCTGCCACGTCGCCGACGCCAATGAGTTCGACCTCATCATCACCGACGACGGAATCGACCCGCGCCAGGCCCGCAAGCTGAGCGCCGCCGGGCCGGAGCTCGCGATCGTCTGAGCTGCGACCTAGCGCGCAACCGGCTCGCCGAACAGCGCGAACAGCCAGATCACGATCGATGCCATCACCATCGACCAGGTGACCAGGCCCAGAAATAGGCGGGTTGCGAGCGAGGGGCGTGATGCCGGCGTGACGCCCGGGTCGATGATGGGATCATCCCGCAGGGAATGGCGTGCCTGGCTCCAGATCGCCGGAACGAGCACGAGCAGCGCCGAAATGATCACGACGGCCAGCGCGGGAACCGTGAAGAGAGTAGCAGCGGAGTCGATCGCGAGGTTCAGCCCGATGGGGAGGGCCAAGCCCAGCAGGACGGCGACCACGAACATCCAGGCCCGCGGGCGCACCCGCGCGAGCGACCGCAGGAACGTGGGCATCAGTACGGCGCCGACGATCACGATGACGAACATGGTGATGGTGGGCAGATCGACGCGCACCGCCTCCCCCTGCACGAGCGGCAGCGCCGACACCGTGAACCCGATGAGCCCCAGCACACCGAGACCGGCCCGCAGGCCCACCCCGTTCACCGCGCGTTGCGGCATGGTCGCCAGGCCGAGCTCGGCCGCGTAGTTCCTGGGGCTGCCGAAGCACTCTTCGGCGCTCGTTCCGGAGTCGGCCAGAAACTCCCGCGCACTGGCCAGCGCATCGCCGATGTCGATGCCCGGCACCGCGAGCAGTCGCAATTCGATCGTGAACTCGTCGAACCAGGTTGCGTCGTCCAGCTTCGCCGAGCGGATGTCCGCGCTGCCGTTTTCGAGATCACGCGGGTTGGTCGTCATGATTCGGCCCCTCTTGTTGGATCGGACATCAATTACTCGGGTAGAGGGCGAAGGTGAGCACGAAGCTGATGGCACCGTAGACGACCATGATCCAGTTGGCACCCACGGCCAGAAGGCGCACCCCGCGGGACGGGAGGGTCGCGGCACCGGTGCCCGGCTCGATGATGAGATCCTTTTGCAGGTTCTGACGCACCTGGTTCCAGATGGCCGGCGCCAGAAGCAGGATTCCGGCCCCGATGGCGACCGGCAATGCCGGAATGCTCAGTAGCACGGCCTGCCCCCACCACACGCTGAGCAGAACGGGACCGATACCGCCGAACGATACCCCTGCCACGATCAACCCCACCGTCAGCGGGCGGTTCCGCGCGCGCACGAGGACGGAAACGACTCTCGGCATCAGCCCCAACAGGAGCAGCGTCACCCCCAGGGACACGACCATCCACAGTCGCACGGCCAGACCGTCGTCACCGCCCGCGAGGGGGTAGGACGTTTGGCCGAGCACTACCAGCCCGATCAACCCGATTCCGTTGGTCAGCAGGACCTCCCGATTCGATGACTTGTCCTCGGGAAGGGTCGGCAAATCGAGCTCGACGGCGTAGCGGGCGGCGCTGCCAAACGACTCCTCGGCACGGGCACCGGAGTCGGAGAGAAACTCGCGGGCGCTGGCCACGGCATCGCCGATGGCGGCGCCGGGCACCTCGAGCAGGCGCAGTTCGATCGTGAAATCGTCGAGCCAGGCCGCGTTGTCGGTCTCCCGTGCGGCCTCAGCCAAGCGGATGCCGGCCGTATCGGAATCGCTGCTGTCGTGATCGATCGGGTTGCTGGTCATCATGATTCGGCCGGCCCTTTCTGCAGGTGGTCGTGCACGGTGGTGGAGAAAAGTTGCCAGTGGGCAGACTGGTCCGCAAGTTCCTGCTGCCCGTCATCGGTGAGCGAGAAGTACTTGCGCCCGGGTCCCCCGGCGCCCGGTCGCCATTCGGCGGCGATCCAGCCGGCCGCCTCAAAGCGGGTGAGCAGCGGATAGAGCGTGCCACCCTTGATGGCGCCGAACCCCGCCGCTTCGAGCGCGGTCGCGATCGCATACCCGTAGGTCGGGCCGGGCGCGAGCGTGCGAAGCACGCACAGGCTGAGGGCCGCGCGCATCCAATCGGCCGGCCAGGGTTTCGGTTGCATGACTACATAGTCTCACTAGTTAGTCAGACTGTCTACTTGAGCAGGGACCAGCGCGGGACTTCGCAGGGCTGCGAACCGGGCACGTCGAGCCGACCCGTAGCTTTTAATGACCGAGGTGTGAGTTTCAGGCGCTTGAAACGTTCAAATCGGATTCGAAACTCACACCTCAGCACGCGCAACTCAGTGCACGTACTCCAGGAGGTCCGCCCCGACGGCGCGCATACCAGCGAGCACCGCGAGCCGGGTCATCAGCTGGGCGTCGTCGAACACCATCGACACCGCGTAGGTCACGCCGGCACGCGGACCCCGCAGGACTCCCACCTCGCAGCGCACCCCCGCAGCCGTCCCGGTCTTGTTGACCATGAGCAGGCCGTGATCGCTCTCCCGGTGGGCCAGCGGATCAAGTCCGAATGCACTGGCCACGAGCGACAGGTCGGTGTTGAGCGATAGCCAGCCGATCACCCGCGCGCTCGTCTCGGCGTCGACGATCTCGCCGCGGGCGAGCGCGGTGAGCAGCCAGGTGAGTTCCTTGGCGCTGCCCACGGACAGCTGTGGGGCGTCGTCCGGGCCGCGCTTGTCACGCACCAGGTCGAGCAGCGCCGTGCGGCTGAGCCCGAGTTGCTCGGTGCGGGCGCGTACCGAGTGCAGCCCGACGGCGCGAATAAGCACGTTTGTCGCGAGGTTGTCGCTCGTCGCGCCGACCAGCGCGGCGAGATCAGCGACGCCGAGTCGTGAAATCTGCAGGTGCTGCCAGACACCGGAATCGCTCACGGCATCCGCGCCGGACCGCTCGAGCATCGTGGCCAGGCCGAATTCGGCGTCGTTCAGTCGTGCAGCCACCTCGATCAGCAGCAGCACCTTGCCAACGCTCGCCGTCGGCATCGACACGTGATCGTCGACCGAGAACAGCACCCGTCCGGTCGCGAGGTCGGTCGCGCGCGCCGAGACCTGCACCCCGTTGAGGGCGAGATCTCCGAGAAACGCGAAGCCGCGGGTGAAATCCTCAGGCTTGTCCGCCGTGCGGTGCTTGCCACCGGAGAGCGCGGCGTGGCGGGAACGGGCCGGGACAGCATCCGCTCGGCTGGAGGTAGCGCTGTCGCCATCGCGCCTGGAATAGACCACTGGGTCGATCCTCTCTTCGGCAAACGCCCCGCGCTGGCCTCATCCCCGGCTCAGAAGAACCTGCTCCACACTAACCCCCGACAGGGGCCACCGGGCTACCAGATGGTGACGCGCTTCTCGGGAGCGAGGTAAAGGGCATCCGCTTCGCCCACCTGGAACGCCTCGTAGAACGCGGGAATGTTGCTGACGATCTGGTTGCAGCGAAACTCGTTCGGCGAGTGCGGGTCGATCGCCAGCAAGCGGATGGCCTCAGCGTCGCGTAATTTCATCTGCCACGCCTGGGCCCAGGAGAGGAAGAAGCGTTCAGCGCCGGTGAAGCCATCGATAACCGGCGATTCTTCACCGTTCAGCGAGAGCAGGTAGGCCTTCCAGGCGATGGAGAGCCCGCCGAGGTCGCCGATGTTTTCACCGATCGTGAGCGCGCCGTTGACGGTGTTGCCCGGGATGGCCAGCGGCGTAAGACCCTCGAACTGCGCGATGAGCGCGGTCGTGCGCAGCTCGAACGCGGCCTTGTCCTCGGCGGTCCACCAGTCGGTGAGCCGGCCGTCGCCGTCGTACTTGGAGCCCTGATCGTCGAAGCCGTGACCGATCTCGTGGCCGATGACCGCACCGATCGCACCGTAGTTGGCGGCTGGGTCGCGCGCGTCGTCGAAGAAGGGAAACTGCAAAATGGCGGCCGGAAAAACGATCTCGTTGAATCCGGGGTTGTAATAGGCGTTGATGGTCTGCGGGGTCATGAACCATTCGTCGCGGTCGAGCGGCTTGCCGATCTTGCCGAGCTCACGCTGAAACTCGAACTCGCCAGCGGCCTTGACGTTGCTGATCAGGTCGTCTGCGGTGATCTGGAGGCTGGAATAGTCGCGCCATTTCACGGGATAACCGATCTTCGGCGTGAACTTGCTGAGCTTCTCGAGCGCCCTGGTGCGGGTCTCTTCGGTCATCCACTCGAGGGTGCTGATGCTGTTCTCGTAGGCCGCGACGAGGTTGGACACGAGCACGTCCATGCTCTCCTTGGCGCTCGGCTTGAAGTGGCGTTCCACGTAGATGCGGCCGACGGCCTCGCCGAGGGCGCCCTCCACGAGCGAGACGCCGCGCTTCCAGCGGTCGCGCAGCTGCGGGGTGCCGCTCAGGGTGCGGCCGTAGAAGTCGAAATTCGCCTCCACGAATTCACCAGACAGATACGCAGCACTCGAGCGGATGACCTGCCAGCGCAGCCAGTCCTGCCACGACTGAAGGCGGTCTTCGGTGAGGGTGGTGGCGAGGCCGGCGATGTAGCTGGGCTCCCGCACGACGACCTCTTCGAGAGCGCCGGCCGGGGCGTCGAGGCCCTCCAGCCAGAGGTCAACGTCCGCGCCGGCAGCGAGCGCGGAGACCTGGCCCCAGGTGCGCAGGTTGTAGGTCTTCTCGCTGTCGCGGGTTTCGACCTTGTCCCAGTGATGCGAGGCGAGTTCGGTTTCCAGGGCGAAAACGCGCGCTGCGCGGTCGGCGGCGTCTGCGAAGCCGGCGAGGGTGAACATCCGCTCGAGGAACTCGAGGTACTTGGCCCGAATGTCGGCGAACTTCTCTTCGCGGTAGTACGACTCGTCGGGCAGGCCGATGCCGCCCTGGGCGATGAAGACGAGGTAACGTTCGGGGTTGCCCGGGTCGTTGTCGACGTAGAGGTGGAAGGCGCCGGCGACGCCGCCCCGCTCGAGGCGGCCGAGGGTCGCGAGCAGTTCGGAAATGGTGGTGACGGCGTCAACCGCCTTCAGGTCACTCTCCAGCGGGGTGGCGCCGAGCGCTTCGATGCGTTCTTCGTCGAGGAAGCTCGTGTAGAGGTCGCCGAACTTGCGCTCGAGGGTGCCGGCGGGGGCGGTCTGTGCCTCGACGATGATCTCGCGCACGGCCTTCTCGGCGTCTTCGGCAAGCATCATGAACGAGCCCCAGCGGGCCTTGTCGGAGGGGATCTCGCTGCGCGCGATCCATTTGCCGTTGACGTGCCGAAAGAGGTCGTCTTGCGGGCGCACCTCCGGGTCAAGTTCGTGTCTGTTGATTCCGGATGCAGTCGCCAGTGAGGTCATGGGTTCAGCCTATCTGGGGCGGGTGACAGGTGGCCCAACGGGCGAGATGCGAGCGGCCGCTGTCCTGGTTTGGAGCAAGACCTCAGCAATAGGTGGGTGACGTCGTTCGAGAATCTGACCGTCTTCAGTCCTTGACGCACAACGACGACTCTCCCGGCTCCCGGGGCGCTGCATCTACTGCGATTCCAACGCTGTGCTGAGAGCACAGTCGGCCCAATTGTTCGCTGTCAGCGGGTACCTTAGGCTGCACGACGAAAGGTGCGTGATACCGCGAGATGGACGCCCTAACACCCCACGAAGTCGAGTAACTTGTCTCACTCAGACTGGCGCTGGAGAACGCTCTCCTGCAATGCAATCGAGCCACGAAATACCGGCGCGGAACGGCGCTGGTAGCACTAGATACGGTCGTTGAGCGGGCCAGCGCCATCGTGGCCGTCACCAGCGGTGTACCCGTGCCGAAAAGCGGCAATCTCGATGACCAGATTAGCAAACTAAAGGAGTCACTTGGCGAACGTTGGGTTCCCGGCGTCTTGCCGGACATCAGGCAGCTCAGGCGCCCTCGGAACGCGGCCCAGCACGAGGGCCTGGAACCGGATAGGGAGCAGATCCCGTCCTGGGCTAGTGCGGTTGCTGTCTACGTAACGACACTCATCGATACACAATGTGCTCGGCATCACCCCGTACTTTCTGTCGAAGACCTCGAACAAACGCTGCGCGACGTTGACCCAGTAGTGACAGAACAACTGGTAATTCAAACAGAGACAAGGATCGACGTCTCCTTCTGACGACGGTCGCACGAGACGTAGAAACCACGCTCGACAAATTAGCTGAAACCAAGTCAAATTAGACTCGGCCAAATGCTGCCCGACTTGAGTTGTCATCCAGGATCTATACGTCGTCGGTCACGAAGGGGATCATGACGGCGAGCGGATGCTGTACACAGTCAAACCGCGGTTCTGCGGCATCAGCATTGGAAAGTTCCGCTTCTTCAATCCGGCCTACCGCGCAGGGCCGCTGCTTTTTTACGGGGTCGGCGTGGTTTTTTTCCGTCGTTGTGGGGCGGGAACGTCCAACGTCGGAACAGCCCGCAACATGAATTGGTCAAAGTCGGGGACAGTGAACGCGGCGTAGCCATGTTCCGGTGTATACAGGAGGCCCATTTCTATCAACTCCGCCCGAGTCGGACCGACCTGTGTCGATTCTCGTCCCATGATTCGCGCAACATCTGACGCCTTTTGTGCGCCCGGCCCCAGTTCAGCCATCGCCCTCATGTATGCAGTCTGAAGGGGCGTTGACCGATCGAGTCGGACTCGGAAGAAGGATCCGTCAAGCTTGGAATCGTAGGCTTCTTTTGCAATCGCAACATCGTCACGGGTGATCCGATGCGCGTTCGCCACCGTCCAGACCTGATACCCGAGCTCCTGGATGAAGTAGGGATACCCCCGAGTAATCTCCATTGCAAGGTCGACGGCATCCTCGTTAAAAATTGCGCCCTCATTGGCTGCGGGCTCGGTGAGCGCCTTTCGCGCGTCGTCGCCTTCGAGCGATCCAATCTTCGGAAATTTGAAGAGCCGTTCAGCATACGACTTGGCATCGCCCGCTAGTTCTGTGATTTGAGGAAGACCGGCCCCGACGAAAGTGACGGGCAACTTCTTCTGCACCGTCTTGTGTACGGCCTGAATCAGGGCTTCGAGTTGAGGGCTTCCCAGGAATTGCACTTCGTCAATTAGGATTACCAATCCCTTTTCTTGCTCCTTCGCGGCTTCACCAATCGCAACAAGTACGTCGGTCAGATCCATGCCAAGATCGCCATGGTCGGCAAAGCCTTCTGCTGGTGGCACATCCCACGAGAGTGACCATGCGCCTTGGCCATCCACTGACACCGCGAATGCGCTAAGCACCTCGGCAGCGCGCTTGCCTCGAGCAGTCCATCGAGCTCTCGGTGCCAGCCGGAGTAGTGCTGACTTTAGCTGCGAGAACATTGCCTGACGAAAATGAGTGTTGTTGTGTTTGCTCGCCTCGAGCTCGATCACTTCCCATTTTGAAGCGATGGCTATTTCGACGAATCGATTGAGCAATACCGTCTTGCCAACCCCCCGGAGCCCCGTGATAATCATCGATTGCTCGGACCTGCCGCGGGAAAGTCGCTTGAGCAGCGTCTCGAAGGCCTCCGTCTGAGCGTCTCGCCCGATGAGGATCTCAGGTGCGGCGCCGGCATTCGGTGTGTACGGGTTGTCAAT
The DNA here is from genome assembly GCF_900103805.1 of Cryobacterium flavum. GTDB lineage: Bacteria > Actinomycetota > Actinomycetes > Actinomycetales > Microbacteriaceae > Cryobacterium > Cryobacterium flavum. The sequence goes on along the minus strand of NZ_FNIB01000001.1, from coordinate 357,401 downwards.
GTTTTCCGCGTGGACAGTTGAGGCACTTTAGTTTGGTTTATCTATTTTTCCTAAAGTTACCTAATCTCCCAAATCGAACATGTCGGAGCCGGCCACGCACCCTCTGGTCCCTAGACCGATCACGCGACAGGGACCGGCCACCCGGCGAGGGTTACCGCAACCGGGTAGCGCGCACCCGATACGGGTGGGCGCTACGGTAACGGGCGTAGCGACCACCGGTATCAGGCGCGGTCGTGCAACAAGAACGCTTACAGCGCCTTGAGCTCCTCGGTCACCTGGGCAACGGACTTCTTGGCGTCGCCGAAAAGCATGGTGGTGTTGGTCGCGAAGAACAGAGGGTTTTCGATGCCGGCGAAGCCCGAGCTCATCGAGCGTTTGAGCACGATCACCGACCGGGACTCGGTCACGTTCAGCACGGGCATGCCGAAGATGGGCGAGTTGGGGTCGTTGCGGGCCGCGGGGTTGGTGACATCGTTGGCGCCGATGACGATGGTGACGTCCGTGCGTGAGAACTCGCCGTTGATGTCGTCCATTTCCTTCATGGCGTCGTAGGAGACGTCGGCCTCGGCGAGGAGCACGTTCATGTGCCCCGGCATACGTCCGGCCACCGGGTGGATGGCGTACTTGACCTCGATGCCGCGGGCTTCGAGCACCTTGGCCATGTCCTTCACGGCGTGCTGGGCCTGGGCCACAGCCAGGCCGTAGCCGGGCACGACGATGACCTGGTTGGCGTAGGCGAGCTTGATCGCGGCATCCGCTGCTGAAGTGGACTTCGCGTGCTGGTCACCGGTGCTGGTTGCCGCAACGCCCGTGGAACCGCCGCCGAAGCCGCCGGCCACGATGGAAAGGATCGACCGGTTCATGGCCTTGGCCATGAGGTTGGTGAGGATCGTGCCCGACGCCCCGACGATCATACCGGCGACGATCATCGCGATGTTGTTCAGCGCGAGCCCGGCCGCTGCCGCCGAGAGACCGGTGAGCGCGTTGAGCAGGGAGATGACGACCGGCATGTCGGCGCCGCCGATCGGGAGCACGGTCATGACCCCGAGGATGCCGGCCAGGATCAGGATTACGCCGAACCAGATCGGATCTGCGCCGGTACTGGCCGAGCCGATCCCGACGATGACGGCCGCGAGCACGGAGCCGAGGAACAGGATCGCGTTGAGCGGCTGCTGCAGGCGGCCGACCGAGAGCGGATGCCCGGGCAAAATCTGCTGCAGTTTCATGAACGCCACGATCGAGCCCCAGAACGACAAGGAACCGATGATGGTCGCGAACAGGGAGGCGATGACGAGCGGAAGCACCGGGCCGGACGCGACGCGCAGGCCGGTGAAGCCGTCGCTTTCGATGAACTCGCCCCAAGCGATGAGGGCGACTGTTCCGCCGCCGACGCCGTTGAACAGGGCGACGAGCTGCGGCACCGCCGTCATCTTCACCTTGCGGGCGGGCGGGATGCCGACGATCACTCCCACCACGAGGGCGGCGATGATCACCAGCCAGCTGCTGGTTTCGCGGATGTGGATCAGGGTCGCGATGAATGCGACGCCCATGCCGGCCGCGGCGATCTTGTTGCCGCGCACGGCAGACCGGGGCGCGGTCAGCCCCGACAGCCCGAGAATGAACATGGCGAAGGCGACGATATAGAGGGCGTAGACGAGGATATCCATGGTCAGTTCTTCCCGTCGGTCGCGCCGCTGGTGGGGCGGGTTTTGAACATGGCGAGCATTCGGTCGGTCACGACGAAGCCGCCGATGACGTTGACGGTTCCGAACACGATCGCCACGAAGGAGATGATCTGCAGCGGAATGCTGGGGTTGTGCGCGGTGCCGAGAACGACCAGGGCGCCGAGCACGACGATGCCATGGATGGCATTGGTGCCCGACATGAGCGGGGTGTGCAGGGTGTTGGGCACCTTGGAGATCACGGCGAAGCCGATGAAGCCCGAGAGTACGAGAATGGCGATATTCGCCAAAAAGCCGGTGTAGTCCATGGTCAGATCCTGTTCGAGACTGAATCGCGCGTGACGCAGGAGAGCGCCACCACGTCGTCGGAATAGTCCGGGTCGAGTCGGCCGTCACGCACGAGCAACTCGAGCAGCGCGGTGAGGTTCTTCGAGTACAGCTCGCTCGCATGCTCGGGCATTGTCGAGGGCAGGTTGAGCGGGGACGCAATCGTGACACCATTGATGACCACGGTCTCGCCGGGAACTGTGACCTCGCAGTTGCCGCCGGTCTCGCCGGCCATGTCGATGACGACACTGCCCGGTTTCATACCGTGCACGGCCGCGGCGGTCACGAGCCGCGGCGCCGGACGCCCCGGAACAAGCGCGGTGGTGATCACGACATCGAAAGTGGAAATCGCAGTCTCGAGGGCGGTCTGCTGCTGGGCGCGCTCCTCGGCGGTAAGTTCGCGGGCATAGCCGCCGTCACCGGCCGCATCAATGCCAACGTCGAGCCACTGGGCTCCGACCGAACGCACCTGGTCGGCGACCTCCGGACGCACGTCATAGCCGGTGGCACGGCCGCCGAGCCTTTTGGCGGTCGCGAGCGCCTGCAGCCCCGCAACGCCGACACCGAGCACGAGCACGCTGGCCGGCTTGACCGTGCCCGCCGCGGTGGTGAGCATCGGGAAGAACCTGGTCGAGAGGGATGCCGCCAGGATGACGGACTTGTAGCCGGCGACGTTCGCCTGCGACGACAAGGCGTCCATGACCTGAGCCCGGGAGATGCGCGGGATCGCCTCGACCGCGTAACCGACGATGCCCGCGTTCTGCAGGGCGGCGATCTTGTTCTCGGTGTTTCGCGGTGCGAGGAACCCGATCAGCGTCGAGCCCGCCTTCAGCCGAGCGATCTCGGTGTCGGTGGGCGGAGCGACCTTGAGCACGATGTCCGCGCTCCAGGCGTCACCGATGGTGGCGCCGGCTGCGAGGTAGAGGTCGTCACCCATGAGGGCCTCCGCCCCCGCGCCGGACTCGACGACAACGTCAAGTCCCTTCGCAATGAGGGAGGCCACGGCGCGCGGCACGAGGGCGACGCGCCGCTCATCCGCCCCGCTCTCGCGGACGACGCCGATGCTCGGTGCCTCCTGGTGTGTTTGGTTATCAGGCACGGTGGAGCCTTTCGAAGCGGATGTTTGCACACTCGTCTGTGAGGCGGCAATCACCCTTGCGGATGGAAGGGGCACCTTGGGCCGGAATTGGTGTTGCCGGCGCAGCAGAGCGTGCCCGAAGCGTCCACGGTCGGCAGAAGCTTCTGCCACGAACCTATCCGGATGGGGCCAGCGATAGGCCGAATTCGCGTTCATCATTAGTGAAAGATTCGGCATTCTTAACAATTCCGCACGATGCTTGGCCTGACTGGAGCCGCCTTCGCACGGTGAGCCGTCGGCATCCGTTGTGCATTATTGGCATTCTTGGAAGCGGCCAGCGGATGACCGCGCCCGATACGGTAACGGGCATAGCGAGCACCGATATCGGGCGCGGCCGCGGGGGCGCGCGGTGCCGCCGTAGAGTCGAACCATCAACATTCTGCGGGCCCAGCCCATTGACCGGGACATTCTGCGCCTCGCCGTGCCCGCGCTCGGCGCCCTCGTGGCCGAACCGCTGTTTCTGCTGGCCGATTCGGCCATGGTCGGGCACCTCGGCACCACCCCGCTGGCCGGACTCGGCCTGGCCAGCGCGGTGCTGCAGACCATCATCGGCCTCATGGTCTTTCTGGCCTACAGCACCACCCCCGCGGTGGCCCGATGGCTCGGTGCCGGCGACACGCGCCGGGCCGTCTCGGTCGGCATCGACGGGCTCTGGCTCGCCCTCGGCCTCGGCGTCGTGCTCGCGGCCTTCGGCCTGCTCGCCACCCCGGCGCTGGTCGGCGCGTTCGGCGCCGAAACGACCGTGACAGCGGATGCCGCCACCTACCTCGGCATCTCCATGTTCGGCTTGCCCGCCATGCTGCTGGTGTTCGCGGCCACCGGACTGCTGCGCGGCCTGCAAGACACCCGCACCCCGCTCTACGTGGCCGGGATCGGTTTCGGCGCGAATATCGCGCTCAATTACGTGTTCATCTACCTGTTCGGCTGGGGCATCGCCGGCTCTGCCGTGGGCACCGTCGTGGCGCAGTGGGGCATGGTCGCCGTGTACCTCGTCGTGGTCGCCAGGCATGCCCGGCGCCACAGCGCGCCGCTACGTCCGCACCGAAAAGGCATGTTGATCGGCGTCCGAAGCGGCGGCTGGCTGTTCCTGCGCACCCTGAGCCTGCGCGCCGCCATGCTGCTCGCCGTGTTCGTTGCCGCCCAGCTCGGCTCCCCCGAACTCGCCGCTTTTCAGATCGCAATGACCCTGTTCGCGACGCTCGCCTTCGCCCTCGACGCCCTCGCGATCGCCGCCCAGGCCCTCGTCGGGCGCGGCCTCGGCGCCGGGGATGTGGCTCAGGTTCGCGCGGTGCTCCGCCGCTGCCTGGAGTGGGGCGTACTCGCCGGCCTCGTGCTCGCTGTCGCCGCCATCGGCACGAGCGGCGTGCTCGGGCATGCGTTCACCAATGCCTCAGCCGTGACCTCCCTGCTGCCACTGACCCTGATCGTGCTGGGGGCGTCCGTTCCCCTCGGCGCGGTCGTATTCGTGCTCGACGGCGTGCTGATCGGAGCCGGCGATGCCCGCTATCTGGCACTGACCGGGTTGGTCAACCTCGCCGTGTTCGTGCCACTCGCCAGCGCGGTACTCGCCTGGGCGCCGGCGGGCGAGGCCGGGCTCGCGCTGCTCATGGCGGCGTTCGCGCTCGGCTACCTCGGTGCCCGCGCCGTGACACTGTCACTGCGAGCCCGCAGTATGGCCTGGATGGTCGTCGGCGCGCGCTGATCAGCTGAGCAGATGCGGTGCCGCATCCGTATCCGTTGCCGTTGCCGGTGCGTGGCTAGTGCGGATCGACCGGATGCTCAATGTAGCGCGGGCTCTTCGGGTTCATGACCGAGTTGCGGCGACCATAGAAGAAGTAGATGACCAGACCGATGACAAGCCAGATGCCGAAGCGCAGCCAGGTCTCCCAGTGCAGCTGCGTGATGAGGAAGGCAGAGGCGAGCACCCCGAACACGGGTACCCAGGGCATGAAAGGCAGCCTGAAGGTGCGCGGAACATCGGGGCGGGTGCGTCGCAGCACGATCACGGCGACGCAGACCACAACGAAGGCGGCAAGAATCCCGATGTTGGTGAGGTCTGCAATCAAACGGATCGGGAAGACCCCGGCCAGTACGGCCGCGGCCAGGCCGGCGATCCAAGTCACGCGGGCGGGGGTTCCCCTTTTATCGGTGCCGGAGAACCATTTCGGCAGCAAGCCATCGCGGCTCATCGAGAACCAGACCCGACTGACGCCGAGCAGGAAGGTCAGCATGACGGTGAGGATCGAGATGACAGCGAAGGCCGAGAGCACGGTCGCGACGACTGGAAGCCCAACGGACTGGAACGCGACGGCAAAGGCGGCGGTCGGGTCGATATCCTGCCAATTCTGCATGCCAGTGAGCACGAGAGTGGCGAGCACGTAGAGCACCATGGCGATGGCGAGCGAGAGCAAAATTGCCTTCGGCATGTGCTTCTTGCCATCTTTGGCCTCTTCGGCGGCGGTACTCATGGCGTCATAGCCGAAGACGGCGAAGAAGACAGTGGCTGCGCCGGTGAAGACCGCGCCGAACCCGTTCGGCAAGAATGGAACGTAATTCTGGGTGTTGATGTAGAAGAACCCCAGCGCGATGATAGCGAGGATCAACAGCACCTTGAGCCCTACGGCGACGAGCTCAAAGCGGCCGAAGGTCTGCGTTCCACGGCTGAGGATAAACGTCACGAGCACGCACACCACGATGGCGGGCAGGTTGATCAGGCCGCCGTCCAGGGTATCGGGGGTGCCCTGCATCCAGGTCGGAACGTCGATGCCGATGCCACTCATGAACTCGGTGAAGTACCCCGAGATGCCGATCGCGACGACGGCGACGATCGCGATGTACTCGAGCAGCAGATCCCAGCCGATGAACCAGCCGACGATCTCACCGAGGGCGACATAGCCGTAGGTGTACGCAGAGCCGGCGCGAGGAATCATTCCGGCGAACTCCGCGTAGCTGAGGGCCGCGGCGGCGCTCGCGAGTCCGGCGATCAAGAACGAGATAAGCACGGCCGGACCTGCGCCTTCGCCGTCCGGGCCGCCGTTCGCAACGAGTCCAGCGAGGGTGAAAATACCGATTCCAATGATGCCGCCGACGCCGATCGCGGTGAGCTGCCAGAGTCCGAGGCTCTTGAAGAGACCGTTCTTGGCGGCCTCATTGCCAATGTCGGTAATGGGTTTGCGCCTCATGACCGAATAGGGATTGCGCTCGTTCATCAGGCCTCCATTGGCTTGGCTACAACTGCATTAGGCGCGCGACCGAAACTTTATTTATTCCTAAGGGTGGCACATGCGCGAGCCGGCGCCGTGCGACTCGCTGAATGTGGGATTGTTCAGGTTTCCCGGTGTAGAGGTCAGCGGATGCGGCGGTGCACCGACTGCGGCACGAGATAGGCCTTCAGACCCTCCGGCCCGAACTCGGCGCCGAGGCCAGAATCGTGGCGCCCGGCGAACGGCGCCGCATGATTTGAGGCGAAGAAGCCGAGCCCCACCGAGCCGGTGTCGAGGCGCGAGGCGAGCGCGAACGCCCGGTCGGGGTCCGCGGAGAAGATCGTGCCACCCAGCCCGAACGACGTGTTGTTGGCGAGCGCCACCCCCTCGTCGATCGAGGAGTAGCGCAGGATCGACAGCACCGGGCCGAAGATCTCCTCCCTGGCGATGCGCATGTCGGGCGTCACATCGGCGAACACCGTGGGCTTCACGAAGAATCCCTGATCAAAGTCGGATGGTACGTCGCCGCCGGTCGTTGCGCGGGCGCCTTCGGCCACGCCGCTGCGCAGGTATTCGCGCACGGTCTGCTCCTGGGCGCGCGTGGCGGCCGGTCCGAAAACAGTGTCGGGCTGCATCGGATCGCCCTGTTTGGCGGCCGCGATGGTGGCGGTGACCATGTCGACGAGCTCGTCATAACGCTCGGCCGGCGCGAGAATGCGGGTCGAGATGTAGCAGGTCTGCCCGGTGTTGCGCATGCAGGTGCGGATCAAAACTTTCGACAGCGCGTCGAGGTCGACGTCGGGCAGCACGAGCGCGGACGACTTTCCGCCCAGTTCGAGCGTGACCGGTCGCAGCAGTGTACCGCAGGCCCCGGCGATCGTGCGCCCGACCGGGGTCGACCCGGTGAAGGCCACCTTGTCGATGCCGGGGTGCTTCACCAGCGCGTCGCCGAACGAGCCGGGCCCGGTGACGAGGTTGATCACCCCGGGCGGAATGCCCGCGGCCACAGCTGCATCGACAATGAGCCGCACCGAGAGCGGGGTCGGCGAGGCCGGCTTGATCACGACGGTGCAGCCGGCCATCAGGGCCGGGGCGAGCTTGGCGACAACGAGGTTGATCGGAAAGTTCCACGGCGCGATCAGCGCACAGACGCCGATCGGGTCCTGCCGCACCACGGTCTCGCCCGACCCGTCGGGAAACGGGCGAACGTCCGGCGTTTCGAGCAGGCCGGCGAGCGAGGCGAAGTAGCGAAAGATCGAGGCGGCGTTGCCGGCGGCCCGGCTGGATTCCGCGACCGGCGACCCGTTCTCCCAGGTGTTGGTGTGCGAGATCGCCTCGGCGCGCTTCTCGACCTCGTCGGCCAGCCGCAGCAGAAAGCCAGCGCGGTCTGTGGGAGTCAGGGCACGCCATCCGCTGAAGGCATGACGCGCAGCCGCGACCGCCCGGTCAAGATCGGCGGCGGATGCCTGCGGCACCGACCCCCAGACCTCTTCCGTTGCCGGGTTGGTCACCAGGGTTCGACCGGTGCCGGTGGCCGGCGTCCAGTCGCCGTCAATGAACAGGTCGTCGGTGTGCCGGTAGGGCAGGTTGGCGGTCACCGGCTGAGCGTCAACCAGGCTGGTCACGCGCCGCTCCCGTCGAGGGCGGGCGCGTCGACGCCGCTGGCAAGGACATCCGTTTGCAGCAGGGCCTCGGCACGTTCGAGTTCGGCGAGCGCCATCTCATGAGCGGCCGCGGTGATCAGCTCGGGGATGATATCGGTGCGCAGGCGCCGGCAGTAAGCGGATGGCTCCTGGCCGAACCAACCCGAGGCGAGCGCGATTCCGGTGGTGGTGAAGCGCCACAGGCGGTCGGCGTCGCGCACCAGGGAATCCTCGATCGAATAGCTCTCCGGGCGGGTGTCGTGCCCGTCGATGATGTCGGTGACGCGGGCCACGAAGTCCAGGTCGTAGCCGAGGGCCGGCAGCACCTCGCGGGCGATCTCGCAGCCCTTGATCTCGTGCTCGTAGCGGATGTCCGCCTGCCGCCAGTTGGCGCCGAACCCCTCGGAGATGATTTTGGTCTCGTCCACCCGGGCCCAGCCGGTGTCATGCAGCAGGATGGCCACGCGCACTACGAGGGCATCCGCTTCGGGGTAGGCCAGGCAGAGACGCTCGGCGAACGCGAACGAGATGGGGATGTGGATGTCGTTCGAGCGTGAGCGCATTTCCGGCCGCACGGCCCTCCAGAGGGCGTTGAGGTCGATGGAGGTCACGCCGGCCGCGATGGGCGAGGTGTCGACGAGTTCTTCGGTCTGCAGTGTCATGGGGTCACTTTCCGATCAAAACGGGCACGGCAGGAAGGAACAGTTTCTTCAGCGGCAGCGACAGGTCGTCGGCGCGGTCTGCCGGCAGGTGCTGCCCCGAGTGCAGCATGGCGCGCACGGCGATGAAGTCGAGCGGCCGGTTCACGCAGTCGGCGGCGATGAGTTGCCCGGCGCGGTAGTACAGCACCGAGAACTTCTCCGTCTCGGGGTCACCGCGCAGTATGATCTGGTCGTGGCCGCCACTGAGGCCGGCGATCTGCAGTTTGAGGTCGGCCTGGTCGCTCCAGAACCACGGCACGGTGGAGTATTCGGCGGGCAGACCGAGCAGCGTCGCGGCGGCGACCTTGGCCTGTTCGACCGCGTTCTGCACGCTTTCCAGGCGCAGGCGCGGGATGCCGCCGGGCGTCAGCGAGGGGTTTGGCAGGTTGGCGCAGTCTCCCGCGGCGACGGTAAGGCCGTCGGAGCAGAGCGCGCTCGCGTCGACGACGACGCCGTTGTCGATGACGAGCCCGAGCTGTTCGGCGAGTTCGGTGCGTGGGATGACGCCGACGCCAATGAGTACGACGTCGGACGGGATCACGTCGCCGGAGCCCAGTTCAACCCCGGTCACCCGATCGTGCTGGCCGAGAAAGCGAACGACCTGGGCGTTCAACACCACCCGGGTGCCGCGCCGCCGATGCGCCGCGAGGTAGAACGCGCTTGTCGCTTCGGAGACGGCTCGGCCGACGAGTCGGGGAGCCGCCTCCAGCACGGTCACGGTCTTGCCTGCGGCGCGGACTCCGGCCGCTACCTCGAGGCCGATGAACCCGCCGCCGACCACGACCACGTCGGAAGCTGTGGCCAGTCTCTGTTCGAGCAGGGCGGCATCCGTTGCGGTGCGCAGGTAGCTGACGCCTTCGAGTTCGCTGCCCTCGAACGGAATCTGGCGCGGAACGGCGCCCGTGGTGAGCGCGAGCCGGGCGAATTCGAAACGGCGACCGGATTCGGCCGTGGCGACCCCGCCGGTCGCATCACGCTCGATCGACACGATGCGTTCCCGCGTGACAAGTTCAATGTTGTGCTCGGAGTAGAACTCGTGGGTGCGAAAGGTGAGCGAATCGGCCGTGGCCTCGCCCTTGAGGAACGCTTTCGACAGCGGCGGCCGCTGGTACGGCGCGTGCGGTTCTTCGCCGACGAGCACGATGGGCTCGGTGTCGCCGAGCTCGCGCAGGCTCGAGGCGAGCTGCACGCCGGCCTGGCAGGCGCCAATAATAAGAGTGCCTCGCGCTTGTGATGCGTGAGCGGATGTTCCGGTGCCGGTCATCGCTACACCTGCGTTTCGGGGGTGGTCACGCGAATATCGACGTCGCTCAGCTTGAGCTGGCAGGAGAGCCGGGAGTTAGCCTCGCGGTCGACGGCGGTGCCGTCGAGCATGTCGTCTTCGAGGTCTTCCATTGGAGGGAAGACGCTGTCGGCGCAGACGAAGACGTGGCAGGTGGCGCAGGAGAGGCTGCCGCCGCACTCGGCGACGATGCCGGGAACACCGTTGCGCACGGCGGTCTCCATGACAGAGTCGCCGGCGAATCCCGCGACGGCCGTTTCACTGCCGGCGGCGGATATGTAGGTTACGGAAGGCATTCTTATCTCCTTACAGAAACTGTCGGCCACCGTCGACCACGAGGGTCTGGCCGGTGATGTAGCGGGAGCCGGGGCCGGCCAAAAACAGGGCGGCCCCAACGATGTCGGCGGGCTCACTGGCCCGTTTGATCGAACCGCGGTCGACGCCGTACTCGGCGGCTCCCTCGATCAGGCCGTAGCTGGCCTCGGTGAGGGTGAAGCCGGGAGCGATCGCGTTCACGGTGATATTGCGGTCGCCGAGCTCCTTGGCGAGCACCCGGGTGAGGGCAATCACGCCGCCCTTCGACGCCACGTAGTGCGCCCACTGGGCGGATCCGCTGAGCACGGTCGCGCTCGACAGGTTGATCACCGCGGCTCCGTCGGCCAGGTAGGGGGAACAGGCGCGGGTGACCAGCCACGGGCCCTTGAGGTTCACGGCCATCACGCGATCCCACTCGTCCACGTCGATCTCCTCGAAGGGCGACCGGGTGATGGTGGCGTAGATCGCCGCGTTGTTGATGATGACGTCGATCTTGCCGTCGCTCGCGAAGGCTGAGGCATCCGCTGCGAGCTGGGTGACGGAGCCCAGCTGCGTCACGTTGGCCTGGAGGGCGAGGGCGGTGCCGCCGGCCGCTTCAAGGAGCGCCACGGTCTGCTGCGCGCCCTCCAAGTTGGTGTCAGCGACGACCACCCGGTCGCCCTGGGCTGCGAAGCCCAGGGCAAAGGCACGGCCCAGCCCGCCGGCGGCGCCGGTGATCAGCACCGTTCTCGCGCCCGCACTAGGAACGCGAGTGGCGGGCTGGTCCGTGCGCGGATCAGGCATGGCTGCCTTCGAGTGCGTCTTCCAGCTGGATCGCCGCGTCGCCGGCCAGGCTCAGGTCGTGCGCGTGGTCCTCAGCAACATGATCAAGCACGATGGTCACAGTTCCGTTATTGCCGTCGACACGCAGCCACTGCCCGGTCACGATCTGCGACGAGGCTGTGCCGGTTCCGGTGACGGCCGGCATGCCGTATTCCCGGCAGACGATGGCCGCGTGGCTCATCATGCCGCCGATGTCGGTGACCGTGGCACGAATCTTGCCGAAGATCGGACCCCACGACGGTGCTGTCACGGGGGCGACGAGAATGTCGCCCTCCTGCACCTCGGAGAGCTGGTCCGAGCTGCTAATGACGCGGGCCGGCCCTTCGGCCACACCACTCGAGGCCGCCATACCGCGGAACTCTCCCTCTGGCGCGTCGGAATCGCCGAGCCAGTTCTTGATCTGGTCGCTCGTGATGCCCCAGAGCATGAGGGTGAACGGTTCCGTAATGACGGCCGGCGGGGTGTTGAGGGCTGGCTGCGGGCGCTGCTGCTGCAGGGCATCCACTATGACGCGGCGACGCTCGACCTCCTCGGGCCAGTACGACGGGCCGATCGCGGGTGCGCCGACCGCCCAACCGGTGACGTAGTCGAACAGGGCCTCGCGCACCTCGTCGCGGCGGAGGAAGAACATCCCGTCGGCCGTTGGCCAGAAGCCCTGCTCCTGCAGCATCGCTGAGAGCTGGCGGGCCTTGCGCCAGAACACGCCCATGGTCCAGTGCTCGATGTAGAAGTTGTGGTTCTCGACGTAGGGGTAGACCTGGCGGGCCAGGCCGAGCTTGCCCTCGAACGCGGCGAGCTGTTCGGCGGTGAGCAGCTCCGAGTACTCCTCGGTGATGCGGTCGCGCTCGGCGACCAGCTCGGCGACCGGGCGGTCGATGGTCTGGCCAGCCTGCAACCGCCCAATGTAGTCGCTGATGTAGCCGAGCGGAAGTTCGAGGTGGTCCATCCAGTACTTGTCGTGGGCGTAGAAACCGTTGCCGACGGTGAAGTTGAACCACGGGTCCTTGGCCTCGTCGAAGGCGGCGATCCAGGCGGCACCGCCGGTGGCGGCCGCAATGCCAGCGAGGGTCTGTTCCGGGTTCGCGGTGTTGCCGAACAGGCCGGTCAGGCCCAGTTCGATGGCCAGCTTGGCGAGCTTCTTGAGCTCGTCGTCGGGTCGGAACAGTTCCATATCGACGCCCTGCACCATCTTGGCGACGGCCTGGTCGGGAATGCCTGGGAAGACCTCCTTGCAGAAGCTGAAGAAGTCGAGGTAGGCCACATAGCCGAGATTGAGAAACTCGAAGTGGTACTGCCAGGCGCGGTAGGTGAGCGCGATCAGCGCGTCGTACTGGGCGAGCAGGTCGTTGTTCGGGCCGGTGCCCTTGCCGCTCGTGACGTCATCGATGTCGACCTTGTCGGGAAGGGCGTCGAAGTTCAGTGCGCCGAGCTCGTCGATGGTGCCGCGAATCTTGCCCTGCCACTGCTCGAGCAGGGTCTCCCAGTTCTGAAAGTAGTGGCCGGCCCGCGCCATGAACTCGGGCACGCGGGGGGCGATCTCCGCCTCGGGCACGCCCACCGGCGACATGAAGACGTAGCCGTTGTGAATGCGAAACTCAATGCCGTTCGCCGGCGGAATGAGCAGGTGCCGGGTGTTGTACTGGCCGAGGCACGACACGGCGAACTCGAAACCGATGGTCTCGAACGGCTTGGTCACGGTGGGCCAGTGCTGGCTGTCGCAGAACCAGAACTTGGCCTCTTCGACCTCGCGGCGGTTCTCTTGGAACACCAGGTTGTAGGCGTACAGCTCTTTCCAGCCCTCGGCGCCCTGGGCCGGGGCCTGGTCATAGGGGCTGGGAAATGACTTCTCTGTCATAAGAAAACCGTTCTCGAAGGTGGTGCGCGGGTGAAATGACTTTCCAAGCGGATGGCGCAGGTCGGGTTTATATCGTTGGTTTGCCGGCCTGCACCAGAAGTGATCGGGTGATGCTCTCGATGCCGTACCCGGCGGTGGAGGCGACGGCAACGGCATCCGTTCGCGTATCTGAACTGCGCGAAGAATGCACGGTCTCGGGGCGGGACTGCAGCAGCAATAGGTTTTGGCCATCGGGCAGGTCGCGGTCGAGGGCCCACTCGATGTCCTGCGGGCATTTGAAGTGCTTCTCGGCCTTCTTGGCGATGGTCGCGATGGCGGTGATCTCGGTCTCGCTGATCGAGAGCACCCCGCGGCGAGCGGCCGACACCTCGAGTTCGACCAGTGCCCCGTTGGCCGCATCGGGCACGAGCTCGGCGTGCTTATCGCCGATCACGCGCTTGACGACCATGAGCATGATCTTGTCGACGGTGACGTTGTCGGGGGTGACCAGGCCGGAGACGACCAATTCGCCGAGGCCGTAGGAGGCCTCCATGACGATCTTGGAGCGGTCGCCGGTGGTCGGATCCATGGTGATGGCGACGCCGGCAGCGCGGGCATTGACCATCTTCTGCACGGCGACGGCCATGGAGAGGCCCTCGCCCGGGATGTTGTTCTTGAGCCGGTAGGTGATCGCGCGGGAGGTGAACAGTGAGGCCCAGCAGCGACGGATGTGCTCGGTGACGTCGTCGATACCGTTCAGCCATAGATAGGTGTCCTGCTGGCCGGCGAAGCTCGCGTCTGGCAGGTCCTCGGCGGTCGCGGAGGAGCGCACGGCCACCGGAACCGGTTCGCTGAACCGCGCCTGAAGTGCGTGGTAGGCGGCAACGAAGTCGGCGCGCACGGCGGCGGGCACCGGGCGGCTCTCGATCTCGTAGCGCAGCTGGGCCGAGACCCGATCGACCTCGGCCACGTCGTCGGCGTCGAGGCTGGCCAGCATCGAGTGGATGTCCTGTTCGATCCCGGCGGCGGCGATGAACGCGTCGTAGGAGGCGGTGGTGATGGCGAAGCCGGGCGGCACCGGCATGCCGGCCTGGGTGAGGGCGACCAGCGAGGCGCACTTGCCGCCGAGCAGGTCGTGGCGGGGAGCATCCGTGCCGTCGAAAAACTGAATGTACGGTGTGGTGGTCATTTATTTTCTCCCCAGGTGACGGGCACCGAGGTGGGCGCCCTGAACGACAGGTTGTCTCCGAACTCGATCTTTTCGGCGTCGATCAGGCGCAGCCCCGGTGCCGCTTTGAGGGTCTCTTCGACGACGATTTTGTCTTGCATCTTGGCGAGCATGTTGCCGAGGCAGTAGTGGATGCCAAAGCCGAACGACAGGTGGTTGCGGGCATTGACCCGGTTGATGTCGAAGGTTTCTGGCTGCTCGAAGGTGCCGGGGTCGCGGTTGGCCGAGCCCATCAGCAAGAGGATGTTCGACCCGGCCGGAATCTTTACGCCGCCGATCTCGGTGTCTTCGAGTGCCTTGCGCCGCCAGCCGACGATGCTCGGGGAGAAGCGCAGCGTCTCGTCGATCGCGGTCGGGATGCGGCTCGGGTCGTCGATCAGCTTCTGCCACTCGGCGGGGTGGGCGAGCAGTTCGCGGATGGTATTCGAGATCAGTGTTGTCGTGGTCTCGTGGCCGGCAAAGAGCAGGCTGTAACAGACCGAGGCGATCTCGTGGTCGGAGATCTCGGAGCCGGTGGACTGCGCCTGCACGAGGTCGAAGACGAGGTTGTCGCCGTTTTCGTTGTTCTCGAGTTGGTCGTGGGCGTTCTTCACGAGGCGCAGGCACTCGGTCCAGTAGTCCACGAGGTTGTGCGCGTGCGGAATTTGCTCGTCGTCCGTCAGGTCGCCCCAGGTCATGGCGGCGCGGGAGTCGGACCACTTCTTGTAGGTCGCGACCATCTCGGGGCCGACGCCGAGCAGTCCGAGGATGGTGATGGTGGGGATGTCCACCGCGACGTCTTTGAGGAAGTCGCCGCGGGCATCCGGGTGAGACAGCATTTGCGTGAGCAGGCGTGCCGTGTTCTCGCGAATGGTGGGTTCGAGCTTCTTGTAGCGGCGCGGCGTGAATTCCTTCTGCACGATGGCGCGCAAGCGGGTGTGCTCCGGGGGGATGCGGGCACTCAGGCCGGAGTAGGCGGTGAAGCCGCCATCGTTCATGATCGTGGTGGCCGCTGCGCCGCGGGGCCGCACCGGGGCCTGGGCATTCTCGCTGCTGAAGACCTGCCAGTTGTCGAAGGTGGCCTTGACGTCGTCGTAGCGGGACACGATGAAGTAGCCGAGCTCCTCATCGAACATGACCGGTTCGTTCTCGCGCAGGGCGGCGTAGGAGGGGAACGGGTCAGTCATCGCGAAGGGGGCATAGCCGTGGTTCTTCGTTGGGACACCGTGTTCTGAGGCACCGTGCGCGACCGGGCATTGGCCGGTCGCGGCGGCCGGATGGGCGAGGGCGAATTGCGCGGTCACGATGGCTCCTTGGTTTGCTTTTCTCAACTTTGAGGTCGACGAGATCTATCTAAGACGCGGCGGTAGCTTCGATCACCGGAGTGTCCCACTGGATGGAAGTGGCTTCACGGCTGAGTGGGTTTCGCCACGCTGGCCGGCAGGCGCAGGGTGGCCGGTGGCAGGTGCGCGATTCCGGCTTGGATGCGCTGCGCCGTGCCCTGCAGAACCGGCAGGTAGCGCTCCAGCTGGTGCGCCCGCGAGGTGGGCAGCACAATGCCGAGCGCCCCGAAAATCTTGCCCGGCGCCTGAAACACCGGCACCGCGAGCGAGCACGAGCCCTGTCGTACTTCTTCGGAGGCGAGGGCGAAACCGATTTCGCTAATCTTGCCGAGCTCCCGGCGCAGCTCGGCCGGATCGGTCTTGGTCAGCGGCGTGCGGCGCACGAGTTCGCCGTCGAGCACGGCGTTCTGCACCCATTCCTCTTCGAAGGCCAGAATGGCCCGGCCCACCGCGGTGGCGTGCAGCGGCAGACGACCGCCGACCCGGCTGGCCTGCGGCACGCGCCGGCTGCCATAGACCCGGTCGATGTAGAGCACCTCGGCGCCGTCGCGAATGGCGAGGTGTACGGTCTCCTGGGTCAAGCCGAACAGGTCCTGCAGGTAGGGCCGGGCCACATCCCGCAGTTTGCGGCCGGCGTGCTGGCCGAGTTCCCAGAGGCGCAGGCCGATTTGGTAGCGGCCCTGGGCATCCCGCTGCACGGCGCCCCAGGTCTCGAGCTCGCCGAGCAGGCGGTGTGCGGTGCTCTGCGGCAGCCCGCTCTCGCGGCTGATCTCCGATAACGACCGAGCGGATGCGCTGTGTTCGAACGCCGCCAGAATGCTCAGCACCCGGCTGGTCACCGACTGCCCGGGGGCGTTCGTGTGGCCGGCCATGGTGCCTCGTTTCAAGTTTTTTGCGCGCTTTCATCGCGCTGGCAGGCTCACTCTAGTCAGCGGCGCTGTGTGGGCGCGAGGGTCGAAGGTCCCCCGTTCGGGGCTTCGGCTAGGCTGCTGGGTCACTGTGGCGGATTGCGGCACGCGCGCCCGTGCCCGTGCCCTGCCAGCGCTGCGTCGGGTGCGCTGCCCGTGCGACGGGCGCTACTTTTCCCAGGTGGGTTTCTCCGCGGGGGTGGCGGCGCGATTCTGGCCGGCGGGGCGCCAGATTTGGGTGGGGTCGAAGGCGAGGGGTCCGCGGATCCACGGGCGGCCGCCGCGCATCTGAATGTCCCAGCCGGATGTTTCGATACTGCTGTGGGCGGCGTTGCAGAGCAGCACGGCGTTATCGATATCGGTGAGGCCGCCCTGGCTCCACGGTGTGACGTGGTGGGCTTGGGTGAAGTGGGGCGGCACGGTGCAGCCAGGGATGACACAACCACCGTCCCGAGCCGCCAGGGCTCGGCGTTGTGTAGCGGTGAAGAATCGATTGCTGCGGCCGAGGTGCAGGATGGTGCCGGTGTGGCCGAACAGCACGGGCTGGTAGCCGCCGGCGCAGATCAACTCATCGACCTGGCCGGGGCTGAGCGCGCCGTCGATGCCGTCAATCCAGCCGGCGCCGCGGCCGTCGAGGAGGTCGGTGATGTTGATGTGTACGAGCACGGTCGGGGCGGCTCCGCCCATCGTCGGGGTGCCCGGGTGTCGGGCGGCGGCTTCGAATACGGCGCGGAGGATGCCGGCCTGCTTCTCACTACGGGAGCGGATGTCGTCGGGCTGCTGCGGACACGGACTAAGCGCAGCGGGACTGAGCGGGTCGGGCGGGTCGGAGCCCCGTTCGACTCCTGCCTTGCCCGGCACGCAGGCTTCCCCTGCTCGGCCCGACGTGTTCACCGCGGTGCTGGTTCCCTTCGGTGGTGTGCCGCAGTTGTCGTGCCCATCGTGCTCGGTTTCACGGAACTCGACCCGGGCACACGGTGTCACATCGGGCGCCAGGGTGGCGTCGACGACTCGGGCGGTGTCGGGGGAGGGAGTGTCGGTGGCACCGGGGACCGGGTTCGCCGCTGCGGCGGAGAGATACGTGTCGAAGACGTTGCCGATGATGGCCCGGTCCAGGGTGGTGAACCAGCCGTTGAGGCTGTAGCCGCCGTTGGCCAGGGTGCCGAAGGTGAGCCAGCTGCGCCGCTCGGTCGGGGTCTCGCCGGGCGCCGAACCGTCGGGGGCGAGGCGTGCTTTCCAATGGATGCCCTGCTGCCGCAACAACTCCGGCGAGAACGCGATCCCCGCCCCCGGCAGCCCCTCAGTCTCCGGGGTGATCGCACCGGACCCACTCGCGACGAGGGAGCGTTCGACCCGGTCGAGGTCTGGGGCCAGCACCTCGGAGCGGAGCCCGTCGAGCACCTGAACGATCACCCGCGCCTGCTCCACCCCGAGCGCCCCGCCCTGCAGTGCGTCACCGAGAACAGGATAGGTGGCGGTGAGGGGGCGGCCGAGGAGCATCCGCTGGCCGGCTTTCTCACCGAGCGTGGCCCGCTGCCGTACTTCACTGCGGGAGATGCGGGCGAGGGTGCAGACCAGCTCGGCCCCGCTGCGACAGCCCAGCCGCCGCGCCAGTGTCGGCGCCGCCAGCGCTGCCGCACCGCCGGCCACGCTCGAAACCACTGCCGAAGCTGGCGCAGCACTGTCCGGCGTCACGGAATCCGCGCCAGAATTCTCCGCGCCAGAATTCTCCCCGCCAGCATTCCCCGCACCAGCAGTCTCGGCACCGGCATTCCGCGCGCTGGCATTCTGGGTGGCGGCGCTCCGATCAACCCCAGCCTGGGCAACCGCAGCCTGGGCGGCAGCCTGTGCGGCAGCCTGTGCGGCCGCAGCGTCAAAGTACTCGGAGCGGCGCAGTACGTCGGTTGTGGAGAGCACTCGGGCACCGTCGACGACCCGGCCCACGCTCTCCAGTGCGAGCAGCATGCTCAACGACTCTTCATCGCCGAGCAGCCCGAACGACACCCCGTCCAACGCGTCCAGAAGAATGCCCCGTGCCTGTTCGACCGCCTCGATAACGGGGTTCGAACGGGTCTCACTCGGGTTCTCCATGAACATGGGCGCCAGTGCCTCCTTCACGGCAATTCTACCGCAAATCGAACACAAAAACGAGTAAAACTCAGAAGCGCATCGCGGACACACTTCACGAAAACATCCCCGTCGTCCCTTGCAGCGGCGCAGTAGCTAGTGAGTGCGCCGCTGACTACTCGTCACGAATCCTCGTAGTCTCGTAGTCTCGTAGCCTCGTAGCCTCGTGACGCCCTTACGTAATTTCGAAGAAATGATCGATTTCCAGTCCTAAAAGCGCGAGATCAGCAAACGACGGCGCGATACGTGCTCGGGTTACGCCAGCGGATAGGCGAGGGCGCTCTGGCGCACACCGGGGTTCCGTCGGCGGGAACGGATGCTACGCCCACGTCGTTCAAATTTGGCGTGCGCATCCAGCCCGCCGGCCATGGAGCCTCGTTTCGAGTTTTTTCGCGCCGCTTCGGGTGCGAGCAAGCTCACTCTAGTGAGCGGAGGCAGGGCGGCGGGAGGGTCGAAATGCATCGACCACGCCTAATGTGTCGATACCCATTTGCCTCGTCTGTAGTTTAAGGAGTCTGAGTCAAAAGACGAAGTTTCTCGGTACGGGTGCCGTTGCATTCCTTGCACGGTCATTGCTAGGTTGCACGCCCACAGGAGCCGTGGACCAAACCGCTGCCAGCGAGCTGGTCGGCGAAGCCGGTGCGGCGGGAGTCTGCCAGATTGACGGTGGTTCTACTTGGCGCGGTCAATTCATCGCACCGTTCTCTACTACCGGACCCATGACCTCCTTTTCCTCGACCGCACTGCTGACGATGCCGAGTGGGGGCGGAGACATGACGGTGTCTTGCGCCGGAAATACTGCGACCCAGGTACGTCAGGTCGCCATATCGGCGCTCCGATTTGATTCAATCGTGTCGACCCTTTATTTCCCGGCCGCCTGACCCTGGGTCTACCAGCCGCCTCCGCAGGCCGGTTCTTTGCACAGTGAGCTACGCGAGCGGGTAGGCGAGGGCGTTCTGGCGCACGCCCAGGGTGACCCGGTCGCCGACGCGCGGCAGGTCGGGGGCAGCGACGCGGGCGCGCACGACGAGGCCGCCCGGGAGGGTGAAACTCACCAGGGCGTCGTGGCCGGCGTACGCGATGGCTGTGGTGACGGCATCCGTTTTCGAGTCGGCTGCGGGCTCGGCGAGGGTCAACCATTCGGGGCGAAGCAGCACGCGTACGCTCGGTCCGTCGGCGGGAGCGGATGCTGCGCCCACGTCGCTCGGTGCGCCCATCCAGTCCGCCGGGAGCGAGCCGAGCGCGCAGTCGACGCGGCCACCCCGCCAGATGCCGTCGAGCTCGACGGTGTCGCCGACGAACCCGGCGACCCAGGGGTCGACCGGGCGTTCGTAGACATCCGCTGGGGTGCCGAACTGCAAAATCTCGCCGCCGCGCATGACGGCCACGAAGTCGGCGAGCGAGAGCGCCTCTTCCTGGTCGTGGGTCACGAGCAGGCTCGTGTTGTGCTGGGCATGCAGCAGGGCCGCGACCTCGGTGCGCAGGGCCGAACGCAACAGCGGGTCGAGGGCCGCAAACGGTTCGTCGAGCAGCATGAGGTCGGGGCGGGGGGCCAGCGCTCGGGCCAGCGACACGCGTTGGGCCTGACCGCCGGAGAGCTGCGAGGGGGCACGGTCTACCAGGTCGGACAGGCCGACCAGGCTGGCGAGCTCAACGATGCGAGCGGCGCGGCTGTATTGGCGGCTGCGGTCGGGAGTGATCGGCGCCGGCGCGAGGTGGGTGTGCCCCGGTGTACCGGAGGCGGGGCCGCGCCCCGGCGCAGCAGGGACGGAACCCGGCCCGCCGATGAGCGGGCGGACGGGCGACGACGCCGGCCTTGCCCGGTTCGCACGCCCGCGCCGGGTGAAACCGGCGAACAGCCCGGCGACTCCCCCGGGAGCCTCGCCGGGTTCGCAATACAGGTCGTCGCTCTGCTTGGTGCGGGGCAGTCCGAAGCCGATGTTCTCGCCCACCGTGAGGTGCGGAAACAGCGAGGCGTCCTGCGGAACCCAACCCATTCCGCGTTTCTCCGGCGCGCGCTGCACGCCGGGGCCGGTGACGAGGCGTCCGCCTACCGTGATGGTGCCGGCGGTGACCGGCAACAAACCGGCGACCGCGCGCAGGAGGGTGGTCTTGCCGCATCCGCTCGGGCCGAGAACGGCGACGAGACTGCCGCGCGGTATGCGCAAACTGACGTCGTCGAGCACCCGCGTGTCACCGTAGGCGACGCGCAGCCCGTCGATCGCAACCCAGCCCATCAGTTCTCCCTTGCCGTACCGCGGATGCCGGAAAGCAGCATCGCGGGCACCATCGCCACGAGCACGAGCGCCGCCGCGTAGGGCGCTGCAGCGCCGAACTCGAACAGGGCCGTGCGACTCCACAACTCGGTGGCGAGCGTGGACACGCCCGTCGGCCGCAGCAGCAGCGTCGCTGGCAATTCTTTCATGGCCGAGATAGCCACGAGCAGTGCACCGATCGCGATGCCGGGCAGCGCGAGGCGCGCGGTCACCCGCCACCAGGTCTGAAAGGGCGAGAGGCCGAGCATGCGCGACACGTCGCCGAGGCTCGCGGGCACCGCCGCGATCCCACTGCGCATGCTGCCGATGGCGCGCGGCATGAACAGAACGACGTAGGCGAAGACCAGCACAACGGAGGTTTGGTAGAACATTGGAACCGCGGCGAGCGCGAAGAACACGAGGGACAGGCCAACGACAATGCCGGGCAGGGCGTGGCCGAGAAAGCCGACGGCCTCGATCACGGCCACCAGGCGCCCCTGGTAACGGGCGGCGAGCGCGGCGATCGGCAGCGCGACGAACACGGCCACCACGGCGGCGGCGAGGGCGAGCCCCAGGGTCGCTCCGATGGCTTCGACCAGTCGTGGAACGTCGATGGCGCGCAGGGTTTCGGCTTCGAGCAGGCGGCTGAGCAAGCCGACCACCGGAACCACCACCCCGGCGATCGGTGCGGCGAGCAGCACCGCGGCGAAGAGCGGGCCCGTCTTGCCGGGGGCTCTGGCCGGCATGGTGCTGCGCCCGGGAATGCCGCCGACCTGACGGCGGCTGCGGCGTTCGCCGGCCACGACCACGAGCGCGAGCACGACAAGCACGAGGGCGAGCAGCGCGGCCTGGTTGCGGTCGAAACTCGCGCCGTAGGCGGCGTTGATTCCCCAGGTGAGCGTCTGAAACCGCAGCATCGAGACGAGTCCGAAGTCGCTCAGCGAGTAGAGGCAGACGAGCAGCGCCCCGGCGATCGCGGCCGGGCGAATCTGCGGCCAGGTCGCGGCCGCGAAGGCACGCAGCGGGCCGCGACCGAGCGTGCGGGCCACTGATTCCAGATCAGCGGATGCCCCGCGCAGCGCCGCCGCGACCGGCAGCGTCACGTAGGGGGTACAGACCATGGTCATGACGAACCAGCTGGCCCAGAACCCGTTGAGGTGCGGAAACCAGACCAGCCAGCCGTAGGCAGCCAGGTAACTCGGCACCGCGAGCGGCAGCGCCGAGGCCAGCAGCAGCGTGCGCTGAAACGGCAAGCGGATGCGCGTGAGAATCCAGGCGCAGATCGTGCCGAGCACGAGGCACGACAGGGTGACGGCCGCGGCGAGCAGCACCGTGTTGACCGTGAGCTGTAGCACCCTGGGGCGCACCAGGGTGTCGAGGACGTCCGTGAGCCCCGCCTCAGTCGTGCGCACGACCAGGTAGACCAGCGGGATGGCAGCAGTCGCGGCGCACAGTGCGGCGAGCGCCAGCAGCCAGGGCGGCGCGCCGAAGTGGTACCGGGCGGGCGGGCGCGGCACGGCGGTTTCGGGCGGTGGAATGAGCAGCTCGGTCATGTGAGCGGCCCTGCGGGACGCGCGCTGAGCGGGGTGGGGGCATCCGCTGTGATGAGCAGTTGAGAGAAGGCGCTGGAGGGTAGGGCGCGGCTGCCGACCTGAGCCCGCACCCGCGCCTTCACTACTTCAATGCTAGATCAGGCCGTGCTTGCCGAGCAGGGCCTGGGTGTCTTCGAGGGTGTCGAGGTCGGCCAGATCGAGGTCGGGGTTGACCAGCGAGTCGAGCGCCGGCAGTCCGGCCGGGGCGTCGATGCCGGTGATCAGGGGGTACTCGTAGGTCTCGTCGACGAAGTACTGCTGCGCTTTGGCGCCCACGAGGTAGTCGATGAACTCAAGGGCGTCGGCATCGTCTGCTGCGCCGGCAAGCAGGCCGGCGCCGGTGACGTTGACGATGGATCCGGCGTCGCCGGCTTCGGGGTACGACAGCTGGGCGCGCATGTTGGCCTCGCCGGTTTCGGCGGCCTGGGCGAACCAGTAGTAGTGGTTAATGAGTCCGGCCTCGATGACCCCGTCGTTGACGGCGGCAAGGATAGCGCGGTTGTTGTCGAAGATGACCGGGTTGTTGGCGGCAACGGCCTTGACCCACTCGTCGGCGGCCTCTTCACCGTTCAGCACCCGGTAGGCGGTGACGAAGGCCTGGAAGCTCGCGTTGGTCGGCGCGATACCGAACTTTCCGGACCAGGCCGGGTCGGTGAACGCGTCAACGGATGTTGGCACGTCGGTTGCGGCGAGCGCTTCACTGTCGTAGGTGATCACGCGGGCACGGCCGGTGACGCCGACCCAGGTGTCGTCGGTCGAGGTGAAGCCGGCCGGAACGGCATCGGTCGTTGTTGCGGGCAGCGTCGCGAAGAGGCCGGCATTGGCGAGGGCGCCGAGCGCTCCGGCGTCCTGGGCGAGAAAGACCTGGGCGGGGGTGGCGTCGCCCTCTTCGAGCAGGAGTGCGCCGAGCTCGGCGGTGTTGCCGTAACGCACCTCGACGCTGATGCCGCTCTGCTCCTCGAACTGGTCGATGAGCGGCTGGATGAGCGCTTCGTCCCGACCCGAGTACAGGGTGAAGGCGCCGTCTGCGGTGCTTGCCGTCGACTCGGCGGCCTGCGTGCACCCGGCGAGGGCAAGAACGGTGGCGCCGGCAACGAGCGCGGCGACAGAGAGGGGGATGCGCATAGGACTCCAAGGACGGGGTTTTTGAACGACTAAGGTAAGGCTACGCTAAGTCGCTGTGGGGAGCGAATCGGCGGGGTCTTCCGGCGTCATGCGGTCGGGTGCGGGGAGGTCTCGAGGCGGAGCGGTCAGGGATGTCCTGAGACAGAAGCGTTAGCCAGGTCCTGGGCGAGAACCGCCAGGAGTGCACTCGATATGCCGTCTCACGCGAGCCTGATGGGGCAAGCTCTGGCACCTCACCCACGAGCCCAGCCCCCGCGCCAGGGGGCACCAGCCGGGCTCTCGCGCGCCGAGTGCCATTTCTCGTTCTGCGCGCGCTATTCGTTGTAGCGTTAAGACTTCCACCCACCCGCTGTCGAGGCGTCCGCCCGCCGCTTGAGAACCCGTGTGCCCGATGACCTCCTCTGAATTTCCCGTGACCACCACGCGCCCCGCTCTGATCGGCTGGCGCAACGCCGTCTTTGCCGCGTTCTTCGTGGCCGGGCTCGGCCTGGCCAGCTGGATGTCGCGGGTTCCCGCCGTGCGCGACGGCCTCGGGCTCGACACCATTCAGGTCGGCATCCTCATTTTCGGGCTCTCGGCGGGCTCAGTCATCGGGCTACTCATCGCTGCCGGGATGCTCGCTCGCTTCGGCGCCCGCCGGGCCATGCTGGTCAGCGTCTCCCTGTCGGCCACCGGTCTCGTTCTCATGGGCGTCGGCGTCAGCCTCGTACCCTCCGCCCCATTCGTGTTTGCGGCCCTCGCCGTGTTCGGCATCGGCATGGGATCCCTCGACGTCATGATGAACGTCGAGGGCGCAGCGGCCGAGCGCGCCATCGGCCGCACGCTCATGCCGCTCATGCACGCCTGCTTCAGCCTTGGCACGGTGACGGGCGCGCTGGGCGGCGCCGCCGCATCCGCTTGGCAGGTATCGGTGTTCTGGCACCTGCTGGTCATGGCTGTGCTGGTTCTCGGCACGATCGTCGTGGCCGTGCGGTTTCTTCCAGTGAGCGTCGAAAGCACCGATAAAGCGGATGCCCCGCCACGCGCCTGGCGCGAGCGCCTACGGGACAGCCTCGCCGTCTGGCGCGACCGCAAACTGCTGCTGATCGGGGTTATCGTGCTCGGCATGACCTTCGCCGAGGGCTCGGCGAACGACTGGCTCGCCCTCGCCTCGGTCGATGGACACGGCTTCAGCAACACCGACGGGGCGATTGTCTTCGGCGTATTCGTGGCCGCGATGACCGTGGGTCGCGTCATCGGCGGGCCCGTGCTCGACCGGTTCGGCCGTGTTGTCGTGCTGCGCGCCTGCGCGGGAATCGGCATTACGGGGCTCGTGCTGTTCATCCTCGCGCCGAACACCCCGCTCGTGTTCGTCGGCACCGTGCTCTGGGGCCTCGGCGCCTCGCTCGGGTTTCCGGTGGGCATGTCCGCGGCCGCAGACGACACCAAAAACGCCGCGGCTCGGGTGAGCGCGGTGGCCATCATCGGCTACTTCGCGTTCCTGGTCGGGCCTCCCGTGCTCGGCCTGCTCGGCGAGTCCTGGGGCATCCTCAATGCCCTCTACCTGATCTTGGTGCTGATGGTGCTGGCGGGGCTGGCGGCCCCGGCCGCCCGGCCGAAGGCATCCGCCCGAGATTGACCGCTCGTCCCCCAAGAAGCCGACTGGCAGCGGCGCGTGCGCGTTGCCAAGCTGGACCGATGGCCCGAAACCCTCACAGTCGAACCCTGATTCTGATCAGCGCCCTTGCGGCAACGATGCTCCTGACGGCGTGCGCGGCGGAGGCCACCCCCGAACTCGCTCCGACCGAAATCGCCCCGACCCACTCGCCCGCCCCCACGCCGGATCCCATCGTCGACATCGGGGCGATGGAGGGTGCCATGGGCACGGTCGAAACGGATGCCGATGGCGTGCTGCGCTACACCGCGGTCGAGGGCGATGTGGGTGGTCTGGTCTGCGAGCGCTTCGGCCGGGCTTACTGGCAGCTGGAATCGAACCTCACCAGTGGCGGATTTAGCTGCAACTCCGTCATCTACGTCGGCGAGATCCTGACGCCGACCAACGACAAGAACCCGTAAACTCGACCGGTGCGCCTTGTAATTGCGAAATGCTCCGTTGACTATGCCGGGCGTCTCAGCGCCCACCTACCGCTGGCCACCCGCCTGCTCATGATCAAGTCGGACGGCAGTGTGCTCGTGCACTCCGACGGCGGCTCCTACAAGCCGCTCAACTGGATGAGCCCGCCTTGCTCGGTCACCATTTCCGAGCCCGACGACGACCAAGCGGATGCCGGAATCACCGCCCTCTGGACGGTCACCCACGCCAAAACCGCCGACCAGCTCATCGTCAGCGTCTACGAGGTGCAGCATGACAGCGCCCACGACCTCGGCATCGACCCCGGCCTGATCAAGGACGGCGCCGAGTCGCACCTGCAGAAGCTGCTGGCCGAGCACATCCATCTGCTCGGCGCGGGTTTCACCTTCGTGCGCCGCGAGTACATGACGGCGATCGGGCCGGTCGATATCCTCGCGCAAGACGCCGCCGGAAGTTCCGTCGCGGTAGAACTGAAGCGCAACGGCGATATCGACGGGGTCGAGCAGCTTACCCGTTACCTCGAGCTGATGAACCGCGACCCGCACCTGGCGCCTGTGACCGGGGTGTTCGCCGCGCAAACAATCAAGCCGCAGGCCCGCAAGCTGGCCGAGGATCGCGGCATCCGCTGCCTTCTGCTGGATTACGACGCCATGCGCGGCCTCGACGACACGGCCTCGAAGCTCTTCTAGGGCAGCGGCCGCCCGCGCGCCGCGATATACAGCGCGAACCATTCGTCGCGGGTCATCGCCGCAGCCTGCGCGGCGGCATCACCGCAGGCGCGAATGCGCGCCGGGTCGCTCGATCCGAGCACCGGGTCGATGTGCGCCGGGTGCCGCACTTCGTCTGGATCGCTATCCGCTCGCGCAGTCCCGGCGAGCGTTTCAGTACCTCGCCGAACGCCGTCTCAGCTTTGCCATGGCGGTAGATGTCGGCGTGGTCGAACACGGTCACGCCGATCGACAGCGCAGCCTCGACCGCGTTTAACCGTGGAAAGGCTGAGCAGAATGGGCAAATGGGGTACATTGCCTCCAGAACACCTAGGCTATGCCGAATGAACGCAACATTGACGCGCACCTGGAGCGCCATTCTCTTCGACCTCGACGGAACCATCACCGATTCCGCCCCGGCGATCACCAGCTCGCTGGCTCGCACTTTCACGCTGCTCGGGCGTCCGGTTCCGTCCGCTGCCGAACTGCTCGCCTACGTCGGACCGCCCATGTTCGACGCCTTCCAGGAATATGCGGGAATGACCGCAGACGAAGCCGTGGAGGCCATCGCGGTCTATCGGGCTGAGTATCACGGCGCTGCTGCCCTCGACACGGCTGTCTTTCCCGGCATCGCCGGTCTACTCGAGCGCATTCACGCGACGGGTATCCCGCTCGCCCTCGCCACCAGCAAGCCCGAGCTGAGTGCCATCGCCATTCTCACGCACTTCGACCTGGCGAAGTATTTCACGGCCACGGTCGGTGCCTCCGCCGATGATACCCGCAGCAAGAAAGCCGACATCGTCGCCGAGGCTCTCGCCCAGCTGGCCGCGACCGGCGTCGACACCAGCGGCGCCGTCATGGTCGGCGACCGCAGCTACGACGCCATCGGCGCCCAGGCCAACGGCATTCCGGCCATTCTGGTGGAATGGGGCTACGGCTCTCCGGCTGAGGCCGAGGCTGCTACGGCGGTCGTGCACTCGACCGACCAGCTCGGCCGGTTGCTGCTCGGCTGACGCACTAGCGGCTAGGAGTCGAAGCCGAGGCCCAGCGCGTCGAGGGTTTTCAGCAAGGCATTGCGCTTGCCGCGGTTGTGGTCGGCCCGGTTGAGCGCCCAGCGCGTGGCCTGAATCCCAACGGATGCGATCGGCTCCGGCGGAAACGGCAGCGGACGACCGCGCACCATGGCCAGTTCAGTGCGCTCGGTGGCGCGGCCAGCCAGCTGGTCGAGCATGACCTGAGCGGCGAAGTGCGTGGCGCCGACCCCGAGGCCGGTGAATCCAGCCGCGTAGCTGATGCGCCCGCCGCGCGCCTGGCCGAAGAACGCGCAGAACTGCGTGGAGGTGTCGATGGCGCCGGCCCACTTATGGCTGAAACGCACCCCGGCCAGCTGCGGAAACGTCGTGAAGAAGTGGCTCGCGAGCTTGGCGAAGGTCTCGGGGCGGTTCTCATACCCGCTGCGCACCTTACGCCCGTAGTGATAGACGGCGTCGTAGCCCCCGAACAGAATGCGGTTGTCGGCGCTCAGCCGGTAGTAGTGAAACTGGTTAGCCAGGTCGCTGAGCCCCTGCCGGTGCTGCCAGCCGATCGCGGCGAGTTGGTCGGCATTCAGTGGTTCGGTCATGAGCACGTAGTCGTAGACCGGCACGGTTGCGAGTTTGTTGCGCTTGAGTAGCGACGGAAAGACGTTTGTGGCCAGAGCCGTCTTCTGGGCAGTCACGGAGCCGCCCGCCGTCACAACCCGGGTGCCCTGCGCCGCGGTCAGTCCGGTCGTGTCGAGGTTCTGCACGAGCGAGTTCTCGAAGATTTCGACCCCGCTGGAGGTGGCCACGCGAGCCAGCTCGGCGGCGAGCTTGCCCGGATGCACGAGGGCATTGCTGCGCTTGTGCCAGACCCCGGCCAGGAAGGTCGGAGACGCGACCTCGGCCTGCACGGCCGCCTGGTCGAGAAACACGGTGTTCTCGTCGGTCGTCTCCTCACGCAGCCACTCGATCTGGTGGTCCTCGATGGCGAGGTCGATGGCGCCGGTGCGCTCGAAATCGCAGTCCAGGCCGAGTGCGGCCACGGCTCGCTCGATTTCGTCGAGGTTCTCATTGCCGAGCTCGGTCAGCCGGTCGATCTCCTGCGGCCAGCGCGTGCGCCCGTTCTCTTCGCCGTGGGTGAGGCTCGCCTCGCAGAAACCGCCGTTGCGACCGGATGCCGCCCAGCCGACCGTGCGCGCCTCCAGCAGCACCACGCGCGCCGCCGGATTCTGTTGCTTGGCCAGCACCGCGCTCCACAAGCCGAGGTAGCCGCCGCCGACGATCGCCAGGTCGCAGTTGAGGTTGCCGGAGAGCCGAGGGTAGTTCGCACGCGGCGCGAGGTCGTCGAGCCAGAAGGAGCCCTGCCGGGTGCCGACGAGTGAGGCTGCGACAACGGATGCCGCGGGCCGGGCTCGGTCGAAAATTGTGCTGGTCATGCGGGATGCGCGTCCTCTCGCGGCGACGGTGCCGCCACCTGGTCTGGGCGCCACCAGCCTAGCGGCGCCCACCGCACGGCGGCGCGTGGCGCGTGCATCCGCTTGATGCGACCGGGACGTTAACGCGAAAGTGCCGCCCCGCGCGAAGCGGGACGGCACCGAGAAGACGCGACTCTAGATGATCGCGGCGCGCAGGGCGGCAGCGGCGGCGGCCGGGTCATCGGCGCCGTAGATGGCGCCGCCTGCGACGGCAACGGATGCCCCGGCGCGCTGCACCGAGGCGATGGTCGCCAGGCTCACGCCACCGGCCAGCGAGAACGGAACCTTGGCGGTTTCGCCCTGGTTGAGCAGCTTCGCGAGCGAGAATCCGGGCTCGGCCTGCTCGTCGAGTCCGGCGTGCATTTCGACGAACTGGGCACCGAGCGCGGTGACCTCGCGGGCGCGGGTGACCTTGTCGGCAACGCCGATCAGGTCGACGACGATGCCCTTACCGTGCTTGGTCGCGGCGGCGACGGCTCCGATGATGGTGCTGTCTCCGGCCGTGCCGAGCACCGTCACGAGGTCAGCGCCGGCGGCGAAGGCGATGTCGGCTTCGAGCTCGCCGGCATCCATCGTCTTGAGGTCGGCGAAGACGATCTTGTCGGGGTGCGCGGCCTTGATCGCGGTGACGGCGCGCAGGCCCTCAGCCTTGATCAGCGGGGTGCCGAGCTCGATGATGTCGACGTGCGGGGCGACCTGCGCGGCGAGCGCGAGCGCGGCGTCGGTGGTCAGTACGTCCATTGCTACCTGAAGCTTCATGGGGTTCTACTTTCTATTGGGGTAAGCGGTCTGTGGTTTTCGGGACGGGGCCTGGGCCCTATCCGGTTTGTTACTCGAGGTTGGCGTGACGCGGCCAGAGCTCGGCGGCCGTCGCACCGCTTCGCTGCCAGAGCGTGTGGAATAGGGCGTCGCCCACCAGCAGCACGGACTGTTCGAACAGCCCGCCCGAGTACTGCGCCGACACCTGCCCGGCGTGGTCCTGCTTGGCGGCCGCGGGGATGACCACGGTCACCGCGGCGAGGTGCCCGAGCGGCGACTCCGGCGCCGTCGTCAGCGCGAGAATGTTCGCACCCACACCGTGAGCCGTCTCGGCGGCGCGCACGATGGCGCCCGTCGTTCCGGATCCACTCGCCACCAGCAGCAGGTCGCCCTGCGCAATCGCCGGGCTGGTTACCTCGCCGACCACGTGCACGTCAAGGCCCAGGTGCATGAGCCGCATCGCGGTCATCTTCAACGCCAGCCCGGAACGGCCGGCTCCCAGCACGAACACCCGCGGTGCCACAGCGAGCAGGCTCGCCGCGTCATCCAGCACCACAGAAGCGGATGCCGCCCGCAGCGCGTCCACGACGCGGCCATTCTCGGCGAAAATGAGACCGAGGGCATCCGCTGTGGTGGGGGTGGTTGTCGTTTCGGTCATAGGTCAATACTCCACTCCTTCGAGCGGGCGTGCGGCCCGCCAAACGAATGGTTTTACTACCCAAACGAATTGCTCCGGGCAGGCTCCACGGACGGTTCGGATAGGCTATTCGCATGACCTTCCTCGCCGATTCACCCGTGCAGACCGCGCGCAGCATGGCCGCCGAACGCTCCAAGCTCATCGCCGACCTCACCGACACGCACGCGACCACGCTGGAATCCCTGCTCGCCGTGCTGCGCTCGAGCAGCACGAGTGACACCGCTGCCCGCCAGAAGGCCACCGAACTCGCCGCCGCGGCGATGGTCGCCCTGCGCGCGGTGAGCGACCTCGACCGGAGCCTCACCGAAGAACCTGTTGCCCGCGCCTTCGAACGTCTCAAAAATGACCTGCGCCCGCTGGTGCGCTTCGGCGACCTCGACGTGCAGTTCATCGAGCCGCCGGTCAACGGCCGCGCACTGCCCGGCGAAGTCGCCCACGAGGCCAGGGCCATCGTGCGCGGCGCCGTGCTCGCCCTGGTCGAGCAGACCGGGGTCGCGCGGGTGCGCGTTCAGTGGGACTGCGACGGCAGCAACCTGCTGATTCGCATTCGCGACGACGGGCCGGGCGACCTCGACGCCGAGGTTCCGAGCGTTCGCCAGCTGGCCGCCCGCGTCGTGGCGCTCAGCGGAACGCTGGGTGTCGAGGCGACCGCCGGCTGGGGGTCGGAGATGGCGGTGTCGCTGCCGCTCGACGCGCCCACGGCATCCGTTTCGGCGGCGGCAGCCTGGGGCCTCAGCCCGCGCGAGCGCGGCGTGCTCGAGCTTGTGGCGTCGGGCGCGCGCAACAAGGCGATTGCCGAGGCGCTGACCATCAGCGAGAACACCGTGAAGTTCCACGTGGCCAACCTGCTGCGCAAGGTCGGCGCCTCGACCCGCGCCGAACTCGCCTCCCTCGCCCGCTGAACGGATGCCCGGCGCGCCGCCAGCACGCCGGCCGCCGCGAGCATGGACAGGACTCACGCTAGGGTGAAGGAGTCAGAAGACACACAACCCACGGGAGCGCGCACCAGCGAGCTGAGAGGACGGCCAGGGCCGTCGACCGTTGAACCTGTCCGGGTAATGCCGGCGTAGGAAGTTCGAGAACATGCGCACAATTGACGAAATCTCCATGTCTGAAACCGTCACCACCGGCCCGATCCAGGGCAGCAGCAAACGCTACGAACCGGTGCCGGCCTGGCCAGGGCTCGAAATTCCGGTTCGCCGGGTGAACCTCAGCAACGGCGAACACTTCGACCTGTACGACACGTCCGGCCTATACACCGATGACACGGCCACGATCGACCTCGAGAAGGGGCTGCCGAAGACCCGGGCCGGGTGGGAACATCCGCTGCCCATCGACGGCGCTGCGACCCAGCTGGTCTGGGCCCGGGCCGGCATCGTCACCCCGGAGATGGCCTACATCGCCGCCCGCGAGGGCGTCTCTGTCGAGCTCGTGCGCGACGAGGTAGCCCGCGGCCGCGCGGTCATTCCGGCCAACCGCATGCACCCCGAGAGCGAGCCGATGATCATCGGCAAGGCCTTCACCGTGAAGATCAACGCGAACATCGGCAACTCCGCCGTGACCTCGTCGATCGCCGAAGAGGTCGAAAAAATGGTCTGGGCCGCCCGCTGGGGCGCCGACACCCTGATGGACCTCTCCACCGGCAAGGACATCCACCTCACCCGCGAGTGGATCATGCGCAACTCGCCCATTCCGGTAGGCACCGTTCCGCTCTACCAGGCCGTCGAAAAGGTCAACGGCGACCCGGCCCTGCTCACCTGGGAGATCTACCGCGACACCATTATCGAGCAGTGCGAGCAGGGCGTGGACTATATGACCGTGCACGCCGGAGTGCTGCTGCGCTACGTGCCGCTCACCGCCAACCGGGTGACCGGAATCGTCTCCCGCGGCGGCTCGATCATGGCCGCCTGGTGCCTCGCCCACCATCAGGAGAGCTTTCTCTACACCCACTTCGTGGAGCTGTGCGAGATTCTGCGCCGCTACGACGTGACCTTCTCGCTCGGCGATGGCCTGCGCCCCGGATCAATCGCCGACGCCAACGACGAGGCCCAGTTCGCCGAGCTTCGCACCCTGGGCGAACTCACCAAGGTCGCGAAATCTTATGGCGTGCAGGTGATGATCGAGGGTCCGGGCCACGTTCCGATGCACAAGATCGTCGAAAATGTGCGCCTCGAAGAGGAACTCTGTGAGGAGGCCCCCTTCTACACGCTCGGCCCGCTCGCCACCGACATCGCCCCGGCCTACGACCACATCACGAGCGCGATCGGCGCGGCCATCATCGCCCAGGCCGGCACCGCCATGCTCTGTTACGTCACCCCCAAGGAACACCTCGGCCTGCCCAACCGCGACGACGTGAAGACCGGAGTGATCACCTACAAGATCGCCGCACACTCCGCCGACCTGGCCAAGCAGCATCCGCGCGCGCAGGAACGCGACGACGCCCTCAGCCGGGCCCGCTTCGAGTTTCGTTGGACCGACCAGTTCGCGCTCTCGCTCGACCCCGACACCGCGCAAAGCTTTCACGACGAGACGCTGCCCGCCGGCCCGGCCAAAGCCGCCCATTTCTGCAGCATGTGCGGTCCCAAGTTCTGTTCCATGCGCATTTCAGCAGATGTTCGGGTGTATGCCGCAGAGAACGGCCTCACCAGCCTCGAGGCGATCGAGGCCGGGATGGCGGAGAAATCGGCTGAGTTCACCAGGATGGGTAGCTCGGTCTACCTGCCGTTGCGCGTACTCGGAGCCGACGAGCACTGATCGCGGAAGCTGATGGCGCGGCCAGCGGCACGCGCCGGCGCGCTGGCCGAATTGTGCGTGCGGGCCAGCGCGATCGGCCGGCACGCACAGTTTGACGATGGACACCAATCCGTGAGTCCCGGGCCCGGCCTAGAATATGGGCCCAGTTTCCGGGACCGGGCCCGGTCAGGTCTGGCGCGCACCTGGGTACACTCCGTCTCATGGTTCTCGCCATTCTCGCCTCCGCCCCGCCGCCGCACCACTAACCCCCACTGCAACGTCCAACCCGTTCCCGGCCCGGAAACCATCAGTAGCTAAGCGGTGACCCAATCACCCCAGCAGGGTTTTCCCATGGTGCCGGCACCAAGATTCCGCCATGACTCCCACAAACGCGACGCTGCGTCTGGTTCGCCTCGACGACGGCGCGAAGCATCCCGAAACCACTCGGCAGACGCAGCCCCGCCGCGCCCTGTCCCCGCGCCGCCGGAAGATTCTGATCCCGCTGGCCGTCGTCTGGCTCGTGATGGCAGCGCTGGCCTGTGCTCTGCTTCTCACCGGCACGAAGCCGAGCACCGCGTTTGGCGACACGACCGCCGTCCCCGGCGGGCTCGCCCGCATCAGCGCGGTCATCCCGCTCGAATCCGACGGCTGGGTACCGCCTGGCTCAGCCGACCGGCTCGACAGCGCTGTGCAGCCCGGCGCTCACCGCGTGCGCATCCTGCTCGAACTGACCGCAGCGGATGCCGCCGGTCTGTCTTTCGACGCCGCCGACTACTCCCTGTCCGGTGTCGGATCCCATGCCACCGCGCTCTGGGTCGACCTGAGCCAGCGGGAGGCGGCGGCCGGGACATCCGTTCTGGCAACCCTGGTCTTTGAGATCCCGAATCAGGCCATCGCCCTGGTTCTGGACGGCCCGCAGGGCGCGCGGTTATCGCTCGGAACGGGGCACCACACCGCACCCTGAGAATATCCCCCGAAATTGGGGGTAAATGTCTACTCCACACGCGGCTACCCCCGCCTATCGGCAAGCGGGCAGCATGGTTGCATTCCAACAGTGGAGGTCAGCATGACAACTGGATTCGTCACCCGAGAACAGCCCACCGCGACACCCATGGCCCACTTGAGCGTGCACGTACTTGGAAACCTCAGCGTTCGACGGGGATCGACCGTGCTGCACGCCCATCAGCTGGGCGGGCCCAAGCCTCGCCAGATCCTCGAAATTCTGCTCGTGCACCTGGGGCTGCCGGTCTCCAAAGACCGCCTCATTGAACTGCTCTGGGGCGCGAGCGCTCCGGTCGAGGCCCTGCCCACCCTGGAAAGTTACGTCAGCGTTCTCCGTCGCCATCTGCAGCCCGGCGCGGGAAAATTTGGCCCGCTGCAGACCACGACCGGCGGCTACGTGTTGGACCGTGAACTCGTCGACGTCGACCTTGACCAGTTCGACGTGCTGCTGAAGCGAGCGCAGAAGACCATTCCCGGCCTCGCGTATCCCCTGTTGCTGCGCGCTCTGGACCTCGCCGCCGCACCGCTGCTCGGCGACGAACTTCTGCCGGCCTGGGCAATGGAAGCCCGCGATCTGCACGCCGCCCGCCTCACCAGCGCCCGCATTCTCGCTTCGGAAACAGCTGCAGCCCTGCACCGCATCGATGACGCCCTCGATTTCGCGAACCTCGCACTGGCCGACGAGCCGTTGAACGAACGAGCCTGGACGGCCCTCATTCTCGGATTGGAGACCAGCGGGCGCCACGCCGAGGGCCTGCAAGCCTACGACCGGTGTCGCCGCTCGATGCAGAACGAGTTGGGCTGCGCTCCCGGCCCGATTCTGCACGCTGCCCAGCTTCGCCTGCTGCACGCTACGGCTGACGGCGACGGCGACCTGGCCGACGTGCTGTCCGCGCTGCTCATGCTGCACGACCAGCTTCGCCCGCCGCCGACGAGCGAGCCTGGGCGCCCTGCCACCACTTCTTCTTCGCGACCAGAGCCGGTCGCGGATTCCCTCCGGGAGGCTACTGATGTTGTCACGTCATTTCTGCGACGCGCCGTCACTCGTGCCTGAGCCGGCCCCGTCGGCCTCGTACCACATGGGGGGCCAAAGAGACAGGACTCGACAAAAACTCGGGTTGTCCTGATAATGGTCTCGCCAACCGGAACAGCACAGTGTGCTCCGGCAGCATCGAGGCTTAGTATCGGGCAGAGAGGTCCCCGCAGATGAGCGCGCAGATGTACCCGATCGAACCCAGCGTGCAGGGGACCAGCGCGACCGCGTCACTACCCGGCTCCGTCACGGTCGACACAACCCCGATGGGGCAAATTCGTATTCTCATCGTCGACGACCACACCACCTTCGCTGAACTGCTCACCGGTTCCCTGAACCGCGAACCCGATTTGTGCAGCGTCGGCTGGGCTAACAGCGTGGCCACCGGCATCGCCGCCTGCCAGGAATTGGTCCCCGACGTCGTGGTCATGGACTACCACCTACCCGACGGCAGCGGTCTCGTCGCGGCCACAGCCATCCTCGCCCGCGCTCCTCATACCCGAATTGTCATCCTCACCGGCGACCCGGCCCTCGAGGCTCTCGAGCAGGCCGCCGCGATCGGGGTCTGCGCGTTCCTACCCAAAGACGGCTCCCTCGCGACGGTGCTCGACACCCTGCGGCACGCGCGCATCGGCGGTTTCCTCGTGCATCCGTCCCTCGTTAGCCTATTGAGTGCCCGGCGGCGGCAGCGCAGCGAAGAGGTCCCCTTTCCCGAGCTGACCAAGCGTGAGCTCGCCGTGCTTCGACTGATGGGCGAGGGCTCCGACGTGCGGGCCAACGCGAGGGTTCTCGGAATTTCCGAGAACACCTGCCGCGGCTACGTCAAAGCCATCCTCGGCAAGCTCGGCGCGCACTCGCAGCTCGAGGCCGTCGTGATTGCCACCCGACTCGGTCTGGTGCCGGCGCAGCATGTCTAGAAGGCGGCCGGGCTCGTCGTTCCAAAACCGGCACGACGAGCATCAGGCCGCCGAACGCTCCGAGGTGCGCGCTGCGGTGCAGCGTTTTCTGCTCATGGGACTCGTTGCCCTGGTGCTGGTCGCCGTGCCGGTCGCCCTCTGGGTGCGCGCGCAGTCCGAGGCCAACGCCATGGCCAACGCGGTGTTGCACACCCAGCGGCTGGCTGACTACTCGCTCGGTCCGCTGATCACTGACGGCGTCGTGGCCGGCGATCCGGGATCCACTCGGCGCCTCGACGAGCGGTTGGCCCCCCGCCTCGCCGATGGGTCGCTCGTGCGCATCAAGGTCTGGGACGCCAACGGAAAAATCGTCTACTCCGATCTGCCCCTGCTCGTCGGCCAAAATTTTGCCCTCCCCAATTGGGCACCGGAGCTACTGGCCGGCGGCCAGGGCCGCGCCACCCTCGAGACGCAAACAGCCCCCGACGACCTGTATGAAACCGATTCGGGTGAACTTGTCGAAGTCTACGTGCGCTCCATCGCGAGCAACGGCAACGCGTTCATCCTCGAGGCCTACTTCAACGACGATGCCCTGCGCCATGAGCAAGACACCGTACTTCTCGGCCTTATCCCGGCCTTCCTGCTGTCGCTCGGAGCTCTGCAGCTGGCGCAACTCATACCGGCCGTGCAGCTGGCCCGGCGCATCCAAAATCACCAGTCCATCAAGCGCAAGCTGCTGCAACACGCTATCGATGCCTCCGACCTGGAGCGCCAGCGCATTGCGCGCGACCTGCACGACGAAGTCATTCAAGACCTTGCCGGGCTGTCCTATGCCCTCGAAGCCGAGGAACGGCACTCCGCACCGGAGAACCGGGCACTGTTCGGCCAGGCCAAAGCCATCCTGCAGAAGAACGTGCGCACGCTACGGGCGATGACCACCGAGCTGTACCCACCCGACCTCGAAGAGCTCGGGCTGCCGGCCGCCCTCACACGCCTCACCGCTCCGCTGCTCGAGCAGGGGATCGAGGTCAAACTTCACGTACCGGCCAACTGCGACCTCGATCGCGACCGTGCCGCCATGTTCTACCGGGTCGCCCGCGAGGTGCTCGCCAACACGGTGAAGCACGCCAAGGCCGGTGTTCTCGAGCTCACCCTCATGCAAGACGACGACCGCACCATTTTGCTCATTCACGACAACGGCTGCGGGTTCGATTTGAACGGGGGTGCCCCCGACAACCATCTGGGCCTGCGCATCATGCGCGACACCATTCACGTTGCCGGGGGCTCCCTTGAGGTACGCTCATGGATGGGCGGTGGCACCTCCGTCATGGCTACTCTCGATCGCGTGGCTCCGGTTCGATCTCGCTAGCCGCCGACCGGCGCCGACCCGTCCAGATCATGATGCCGACGGACCCGATCAGCAGCACGGTGAGACCGATGCCGTAGACGCTCCAGGCGTTCACGGCCGGGCCCGGCGAGGTCGCGGCTGTCGCGGACACGCTGCCATCGTGCCCGTGGCTCGCATCGCTGTCGGCAATGACAACCGCGGCCGGCTCGGGCTCGGCGGCCATATCCACGCCGGCTCCACCCGGCGTTCCGGCCGCAACGCGCACCTGATCGGCGGTGATTCCGGCACTGCGGGCCATGCCGCCGCGTACGTCGGCCACCACGTCATCGCCGAGCAGCGCTCCAAGGTAGCTGACCTCCAGTGTGTTGGCACCGATCGCACTGCCATAGTTGCCGAGATCATCCGAGAGGATGCCTTCCCGTGCGACTGCATCGGCCAGGGCGGTCGGGTCGGCCGAGTCCACGACGAAACGCAGGTCGTGCACGAGCACACTGAGCACGAAGTACGAATCGATCGACTCCGGTCCATCGCTCGCGAGCAACGCTCGCGCCTCATCCCTGGTGGCGCCTGCCGACAGCAGTACGGTCAGCTGGGGCACGCCCTGTTCGAGCACCCCGGCCGGCAATACGTCGGGCGAGATGTCGGTCAGCGCGAGATGCGAAGCGGATGCCCGTTGCTCCAGCCGCGCGCGCAACGCGGGCAGGTCAGCATCCGCTTCAACGGCGAGCACCACGCGGCGCTGCACCAGGGGGCCGTCAAAGGACACGGTCGGGCGACCGTTGCCGATCTCGGACCCGTTTTCAGCATTGGTGACGCTGACCGTCGGCGTGACACCGAACGGCGGGACGGAAGCCCCGGCGGTGCAGCCGCTCAGAAATACACCCAGTAGTCCAGCACTGAGCAGAGCAAGCAGCACCGCTGGGCTCCGACGAGGCGCGTGCAGCATCAGGTGCCGGCTGGCGTCCCCGGCAGGTACGCCGGGGTGTAGAAGTCTGGCGGCATGGTGTCCGGGTAGGAAGGATCGGAGTTGATCGGGTCGTTCACCCGGTAGTCGCCGACCGCGAACTGCACCATCATGTCGTGGTCCTCGTGCACGAGGTTGTGGCAGTGGATCATGTAGCGGCCACCGGCATCCGCTCCGGTGTCGAACTGCATGAGCGCGGTGATCGATTCGTTTTCGCCGGCGTAGAAGACGTCTTTCGGGCCATTTTCCCAGGAGAACGGTTTGCCGCCGTTGGTGTTGCGCGCGATGATCTTGGCGTCGACCAGGTGGACGTGCAACGGGTGGAACCAGCCGCCGGAGGCATTAATAATGGTCCACTGTTCCACATCGTAGGGCTGCGGATTGGCGAACAACTTGGTGAACCGTGAGGCCGCGACGTCGTCCCAGGTGACGCCGTTGATCTTCCAGACGCCGTTGGCCTTCTCCACCCTCAGTTCACGCTTGGCCTTGGCCATGGCGGGGGTCAGGTCCATGGTCGCGATGCCGCCGCGGCTCAGATTAAGCGCGCCTCCGTCGTCCAGGGTGGCCGGGATCGCCGAAATACTGCCCGCACTCGAACCGGAATCGGCCACGACCTCGAACCGCATGATCTTGTCCGTGTTCACGAAATTGACATTGTTCTTATTGCTCAGGTTCTTCAGGTCGATGGTCTGCCCGACCCGGTACTTTCTGAAATCGATCAGAATCTCGTATCGCTCGGCCGTGCCCTGCCGCCACGAGGCGACCGCCTGCACGCGGGGTACCATGCCAGCGTCGGTGCCGACCACGTACATCGGGTCGCCAGTCGACAGTGTGGGCCGAAAGGAGCGGGAGATCGACGCGACCAGCACCCGAAAACGGTAAATACGTGGCTTGACTTTCATGGTCGGCCACGGAACCCCGTTGACCATCACGATGTCGCCCCACAGACCATTGTGGGAATTGTCGTTGTAGCCGAGCGACCCGTCGGCGTTGAACATGACGTCCGAGATCATGAGCGGCACATCGAATTCACCCTGCGGCAGCTGGGCCCGCTCGTGAGCGTCCGACAGTGGGTAAAACCCGGCCAGGCCGGAATACACGTTCTGTGCGGTGAGGTGGTGATTGTGGTCGTGGTACCACAGGGTGCGCGCGGTCTGCCAGTTCGGATAATGGTAGTTCTTCACATAACCGGGAGACGTGTAGTCGTTGGCATAGCCGTCGTACTGCGGCAGCGAGGCCGAGCCGTGCAGATGCGTGACCGTGCGGAAGGCGTTGGCGTGCAGCAGACCCTGAGCCGGGAGGGCATTGCGGATGCGTACCTCGCAGCGAGTGCCCTGTGCGGCCCGAATGGTGGGGCCGGGAAACATGCCGTTGTACCCGGCCACGGTGGTGGACAGGCCCGGTACGAACTGGGCCTGGCCGAGCTTCTCGGTGAGCGAGTAGTAGGCGAAGGGACGCGAAGGATCACCGTTGTCAAAACCGGTTTTATACGGTGCCAGCACAGGGGGCCGGCGAAAGACACCAGCGTAGGGCACCGGCATGTTCTGCGGGGCGAGCTGGCTCTGGGTGATCAGGGGGACGGTCGGAACTACGTTGTCATTTCCCTCCATTCCGACCAGACCGAGCGCCCCGAATGCGCCCAATTGCAAAACTTCCCTGCGTGATGTCATGACCTCTCCTCAAGGCTTTCTACTGATATGCGTTGTACGGCAAAATGTGGGGACAGCCGGCCGGCGACTGAGATCCAATCGCCGGCCGACTTCGTGTTGCTGGTGTTCGGTTAGAGCACAGTGCCGGTCGTGAAGGTCCACGTAGCCGTCACCAGCGGGTTGCCCGCCAGGTCTCGAACGCTCGTGTTGCCACCGATGATGGCCACCCGGTACTGAACGTTCGAGGCAAGGGTCACGGAGGGGTTGATGGTCAGCACGTTGGTCGTGGCGTTGAACGCCGCAACCGAGGTGATGAGCGCTCCGTTGGAGACCCGAGTGATTCGAACCGTGGTCGCGCTGACTCCGGTGATGTCTTCACTGAGCAGCACGGTCACGTTGGCGTTCCGGCGTACCGCGATGGCTCCCGGTGCGGGGGTCCTCGTGAGGATCGTCGGTGCCGGGCCGGTGATGAAGGTCCAGGAACTGGCCACCATCGTGTTGCCCGCCACATCTTGGATACCCGAGAGGGTAGCCGTGTAGCTGCGGTCGGCGAGCAGTGTCGCGGTCGGGTTCAGCGTCGCGACACGAGTCGTGGCGTTGTACGACACGACGGCGGGGATCACCGTAGTACCGAGCCGCAGCACGAACGTCGTGCTGCTGACTCCCGTGACCGGTTCACTGAACGTTGCCGTCAGGTTGCCGGTCTGGCTGACCGAACGAGCGCCCGATGCCGGCGTGCGCGCCGTAACTGTCGGCAGCACGAACTCCGTGCGCGGCGTGACCGCGACCGAACGAGCGGATGCTGCTCCGGTGCCGGCCGCGTTGATCGCGGCGACATCGAAGGTGTATCCGGTGCCATTGGTCAGCGACCCGATGACCGCGGTGGTGACATTAGCCACCGTCGTGGTGCCCGTGGGCGTGGTGCCCGCACCGATGAAGGTGCGAACCACATAGCCCGTGATCGGTGCCGCATTGGTCACCGGCGCCGGGGCGGCCCAGTTCACCGTCACCTGCGCGTTACCGGCGACCGAAGTCCCGATCGTCGGAGCGCCCGCGACCACAGGTGCCGACGGTGTCACCGCATTGGACGAAGCCGAGAATGCGCTCGTTCCTTCCGCGTTGCTCGCCGACACCTGGAAGGTGTAAGTGGAGCCGTTGGTCAGCCCGGTGACAACCAGGTTGAATGCGGTTCCGACCGCGGTGCGCAGCGCACCGACCTGGGTTCCCGCCGCGTCAAGCACCTTCACCGAGAAGCCGGTGGGGATGCCGACGAGCGATGCGACCCAGTCCACGGTGGCCGTTGCATCACCGGCAACTGCGTTGACGGCCGTGGGGGCTCCCGGAGCTACGGTGTCGCTGAACTGCAGGCGTTCGATGTTGCGCAGGGTATCGGTACCATCGGTGCCGCGGTTGTCAAGCACCGTGGTAACCGTTCCGGCGGCTCCAAAGATGCCTGGAGTGCCGTCGGCATTCAGGGTGGTCACCTCGTAGTTACTGGTCAGGCCCGAGAACACTGCGGAGTCGATGTTGCCAGCCGACTGAGCAGCGGTGGGAGTGATAATTTCCCGAACCGCGACCAGGTTGCCCGGGTTCACCACTCCGGCAGCGACATCCTGTTCCAGGGTGTGGGTGCTGCCAGCCAGGTACGGGCGCTCCATCAGGTCGGTGCTGCCGATTTCGACACCGGCGTCATCACGCACGCTGATGCGAATCTGCAGGTACCGGTCGCCATCGATCACGTCGTTGGCGCCGCGCCCCTCGAGCGAGTCACTGCCGAGGCCGCCGAGGAGGATGTTGCCATCGCCCCAGACGTTGCCAACGAGCGGGCAGACACCCATCGGGGACAACGCTTCCACTCCCGCGAGCGGGACGGTCAACATCGACGACGAGACAAGGTCGCTCAGGCCGCTGATCCGGTCAATGCCGGTTTGGTCGAGCACGTCGCAGCCACTGAAGCCGGCACCACCTACGGTGCTGGGCACTGCGTTGTCACCACGGATCACGTCGTTGAACGCGGAACCCGAGTTGGCCTCCACTTCCTGCCAGCGGTCACGGTTGACCACGGCGGGCAGCGGAACTCCGATGAGGTTGTTGTTGATGTTCATGTCATCGTCGGCCGCCACCGTGTCGTATTGGTGGTTAGCCCAGTCGAACCCGGCTGAACCAGCGAACCGATCGATGGCTGCGTTGCTGGTCATGATGTCGTCGCCACCCTCGGCGTCGTAGTCGTTCTCGCCGACCTGGCCGACAAAGATGTCGTTGCCGGGAGCGGTTTGAGCGGGGTCGTTGAAGAAGGGCGCACTGTGATCACCGATCAGCAGGTCCTGGCCTGAACCACCCTGGATCCAGTCATCGCCACCGTCACCGAAGGTCGCGTCTGCACCATCACCACTTCTCACGAAGTCATTGCCGGGTCCGGCGAAGGTCTCGTTGTCGTTGGCTCCGCCGTTGGTGAAGTCCTGACCGTCACCGCCCATCATGATGTCGTTGCCGATACCGGTGTTGATGTAGTCGTTACCCGGACCACCCTTGGAAACGTCGGCTCCGGCAGAGTCCGTCAAGCGGTCGTTGCCGATGCCGCCCAGGGCGATATCGTCGCCGCCACTGCCTTCGATCACGTCATCGCCCTCGTTGCCAAGGAAGGTGTCGTTGTCGTTGCCGCCGGCGACCCGGTCGACGCCCGCGGTGCCGTTGTAGACCGACTGGCCGTTGATGCCGACCGGGTCGACCGAGTTGACCGCCTTGTACTGGATGGTCCCGTCCGGCTTGCGCAACAGCAATAGGTTCTCGTTGCAGTCCGTCGTGGCGGGGTCATCCGTCACGCTCGCACCCGTCGCCGCATAACCGGCAGGCGTGCCGGCCAGGTTGGCGAGCTGGAACTTGCAGTCTGCGGTGGCGAACGAGTCGGCCTTCAGGCTGGAAGCATCCGTGTTGCGCATCATCATCTCAGCGAAGGAGTTGCCCTCGAGCTGCGATCGCAGGTTCATTCCGGGGGTGCGGTTCAGGTAATAGAACCGGTCACCGTTCTGCAGGTCGGTCATCTGGTTCTCGAACACGTAGTTGAACGTGCTTCCCAGCAGACCACCGAACAGGTTGGTGTTTTCCGCGAGACCACCGACCCACAGGTCGACCATGTTCAGACCGGACTCCGCGGTTGCGTAGGCACCGGTGCTGTTCATGAAGTCGATGGCTTCGGCGCTCGGGGATATCCCGACGCCCGGGTCGACGACTGCCTTGGCCGCGGCACGCTTTCCAGCCATCGTGGTTTCGGCGGTGATGGTCGGGTAGGTGCCGTAGGCAGCCACGAAGTTGATGAGCGACTCCGGGTGCTTGAGGTGCTGACCGAAATCAGCCCAGCTCGTGTAGGGAGCCAGCTGACCGTCACCGGTTGCGTTGTGAATCTGGCGCCGCACCTCGTTCAACGCTGGCACACCCTCTGAGCGGGCACGCGTCATGTTTATCGTCGCCAGGTCGAGCGGCAGACCGAGCAGGTTGTTGCGCAGGGTGTCGGTGACGAACTCGTCGAGTTCGTTGCCCACCTGGTCACTCATGCCCATGATCACACTTCCGGCTGCCTGTTCAGAGGTCAGCGGCCCAGCAGGGCCACCGTCGGTATAGGCGATCGGGTTCAGGAAGCCCTTGAGCAGCGAGATGTCGTTGCCGGAGCCGTTCTCGTTGGTGCGCGCGATCGTCTCGGTCAGCATGGAGTGGCCGAAGCGGTACACCGCGTGGGCGAACTCCGC
Source organism: Cryobacterium flavum (assembly GCF_900103805.1). Classification (GTDB taxonomy): domain Bacteria; phylum Actinomycetota; class Actinomycetes; order Actinomycetales; family Microbacteriaceae; genus Cryobacterium; species Cryobacterium flavum. The sequence continues at coordinate 313,801 of NZ_FNIB01000001.1, read as the reverse complement.
CTTGATGGCCGGGTCCAAATCGGTGTGGTAGACGTGGAACGGCTGAATGAGCGGCTGCACCTTGCGACCGAACTCCTCAAAGACGAGGTGCTGGTATTCCATCTCGGTGACGAACCGGGCGGCCTGGAACAGGCGCGAGCCGTTCCAGCTACCCACACCAGCACCCGCTCCCGCAGCCAGCTTCCACTCGGCCAGGGCGGCAACGCCCTTAACGGTGCCGTCGTTGGTGAGGGTGGTCTTGAATTCCTCGACCAGGCGGTCGTGTTCGGAGTGGAAGACCTGGTGAATGCTGGTCAGACCGATGTTCTCGTTGACGCGACCGTCTCCGGCACAAAAGTGCAGGTCGAGCATCTCGTCATCGTAGGTTCCGGCCGGCTGGCTGGCGAAATCGGCGGTGGCCGTCGTGTTCACGTCGGGCGTCGGGGCAACCGGCGGTGTGGCCGGGTTGTGGTCCGTATCCTGCGGGCTCGGGTCGGCGTTATGCGCGATATCGGTCAGGAACGGGGTGTGGAAATAGATGGCGTTGGCTGGCACCGCGACAGCATTTGCGATGTCGCCCTCGACCATACCGGTCGGTGTGACGTACATGGGCAGGCCACGGGCCGGGCCGGGAATGAAGTTGCCGTAGGGGTCAACCGCCATCTGCGGGATGTTCAGCACGTCTTTGTCCTGAAGCAGCAGTCCGAGCAGGTCCTTGGCCTGCGTCTTGACCGTTGCCCAAGTCGCCATGCCACCGGCCGTGGGACCGGCCAGGCCACCGAGCAGCCGACCGGTGTTGACCGGCTTGCCTGCAGCGTTGTTGGTGTACTCGCGCAGGAACAGCTGGTGTGACGGGTGCGAGGTGTAGGTCTGCGACTGGTCGACATAGGGCGAGTCGGTGTTGGCCGCGTCCTGCACGTCATCGGCGGTTCCGAGCACGCCGTCAACGCCGGGCTGGTTCTGCGCCCGGGTCAGCACCATGAAGCGCAGGTTCGGGTCGAGGTTGTCGGCCGTGGTGGCGAAATTATGGTCGGGTCCGGCAATGAGCGGGTCATCCGCCTGCAGCGGCACGAACACCGTACCGCCGCCCTTGACTGTCTGGTCGACGCCGTGGTCGAAGAACTGACCGAACAGCGTGAACAGCGAGTTGTACGGCGGCGACAGGCCAACATCGGTTGTCACGTTCGGAATGAACAGGGTCTCGTACTTGGGCACACAACCTGCAGGAACGCCCACGACCGGCGGATCAACGGTCAGGTCAGGGTCGGTCGTGCACGGGAACTTGCCGACCGCGTTCTGGGTACGCACCGGGAACCCGGCGGCAGCGACCGCTGCGGGATTGGTGGCGGTCTGATCCACGATCAGGTTGCTGATCTCGCGGGGCTGGGAGTCAACGACAGAGCCCGACTTCTGCTTGTAGCTAGTCGGACCAGGGGCACCGACGGGGAAGCTCGATGTGATCGGGTCAGCGTCGTTGAAGATCGGTGTCGTGAGGCGCGGAAACAACTGATCCGCTGCGCCATAGGTCTCGCGGCCGGCGATCAGGTTGTTGCACGATCCGTCGACGGTGCGCAGTCCGTAGGACGACAACCGGTCGGGAATCTGGTTGGGGCCGCTGCCGACCAGGGTTCCGCAGGGGTTCGCCGGCGTTGCCGTTGCGGCGTGAGCCTCGGCAATCTTGATCTGCTTGAGAATGTAGGCGAGGTCAGACGTGGTGACCGTGAACCCTTGGCCGACCGGCGCAACGGCCGCCGTGGCGGTGATCGCGGTGGACAGTCCGAGCACAGCATAGAGCACGACGGCCATACCGGCCGCGACCATGCGAGTGGTCCTGCGGAAGGCGCTCTTCGGTCTTCCAACGCCGTTGGGCGGTGGGCTACCTCGCATTCCGGTTGTATTTCTCGTGCTGCGAACGATTCCTTGACCTTCGAACCTGCTCATGACGCACCTATCTCTTCAGGGTGAGCGAATGCTGTAAGAGTGCGATGTAGGCCTTATGGAAACCTTGTGCATTCGCCCGTCCCCCCGCCCGCCTTCCACTGGGACGGGGCCCAGGCCCGGTCCCGGGGCCCAGGCTATAAACTGGGCCCACGGACGGGGCCTGGGCCCCGTCCACTTTGGGCCGGCACTCCCCGGCGTCCGCCCACCTCATTCCGTGCTACTTTCGCCAGACCATGTCTGATCCGTCTGCACCCACCGCGTCCACAGATCGCGCGCGCGATTCGGCCCCCCACCAAACGGATGCCCGCGGCCGCGTGGCCGTCGCCGACATCGCTGTCAGCCTGTTTCAGGCCCAGGGCTACGAAGCCACCAGTACCGCGCAGATCGCCGCAGCCGCTGGCGTCTCCCGCAGCACCTTCTTTCGTCAGTTCCGCTCGAAAGACGATGTGATCTTCGCCGACCACGACGAGTTGCTCGAGCAGATCGACGAGTTTTTCGCCACAGAGCACCCCGACCCCTGGCTGGCCGTCTGCGATGCGGCCGCGCTCGTATTCGAGCGGTTTCGGGAGCGCCTCGAGATCGTGCGGGTGCGCGACCTGGTCGTGCGCCAGACATCCGTTCTGCGCGACCGCGAAACGGTGATGGTGTCCCGCTACGAGAAAACGTTCTCGGCCTATCTGCGCCGCTGTCTGCCGGGTGTCGACCCGGTGGTGGCGATTCAATTTGCGGCGGCCGTCACGGCCACGCACAACTTCGAGTTGCGGCGCATGATTCGCGCCATCGACGCCAGCGCGGTGCTCGATTCGGCCGGTCTGGCGGCGCAGCTGCACGCCGTGCGCAATCGCTTTGCACCCGTCGGCGAATCGGCCAGGGGCGCGAGCGAGCTGCTCGTCGCGGTCTTTTCCGCCTCTGCCCTGCCGGCAGACGTCGCCCGCGTGATCGAGAACCGACTTCGATCCACAGCAATTTGACACCAAGTGTCACTTGACGTGAGACTCAGTGTCAGATAGAACTGAAGTCACACCTGCTACTGCGAAAGGCAATGATGCCCGATTACGATGTCTCCGCCCCGCTCGACACCGACTACTACGGTGTTTTCGCCGATGTGCCCGAAGCTGATCGAGCGTTCTGGAGCCGGGCTCGCACCTTCGCGGTGGAGACCCTCGACGAGCTGAGCGAGGCCTGGGACAAGGCGGAGTACCCGTTGCACCTGGCTCGCCGCCTGGGCGAACTCAATCTGCTCACCGACGGAGTCGAGGGGCCGGGCCTCACCCCCATGTCCCCGCTCGCGGCCGGCCTGGTGAACATGGAGATCTCCCGCGGCGACGGCTCGATGGGCACCGTCGTGGCCGTGCAGGGCGGGCTCGCCCTGCGCAGTATCGCCATGTTCGGCAGCGACGAGCAAAAGGCCACCTGGCTGGTGCCGCTGGCCCGCGCCGAGAAGCTGGGTGCCTTTGCCCTGACCGAACCCGACCACGGCTCGGACTCGGTGGGCCTCGAGACCACCGCACACCGCGACGGCGACGAATGGGTTATCAACGGCGAGAAGAAGTGGATCGGCAACGGCTCGGTCGGCGACGTCACCGTGGTCTGGGCCCGCGAAGACGACGGCAATGTACGCGGCTTCCTGGTCGACCAGGCCCTGCCCGGCTACCGCGGCGAGACGATGCTCGGCAAAGGTTCGCTGCGCGCGGTACACCAGGCGCGCATCACCCTGACCGATGTGCGGATTCCCCTCGACGCTGTTCTGCCCGGCACCCACACCTTCAAAGACACGGCAGTCGTTCTGTTCGCGACCCGGCTCGGGGTCGCCTGGTCGGCGCTCGGTCACGCCACAGCCGTGTTTGAGGCTGCCCTCAACTATGCGCAGCAGCGCGTGCAGTTCGGCAAGCCGATTGCCGGTTTTCAGATCGTTCAGGAGCGGCTCACCCTCATGCTCTCCGAGCTCACCTCGATGCAGCTGCACTGTATTCGGCTGGCCGAACTGGACGCCGCCGGCACCCTGCGGCCCATCCAGGCCAGCCTCGCCAAGTTCCACAACACCCGCGCTGCGCGTTCGCTCGCCTCCCTCGCCCGCGACATGCTCGGCGGCAACGGCATCCTGCTGGAGAACCACGTCATTCGGCACCTTGCCGACATCGAGTCCATCCACACCTACGAGGGCACCGAGAGCATCCAGTCGTTGCTCATCGGTCGCGACCTGACCGGGGTCAGCGCCTTCCACTAGGTTCGACCTGCACGAGCTTTCGCTTGCATCATCTTTTCGGACAAAGGAGTCCCGCATGATCGACCTGACCCTGAGAACCACAAACTCACCCAACGACTCACCGCTCACACCCATGCGGTTCCTGCAGCGCAGCGCTGAAGTATTCCCAAACAAGGATGCGATCATCTACGGATCTCGTCGCTACAGTTACCAGGAATTTTCGCAGGCTGCGGAGGAGCTGGCCCACGCCATCCGCTCGCGCATCACGCCTGGCGACCGGGTCATATTCCTCGCGCCGAATATACCCGAGATGCTCATCGCGCACTACGCCGTGCCCTTGGCCGGCGGCGTGCTCGTCGCGCTGAACTCACGGCTGGCCGGGCCGGAGGTGCACTACGTCCTCGAGCATTCAGAGGCCACCCTGCTGTTCATTGACGCCGAACTGGTCGCCGGTGTCGGTGACGCTTTCGCGGCATCCGCTGCCCTGAAGGGCGTGATCGAAATCGCCGACGGCGAGTTCGGCATCACCGAGAGCGGACTCGATGTGGGCCAGCAGACGCTGGAGTCCTTTCTGGCCGATGCCGACAACGACTCCGCCGAGCCGCTGGCCTGGGAGGTTTCCGACGAGCGATCGGTGATCTCGATCAACTACACCTCGGGCACGACGGGCAAGCCGAAGGGCGTCATGTACTCGCACCGCGGTGCATACCTCAACTCCTTCGGCGAGGTGTTCCACAACAAGTTTACGAGCGACTCCGTCTACCTGTGGACGCTGCCCATGTTCCACTGCAACGGCTGGTGCACACCCTGGGCGGTCACCGCGGCCGGTGCCACCCACGTCTGCCTGCGCACGGTGCGGGCCGAATCGGTCTGGTCGGCCATCGACACCCTCGGCGTGACCAACCTGTGTGGCGCCCCCACGGTGTGCGGCGTGATCGCCAACGCTCCCATGAAGCACGTGCTCGAGACGCCGCTCTCGATCACCACAGCTGGTGCCCCGCCGTCGCCGAGCGTGATCGAACAGCTCGACGCCCTCGGCATCACGGTCGTGCACGTCTACGGCCTCACCGAGGTCTACGGTCCGTACACGATCTGCGAATACCAGCGCGAGTGGGATGACCTGCCCGCCGACGAACGTGCCCGCAAGATCTCCCGCCAGGGAGTGGGCATGGTGCAGGCCGAATCGGCTCGCATCGTCGACTCGGCCATGACCGACGTTCCGGCCGACGCCGCGACCATCGGCGAAGTCGTGCTGCGCGGCAACAACATCATGCTCGGCTACTTCAAAGACCCGCAGGCCACAGCGGATGCCTTTCGCGGTGGCTGGTTCCACACCGGCGACCTCGGCGTCATGCACCCGGACGGCTACATCGAGATCAAGGACCGCGCCAAGGACATCATCATCTCCGGCGGCGAGAACATCTCGACGATCGAGGTCGAAAACGCCATGCTCACCCATCCGACTGTGCTCGACGTCGCCGTGGTCGGCATGCCGCATCCGAAGTGGGGCGAGCGGCCCAAGGCCTACGTCGTGCTCCGCCCGGACGCCCTCGTGACCGAGGTCGACCTGCTCACGCATACTCGCTACCTGATCGCGGCATTCAAGGTGCCCGACTACGTCACCTTCGTTGACGCCCTGCCGCGCACGGCCACCGGCAAGATCATGAAGGTCGTGCTGCGCGAACTGCCAGAAGAGGTCGTCGAACCCGTCGTGTCATAGGGCGAGTGTGCACAACTGCGGAGATTCGCCCCGATACAGGCCACCCCAGTCGGAATGCGCCGCTAACTCGAATTTCTCCGCGTTTACGCACGCACACCCGGACAGCCAAGGCCCGCAGCCCGGACGCGGTGCCCGTGCGCGACCGAAACGCGGCGGGCAGGCAGTTTGCCAGCATCCGTCTATAGCCTTATAAGCACAATGGAAGACCCTCCCTCGCATAAACCCTCGCCCACCACCACCGACATGCCTCTTTCACTTAGAGGACCTCAACATGTATGAGTGGATCATGGTGGGCGCAGGACTCCTCCTCACCGTCGGAACGGGAATTTTCGTAGCCTCCGAGTTTGCCCTCGTCACGCTCGACCGCAATGAGCTCGAAGCTCGGCGTGATCGTGGCGAGAAACGCCTCGGTCCGACCATCAAAGCGCTCAAGATCACCTCGACGCACCTATCGAGCGCCCAGCTGGGCATCACCCTCACCACGCTACTGACCGGGTTCACCTTCGAGCCGGCCATCCGCTCACTGCTCAGCGGGCCGCTGACGAGCGTCGGTGTGCCTACCGGCATCGTGCCGCTGGTGGGAACCATCGTGGCGATCTCGCTCGCGACGCTGTTCTCCATGGTGATCGGCGAACTCGTTCCCAAGAACTTCGCCCTCGCCGTACCGCTCGCTACGGCAAAGATCGTGGTGCCGGCCCAGGCCGCATTCACAGCGGTGTTCAAACCCTTCATTCTGCTCTTCAACAACACGGCCAACGCGATCATTCGTCGGTTCGGCATTGAGCCAAAAGAAGAACTCTCCGGTGCCCGCAGCGCCGAAGAGCTGAGCTTTCTGGTGCGCCGCTCCGCCCTCGAAGGCGTGCTGGACGACGACCACGCCGCTATGCTGCACCGTACCCTGCGCTTCTCCGAGCACTCCGCCGCCGATGTCATGACCCCGCGGGTGCGCATGGCTTCCGTCCGCGTCACCGACTCCGCCGAGAGCATTGTGCGCCTCGCGACGACCAGCGGCTACTCGAGGTTTCCGGTGATCGACAAGAACTCCGACGACATCGTCGGGGTGTTGCACGTGAAACAGGCCTTCGCTGTCGCGTTGAGTGAGCGTGCCACAGTCACCGCCTCCGACCTGAAGGTGGACGCCCTGCGCGTTCCCGAGACCATGGGCGTCGACTCCCTGCTTGCCGCTCTGCGCCAGCAGGGATTCCAGATCGCCGTCGTCGCCGACGAGTACGGCGGAACCGCCGGCATCGTCACCCTCGAGGACCTGGTCGAAGAACTAGTCGGTGAACTCGAAGACGAACACGACCGGGCCAAGGCCGGCGTCGTCCGCTCCGGCCGCTCGGTCGTCTTCGACGCCGCCTTGCGCCCCGACGAACTGTTCGACCGCGCCGGCGTCACCATCCCCGATGACGGGGGCTATGACACGGTCGGCGGATTCCTCGCCGACCAGCTCGACCGCATTCCCGAACTCGGCGACGAGGTCGCCATCGACGGCGGCGTGCTGCGCATCGACCGCGTCGACGGCGTGCGCGTGCACCGCATCCGCTATACGCCCGCTAATCCCGAGACCGATCCCAGCCTGACCACCACACACGACCGAATCGTGATTGAAATCAAGAAAGACCTGATCCATGAGTAGCGCCGATTTAACCGCGTACCTCCCCGGCCTGGCCTGGCTCGTCGTGCTGCTGGTCGTGAACGCGTTCTTCGTCGGTGCCGAGTTCGCTGTGATCTCGGCTCGGCGCTCCCAGATAGAGCCGCTGGCCGAACGGGGCAGCAAAGCGGCCAAGACCACCCTGTGGGCGATGGAACACGCGACCCTGATGCTCGCCACCAGCCAGCTCGGCATCACGGTGTGTTCGCTGCTTATCTTGAACGTCTCCGAGCCAGCCATCCACGGACTGCTCGAATTCCCGCTCGCGGGTACCGGCCTCTCTGAAGGCATGATCAGCACGATCGCGTTCACCTTCGCGCTCGTCCTGGTGACCTTTTTGCACGTGGTCTTCGGCGAAATGATTCCGAAGAATATCTCGTTCTCCGTTCCCGAAAGGGCCGCCCTGATTTTGGCGCCGCCGCTCGTGTTCGTCGCCCGCGTCTTCAACCCAATCATCTTCAGCCTCAACTGGCTGGCCAACGGGGTGTTGCGCCTGTGCAAGGTCGAGCCCAAGAACGAGGCGACAAGCGCGTTCACCCTCGACGAGGTCGCGAGCATCGTGGAGCAGTCCACCCGCGAGGGCATGCTGCAGGATGCCTCGGGCACACTCAGTGCAGCGTTTGAGTTCACGTCGAAGAAGGTGACCGACGTGCAGGTGACCATCGAATCCATGGTCTGCCTGCCATCGACCGCCTCCCCGGCCGACATCCAGCAGGCGGTCGGCCGCCACGGCTTCTCCCGCTACATTCTGACCGACGACGACGGGCAGCCAAGCGGTTACCTGCACCTGAAAGACGTCCTGGACCTCACCGGCGGCGACAGCTTCACCGAGCCGGTGCCGGGAAAACGGCTGCGCCGCCTCGCATCCGTTTCGTGTGACAGCGAACTCGAGGACGCACTCGCCTCGATGCGCCGCCTGGGCGCCCACGTCGCTACCGCGTTCGATGCGAACGGCACCGTGACCGGAGTGCTCTTTCTCGAGGACATCATCGAGGAGCTCGTCGGTCAGGTCGAGGACGCCACCTCGATCTGACCCGCCGGAAACCGGGCACCGCACACGCAAGCAACGTACTGTTGTTTGGGTGCTTAGCGACGATTCCAATCAGATGACCTCAGACCAGCCAGACAACCCCGCCGCACTCGGTGATGGGTTCGTGCGGGTGCGCGGTGCCCGCGAAAACAACCTGCGCAATGTCGACGTCGACGTGCCCCGGGACGCCATCGTCGCCTTCACCGGGGTGTCTGGTTCCGGCAAGTCCTCGCTGGCTTTCGGCACCATCTTCGCTGAGGCCCAACGACGATTCTTCGAATCGGTCGCGCCCTACGCCCGCCGCCTCATTCAGCAGGGACACACCCCGCACGTCGACGAGATCACCGGGCTGCCGCCGGCCGTTGCCCTGCAGCAGCGACGCGGAACACCGAGTTCCCGCTCGAGTGTGGGTACGGTCACCACCCTCTCGAACTCGCTGCGCATGATGTATTCCCGTGCCGGCATATACCCAGCGGATGCCGCCGGTCGCCTCGAATCGGACTCCTTCAGCCCGAACACCGCGATGGGCGCCTGCCCGCGCTGCCACGGCCTCGGCATGGCGCACACCGTGAGCGAGGCGTCGATGGTGCAGGACGCCACCCTCAGCATTCGGGACGGCGCTATCGCCGCCTGGCCCGGCGCTTGGCAGGGCAAGAACCTGCGCGACATCGTCGCCGTGCTCGGCTACGACATTGACCGTCCCTGGCAGGAACTGTCCCGCGCCGACCGCGACTGGATTCTGTTCACCGAAGAACAACCGGTGGTCGAGGTTGTGCCGCAGCGTGACCGCATCGCCAAGCCGTATCAGGGCCGATTCTGGAGCGCGAAGAGTTTCGTGCTGCACACCCTGGCCGACAGCAAAAGCGCGAATGTAAGGCAGCGGGTGCTGCGGTATGTCGATACCGGCCCCTGCCCGGACTGCGCCGGCAGCGGCCTCAAGCCCGAAGCCCTCGCCGTGACCGTGGCCGGGCAGTCGATTGCCGCGCTCAACGCGCTGCCGATGACGGCTCTCGCCGAGGTGCTGCGGCCGATCGTTGCTGACGCCGCGTCGACGGAGGTAGCCGTCACCCTGGCCGGCGACCTGCTGCGCCGCATCGACGTGCTGCTTGAACTCGGCCTCGGCTATCTGGCCCTCGGCCGCTCCACCCCGACACTGTCTCCGGGCGAAATGCAGCGGCTGCGCATCGCCACCCAGCTGCGCTCTGGCTTGTTCGGGGTCATCTACGTGCTGGACGAGCCCTCGGCCGGCCTGCACCCGGCAGATGCCGAGCCGCTGTTGCTCGTGCTCGAGCAGCTCAAACTCTCGGGCAACTCGGTCTTCGTGGTCGAACACAATATGGATGTCGTACGGAGCGCCGACTGGGTCGTCGACGTCGGCCCCCGAGCCGGCGAGGGCGGTGGTGAGGTGCTCTACAGCGGGCCGACAGGCGGACTGGCCGAAGTCGAGATGTCAGTCACCCGCGAATACCTGTTTGCTGCGGAACGCGAGCCGGTGGCGCGCGGCGAGCTGCGGCATCCGCTTGGCTGGTTGGGACTGACCGACGTAACCCGGCACAACCTCAAGGGTATCGACGCGCAGATTCCGCTCGGGGTGTTGACGGCGGTCACCGGCGTCAGCGGGTCTGGCAAGTCGACCCTGGTCAGCCAGGTGCTCGCCGAAGCCGTCGGTCGTCACCTGCACCCAGACCCCGACGATGTGCCGGTGCTGGACCTCGGCGACCCCGACGCTGAGATCGAGCTGGCCGAGCGCTCCGACCTGCCCATGGTCACCGGGCTCGACGCCGTGGACCGGCTGGTGCAGGTGGACCAGAAGCCGATCGGGCGCACGCCGCGCTCCAACCTCGCCACCTACACCGGCCTGTTCGACGCCGTGCGGGCTACCTTCGCCGCCACCGACGAGGCCCGTTCTCGCGGCTTCACCACCTCCCGGTTCTCGTTTAACGTGGCTGGCGGCCGCTGTGAAACCTGCCTCGGCGAGGGTTTCGTGGCGGTCGGATTGCTCTTTCTGCCGGGCAGTTACGCGCCTTGCCCCGACTGCGGCGGGTCGCGCTATAACCCCGAAACCCTCGAGGTCAGCTACCGCGGCAAGAACGTGGCCGAAGTTCTCGGCCTCACAGTGGATGCCGCACTCCTCTTTCTCGAAGACGTCACCGTCGCCGCACGCAGCCTCGACACCCTGCGTGAGGTGGGCCTTGGCTATCTGCGCCTCGGGCAGCCGGCCACCGAGCTCTCCGGCGGGGAGGCGCAGCGCATCAAGCTCGCCACGGAGCTGCAACGGGCGCGCCGCGGCCACACCCTCTACCTGCTCGATGAGCCGACGACCGGGCTGCACCCGGCCGACGTCGAGCTGCTCATGCAGCAGCTCGGGCGCCTCGTCGATGCCGGAAACACGGTCGTTGTGGTCGAACACGAGATGGACGTGGTCGCCGCCGCCGACTGGGTGATCGACCTCGGCCCTTCCGGTGGCGACCAGGGCGGCCAGATCATCGCCGCTGGCACCCCGGCGACAGTGGCCGCCCACCCCACGAGCCGCACCGCCCCCTATCTGAGGCTCCGCCTCCCATAACGCGAGAGCGGGATATTTGTTGCTTCACGGTACCGGACCGGCAGGTCGCGCCGGGCTGGCAATCACACCCTGAGCACGGGTTCGAGCAGTGCGAGGGCGACGGCCGCGACGACGAGGCGGGCCAGGGACGGTCCGGCCACCCCAAGCTCGGGCGCGGCCACCCGAATGGCCGGAAACGCGCTCGCCCACAGCACGACAACGCCGAGGCCGGCCAGAAACACTCGAGGAGAACCCAGTCCTCGAGCACGGCCCGCTCCAGTGCGAATATGTATTTACTTTTACTGCCGCGTTACGTAAAAATGACATGGGTGTTAGACGTCAGAAAATTGCGGATGCTCGCCCAGCTTCACCGACTCGGCACCATCGCCGCCGTTGCTCGCGAACTGCACACCTCACGGCCCCGGGGCCTCGATGCAACTCGCCGCGCTCGAACGCGAGGTGGGGGCTCACCCTCACCGAACGACACGGTCGAACCCTCACCCTCACCCCGGCCGGCAACGACATCGTCGATCTGCTGTCGATCGCCGAACTGGAGATGATCGCGTCGAGGGGCGGTTCGGCGGGTACCTATCGGGTCGCCGCTTTCCCGTCGATCGCCCGCACCGGGCTGGCCGACTTCAGCGGCCACGACTGGGTCGTGCCGCACGCGGCGTGGTCCTGCCACGAGATGGTGCAGCGCGCCTGCGGAGTGGCCGGCTTCGCGCCCAGGTCTGTCGCCGAGGCCACCGATTTCTCCGTGATCCTCGCTCTCGTCGGCGCTGGGGTTGGCGTCGCCCTCGTGCCGGAACTCACCGTCGGGCAGCTGCCCGACTCGGTCACGCTTCATCCGCTCGAGAATCCCGTCTACCGACTCGACTTCGTCGTCGTGCGGCAGTCCCTGAACGCGGATCCGGGCATCGGTCGACTGCGTGACCTGTTTGCGACCAGTGCGGGTCGCGTCGCGATGCGCGGCATCCCCACTAATTCTGGGACTCAGGAATAATTCACACCCTGCAAAACGCTGCACCTAGAGGCGCACACAGCGAGCTGGCCCGGGGGACCTACGGGGCGGGCGGCCGCTCATTTTCGCGTGACGTTTGTGGCACATCCCCTTTTCGCACGACCGTCAGGACCAGTAATGACCGCACCAGCCGCCACCGACACGATCACCGAGGCCGCACAACACCCCGACGCCAGGCGCAACCAGCTCGTGATTCGGCTGCTGTTGGTCTCGGCATTCGTCGTCATTTTGAACGAGACCATCATGGGCGTGGCGCTGCCGCACCTCATGAAGGACCTCAGTATCACGGCCACCGCCGCCCAGTGGCTGACGACGGCGTTCATGCTCACCATGGCCGTGGTCATTCCGATCACCGGTTTTCTCATCCAGCGCTTCCACACCCGGCCGGTCTTCATCGCCGCGATGACACTGTTCAGCACCGGCACCCTGATCGCCGCGCTCGCGCCCGGATTCGAGGTGCTGCTGGTCGGCCGCATCGTGCAGGCCAGCGGAACGGCCATCATGATGCCGCTGCTCATGACCACCGTAATGACCCTCGTCGCACCGGCCTCCCGCGGCAAAACCATGGGTAACATCTCCATCGTCATCTCGGTCGCCCCGGCCATCGGCCCGACCATCTCCGGCGTCATTCTCAGCGTGCTCGACTGGCGCTGGATGTTCATTCTCGTACTGCCGATCGCCATCGGCGCCCTCATCCTCGGTGCCTCGCGCATCCAGAACGTGACGACGCCGCGCAAGCTGCCGCTCGACGTGCTCTCCGTCATCCTCTCGGCCTTCGGCTTCGGCGGGTTCGTCTACGGCCTCAGCAACCTAGGTGGGGCATCCGCTGCCGGCTGGATTCCGCTCGGCATCGGCCTGGTCGCCCTGGCCCTGTTCGTGCTGCGCCAGCTTCAGCTGCAGCGCACCGATCGGGCCCTGCTCGACCTGCGCGTGTTCAGCTCGCGTACCTTCACCCTCTCGATCTCCATGCTCAGCATCAGCATGCTCGCCCTGTTCGGCACCATCATTCTGCTGCCGCTGTACATGCAGAACGTGCTCGGCCTGACGGCCCTCGAAACCGGCCTGTTTCTGTTGCCCGGTGGCCTGACCATGGGGCTGCTTGCGCCGTTCGTCGGCCGCATCTACGACCGTCGCGGCCCGACCATCCTGCTGGTTCCCGGATCGATCATCGTCAGCGCCGCGTTCTGGGCGATGACCATGATGGGGCAGACCACCCCGCCGTGGATGCTCCTAATCGCCCACGTCGGCATGAGCGCCGGCCTCTCGCTGCTCTTCACGCCGCTGTTCACGTCGGGCCTCGGCTCTCTCAAGCCGAGCCTGTACTCGTACGGCAGCGCGGTCGTCGGTACCATCCAGCAACTCGCCGGCGCCGTCGGAACGGCACTGTTCATCGCCGTGATGACCGCGCAGTCGGCCGCCCTCATGGCTCAGGGCGTCTCCGAGATCTCGGCGACGGCCTCCGGAATTCGCGGTGCTTTCCTGTGCGGCGCGATCATCTCGCTGTTCGCCATTCCAGCTGCATTCCTCGTGCGGCGCCCGCCGCTCGGCGACGCGGTCGAAAGCGCTCCGGTCAGCGCTCACTGATTCAGCGGATGCGCTGGGCCAGCACCGCGGGATGATCCGCCGGCAGTCCGTGCCGCCGGCCGCCCTGCAGCAGCGCCACGTTCTTCTTCTCCCAGTCGAGCAGCGTCTGCCGGAGCGGGTCGATCGCGGCGCTCTCGTCGCAGCTGCCCGCCGTGCGGCCGCAGGAACACTTCTGCGCCGCCGCGTCGTGGTGCAGCGCTTCGATGCGCCAGATGCCGGCCATGGCCCAGTCGATCTGCCGCCGGGCCAGTTCGGTGTTGCGTTCAGCACGCTTGACCAGGTCATTCTGCAACAGGCTCCGCACCCCCTCGATCCCGGCCGTGAACTGGCCGGCAACGATGGCGCTGAGCTCGGCGACCTGGTCGCGAAGGGCGGTCAGGTCCTTGTCCCGGCCGACGAGTAAGGCATCCGTTTCGGCGATGTAGTCGGCGTGGGCGGTCTCGGAGGATGCCCAGCGCGCGGCCCACAATCGCACATGCTCAAGGTCCCGGCGCTCGGATTTCTCGGCCCCGATGTGGTGCACGCAGAGCGAGCAGACCACCTGGTCGCTCAGCGACGTGAAGTGAAACGGCTGCGGCGCGAGGCAGCACAGGCACGCTACTTCAACGTCGACGTGCAGCGGATGCGCGTGCGTCACTGTTGCCCCACCTCACTGTTGTTCCTTCGAGAATAACCGTGCCGCGTTCGTTCGCCGCGCCACCGTGTGCATTTCTGCACGTCGCCCCTGTGCGAATCGTCTTTGACAGCCACCAACGCGAAGCGCAAGCTAAGACCAGCCAGACGACGTGCACGCACGTTGTGTCAATGACGACACCAGGGGAAATCCTATGAGCACGACCAGATCCGATACCCGAAACGACGTGCAGACGTCCGGACTGAAAAAGGTCGTCGCGGCCTCCATGGCCGGCACGGTCGTTGAATGGTACGAATTCTTTCTCTACGCCTCCGCCGCCACCCTGGTCTTCGGCACCCTGTTCTTTCCGAACGCCGGCACCGAACTCGAGGGCATCATCGCGGCCTTCGCCACCTACGCCGTCGGCTTCCTGGCCCGCCCCATCGGCGGCATCGTCTTCGGACACTTTGGCGACAAGTTCGGCCGCAAACGCCTGCTCCAGTTCAGCCTCGTACTCGTCGGCGTCGCCACCTTCCTGATGGGCTGCTTGCCGACGTTCCAGCAGATCGGCTACCTCGCACCGGTGTTGCTCGTTCTCCTGCGTTTCATCCAGGGCTTCGCTGTCGGCGGCGAATGGGGCGGTGCGGTGCTGCTCGTCGCCGAGCACAGCCCGCCGAAGTCGCGCGGATTCTGGGCCAGCTGGCCGCAGTCCGCGGTGCCGATGGGAAACCTGCTGGCCACCGCCGTACTGTTCGTGCTCGCCTCCACCCTGTCCGATGAGGCCTTCCTGAGCTGGGGCTGGCGCGTCGCGTTCTGGCTCTCCGCCGTCATCGTGCTGGTCGGCTACTACATTCGTACCAAGGTCAGCGATGCCCCCATCTTTCTCAAGGCGCAGAAAGAGGTCGTCGCCGGCGACAAAGGTTACGGCATTGTCGAGGTCTTCCGCCGCTATCCCCGCGGGGTGTTCACCGCGATGGGCCTGCGCTTCGCCGAGAACATTCTCTATTACCTCGTCGTGGTCTTCTCGATCACCTATCTGAAGATCATCGTGCAGATGGACACCTCTCGAGTTCTGCTCCTTCTGCTCATCGCCCACGCGATTCACTTCGTCGTCATTCCGCTGGTCGGACACCTCTCCGACCGGGTCGGCCGGCGCCCGGTGTACTTCGTGGGCGCCCTGCTCGCCGGTACCTGGGGATTCTTCGCCTTTCCCATGATGGACACCGCGAACGACTTCATCATCATTGTCGCGATCATGGTGGGCCTGCTCTTCCACGCCCTCATGTACGCCGGCCAGCCCGCCATCATGGCCGAAATGTTCCCCACCCGGATGCGCTACTCCGGCGTCTCCCTCGGCTACCAGGTCACCTCGGTCATCGCGGGCTCGATCGCCCCGATCATCGCCGTGAGCCTGCTCTCCACCTTCGAGTCCTCGGTGCCGGTAGCCATCTACCTCGCAGCCGCGTGCCTGATCACGGCCCTCGTGGTGCTCACCCTCAAGGAAACGCGCGGGCTCTCCCTGCACGACATTGACGCAGCGGATGCCGCCGAATCGGCCGATCGCGCCGCCCAGGCCGACCTCGCCGGGGTCGGTCGCCGGTAGCGCGTCGCGGGTGGTCCGATCCCACGGATCGGGCCGCCCTTTTTCGCTCCGGCGGGGCATCCGCTTGTAAGTCACTCGCTGAAGGCGGCCGGTCGATTCGCGATCTCCAGCGTGATTGCCTCGATGGCGGCGCGCACCACGGGCGAGCGCAGCGATTCGGCCCGCACGACGGCCCAGATGGGCAGTTGACGCTGAAAGTCTGCGCGCAACACAGGCACGAATTCCGGCCGGTCGTGCACGAGAAAGTTCGGCAGGAGTCCGATTCCGGCGCCGGCCTGCACCGCCTCCAACTGGGCGAACAGGCTGGTGGCCTGAAAGGTCGTGGCCGGTTCCGGCAGCTCGGAGGAGCGATAGCCCAGGTCGGTCACGAGCAGGGCACTCTCGACGTACGACACGAAACTGTGCAACGCAACGTCGTCGAGCGTGCGGGGCGCGCCGCGGCCAAGCAGATACTCGCGGCTGGCGTACAACCGCAGAAAATAGTTGGTCAGAAACATCGCCTGTGCGTTGTTGACATCGTTGCGGCCGGCCACGATCTCCAGGTCGACGCCCGACCGGTTCTGGCTCACCTTGCGGGTGGCGCTGAACATCTCGATATTGATTCGCGGGTGGCTCTGCTGCAGTTTCACGAGGGCTGGCGTGACGATCTCCGCCCCGAATCCGTCGATGGTGCTGATGCGCAGCAGCCCGGAGAGCGGGTCGGTCTGGCTGATAGCCGTGGCGAGCGCGCCCAGCCGGTCTTCGATCGCCTCGGCAGCACTGACCGCGTGCCGGCCCAGCTCGGTGAGCTCCCAACCATGCGGGCTGCGCTCGAGCGTGCGGCCGCCCAGCTCCGCATCGAGTGCGAGGATGCGCCGCGAGATGGTCGTGTGGGTGGTGCCGAGCGCCTCGGCGACCGCGTTGAAGCGCCCCAGCCTGGCCACGGTGAGCAGCACGAGCAGATCGTTCGGGCTCGGAAGCTGGTGTGAACTCACGGATCGCATCCTTTCGAGCGTGTGCATCTGCGCACATACCCCCTGTGAAATATTGCCTTGATTGCACTCTATCCGGCTGCGAGGGTGGAGGGACACAAAGCAAAGGAGCTTCGAATGTCAGTAGTCGCATGGATCGGGTTGGGCAACATGGGCGGGCCCATGTCCGCCAATATGGTGGCCGCCGGCCATGAGGTGCGCGGGTTCGATTTGAATCCGGATGCCGTCGCCACGGCCGTCACAGCGGGCGTCACCGCCGTCGCGAGCATCAGCGAAGCCGTCGCGGGCGCCGACGTCGTCTTCACCATGCTGCCCAAGGGTGAACACGCCCGTGCTGTGTACTTCGGCGACGACGGCGTGCTGGCCACGGCCGATCCGGCCACCCTGCTGGTGGACTCGTCGACGATCGACATCGAGACCGCCCAGGCCCTGCACGATGCCGCAGCGGCGGCCGGCTTTCGCTTCGTCGACGCCCCGGTTTCCGGCGGCATGAGCGGCGCCACCGCCGGAACCCTCACCTTCATGATCGGAGGCGTTGCGGATGCCGTCGCTGACGCCAGCACGTTCATCGAGCCGATGGCGGCGAACATCATTCCGACTGGTGGCGCCACGACCGGCCAGGCCGCGAAAATCTGCAACAATCTCATGCTGTTCATCAACCTCGCCGCAACGGCGGAGGGCGCTGTTCTGGCCGAGCGGCTGGGACTGGACAAGCAGGTGTTCTGGGATATCGCATCCGTTTCGTCGGGTGACAGCTGGGCGCTGCGCACCTGGTATCCGATCAAGGATGTCGTCGCGACGGCCGCGTCCAACCGGGATTTCGCCCCGACCTTCACCGCAACGCTCGCGAGCAAGGACATCGGGCTGGCGATCGTCGCCGCCCGCGCCACCGACACGCCGCTCGAGATCGGCGAACACGTCGCCGAACTCTTTCAGCGCCTGATCGATGAGGGCGAGGGCGGCAAGGACTGCTCCATGATCGTCAAACTCGTCGACGGCTCCCTGCACGCCTGAACCATGTCATCCACCAGAGAGAGCTCTTCCATGCAAACAATTCCCCACTACATCAACGGGCAGCGCGTCGAGTCGTCCGAACGATTTGGCCCCGTATTCAATCCGGCCACCGGCGTGCAGGAGAAACAGGTCGTGCTGGCTTCCCGCGCGGTCGTGATCGACGCCATCGAATCGGCCCAGGCGGCCCTGCCCGAGTGGCGCACCAGCACGCTAGCCAAGCGCACGGCCATCTTCTTCAAGGTGCGCGAGCTGCTCGCCGAGCGCACGAGCGAGCTCGCCGCAATTCTGACGAGTGAGCACGGCAAGGTACTCTCCGACGCGGCCGGCGAGATCACCCGCGGGCTCGAGAACATCGAATTCGCCACCGGCCTCGCGCACATGCTCAAGGGCGACTTCTCCCAGCAGGTCTCCCACGGAATCGACGTGCACTCGGTGCGCCAGGCCGTCGGCGTCGTCGCCTGCGTCACCCCGTTCAACTTTCCGGCCATGGTGCCGCTGTGGATGATCGGCAGCGCCCTCGCCTGCGGCAACACGGTGCTCCTCAAGCCCAGTGAAAAAGACCCCTCATCCGCTATTTTCATCGCCGAGATCTTCACGGAGGCCGGCTTGCCGGCCGGCGTGCTCAACGTCGTGCAGGGCGACAAGGAGGCCGTCGACGAACTGCTCGACAACCCGGCGGTCAAGGCCATCAGCTTCGTCGGCTCCACCCCGATCGCCAAGTCCATCTACAACCGGGCTGCCGGCAACGGCAAGCGGGTACAGGCACTCGGCGGCGCCAAGAACCACATGGTCGTGCTGCCGGACGCCGACCTGGAGATGGCAGCGGATGCCGCAATCAACGCCGCGTACGGATCCGCCGGGGAGCGTTGCATGGCCGTGAGCGTGCTCGTGGTCGTCGGCGGCATCGCCGACGACCTCGTCGCCGCGATCAAGTCGCGCATGACGACACTCCGGGTCGGCCCGGGAACCGATCCGACCTCGCAGATGGGCCCGCTGATCACCGGAGAACACCGCGATCGGGTCGCGTCCTACCTGGCCGGCGCCGAGGCGGCCGGCGCCACCATGGTCGTCGACGGTCGGGCACAGAAGTTCGACAGTGACGGGTTCTTTCTCGGTGTCAGCCTGATCGACCACGTCACGCCCGGGATGAAGGTCTACGACGATGAGATCTTCGGCCCGGTGCTGTCGATCGTGCGCGTTGACACCTTCGACGAGGCCGTGAAACTCGTCAACGAGCACGAGTTCGGCAACGGTGTGGCCCTGTTCACGCGGGACGGCGGGGCTGCTCGGCAGTTCGAGTTCGAGATCGAAGCCGGCATGGTCGGCATCAACGTGCCCATTCCGGTACCGGTCGGATCGTTCTCGTTCGGCGGCTGGAAGAACTCGCTGTTCGGTGACGCGCATATGTATGGACCGGAGAGCATCCGTTTCTATACTCGCGGCAAGGTCGTCACGACCCGCTGGCCCGACCCGGCTACCTCGGAGATCGACCTCGGTTTTCCGCAGATGGCCTGAGTGAGGCGGGTCCCCGGTCTCGCGGGGACCCGACACCGGCGGGTTAGGGTGTGGGGGTGCCGCCTTCAACCCGTCCCACCGCCACCCGCGAGTTCTTCGTCGGGGCCGGTTTTCTCGGCCGCGGCCTCAGAATGTGGGGAACCTCACCGCGCCTCATGCTGCTCGGCGCCCTGCCGGCCTTTATC
The DNA here is from genome assembly GCF_900103805.1 of Cryobacterium flavum. Taxonomy (GTDB): domain Bacteria; phylum Actinomycetota; class Actinomycetes; order Actinomycetales; family Microbacteriaceae; genus Cryobacterium; species Cryobacterium flavum. The sequence continues at coordinate 294,220 of NZ_FNIB01000001.1, read as the reverse complement.
GTCGGCATCGTCTACCTCGCCGGCATCGTGCTGCTCCTCGTCAATCTCCAGGCCATCGCCGTGGCGATCAGTCCGTTCGCGAGCGGCTGGGGGGAGCCCTGGCGCACCGGCATGCGGGTCGTGGCCGGTGCGACCGTCGCGGCTGCCGGTATTCTCCTCTTGGCATATACCTTCGTGGCGGTAACGCTCACTGTCGGCGACCCCTTCTATGCGCGAATCTGGCGCGAGGTCGAGACCAGCCTCGGCGACGCGCCCGTCGAACCCGCACGCGGCCTGCTGCGCAGCATTCTGCGCGCGGTGGCCGACGCCCTGCGCCTGGTTGGCCTGGCCGTCGGGGTCGCTCTGCTGCTTCTGGTCTGCGGCCTGATACCCGGCCTCGGCCAGCTGCTCGCCCTCGTCCTCGGCGCGCTGTTCGGCGGCTGGATTCTCACTCTCGAACTCACCGGCTTCGCTTTCGACGCCCGCGGCTTCACGCTCACCCAACGCAAGCGGATGCTGCGCGCGCGCCGCCCGCGCAGCCTAGGTTTCGGCGTGCTCACCTACCTGTTGTTCCTGATTCCGGGCGCGGCCGTCATCGTCATGCCGGCGGCTGTGGCTGGCGCAGCCATGCTCAGCCGAGACGTACTCGCGTCGAGAGTGGAACCGGTTTAGCGCTTGCGGTGAATGATGCGGCCGCTTCGCGCCGCGATCGCACGCACGACGGCGGGACGCGCGCCGACCCAGATTGCGGCCGTGACCAGCAGTGCGCTGACGAAGATCCAGACGCCGAGCCAGCCCGTGTCGTTGCGCGCCGCATACATGTGGTTGAGGTTGGCGCGAGCGCCGGTGCTGAGCACGAGGGTCACGTGCACGACGATGAATGCCACGAAGAAGATCAACACCGCGAAGTGCAGCTTGCGAGCCACGGGCAGGGGAAAGACGTGGTCGAGCCTGCGAAACCGCGCAGACAGGCCCGGTGACATGCGCAGGCCGGTCACCAGTGCGATCGGTGCCGCGATGAAGACCACGACGAAGTAGCTGAGCAGTTGCAGGGCGTTGTAGTGCACCCAGCCGGAGTCGGTCGGCCAGTCGAGCGAGGCATACTGCAGCCCGGCCGAGATCGCGTTGGGGAAAATGTCCCAGTTCGTGGGCACGACGCGCAGCCATTGACCGGTCACGAACAACAAAACGTAGAAGAGGATGCCGTTGATCACCCACAGGGTGTCGAAGACGATGTGCTGCCAGAGGTCGAGGGTGATCCGAATCGGCGGATTTCTGGTGCGGAGCAGCCCGGTGTTCGTGCGCGTCCAGAAGATGGACGGGCGTTTGGTCGTGCGCACCTGCCATCCGGTGCGAATGACGAACAAAATGAAGAAGGCGTTGAGCCCGTGTTGCCAGGCCAGCCAGGCCGGAACTCCTACCGGCGTGGCTGCCGCGTGGGTGGAGACGCCGGGGTAGTTGCGCAGGAAGGACTCGACCGCCGGCAGGGCGCGCACCCCGTTCGCCGCCAGCACGATCAGGGCCACGACGATGAGACCGGCGGGAACGATCCAGGCCAGTCGGAGCCGCCGTTTCGGCCGAGTTTCTCCCGGCCGGGAGCCACCCGTCGTCATCGTTATCCGTTCCCGCGATGGCACAGTGCCGCAGCGTCTTCGTAAGAATACTGGCCCGGCCCCGACCCGGGTGGCGGCAGCTGACGCGGCAGGTCACATAGCCGGCCCTGTCTTATCGCGGGTCAGGATGCTTTGCGCATTCACTCTGTCTTTATCTGTCTCGGTAGGCGATCAAGCGGCTCGAACCGCATCGACGAAGGCTCGCATGAGGACAGGATCTTTGACCCCACGGCTCGACTCGACGCCGCTGGACACATCCAACCTCGACTAGCTCCCCGCCCCCATCGTGACCTCATGCCGGAGTGACGTCCGAGACCCCTTTGCTGCCAGCCCCCTAGGCCGTGCCCGTGACAGCGTCGTCGGAACTGCGCTCGAGAGTGTCGATACGTTGTCGAGCGTGGCGGTAGGCAGCCACGCTGTAGTCCTCTTTAAGAATCTGCAGATGGAGCCATGTTGAGAGGGAAGTAACCCAGGGCTCACGACGAAGCACCTCCACGAAATCGTTCGCCTCTCGCACCGTGCTGAACACCGCCGTGGCGATGATGCCGAAATCGCCGGTCGTTGAGGCCATGAACTCCACGCCGAGTCGGCGCAGGGCGTCCAGACCCGTGCGGGAACCGCCGGAGTGCCGGATTCCCAGTCCGAGAGCCAGCGTGTGCGCGCGCCCGAACTCGCGCCGCGGAACAGCGACGACACGGATGATCTCCCCCTCGATGAGCCGTGTCATCCGGTGGCGCACGGAGCTTTCGGGAAGACCGAGGGCCTCAGCGAGCACCCTCACCGGAGCGCGGCCGTCGCGTTCAAGCGTCTCGACCAACTGAATGTCCGTCTCATCAAGAGCGTATTCGTCTTCCGTCTGCAGGGTGGGCGCATAAACGTTGTGGGTGATGGCTTGATAATGGTGCACCTGGATGGACAGCACCTCCGGGTGTTCGCGGATTCCGGCCAGCAGCTCGACGAGTTCCGTGTCGACGCGACAGCGCACCTGAATGCACAGCCCGGCGTCTCCGGTCGTCGTGGAGACGTACGTTGTCAAGGATGAGGCGATCATCTCTTCATAGAGCGATGACGCGTCTCCGCGGAGTGCAACGTGCAGATGACCCTCGAGCCGAAAACCGAACATGCGTGGATTGGCGCTCGCTGTGAATCGCAGTTGACCGCGATCAACCACCGATTTCGCGATTTCAGAAACACGATTTCTGGTGAGACCGAGTTCTTCCGCAATGGATGAGTACGATGCACGACCGTCTCGTCGTAGGCAGTCGACGACACGATCCTCTTCAACGGAAGGTCCGTCACTGTTCGACACTGTCACCTCATCTCCCTGTCGGGTCTCTCGAATACTGCCACACCGACGCACAATTTCGCGATCAGATCGGGGATTCTTGGGAATATGCACACACTTCAACCGGTTTCAGATACTCTTTTTCATTATTGACGCCGTAAAGGTGCAAACAGTATCAACGATGAAGTTGAACGTCACTCAGCGCAGGAGCTGGGCCTCGTGCCACAAACTGATGGGGAATCGTGAAGGTTATAGTAATTGGCGCTGGGCTCGCGGGCCTCACCGCCGCATGGAAACTGCGCCAGCAAGGTCATGATCCAGTGGTTCTTGAGGCCCGCAATAGGGTCGGTGGGCGCACGTGGTCCCAGACGCTCAGCAACGGTCAGCTCACCGAGCGCGGCGGCGAGTACGTCTTTCCGACTGAGTTCGCCATTCGACGTCTAGCGGCGGAGGTCGAGGTGCCCATCCTCACGCACAACGTGCGCTACGCCCGACGAACGGTCGACGGCGCACACTTGACCGTCGCTGAGCTCAATGCCGTGGGGGAACGGCTGAACGCCACGCTCACGGCGATGCTCGCATCCGGTATGGACCGAATCTCAGTCGACACCGTGTTCCAGGCGACCTTGGGAGTGGATTTTCAGCGCCACCCGGCATATCGGCGAATTGCAACGTCGCTGGCCGGAGACCCTCAGTGCATCAGCGCAGAAGCTGCGCTGATGCACGAGTCTTCCGCCTCCGGAGGCTACGTCGAGGACGGGGGACGATTCCTGAGGGGCAACCAGTCACTCGCCGTTGAAGTGGCCCGATTACTGGGCGCGGCCATCAGGCTGGAGTCCCCGATCGCCGCCATCGATCAGTCTGCCTCCGGCGTGCAGGCGACCCTTCGCGATGGCACCACGGTCGATGCCCGCGCGGCTGTACTCGCCGTACCGCTCCCGATTCTGCGCGAGATCACTCTCGGGTTCACACTTCCTGTTGCACAGCAATCTGCTCTTGACCATCGTTCGATGGGCACGGCGGCGAAGCTGGGCGTCCCCCTGTCGGCTGTCGATGGCGACGTGGCACTTCAGAATGCTGACCAGACCTGGTGGTCGTGGCGTTCAATGTCGGTCGACGGGGAGAATCGCGTTCCGGCGCTCTCCTGCTTCGCGGGAGGATCCGCCGCCCTGGCTGCACTCGATACGGCAAACGGGCCCGAACGTTGGATTACCGAGCTCAAGAGGATGCGTCCGGAACTGGTCATCGACGGAGACGTCATGCTCACTGACTGGACCAACGACGAGTGGGCCAGGGGGTCCTACTCCGCACCGGCCCTCGATTGGAGGCCGGAGGACGCGTCTGCCTTCGACTCCGCTGCGGGGTTGGTCGCAATTGCCGGTGAGCATACCGGGCTCCAGCAGTCCCTGAACGGTGCTGTCGTGTCGGGCTACCGGGCAGCCCACGCCATCGTGGACCTGGCCCGACAACGGGACCTGTGAGGGGCGGCAGCGTGGAAACAACAGACGTTATCGTCATCGGCGCCGGATTCGCCGGGCTGGTGGCCGCTCGAGAGCTTGGCCGCTCGGGTCACGCAGTGATCGTGCTCGAAGCGCGAGACCGGGTGGGGGGTCGCACCTGGACCGACCATGTCCTCGGACACGACCTCGAACTCGGTGGAACGTGGGTGCACTGGATACAACCCCACGTGTGGGCAGAAATAGCCCGATACGGCCGGCGCATCGTTCGCAGCCCGGTCGCTGAGGAAGCGTACTGGCTCGGTGCCGGGGACGCGCCCAGAAAGGGCACGCTCGACGATTTTCTGTCACTCATCGACGACGGTCAACGACGAATAGTTGAGGATGCCCTCACCGCGATTCCGCGCGCGATCGATCCAACGGTCGGCTCGATCACTGAGCTCGACGGCCAGTCACTGCAGCAGCGAATAGACGACTTGAACCTAGACGATGAGGCCCGCTCGGCAAACGAATCCGTGTGGGTCGGGCACGTGAACGCACCGCTGAAGTCGGTTGGGCTCTCCAGTGCCCTGCGCTGGGCGAGTGCGACCGGCGGCCACTGGCCGCTGATGCACGAAGCCTCGGCGACCTATCGCGTGGCGGGAGGCATGTCCGCGTTCAGCGCGGCCATTGCGGCCGACGTGAGCGGCGACATCCGCCTGAATTCGACGGTCACCGCCATCGACCACCATAAGAATGGTGCCACCGTCACTCTTTCCGATGGCGGTGAAATTCGGGCACGGCGCGTGGTCATGACCCTGCCCGTCAACGCAGTCGACACCATTGCGGTGACACCGGCACTCCCCGGTGTTTGGCGGCAAGCCAACCGTGAGCGGGTGGCCTCGCAGGGAATCAAGGTCTGGATCAAGGTGCGTGGTCGCTTGCCGCGGTTTTTCGCCTACGCGTCTCAGCATCACCCGATCTCGGTCCTCAAGAGCGAATTCATCGAGGAGGATCATTCGATTCTGGTCGGCTTCGGCCCGGATCACGCGGCTATCGATGTGACCAGTATCGAACAGGTTCAGGCCGCCCTGAGCGTGTGGCGCGACGACCTTGAAGTACTCGGTGTTGCTGCCCATGATTGGATGAAGGATCCCCTGTCGCAGAATACGTGGATGACCCACCGCCCGGGACAGCTCACTCGCGACCTCCCGCAATTGCAGCTGGCGGATGGTGTGCTCCACTTCGCGGGTTGCGACACTGCCGATCTCTGGGGCGGGTTCATCGACGGCGCCATCGAGAGCGGCTTGCGCGAGGCCCGACTGGTATCGGCCGCTCTGGCAGGCTGAAGCGGCCGGACGCCCAATCGGGGCCCGGCCGCTTCCACCTCGTTCACCCGCGCGTCGCGCGCTCGGTGAAGGGCTAGGTGAGCGACACTCCCTCGTCGCCGGTGTCCTCGAGGAGCACACCCGCATCGATATTCCACCGCATCAGGGCACGAGTGCCCGGCTCACGCACCGCGGCGGAGTGTGCTTCGCGAACGGTTCCGACGCTGCCGTCGGGCAATTCCACCTCACAGCGCCAGGCCGAACCGAGATAATTGGCGTCCAGAACGGTGACCGGCAGCGTATTCATGTCTGACGACCCCGGCTCGGTGCCCTCTTCGTACAGGGTGATGTTCTCCGGGCGAATGAGAATTGCCAGAGAACTCGACTTCTTCTGGCCGGGAACGCGGATTGCATGTCCGGAAATATCCAGTGTCGATATTCCATCGACCGTGCCGACCATCGAGCCGGACAACACCGTGGATTCACCGAGAAACCGGCCCACAAACAGTGTTTCCGGTTTTTGGTAGAGTTCGGCCGGACTGCCGACCTGCTCGATCCGACCGTTGTTGAACACCGCGATCCGGTCAGAAAGCGACAACGCCTCCTCCTGGTCGTGTGTCACATACACGAAGGTTGATCCAACTTCTCGGTGGATTCGTTTTATCTCCTTCTGAAGCCATTCGCGCAATTTCTTATCGAGTGCGCCGAGCGGCTCGTCCATGAGCAAAACACGGGGCTTGTAGACGAGCGCGCGAGCGAGCGCCACGCGCTGCTGCTGACCGCCCGACAGGTCGGCGGGGTAACGATCACCGAACTCTCCCATGCGCACCATATCGAGCGCGCCCGCGATCATCGTTTTTTGTTCGGCCTTTCCGATCTTGCGTCGCTCCAACGGATAGGCAATGTTCTCGGCAACGGTCTTGTGCGGAAACAATGCGTAGTTTTGAAACACCATTCCGATGTCTCGTTTATGTGCCGGCAGCTTGGCGACGGGTTTGCCATAGATATGGAGCAGCCCCTCCGTGGCGGTAACAAACCCGGCGATCATGTTGAGTGTCGTCGTCTTGCCCGATCCGGACGGGCCCAGAAAGGTCATGAATTCGCCCGGTTCGATCACGAGATTGATCGCATCGACGACGGCCTTCTTGCCATAGCGCTTCGTTACATCGCGCAGGCTGATCCCCGCATCGTTGATCACACTGATGACTTCGGTGTTGAGGTGCAATTGCCGGAGTTCTCGTTCGTTGTGATCCAGTGTGGACGTAGTTGTTTCCGGTTTCATGCCGAAACTCGCTTTCTCTTGCGGGTAGCAAATTGTGCGGTGAGCATGACCAGCACAGATGTGAACATCGCTATCACGGCGACAGCTGCGACCGTGGGATCACTCGCCTGTGTGACGCTGTTGTAGATCTTCACCGGCAGCGTCTGCAACTGCGGACTCTGAATAAAGAGCGACAGAATGATTTCGTCAAAGGACGTGACGAAAGCGAACAGTGCTCCCGCGGTCACTCCGGGCATTATCAGCGGGAGCGTGATGCTGAAGAAGGTGCGCAGCCGTCCGGCGCCCAGAGTCGCCGAGGCCTGCTCCAATCGCGGGTCCACGCCTTGCAACGAGGCGGTCACGTTAATGATCACGAGCGGCAGTGCCACGACCGTGTGCGCCAGCACGAATCCGGGCAATGTACCGAGCAGATTGAATCGCAGGAAGAGCGAGTAGAGCCCGATAGCGATAACAATGCCCGGGACGATCAAGGGTGTCAGGAAGTAGCTCTCCAGCAGGGCCTTTCCGCGGAATCTGACTTTGGACAGTCCGATCGCCGCCATGATCCCCACTGAGGTCGCGACCACCATCGTGACCAGCGCCACCTGCAGCGATGAGCCCAAGGCGCGCAACCAGGCCGGGTCGGTGAAGAAGTTCTCGTACCACTGCAGGGAAAATCCCTGCGGCGGAAAGTTGAACGACGCCGCGGAGTTGAACGACATGGGAATAATGACCAGAGTTGGCAGCAGCAACCACAGAATGATGAGAGCGGCCAGTGCGCCCAGTGCACGTTTCAGCGTCATTTCACCCTCCCCGCAAACAGGCTCGTACCCTTGGCCAAACGGCCGACGAGTACAAGCACCACGATTGTCGCGGTCAGCATGAAGATCCCGAGCGCCGTGCCCTGGCCCCACATGAGGAACCCGCTGATCTGCTGGTACATCAGGGCAGACATCATGATTTCCTTTGACGAGCCCAGCAGCGCGGGAATGATGTAGAAGCCGAGTCCCAGGATGAAGACCGTCACGGAACCTGCAAATATCCCTGGTCGAGACAGCGGCAGATAAACCGTGAAGAATGCCGTCACCGGTCGCGCCCCTAGATTGGCCGCAGCGGGCAGTAACCGCTTGTCAATCTTGGCCAGCGCCGAGTAGATCGGCAAGACCATGAACGGGAGCAGCACCTGGGACATCCCGAGCGCCACGCCAAAGGTGCTGCGGATCAAGGGCAGCGGGCCGATGCCGAACAACGACTGGAGAAGACCGTTGATCGGGCCGGTGTCCTGCAGCAGCACCAACCAGGCGAGGGTGCGCACCAGAATACTCGTCCATAGCGGCAGCATGATGAACAACTGCAACATGTTGCGAGTGCGATCACTCACGATCGTCATCAAATATGCGTACGGGTACGCGATAAGCAAGCAGACGATCGTCACGAGGAAGGATGTTCCGAATGTACGCAGGGCAACCACCATGTTGGTGGGCGTGGTGAACAGCCAGACGTAGTTCTGGATTCCCAACACCGGATCGCTGATGCTTCGGATGAAGACATCAACGAGCGGCGCGAGAAAGAAGAACGAGACGATCACGAAGGCGGGGATCAGAAGGAGAAACGGGCGCCAGTTCTTTGGCTCTCGAGCCAGTCTCGCCGGGTCACCGCCATCACCAGAGCGCTTGCCCCGATTGTGAGTGGACGTTGCATGAACCATGCGGGTTAGCTACCGGTGACCCAGCCGGCCCATGCCGCCGACAGAGCATCGTAGTTCTCCACCCAGAAATCGATGTTCGGAGCGTGACCGGACTTGAGGTGTTCCGTGGTGAGCCACGTGTTCAACAACGCGTCAACCTTGGGCGTCGCGTCGACGTTGACCGGCCCGTACGAGGTCAGCTCCGTCATGCGTGACTGCTGGTCTGCGCCGAGGTAGAAATTGACCGCGGCGAACGCCGCCTGCGGGTCCTTCACGCCCTTGGGAATCGCAGTCGAATCGACCATGATCATCCACTCGTCCCACATGGGTGCGATCGGGGCACCAGCCGCAGCCGCACCGTATCCGCGACCTGACCAAACCAGCCCCATGACGGCTTCGCCGGATTCGAGCTGCTGCTGTGCTTGAGCACCGGAGGTCCAGCCGATCACGTCGTCGCCCAAGGCACGGTACTTGTCGAAGGCGGTCTCGATGTCGGAAACTTTCACATCATTGATGTCTTTTCCGTCGGCGGCCAGGGCGAACTCCACCGTCTGAGGATCGACGTATGGAGACTGGCTGACCGTGCGCTTGCCCGGAAACTTCTCGGTGTCGAAGAAGTCAGCGGCGCTCGTTGGTGGATTGTCACCGAACGCATCAGTGTTGTACGCCACAACGAGACCGTAGAGAATATTGGGCACCATGCACTTGTCCGTGATCGTTCCCTCGGGAACCTTGGAAATATCCACCTGCGAGTAGTCGTACTCCTCGTACAGCGTTCCGCAGCCGCGAGCCGTGTCGAACTGCGTCGCGTTGGTGACATCCCAGGTCACGTTGCCGCTGTCGACCATTGCCTTGAGCTTGCCGGCGTCGAATGCGTCCTGCAGGAAAGTCGCGCCCGAGATCTTCGCAAACGGATCCCACGCAGCGTCTCGTTGACCATCCTGAAAAATTCCACCGGAAGCCGCATAGGTCAACGTCACACCGTCAAAGACTCCTTCGGGAACAACGCCCGCCACTGGCGTGCCGAGGTCTCGCTCGACCACTGGTGCAGCCGCACCGCCCCCCGCGCAGCCGGCGATGAGCAGAGTCACTACTCCACCCAACGCGAGAGCGCCCAGCTGGCGCTTAAATTTCGGATTTCGCATGGTCATCCTTCTTTCTTCACTCCGTTGTGAACCCCCAGAGACCAACACAGCCACTGGCTGCACCGCACGCTCCTGGAATCGATAGCCCCCAACGTAGCAATTCAAATCCGCAAGCGCGACTAATTCTCCATAATTGAGCAATTTATTTGCGAATATTTGAATGGTTCCCGGTGTACAACACTCAAATTGGCAAGTCGTTACGCATTTGTGACGAAATATGCGCGAGTTCGATGCGCTGCACGCCCGAATTGCGGTGCAGGCCGAGTGGGCCACCACTCGCCCCATAGTTGGACAAAAGGCAAGTTTTGTTGCATATTAGTAAAACTAAATACCGATTCACACGAAAGCAGGATGCTGATGTCCAACGATGAGCAGCCAATCGGCCCCCTGGACGCCAGCCTGACTCCGCGCTACGCCGGAATCGCCACCTTCGCCCGCCTGCCGCGGCTCGAGGATGTTCGTCGGGCCGATATCGCCGTTGTGGGCGTGCCCTTCGACAGCGGGGTGAGCTACCGCCCCGGCGCCCGCTTCGGCCCGGCTCACGTGCGCGAGGCCTCCCGACTGCTCCGTCCGTACAACCCCGTGCAGGACGTGGAACCGTTCTCCACTCAGCAGGTTGTTGACGCCGGAGACATCGCCGCGAACCCGTTCAACCTGACCGAGGCTGTGGCCCAAATTCAGCAGGCAGCCTCCGAGCTGTCGGCCGACGGCAAACGTCTGGTCGTCATCGGCGGTGACCACACCATCGCGCTTCCCCTGCTTCGGGTTGTTGCCGAGCGCCACGGCCCCGTCGCCGTGCTGCACTTCGATGCCCATCTCGACACCTGGGACACATATTTCGGGGCGCCGGTCACGCACGGTACGCCGTTTCGGCGTGCCTCGGAGGAAGGCCTGATCGATATGCAGGCCAGCATGCACGTGGGCATCCGCGGCCCGCTCTATTCCCGCGACGATCTCCGCGACGATGAACGTCTCGGCTTCGCGATCATCGCCAGTCATGAGTTCGAAACCGAGGGACTGGCCCGCGCAATCGAACGGATGCTCGCCAGGCTCGGTGACCGCCCCGTGTATCTCTCCGTCGACATCGACGTGCTCGATCCCGCCCACGCTCCCGGCACGGGCACCCCCGAAGCCGGCGGAATGACCAGCCGGGAACTGCTGGCCATGATTCGTGCCCTGCGAGCCGTGAACCTGGTCGGGGCCGATGTGGTTGAAGTTGCCCCGGCCTACGACCACGCGCAGATCACGGCCGTGGCTGCCTCGCACGTGGCCTACGAGATCATCTCAGCCATGACTCCTTCCGCGTAGCACTCGCCCTGCCTCCCGCAGCCTCCGCACACCAAAAAGGACAATGATGTCGACAAACATGACGAACCCCGCTTCGCCTCCCAGCACTGACTCCGAGCGGCGGGGTACTGTCATCGAGCAGCGCTCGATCGACTACGTGCCGAGGTCCGAGCGGCACGGAAAAGTATGGCATCAGGGGCCGTTCTGGTTCACCGGCAACTTCGTGCTGCCGACCATGGTGATCGGCTTCATCGGACCGGTCATCGGGCTCAGCGTCTGGTGGACCGTTCTTGCGGTCATCACCGGCGCCTGCTTCGGAACCTTCTTCATGGCCTTTCATGCTAATCAGGGGCCACGCACCGGCCTTCCGCAGATGATCCAGTCCCGCGCCCAGTTCGGCAGCCGCGGTGCCATCGTGCCGTTCGCGGCGAGCGTCTTCGTCTACATCGGCTTCATGGTTTTCGACACGATCCTGGCCACCCAGGGCCTCCTGCTGGCCTTTCCGGGCGACAAGCTGTTCTGGTATCCGTTCCTGATTGCGCTCTCGATCCTGATCGCCGTCGTGGGCCACGATCTGCTCCACTTCATCCAGCGCTGGCTCACCGGCCTTCTCGTCGTCGTCTTCGTCATCATCACGGTGCTAGCCATCGTTCACTTCGACTCCACGACGGTCACCGAAACCGCGAGCACCGCGGGCTGGGATGGAGCGTCCTTTCTGGTGATGTTCTCGCTGGCCGCCGGTTACAACATCAGCTACGCGATTTATGTCTCCGACTACAGCCGCTACCTCCCGCAGAACGCTTCGGCCCCCAAACTCATCGGTTGGACCTACCTCGGCGCGGCGCTGTCGGCATCCTGGCTCATGTCGCTCGGTGCCCTCCTCGGCAGCCATATTCCCGACGCCGACGCGATCGGCGCCATCAAGACCGTCGGTGACATGCTCTTCCCCGGGTTCGGCACCTTTGCCGTGCTGGTCTCAACGGTGGCCTTGATTTCGATCATGGGTGTCAATGCCTATGGGGCCATGCTCACTGGAACAACCGCCGTCGACGGGTTTCGCAAAGTCTCCGCGACCGTGCGCCTGCGCGTGATCGGGCTCACCGTTGTCGGTCTGGTCACCCTCGCGATCGCCCTGCTCATCCCCGACGACTACCTGAGCAGCTTCAACAACTTCGTGCTTCTCATGCTGTACTTCCTCGTGCCGTGGACCGCCGTCAACCTGGTCGACTTCTACCTCGTGCGACACGGCAAGTACGCAATCGCCGAGATCTTCAACCCGCGGGGCATCTACGGTCGCTGGGCCTGGCGGGGAATGGTCGCCTACCTCATCGGTTTCGTTGCCATGATCCCGTTCTTCTACACGTCGTTCTACGTCGGACCGGTCTCAGCGGCGCTGGGCGGGGCTGACATCTCCTTCGTCGTTGGCCTGATCGTCTCCGGCGGGCTCTATCTGTTATTCTCACGAAACCTCGACCACGCGGCCGAGGCCGAAGCTCGCGTCCGCAGCGAACTCGAGCTGGAAGGAGCCGCCGATTAGCGACACCACAGTGGCTGGTTCCCCGGTGCGCGTGGGCTGCTGCCAAATCTCCATGACCGTGGGCGAGACTCTCGGCAACCGCGCCAGGGTGCGGGCTGCCATCGAGGCGGCGGTGAATGCTGGAGCGCGCGTCATCGTGCTGCCGGAGCTGGCGAACTCGGGCTACATGTTCGCCGATCTGGCGGAACTGCGAACCGTGGCGGAATCCGCGACCGGGCCATCCGTTCGGGAATGGGAGCTGCTGGCCCAGGAGCACGATCTGGTGATCGTGGCCGGTTTCGCCGAGGCCGGCGACGACGGTCTGATCTACAACTCCGCGGTGCTGGTCGACAAGACCGGGCTTCGTGCCGTTTACCGCAAGGTTCACCTGTGGGACCATGAAAAAGGCAACCTGTTCACCGCCGGATCTGCCGCACCGCCGGTCGTTGATACCGCGTGGGGTCGCATCGGTGTGGCCATCTGCTACGACCTCGAATTTCCGGAGTGGGTGCGCTCAGCAGCCCTCGATGGTGCCGAGCTGCTCTGCTGCCCCGTCAACTGGCCGCTGTATCCGCGACCGGCTGGTGAGCGTCCGAGCGAAATCGTCAAGGTGCAGGCCAATGCTGCAGTCAACCGCATGTTCATCGCCGTCGCCGACCGCACCGGGCTAGAACGCGGGCAGCACTGGCTCGGTGGCAGCGTCATCGTCGACGCCGATGGGTTTCCCCTCACGCGCATCACACTCGGCGAGGAAACGATGCTGCTGGCAGATATCAACCTCGCCAAAGCCCGCGCCAAGGGCATCAGCGCGCGCAACGACGTGCATGCCGATCGGCGCCCGTCGCTCTACACCCGGGTCACCGATAGCTGAGCCCCGCCCATCGCCTCGCTGACGCGCTGGCGAATGGCTGCCCGGCGGGCATGTCTCGCTGCTGCACACAAGACGGTGTTGCCAACCCTGACAGAATGGTGACCTGTTCCGCCCACGTCCCACTGGAGTGATCATGCGCCCGATGCCTGTCGATCCCACGAACCAGCGGGCGGCGATCGGCAGCAGATTGCGCGCCGCTCGGCGTTCTCAGCAGCTCACCATTGATCAGTTGGCCATGGTCACCGACCTCACCAAAGGCTTCATCAGTCGCATCGAACGCGACATGACCTCGCCGAGCGTCTCGACGCTGGTTGCCCTCTGTGAGGTGCTCCATGTCAATATCGGCGACCTGTTCGCATCGTCTGATGTTGAACTTGTGACCGCCGAGGGCGCGCCGCGCATCAACCTCGGAGGTGAGGGTGCCAACGAGAGGCTGCTCACCCCCCGGCGCGAGAGTCGTCTGCAGGTCGTTCGTTCCACCGTGAGCCCCGGGGGGTCCGGTGGGGGAAAGCTCTACACGATCAACTCGCCCGTCGACGTCGTGCACGTGTTGGCCGGTTCCATAACGGTGCAATTCAGCGACCGCACGTTGACCCTCGCTGCGGGTGATTCGCTCACTTTCGACGGCCGCGAGCCCCATAATTGGCAGGCCGACCTCGAGGTCGAGACCGAGCTCCTGTGGATCCTGGCGCCGGCCGCCTGGGAGGGCACGGTCTAGCATCTGTGGCCTCCCTCGGCTCGGGGCGGGGTTGCATCGCATTAAGCGAATGCGATGCCAAGCGCTTCTTCACGATCTCATCAGCGGTGAGCAGGTAGTCGAAGTCGATGAGGTCGGATTTGTCGGTCATGAGCGGTCCTTGGGGGCGAAGGAGGAAGGAACCGGAAGGAGAAGAACACCATCAATGCGGCAGGGAATCTTCCACGGGTTTTCTGTGGCAAGGAACACTGGGAGGGTTTGCAGGTCCGGGTTTTGCAGCGCGACGGGGCGCACGAACCGGGCTAGGGCTCCCCCGCCCACGCTGGTGGCCTCGGGCCGGCTCGTGGCAGGCCAGGGGCCGCCGTGTTGCTGGGACCACGTGTTGGCCACCCCGGTGGGCCAGGCGTTGAGCGTGACCCGTCCGACGTTCGGGAGCATTCGTGCTACCACAGTGGCTGTTTCCGAGTCATCGGGGCCGCCAGTGAAGACGGATGCCGCAAGGGAGCCCTGCAGACCGGCCAGAACATCCATTACCTCGCCGGCATAGTCGTATTCACAAACAAGAGCTACAGGGCCGAAGCATTCCTCGAGCAGCCGCGACCCTGGCATGAGATCGGCCAGAGCCACGCGGAAGACGTGTGCAGCAGCGGCATAACCGTCGCCGTCGTCCGACGGGGCCGCGACCATCACCCCGGCGACAGCCGAAAGCTCAGCAATCCCGCTTGTGAATCCGGCTTCGATGCCCGCCGTCAGCAGCGGCGCGGGCGCAACCTCCCCCACCAGGCGGGCTACGGCGTCGAACATGCCGGAGCCGGCCGGGACGAAAATAAGGCCTGGTTTCGTGCAGAACTGGCCTGCCCCAAGCGTGAATGAGGCAACGAACCCAGCAGCGATGTTTTCGGCCGCGGCCGGTGACTCGGCGGCCGCGGACGTAACGAACGCAGGGTTTATGGTGCCCATCTCGGCAAACACAGGCACCCCCCGCGCCGCCGCACGGTCCCGCAGGGCCATCCCGCCGCGCTGGCTTCCGGTGAACGAAATTGTCTTCACAGCGAGGGAATCGACGAGTTGCAGTCCAGCGTTGAAGCCAGTAACGCAGTCATACGTTCCTTCAGGGGCGCCCGCTGCGCGGAGTGCGTCCCGGGCAATCGAGGCAACCTTGACACTCAAGCGTGGGTGCGCGGGATGGGCCTTCACAATGACGGGACAGCCAGCCGCGAGCGCGGATGCAACGTCGTGACCGAACACCCCGAAACCAAAGGGAAAGTTGCTCGCACCGAACACGGCGACCGGTCCGACCGGAACATTCCAGCGCGCCAGGGTGACCGTGTCGCTAACCACGTCCATACTCGCGGCGAGGTAGCTACCCTCGACCGCGACACTGGCATAGAAGAGCAAGCTCTGCCCCGCTCCCGCGATCTCGCCCCGAAGGCGCGGCAGACCGAGCCCGGTCTCCTCGTCACCGAGAACGGCGAGTTCTTCCTGGTGCACACTCAGTGCATCGGCCACGGCAGCCAGCCAGCGGGCACGGACTGCCGGGGCGGTCGCTGCGAGCAAGGGGGCCGCATTCACGGCGCGCAGCAGCACGCGGTCGACCATGCTCGGCGACGTGTGTTTAACGCTCCCGCGCTGCAGTCCGGTGTGCGGGTCGAAGCTGGCGTCAACGCCGGCAACAGCATGCGGCGCAGTCGTGCTCACGCGGCGACATCTTCCCGGGTTGCGGTCTCGCGCGCGGCGGCATCCACCTGTACGACAACGTCCCGAAGAACCGTGAGGCCGTCACGTAGCAACGCTTCCTCAATCACGAGCGGGGGCAGCAGGCGAATCACGTTCGAATAGGTTCCGCAGACCAGCACCAGCAGCCCTTGCGCGTGACACCGGGCAGCGATCTCTTTGGCAAGCTCGGCACGGGGCGCCAAGGTGTCCCGGTCGGCGAATTCCACGGCCAGCATCGCTCCCCGGCCGCGAACATCAACAACAATGCCCGCAGCGGAGAGCAGCGGGTCCAGCATTTCGCGGGCGACGGCCTCGATCCAGCAGGCATTGGCAACGAGTGCACCGTCTTCAAACGCCTCGAAGACCCCAAGCGCCGCCGCGCAGGCGAGCGGGTTTCCCGCGTAGGTGCCGCCGAGACCGCCGGCGTGCACCGCGTTCATTAGTTCGACACGGCCGGTGACCGCGCTCAACGGCAGGCCGCCAGCTAGGGCCTTAGCGGTCACGGTGAGGTCTCCCACGACCTGTTCATGGTTGCTCGCGAAGAGCAGGCCCGTGCGTCCCATGCCAGCCTGAATTTCATCGAGCACGAACACGATGCCGTGCCGGGTCGCAATTTCGCGTAGCCCGGGAAGGAAGCCAGGCGACGGAACGATGAAGCCACCCTCACCTTGGATCGGCTCGATCACCATGGCGGCAAACGTCTCCGGCCCTTCGGCGTCCAGAATGCGCTCCACAGCGGCGAGCGCTTCCGCAGTGGCGTTCTCTGCCCCGGTCGGCCAGCGCAGCGGCGCTGCGAACGGGGCTCGAATCACCTCGGTCGGGAATGGCCCGAAGTTGAGCTTGTAGGGATTCTCCTTGGCTGTCATCGCCATCGTCAGCAGCGACCGACCGTGATAGGCGTCGTCGAAAACGAGAACCTTCTGTCGACCGGTGGCCGACCGGGCAATTTTGATGGCATTCTCAATGGCCTCCGCTCCCGTGGAGAACAGCGCCGTGCGCTTCTCGAACTCACCGGGAGTGTGCTCGTTCAACCACCGGCAGACAGCGGTGAACGAGTCGTATTCGGTCACCATGAAGCAGGTGTGGGTGAATCTGGCCAGCTGATCCCCGACATGCGCCTGCACGTTCGGGTTGCTGGCGCCCACGCTCGTCACCGCGATCCCCGAGGCGAAGTCGATGATGCGGTTGCCGTCCACGTCCTGGAGGATTGCACCGTCAGCGCGGTCGATGAATACCGGCAGGGTAATACCGAATCCGCTCGTGACGTGCTTCAGCCGCTCGGCATGCAATTCAACAGAGCGCGGGCCAGGAATTGCCGTGGCGAGAAGACGGGACTGGGGAACGGATACTGGTGTCATGGGCTCAAATTAGCAACGCGCAGACTCTGAAACATCAGATGGATTGCCCAATTATTGTCATTTCTTGGTTAGAATAACCAACAATTGTCGCCTACTCCGTAAGAACGGATCTTGCCTCGTGATCAGCCTGACTCAGCTCTGTGAGAAGTTGGGCAATGCCCTCCGCACGGTCGACGGAGATCCGGTCGCCAGGATCAACCTCACCGGCGTGCATATCTCCGAGCTCACAGACCCGACACCGTATTTGGAAGGCGGGGAACTCCTGCTGACCACAGGCATTCCTCTGGCCGGTGAGCCCGACAGCCTTCGCGACTACGTGACTCGGCTCGCGTCTCGCGGCGTACTTGCCCTGGGGCTAGGCCTCGGTGCTGGTACTGACGATGTGCCCGCCCAACTTGAAAGTGCGTGTGCGGGAGCCGGAGTAACACTCCTCATCGTGCCTGCGAGCATCCCGTTTATGCACATTTCCCGCACCTACTGGGACCTGGTGGGCAAAACAGAACAGGCCGACCTCGCGGCCAGCCTCACTCTTCAGACTTCACTGACGCAGGCTGCGACACGGCCCGAGGCCGTCGCCGCGGTGGTGAAGGTTCTGAGCAATGCCCTGGGCGGCTGGGCCGTGTATCTTCCCGCCGATGGTTCAGCGGAAACGTACTG
The DNA here is from genome assembly GCF_900103805.1 of Cryobacterium flavum. Classification (GTDB taxonomy): domain Bacteria; phylum Actinomycetota; class Actinomycetes; order Actinomycetales; family Microbacteriaceae; genus Cryobacterium; species Cryobacterium flavum. The sequence continues at coordinate 276,384 of NZ_FNIB01000001.1, read as the reverse complement.
GCCACCGGAGGAGAACCGCGTCCTGCCTCAGCTCCGGGAAGAAACGGCCCGCCTCGGCCTCGCCGGAACGCACTCGGCGGCCACCTTCCCGCTGGACGGGATGGACGTCGTTGAGTACTCCATTATTGCTGACCGGCGCACGGCGGGTTTCCTGGCTGTCTGTGCGGGTCGGCCCCTGCGAAAGGCGGATCGGCAGTTGATGCTCACGGGATGCATGCTCCTCGCCGTGGCTGCCCAGCGAGAGTGGCAGCTCACTCGGGCGAACTCGGTTCTCGGCACCACGGCAACGACGCTGGCGTTGAACGGTTTCGTCGATGCTGCGCGTCTTGTAGCTGGAGATCTGATCGGTTCCCCGCTGGCTGAACGGGTCCGGCTCCTGGCCATCCGGGGAGACAACCTTGAGGCGCTCACCACCTCAGAACTCGCCGATCAGGTCTCAGCCATGCTGTCTGGTGAGCCGGCGATGCGATTAGGCGACAGCATCCGCCGATGCCGCCTTCGCTCAATGGAAGACGGCGTCTGTTACCTCATTCTGGAGACCCGGACAGACCCTGACCCTGCCGAAGAATCCGGGAACCCGGTTGAGGCAGCAGTGTCGCGCCGACGCGCCCAACCTGTTCCGTTCGCGGCGGCGCTCAGCCGGCCCATGCCGCTCAGCCAGTTACCGGGCAGCGCCGACGACCTGCGTCGGTCTTGCCTGCTCGCAAGGGTGGGACAGATCTCCACGGGCCCGGGCCTACGTGATCCTCGTGCCGTCGAGTGGGTGGCCCGGCTCACGGCATACTCCCGGGCCGATCTCGTGGCAACCGTGAAAAGTTACATTCGGAATCAGGGCCAGTGGGAGGTCGCTGCCCGGGAGTTGAAGCTCCATCGCAATTCCCTGCGGCACCGAATCGGCATTGCAGCGAAACTACTGGACGCCGATCTCGACGACCCTGACGTGTCGGCGAATCTCTGGCTAGAGCTCCGCAGAGTCGGGGCCGGCAGCGCTGACTGAGGCCAGCCAGTGTCGAACGGCGTCGCAAAGAAGCCACCGGAACACCGCTGAGCGCCCACAGCGCCCTGCCGGCGCACCTCCGGAAATCGCTGACGTGGGATCAAGGATCGGAGAAGGTCGAGTACCTTCAGTTCAAGGAGGAAACGACGATCTCGGTCTACTTCTGCGATCCACATTCGCCGTGGCAACGAGGCTCGAACGAGAACACAAACGGGCTCATTCGCCAGTACTTCCCCAAGGGCACAAACCTGAATCTCCATAGCCCCGAACGACTGGCTGAAGTCGCGGCCAAGATCAACGCTCGACAAGGAAACAGCCCACATTTGATCGAGTGTTGCGACGTTGGCTAGAAAACACCCAGCTTGTCATGGCCACCGACACTCGCCCACGCCTCGGGCGGTAGTGAAGCCGACGAGGATGCGTTCGCGAATCAAGTCACGTTCAGTAAACGCGGAGCCCTGGCCAGGCGGGGAATTGGCGATGATGACGCCGCATAAGTGACATGGAGAGTCGGGCGGACGGACGGTCGACTGGTGAAAATTGGCTCGTCGAGCACTGTGGGTGATACCGTGCACGAGTAGCGATCAAAGGAGATCAGCCATGTCGTCGTACACACAAGTGACCTCAGACCTGCCCCTGCTGGAATGCACCATCGGTGATCATTTTGAGGGCATCGTTGAACGATTCGCCCACCGTGACGCCCTGATCGAGGTAGCAACCGGACGACACTGGTCCTATTCCGAACTCAATTCAGCAATCGACGACTTTGCGCTCGGCCTTATGGGGTTGGGCGTCGAACGCGGAGACCGAGTCGGTATCTGGTCGCCCAACTGCGCCGAATGGACGATCGTTCAATACGCCACGGCCAAGATCGGTGCGATTTTAGTGAACGTGAATCCCGCGTTTCGCATCGCTGAGTTGGAATACGTTATCAGGCAGTGCGGAATGCGGATGCTCATCTCCGCCCCATCCGACAAAAACAGTGACTATACAGCCATGGCTCGAGACGCTTTCATCAGCTGTTCAGATCTGCACGAACTCGTCTTTATCGGCACCGATACCGACCCGACCCGATCGGGCGAATTCGACTATACCGCCCTCATCACAGCCGGCCATACCGTGTCACTCCTGGACCTGCGCCACCGTATGAACGAACTGACAGCGAACGACCCGATAAACCTGCAGTACACCTCGGGTACGACCGGATTTCCTAAGGGTGCCACCCTCACCCACCGCAACATTCTCAACAACGGCTTCTTCATCGGCGAACTCCTCAACTACACCGAACACGACCGGGTCGTCCTCCCCGTGCCCTTCTACCATTGCTTTGGCATGGTCATCGGCAACCTCAACATCTACTCACACGGTGCCGCCGCTATTCTTCCCGGGCGCAGCTTCACCGCAACAGCTGCCTTACAAGCCGTGCACGATCACGGCGGCACCTCACTCTACGGAGTACCCACGATGTTTATGGCCGAACTAGCCCTCCCAGAATTCACCACCTTCAACCTCTCCACACTGCGCACCGGAGTGATGGCTGGGTCAACCTGTCCGGAAGCAGTGATGAACCGAGTGATCGACGAAATGAACATGATCGACGTGGCTATTTGCTACGGCATGACCGAAACCGCACCCGTGTCGACAATGACCAGAAGCGAAGACACCATCACCCAACGCACCTCAACTGTCGGTCGTACGATGCCACACCTGGAAAACAAGATCATCAACATCACCACCGGCGAAACGGTAGAGCGCGGCAAGATCGGCGAATTATGCACACGCGGCTACAGCGTCATCTCCGGCTACTGGAACGAACCAGACAAAACTCGAGATGCAATCGACCAGGAGGATTGGATACACACCGGTGACCTCGCCAGCATGGACACGCACGGCTACATCACCGTAGAAGGACGCATCAAGGACATGGTTATCCGCGGAGGCGAAAACATCTACCCACGCGAAATCGAAGAATTCCTCCTGCACCATCCATCAATTCACGACGTGCAAGTCATCGGAGTACCCGACGAAAAATACGGAGAAGAACTCATGGCCTGCATCATCCTCAAACCGGGCGTCGACCCGATAACCGCCCAAGACCTCGCCGCCTTCTGCCACGGACGCCTAGCCCACTTCAAAATCCCCCGGTACACCGACGTTCGAGACAATTTTCCCCTCACAGTATCCGGCAAGATACGCAAAATCGACATGCGCAACGAAGCAATAGCCCGACTGTCAACCACTTCATGACCTGACCCCAAGCTGCACCCGATAGTTAGGCGGCGTCCCCGAGGTACTGCCAGCGATTCTCCGGGCTCAACACCCCCAGATCCACCAGCTCCCGCGCGGAACGGTGATCACGACGCTGGTCATGGAGTTCCCGTCATGTCCTGTCTCATCTAAGTCAAGTCAGTCTCATTTTTGACATCTATGCTGCTTGACGCCAGGGACAGCTTGGACCGAGCCGCTACTGCTGCATCTGGACCTCGCAGCGTAAACACGTCAGGGTTTCGGACCCGGAGCTGAGTGAATCGGCAAGTTGACGTCAACGCCGTAAACAAAATCTAAGTCGGGGAAACTGACGCAAACGAGGCGACCGCCGACTCGAAATGATCAAACATGACGTGCCGTCGCGGCGCCTCTATATTCATGACTTCAAAAGCAGAACCACGTTTTTCGATGTAACCGAGCACCTTCTTGGGTGACCTTTCGTGGCAGCGGCGGTCGCCGACACGCCATTCATGATCGGACAGACTGCGGACCTCGAGATCTCCCGTTGCGCACGGTTCATGATCCTGATTCGACATTGAATCTCCTTCGTGATGAGCGGCCCGGACCGGCGGTACCTCAACCAACTCCGATGCCGCTTGCATCTCCCACCCAACATAGCCCCCTCCTATGGCGGCATGCCGTTGCCAGCACATGCAGCGCCAACCAATCGCCGTCATCGGGGACAGCGCTGCGCAAAGTCCGAACCGACTTCACGCAGACGGTGTGTCGGCGGCCATGACAGGCTGGGCGTTTTCCAGCCAACGTCGCAACACCTGAGTTTTAGGAGTAGCGATGACAGACGGTTCCCGAAGCCGCAAGAAGGTGACCGGCGCTGCCGATGGCCGAGACGCGCGTTGAATATGCTCGGCTAATGAGGCAAGGAATCAGTAACGCCTAGGCGTGCCGAATGTTGAAGATCAACCGGCGTACGGGGATGCGTTGGCGTCACGGCCGGACTGTGAAGAACGCCCAGGGGCGTTGATTGTGGGCGCTAGATCCTGTGCAGGGCTTGTGAACGATCTTCCCTTTCATCGGCGTTGGAATCGTCCTCCGGGCGATAATCATCGGGGTACAGGCCGTAAGAAGTACGCCCTACATTCCGCGGCGAATAAAGTCGGCCACGCGCTCCCCGACGAGAACGGCGGTCGCGGCCGGTCCGCGCACGGGCGTGGTCGGCAGGATCGAGGTGTCGGCGACGCGCAACCCCTCGACACCGTGCACGCGCCCGTATTGATCGACGACGGCCCCTGGATCATCTGCTGGCCCAAACCGTGCACTGCCGCAGAGGTGAATGGCGGTGCCCAAGTGGGAGCGCAGCCAATCATCGAGCAGTTCATCGCTCTCGAGCACGGTGTCGGTCAGTTCGGTCAATCGCTTAAACAGGTGCCTGTAGGCATCTGTTCGCAGCAAATGTACCGCCACCCGCACAACTTCGCGCATGCGTTTGAGGTCGTGTTCGGTCGAGAGGTAGTTGTAGTCGATGCGCGGTTGCACGTCTGGATCGCCCGACTCGAGGCTGATACGTCCGCGCGAAGTCTCTGACTGCACGGCGACGAGCAGCGCGAGGTCCCCCCGATAGGCGATCTGGTTCGCGAAGCGCCGCATCGACACCCCGCGCATCGCCCGAAGTGATCGAAGCGGACGCCTCGCTGCGGCGCGTACCCCGACCATGATGCCGCGCGCGCTGCCGGTCAACAGATACCCCATCGGTTTAAGCATCGGGAGAATCTCCAGATCCCCGGGCGCAGTAGAACCGGTCGCCGTGAAGTTCAGGCACGCCGCCATCGACTGCGACGTGCGGTAGTCAACGATCTGTCGGCGCGGCTGCCACAGCACGGCGATATCCGGGTGATCACTGAAATTCGCCCCGACCCCGGGCAAGTCGCGCACGACTGGAATGTTGAATTGTTCCAGTTGCTCCCGGGGGCCCACCCCTGAGACCAGCAGCAGGTGAGGTGATTTGATCGCGCCTGCCGAGAGCACAATCTCTCGGCCTCGCAGCTGAACCATCCCGCCGCCCCGCGTGACCTCGACACCGATGGCTCTTGTTCCCTCGAACAGTACACGGCGCACGTAGCTGTCACCCGACACCGTGAGGTTTCTGCGGTGCCGCACCGGATTCAGGTAGGCGATCCCGGTGTTCTGACGCACGCCGTCGAGCGTGTTCATCGGGAGCGGTCCGTGTCCCGGAATACCCTGATCGTTCTTGTCAGGTTCGTCGGCGAAACCCAGCTCCACGGCCGCCGCGCGAAAAGCGACGGTCACTGGATGGTCCTGCGGAGGCCGACCGACGACCATCGGCCCCGCACCACCGTGAACGGCGGACTCGCCATACTGCAGGTCGGTTTCGATCCGGCGATAGAACGGCAATACCTTTTCCCAGGCCCATTCGGGTGACCCGATAGACCAGGAATCGAAGTCGGCTTTTCTTGCACGAATGAAGTACGAGCCGTTGATCGTCGATGATCCACCGAGGATCCGGCCGCGCGCGATTGAGTAGGGCAGTTTCGGTGTGAGATTACCTGTGAACGACCAATTCTGCGGATGTCCCGGCGTCGCTCCCTGCACGGTTCCAGCATCGAGTAACTCGGGCGGGAATTCGGCGGCGGACCGCGGCACCGGTCCTGCCTCAAGGAGCAGCACCCGTCTCTCGGGATCTTCACTCAGTCGGGCTACGAGTGGGGCTCCGGCTGCGCCGGCACCGACCACGATCACGTCATAGTTCACGTCCGTCAAGTTCGACACCGGTACCCGTGGGTTCATGCCTGTCCTCCGGGTCCAACTGTTGGTAATTCACCCGACGTGAAACCCTCCTTAAGCAGGAGCAAGGCCGACTCGAGCAGCTCAATGAGGTTGGAGCCGTCAGTTCTGAGCCACTGCTCGTACGCGGCGAGCGATGCACCGAGGAATACCCAGCCGATCACTGTCGGTTCGATCGCGTCGACGGCGACTCCCAAGCGGCCAGCCGCGAAATCCGACACCACCAGGCGCCACTCGGCATATCGCAGCGTGGAGTGCGCCACGAGCGCAGGAACGTTCAGCAGCAGGTTCATCCGCTCGCGATGAAAGGGGACCTCTTCTGACGGAAATCGATTGAATTCGACGACCGCCCGGGCGAGCGCATCGACGAGAGACACGGTCGTGTCCGTAGCAGCGAGGAACGCGCGCATACGCGCGAGTTCAGCGTCAAAGTCACCCCAGGGCAGATCGTTCTTGGAGGGAAAGTAGCGAAACAGGGTTCGACGCCCAATTCCGGCGGCGGTGGCAATGTCGTCGACGGTCGTCTGGTCGAAACCGTGCTCGAGAAAAAGCCGAAGTGCTACGTGGCTCAGGGCGGCGCGGGTCGTCAGCGGCTGTCGGCCCATCCGCGGTGCCACAGAGCATTCATTCATTTGTTTTCATCCCTGTACTTTCGGCACTGAGTGCCACTAGTCTGGTGCATGCACGAGATTTTCGCCACTGATGTCGATTTCTATCGCAAGGAGAACCGCATGGTTTCCGCAAAAAAGACCAGCCCCACCGAATCCGCAACCGCCGGCGCTGAACATTCTGCGGCGTTGGATCTCGAATCCGATACCCTGGTCGAGGAGATCTCGATCGACGGCATGTGCGGCGTCTACTAAATCGCTGACATGGCCGGCCTGGATCTTGACCGGGGATGGGATCTCCATCCCCAGGTATCTGTTCGCCCGGAGCCGTTCGGTGCGCTGCTCTACCATTTCGGTACCCGCCAGCTCTCATTCCTAAAAGATACGACGCTTCTCGCCGTCGTGAGGACTCTCGCCGACGTACCTTCTGCCCGCGCAGCGTGCACGGCCGCGGGCATCGCTGAGAGTGATCTGCCCCGCTATCAGCGTGCTCTCGGCACCCTCGCGAAATCCTCCATGGTCGTTGAAAGGACCTCATGACGCTCCTCGATGCACCCCGAACGTCCCCGTTCGTTCTCGCCCCGAAAGATATTCCCCGAAAGACCGAGCGTCTCGTCGATCTCTTCGAATACGGCCTTGACGCCCCCATCTGTCTCACCTGGGAACTGACCTACGCCTGCAACCTGTCCTGTGTTCACTGCCTCTCGAGTTCCGGGCGCCGCGATCCTCGCGAGCTGACGACGGCAGAGGCGAAGGCCGTCATTGACGAGTTCGAGCGGATGCAGGTCTTCTACGTCAACATCGGCGGCGGCGAGCCGACCGTGCGTCCCGATTTCTGGGAACTCGTCGACTACGCATCAGAGCACCACGTCGGAGTCAAATTCTCCACCAACGGCGTGAAAATCTCCCCGGAGATTGCCCAGCGTCTCGTCAGAAGCGACTACGTCGACGTGCAGATCTCGCTCGACGGCGCAACAGCGGAAGTCAACGATCATGTGCGCGGCCCCGGCTCCTACGCCACGGCTATGAGCGCCATGCAGAACATGTATGAAGCCGGCTTCAAGGGATTCAAGATCTCGGTCGTCTGTACGAGCCAGAACATCAGCCAGCTCGACGACTTCAAGGCCATCGCCGACAAGTTTGACGCCCAATTGCGGCTCACCCGCCTGCGCCCCTCCGGTCGCGGAGCGGACGTCTGGGACGAACTGCACCCGACCCAAACGCAGCAGCGCGAACTCTACGACTGGCTCGTCACACACGGAGATGGTGTGCTCACCGGAGACTCGTTCTTCCATCTCTCTGCTTTTGGAGACGCACTGCCCGGCCTTAACCTGTGCGGCGCAGGTCGTGTTGTCTGCCTCATAGACCCCGTCGGGGACGTCTACGCGTGCCCCTTCGCCATTCACGAAGAGTTCCTCGCCGGCAATGTGCGCTCAGAGGGCGGCTTCCAGGAGGTCTGGCAGCACTCGGAACTCTTTCTCAAACTGCGCGAACCGCAGTCGGGTGGAGCGTGCACCTCATGCGCGTTTTTCGACACTTGCAAGGGCGGCTGCATGGCCGCCAAATTCTTCACTGGATTACCGCTGGATGGTCCCGACCCGGAATGCGTCCAGGGCTACGGCGAAGAGTTGCTAAAGAACCGCAAGGGCAAAGCGGTAGAGCTTCCAAAATCGTCAATCGTCGACCACTCCCACCGCACTACCCGAGCCGGACGCGAAGGAATGGGCTCGGTACAGCTCACACTGAGCCGTCGCGCCGGGATGGTTCCAGTGAACGCCAGCGACTGCGAAGTCAGTCCTCTCGTCGGGTTCACGCCCGAACAACCACCGGCAGGAGCTTGTGACGAGAGCCCACTGGCCGGGATGAACCTGCTCGCAACTTCGCAATCCAGCTGCGCCGGGGAGAGCTGCGGAGAAGGAACGTGCGGCTGTAGTTAGAGTTCGCAACCCAGAGAGACGTGACAAGCGCCCGTTGCGCTTGCGACAGAGAGTCGGTGGTCTTCAGCCAAAAAATGCGTTATCAAGGATCGGAACGCGCGACTGCTTCGGCGAACGGGGACTCTGAGCCGTGAGGTGCAGCACGACGCAGTCGCGGAGTACGCCTTCCGATCGGATGCCGCGCCGCCGCAACTACCGCGCCGGTCTCAGTCGACTGTATAGAACCTGAACATCAAAAATGAGGAGGAAACCATGGGAAGAGTAGAAGGCAAAGTCGCATTCATCACGGGTGCAGCCAGAGGCCAGGGGCGTAGTCACGCTATCCGACTGGCACAAGAAGGCGCAGATATCATCGCGATCGATGTCTGTGAGGACATTCCCGGAGCGCCGTACGCCGGGGCCACGGAAGAAGATCTGGCCGAGACCGTTCGTCAGGTCGAGGCACTCGATCGTCGCATCATCGCTACTAAGGCGGATGTGCGCGATTTTGACGCCCTGAAATCCGCAGTGGATGAGGGTGTAGCGCAGCTCGGACGCCTCGACATCGTGTCGGCCAACGCCGGCATCGTAACCGACATGGCACCCACCGAGGAGCTATCGGAGGAGATCTGGACAGACATGATCAACGTGAACCTGTCCGGTGTCTGGCGCACCACAAAAGCAGCAATCCCGCACATCAAGGCCGGCGGGCGCGGTGGATCCATCATCCTGACCAGTTCCAACGCCGCTCTGATGGTCTACCAGAACCTCGCCCACTACACCGCAGCTAAGCACGGTGTCGTGGGACTCATGCGAACGCTGGCCCTTGAACTGGCACCACACATGATCCGTGTGAACAGTATCCACCCGACGCAGGTTAACACCGACATGATCCAGAACGAGGCAATCTACAAGCTATTCCGCCCTGACCTGAAGAACCCCACCCGCGAAGACTTCAAGACTGCATCGGTTGCTATGCAGGCGCTGCCGATTCCGTGGCTGGAAGCAATTGATATTTCCAATGCGTTACTGTTCCTGGCCTCCGACGAGGCTAGATACATCACCGGCGTTACCCTGCCTGTCGACGCGGGCGGCAGCATCAAGTAAGAATATTCGTTTCACAACTCGACGAGGAGAAGAAGATCATGGGAAGAGTAGAAGGCAAGGTAGCGTTCATCACCGGTGCCGCTAGAAGTCAGGGGCGCAGTCATGCGCTGCGACTGGCCCAGGAGGGCGCGGACATCATTGCGGTCGACATCGTCGGTCCTGTTGAGTCGGTGCATGCATACCCAATGGCCACCGCAGAGGATCTGGCCGAGACCGTGCGTCAGGTGGAAGCATTGGATCGCCGCATCATCGCTACACAGGCCGATGTACGTGACTCAGCAGCGCTAAAAGCGGTGATGGACGATGGAGTCGCTCAGCTCGGACGGCTCGATATCGTGTCGGCCAACGCGGGAATCTTTCAGATGTCCCCGGCGCTCGAGCTTGACGATGCCGCATGGCAGGAAACCATCGACATTAATCTGACCGGCGTCTGGAACACCTGCAAGGCGGCCCTACCGCACCTCATCAAAGGCGGACGAGGCGGGTCGATCATTCTTACCAGTTCGACTGCGGGGCTCAAAGGACTCGCTAACACCGTCCACTACACAGCAGCCAAGCACGGGGTCGTCGGCATCATGCGGACGCTTGCCAACGAGTTCGCCCAATACTCAATTCGAGTGAACTCGGTGCATCCAACAACGGTCAACACAATCATGATCCAGAACGAAGACGTTTGGGGGTTGTTCGATCCGGCCAATGCGAACCCCACTCAGGATTCGGCAGTCGAGGCTTTCAAGAGTATCAACGCCCTGCCAGTGCCTTGGGTGGAGCCGGTCGATATCAGCAACGCGGTATTGTTCCTGGCCTCCGACGAGGCGAGATTCATCACCGGCGTTACCCTCCCCGTGGACGCGGGCAACCTCGTCAAGTAACCAATTGACGCGGGGCGACGCGAAGCGCACCGCCACATATGGAAGAAAAGAGACAGACATGGGAAACCTCGACGGCAAAGTCGCCTTCATCACCGGCGCAGCGAGAGGGCAGGGCAGAAGCCACGCCATTCGTCTGGCGCAGGAGGGCGCCGACATCATCGCGATCGACCTCTGCGAGGGCGTCGACAGCGTCACCACATTCTATGAGCCAGCAACCGCCGAGGACCTGGCGGAGACCGTACGGCAGGTCGAAGCTCTCGACCGGCGTATCGTGGCGAAACAGGCGGATGTGCGCGATATCGACGCGCTGACCAAGGCCGTGGATGAGGGCGTCGCAGAACTGGGACGGCTCGACATCATCGTCGCCAACGCCGGAATCTTCACCTTCGGATCGGACACCCAGAAGATCGAAGAGCAGTCCTGGAAAGACCTCATGGACATTAACCTGACCGGGGTATGGCACACCTACAAAGCCGCTGCCGACCATCTGATCGCATCCGGTGCCGGTGGATCGGTCATTATTATCTCCTCACTGGCGGGATTCAAGGGACTCGCCAACGTCGCCGCCTATACGACTACCAAGCACGGCATCGTCGGCCTGATGAAGGTACTCGCCAATGAACTCGGTCCTCACGGAATTCGGGTTAACACGATCCACCCGAACTCGATCGACACGAAGATGGTGAAGAACAGCAACACCTACAAGCTGTTCCGCCCAGACCTTGACGATCCTCAGGCCGAGGATGCCGAACCCGCCTTCGCCGGGCTGAACCCCATGGGCAAGGCTTGGATCGAGCCAATCCACGTATCGAACGCGGTCGCCTGGCTCGCCTCCGACCAGTCATACTACGTCAGCGGAGGCCAGATCCCGGTCGACGGTGGAGCATCCATCAAGTAAACCAGCCCTGTTCCAGATGAAGGAGAACACGTGGCACCCACCAGTACCATCGTCGACACCCAGAAACGGGTAGCCGCGCACCTTGTCGGCCGGGAGCGTGAGCTCGAACTGACGCTCGCGGCCATCGCAGCTAGCCGCGACATCCTGCTTGAGGGGCCACCGGGGACTAGCAAAACCACCATACTGAAAGCCATCACCGAAGAATGGGGTATCCCCTTGCACTTCGTCGAGGGCAATGCCGACCTCACCCCAGCCAAACTCGTTGGCCACCACAATCCCGCGCGGGTGCTGCGGGAGGACTACAGCGCCGACAACTTCGTGGCTGGGCCCCTCATCGAAGCGATGCAACGCGGCGGGTTCCTCTATATAGAGGAGTTCAACCGGGCACCGGAAGACACCCTCAACACACTGCTCACCGCAATGGCCGATCGCGCCATCGCGGTGCCCCGGGTCGGCACCATCATCGCGGCGCCGACCTTCCGAGTAGTTGCGTCGATGAACCCCTATGACAACGTCGGCACGACGCGGTTGTCGACGAGCGTGCACGACCGGTTGAACCGACTCGCGATCGGCTATCAGGACGAGCCAGCCGAACGCGGAATCGTCACGCTTCGCACCCAGGCCGACGGTGATCTCGCCAATCGCCTCGTTATCGACGCGGTATCCGTCACCCGGGCAACGAGGCGTCACCCGGATGTACGCCAGGGAAGCAGCGTGCGCGGCGCAATTGACTGCGTCCTCGTCGCGCTGCAACTCGCACTGCTTCGACACCTCAGGTCACCGCACGACGACGGCTACAAAGAACTCGTCTACGATGCCATGACCGTCTCCCTGTCCGGCCGCATCCACCTCGACGAGGCCGCGGAAAGCACGCCCGAGCGCGTGTTGCGACAGATCTGGGAAGACCATTTCATTCTGGAACCGGCCATTGCCGAGCCGGGTTGAAGGGAGATCGAAGCGGATACACCCCTTTCGAGGCCGGACCGCCAGAAACGGGCCAGAACCGCGTTGGGTCGCAAGCCGAAACAGCTCACGGAGGATCCGGTGGTCTTTGAGCCCGGCGGCGCGGGGAGCGCAGGCGTGGTGTTGCGCGCGCAGACAATTGGGCGCGGTCCCGCGCCCAAATCGTCTCCGGGCACCACTGAAGCGGGAAACACCGACGAAATAGGTGAAATAGTGCTCGGTGGCACCGATGTGGTCGACATCGATCCCAGCGTGCGCGCCCGAGCCCGGCAGATAGCTGCGAGGCTGGCTATCCCCCAACCAAGAACAGACTCGCTGGCGCACCGCGGGTCGGGCAAGCTCACGAGTTTGCCCTATCGGGCCGGGTCGGACGAAATCGATCTCGATCGCACAATCGAGATGCTCGCCGAACACCCAATTCCGGAAGACGAAGACATCATCGTGCGGGAGCGCATTCGCACCCGCCGGTCGGTGGTGCTGCTCGTTGATGTGTCCGGATCAATGAAAGGCGAGCGAGTGCAGACCGCCGCCGCGACGGTCGGTGCCCTCGCGGGTGAACTCCAGCACGACTCCCTGGCCGTCATCGCGTTCTGGTCGGACGCAGCCATCCTGCTCGGTCTCGGCCGGGAGGTGAAGCCGATGGATCTGCTCGATTCCATCTTGCAGATGCCCGCCCGCGGACTCACGAACATCGCCTTCCCACTCGAACTCGCGGCGCGTCAGCTGGCGCAGGTACCAACACGGGAGGCGCGCGTGATCCTATTGTCGGACTGTGTGCATAATGCGGGTCCGGATCCACGGGAAAGCGCGGCCTGGCTGGGGCGACTCGACGTGCTCATCGACGTGAGCGGTGAGAAAGACATCGAACTCGGCCGGCAGCTCGCGACTGCCGGGCATGGAACCGCCCATCTCGTGCGCACCCACCGCGATGTCGCTCCGGCTATCAGTCGACTCTTTAGAACCTAAAACGACAACTAGAAAGCAGGAACTCCCATGGCAAAAAACGCATGGTTCGAAACCGTTGCCGAGGCACAGCGACGAGCCAAGAGTGCACTTCCCTCCTCCGTCTACGGTGCCCTCGTTGCGGGGTCTGAGCGCGGGCTGACCATCGACGACAACATGGCAGCGTTTGGCGAGCTCGGCTTCTCACCGCATGTCGCCGGGCACCATGCGGTGCGCGACCTAACGACAACCGTGATGGGCATCCCCATTTCTTTGCCAGTCATCATTTCCCCCACAGGTGTGCAGGCCGTGCACCCCGACGGTGAAGTGGCCGTTGCCCGGGCATCCGCTAACCGCGGCACCATCATGGGCCTGAGTTCGTTCGCCAGCAAACCCGTTGAAGACGTAATTGCTGCCAACCCAAACACGTTCTTCCAAATGTACTGGTCGGGATCGCGGGAATCGATGGTGCAGCGAATGGACCGGGCCCGGACCGCCGGCGCCAAGGGACTCATCGCCACCCTTGATTGGTCCTTCTCCAACGGTCGCGACTGGGGCAGCCCGCAGATTCCGGAAAAGATGAGCCTGAAGACAATGATCAACTTCGCGCCCAACGTGCTCCCCCACCCACAATGGCTCCTGCGCTTCGCGAAGTCCGGCCGTATCCCCGACCTCACCGCTCCCAATCTCACTCCGCCGGGCGGCACTGCACCGACATTCTTCGGCGCCTATTACGAGTGGATGCAGACGCCGCCACCCTCCTGGGAAGACGTCGCCTGGATGCGCGAAACCTGGGGAGGACCCTTCATGCTCAAGGGCGTCACCCGCATCGACGACGCCCACCGAGCCGTCGACACGGGTGTAACCGCCATCTCCGTGTCCAACCACGGCGGCAACAACCTCGACGGAACACCGGCGACAATTCGTATGCTCGCGTCGGTCGTCGAAGCCGTTGGCGGCGACGTGGAAATTGTGCTGGACGGCGGAATCCGTCGAGGCAGCGACGTCGCCAAGGCCCTCGCGCTCGGCGCACGCGCGGTCATGATCGGCCGCGCCTACCTGTGGGGCCTCGCCGCAAACGGCCAGGCCGGAGTCGAAAACGTACTCGACATTCTGCGTGGCGGACTCGACTCGGCCGTTCTCGGCCTTGGCCATGATTCAATCCACGAGCTCTCACCCGCAGACTTTTACATCCCGCCAACGTTCTCGCGCACCCTTGGAGCGACACTGAGCAACGTCGACGCTACGACCCGGCAATAATCACGTCACTATCAACCACGTCACCGCCATGGCGGCGGCGCACGGTACTTTTTGGGGCCAGACTTGAAGTCGAACGAGGGGGCACAAGTGGATGGTGAATTGGCGTATAGCACCTGGCCATCGCTGCCGCCGGCCCCAGTCGTGCTCGTACCCCTTGGCTCGACGGAGCAGCATGGACCACACCTGCCGTTCTCCACCGACACCATAATCGCCTCGGCGGTGGCAGAGCGAGTCGCCACGGATCTGACCATCATGGGGCATTCGGTCGTCGTCGCCCCCGCCCTGCAGTACGGGGCGAGTGGTGAGCATCAGAATTTTCCGGGAACCGTGTCGATCGGCACCGAAGCGCTCACGATAGTCGTGATCGAGCTGGTGCGCTCGCTGTCGACCTGGGCAGGCCGCATTGTGCTCGTCAACGGCCATGGCGGAAACCTTGCTGCGCTCACCACATCCGTTTCTCTGCTCCGGGGCGAAGGTCACACTGTCGCCTGGGCTCCCTGCACGGTTGCCCGGGGAGATGCCCACGCCGGAATCACCGAGACATCGATTCTGCTGCATCTCGACGCCAAGTTGGTCGACCTGGCATCGGTTGTGCCTGGCGCGATGACGCCGATGTCTGCCCTTTTTAGCCGGCTCGCGTCGGAGGGCGTGCGAGCGGTGTCGCCGACCGGGATTTTGGGCGACCCGACCGGAGCCACCGCCACGACTGGCGCTGCCCTCATGGCTGAGATGTGCGACGGTGTGCAGCGCCGGATCCTCGGCGAGTCCATCGACCCCCGCGGTTGCCTCCGCGACCCCGCCCGGTGCACAGTCCCGGCACCCGTCGCCACGGAAGATCGAGCATGAAGCCGCCCGCTGCTCTGCTCCCACCCGGTTTCACGGTCGAACTCAACCGCACGGTCACGGTCCGTGACCAAGGCCGATCCTTGGTCGGAGGCTCCCCGACCCGCGCAATCTATCTCTCCCGGGCCGCCGTCAGAATGTTCGCCGGGCGCCTCCTGGCCGTCGACCGTGCCGGCTCGGGCGCCCTCGTTGACAAGCTGCTCGAAATTGGCATGGCCGATCCGGTACTCGACACGCTCCCGGCAGCGGATGAGAGCGACGTCACCTACGTGATTCCAACGTACGGTCGGCCGGAATCGCTCGACCGCCTCCTAACGAGTATTGGACCACGCAAATCGGTCATCGTGGTCGATGATGCTTCGCCCGACCCCAGCGATGCGAAACGAATCGCCGCCGCAGCGGGAGCCCGTTTCATCGCTCTGCCCGAGAATCTGGGTCCGGCCGGCGCCCGCAATGCGGGGCTGCGATTGGTGCACACGACCTATGTAGTGTTCGTCGACAACGACATGGTCGTCACCGACGGTGCTGTAGCAATATTGCTCCGACACTTCGTTGATCCAAGGGTTGCCCTCGTCGCCCCGCGAGTGATCGGACTCCAGCTGTCGACCCGAGTCAACTGGATCTCTCGTTACGAAGATGCCCGGTCATCGCTCGACCTCGGACCGACTCCCGCCACGGTGCGGCCTCGCGCGCGGGTGTCGTGGGTGTCAACGGCTTTCGTCGTAGCCCGTGTCGAAGCCCTCGGCGCCGGGTTCAGCGACGGTATGCGAGTCGGCGAAGACGTCGACCTCGTTTGGACACTCGTCGAACAGGGCTGGAGGGTGCGCTACGAACCGGCCGCGACGAGCGCCCATGAACACCGAGTCACGTTTCCCGACTGGGCCAAGCGCAAAGCGTTCTATGGCACGGGCGGCCACGCACTGGCACTCCGACATCCAGGCAACATCGCCCCGGCGATCCTCGCGCCCTGGAGCGTCGGCGTCATCGTGGCGTTGCTCGCCCAGCGGGCCTGGTCGGTTCCTCTCGCCCTCGGAATTTCGGCCGTTGCCGCAGTGCGCATCTCGCGCAAGCTATCCCGCCACGAGCATCCGCTGCGTATCGGTATCAAGCTGACGGCCACCGGCGTCGCCGCATCGGTTTCGCAGACGATGGCCCTGCTCACGCGGCACTGGTGGCCGATCGCGGTGCTCGGCAGCATCATCTCCCGACGGGTACGCCGGGCAACGATCGCCGCAGCCATACTCGACGTCGTCCTCGACTACCGACGAACCAGACCGCAACTCGACATCGTGCGCTTCGGGATCGCACGCCGAGCCGACGACCTCGCCTACGGGGCAGGTCTCTGGCTCGGAGCGCTCCGCGGGCACTCAACGGCGGCGCTCCGCCCCGACATCCGCGGACGTCGCTAGTTATTCGATCATGCCGGAGCGCCGGAACTCGTCGACGAACGCCGTGGTCCTTTTCGACCCCGATCCTGCCTATACCGACCGCCTCGCACTGCTGCTTGAATAACTCGCTCGCAGAGCAGAGCTGCTGCCCTCTCTGTCAACCTTAGATAAGGCACCGGGATCGTCCCGAATAGTGTCGTAGAGGGCGGGGAAGGAGTTCCCCTTGACGAACGCAGTAATGACAGAACGTAGCTCGACCGGGCAGGCTGTAGGGATGGAAGATGTTCCCGATCCCCAGGTTCCCGAGCGTGCTCGGAGGCGAACCTATACCGCCAAGTACAAACGCGACATTCTGACCGAGTACGACAGCCTGAACCGGCAGGCCCGCGCACGAGCGTGGTTGGCAGTTCGAGGTGTCGGGGACGCGCAACCCTTCGATACCGTGCACGTGCCCGTATTGGTTGATGACGGCGCCCGGACCGTCCGCCGGCCCGAACCGCGCGTTGTCGCACAGATGAATCGCGGTGCTGCGGGAGTTCAGGAGTGCGGTTTTCTTTCTGCCAGGCCAGCCTGTCCGAGCAGGTACCGGGATTAGCGGGGTGATAGAGTCTGCGTGTCCTTTTCCGTGGCAGACCGCGCGGGCTGGCCGGGACAGCTGCAGGTCGGCTCAGGTCAAGGCCGTGGCTTCGGAGACGCGCAGCCCGGTGCTGATCAGCGTCATGCAAGTGTCCTCGTCCTCATTCGCGGGGGCGCAGGCGCACGTGATTAGACCGTAGCGTCTCGCTGCGTCCACAAGGCAGTAGCCGTGCAAGACTGGAGAATCATCTCTGCCTACGGCTCTCAGCCTGCGTCCCCATCCAGCTCCGCATCGGCGCCTCCAGTTGCCCCCGTGCCGGTGGCGGTGAATCCATGTGTGATCGAAGCGAAGGGGTTTTGATGTGTGGGATTTTGTAAGGAATCAGTATGAGCAGATCCTGTTCAGCAGTTGGCAGCACTTTAGCCTCGTCGTGCAATGCCTGATCCTGGCGACTGTCATCGCCGTCGTGCTGGCCGCCGTCGTCTACCGCAGTTCCGCGCTCACCGGGATCGCCAACTCCGTGTCTGCCATAGGCCTGACCATCCCATCGTTCGCGCTCATCGGGCTGCTCATCGCGCCACTCGGCTTCGGCGTCGTTCCTGCCGTCATCGTCGTAGCGTTCTTCGCTACCCTCCCCATTCTGCGCAACGCGGTCGTGGGCCTATCGGGTATCGCACCGTCGATCGTGGAATCCGCCCGCGGCATTGGCATGAGCCGGTTCCGCACGCTCCTGCAGGTAGAACTGCCCATGGCGTGGCCAATCATCCTCACAGGCATTCGGGTATCCGCTCAAATGGTCATGGGAATCGCCGCGATCGCCGCATATTCCCTCGGCCCAGGCCTGGGCGGATTCATCTTCTCCGGCCTGTCCCGCCTCGGCGGCGCCAACTCCCTCGAGTCGGTGATGACGGGCGTCATCGGCGTTGTCGTGCTCGCCCTTATTCTTAACCTCCTTCTCGTCGGCCTCGGCCGCCTGACCACACCCCGAGGTATCCGTGTCTGAACTCATTGCATCCAACAGCGCAGAATCCACCAGCACCGAAGATTCCCCGACAGGCATCACCGGTGCGAACATCCTGCTGGACCACGTCACTAAGCGTTTCCCCGGCCAGGCGCGCCCCGCGGTCGACGGTCTGACCATGGAGATCCCGGCCGGCAAGATCGTCATGCTCGTCGGCCCCTCGGGCTGCGGCAAGACCACCACCCTGAAAATGATCAACCGACTCATCGAACCGACCGAGGGCCGCATCGTCGTCGACGGTGACGACGTCACCAACATGAACGGCGATACCCTGCGCCGAGGCATCGGCTATGTCATTCAGGCCGGGGGGCTCTTTCCCCATATGACGGTGGCCACCAACATCGGCCTCGTTCCGAAAATGCTCGGCTGGGACAAGGCCCGTATCGCGGCGCGGGTCGACGAACTCCTCGAGCTCGTCTCCCTCGACCCGGTGCTCTACCGAAACCGGTACCCCAAGGAACTCTCTGGCGGCCAGCAGCAACGCGTCGGCGTGGCGCGCGCCCTCGCGGCCGACCCACCCGTGCTACTCATGGACGAGCCCTTCGGCGCCGTCGACCCGATCACCCGCCTACGCCTGCAAGACGAACTACTCAACATCCAAGAAGAACTGCAGAAGACCATCGTCTGCGTCACCCACGACTTCGACGAAGCCGTCAAGCTCGGCGACTGGATCGCCATCTTCAACGAGGGCGCCCAGCTCGAACAGTACGACACCCCGGAACGCATCCTCGGCGACCCGGCCAACGAATTCGTCGAAAACTTTATCGGGTCAGGCGCCGGCCTCAAACAGCTCACCCTCACCCGGGTGGCAGAGGTCGGGTTCGGCGACGCCGTCGTGGGAAGCCCCGGCGAACGGGCAGCGGATGTCCTAGCCCGCCTCATCGACGCCGGCCACGGCCACGCGGTCATCGTCGATGAGCGTCACCGTCCCATCCAGTGGCTCTCCCGCCGCAAGCTCGGCCGCCTCGAGCTCATTAGCAACGTTCCCGATCCGAAACTTCCGGTCGTCGGCTACCGTGCCACGCTCAATGACGCACTCGACACAATGCTCGTCTCCAGCGCCGGAGCCGCGCTCGTCACCGGCCGCCGCGACATGTTCAAGGGCGTCATCGACGTGCAGACCGTCATGGACGCCATTACCCGTTCACAGACCGCTGCCGTGCTCGAGTCGGACCAAGCGCCCGTCGGACTAAACACCGGCGTGTTCCAAGCGCAGGCGCCTGCCACCGACGCCGACCTGAACGAGACCGAGAGCAACGGCGCCGACGCGCGGGCCGGTCAATGAGCACCCGCCGCCGAACTACAGAAGCCGGCATTTCCGGCGGCGACTCCGCCGTCGAAACACCCGGCGACCCGGCCGCGCCGGCAGTACCGGTCAGTCGTGCCAGCGCGGTATGGCAATCCTGGCGGGGACTGGTCTACCAGCTGGCCGGTATTCTGCTCGCATTCCTCGCGCTCGTCATCTGGCTACTGACGGCCAACCTGTCGCCGATCGAACTGACCACACTCGCCCCGGACGCGCTCTGGGTTTACACCGTGCAGCATATCCAGCTCACCCTCCTCGCCGCGGTGATCGTGTTGGTCATCGCGATTCCCTTGGGAATCGCCCTGACCCGACGATCCCTGCGGTTTCTGACCGCTCCGGTGCTCGCGATCGCCAATGTTGGTCAAGCCGCCCCTGCGATCGGCGTCGTCGTCCTCCTCGCATTCTGGGTTGGTTTCGGCTTCTGGGCAGCGACGCTGAGCCTCGTGCTCTACGCGGTGCTCCCGGTGCTGCGCAACACCATGGTCGGCCTGCAGCAGGTCGACGCCCGCCTCATCGAAGCCGGACGTGGCATGGGCATGAGCTCCACAGCCGTGCTCTTTCGCGTGGAACTCCCTCTTGCCGTGCCGGTCATGCTGTCAGGCGTGCGTACCGCCCTCGTTCTGCTGGTCGGCACCGCCGCCCTGGCCACGTTCGTCAACGGCGGCGGACTCGGCATCCTCATCACCACCGGCGTCAATCTCAGCCTCACCCCCGTGCTCGTCACCGGAGCCCTATTGGTGGCTCTGCTCGCCCTCCTCATCGACTGGATCGGCCGCGTAGCAGAACACGTCGCCCGCCCGAAGGGACTCTAGATGCACCGCCCCTCTTTTCACACCCGCCGCGGACACGTCGGCCACTGGGCTCAAGCAACGAGCGTCCTCGCCCTGTCCGCCGTCGCCCTGACCGGCTGCGGACTGCA
This sequence comes from Cryobacterium flavum, assembly GCF_900103805.1. GTDB lineage: Bacteria > Actinomycetota > Actinomycetes > Actinomycetales > Microbacteriaceae > Cryobacterium > Cryobacterium flavum. Next base: position 255,739 of record NZ_FNIB01000001.1, on the reverse strand, counting down.
ACCGGCGACCTCATACGTTCCCGCGGTTGGACCCGGGTCGATCACCCCGCTCGACGGTGCCGACGGTGTCGACCTCACCGTCACGTCCAAGAACTTCACTGAGCAGCTACTGCTCGGCAAGATCGCGGTGCTCGCCGGGACCGCCGCTGGATTCGACGTCACTGACCTCAGTAACGTGCCCGGCAGCCAGCCGGCCCGCGAGCTGCTTCTCTCTGGCCAGGCCGACGTGCTCTGGGATTACACCGGAACCGCATGGTTGACCTACCTCGGTCAGGCCGAGGCGATCACTGACCAGAACGAAATGTGGCAGGCCGTGTACGACCTCGACCTCACCAACGGTGTCACCTGGGGCGCGCCGGCACCGATGAACAACACCTACGCCCTCGCTGTGCGCAGTGAGGCAGTCGCCGACCTCGGCGGCATCACGGCCATGTCCGAACTTGCCGCGTTGCCGGTCGAGGATCGCACCTTCTGCGTCGAGTCCGAATTCAACTCCCGGCCAGACGGCCTGAACCCCATGCTCGCCCATTACGGACTGGAACGTGGCACCGCCAACGGCGTGCCCGACAGCAACATCGGCATCTACGACACCGGTGCCATCTACAGCGCAACCGACAACGGCGCCTGCAACTTCGGCGAAGTCTTCACAACTGACGGTCGCCTCGACGCGCTCGACCTCACAGTCCTGACCGATGACCTCGCATTTTTCCCGGCATACAACGTGGCACCGATCTTCTTCACCGACACAATCAAGGCCCACCCCGGCCTGGAAAAGGTCTTCGCCAAGATATCACCGAAACTCACCGACGAGGTCCTGCGCGGCATGAACCGTCAAGTTGACGTCGACGGTGCCGAACCCGCCGATGTGGCCTATGAGTGGATGATCGAGGAGGGTTTCATCACCGACCCAGCCAGCTAACCAGACACGGGCGACGGATGCCGCGAACAGCACGATCGTCCGGGCCAGCATCGCAGAGGCAGGCCAGGCGTGCAGGTGCTCGAACAGCTCCTCATCGAGCCCAGTACGGCCAGCTTCGACGCCCCGGAGTGCCGACCCGACACGGTGGTAAGTAGGCCGACAGCGATGATGATACGACGAACAGGCTCGTGGCGTGGGTCACGCCGTCCAACCAAACAGAAACGACTCGCATGCGTGCTTCGACGGGGCAGCACACGCGATACACGAATACCGCGACGACATACTCACCCCGCTGCGGGCCGACCTGGACCAGTCACGCACAAGTGAACGCGAGCAGCGCACCCGTTCCGACCGCGCCGAAGCACCCTTGTGAACGTCATGGGAGCTTTCGCTGAGTTCGAGCGGTCGCTGATTCGTGAGCGTCAGCGCGAGGGTATTGCTTTGGCTAAGACGCGTGGCCTATACCGCGGTCGCACCCCGTCACTGGACACGGCCCGTGCGGCCGAGCTGCGCGAGAAGGCTGCCGCTGGCGTGCCGAAATCTGTTCTTGCTCGACAGTTTGGGATCAGCCGCGAAACCGTCTATGTCTACCTCGGCGCCGGGGACTGAGCTGGCTATAGACGATTCGGTGTGGTTAGAGGTGGATTCCTGCGGTGTCGACCAGTTCGACCCAGCGCGTTCGACGGTCGATGTCTTCTCGGATAGCTGGGGCCGGGGCGTAGACGTCTGCGTCAGATAGGGCGGCCAGGTTGAGGCCGGTGAGGTCGGTGATGTCGGTGATGTCCACGATGGGTACTTGGTAGGTGCGGTACGGTCCCAGCGGCGGGGGATTACCGTACATGAGGGCTGGAGCGCGGTCCGTGTCGAGGTCGATGTCTTCTAACTGTGGACTTTGGTCGAGGACGAATCCGGCAGCGTGAAGAGCGGTGGAGTCTCTTGTGGTCGTGGTCCATGCCGCGATCTTCCAGAACGCTTGTGGAATCTTCACGCCGCGGTATATCGGGTCCTGGGTTGAGAGCACGGGGGCGGTGAAGACGCTGATGCGATTACTGTTTGTGCGTGCGTAGGTGAGGACGTGGTCCTCGAGGCCAAGCCGGAGTTCTTTCGATTGGTTAAAGGCTCCGGCTTGCGGGGCGGCGTTGGTGTAGGCGAAGGTATCGTAATTCGCACGCCTGGCTGTCGTTGTGTCGCCCCAGACCGGGTCCTGTCGCCGGACGAGGTGTCCGCGGTCGAGATCGTTTCTGGCGTAGACGCCCTCCCCGGCCTGTTCGTAGACCGGGACACGCGAGTCGAGGTGCCAGTCGTCGCCCCGGTCAACAGTAATGAGCTGATCCCCGTCGATGTTGACGCCGATCGCGATCGCGAGGCGCCGCGCGGGGTCGAGGAGCACGGTGAAATGTGTGTAAAGCAGTTCACGAATCAGGGTGCCCGCAGGAGGGACGGGGAGCGGCAGAGGAATTTCAAGGAAATCGGCGTTGTATCCGGCAGGATAAAGTAAGGGGGCGTTCATGGTGATAGTCAAGCAGCCAGAGCCGACAGTTGGGGCCTTCGGATATACATGGCGGAGTTGATGGGGACGATCCTCTAACGTGGTGCCGTTTCTTACCGATGGATTCTGCGAAGCCAAGTAATCGAGAACAGGCGCAATTAGTCCTTACCCGGCGGCGGTTGGTTCGATCTGAACGACTCCACCGGGCACCAGATGATAGGCGCCGGTCAAGGCGTCGACCAAGACTTTCACTGTGCCGCCATCCGCGGGCAATTGCAAGTCGAGTAGCCAATTCGGCTTATACAACAACGGGTCTCTGCTGACGCTTGTGACCTCGATCGGGATCACGGCGCGACGTCGGTGCAGAGCGGTGCGTACCGCGCATTGCCGGGCATCGTTCTCGGCGTGTTCTTTACTGATCGTTGCGGGAGCAGCATCCAGTGTTTCGCACGGTTCAATCAGAACCGGATCGGGCCAAGGATCGCTCGTGCTCGTGCCGCCGCTGCACCGGTCGACCAAGATATGGGCGACTCCGTAGATGCTTCGGCCGAAAGCTCGCTGTTGAACGGCGTAGACATAGCCGGCATAGGGATGGTGCACTAAGCGGGCGTTCGTGCAGACGAGATCGGGAGCGCGGTTCAGCACGAGCCGGATAGCCCGATTGCGACTGATACCGGCGGGAATACGACGGGCCGGCTGGTCGGCAGTGGTGGGCGGAGCTGGTTGTGGCCCGACGACCGGTATCGCGGCGCTCAACGGACCGACGCTTCCGTCGCCATGATCACATCTTGGCCCTTAAGTAGTTGGGCTGGGATCGGGCCGAGACGCTCCGTTTCGCCGAGGGCCGCCTGAATGTGTGCCGGGACGGGGCAGCTCGTCTGCGTCAGCAGGCTGCCTACAATCATCGCCGTGACGGAGCTGACGATGCCTACGAGCATCGAATCCAATCCCGTGCGCGAAACCAGGCTGAAGATCTCCCAGACCACTGGGACGGCGGTTCCCACGATCATCGAGGAGATCGCCCCAACGGTGTTCGCCTTCTTCCACCACACGGCAGCCACGTAACAAGGCACAAAGGCGCTGCCCAGAATCGTCGTCGCGAAGATTACGAGAGCGAAGACCGCTGGAGGCTGAAAAACGGCGATGAAGAATCCGACGATGGCCAGGGCGAGCACCCTACCGCGGGAAACCCACACCATGTTCTTCTCGTTCATCTTCTTATTGATGAAGCGATGGTAGATGTCCCGACTCGCAATGGTACCGGCTTGCAGCAGGATCGAATCCGCCGTGGACATGATGGCAGCCATAATGCCGGCCATGACGATGCCTACCACGGCGGGGGGAAGCAACAACTGAGCGGTGGCGAAGATGGCCATCTCCGGGTCCGTGCCGATCGGAACGATCAGGAGAGCAACGATGCCGACGAGGTACGGGGCCGGAACGAAAAGAATATTGAAGAGCATTGAGTAACCGCCGGCTTTGCGCGCGACACTCGGGCGCTTCATGGCCATGTGCCGGGTCACCACGTGCGGCCAGCCCAGGTAGCCGATCGAGAACACCAACAGCGCCCCGATAATCAGCCCCCACTGGCCGTAATTTGCGAGGTCTTTTCCCCACATCGTCAGCAGAGAGGAATCGATCTCACCGATTCGCGCATTGGCAGCACCAAGGCCGCCGAGGGTGGCCAGCGCTGCGAAGAGAACCCACAGAACCCCGATCAACATGATGATCGCCTGAAAGAAATCCGTGTATGCCACAGCGAGATAGCCGCCCAGGAACGTGTATAGAACGATGACACCGATGGCAACGCCGAGGGCGAGCGGATAGGAGAAGCCGGTAACCAGCGCCAAGCCCTTTCCGCCAGCAATGAACTGCGCCAGAACATAGAAGAACAGGCATATCAGTGCGAGCGGAGCGGCGATTATGCGAGTGAGCGCCGACGGATAGCGACGTTCCAGGTATTCGATTGAGGTGACGGCCCCGAGGATTTGGGACAGCTTGCGCATGCGCCGCCCCAGCACGGACATGTTGAGCACGCCGCCGCCGAGGTCGCCGAGCGCGTACCAGAGGCTCCAATAACCCTGGGTGTAGGCCAGCGAGCCAGCGCCAAGAAACATATACCCGCTCATGGATGTGCTTTGCAAGGTCAAGGCAGTGACAGCGGGCCCCATGCTTCGACCCCCGAGCAGGTAGTTATCCAGGCCCTTACCCGCGCCCCGGCGCATGGCCCAGATGCCAATGCCAATGAGAATCAAAAAGTAGAAAAGTAGGAAGTTGATCTCGGTAGTCATTCCGGACCCCCTTCGTCTTCGCGCGCCCAATGCCGGGACACCCACATAAACCCGACGGTATAGAGAATCCAGAACACGGGAACTCCGATCAACACTGATGAAGTAAAAATGGGCAGGTTTAACAACAGTTCTCCTGGCGGGTTGGCCGTCTAAGCATTCATTTGCTCGGGCGGGATTTAGCAGGGCTGCCCTGCCGCGTGCTCGGTTCGGCCGGCGAGGTCATCAAAGACTTTTGGCGTGGCTTCGAGCTGACAAGGGTACCTGGTTCGGTACGTTGTGGGCTGCAATCCCCCTCTCAAGCCGTAGCAATCGGCTACCCACAGTTGGGTCGAGAGCGATCAGAACGAAGGTATTCCTCCGGAAAGATTCGGCACAATCATGCACGTCTGCGCGATATTTTTGCACAAAAACAGCTATCCACCAGCTATTTAAAGAATATAATTTGGTCCGAGGGTGCTGCGTTGCGACCTCGGTCTATATGTGATCTAAGCTGTCCCCCCGACTTTTGGAGCTTATAGGCATTGTCAGTCAGGCACAAGGCAGCGAGCCAGTATCACCGCCGCAAGTGTCTCCGATGCTGTGAGACACAGTGTCCACGATGCGGAATTTGTCAAGGCGAATGAGACCAGTGACAAATTCCGCCCCCGCAGTGACCGGCTGCGCGCGACCTGGATTGTTACCCACCTTCAGGCTGGCACCCGCATCAAGGAGCTCACTCGCGCTCTCGGTGTGGAGAAGTTTGAAAACCTGCCACGCTACCTGGAGTATGTCCAAGCACTCGATGTTGCCTCCTATCGCGCACAGCTGCGCGGGACGGTTATACAGTGAGCGCGTCAACCTCGGATGCCGCGCTTCTGGAGGAACGGATGCAGTCCACGTTCGGCATGACCCGACTGGACTACAAGCGCGAACGCGCCCGCGGCCCCGTCTCACGCGCCTACCTCAACAACGCCATCCGCATCGTCGACAACTCCGGCGTCGTGACCAAACTTATCGAGTGGCGATACGCGCGCTTGAAATCAAACGCCGGCGTCAAACCAACCATCCCTTTTCGCGCTGTACTCGTGCTCTTTCTCCTGCACGTGCAACTGGGGTACGGCATCAACTATCACCGCATCGCGGAAACCCTCGACGTGCACTTCCACGACGAAGAATTTGCCCTGCTCGGAATACAAAACCACGCCGGCGAACACGATGACTGGTACCAACGTCTGTGGCGCTCAGCGAATCGTATGATGGCTCTCATCGACCCCTACCCCGGTCCCCGCAATAAGCGGTTGAAGCCGAAGGCCTATGCGAAATTGCTCACGAAGCAAGCAACGCCGAAGGCCACACGAAAGTCTGCACGCAATCTTGAGCGCCTGGACTGGCTCTGCGAACAACTCCTTCACACCAGCGTGCGCATGCTGCCCGCAGACATCTGGGCCAAATACACCGGCAACATCGCCGCCGATGCGACTCTGATTCCGGGAACCGGTCGACCCAACCCAACCGACCCGACTCTGCGGCGCGGCAATGCCGACTCCCACTCCGGACGCTACCGGCGCGAAGGCAGCCACGGCGGCCTGGGTGCCAAAACCGATAAGGCCGGCTACGAACTCGAAATCAGCGTCATGGTCTGGGACAAGCCCGGCCAGAACATGCTGTTCCCCTCACTCATCACCGCCGTCGGTTTTCACCGGCCGGGAGAAATCATCGGGCACGGCGCAAAGCTCGTCGACTCCCACCAACGCCTCGGCTTCACCAGCGGCCTAGTCATCGTCGACCGTGCCTACAACGGGGAAAGGCCCGCAACTTTCAAATTCCGTTGAGGCTTCGCGGCTGCGAGCTCGTCATCGACTATAAGAAGACTGATCTCGGGCTGCAAAACCAATGGGGTGACCTCATCCTCGTCGACGGCAACTGGTACGTCACCTGGATGCCCCAAAACCTCATCGACGCCACCAAAAACTACAACACCCGTGAGCCCAACCCCACCAACCCGAAAAAGCCCCGGCGCCTCATCGACAAGAAGACCTTCAAGACCTACCTCGAGAACCGCAACGCCTATCGGATGAAGCCCAAGGGCCGTCCCGACAAGGACGGATTTCAGCGTTTTCTCTACCCCACGCCCGGCAGCTATATGGCTATTGACCGTGTCAGTGGCAAACGAGTGGCCAAGCCCTCAACACCCGTGAGTGTCACCATCCCCCTCGACGCCGGAGCACCGTCCGAACGAAACCAGGACCCCCGGCTCGCGGTGAAGCACCTGCAGAAGTTCGCTTACAAATCACGGGAACACCGCGAGCACTTCGGTATGCGCAGCCTCGTCGAGTCCGCCTACAAATCGCTCAAGGGCAAGAACTTCGAAGACCTCGCCAACGTCAGCAAACGCTCCGGCCGCGGCTTCGCCTTCAACTACCTCGCCGCCACCCTCGCCGCCGTCTCAGCGAACCTCCGCAAAACCTACGACTTCTTCGTGAAGGCCGCCGAACTCGACCTCGGCGAGAAACTTTCCCGCGAACGACGCCGCAAAGAAGCCACCGGAACACCACTGAGCGCCCACAGCGCCCTACCGGCCCTGGCACCACCGCAGTAACAACGGCCGCCACCCACTCCAGCACCACCGACCCGCGCACCGAAAGCTTCAGCCTGCCCACCCGCAGGCCTTTTCCTATTTAAGAGGTCAACGCCACCTCAACCGGCCCGGTCAGCCCCGCCAACACCGTTAAAAACCGAAGGCCGGCCGAGTATTTCTACTCAACCGACCTGTTCGCTTGGATTTCACGAAAACGAGACTTCAATTTCCTGAAACACCCAGAGTGCGCGAGAGGGGACTTGAACCCCTACGTCCTTTCGAACACTGGCACCTGAAGCCAGCGCGTCTGCCAATTCCGCCACTCGCGCGAACTTAGGAATGCTAACACTGCGAGGGGGGTCAGCGCCATTCGACGGCGCGCCGCGCGGGTCCGGGGGCTGAATCGGCCCAATCTCGGCCCCCGCAGCCATGACTGCGCCCGAAATTGGTAGCCGCGCCGGTAATTACTGCAGCGCCCACCGGTATCGGGCGCGACCATCAGGAGAGCCCGCCTATCGGGCGCGGGCACAACGGATGCCCGCCTCGGCCAGCCTCGGAGAGAACGGATGCCACCGCCAGAAACGGCCGCGCAGCATCCGCTCCCCGCCACCTATCGAAAAATACCCACGGAATGCCCATAATGGGCCCCGAATTCGGTCCGGGACCCTCCGCGGGTAGTATGGCTGTTCGTGCCGTTTGCGCCCTGAAGGTGGGTTGTCGCCCGAGACAAGTAACATGCTCATAGCCAAACGGACCGGATCGGGAGACCTGTGGGCATACTGGATAACTTTGAAAAAGGCTTGGAGCGCGCCGTCAACGGAGCGTTCGCCAAGACCTTTCGATCGGGCTTGCAGCCGGTGGAAATAACCTCCGCGCTGCGTCGTGAGCTCGACACCAAGGCCGCTGTCGTCGCGCGGGATCGCATCCTCGCGCCCAATCGCTTTACCGTGCGCATGTCCCACGCCGACTACACCCGCATGAGCGCGCTCGGCGTCACCCTCATTGACGAGCTCACCGCCCTCATGCAAAAGCACGGCACCGAGCAGCGCTACCAGTTCACCGGCGGCATCGATATCACCCTGCAAGACGACCGCAGCCTCAGCGAGGGCATGGTGCAGATCGACTCCAGCTCGGTCAAGAGCAACGTCGCCTGGAGCCCGGTGCTCGACATCAACGGCACCCGGCACCCCCTGGTCAAGGCCCGCACCGTGATCGGCCGTGGCTCCGACGCCGACATCACCGTCGACGACACCGGCACCTCGCGTCGCCACGTCGAAATCCTCTGGGACGGCTCGCGCGCCCAGGTGCGTGACCTCGGCTCCACCAACGGCTCCCAGCTCAATGGCGCCCCGGTCAGCCAGGCCATCCTCGAGCCCGACTCGGTCGTCACCATCGGTCGCACCCGCATCGTGTTCCGCGTGCTCGCCCAGGCCTCACCAGACTCCCGCGAGTACCCGCGCGCCGCGCCGCCGGCCGACCCGCCCACCGAACGCCACGATATGGGCGGATTCTGGGGGCCGAACACATGAACGTCAGCGAACTGACCCTGCTGGTGCTGCGCATCGGCTTTCTGCTCTTGCTTTGGATGTTCATCTTCGGCATCGTCTACGCCCTGCGCAGTGACCTGTTCGGCCAGCGCGTGCGCAAGATGAAAACGGATGCCGCCGCCCCCGCCGCCGCATTCCCGGCATCCGCTGTTCCCGCCGCCGTCCCCGGCCCCGTCGCTGCCCCCGCTGCCGCTGACGCCTTCACGCCGCCGGTCGCGCGCGCCAGCCCTGCGGGCGGGAATTCAGGGGCAGACGGGGGAAGGGCGACTGCCCAGAACACCACCCGCCTGGTCATCACGAGCGGCCCGAAGGCCGGCACGGAGTTTCCGCTCGGCGCCGAAACCATCACCATCGGTCGTTCGAGCGACTCCAGCCTGGTCATCCGCGACGATTACACCTCCACGCACCACGCGCGTCTCATGCTCTGGAACGACGAGTGGATGCTGCAAGACCTGGATTCCACTAACGGCACCTTCCTGGCCGGCTCCCGCGTCACCGTGCCGACCAAAATTCCCCTGAACGCCACCGTGAAGATCGGCGCCACCAGCTTCGAGCTTCGGCGGTAGGTCATGGCGACGGTCAGTCATAGCGCAGCCGCGTCTCACGTCGGCAAGATTCGCTCCAACAACCAGGACTCCGGGTACGCCGGTCGCAGCCTGTTTGTGGTCGCCGACGGCATGGGTGGCCACGCCGGCGGCGACGTCGCGTCGTCGATCGCCACCAAACGCATCATCGAGGCCGACAAGCACTATGCGAGCGCGCAGGACGCCGAATTCGCTCTGCAGGCCGCCCTGATCGGTGCCAACGCCCAGCTGGCCGAGACGGTCTTCGAACACGCCGAACTCACCGGCATGGGCACGACGGTCAGTGCCATCGTGGTGCTCGAGAACGAGGTGGCAATCGCCCACATCGGCGACTCGCGCATCTACCTGCTGCGCGAGCGTGAACTCTCCCAGATCACCATCGACCACACCTTCGTGCAGCGCCTCGTTGACAGCGGGCGCATCACCGAGGCCGAGGCCATGGTGCATCCGCGCCGCTCTGTGCTCATGCGCGTACTCGGCGATGTCGAGGCGAGTCCCGAAATCGACACTTCGATTCTGGCCACGATCGACGGCGACCGCTGGCTGCTTTGCTCCGACGGCCTCACCGGCGTCGTCTCGCACACCGCCATAGCCTCCGCTCTGGCGAGCGGTGCCAGCGCGCAGGATGTCGCCGACCTGCTGGTCAAGGAGAGCCTCGACGGCGGCGCCCCCGACAACGTCACCGTGGTCATCGTCGACATCGGCGCGGGCGACGGCTCCGCGCGCACAGACAGCCCGGTCATCGTCGGTTCCGCCGCGAATCCGCTCGCCTTCGGTGAGGAACCGGGCCGCAACCGTGCCCTGCGCATCCCGGCCCTGCGCCTGCACCCGGTGCGGGAAACCCACTTCGAGCCCGATTCGCAGGATTACCTGTCCGAACTGATCGAAGAGGATGCCCGCCGCGCGCGCCGCCGCAAGGTCACCTGGCTGGTCGGTGTCATTCTGCTGGTGCTCAGCATCGTCACGACCACGATCATCGGCTACCAGTGGACCCAGACCCGCTACTACGTGGGCGTCGACGGTTCGAACGTCGCCATCTATCAGGGCGTGCAGCAGGACATTGGTCCGATCAAACTGTCCAGCGTCTACGAAGACACCGAGCTGAGCCTGTCCGACCTGCGCGTCTATGACCGCCAGCAGGTGGAGCAGACCATCAATGCCGGTTCACTGGACGACGCCCTGGCCATCATCGAGCGACTGAAGGGGGCCATCGTTGAGTAAGGCATCCGCTCAAACGGCGCGTCCGACGGCAACCGAGCCGGTGCGTCGCCTGCGCCTCCCGCAGAAACTGCGCAACCTCGAACTGTTCCTGCTGCTGATCGCGTGCTTCATCAACGCCAGCGCGGTCGTGCTCGTACAACTCGGTGCCCTCGGCGAGCTGGACCCGACCCTCGTGCTGCTCGGCGCCGGCCTGTCGGCCCTGGTGATCACCCTGCACATCGTGCTGCGCTTTGTCGCCCGCGATGCCGACCCGTTCATCCTGCCGATCGCCACGGTGCTCAATGGCATCGGTATCGCCATGATCTACCGCATCGATATCGCCGACAAACAGGGCGGTTGGGAGAGCGCGGCCGTGCGCCAGACGGTCTGGAGTGCCCTGGCTATTTTCAGTGCCATCGTCGTGCTGCTGGTCATCCGCAACCACCGTGTGCTGTTTCGGTACACCTACATTGCCGGTCTCGTCGGTGTGCTCCTGCTCTTTCTTCCGCTCGTTCCGGGCCTCGGCAAGGAGATCAGCGGCGCCAGGGTGTGGATCAGCTTCGGCAATTTCGGCACCTTCCAGCCCGGTGAGATCGCCAAGATCGCCCTCGCCGTGTTCTTCGCCGGCTATCTCGTGCGCAACCGAGACAGTCTCTCCATGGTCGGCAAAAAGTTTCTCGGCGCCCGGTTTCCCCGCTTTCGCGACCTCGGACCGATTCTCATCGTCTGGGCCCTGTCGATGTCAGTCATCATCTTTCAGCGCGACCTCGGCACCGCCCTGCTCTACTTCGGCCTGTTCCTGGTCATGCTCTACCTCGCCACCGGTCGACTGAGCTGGGTCATCCTGGGCATGGGTCTCTTTCTCGGCGGCGCGCTACTGGCCAGCCAGACCCTGGACTACGTCAACGGCCGGTTCACCAACTGGCTGGATGCTCTGAATCCAGACGTCTACGAGGCGAAGGGGGGCAGCTTTCAGCTGGTGCAGGGCCTGTTCGGCCTCGCCAAGGGTGGGCTGCTCGGCACCGGCTGGGGCCAGGGCCGCCCGGAAATCACTCCGGTACCGCAGAGTGACTACATCATCGCGAGCCTCGGCGAGGAACTCGGGCTCGCCGGGCTGTTCGGCATCCTCGCCCTCTACCTACTGTTCGTGGCTCGGGGCTTCCGCATCGGCTTCGCCGGACAGGATGACTTCGGCAAGCTCCTCGCTGTCGGCCTCGCCTTTGTCGTTGCACTGCAGTGCTTCATCGTCATCGGCGGTGTCACCCGGGTCATTCCGCTGACCGGTCTGACCACGCCGTTCCTGGCCGCCGGCGGCTCATCGCTCGTGGCCAACTGGATCATCGCGGCCCTGCTGCTGCGGCTCTCCGACACCGTGCGCAACCAACCCAGGCTGGTGGTCTAAGTGAACCGCGAACTCAAGCGCGTCAGCATCGTCGTGATGCTGATGTTCGTCGCCCTGCTCAGCTCGACCTCGGTCGTGCAGGCCTTCCAGGCCGACAATCTGTCGGCCGACCCGCGCAATACCCGCACGCTCTACGACAGCTACCAGGTTGAGCGCGGCGCCATCCTCGTCGCCGGGGAACCGATCGCGCAGTCGATGCCGGCCGACGACGACTACAAATTCTTGCGCACCTATACCAATCCAGAGCTGTACGCACCGATCACCGGGTATATCCCGATCAACGGCGAACCGACCGGCCTCGAGTTCGCCCTCAACGCCGAACTCACCGGGACCTCCAACTCGCAGTTCTTTGACAAGATCAGCGCCCTGGTCACCGGCCAGGACCCGAAGGGCGCAGCCGTCGAGGTCACGATCGATCCGATAGCCCAGCAGGCCGCCTGGGATGCCCTCGGCGATTACACCGGATCGGTCGTCGTCACCGAGCCGGCCACCGGCCGTATCCTGGCCATGGTGTCCAAGCCGAGTTTCAACCCGAACCTGCTCACCGTGCACAACAATGCCGAGGTCACGGCCAGCTACGAAGCGTTGCTGGCCGATCCGAGCGACCCACTGATCGACCGGGCGATCAATTCGCTCAACCCTCCCGGGTCGGTGTTCAAGCTCGTCGTCACCACAGCGGCCCTGGAATCGGGCGACTACACCCCGGAAAGCACCTTTCCCAACGTGGCCGTCTACACGGCGCCCGGCACCACGAGCAAGATCGAAAACTCCAGCGGGGGCACCTGCGGCGCGGGTGACACGGTCACCCTGGCCACAGCGCTCCGGTTGTCCTGCAATATTCCGTTCGCCGAACTCGGCGTCGAACTCGGTGACACCGCTATTCGTGAGACAGCCGAGAAATTCGGCTTCAACAGCAGCTACAGCATTCCCATGAACGTCGCCGGGAGCGTGTATCCGCGTGGGCTCGACGATCCGCAGACCGCGCAGTCGGCGTTCGGCCAGTTCGACGTGCAGGTAACGCCGCTGCAGATGGCCATGGTCAGCGGCGCCATCGCCAACGGCGGCGTCGTAATGGCCCCTAACCTGGTGCAGGAAATTCTCGCGCCCAACCTCAGCGCCATCGAAACCTTCAAACCGGTCGAACTCGGACGGGTGATGAGCGAAGAAACTGCCGCGACGATCACCGCGATGATGATCAACGGCGTTCAGGATGGCGCTGCAAGCAATGCAAGAATAGACGGGGTCGACGTGGCGGGAAAAACAGGCACGGCTCAGAACGGATCAACCGATCCATTCACGTTGTGGTTCACCGGTTTCGCACCGGCGAACGACCCGCAGTATGCCATCACCGTTCTCGTCGAGAACGGCGGGGGAGAAGGACAAACCGGGTTCGGCAACAAACTTGCCGCACCTGTCGCACAGAAAGTACTAGAGGCGGTGCTTAACAAATGAGACCCACAGCAGGCCTCACCTTCGGGGGACGATACGAGCTGCAATCGCGCATTGCGATTGGCGGCATGGGCGAGGTGTGGAAGTCCACCGACCTCGTCATCGGACGCAGCGTCGCCATCAAGATTTTGAAGGACGAGTACCTCGGCGACCCGGGCTTTCTCGAGCGCTTCCGCGCCGAAGCCCGCCACGCCGCTCTCGTCAACCACGAAGGCATCGCGAATGTCTTCGACTACGGCGAAGAAGACGGCAGTGCTTTCCTGGTCATGGAACTCGTGCCCGGCGAAGCCCTGTCCACCATCCTCGAGCGCGAGCACGTGCTGCCGACCGACAAGGTGCTCGACATCGTCGCGCAGACTTCGGCCGCGCTGCACGCTGCCCACGCCGCCGGTCTCGTACACCGCGACATCAAGCCCGGTAACCTGCTGATCACGCCGGAGGGCCGGGTCAAGATCACCGACTTCGGTATCGCCCGCATCGCCGACCAGGTTCCGCTCACCGCGACCGGCCAGGTCATGGGCACCGTGCAGTACCTCTCACCCGAGCAGGCCAGCGGACACCCGGCGTCACCGACCACCGACATCTACTCCATCGGCATCGTCGCGTACGAGTCCCTCGCCGGCCGACGTCCTTTCACGGGCGAGTCGCAGGTCGCCATCGCCATGGCACAGATCAATGAGATCGCTCCTGACCTCCCGGTGACCGTCTCCGAGCCGGTGCGCAACCTGGTGTTCGCCTGCCTGGCCAAGAACCCGGCCGACCGGCCGGCGTCGGCTGCCCACCTGGCGCGCGCTGCATCCGCTCTGCGTCGTGGTGACGTGGCCGCGGCTGCCGTGGCCGTGCCATCCGTTCTGGGCGGGCTCAGTGCCACCAGCGCCACCATGCTCATGCCCGGCGCCGGAAACGACCAAGCCACGACCATCCTTCCGGCCACTGGTTCCCCCATCACCCGGGCATCCGCTGCAGCAGCCGCCGAAGCGGAGAAGAAGAAACGCAGCAAGTGGACCTGGCCACTCATCGCCCTCGTCGCCCTGCTCGTAATCGTGCTCACCGGCACGCTCATCGCGCTGTTCACCCAGAACAACGAGACGCCGGTGCCGGCAGCGACGTCGGCGACACCCTCGACCACGCCCAAGCCGTCTCCCACACCGACTCCGAGCCCGACACCCACTCCGACCCCCACCAACACCTCGGTCAATCCCGACGACTTCGTCGGCAAGCCAAGCGCCGAAGCCGCAGCTTTGCTCGTCGACATGGGCTTCGTGGCTGACATCGCCACGGGCAATGCCGCCGAGACCAGTGACAACGTCGACAGGGTCTACCGGGTGAACCCCACCGGTCCGGTTCCGGCTGGCACCACCGTGGTCCTCACCGTTTATGGCCCGGTGGCAACGCCGAGCACGCCGACGTCGGCCCCGACGGCGACGCCCTCGCCTGCGGCCCCCGCCGGTACGGTCACGGTCAGCTGGAACGCGCAGACCTGCCCGGCCGGCCAGACCCTGGCCGGTTACGAAATCGCCACCGAGGGCGGTGCCGCCGTCATCACGTCGGCGAACCCGACCAACGCGGAAACGACGACGGGCACCATCACCGCTGGAACCGAGAATTTCAAGGTCAAGTTCCGCTACTTCTGTGGTCAGGTCAGCTCCGAGTTCTCGCCCACGGTCGATGTGAAAGTCACGGGCGACCCAGCTGTCACGGAGTAACTCCCTCATGCCGTGCGGTAAAGTAGCGCTCACTGTGTCCGTCCCGAATACAGTGTCTGATTGTGGGGAGTGCTGTAGTGCCTGACTCTGGTCGTTTGATCGCGGGTCGCTATCGCGTCGGCGCCCTGCTCGGCCGTGGCGGTATGTCCGACGTGCACATCGGCACCGATTCCCGGCTCGGCCGCACGGTGGCGATCAAGCTGCTGAAGTCGACCCTTGCGGCTGACCCGGCCTTTCGCACCCGCTTCCGTCAGGAGGCCCAGGCCGCAGCCCGCATGGCTCACCCGACGATCGTGCGCGTGTTCGACGCCGGCGAAGAGACCGTCACCGATGAGTCCGGCCACGACTCGCAGATTCCGTTCATCGTCATGGAACACGTCGACGGTCGGCTGCTCAAGGACATCATTGGGGAAGGTCCGATCGATTCCATCGAGGCCGTGCGCATCATCGACGGGGTACTGACCGCCCTAGAGTACTCACACCGGGCTGGAGTCGTACACCGCGACATCAAGCCGGGCAACATCATGATCACCAAGTCCGGCCAGGTGAAGGTGATGGACTTCGGTATCGCCCGAGCTATCTCCGACTCCGCCACGACCGTGGCCCAAACCACCGCGATCCTCGGAACCGCCGCCTATTTCTCCCCCGAGCAGGCCAAGGGCGAGTCCGTCGATGCACGCACCGACCTGTACTCGACCGGTGTGGTGCTGTTCGAAATGCTCACCGGCCGCCCGCCGTTCCGCGGTGATACGCCCGTGGCCGTCGCCTACCAGCACGTCAGTGAGACGCCGGTCAAGCCGTCCGCGATCAACCCCCGCGTGTCTCCGGCCCTCGATTCGGTCGTGCTGCACGCCCTGGCCAAGGACCGTTTTGCTCGCTACCAGAGCGCCGTCGAGTTCCGCAACGATGTCGAGACCGCCGGGTCCGGCCAGATCCCCATCCATCATGCCGGCGAAGAGGTCGGCGCCGGACTGTTCGGCGCAGCACCCACCGCCATCACCGGCTCGGCCCTGGCCCTCAAACAGCTCTCCGAAGACCAGACCATGGTGCGCACGCAGCGTCGCCCTCCCGTGATCTGGGTCTGGGCCGGAATCGTCTGCGTCGTCGTTATTGTCGTGGCTGTCATGATCTGGGTGGCGAATCTGCAACCCTCGGTGGAACTGCCCGACAGCTCACGCGAGGTGCCCTCGCTCACCGGCGAGACCTACGATGATGCCCAGAACACCCTCCTCGACCTGGATCTCGCGGCCACCCGTGCCGAAGAGTCGAGCACCACGGTACCCGCCGATCAGGTCATTCGCACAGACCCGCCAGCCGGCACCATCGTCAACCCGTCCGACGTGATCAAGGTCTTCGTTTCGACCGGTCCGGTGCCCGTCGTCGTCCCCGATGTCACCAACCAGACGATAACGGATGCCCAGGCCGCGATCGAAGCGCTCGGTTTCGTCTCCGGGTCGGTCACCGCTGAGAACTCGCCGACCGTGGCCACCGACGTCGTCCTGCGCACCGACCCGGCAGCGGCATCCGCGCAATTCGCCGGGGACACGATCAACTACATCGTGTCGAGCGGACTGGTCACGTTGACGGATCTCACCGGTCAGTCACTCGTCGCCGCGATCGATCTGGTCAGCAGCAATGGCCTCGCGCCCGTCTCCAAGCCCGATCCCACCTGCGCCCAAGAGTCCGGTTCCCCGATCAAGGCGCAGTCCCTGGCGCCGGGCGATGTCCCCCAGCGCTCGGACATCACGCTCACCTATTGCTCCGGCTCCTAGCCCCCTCCCGCTCCTGCTGGACGGGGCCTGGGCCCCGTGCAGAAGGAGACGTCAGGTGAGGCGCAGCAGGGGATGCAGGGACTTTGCGGTCTCCTGGGCGCCCGCGAGGCCGGTCAGGGCCAGCCAGTTGCCGAGCATGCGGTATCCGCCCTCGGTCAGCACCGATTCCGGGTGAAATTGCACACCGAGAATGGGAGCGGATGCGTGGCGTAGCCCCATGATGACGCCGCCCTGCGTGCGTGACGTCACCACGAGGTCGCTCGGAACGGTCGACGCGACGACGGCGAGCGAGTGGTACCGGGTGGCCGTGAACGGCTGGGGCACACCCTCATAGAAGTCGCTGCCGTCGTGCGTGATGAGCGACGTCTTGCCGTGCATGAGCTCTTCAGCGTTGGTCACCGTAGCTCCGAAGGCCTCAGCGATGGCCTGGTGCCCGAGGCACACGCCAAAAAGCGGAAGTTCGGCCTCGAGTGCCGCCTCGACCACGGCAATGGACACACCAGCATCTGACGGCTTGCCCGGACCAGGTGAGATCAGAACGCCGTCGTAGTCGGAAATGCGGGAGGCGGCATCCGCTTTGTCAAAAGAGTCGTTGCGCACGACATCGGTCTCAGCGCCGAGCTCCATGAGGTACCCATTGAGGGTGTACACAAAGCTGTCGTAGTTGTCGATCACGAGAATACGGGTCATGGGCCGCCCACCGTCGCTTCCTGGTTGTTGAGAATGCCGTCGATCCAGGGATACACCCAGGTGGCCAGCACGGCGAGTACCGCCAGTAACAGGATCAGAACCAAAATGATGCGCACCCAGATTGGCCCGGGAAGAATGCGCCACAGTGCTGCGTAGATGGGAGCCTCCTAGCCCTGGGCTGCGATGATCGGTGCGAGTTCGGCCGGTGCGCCGGCCGAAATCGGCTGCCACGACTCGAACACGCCGTAGGCGATGATGCGTTCCGCGGTGGAATACAACGGATTACAGCTGGTCAGGGTGATGATCCGGTCGACAGCAGTGGCGTCGGGATTATTCGGAACGGATGCCAGCACCTGCACCTGAGAGGGCGCCACGTACTCGGTATCGCGATACCGGTAGGTGTAATAGCCGTCGGCGGTCTGCACATAGATGGCGTCACCGAGCTGAAGTTCGTTGATCAAATGCATGCCGCCGCCGAAGGCGCTGCGGTGGGCGGCGATGGCGAAATTACCCACCCCACCGGGCATCTGAGTGCCGTCGTAGTGCCCGATTCCCAGGCGGTTGCTGTTTAGAACGTCGTGGCCAGTGCCCTCAGCAATGGTGCGGTGATAGTCAGCGCCGAACCGTGGCACATACAACACGGCGAATGCCTGGGCATTGGCCGGAGCGGTAGCCACCATTGGTGCTCCGTAGTCAACCGGTGCAGGTTCTGCACTCGGTTCTGCCGGGTCAGTCGTTGGCACCGGTTCGGGCGTCGACGTGTCCTGTTGGATCCAGTCCTGGCTGATCTGACTGGCAGCATCGGACTGCGAGTTGGCCATGATCATGTCATTCCACCAAAGCTGCCAGCCCAAAAACAGCAACACGAGTGCGCCCGCAGTGATGAGCAGTTCGCCGAGCAAGCCGAGCACGCTAATTTTGCCTGACTTCGCCCGGCGCGGGCGCTTGGTGACGATCTCGGTGGGATCGTCGGCCTGGGGACACATACTGCGAGTCTACCGACCTGAACGTGTACCAGACCTCGCGTCAAATCCACTCAAACAGGCGAAGACGCTAGGATCGCAGAATGGCACGTAAGAATCCCCGCACCCGGCCCGCCCGCACCGACGTTGCCCGCTCGAACGAGGACGCGCCCAATGCCGTCTGGTTCAAGCCGGTCATGTTCGGTTTCATGCTCCTCGGCCTGGCCTGGATCATCGTGTTCTACGTCAGCGGCAGCCAGCTTCCCATTGCGGGGCTTGGCGCCATGAACATTCTGGTCGGCTTCGGGATCGCCTTCATCGGCTTCCTGATGACCACGCGCTGGCGTTAGTCCGGCGACCCTGCACCAACTGTTCGGCCAATGAACGTTGATCCGTTACCGCTGCGTCACCACGGCGTAATAACAAGGGTAATGACACGGGTGTAATTATCCCCATGTGGATAGACCTGTGGATAACTCGCCCTCGCGCAGCGCTCGGTCGGTTAACTCACGAAGAAGCGCGCGAAGCTCAGCAGCACCAACAGGGCGGCGAACGCGCCGATCAGCCCCACCTGCAGGGGCTTCTGACGGATGCGCCGGGTCTGCACGAAGATGAGGCCGAGCACCGCACCGCCGATGATTCCGCCGACGTGCGCCTGCCAGGCAATATTCAGGCCTGGAATGAACCCGATCACGAGGTTGATACCGACCAGCACGAGCAACTGGGTGGCATTGCCGCCGAGTCGGCGTTGAATCACCAGGAACGCGCCCATCAGGCCGAAGATCGCACCGGATGCCCCCACCACGGGAGTGAAGGGATCCGCCAAAAACAGCACCCCGAGTGAACCGGCCAGCGCACTCAGCAGATACAGCGCCAAGTAGCGGCCCCGGCCGAGCAGAGGTTCCAGGAGCTGCCCGAAGATCCACAGCGTGTACATATTCAGCAGCACGTGGAAGATAGAGCCGTGTGCGAGGGCGGTGGTGAGCATGCGCCAGGGTTCAAAACTGCCGGGCTGGGAGAAGAAGCCTGCGTAGATCAGCAGGTTGGTGATCTGATTGCCGAAAACGAACTGCAGAAGGTACACGACGAGCGTTATTCCAATTATGGAATACGTCACGGCAGGCTTCCCGGCGGTCAGTCGGGTGAGCACCGCCGGTTTGGTGCGGGGTGCGTTCTTGCGCTGTTCCTTCATGCACTCGGGGCAGATGACCCCGACAGCGGCCTGGGTTTGGCATTCGGCGCAGATGGTGCGGCCGCAACGCTGGCACAGAATGAAGCTCTGCCGCCCCGGATGGCGGTAACAAAAATTCGCCGCCGAGGCCGGCAGATCACTCATTTTCTGTGCAGAGGTACTGGTTAGACGTTCTCGACGGAGACGGTCAGAATCTTGACGTCTTCGAGGGGCCGGTCCCGACCGTCGGTAGCGACCGTGGCAAGCTTGGCGACGATCGCGCGGCTGTCTTCGTCTTCAACGGCACCAAAGATGGTGTGCTTGCCCTGCAGCCAGGTGGTCGGAACGACGGTGATGAAGAACTGTGACCCGTTCGTGCCGTGGCCGCCCTGGATTCCCGCGTTGGCCATGGCGAGCACGTACGGCTGGGTGAAGTCGAGGTCGGGGCTGATTTCGTCATCGAACTGGTAGCCGGGGCCACCGGTGCCCTGGCCGAGCGGGTCGCCGGCCTGAATCATGAAGTCTTTGATGATGCGGTGAAAGATCGTGCCGTCGTAGAGCGGCGTGGTGGAGGCGACGCCGGTGGCGGGGTGCTTCCACTCGAGTTCGCCGGTCGCGAGGCCGACGAAGTTCTTGACCGTCTTCGGCGCGTGATTGCCGAAGAGGTTGACCTTGATCGGTCCGAGGGTGGTGTTCAGGGTGGCGACAGCAGTGTGCTTAGACATACCCCGATTCTTGCACAGCTACCTCGACCGAATCTGATTGCCGCCGTGCGCTCCCAGTGCATTCGCTGGCAACTCCGCGATTGAGTGGCAAGATGGGCACTCAGTGGCAAGATAGATACACATTCGCCACACGACATCGATGGAGGGTCCAGATGAGCCTGTCACGCAAGCGCCGCAAGGAACTCACTCGGCTGCGCAAAAGCGCAGACGAACTATGGAGCCACCAGCAAGAAGTACTGGAGCGAGCAAACGTTCTCGCTCGTCAGGCCGGTCACCAGGCCGGTATTCTTGCTCGCGAAGAAGTAGCTCCGCGCGTACGCGAGAGCTATGACCACTACGTTCGCCCGAGCGTGAACGCCACCCAGGAAGCCGCCGACGGCGTGCGCCGGCGCGTCGTCAACGACGTTCTCCCCGGAATCGGTACCGCCATCGGCACGGTCATGTCCGTCGGTGACGTCGCCCGCGACGCCCGAGTGCGCGCTGCATTAGGTCGCCTCCGCCTGCAGAAGCCGGTTGTGGTCGAACCCAAGGGCCCCGGAGCCGGAACCTACTTCGCCCTCGGCCTGGCCGTGGTCGCCGCCGTAGGCGTCGCCTACGCCGTCTGGCAGACCTTCCGTGCCGACGACGAGCTCTGGGTCGCCGACGACGAGGTTGAACCAGCCGCTAGGCAGGAAGACTAGAGCAGACGCTCGTCCGCTCGTGCAGGGCCCGCATCCACCGGATGCGGGCCCGGCCGCGTTAAGGGCGGCTGCGGCCGACACGGCCCTGCTGGGAGCCGTACACACGACATCCCAGCGGATGCCCGGCGCCGGCCGATCACGCAGGCAACAGATTCGCGAGCTAAGACATCACGCTCGGGCAAAAAAGAAGGGCCCGTCCGAAGACGGGCCCTTCACCTGCGTGTGGAGCCACGGGGAATCGAACCCCGGACCTCCTGCTTGCAAAGCAGGCGCTCTACCAATTGAGCTATGGCCCCAATTACCCGACCGGCACGGATGGATAAGCCAGCAGAAGCGGGTGAGAAGTGGTGAATCTGGTGCTGCGTGGGGATACCGGGATTTGAACCTGGGACCTCTTCATTATCAGTGAAGCGCTCTAACCAACTGAGCTATATCCCCCTCTTGGGCAGATTAGAGACTACCGGAATCTGGCCGGAACCTGAAATCGAGCCACCCTTCCAGGCGGAAGAATTACCCAAATCGGGCTGCGAGGGCTTTTTTTGGGGAGAAACAGCCCTCGATCGTGCGGAAAAACTAGTTATTCGTGAAGCCGACGAGCAAGCCGCCGGTTATTTTAACGCTCAGGTTGTAGAGCACCGCGTAGATGGCACCGAGGGCGGTGATCACAACCATGTTCAGAACCGCCACGACGACCGCGAAGCCCATGACGTTGCCGATGGAAAGGATGGCGGCCAGGTCGGCCGATTCTCCCGCGACGGTCGCGTACAGCTCGTCCACCTTGGTCAGCACCTCGGTCTGCACCAGCACGGTGTAGGTGAAGAAGGTGGCCACGATCGTGACGATAGCCAGGCAGACCGCCACCAGGAATGACAGCTTCACGCTCGACCAGAAGTCGACGTAGACCAGTTTGAGGCGAACCTGCTTGCTCGCGGTCTTGCGAGTGGATTTCTTGGCGAGCTTTTCGGCGACGCTACTCATTCGGTGTCTCTACTTTCCCTGAATCCGCGTTCGGAGCAGTGCCCTCTGCAGCACTGGTGTCGACGGTACCAGCCGTGGCATCGGCATCCGCTGCGCCCTCTTCGTCCGTGGCGACCAGATTACGTTCGATGTTTTTCGCGATGGAAATGATTCGATCTTCATCCGCGAATTTCGCGAACACAACGCCCATCGTGTCCCGGCCCTTGGCTGGAACCTCGGCGACGAACGAGCGTACCACCTTGCCGCTGGCAAGAACCACAAGGACCTCGTCCTCGGGGTTCACAATCAACGAGCCAACCAGATCACCGCGGTCGTCGTTGAGCTTGGCCACCTTGATGCCGAGGCCCCCACGATTCTGCAGGCGGTACTGGTCAGCGGCGGTGCGCTTGGCGTAACCGCCCTCGGTCACCACGAAGACGTAGCCGTCGTCATTGATAACGGATGCGTCCAGCAGGGTGTCCTCGCCGCGAAAGTGCATTCCGATCACGCCCGACGTGCTGCGGCCCATCGGGCGCAGCGCCTCATCGGTGGCGGTGAAGCGAATCGACATGCCCTTGCGAGAGACCAGCAGCAGGTCGGAATCATCTTCGACCAGCAGCGCGGAGACGAGCTCGTCGCCCTCACGTAGCTTGATCGCAATAATGCCGCCGGTGCGGTTGGTGTCGTACTCACTGAGCGCGGTCTTTTTGATCAGGCCGTCGCGGGTGGCGAGGGTCAGATACTGGGCCACCTCGTAGTCGCGAATGTCGAGGATCTGCGCGATTTCTTCACCCGGCTGCAGGGCGAGCAGGTTGGCGACGTGCTGGCCCTTGGCGTCCCGTCCCGATTCCTGCGCCTCATAGGCCTTGGCCCGATAGACCCGGCCGGTGTTGGTGAAGAACAGCAGCCAGTGATGCGTCGTGGTGACGAAGAAGTGTTCGACCACGTCGTCGGCGCGCAGCTGGGCACCCTTGACACCCTTGCCACCACGGTGCTGGTTGCGGTAGTTGTCGCTGCGGGTGCGCTTGATGTAGCCGCCGCGGGTGACGGTGACCACCATCTCCTCTTCGGGAATGAGGTCTTCGATCGACATGTCGCCGTCGAAACCGAACATGATCTCGGTGCGGCGGTCGTCGCCGAACTTGGCGGTGATCTCGGCGAGTTCTTCGCTGATGATCGTGCGCTGGCGCTCGGGGCTGGCCAGGATCGACTTGAACTCAGCGATCTGCAGTTCGAGTTCGGCGGCCTGGTCGATGATCTTCTGACGTTCCAGAGCGGCGAGACGGCGCAGCTGCATGGTGAGAATCGCGTCGGCCTGCAGCTTGTCCACGTCGAGCAGGGCCATCAGGCCTTCGCGGGCGTCGTCGACAGTGTTGGACCGACGGATAAGCGCGATCACCTCGTCGAGTGCGTCCAGCGCCTTGAGGTAGCCGCGCAGGATGTGGGCATCCGCTTCCGCCTTATTCAGGCGGAACTGGGTGCGCCGAACGATGACCTCGATCTGGTGCGCAACCCAGGCCGAGATGAAGCCATCGAGGGAGAGGGTGCGCGGCACGCCGTCGACGATGGCGAGCATGTTGGCGCCGAAGTTCTCCTGCAGCTGGGTGTGCTTGTACAGGTTGTTCAGAACTACCTTGGCAACGGCATCGCGCTTGAGCACGATCACGAGGCGCTGGCCGGTGCGACCACTAGTCTCATCGCGAATGTCCGCGATGCCGGTGATCTTGGCGTCCTTGACCAGGTCGGCGATCTTGATCGCCAGGTTGTCCGGGTTCACCTGGTAGGGCAGCTCGGTGATCACCAGGCAGGTGCGCCCCTGAATCTCTTCGATGCTCACCACGGCCCGCATCGTGATCGAGCCGCGACCGGTGCGGTAGGCATCCTGAATTCCCTTGACGCCGAGGATCTGCGCGCCGGTGGGAAAGTCGGGGCCCTTGATGCGCGCAATTAGCGCTTCGAGCAGTTCTTCGCGGCCGGCGTCGGGGTTGTCGAGGTACCACTGGGCACCAGCAGCAACCTCGCGCAGGTTGTGCGGGGGAATGTTGGTGGCCATACCGACGGCGATACCCACCGAACCGTTGACCAGCAGGTTCGGAAAACGGGCCGGCAACACGGTCGGCTCGAGCGTGCGGCCGTCGTAGTTGTCTTGAAAATCGACGGTGTCTTCGTCGATGTCGCGCACCATCTCGAGGGCGAGCGGGGCCATCTTCGTTTCGGTGTATCGCGGGGCAGCGGCACCATCGTTGCCGGGGGAACCAAAGTTTCCCTGGCCCAGGGCGAGCGGATACCGCAGGCTCCACGGCTGAACGAGGCGCACCAGGGCGTCATAAATGGAAGAGTCACCGTGCGGGTGGAACTGGCCCATCACGTCGCCGACGACGCGGGCGCACTTGGAGAACGCCTTGTCGGGCCGGTAGCCGCCGTCGAACATGGCGTAGATCACACGGCGGTGAACCGGCTTCATGCCGTCACGCACGTCGGGAAGTGCGCGCCCGACGATGACGCTCATCGCGTAGTCGAGGTAGGAGCGCTGCATTTCCAGCTGCAGGTCGACCTGGTCGATCTTGCCGTGCTGCACGAGGTGGGCGGCCTTAGCGGCCGCGGTTGCCGCCGTCTCTTCGGCGTCGGGCTGGCCCGTGGTGTCGTCAGATGTCAAGGAAACGCACGTCCTTCGCGTTTTTCTGGATGA
Source organism: Cryobacterium flavum (assembly GCF_900103805.1). Taxonomy (GTDB): domain Bacteria; phylum Actinomycetota; class Actinomycetes; order Actinomycetales; family Microbacteriaceae; genus Cryobacterium; species Cryobacterium flavum. Next base: position 230,949 of record NZ_FNIB01000001.1, on the reverse strand, counting down.
AGTTGCGTCGTGATTCGACGTCTTCACCCATCAGGGTGGAGAAGATTTCGTCGGCGGATGCCGCGTCGTCCAGGGTGACCTGCAGCAGGGTACGGGATTCGGGGGCCATGGTGGTTTCCCACAGCTCCTTGTAGTCCATCTCGCCGAGGCCCTTGTACCGCTGGATTCCGTTGTCCTTCGGGATGCGCTTGCCGGCCGCGGCACCGTCGGCGAGGAGTGCGTCGCGCTCGACGTCGGAGTACACGTACTGGTGCGGCGAGTTGCTCCACTTGAGCCGGTACAGCGGCGGCTGGGCCAGGTACACGTAGCCGAGATCGATCAACGGGCGCATGTAGCGGAACAGCAGGGTCAGCAGCAGGGTGGTGATGTGCTGCCCATCGACGTCGGCGTCGGCCATCAAAACAATCTTGTGGTAACGAACCTTGTCTGGGTTGAACTCTTCACCGATGCCAGCGCCGAACGCGGTGATCATGGCCTGCACCTCGTTGTTGCCGAGGGCACGGTCGAGTCGGGCCTTCTCCACGTTGAGGATCTTGCCGCGCAGCGGCAGAATCGCCTGCGTTTCTGGGTTACGGCCCTGCACGGCTGAACCGCCAGCCGAGTCGCCCTCCACAATGAAAATCTCAGAAATCGATGGGTCTTTGCTCTGGCAGTCCTTGAGCTTGCCCGGCATACCGCCACCCTCGAGCAGTCCCTTGCGGCGCGCGGTTTCACGGGCCTTGCGGGCTGCCATGCGGGCGTTCGAGGCCTGCAGGGATTTGCGGATGATCTCGCGTGCCGGGTTCGGGTTGCGGTTGAACCAGTCGGTGAGCTGGTCGTTGGCGACCTTCTGCACGAACGACTTCGCCTCGGTGTTGCCGAGTTTGGTCTTGGTCTGGCCCTCGAACTGCGGTTCGGCGAGCTTGATCGATACGACCGCGGTCAGTCCCTCACGCACGTCATCGCCGGTGAGGTTGTCATCCTTCTCTTTCAGGATGCCTTTCTCCCGGGCGTACTTGTTCACGAGCGTGGTCAGCGCGGCGCGGAACCCCTCTTCGTGCGTGCCACCCTCGTGGGTGTTGATGGTGTTCGCGTAGGTATGCACACTCTCGGTGTACGCCGTGGTCCACTGCATGGCCACTTCGAGGGCCATCTTGCGCTCGTGATCTTCCCACTCGAACGAGATGATCTCGTCGTTGACCAGGTCGGCCTTCTTGGCACGGTTCAAGTACTCGACGTAGTCGACGAGACCCTGGTCATATTTGAAGGTGTTGCTGACGACTTTGCCGTCGTCGGTGCGGTGGGCTTCACGCTCGTCAGTGAGGGTGAGGCGCAGTCCCTTATTGAGAAAGCCCATCTGCTGAAACCGTGCGCGCAGGGTTTCATAGTCGAACTCGATCGTCTCGAAGGTTTCCGCACTCGGCCAGAAGGTGATGGTCGTGCCGGTTTCGTCGTTGGCCTCGCCCTGCTCGAGGGGAGCATTCGGAACACCGTTGGCGAAACTCTGGCGCCAGATAAACCCCTGGCGACGAACCTCGACTTCGAGGCGGCTCGACAGGGCGTTGACGACGGAGCTTCCGACGCCGTGCAGGCCACCGGAGACGGAGTAGCCGCCTCCACCGAACTTGCCGCCGGCGTGCAGCACGGTCAGCACGACCTCAACGGTCGACCGACCCTCTGCCTTGTGAATATCGACCGGAATTCCACGGCCGTTGTCTTCGACGCGGATCGCGCCGTCGGCGAGAATGCGAATGTCAATGGTGTCGCAGTGTCCGGCGAGAGCCTCATCGACGGAGTTGTCGACGATCTCATAGACCAGGTGGTGCAGTCCGCGCGGTCCGGTGGATCCGATGTACATTCCGGGTCGCTTGCGAACGGCTTCCAGGCCTTCGAGCACCTGGATATCATCGGCACCGTATTCGTGCTCCGGCTCCCGTTCCGCCACGGCTGGGGATATATCTGGGGACGTGCGTTCGGGCGTCGGTTCAACTGTCATCTGAAATTAGGCTCCTGACCATCGCACGGGCGACCATTCAGTCTACCAAACGGGGGGAGACGAACCGGCCATAATCGCCGTTTGACGCGTTTTGTTCAAGGGGGTGACCTTAATTGTTGGGTTACCCGTAGGTATCGCGCGGACCACGCCCTGGAATTGATCTGGGACCCTTTTTCCAGGACGGAGCGTTGGGCCCTTGGAAACGAATTGATTGAATGCCCGCGTCTGGGTATCGATGCGCAATGTGCTCCATGATCACATTGCGCATCAGGCGCAATTGGGTGGCCCAGGCCGTGGATTCACAGTGCACCGTGAGCACACCGTCATCGATACCGGCCGGGGTCGAATGGTTGGCGGTTTCTTCACCGGCCAGCTCGGTCCAGGACGCCAGAAGTTCGGACTGGGCCAGCGGTGAATTCCAGCCCAACTGCATGGTCAACGAATTGATCGTGTCACCCAGACCTCGCGGGTCGCGGCCGATCCCGAAGGGAACACTCGAGCCGACTACCGGCGCAATTCGCTTACGGCCGCGTGAGCGTCTGGCGTTGGGATCACCGAAAACACTCTTGAAGCGCAGATAGACCTGCGCTGCTTCACTGGTACCCGATTCCACCGAATCGACGGTCTCAGTTGTTTCACGTGGAACATTTTCTTCAGCCATCGATGACCGCTCCGGCATGAATGTGAATAGTGTGCGCAACGAGGGCGGGCGGAACATCCTCGAGTACCGCGGCGGTAATCAAAACCTGTTCGAACGACCCGATCGCAGCGGCCAACCGGGCCCGACGCTGCAGGTCGAGCTCGGCAAAGACGTCATCGAGAATCAGGACCGGATCACCGCTGGCTGACTCCTGCCGCAACAGCTGAGCGGATGCGAGTTTCAAGGACAGTGCGAACGACCACGACTCCCCGTGGCTGGCGTAACCCTTGGCCGGCAAGGCATTGAGCATGAAGACCAGATCGTCGCGGTGGGGTCCGGCAAGGGTGATACCCCGCTCCAATTCGCGTTTTCGCAGTCCGACCAGCGCCGTTCGAAAGATATCATTGGTAGACGACTCCACCGAAGCCGCAGATTGCGGGACGCTGGCCGGGAGAACGCCGAGATCGGCATCTTCGTCGGCGCCCAGGATGCTGAGGCTCGCCACCAACGCCGGACCATGATCTTCATTCACGACAGCACGATAGGCCGCCCGCAACGGTTCACCAAGCTGTTGCACGAGTTTGGCGCGCTCGTCGATGATTTCCGAGCCGAACTCCACCAGCCGTTCGTCCCAGATATCGAGTGTGGAGAGTTGGTTGCCGCGCACTCCCGAGGCCCGGGCCGACTTGAGCAGGGTATTGCGTTGTTTGAGCACCCGGTCGTAATCACTGAGCACTGCGGCCAGCCGCGGGCTGCGCAGCACCAACAGCTGATCGAGAAACTTACGACGCCCCGAAGGGTCGCCACGCACCAGGGCCAGGTCTTCCGGAGCAAACACCACACTCGAAAAATAGCGGGGCAGATCGCGGGTCTTGATGACTGACCGGTTGACCTGCGCCCGGTTTTGCCCCGAGCGGTTCAGCTGCACTTCGGCGAGGATATCCCGGCCGTTGTATTCGAGTCGGGCCCGAATAATGCCGGCATCCTGCCCGGAGCGAATCATGGCCTTGTCGGTGGAGACTCGGTGCGATCCGAGCGTGCTGAGAAAGCCGAGCGCTTCGACCAGGTTGGTTTTGCCCTGGCCGTTCCGGCCGACGATGAGGTTCGGGCCCGGAACGAAACCAACCTCGGCGTTCGCATAGTTGCGAAAGTCGGTCAGCGAGAGGTGAGTAACTCGCACCGCTGTTAGCGCAGGAGCAGGTTGGGCTGCAGCAGGTATTTGTAGCTGTCCACTCCGGCCTGCTCGCGCGAAGTCTGGCTGGTGATCAATACCGGCCCGGGCTTATTCGGGTTTTCCGTTTTCGTGAACGAGATGCGCACGAATTCGGAGTGCACGGCGCTGAGCCCGTCCAGGAGAAACTGCGGCTTGAGTGAGACGACGGTCTCGGTGCCGGAGAGAATGGCATCGATGGTTTCCGAAGCCTGGGCCTGCTCGGATCCTACGGCTTCGAGGGTGACGCCGGAGGCGTCGAAAGTGAAGCGCAGCGCGGCTTCACGTTCCAACACGAGCTGCACACGGCGGGTGGCTTCGATCAGGTCCGCCGTGTTCATCACCGCGTAGTTGTCAACGGTGGCCGGGAACAGGCGACGAACGGGAGGAAAATTACCCTTGATCAGCAGCGACGTGACGGTCTTCTTGTTCGCGGTGAACGCGATCAGTTCGCGGTCGTCACTGTTGGTGATAGAAACCGAAATGGTTCCGCTGTGACCGAAAGTCTTACCGACCTCCTGCAGGGTACGGGCCGGCACGAGTGCGGTGATTGTTCCTGCTTCATTGGGGGCGGTGTTGCTGCCCGGATCCCAGTCGATTTCCCGAACCGCGACACGGTACCGGTCGGTGGCTACGAGGCTGAGGCTATTTTCGGTGACCTCGAGTTGCACCCCGGTGATGACTGGGGTGACATCGTCCCGCGAGGCAGCGACGGCAACCTGAGCGACAGCCGCAGCAAATTCCTCAGCCGGTACGAGGCCGGACTGGGTGGTGACCACGGGAATGCTCGGATATTCCTCAACAGGCATGGACAGCAGGGTGAAGCTGGCCGATCCACAGCTGACCTTGATGCGCGAATTTTCCGTGGAAAACCGCACAGGAGCGTTGGGGAGACGGCTGGCGATTTCGGCGAGGAGCCGGCCGGAGACGAGAACTTTTCCGGTCTCTTCAACTTCGGCGACGATCTCGGTCTGGGCAGAGACCTCGTAGTCGAACGACGACAGAATCAAGCCCGTTGCTGTCGCCTCGATGAGTACACCACTCAGAATCGGCAGGGTCGTGCGTTGGGGCAGAAGTTTGACCGCGAAGGAAACTGCTTCGCTGAAGACATCCCGATTGGCCTGAAATCTCACGAAACATTCCTTGCGTTCGACGGGCGGATGGGTGGGCCTCAATGCTAGCTGTTGTCACAGGTCTATTCAGTACCGTGCTGCTCTGAGGGCCCTGGCTCTCAAGGTTGTCGGCTGGATGAAGGTTAAAGAATTCTTGTTAATCTTCTTAACCGTTGTGGAAACTGTGGATAACTCTGTGAAAACCGCTCAGGCATTGGGAACTACACGCTTGTAAGTTGTGGGCGAGCTGTGGAAGTTTGTCATTCGTTTGAGCAAGCGCAACTCGTGGTAATTACAAGTTTCTACAGGCAGGCCTCGAGTTTCTACAGGCGACGACCGGTTGTGTGAGTTAATTCCACAGGGTTATCCACAGGTGTGAAAACTAAAAAAATTTGGGCCCCTCCGGGTCAGAACTCGTACGAGCTTCCGGTGGGGCCGAAATTTTGCTTTGGACATGCCTACTTGTATCTGTGATCTCGCTTCCGCGAGGGGTCGGTATTTTGCTGCTAGGACCTACTTGTATCGGTGGTCCTGCTTGATGCGATTGGTGAGCTCGGTCACTTGGTTATAGATCGACCGACGCTCCTTCATGAGTTCGCTGATCTTCTTATTCGCGTACATCACCGTGGTGTGGTCCCGGTTACCGAAAAGCTGACCGATCTTGGGGAGGGAGAGGTTGGTGAGCTCACGACACAGGTACATGGCGATTTGGCGAGCAGTGGCAATCGCTTGCGAGCGGCTCGACCCGTATAGGTCGTCGACGGATAGTTTGAAGTAGTTGGCCGTGTTCGTAATGATGTCGACCGGGGCGATGACGTTGTCCTCATCCAGAGTGATGAGGTCTTTCAACACCGTCTGCACCAGGTCCATGTCCACCGGCGTGCGATTGAGGCTCGCAAAGGCGGTGACCCGAATCAATGTTCCTTCCAACTCGCGAATATTGGAGGAAACCTTTGACGCCATGAACTCGAGAATGTCGTGGGGAACCTGCAGCTTCTCGCTCTGGGCCTTCTTGCGCAGAATAGCGATGCGGGTTTCGAGGTCGGGTGCCTGGACATCCGTGATCAGGCCCCACTCAAATCGACTGCGCATGCGGTCTTCGAAGCCGGTCAGATGCTTCGGCGGCAGGTCGCTCGTGATCACCACCTGCTTGTTATGGTCGTGGAGCGTGTTGAAGGTGTGAAAAAAGGCTTCCTGGGTTTCAGCTTTGTTCTGCAGAAACTGAATGTCATCAATCATGAGGATGTCGATGTTGCGATATCGGGCCTGAAATGCCGAGCCTCGGTTGTTCGCGATCGAATTAATGAAGTCGTTGGTGAACTCTTCGGAGCTGACATAACGTACGCGGATGCCCGGGTACAGACTCATGGCGTAGTGACCGATCGCGTGCAGCAGGTGAGTTTTGCCGAGCCCCGATGATCCATAGATGAAGAGAGGGTTGTAGGCCTTCGCCGGAGCTTCGGCCACGGCCACGGCAGCCGCGTGCGCGAATCGGTTGGACTGGCCGATCACAAAGTTGTCGAAACTGTATTTGGGGTTGAGTCGGGTCTCGTGCGGCTGCGCCGGAACGGCACCTTCGAATACCGATTGCGGCGGGGCGGGGGTGATGACATCGGGTGGGGTCAGTGTCTGTTGCACCGGGCGCAGGGATTCCTGCTCGAGCTCCGGGTTGACGACCACATAGAAGGTCGACACCGCAGTGGCTTCGTCGAGCTGACCCATCGCGGTCAGCAGGGGAACCCGCATCCGCTGATTGAGCATGCTGGCCGTGAACTCGTTCGGCACTTCGAGGTAGAAGGTACCGGCGGCGATGCCCTTCGGCTCGACCAGACTGAGGAACCCGTAGAGCATGGGGGTGATCGTGGCGTCGGATTCCAACGTGGTCAGAACGGACCGCCAGGTTTCAGCTATCGGCGCTTCTACGTCTGCCATTGTTCCTACAATCTGTGTATTTCGGGTGTTTCACTACTGGACCGCGGCGGACGGGTGCGGGGCCGCTGTTGAACACCGGCAAGCCGCCGTCAGTTGGCCCGCACTGCGGGCGTTTTGGGGCCTGGTTCGAAATCTGGGTTCGAGTTCATCATTAAAGTTATCCACCGCTTGTGTATAAAACCGACCTAATTCTCAGGTTGATGCCACCAACCTGTGGATAACTTGTCTTTACGGTAGTCAATCCCGCTCAGCGAGGCGAATTCAGCGGTGAATCGGCTTCTCCGGTTGGTATCTGTGTTGGAGTCATTATTGTGGAGAATGGGCCGATTCGGGGCCTGAGTTTGACCAGACGTGGCCGAGGCCGTAGTTTTAATCAGTTGACCCCATCCCGCGGGCTTCTAACTTCTGTGCGCGCTGCTGTTCTGGCCGAGGGGAATTTGGCCAGCGGTGATTCAAATACGTGGAGATTGAACTATGAGCAAGAGAACCTTCCAGCCGAACAACCGTCGTCGCGCCAAGGTGCACGGCTTCCGTCTGCGCATGCGCACCCGTGCGGGCCGCGCCATCCTTGGTGCTCGCCGTCGCAAGGGTCGCACCGAACTCTCCGCGTAGGCCAGAGTCTGCCTAGGTTCGTTGTGGTCGCCGGGTTCTCGTGCTCGCTCACGTAAATCGCATCACGAGCGGCAGCGACTATCAAGGCGTCGTTCGGCGCGGTGTGCGGATCGTTGGTGCGCACACCGTTCTCTATGTACGAAAGAGCGCTGAGGTTGCTTCGGGTGCCGCCGGCGTTCCGGTACGGTTCGGCTTCATTGTCGCAAGGAATGTGGGTGACGCCGTGAGGCGCAATCTCGTTCGCCGCCGCCTCAAGGCGGTTACGTACGAACTGCTCTCCCTGGTTCCGCCAGGAACGGATGTCGTCATCCGCGCTTTGCCGACGGCGCAAGGTGCGGCGTGGCAGACGCTGTACGAAGAAGTCCAACGCTCGCTTGCTCGCCCGCTCCCGGCGCGGAAGGGCAGTCCGGGGCGATGAACTCGATACGCGGGACGATCATCCTGATACCCCGCAATGTGGGTGTCGTCATTCTTCGCGTATATCGCGCTGTAATCTCTCCGCTGTATGGAGATGTGTGCCGGTTTTACCCGTCTTGTTCGGCCTACGCACTGGGAGCCGTTCAGGAACACGGACTAGCGTGGGGTTCGGCTCTCACTGCGCGCAGACTGAGCCATTGTCATCCGTGGTCAGAAGGCGGCATTGATGATGTACCGCTCAAGAGCAAACGTCGCTACCGCGTGACGAAGTTCGGTTTTGTTGTCGCACCTAGCCACGGAAAGGGCTAACCCACAGTATGGACCTCATAGGTACGATCCTCTGGCCTCTGAAATGGGTGGTCGAGCTGCTGCTCGTGGCCTTCCACTGGCTCTTTTCGCAGATGGAAATCGCGGGACTGGGCTACGACGACGGTCTCACTTGGGTGCTGTCCATCGTCGGCCTCGTTCTGGTCGTGCGGGCCGCCCTCATTCCCATCTTCGTGCGGCAGATCAAGAGCCAACGCAAGATGCTCGAGGTTGCCCCACAGCTCAAGAAGATCCAGGACAAGTACAAGGGCAAGAAGGACCAGTTCTCGCGTGAGGCAATGTCCCGCGAGACCATGGCCATGTACAAGAAGACGGGTACCAACCCGCTGAGTTCCTGCCTGCCGCTGCTGCTGCAGATGCCGATTTTCTTCGCCCTGTTCTCGGTGCTGAACGACGCCCAGCGCTCCAACGCCGGTGTCGGGCCGCTCAATCAGAGCCTCGCCGAGAGCTTCGGTAGCGCGACGCTGTTCGGAAACGCCCCGCTGCACGACACATTCGCCTCACAGTGGACGCGATGGATCGCCGGCAACGAGTTCAACCTCACCGTCATGATCATCGCCGCCACCATGGTTGTGCTGATGACCGCGTCGCAATTCATCACGCAGCTGCAGATCGTCTCCAAGAACATGTCGCCGGAGACCAAGGCGAGCCCCATGTTCAAGCAGCAGCGCATCATGCTCTACCTGCTCCCCCTCGTCTTCGCCTTTTCCGGTGTGGCTTTTCCGCTCGGCGTCATGTTCTACTGGCTTACCTCCAACTTCTGGACGATGATTCAGCAGTTCCTGGTGATTCGAAACATGCCGACTCCCGGCAGTGAGGCCGCCAAGGCCCGCGAAGAGCGCCTCGCCCGCAAGGGTAAACTCATCGCGACCGACGGTGACATCATTGTGGTCGAGGAGCCCGCCAAGCCCGTGCAGCGTCAGCAGCCGGTTGGTAAGGCCCGCGCCAAGAAGCAAACCGGCCCGAAGAAGTAGTGGAGATCACCGTGACGGACAAGACCGGCCTCACCGAGCTCAGCACCGAGACCAGTACCGTCTCTGCTGACAGCGCAGTTCCCACTGCCCCCGCCACAACGGATGCCTCCTCCCCCACCGCTCCAGAGACGGGCAGTGTCGCCGAGGTTCCCCTCACGACCGACCAGCTCGAACGTGAAGGCGACATCGCCGCCGACTACATCGAAGAATTTCTCGACATCTGCGACCTGGACGGCGACATCGACATCGATGCCCGAAACGGCCGCGCGTACCTCTCGGTCAAGGCCTCCGACGCCGACAACCTGCGCGTGCTGTCCAAGCCGGAAACCGTCAACGCCCTGCAGGAGCTGACGCGCCTCGCCGTGCAGAACAAGACGGGCTCGTTTTCACGCTTGATCCTCGATATCGGCGGGTCCCGCGAGGCGCGCGAAGCTGAGCTTGCCACCCTTGTGGCGCGGGCCATAGAGCGGATCGTTGCCGGCTCGAAGGAAGCTGACCTGCCGGCCATGTCTTCCTACGAGCGCAAGCTCGTGCACGATATCGTCGCCGCGAGCGGTGGCTACCGGTCCGAGTCCTCCGGCGAGGGTCGAGACCGCCACACCGTCATCACCGCAGCCTAGTCTCGCTGGTCATGTCGGAATCTGCCACGCCGGAACCAACCCGTTCAGTCTTGAATAAATTTGAACAGGCGACCCCTGAACAGGTCGCGTCCGACTCGGTTGCCATCGACGCGGTTCCAATCGATTCGGTGGAGCTGGAGACCGAACCGGCCGGCGCCGCCGGCCTCTTCGGTTCCCAGCTCGACGTCATTCGCACTTTTACGAATAATTTGGCTGATCAGGGCGAAATTCTGGGGTTGATTGGCCCGCTGGAACTCCCCCGGCTGTGGTCTCGCCATATTCTCAATTGCGCCATTGTTGCACCACTGCTGCGTCCGGGCCTCGTCGGTGATGTGGGTTCCGGTGCCGGCCTTCCCGGCCTGGTCCTGGCCATTGCTCGGCCGGATGTGAACTTCGTCCTGATCGAGCCGATGGAGCGTCGGGTGGCCTGGCTGAATGATCAGGTTGCTGCACTTCACCTCGCCAATGTGACCGTGGTGCGGGCGCGAGCGGAGGAGGCGAGGCTGGCGCATCCGCTCGACCAGGTCACGGCCCGTGCGGTGAGTGCGTTCAGCAAGCTCATCCCGTTGACGGCGCCCCTGCTGCGTGCCGGCGGCGAGCTCATTCTCATGAAGGGTGAGGGTGCCCAGCGTGAAGTCGACGCCGCAGCAAAGGCTATTCGCAAGCACCGCCTGCGTGATGTCGAGGTTATTACCCTCGGCGCGGGCGTGCTGCCCGAGGTAACCCGGGTCATCCGGGCTACAGTGGACTAGTCCCGAATGTCACCAGATTTGGTGTTCGGGGGTCCCTTTCGGGTGGCTCATCAATCGTCGAACGCAAAGGTTTCACGTGAAACATCCTGCTGAAGATCAGCGCACGGGCAAGGCGGGAGGGTTCGACGGCACAACGCCGCTCGCCCGCGAAATCGCTGAACTCACGCGGCGCCGCCAGGTTATCGCGGCCGGCGAACTGCCCAAACCCGACAAGACCCGGGTGCTGACGATCTCCAACCAGAAGGGTGGCGTCGGCAAGACAACGACCGCCGTCAACCTTGCCGCCGCCCTCGCGCGGCAGGGAGCCCGCGTGCTGGTCATCGACCTGGACCCGCAGGGTAACGCTTCCACCGCCCTGGGAGTGGAGCACCGCGCCGAGACGCCGAGCGTCTACGACGTCATCATCAACGACATGCCCATGTCTGAAGTCGTGCAGAAGAGCCCGGAATTCGGTGCACTGTTCTGCGTTCCCGCTACCATCCACCTCGCTGGTGCTGAGATTGAACTGGTGTCGCTTGTCGCACGCGAGCAACGCCTGCGCCGGGCACTGGACCTCTACCTGGCCGAGATGGCCGAGCCCTACGACTACGTCTTCATTGACTGCCCGCCATCTTTGGGGCTGCTCACCATCAATGCCTTCGTCGCGGCCCGCGAGGTGCTCATTCCAATTCAGTGTGAGTACTACGCCCTCGAAGGACTGAGCCAGCTGCTCAAGAACATTGCCCTGATCGAGAAACACCTGAACCCCGACCTCGTGGTATCAACGATTCTGTTGACCATGTACGACAGCCGTACCAATCTGGCGACCCAGGTAGCCAAGGAAGTACGCGATCACTTCCCCAAAGAGGTGCTGAATACCGCTATTCCGCGCTCTGTGCGCGTTTCTGAGGCCCCGAGCTACGGTCAGAGCGTCGTCAGTTACGACCTCAACTCCGCAGGATCGCTCTCCTACCTCGAAGCAGCAGCAGAAATGGCCCATCGAGGTGCTCCCCGAACCGAAGATAAGCCCCAAATGAAAGATAAGCACTAATGGCGAAAAGAACCGGCCTCGGCCGCGGTATCGGCGCACTCATCCCGGTGCAGGACGACGCGTCGGCTCCCCGGCCGGTTGATGTCTTTTTTCCGCGTAGTGTTTCACGTGAAACGGATGACTCCCCCGAGCTCGTTCCCGTGCCCGGAGCGCGTCTGGCCCACCTGAACCCGCAGGACATCGTGCCCAACCGCGCCCAGCCGCGCACTATTTTCGACGAGGATGACCTCGCTGAACTCGTGCACAGCATTCGCGAAGTCGGAGTTCTGCAACCGATCGTCGTGCGGCCATTAGCGGATGAGCCGGGCAAGTACGAACTCGTCATGGGCGAGCGTCGTCTTCGCGCGACCAAAGAGGTCGGGCTCGACAGCATTCCAGCTGTCGTTCGAGAGACCGCCGATGTCGATATGCTGCGCGACGCGCTGCTGGAAAACCTACACCGCGCCCAGCTGAATCCGCTCGAAGAGGCATCCGCTTACCAGCAGCTGCTCGCTGACTTCGATATCACACAGGAAGAATTGGCGACCAGAATTGGTCGATCGCGGCCGCAGATCACCAACACCCTGCGTCTGCTGAAATTGCCGGTACCGGTGCAGCTACGAGTTGCGGCCGGCGTGCTCTCGGCTGGCCATGCGCGGGCGATTTTGTCCGTGGGTGACCTGGCTGGCATGCTTCGCTTGGCTGACAAGATCGTCGAAGAGGATCTCTCGGTGCGGGCGGCCGAGGCTGCGGCGACATCCGTGCCAAGACTGATTAAGGCTAAACCACTTCCTGGTCGACGCCAGGGGCACCTCGATGAAATCGCTGAGCACCTCGGAGAACGACTCGACACGCGCGTCAAAATCAATCTTGGGGCTAGAAAAGGCCAGATCACAGTTGATTTCGCCACAATTGGCGATCTTAACCGCATTCTTACCGTTCTCGGCGAACCGGCCTTTAGCGCGAGCTAGTTCATCCCCCCGTGGGCCGTTTCACGTGAAACATGGCGCGCGGCGGGGCATTTTTTTCTGTGAACCGCCCCACGGTTCACGGCTGACGGCGAACTATTTACTGCGGTCCATGGCTTGGTCGATCTTGATGGCGCTTGTACGGGCGCGGCGGGCGTTGACGGGTCATTCGCTCCCCGCTTAGACATCGAGGTCTTTCAGGGGCTTCTCGCGAAAAGCGTGCGCGAGTCCGCTGAAAGACGTTCAAAACTCGCAACTTGCGCGAAAAACCCGCCGCCGCCCCTATGTTGCTGAATTCACTCTGCCCACACCGTTGGCAGAGCTTGTATAGAAGTCCATCGCCCTACCGATGGGCTGGTTTGCGGGGATCTTGTCGCGATGTTTCACGTGAAACAGTATCCCGCGGCCACGTGAATTGCCCACCCAGCGGCCGTCGAGCTCGTCGAGACCGTAATCGCCGTCCCGTTGGCTGGTTTGCGGGACGCCTGTCGCGATGTTTCACGTGAAACGGCCACGGCCCGTCGGTCGGCCTCGTCGAGACCGTAATTGCCGTCCCGCGAGCAATTCGCGGGAGCTGCAACGGAGTGTTTCACGTGAAACAGTATCCCGTGGCCGTATGAATTGCCCACAGACCGCCGGTCGAGCTCGTCGAGACCGCAGTCGCACTCCCGCTGGCTGGCCTGAGGGAGTCCTGTCGTGGTGTTTCACGTGAAACAACGCTGAGGCCGCGCAGGTTTCACGTGAAACGTAAGGCCTACTGGCCCGTCAGGGCGTTCGTGGCCAGGGCGGAGTAGGTGGAACCCAGGGTCTGGTTGGTGGCCTCGATCGCCTGCGGCACCAGTGACGTTTCCGTCAGGCCAGGAAGCACGTTGGCCTCCAGGAACCAGGCGGTACCTGCGGCATCGACAATGAGGTCGATACGGCTCAGGTGGCGGAGGCCCAGCAGTGTGTGAATGGCGACTGCGGTTGCGGAAACCGCCGCTGAGGCCTCGTCGGAAAGGCGAGCCGGCGTGTAGAAGTCTGTCTCGCCGGCGTTGTACCGTGCCTCGAAACTGTAGACGCCGTCAACGGGCACGATTTCAACGATCGGCAGAGCTGTGGGGCCGGTCCCGGTGTCAATTACCGCCACCGTAACCTCAACGCCGTCAATATAGGCCTCAACGAGGGCGGTGTTGGCGTAGGTGTACGCGTCGACCATGGCACGGGGCAGGTCCGCTGCGGTGCGCACGATCGTGACACCCTGAGAGGAACCGCCCTGAGCTGGTTTAACGACCAGGGGCAGGCCGATTGCGCCGATCAGGTGCTCAAGTACGCTCGTGGCCCCGAGGTCCCGAAATGTCTCGGTGGAGAGGGCGATAGCCGGGGGAGTGGCAAAACCAGCTCGGCGCACGAGCTCCTTGGCCGTGCCCTTGTTCCAGGCCAGGGCGGCGGCGGGCCCAGTTGAGCCGAGAAACGGGATGCCGGTGGTCTCCAGCAGGGAGAGCAGGGCGCCATCCTCTCCGGTAGCTCCGTGCAGGGTGGGCCAGATCACGTCGGGGGCTTGTTCGGTGAGAGTGGTCAGGAGGTTGGCCCCGGGATCGATCACGGTGACCGTGTGGCCCCCGCCCGTGAGGGCATCCGCTACCCGTCGCCCCGAGCGCAGCGAAACATCACGTTCGTGGGAGATTCCGCCGGCCAGAATAACGATATTAAGGGAGTTGAATTCGCTCATGATCAGGTTTTTCCCTAGCTTGGTGTGGGTGAACGTGGATATCTAGGAGATGTTGGCCGGTGGACCGGCATAGCGTTGATTTCTGGCGCCGGGCCGGTCGGGCGCGGCGCCCAGTGTACCCGTGCCGGCGAAGGTGTCGAGCAGATCAAGCTCGCCGCGAATGACCGTGGCCAGGCGACGGATGCCGACTCTGATACTCTCCGGCGTTGGATAGCAGAAGGCCAAACGCATGTTTTGGCGCCCGTCACCGTCGGCATAGAACGCGGTCCCGGGCGTGTACGCTACCAGTTCCTTGACCGCGCGGGGCAGCATGGCCTTGGAATCGAGCTGTTCGGGCAGGGTGACCCAGACGTAGAATCCGCCGGTGGGGTTGGTCCAGGTCAAATCGGGGAGGTACTCCTCGAGGGCGGCCAGCATAGCGTTCTTGCGCTCGTGATAGACACCGCGGAAGGTGTTGATCTGCCCCTTCCAGTCGGCGGTGGAGAGGTATTCCGAGATCACCATCTGGGTGAAGGAGCTGGGGGAGAGCACGGCAGCTTCGTTGGCGAGCACGAGTTTCTCGCGGATCGCGTGCGGGGCGAGAGCCCAGCCAACCCGAAAGCCGGGAGCCAGGGTCTTGGAGAAGGTTCCCAGGTAGACGACACCGTCGCGCTCGAGTGAGCGAATGGCATCCGGTGCTTGCTTGTCAAAGTAGAGCAGTCCGTAGGGGTTGTCCTCGAGCACGAGAATATTGTTCGAACGGCAGATCTCGAGAATCTCCATGCGGCGTGTCCAGCTGAGGGTGACGCCGGCCGGATTGTGAAAACTGGGGATCGTGTAGAGGAATTTGATGGTGCGACCGGCTGCCTTGAGGGCGGCGATGTGCTCGATCAGCGCGGCCGGGATCAGGCCGTTCTCGTCCATCGGTACATGGTCGACCTCGGCCTGGTACGACTTGAAGATCACCATGGCGGTGACATAGCTGGGGCCTTCGGAGATGACGACATCTCCGGGGTTGAGGAACAACTTACTGACCAGTTCCAGGGCGTGCTGCGAACCGGTGGTAACAACCACGTCATCGGCATTGGCCTTGATGCCCTCGAGTGCCATGACATCGAGAATTTGCTCGCGCAGCAAGGGAACTCCCTGACCAGAGCCATATTGCAGTGCGGTAGCGCCCTTCTCGCGCATGACGCGCTCCATGGCATTGATCACGAGGTCCTGGGGCAGGGCCGCAACGTAGGGCATACCGCCGGCGAGGGAGACGACTTCGGGGCGGGAGGCCACGGCGAAGAGCGCGCGTACCTCGGAGGCTTTAAGGCCGGCGGCGCGATCGGCGTAGTGGTGGTACCACGGGTCGAGGTTGTTGCCGCCCTGCACAGTATTTGTCTGCACAGGCCCGGACTGCTTGTTATCGGCAGTGGAGCCTTGAATTGTCACGTCACCTATCCGTTCTGCTGTCGTCTTCATCGTATGGGGTGACCCCGGGCACCAAAAAACCCGCCCGGTTGAAGCCGGGCGGGTTTTCTGGGTTGAGTCGGTTATACGAGGTAGTCGGCCAGGTCCTTCTCGAGCTGCGGCTTCGGCTTGGCGCCGATGACGGTCTTGACGACCTCGCCCTTCTGGAAGACCTTCATCGCAGGGATGGAGGTGATCTGGTACTTGGCGGCCAGAGCGGGGTGCTCATCGACGTTGAGCTTGACGATGTCGAGCTTGTCGGCGTTTTCGGCCGCGATCTGGTCGAGAATGGGGCTGACGGCGCGGCAGGGGCCACACCACTCGGCCCAGAAGTCCACCAGAACGGTCTTCTCGTTGTTGATGACTTCCTGTTCGAAGTTGGCCTCTGTTACGGCGCGTGCAGTCATGTGTGTCTCCTTCTTGGGTAACTTAGTACTGGTAAACTTAGGTTTTAGTAAAATCAGACGAGTTCGGGTTCACTGGCCGAGGCCAGCAGGTCCTGGGGAAGAGTGCTGAGGTAGTGCTCTGCATCGAGGGCGGCCGCGCAGCCGGAGCCAGCAGCCGTGATGGCCTGGCGGTAGCTGGAGTCGATCACGTCACCGGCCGCGAAGACACCGGCCTGGCTGGTCAGGGATGACCGGCCCGCGACGGCAATGGTGCCCTCGGGGGTGAGGTCGAGCTGCTTGTGCACGAGGTGCGTGCGCGGGTCGTTGCCGATCGCCACGAACACGCCGCCGACCGGAAGGCTGCTCTCGGTGCCGGAGACGGTGTCGCGCAGGGTCAGACCATCGACGGCCTCGGTGCCGGTGATACCGACGACTTCGGAGTTCCAAGTGAACTCGATCTTGTCGTTGGCGAAAGCACGTTCCTGCATGATCTTGGAGGCGCGCAGTTCACCCTTGCGGTGAATGACGTGCACCTTCGAGGCGAATCGGGTGAGGAAGGTGGCTTCCTCCATGGCGGAGTCGCCGCCACCGATGACGGCGATTTCCTTGCCCTTGAAGAAGAAACCGTCGCAGGTGGCACACCAGGAGACACCGCGGCCGGAGAGACGTTCTTCGTCGTTGAGGCCGAGCTTGCGGTAGGCGGAACCGGTGGCAAAAATAACCGTGAGTGCCTGCTCCACGTCACCATTACCGAGGGCGACCGTCTTGATCGGGCCGGACAGGTCGACCGATTCGACGTCGTCGTAGACGACCTCGGTGCCAAAGCGCTCTGCCTGCTCCTGCATCTTGGTCATCAGATCGGGTCCCTGGACGCCCTCCGGAAAGCCGGGAAAGTTCTCAACGTCGGTCGTGTTCATCAACTCACCGCCAGCCTCCACCGAACTGGCAATCAGAAGCGGTTTGAGGTTGGCCCGCGCGGCGTAGATTGCCGCGGTATAGCCGGCCGGTCCGGAACCGATGATGATGATCTGACGCACGCGCACACTCCTTGCAGTGGTGGGCAAGACGGGCAATATCCCGCCTCACGCTTCGATACAACACATCCTAATCCGATGCTATTCCGCGGCCTCCCAGCAAGAGCCGCCGGTACCCAGCCACCGCCAGCGAGGCGCACCACTCACAGGGGCGCTGAGCCGCGTGTCAGGCCGGGAACGCGTTAGCGGCCGAAGCGGCGCTGCAGGGGCGCCAGAAAGGCCGTGAGCTCGCCGCTGCGCATGACCAGGAGCAGTCCGAAGTAGGCCGCGGACATGACGACCCCGATCAACACCATGGAGACCATGGCCGTGAGCCTCGAGGACACGGCGAATCCGCAGTCGACATTGCCCCCCAGGAGGGTCGTGAGGGTCAGGCCGGCAGCCACTGGAATTATCACAGCGACCAGATATTTCACGAGACTGCGCAGAATGCGTCGTCCGTCGATACCGTGCATTCGGCGGCGCAGGAGAATGGCGGCCAAGATTGCCTGCAGCGTACCGGTCACCGTGATCGACGCGGCGATGCCAACGGCGATCCATTCCGTGGGCAGCCACGCGCAGGCCAGCACGGCGCAAATCAGCAGAACGACCTGGAACAGGGTGAAAAAGAACGGTGTACGCGTGTCACCGAGGGCGTAGAAGGTGCGCTGCAGAACGAACAACACGCAGAATGGCACCAGCCCCAGAATGAACGCGATGATGACGTTGCCGATCGACTGCACCTGGTCGAACGGTGTCACGAAGATCGCCGCAAACGGGTAAGCGCAGACCGCGATGACGGCCGCGGCGAGCACAATCACGAGCGACGTTCCCCGAATCGCGCTCGAGGCATCCGTTCGCACCAGTGACCAGCTTCCGAGTGCGGCATGTTCGCTCATGCGGGTGAAGTACGCCGTCGCGACCGACACCGTGATCACGGAGTGCGGCAGCATGAAAATTAGCCAGGCGGTGGCGAGAACGGCAACGGATGCCTCACCGTGTGCGAGCGTCACGACCTGCGTTTCGACAATGCCCGCGAAAGTCGTGAGCAGAAGCATCCCGAAGGTCCAGCTCGCCATTTTGCCGGCGGCACCGAGACCCACGCCGCGAAAATGGAAATCCGGGCGGTAGTGCAATCCGATGCGGCGCCAGAAGTAAAACAGCACGACGGCCTGGGTGATCACGCCGAGGGTGGCACTGCCGCCCAGTACGGCGACCATGGCCGACGTGATCTCGGCGGCCGATCGAGCACCGAACGGGTCAGGGCTGAACAGCGTCGCGAAAACGATCAGGCCGATGATGGCCACCAGGTTGTTGAGCACTGGCACCCAGGTGAACGGTCCGAAAGATTTGCGGGCGTTGAGCACTTCGCCCAGCAGGGTGTATAGCCCGTAGAAGAACATTTGCGGAAGGCACCAGTAAGCAAATGCCACGGCCAGTGCCTTCTCGTTCTGGGGGAGGTTCAAGCCGATGAACCCGGTGATGGTCGGGGCCAACAGGGTAGCGATGAGGGTCGTCGCAAACAGCACGACCAGGGCGAGGGTGAGCAGCTTGTTGATGTACGCCGTGCCACCGTCGGCGTGGAGGCTGGCTCGAACGATTTGCGGAACCAGAACGGCGGTCAGGATTCCGCCGGCCACGATCACATAGATGGTGTTCGGCAGCTGATTGGCGATCGCGAACGTGTCGGCCGCGGCACCGAACTGGCCGATGATGGCGGCCAAAACGATGACCTTCACGAAGCCGAGAATGCGCGACACTATCGTGCCGGAGGCCAAGAACGCACTGGCCCGGCCGATACCTCCACTGCCGCTGGGAGCCGGGTCAGGCATCGGGCACCGCCGTGGGTAACACCGTCTCTTCACTGACAGCGGATGCCTCGGCCGATTTCTCGCGGCGTCGGCGCACGATGTTGCGCCAGATACCAAAACCGAAGAAGCCGACGACGAGAATGGCGAAGATACTCGCGCCAACACCTTCCCAGTCGGCGCGCACGCTGACATCGATCGGAGCCGGCTGGCCGAGCGGGGTGCCATTCAGGGTGAACAGGGTGACCCGCAGGACGACATCGCCGTTACCGACAGCGGCGCTGAGGGGTACGGAGACGGCCTGCGCGGAGTTCGGCTGAATGGTCGTCTCGAGGGTTTCACCGACCACGAGTCGCCCGTTGGACGGCACGATCTCGGTGCGCACGGTGACGGCCTGGTCCAGGGCGTTGTTGAGCGTTATGCGCAGGTCGACCTTGCTGCCCACCACAATGATCGGCCCGCGGGTGGTCACGGTCACGGCGTGGATCAGGTCGAAGGAGGCAGCGAGGTTCGCCCGCACCTGGTCAGCCCAGGCCTCAGTCTGCGAGGCCCAGGTTGTGTCCAGAAGGGTCAGCAAATCCAATCGCGCCGGCGCGGTGAACGCCAGCGGATCGGCCAGAATGGTCGCGAATTCGGCGATTGCCGCCTCGCGCTGCAACAGCGATCGGGCGAGCGTGACCCGGTTAGTGTCAATGGCCTGGTCCCGAAAAGTCACCGTAGTGCCCGGGGCGGAATCCAGGGCAGCCTGCAGCGGGGCCGCGTTCGACCAGGTCGTCGAATCGAGGGCCGCAAGCGTCTGAGCGACCCGGGTCGCGCTTTCCTGACTGCTGCGGTTGAAGGTGACCAACAATGTGCGTGCCGAGTTGGGGTTCTCCGCAGACACAACCGCGAGCAGCGAAGCCGCCTCGGAGACGCTGACCCGCCACTCGTCCTCGGTCGTGGCTTCGGCCGCGGTACGGATGGCGGCCGACAGTGCGGAGTCGCTGACCAGACCAAGCCCGCCCGGAAGAGCGAACGCGGTATTCGGCGTGAAGACGTCTGACTGTTCGACGTTCCCGCTGGAGAGGATGGTCGTGGTCAGGCCGCTCGCGGCAAAGACGTCAAGATCGGCGCGCGCAACCTGCCCGGCGACCGGCCAGCCGATAGCGGTGCTCGTGTAGTTCCAGGCCAGCAGGTCGCTGGTCGAGGGGATGACCGTTGCGCCGGGTTCCGGCGTGGGTGTCGGGGTGGGTGTCGGAGACGCGGTGGCTTGGGCCCTGGCTCGTGACGTGACGCTGGGCACATCGGTCGGGTCGGTGGTGTCTTCCGGGAGCGGTGTGGCCGAGGGCACGACGAACAGGCTCGCGTCGATCGCCGACACGAAAGAGGTGGGCGCGAGCAGCGTCGTGGCGCCCGCCTGCGCTTGCAACGCGATGTCGGCATCCGCGTAGCCGAGCGGGAAGATGTCATTGCTCGCACCGGCCAGACGGTCGAGCCAGGCCACGGCCGACGCCGGAGCGGCCGTGCCGAGCACTCGAATCGAGGCGATGATCTGCGGATCTATGGCGATCGTCGCGGTGGGCGCATCAATGGCGACATCCAGTTGGCGCGAGAGCAGACCGACCGAGCTCGTGTACGACTCGAGTGCCTTCGAGGTGATCAGGCCGGTCGCGCTTTCCGGGGTCGTGATCGGCAAAATAGCGGCGAGAGCGACCGGGGTGATCGCGCTGCCCTGGGACCAGACAAACGTGCCGCGGCCCTCAGCTTGAATCACGTCACCCGCAACGAGAATCGCGGCGATCCCACGCGCTCCCCACGCGTTGTCATCTGTCAATCCCACGGCCGCAGCCGGAACCGTGACGCTCAGGTTCGTGCTGGCACCAGCCGGAATACCTTCCGTGGTGGGCACGCTCACCAGCTGGTCGCCGGAATTTGCGTCGTCATCGGGCCGGAGCCAGCTATCGAGTGCCGCCCGGGTGGTCAGCGCGAGCTGCGCGAGGTACACATCGACTCGGCCGATCGGAATGTCGGCGCTGGTGTTGTTGTGCACGGTCACCGTTAGAACCAGGTCCTGGCCAGGTACCAGCTGCGGCGACGTGGTCGGCGCGACCGTGACGCCGACGGTGTCAGCGGGGGTGGTGGCGCTCGCGACGGAGCCGGTCGCCGGGTCGGCCTGAGCCGACGCTAGAACGAAGATCGGTGCAAAAATCAGCGACGCCAGGGTCAGAGCTCCCACCAGAAACGCCGTAATCGGCCCGGGCCGGCGACGACTCATCGCGCGCCGGGCCGGGCGCACGGCGCTGCACGCGGCAGCCGGGAGCGCGGGCCGATGCGCGGAATCTGACTCGGCCACCATAGGGGGATTCTACGGCGTGTCAGCCTAGAGCCGCCTGCACCGAGTCTGCGTGCCCCCCTGATGGCAACTAATATGGGGCATATGCAGAGCGTCGCGGCAGCCCTCGCACGACTGGGCGACCTGGCTGCCACCCCCACCGTTTCTCGTCTCGCGAACGCATTTGCTGCGGTCGGCCACGAGCTGGCCCTGGTCGGCGGCCCGGTTCGCGATGCGTTCCTGGACCGCCCGCTGCACGACCTTGATTTCACCACGGATGCGACACCGGATCAGATTCTCGCGCTCGTCAAACCCCTCTCCGAAGCCCAGTGGGACATCGGTCGGGCGTATGGCACGATCGGTGCGAGCCTCGCCGGTGAAACCGTGGAGATCACCACCTATCGGGCGGACAGCTACGATGGCACCACCCGCAAACCCGACGTGGTGTTCGGTACCAGCCTGGAACCCGACCTGCTCCGCCGGGACTTCACCGTCAACGCCATGGCCCTGCGCCTGCCCCAGCTCACGCTCGTCGACCCGGCCGGCGGCATCGATGACCTGCTCGCCGGGCGCCTCCGCACCCCGAGCACTCCGGAGGTGTCCTTCGGTGACGACCCGCTGCGGATGCTGCGCGCGGCTCGGTTCACGGGCCAGCTGGGTTTCACGCTGGATCTGGATACCGCAGTGGCCATGGAGAAGATGCGGGAAAGCATCCGTATCGTGTCGGCCGAACGCATCGGCGACGAACTCTCGAAGCTGTTGGTCTCCAGGGACCCGCGCGCCGGCATCGAGGTACTGATGGAATCGGGCCTGGCCGAGATCGTGCTGCCGGAGATTCCCGGCCTGCGGCTCGAGATCGACGAGCACCACCACCACAAGGACGTCTACCAGCACACGCTCACGGTGCTGGAGCAGGCGATGGGCTACGAGACCTCGCGCGGCAACCTGGAGGCCCCAGACCTGATCGTGCGTCTCGCCGCCCTGCTGCACGACATCGGCAAGCCGGCCACCCGCAAGCTGGAACCCGGCGGCGTCGTGAGTTTCTACCACCACGACGTGGTGGGTGCCAAGCTCGCCAAGAAGCGCCTGCGCGCCCTGCGCTTTGACAACGACACCATCAACGCCGTCGCCCGTCTGATCGAGCTGCACCTGCGATTCTTCGGCTACACGGAGGGCGCCTGGACCGACTCGGCCGTGCGCCGGTACGTGCGCGACGCCGGCGACCAGCTGGAACGGCTGCATATTCTGACCCGCGCCGACGTCACGACCCGCAACCGGCGCAAGGCCGACCGTCTCGGCTTCGCCTACGACGACCTGGAACAGCGCATTGCCGCGCTGAACGAGCAGGAAGAGCTCGGAGCCCTGCGTCCCGACCTTGACGGCGAGCAGATCATGGTGGTGCTCGGCCTGAAGCCAGGCCGCGAGGTGGGAGAGGCCTACCGGTATCTGCTCGAGCAGCGTCTCGATGATGGCCCGCTGGGTGAGGAAGAAGCCACCCGCCGGTTGGTTCAGTGGTGGGCGGAGCGT
Source organism: Cryobacterium flavum (assembly GCF_900103805.1). GTDB lineage: Bacteria > Actinomycetota > Actinomycetes > Actinomycetales > Microbacteriaceae > Cryobacterium > Cryobacterium flavum. Next base: position 208,208 of record NZ_FNIB01000001.1, on the reverse strand, counting down.
GCGGAGTAGAGGGAGGCTCCGTCGACGCAGTGCGATCACCGGCTATGCCCTTCTCGCCCCCAGCCTGTTCGGTGTGGTCTGCTTTCTCCTACTCCCGGTGCTGGTCGTGCTCTGGCTCAGCTTTCAGAGCTGGGACCTGATCGGCCCGATCACCTTCGTCGGTCTCGACAACTACCAGTCCGTTCTCAGCGACGGTGTCTTCGGCAATTCCCTGCTGGTCACGCTGATCTTCGTTGCCCTCGTCGTGCCGATTCAAACCCTGATCGGGCTCGGCGCGGCGACACTGCTCACCCGAGGTCTGCCGGGGTCGGCCTGGTTTCGCACCATCTACGTGTTGCCGTGGATTTGTGCTCCGCTGGCTCTCGGAGTCGTGTGGAAGTGGATTCTCGCGCCGACCGACGGAGCCCTGAACACCCTGCTCGGTCAGCGCGTTGAGTGGCTCAGCGACCCAGCGCTCGCATTGCCGGCCGTGGCTGCCGTGGTGATCTGGACCAACGTCGGCTACGTCACGCTGTTCTTCATGGCCGGGCTGCTCAACATTCCAGGGCAGATTCTCGAGGCGGCCCGCATCGACGGTGCCGGCGCGGTAAAGATGTTCTGGCACATCAAGCTGCCACTGCTGCGTCCTACCATGTTCTTCGTGCTCGTCACCACGGTCATCTCGGCCTTTCAGGTCTTCGACCAGGTGTACGCGCTCACCCAGGGCGGCCCGGCACGATCAACGGATGTCGTAGCGGCGCGCATCTACTACGAAGCTTTCGACGCCTTCGACCTCGGTCGTGCGGCCGTCATGGCGGTCGTTCTGCTGGTCATCCTGGTGGTCATCACCCTCGCCCAGCAGTTCTATTTTCGCCGGAGGGTCACCTATGAAATGGACTAGATTCTCCTCAACGGCCGCCGTCTACGTGGTGCTCGTGCTCGGTGCCCTGTTCACCCTCGGGCCGTTCCTGCTGAGCATCCTGACGGCGTTCAAGACCCGGGAGCAGTTCGCGCAGGAGCCAGCCCTGAGCTGGCCTGACCCATTCACGCTCGACAATTTTGCGCTGCTGCTGACCGGACCGGCACAATTCGGTCGTGCCATCGTGGTCACGATCCTGGCGGCGGTACTGATTCTGGTCGGGCAGCTGATCTGCTCGATTCTCGCCGCCTATGCCTTCGCTCGGGTTGATTTTCCGGGCCGCCAGGTGTTGTTTTGGGTATACCTGTCGACCCTGATGATCCCACCCGTCGTGCTGGTCATTCCCCTGTACCTGATGATGACCGAGGCCGGGCTGCGCAACTCGTTCTGGAGTCTCGTGCTGCCGTTCGCGTTTGCTTCCCCCTACGCGATCTTCCTGCTGCGCGAATACTTTCGTGGAATCCCCCAGGAACTCATCGATGCTGCCCGGCTCGACGGTGCGAACACCCTCGACGTGCTGGTCGAGATCGTCGTGCCACTGTCGCGTCCGATTATCGCCACGGTGACCCTGATCACGATCGTGAGCAACTGGAACAGTTTCATGTGGCCGCTCGTGGTCACGACCGGAAGTGAATGGCGGGTCGTGACCGTCGCCACAGCGAGCCTGCAAAGCCAGTTCAATGGCAACTGGACCCTCGTCATGGCGGCCACGACGCTCGCCCTAGTGCCGCTGCTCCTGTTGTTTCTCCTGTTTCAGCGCAGCTTTGTGCGGTCGATCACCATCTCGGGATCTGCGTAGGCTGGTTCACTGGGGAAGGTTCGATCCGTCAATAAAGGACATCATGGCCAAGCGTTCCACCATCATTGCTGCCGGCGTTGCCGGCGTGTTGCTCGTCATTGCCGGGGCCGTCACGGCCCTGAACTTCTCCAGCTCCGAATCATCCAGCGATGCCACCACCGTGACCGTGCGTCTCTGGGATGAACAGGTCGCGGCCGCCTACGAGAAGTCCTTCTCCGCCTTCGAACGGGACAACCCCGACATCCAGGTCGGCGTCGAAATCGTGCCGTGGGACGACTATTTCGAGAAGCTTCGCACCGACGTCGCCGGTGCTGGGGCGCCCGACGTCTTCTGGGTCGACGGCGGCAGCTACCCCGCTTACGCCGACGCGGGGGCGCTGCTTGACATTACGACGGCCCTGCCAGCGGATGCCCAGGCCGGCTGGTCCGCACCCGTCGTCGCCCAGTACACCAGGGACGCCACGCTGTGGGGAGTGCCGCAGCTGGCCGACCCCGGCATTGCGGTGTATTACAACGCTGACCTGCTCGGTGATGCCGGCCTGACCGCCGACGACGTGTCCGCACTCACCTGGGATCCCACCGGTGACAACGACACCCTCATTGGCGTGCTGCAGAAACTCACCAAGGACTACAACGGGAACACGGCCGACAGCGCCGAGTTCGACGGTTCCAACCTCAGCCAATATGGCTACAACGCCGGCTACGACCTGCAGGCGATGGTGCTGAATTACCTGGCCTCCAATGGTGCCCAGTTTCAGGACGAGTCCAACCAGTATGCCTTCGCGTCCGACGCCGGCATCGCCTCGTTCCAGTACCTGGTCGATCTCATGAACAAGTGGCAGGTCGCTCCGTCGGCCGCCGATACGAACACCAACGGCGACTTCAGCCGCGAGCAGTTTCTGCAGGGCAAGATGGCCCTGTTTCAGAGTGGTGTCTACAACCTCGCCAACGTGAGCGCCGGGGCGAACTTCGATTGGGGCGTTGTGCGCCTGCCCAGCGGCCCGGCCGGTGCGATCAGCGGTGTCGATGGCATCGCGGCCGCCGGTAATGCGGCATCCCAGCATCCGGCCGAAACGCAGCGGGTCTTGGAATGGCTCGGGAGTGCCGCCGGATCAGAATTCATCGGGGCATCCGGTGCGGCGTCTCCGGCCGTGCTGGCCGCGCAGCCGGCCTACGCGGCCTATTGGACTTCGGAGAATGTCGACATCAGCCCGTTCTACGACGTGCTGGCCGCCGGAACGGCGCCGGCACCGCGGGGAGCCGGTTGGCCGGCCGCCGAAAACGCCATGCGGCCGCTGCTCGACGAGGTATTCATCGGCCGCACGCCAGTGGACTCCGGTGTCCGTGCCGCCCAGAATGCCGCTAATGCCACTCAGACCGAGTAGGTCGACCCAACGACGGGCAGGTCGACTGGCGTATGCGCGCGGCATCCGGTAGTCTGGACAGGTTGCCTGCGTGCCGGATTCCCGGCCTCCGCCTGCAGCACATGCACAACCCTCCTGTTGCAGAAATTCTGCAGCCGTTTTAGTCCGAAGGAGGTGGGTTAGTCATGCATCAGTACGAACTTATGGTTATCCTCGATCCCGAGATCGATGAGCGCACCGTTGCTCCCAGCCTTGACAAGTTCCTCAACGTTGTTCGCAACGATGGTGGCAGCATTGACAAGGTTGATGTCTGGGGTCGTCGTCGTCTCGCTTACGAGATCAACAAGAAGACCGAAGGCATTTATGCCGTTGTTGACTTCACCGCGAACGCCTCAGCCACGGTCGAGCTCGACCGTCAGCTGAAGCTGTCCGAGGCCGTCATGCGCACCAAGGTGCTCCGCGCCGAAGAGGGCATCGCCCAGGTCGTCGTTGCCACCAAGCTGGCCGCAGAGAAGGCTGCTCGCAAGGCTGCCAACCCGAAGGTCATCGCTGCCAAGGCTGACGCTGCTGCTGCAGCCGCTGCCGCTCCGGCCGCCAAGGTCGCCGCTGCTGCCAAGCCTGTCGTAGCAGAAGCCGTCGTTGCAGAGGCTCCGGCCGCTGCTGCGAAGGCCGATGCTGCTGCTCCGGTTGCTGCTGCCTCCACCGCGGTTCCCGCCGCGAAGGTTGCCGCTGCCAAGCCTGCTGCTGCCAAGGCGACTCCTGCGCCGGCCGCTGCCGACAAGGCAAGCGACAAGTAGCCCATGGCTGGCGAGACCGTAATCACCGTGGTGGGCAACCTCACCAGCGATCCGGAACTGCGTTACACGCAGAACGGGCTGGCGGTTGCCAACTTCACCATCGCTTCCACTCCGCGTACGTTCGATCGTGCGGCCAACGAGTGGAAAGATGGCGACGCGCTGTTCCTGCGTGCGAGCGTTTGGCGTGAATTCGCCGAGCACGTTGCAGGTTCACTGACCAAGGGGTCGCGTGTCATCGCTTCCGGGCGTCTCAAGCAGCGTTCGTATGAGACAAAGGAAGGTGAAAAGCGCACGAGCATGGAGCTCGAGATCGACGAAATTGGTCCTTCGCTGCGCTACGCCACCGCTTCCCTCACTCGTGCGCAGTCCTCCGGCCCTCGCAGTGGTGCACCCGCTGCCGGCGGCCAGGGCAACGATGAGCCATGGGCACCCAGCGCCCCCGCCAAGACTGCTGCGCCAGCAGCATCTGGTGGAGACGTCTGGAACAGCCCAGGTAACTTCAGCGACGAGACCCCCTTCTAAGCTCGCCTAGCGCGTAGCTAACACCTCTTTTTAGAAAGTAAGGAAATCATGGCTGGAAAGTCGAGCGGCGACCGCCGCAAGCCGCTTCGCGGAGCTAAGGGTGGCAAGAACGCTGCTCCCGCGAAGTCGATTCGGGTTGGTGTCATTGATTACAAAGATGTCCCCACCCTGCGCAAGTTCATCTCCGAGCGTGGAAAGATCCGCGCCCGCCGCATCACAGGCGTTTCCGTTCAGGAACAGCGCCTCATCGCCCGTGCCGTCAAGAACGCCCGCGAAATGGCTTTGCTGCCCTACGCAGGCTCAGGCCGGTAAGGAAACCAAATGTCGAAATTGATTCTGACGCATGAGGTCTCCGGCCTCGGTGCACCCGGCGACGTCGTAGACGTCAAGAACGGGTTTGCTCGTAACTACCTCGTTCCCAAGGGCTTCGCTGTAGCGTGGACCCGCGGTGGCGAGAAGCAGATCGAGCAGATCAAGGCAGCCCGCGCTGCGCGAGAGCACGCCACCTTCGAAGAGGCTGAGGCGCTCAAGGTCAAACTTGAGAACACCAAGGTCACCCTGGTCGTCAAGGCCGGCGCCGGCGGACGCCTGTTCGGTTCGGTCAAGACCACGGATGTGGCTAACGCCGTTGCAGCCGCAGGTCTCGGCACGGTCGACAAGCGCAAGATCGAACTCACCGCCATCAAGCTGACCGGTGAGCACACGGCAACGGTTCGTCTTCGTGACGAGCTCAGCGCCACGATCACTCTCGTGGTCGTCGCTGCCAAGTAGCATCGCACCTCGGCAGGCCGGGCTTTTTGGCCGGTCGCCTGTACCACTCCCATAGCGGGGGGTTCCGTAAGGAATCCTCCGCTATGGGGCGTTAAGAGCCACTTTTGGGGCATTGACCCACTGCTTTTGTGCACAGGTGAGCATTCCTATCGGCAAGGTTCAAGGGTTGATTGAGGCTACTTTATTCACACCCATGTGCAGAACTTAAACTCCTGATGAACCAGCAGTTATTTGCAAATATTTAAAATCCGTCCACAAGTGAGTGCACAGGTTCTGCACAATCTCCACGGCGTTTCGCGCAGATTTTCCACAGAGTTATCCACAGGGGTGTTTGTGGGTCGTGCTACCGGCTCCTTAGGGTGATCCAGTAGCGGAATCTGGCTCGGGCTGGGTGAGTGCGTCCCGTGTCGGTGGGTCCTGATACACCTAGAGTCACGACAGTGAAAGAGGTACCGAGTGTCGATCGCCCATTTGGGCCTGGCCAACCAGCCAGCGTCAAACGAGTACGGTTCGTCGACCGGTGGTGGGCAGGGCCGTCTGGAGCGGCCCGCTGAAGCGTGGAAGTCGGAGCGGGCGCTGCCCCACGACCTTCTTGCCGAGCAGAGCGCCCTCGGGGGCATGATGCTCAGCAAGGACGCCGTCGCTGACGTCGTCGAAACCGTGCAGGGCGGAGACTTCTACATCCCCAAGCACGAGATCATCTTCGACGCGATTCTCTCCCTCTACGCCCAGGGCGAGCCGACCGACGTCATCACGGTCACCGATGAGCTCACCAAGGTCGGTGAACTGTCCCGTGCCGGTGGTGCGGACTACCTGCACACCCTGACGAGCCTGGTGCCCACCGCTGCCAACGCGGGGTTCTACTCCACCATCGTCGCCGAACGCGCGCTGCTGCGCCGGCTGGTGGAAGCTGGTACGCGCATCGCGCAGATGGGCTACGCCGCCGAGGGTGAGGTGCTCGACCTCGTCAACACGGCTCAGGCCGAAATCTACGCCGTCACCGGGGGCACCCAGACCGAGGACTACGTTCCGCTCACCGACGCTGTGACGGCGGCCATCGAAGAAATCGAGGCCGCCAAGCTCAAAGACGGCCAGATGAGCGGCGTACCCACGGGCTTCGCCGACCTCGACGAACTCACCAACGGGTTCCATGGTGGCCAGCTCATCATCGTGGCCGCCCGTCCGGCACTGGGTAAGTCCACCCTCGCCCTCGACTTCGCGCGGTCGGCCTCGATCCACCACAACATGCCGAGCATTTTCTTCTCCCTCGAAATGGGGCGCAGTGAAATCGCCATGCGCCTGCTCGCGGCGGAGGCATCCGTTCCCTTGCAGAGCATGCGCAAGGGCACCGTCGAGGCCCGCGACTGGACCACTATTGCGGCCACCCGCGGTCGCATCAACGACGCGCCGCTCTACATCGACGACAGCCCGAACATGACCCTGGTCGAGATTCGAGCCAAGTGTCGCCGGCTCAAGCAGCGCGTCGGGCTCAAGATGGTCATTATCGACTACCTGCAGCTGATGACCAGCGGCAAAAAAGTCGAGTCGCGACAGCAAGAGGTCAGTGAGTTCTCCCGGGCGCTCAAGCTGCTTGCCAAAGAACTGCAGGTTCCGGTTATTGCGCTGTCCCAGCTCAACCGAGGTCCGGAGCAGCGCGCCGACAAGATGCCGGCCATCTCCGACCTTCGTGAGTCGGGTTCGCTCGAGCAAGACGCCGACATGGTGATTTTGCTGCACCGCGAGAGTGCCTACGAGAAGGATAACCCGCGCGCCGGTGAGGCCGACCTCATCGTGGCCAAGCACCGGAACGGCCCCACCCGCACCGTCACCGTTGCCTTCCACGGCCACTACTCCCGGTTCGCTGACATGGTGGCCGGCGGGTAGCTCGGCACTGCTTCATGCAGGAGCCTGATCGTGCCGGGCCCGGTTCGTCGCGGCCAAGCGCACCGCGTGCAGCCCGCTCGCAGATCCGCACGGTCTCGCCGCGTAGACTGAGCCTGACAAATTTTGCAACGAAAGAGGTCGTGCGTGGCAAACGCCCAGGCACCATCACACGTCGGTTCCGGGTACTGGTCCGTGGCCGTTGGGCGCGCCCTGATCGCCGTGGTTCCCGCAGCGATCATCACTTTCAACCGGGACCACTCGGCTCAGCTTGGTCTGCTCGTATTCGGTGTTTTCGCGCTCGCGAGTGGCCTGCTCCTCGTTCTCACCGGCCCGCGTACCCTTACCGTCGCTGCCGACCGCAGCCTGTTTCTGATCCAGGGCATCGTGAGCATGGTCGCCGGCGCGGCAGCGCTCGGTTTTCACGCCGGAGGCCACGGGTTCTTTCTCTTCATCGTGAGTGTCTGGGGAGCCGTCACCGGCTTTCTCGAGATCTATGCCGGCATCCGGGTGCGCAAACGCCCGCTGCCAGCCAAAGACTGGCTGTATACCGGAATCGGCACCGCGATCCTCGCCCTGCTCTTTCTGCTTCTGCCGCCCAATCCGGTCGTCTCGGTCGGCCTCTTCGGTGCCTACCTGGTCTTTCTCGCTGTTTTTCTGCCCATCGCCGGCCTCTCCATCAAATGGGATTCGCCCAGGCAGCGCCGCGACGCCGCCGTACCAACGAACACCGCACCAACGAACACCGCGCCTAAAGATTTGGACTCACTGTGACCAAGAAGACCCCTGGCGCGCCCAACTCGGCGCACCAGCCCAGCCGCTCTGACCGACTGAAGCCGGTCGAATTGCTCGCCATTTCGGCCGGAATGGCCCTGTTCGTCGGGCTGACCATTCTGGGCACCACGCGCGAGGTCATGCTCTCCGTTATCGGACTCGGCGTGACGTTCATCGTGGCGCTCGTGGTGATCGCCATGCTCGTGCTCGGCATGAAGCCCAATGCCTCGGAGCAGACCGACCTCGACGAGCAGAACGGACACTAGCCGGCACCGCAGCGCCAAAAAAGCACCTTCGTCCCTGTGGGCGAAGGTGCTTTCCTGTAACTGGTGACGACTACGGCAGGTAGTCAACCAAGGCGGCGGCGAGGCCGACGTAACTACCAGGGGTCAGGGCCCGAAGGCGGGTCTTGGCCGCTTCGCCAATATCGAGGGCCGAAACGAATGCCGCCAGGTCCGCGCTCGTGATGCGTTTGCCGCGGGTCAGCTCCTTGAGAAGGGCATATGGGTCTTCGATGGACGAGCGGCCGGCCGAGACTTCAGCGCGAATCACGGTCTGAATCGCCTCGCCCAGAATCTCCCAGTTGGAGTCGAGGTCGCTCGCCAGCAGCGCACGGTCTATGTCGATCTCGCCGAGGCCCCGCAGGATATTGTCGAGCGCGAGCAACGAATGCCCGAAGCCGACTCCGATGTTGCGCTGGGTGGTGGAGTCGGTGAGGTCGCGTTGCAGGCGGCTGGTCACGAGGGTAGCCGCGAGTGAGTCCAGGATGGCGCAGGACAGTTCGAGGTTGGCTTCCGCGTTCTCGAAGCGAATCGGGTTGATCTTGTGCGGCATCGTCGAGGAGCCGGTGGCACCGACCTGGGGAATCTGGCGGAAGTAGCCGATTGAAATGTAGGACCAGATGTCGGTGGCCAGGTTGTGCAGAATGCGGTTTGCGTGGGATGCGCGGGAGTACAGCTCGGCCTGCCAGTCGTGCGACTCGATCTGCGTCGTGAGCGGGTTCCAGCCGAGGCCGAGACCCTCGACGAACTCGCGCGAGACGGCCGGCCAGTCAACGGACGGATCGGCGACCACGTGGGCGGCGAAGGTTCCGGTGGCGCCACTGAATTTGCCCAGGTATTCGCCGGCCTCGATCTGCCGCACGATGCGTTCGAGGCGGTAGGCGAACACGGCGAGTTCCTTACCCATGGTGGTCGGCGTCGCGGGCTGCCCGTGGGTACGGGCCAGCATCGCATCCGCTCGAAATTCCAGCGAGTTGCTGCGAAGTGCTCCGATCACGAGGCGCAGTTTGGGCAGCCAGACGGTCTGCACGGCATCCCGCACGGTGAGGGCATAGGAGAGGTTGTTGATGTCCTCGCTGGTCGCCGCGAAGTGGGTGAGCTCGCTGATGTGATCGAGGCCCAGTGTGCCGAGGCGTCGGCGAACGAGGTATTCGACGGCCTTCACGTCGTGGCGGGTGGTGGCCTCGAGCTCGGCCAGTTCGTCGATCTCGGGCTGGCCAAAGTCGGTCACGAGCGTGCGCAGGGCGAGTTTCTGCTCGTCATTCAGGGGCGCGGAACCGAACAGGCTGCGGTCGGTGAGGGTGATCAGCCACTCCACCTCGACGCGCACGCGGGCCCGGTTGAGACCGGCCTCGGACAGGAACTCGCCCAGATCGGAAACGGCGGCTCGGTAGCGGCCATCAAGCGGGCTCAGAACCTGTACGGGTAGGTGACTCATCGGACTCCCTGTCGAATTGCGGGTGCAAGTTGTTTCACAAGTGCGTGACTTGCCCTCTCAATCATGCCTAATACGGCGTCAAACAACGCATCGTCGGAATAGTAGGGGTCAGGCACGTCGAACAGGGCGGCCTGCTGGGCGTCAAAGCTCAGCAGCAGGCGCACCTTGGCGCGATCGCGATCCTCCAGGGCCCAGTTGCGCAGAATGCGCTCCTGGCTGCGGTCGAGCACGACGACGAGGTCGTGCTCGGCGAACCACAGCGGGTCAAACTGGCGGGCCCGATGGTGGCTGCCGTCGTAGCCGCGCTTGGCCAGGGCCGTGATCGTGCGACCGTCGGCTTGCTCACCCACATGCCAGTCTCCGGTGCCGGCCGAGCTGCTCGCGATGAGACGTCCGAGTCCGAGTTTCGTGACGAGGTCGCGCAGCACAACCTCGGCCATGGGCGACCGACAGATATTTCCGGTGCAGACGAAAATGATTCGAAACGGCGTCGACTCGTCGGGGGTGAGTGACGCGAAGGACATGTCTTCCATTCTGGAGCAGTTTCGCCTTCTCCACACGCCCAGTATTCGGTCTCTGTGCACAGATTGCGCGACGGGCAGCCGGGTGCGTCGCGGATTCTGCGACGATTGTCGCGACCTGGAGGTGTCATGGACGCAGTGGGGCGGATGCCGGGTGGGCCATATAGTCCTGAGCACCTGGCGATGATGCATTCCCAGCGCGATCTCCTGCTCGGCCTGCATGCCGAAATCGAGGGCAAACGTCGCCAGTTGCTCGCCCTGGACCCCAGCGAATTCTGGAGTTCCAAATCTCAGCGGGCTTACTCGGGCTGCGTCGCAGACATCGTGCAACACCTCGATGTTGTGCTGCACTACCTGCACGAGGCGGTGGCCAGCGTGCGAAACCAGATCTACCTCGAGGAGGAGCTGTGTCCGGCGTGAGGGACGGCCTCGCTGACGGCGACCTGACCGTCTCGGTCGGAGGTACGACCATCGTTGCCACCGATGAAGTGTTGGCCCAGGCACAGTTCCTGAACGTTCTGCGAGATGATTTGGCCGACTGGGTGGGTCGCGCGTATCGGATCCGCAATCTGGACCCGTACTGGCCGGCGAACTGGCTGGGCCAGGACCCCTGGCCTGATCTGCTCCAGGTGGCCGGCCGGCTGAATTCGCTTCACGAGTACTGCGGTGTTACCGCGGACAATCTCGTTGCAGCGGCTAGAAGTTACGGATACGTGGAGCGTGTCGCCCGGGAGGCTGCATTGATGGGTGCCGCAGATCTCGCATATGGCCTGGGCCGGTTACTTCGAGGTGGCGTTTTTGCCCTTGCAGGCACGCCGTTCGGTGTCTCCATGGCCGGTGCTGCCAGCGTCGGGCGCATAGGGCTTCATGGAAGTCTGCGTTCGCCCTCCCGGTCGCCGGCCGCCCGCAACGGTGCGGACGAGCTCGACCCCCGCCTTCTCACGAACCCGAACGTGGTAGCCCTGGTACGAGCTGCGGCCTCGTCGCTCGACGACGTAGCTTGGGGCCTGGCCGGTACACCGCGATCCGTTGGTCGGGCTTTCGGTGACGAAGGGCTGGGTGTCATCGGCATCTCACGCACAGCGCTCGGCGTTTTGGCCGTGGCGCGCAACGGAGGCGTGTTCCGGGAAAGTCCGGTGAGCGTGGCTGCCGTGGGAACTCCAACCCAACCGACGCCACCCACTGGTGTCGGTGACCTTGCTGAGCGAATCCCGAAGGCCGTCGCAGGGAAGCCGCAGGTGCGCATCGAGAATTATGGCGACGCCGAGCATCCGTCGTGGGCGGTCTACATCAGTGGAACCGTTGAATGGGATGCCATCGCCAAAACGGACCCCTTAGACCTCACCTCCAACATCACCGCGATGGCCGGGCAGACCGCGGGTTCATTCGAGACCGTGATAAGCGCCATGAAGGCGGCCGGAATCGCACCGTCCGACCCTGTTGTGCTTGCCGGCCATTCCCAGGGCGGCCTGATCGCCACCCAGGTGGCTGCGTACAGTTGGTTCAACGTGCAGGCGGTGGCCACCTTTGGGGCACCCGAATCCAAGGTGCCCGTGCCGGACGGCGTAGCCACCCTGACGGTCGAGCACACCGACGACATCGTACCTGCGATGGGCGGAGACAGCCTGACCGACTCCGATGACCGGGTGACCGTGCGCCGTGAGGCATTCGCCTCCGAACCGCTCCCAGCCGGGGCCGCCCTGCCGGCTCACAACCTCGACACGTACCGCGAGACAGCGCTGCTCATTGATGCATCTCCGGAGGCGAACCTGCAGGGCTTTCGGGACACCGTGACCGACGTTCTGGGGAGCGAAGCGGGCGAGGCGGTCTTGTGGCGCGGCAGCCGCGTGCCGGAAAGGCCTGCGCCGCAGTAGGTTTCTTCCTGCCGCAGCTCAGTCGCGTGCGGTGACCGGGCGCAGAATCAGCCCGAGCAGCCAGGAGATGATGCCGAGTACGAGGGCACCCAGTACGCCCCACCAGAAGCTGTCAACGACGAGGCCGAAGCCCAGGAAACCGGAAAGCCAACCCACGAGCAGCAGGAGCAGGCCGTTGACGATCAACGCGAACAGTCCGAGCGTCAGAATGTAGAGCGGAAACGCAATGACGCGCAGCACCCCGCCGACAACGGTGTTCACGAAGCCGAAGATGAGCGCAATCAGAAGATAGGTGAGCACGCTGGCACCGGCATCCGGCGCGTAGGGCGTGACGTGCACCCCCGTCACGAGCAGGGCGGTGAACCACAGGGCTACCGCGTTGACGATCAGTTGGATCAGGAATCTGGCCATGCCCCTACTATCTCACTGGCTCGGGCCATGCAGGTCGTGGCGGCCGAAAGTCAAGCGAACATTCATTCTCAACAGCGAATATATCCGGGCGTAGACTCACCGAGTGAGCCTCTCAGACCGCCCCTCAGTCCGACTGCGCCCGGAGATCATCGCCCTCCCGGCCTACAAGCAGGGCAAACCGGCCGCCGCCAGTGCCTTCAAACTCTCCAGCAATGAGAACCCGTTCGACCCCCTGCCCGGTGTAATCGCGGCAGTCACGGCCGAAACGGCCTACAACCGCTACCCGGACGCCTCGGCGCTGGTTCTGCGCGAACGCCTCGCCGCCAAGTACAGCCTCGACTTTGACCAGGTGCATGTCGGCTCCGGCTCGGTGGCCCTGCTGGCCCAGCTCATTCTCGCTGCCGCCGGCCCCGGCGATGAAGTGCTCTACTCCTGGCGGTCGTTTGAGGCCTACCCCTCCCTCGTGGCCGTCGCCGGTGCTACCAGCGTGCGCGTGCCCAATCGCAGCGATCACGGCCATGATTTGCCCGAGATGGCCGCCGCGATCAGCGACAACACCCGGGTCATCATTGTCTGTTCGCCGAACAATCCCACCGGCACGATCGTCACGAAGGACGAATTCGAGGCCTTCATGGCCGTCGTGCCGACCGACCTCCTGGTCATTCTCGATGAGGCATATATCGAGTTCGTCACCCAAGCGGATGCCGTGAATGGCCCGCCACTGCTCGCCCGCTACCCCAATCTGGTCGTTCTTCGCACCTTCTCCAAGGCCTACGGCCTTGCCGGGCTGCGGGTTGGCTATGCGCTCGGCCCGGTGGATATTCTGAACGCCGCCCGATCGACCGCGATTCCACTCTCGGTCACCGCGCAGGCCGCAGCCGGCGCGATCGCGTCCCTGAAAGCGGAGAAGGAGTTGCTCGAGCGGGTTCGCGTCATCGCCGCGCGTCGCGATGCGACCTGGCAGGAGCTGACCCGACAGGGTTGGAACATCCCTGCGCCCCAGGGGAACTTTCTGTGGCTGCCGACCGGTGCTGAAACGACCACTGTGGCCGAGGCGCTGGGTGAGGCCGGCCTCGTCGTTCGTCCGTTCGCGCCCGAAGGTATTCGAGTTTCTATCGGTGAGGAGCAGGCTGTGGCGACACTCCTACTAATGAGCGCGGATCTTGTCGACGCTCTTCCCGCCGATCACCCAGCTCGGAAGATAGGTTAGTACGGTGTCAGCCACCCGAAACGACGCGACTGCGCCACGCCTTGCAGCATCCGCTCCCTTTGGCCTCGATGGGGCCGAGACCTGCGTGCGGATGATCTCTCCGAACGGCGCGTTCGAACCCAACGCCGCCGCCGAGGAGTTTCTTCCCTATCTCAACAGACTCACCGAGGCCGACCACCGCAGGTTTTACCACGACATGGTCGTGGTGCGTAAGTTCGATACCGAGGCGGCCAACCTGCAGCGCCAAGGCCAGCTGGCCCTCTGGGTGCCAAGCCACGGCCAGGAAGCCGCCCAGGTCGGGTCGGCCTACGCGACCAGGCCGCAGGACCACGTGTTCCCCTCCTACCGGGAGCACGTCGTCGGCATGATCCGCGGCCTCGACGTTGTGGACATCCTGCGCATGCTGCGCGGAGTCACCCTCGGCGGCTGGGTACCCGAAGAGCACGGAAACTTTCACCTCTATACCCTCGTGCTCGCCTCGCAGACCCTGCACTCCACCGGCTATGCCATGGGCATGCAGCTCGACGGGTCGACCGCGACCGGCAACCCAGAGACCGACCAGGCCGTCATCGTCTACTACGGCGACGGTGCATCCTCGCAGGGCGACGCCAACGAGGCGCTCGTCTTCGCGGCGAGCTACCAGACCCCGCAGGTGTTCTTTCTGCAGAACAACCACTGGGCCATCTCGGTGCCGGTCGCACGGCAATCCCGCACTCCGCTCTATCTGCGCGCCGGCGGCTTCGGCATGCCGGGCACCCAGATCGACGGTAACGATGTGCTCGCGAGCTTCGCCGTCACGGCAAAGTCGATGGATGACGCTCGCTCCGGCCAGGGCCCGTCCCTGATCGAGGCGCTCACCTACCGGGTCGGTGCGCACACCACCGCCGACGACCCCACCAAGTACCGCGACCCGGAGGAACTCGCCTACTGGGTGGCCCGCGACCCGATCGTGCGCTTTCGCAGCTACCTGCAGGGCCGGGGCATCGAGCAGGAATTCCTCGACGCCGTCGATGAAGAAGCGGCCGACTTCGCGGCCGATGCCCGTCGTCGCGCTCTGGAAATCACCGGCCCAGAGCAATCGGTGATCTTCGACAACGTCTACGCCGAACCGCATCCGCTCGTGGCTGAGCAAAAGGCCTGGCTGGAACGCTACGAAGCGTCTTTTGACGAAGGTAAGAACTGATGAACGCTGCGACCGACACGAGCGTGGCATCCGCTTCGCTGCCCATGACGAAGGCTCTGAATGCCGGACTGCGTCAAGCGATGCAGGATGACCCCAAGGTGCTGCTGATGGGCGAGGACATCGGCCCGCTCGGCGGCGTTTTTCGGGTGACAGAGGGGCTCATCGCCGAATTCGGCGACAAGCGGGTTCTTGATACCCCGCTCGCCGAATCCGGCATCATTGGCACCGCCATCGGCCTGGCCATGCGCGGCTTTCGCCCGGTTTGCGAGATCCAGTTCGACGGATTCGTTTTTCCCGGTTTCGACCAGATCACCAGCCAGCTGGCCCGCATGCGCAATCGCCATGAGGGCGGCCTGATCATGCCGGTGGTCATCCGCATTCCGTACGGCGGACACATCGGCTCGATCGAGCACCACCAGGAGAGCCCGGAGGCCTATTTCGCGCACACCCCCGGTCTGCGCGTGGTCAGCCCGTCCAACCCGCACGACGCCTACTGGATGATGCAGGAAGCTATCGCGAGTGACGACCCGGTAATCTTCTTCGAGCCGAAGAGCCGCTACTGGCCCAAGGGCGAGGTGCGCTTCGGTGAGAGCGGAACGCCGCTGCACGCCAGCCGCGTCGCGTCCGCCGGCACCGACGTCACCGTCGTCGGTCACGGCGCCATGGTGAGCGTGCTGCTGCAGGCCGCCGAACTCGCCGCCACCGAGGGCATCAGCCTCGAGGTCATCGACCTGCGCTCGATCTCCCCGATCGATTACGGACCAATCCTCGGTTCGGTGGCGAAAACCGGTCGCCTCGTCGTCACCCAGGAAGCGCCCGGCTTCGTGAGCGTCGGCAGCGAGATCGCCGCCACGGTCGCCGAGCGCGCGTTCTACACGCTCGAAGCGCCCGTGCTGCGGGTCTCCGGCTTCGACACACCGTTTCCACCGGCTGCCGTCGAGACGCACTTTCTGCCCAGCCCCGACCGGGTGCTCGAAGCCGTCGACCGCGCTCTCGCCTACTAATGAACGTCAGGAAAGGCCTCTTATGAGCGTTTCTAAATTCACCCTCCCCGACGTCGGGGAAGGCCTGACCGAGGCCGAGATCGTGGAATGGAAGGTCGCCCCCGGCGACACCGTGACGATCAACCAGGTGCTGGTCGAAATTGAGACGGCCAAATCGCTGGTCGAGCTGCCGTCACCGTTCGTCGGCGTGGTCGGGGAAATCCTGGTCGCAGCCGGAACCACCGTCGACGTGGGCACCCTCATCATCACGATCAACTCCGACGTCTCGGTTTCTCAAACGGATGCCGTTGCCCCCGTCGCCGAGACCACCGACGTCACCGACTTGGCCACCGACACCGGCAGCAGCATCAGCGATGAGGCGCCCGAACCCGTGCTCGTGGGCCGCGGCGCCGCCGCGACCATGCCGACCCGGCGTCGGCGCCACACCTCGAGCGTCGCCCACGAAACCCTGGCGCCCCAAGCGCCGGTGCGTGCGCGGGCCGAGCCGCTGGAACCGACGCGACGCGCGGCATCCGCTGGGCCGGTCATGGCCAAGCCGCCCATTCGTAAACTCGCCAAGGACCTCGGCGTCGACCTGTCTCTGGTCGAGGCGACCGGTCCGGTCGGCGACGTGACGCGGGAAGACGTGCTGCGCGGGGCGACCCAGGCCAGTGTGTTCCGCAACATTCAGACACCGGAATGGCCGACGGATCGCGACGAACACATCCCGGTGAAGGGCGTGCGCAAGGCCATTGCCCAGGCGATGGTGAAGAGCGCGTTCACCGCGCCGCACGTGAGCTTGTTCGTTGACGTGGATGCCACGCGCACCATGGAATTCGTCAAACGTCTCAAGGCCTCGACCGACTTCGCGGGCATTCGGGTGTCGCCGCTGCTGATCATGGCGAAGGCCATGATCTGGGCGGTGCGCCGCAACCCCACGGTGAACTCCACGTTCACCGATGAGGAGATCATCGTGCGGCACTACGTGAACCTCGGTATCGCCGCGGCCACACCGCGCGGGCTGATCGTGCCGAACATCAAGGAGGCGCAGGACATGAGCCTGCTCGAACTCGCTGCGGCGCTCGAGAAGCTCACCATAACCGCTCGTGACGGCAAGACCAGCCCGGCCGAGATGAGCAATGGCACGATCACGATCACCAATATCGGCGTGTTCGGCATGGACACCGGTACGCCCATTCTCAACTTTCCCGAGGCCGGAATCGTGGCCCTCGGCACGATCAAGCAGAAGCCGTGGGTGGTTGACGGTGAGGTGCGTGCCCGGTTCGTGACCACGATCGGCGCGAGCTTCGACCACCGCGTCGTCGATGGTGATGTCGCGAGCCGTTTTCTCGCCGACGTCGCGAGCATCATCGAGGAGCCGGCCCTGCTGCTCGAGTAATCGCAACGACCCGCTAATGGTTTTGACAATCATTATCAGCAAGGCTATTCTCGGGGGATGCACAAGAGATCCTTTATCGTTCCCGCACTCCTCGCGTCGACCGCCCTCGCCCTCTCGGGGTGCTCGGCTGGCACGACCGCGAGCGCCGACGGCGCGGACGCCGACCTCCAAATCGTCGCGACGACCACCCAGGTCGCCGACTTCACTCGTAATGTCATCGGTAACGCCAGCGGCGTGGATCTCACCCAGCTCATTCAGCCCAACCAGAGCGCCCACAGCTACGACCCGTCCGCGGCCGACCTGACCGCGCTCGGTGCCGCGGACGTGCTCGTCATCAACGGCGTCGGACTCGAAGAGTGGCTCGACGACGCCATCGCCGCCTCGGGCTTTGACGGCGTCACGATCGACGCCGATACCGGCATCACCATCTCAGAGGTCGGCGCCGGCGAGGATCACACCGCCGACGAAGCGGATGCCCACACCGATGAAGCCGATGCGCCCGCCACAGACGACGCGCACGCCCACGACGGCGGCGACCCGCACATCTGGACTGACGTGCACAACGCCGAGACCATCGTGCAGACGATCACCGACGGCCTCGTGACCGCCGACCAGGGCAATGCAAGCGCCTTCGAAGCCAATGCCACCGCGTACACGGCACAGCTCACCGACCTTGATGAGTGGATCCGCACCAACGTCGACACCGTACCGGAGAGCGAGCGCCTGCTCGTGAGCAATCATGACGCCCTCGGGTACTTCACCGCGGCGTACCACATCGACTATGTCGGCTCCGTGATTCCGAGCTTCGATGACAACGCCGAGCCGAGCGCCGCCGAGATCGACGCCCTGGTCGCGGCCATCAAGGCCACCGGCGTCACGGCCGTCTTCTCCGAGGCGTCGCTCAGCCCCAAGACCGCCGAGACGATCGCGACCGAAGCCGGTGTCACCGTCTACTCCGGCGACGAAGCTCTCTATGTCGACTCGCTCGGCCCGACCGGAAGCGCCGGAGACACCTACATCAAGGCGCAACTGCACAATGCAACGCTCATGCTCGAATCCTGGGGCGTCACACCCTCGCCGCTGCCCGCCGACCTGCAATAGTTAACACGTGATCGAGAACACTTCTCAAGTAACCCCCCCAGCGAACGCTGCCGCCGCTCTTCGAGTGGTGGCAGCGTCGTTCGCGTACGGTCCCGAGGCCGCGTTGACCGGAATCGACTTCACCGTGTCGCCCGGCCAGGCCGTTGCCCTGATCGGCCCCAACGGCTCGGGCAAGTCCACCGTGCTCAAAGGCATTCTCGGGCTCATCACCCGCACGGCTGGCACTGTCGAGGTGCTCGGACAGTGGCCGGCACCGGCCGGCTACATCGGCTACGTACCGCAGACCGACCAACTCGACCCGCATTTTCCGGTCTCACTCGAGCAGGTCGTCATGATGGGCCGCTACCGGTCCCTCGGCTGGTGGCGCGTGCCCGCTCGGGCCGACCGCCGGGCCGTGACCGAGGCGCTCGAGACCGTCGGCCTGGGCAACCGCGCCAAGACACGCTTCGGTGAGCTGTCGGGCGGGCAGCAGCAGCGCGGTCTGCTGGCGCGCGCCGTGGCATCCGCCCCGCGTCTGTTGTTGCTGGATGAGCCGTTCAACGGCCTCGATCAGGTCAACCGGGACGCCCTCATCGAAACGGTGAAACGCCTCAAGCAACAGGGTGTCGCGGTGCTCGTGTCCACCCACGACCTCGACCTCGCTCGGGCCGTGTGTGAGAGCGTTCTGCTGCTCAACGGCGCCCAGGTGGCCTTCGGTCCGCGCGATGAGGTGCTGACCCTGGCCAACGTGCAAAGGGCGTTCGGCTCGGTCGGTGTGGAAATGGACGAGCACACCATCGTGGTTCCCGGCCACGGAGGTCACTGAGTGGATGCCCTCATCACAGCCTTCGACCTGCCGTTCATGGCCAGGGCGCTGCTCGTGCTCGTCGTGCTCAGCCTCGTGGCCGGGCTCGTGGGTGTGCTCGTTAACCTGCGCGGGCTCGAGTTCATCAGTGACGGACTCACGCACGCGGTCTTTCCCGGCGTGGCCATCGGATTCGTCTGGGGCGGGCGCGACGGCCTGTTCGTGGGAGCACTGATCGCGGCCCTTCTTGCCGCTGTCGTGCTCACGGTGATCGTTAGACGGGCCGTCACCTCAGACGCCGCGATCGCGATCGTCTTCACGGCCATGTTCAGCGTGGGAATCATCGTTGTTTCACGGGAAACAAACTACGTCGGCCAGCTCGACGCACTGCTCTTCGGGCGTTTGCTCACCGTCAGCCCGGCCGAGGTCAACCAGACCGTCGTGGTCTGCCTGATCGCGCTGATCATCGTGGGGTTCACGCTCAAGGAGCAGGTGTTTCGCGCCTTCGACCTGGAGGGCACCGCGGCGGCCGGCTACCGGCCGCTCGTACTCGACATTCTGCTCAACGTTGCCATCGCCCTGGTCGTGGTCGCGGCCAGCAGCGCCGTGGGAAACCTGCTCGTGCTCGCCGTGCTGATCGTGCCGGGCGCCGTGGCGCGGCTGGTGACCAATCGCCTGTGGCTGCTCTTTCCGGTCGCCGCCGGCTTCGCGATCCTGGCCGCCTGGGTGGGGCTCGCGCTCGGCTACGAAGCGTCGGTGAACGGCGGAGTCGACCTGCCGAGCGGAGCCACCGTCGTACTCGTTCTTGTCGCCGGCTACGTGCTGGCCCTGGTACTACGGCTCGTCCTCGACCGAATCGGCGGCCCGCATCGAACGCGGGTTGTTGCGGGATCGGCGGCGCACTGATGGGTTACTTCGAACAGGCTCTCCTGGCCGCGTTGCTGATCGGGGCCCTCAGCGGCCTGGTCGGCACGCTCGTCGTGCTGCGCCAGCGCACGTTCTTCGCCCAGGCCCTCACCCACGCGACGTTTCCCGGAGCGGTCGGCGCGGCCATCCTGGGCGTGAGTATCCCGCTGGGGGCCGCGGTGGCGAGCGTGTTCATCGTGGGCATCATGACCATGATCGGGCGGGTGAAACGTCAGGGCAATCAGGTCGCCTCCGGCATTCTGCTCACCGCCGGCTTCGCTCTCGGGGTTCTGCTCCAGGGGCTCAACCCCTCGCTGCCGGTCAAGGTCGACTCCTACCTGGTCGGCTCCATCCTCACAGTGACCGACCAGGACGTGACCCTCGTGGCCGTCGTGCTGGGTCTCGCCGTGCTCTGCATCGTGCTGTTCGGCCGGCAAATCATGTTCTCGACCTTCGATGTTGGCGGTTTTCGCGCGGCCGGATATCACGAATGGCCCATGGAACTGCTCACGCTCGTGCTCATCACGGCCACGGTCGTCACGGCGATGCCGGCCGTCGGCGCCATCCTGGCCATCGCCCTGATCGCAGCCCCCGCTGCGGCAGCCCGCCTCGTGTCACGCACGACCACCCAGATGTTCGTCATCGCGCCCGTAATCGGCGCGGTGGCCGGTGTCGTTGGCGTGCTGCTGTCCCGCTCCCTCGACGTGGCGGCCGGCCCGGCGATCGCCCTGACGGCGGCCGCCCTCTTTCTGCTCGCCCTGGTTCTTCGACGGCTGGTCGCTGCAGCAGGCGCGCCCGGCCAAACGGATGCACGCCGACCCACGCGAACATCGTTACGGTTGAAAGCATGAAGCGAAACACCTGGCAGCGTGAGGCCGTACGGGGCGCCCTCGATGCAAACGACGGCTTCGTCAGTGCCCAGGCCCTGCACTCCGCCCTGCACGCCACCGGATCTCCGATCGGCCTAGCCACGGTCTACCGCGCTCTCGCCGACCTCGCCGTCAAGGGTGACGCCGACTCCCTGCAGTCGCCGGAGGGCGAGAGCCTGTACCGCGCCTGTAGCACCAACCTGCACCACCACCACCTGATCTGCCGCAACTGCGGCCTCACGGTGGAGATCGAAGCGGATGCCGTCGAGCGGTGGGCCAAAGACGTCGCCGCCCAGAACGGGTTCACCCAAGCCGCCCACGTCGTGGACGTCTTCGGGCTGTGCGCCGCCTGCACGGCCAAGGCCGCAGCATCCGCTTGAACCGTTTCGCGAAAGCGGGTGCAGTGTTGCTTCGACCTCGCTGAAGCAACACTTCACCCGCCTCGCGGCCAGTTCAGTTTGCGAGAGGTGCGGGAATCTAGTAGCGTTGACAGCTGCTACGCCTGTGTGCGTACATTGCGGGCGATTCTCCCCCGGTTCTGAGTTTGCTCGGAGCTGATGTGGTTCTGCCCGTCGACAAGGGATCTTGGGAAGAGCATTCGCTCTTCGGTAATGGAGGTAACAATGGCATCTGTATGCCAGGTGACCGGAGCTGTTCCCGGCTTCGGACACAACATTTCGCACTCGCACCGACGCACCAAGCGTCGTTTCGACCCGAACGTTCAGAAGAAGACGTACTACGTGCCGTCGCTTCGTCGCAAGGTCACACTGACCTTGTCCGCAAAGGGCATCAAGGTCATTGATGCTCGTGGTATCGAGAGCGTCGTCAAGGACGTTCTCGCTCGTGGGGTGAAGATCTAATGGCTAAGGCTCATGACGTACGTCCGATCATCAAGCTTCGTTCCACGGCTGGAACCGGTTACACCTATGTGACCAAGAAGAACCGCCGTAACGACCCCGACCGTCTGGTACTCAAGAAGTACGACCCGGTCATCCGTAAGCACGTTGACTTCCGTGAGGAGCGCTAAACATGGCGAAGAAGAGCATGATTGCCAAGAACAACCAGCGCAAGGTCATCGTTGAGCGGTACGCCGTCAAGCGCCTTGAGCTCAAGAAGGCCCTGGTCGACCCGGCCGGCACCGACGAGTCGCGTGAAGCCGCTCGCAAGGGCCTGCAGAAGCTGCCGCGCAACGCGAGCCCGGTGCGCCTGCGCAACCGTGACGCCGTTGACGGTCGTCCCCGTGGCCACCTCTCCAAGTTCGGCATCTCGCGCGTTCGTTTTCGCGACATGGCGCACCGCGGCGAGCTGCCCGGCATCACCAAGTCCAGCTGGTAACTTCTGCTGGCAGCCGCTGAAGCTTGTCTTCGACGGCCTCTGAATCATCCAAACGGGATGTCGACTTATTGTCGGCATCCCGTTTTGTGTTCGCGGATGTTTCGCGGAGAGCGAAAATCGAGTGCTCGAGAGGGTGAAACTGCCCTGAAATGGTCGGAAATCGCCGTAAATCCGGGGATTTTGGCGGATCAATGCTAGATTTCAACTCGGTCGAACCGACCAACGGGGCTTCTCTCTCGAGGAGCATCCGTATTACGAATATCGCTGTTTATACAGACGAAGGTCCGAGGAGGACACTCAATGGCTGACAAGTCGCTGAACAAGACCGAGCTCGTTGCCAAGGTTGCCGCTGACTCCGGACAGAGCCAGGCCGCCGTTGACGGCGTTCTGAACGCATTCTTTGCAACCCTGGCCGAGACCGTTGCCGCTGATGGCAAGGTCACCATCCCGGGATGGTTGGGCGTCGAGCGCACCGCAACCGCTGCTCGCACCGGCCGCAACCCGCAGACCGGCGAAGAGATCGCCATCGCTGCCGGCCACCGCGTCAAGCTGACCGCCGGAAGCAAGCTCAAGGCTGCCGCCAAGTAGCTTTTGCTGTAGAGAAGGGGCGTCGACTACGGTCGGCGCCCCTTTTTCAGGCCCGTGGCATCCGTTTCGCGTGTTCGGGTGGCTGCCTGGGTCCCCGGGCACTCTTCTGACGCCGAGCTGTGAGTTACCGACGCCGAGCCGTGAGTTTCGACCCAAGATGAGCGGCAAACTCACCGCTCGGCGTCCTCGTTGCTGCCCATGAACGCACCAGGCGCGACGGATGCCCAGGGTCGGGCGAATAAGCTGGGCAGGTGCCCCGTCTCGTCCGCGTTCTCGGACCGGCAGCCCTGCTGCTGGTCGCTGTGTTGTCCACCCTTGTTGCCCTGGCCTATGGCGGCGGAGCTTCGGCCCAGCTACTGGCCGACCCGGGACCGGTGGTGCGCTGGGGGCTCCCCATCGCCAAGCTCGTGGTCAACCTCGCGGCGGCCGGCACGATCGGTGCCCTCGTGCTCACTCTCTTCGCGCTCAGCCCCAAGGAACGCGAGTTCGGCACCGCCCTGGACTTCGCCGCGGCGTCGGCGGCCGTGTTCGCCGTCGCATCCGCTGTCACGGGCTTTCTGACCTTTCTGCAGGTCACCAACGTGCCCTTCGGAATCAGCGATCAGTTCAGCGCCACGGTCGGCCAATTCTTCAGCCAGATCGAACTGGGGCAGGCCTGGCTCGCCACCACACTGATCGCCGCCGGCGTCACGGTGCTGTGCTTCGCCGTGCGCAACCAGACCGCGTTGGTCTTCGTGACCGTGCTGGCTCTCACCTCGCTGCTACCCATGGCCCAGCAGGGGCACTCCGCGGGCGCTGCCGGGCACAACGCCGCTATCACCGCCCTCGGCCTGCACCTCGTCTTCGCGGCGATCTGGTTGGGCGGCCTGCTCACCATCATCGTGCTGCGCACCCAACTGGACGGCGAACGCATCCGCTCGGTGGTTGGGCGGTATTCTTCGCTCGCGCTGATCTCCTTCATCGTCGTGGCTGCGTCGGGCTACGTCAGCGCCGAGCTGCGCATCGGCAGCTGGGACAACCTGTCGAGCCCCTACGGTATTCTCGTGCTGGTCAAGGTCACCGCCCTCATCGCCCTCGGTGGCTTCGGCATTCTGCACCGCCAATTCTTCATCAAGCGGATGCAGCGCTCGGGACCGGCGCGCAGCCCGTGGTTCTGGTGGCTGGTCGTGACCGAGCTCGGTTTCATGGGCCTCGCCTCCGGTGTCGCCGCAGCCCTCGCCCGCACGGCCACTCCGGTCGCCCAGGTGGTCGCAACGGAGATTCCCCAGTCGACGCCGGCGCAGATTCTGACCGGTGAACTGCTGCCGCCCGAGCTGACCTTCTCGCGCTACTTCACCGAGTGGAACTTCGACCTCGCCTGGATTCTGTTCTGTGCCTTCGGCATCTTCTTCTACCTCGCCGGAGTCTGCCGACTGCATCGTCGCGGTGACGCCTGGCCGATCTACCGCAGCGTGCTCTGGATTCTCGGCATGCTCACCCTGTTCTACATCACCAACGGTGGCGTGAACGTCTATGAGAAGTACCTGTTCTCCACCCACATGCTCATGCACATGATGCTGACCATGCTCGTACCCCTGATGCTCGTGCCGGGCGCCCCGGTGACGCTCGCCGCGCGGGCCATCGCCAAACGGCAGGATGGAAGTCGTGGCGCCCGCGAGTGGATCCTCACCGCGGTGCACTCCCGCTTCGCCGGCATCGTCGCCAATCCGATCGTCGCCGCCATACTGTTCGGGGTCTCGCTCTGGGTGTTCTACTACACCTCGATCTTCAGCTGGGCGACCACGGACCACATCGGCCACCAGTGGATGATCGTGCACTTTCTCATCACCGGCTACCTGTTCGTGCAGTCCCTGATCGGCATCGACCCGGTGCCGTACCGGCTGCCCTACGCCTTCCGTCTGCTGCTGCTGCTCGTGACCATGGCCTTCCACGCCTTCTTCGGCCTCGCCCTGATGAGCGGCACCGGGCTGCTCCTGGCCGACTGGTACGGCGCCATGGGTCGCACCTGGGGGCTTTCGGCCATCGCCGACCAGCAGATGGGCGGCGGCGTCGCCTGGGGAATCGGCGAACTGCCCACCTTCGTGCTCGCCGTCGTCGTGGCCGTCATGTGGAGCCGCGATGACACCAAGGTCACCAAGCGGCTGGACCGCAAGGCCGACCGCAACGAGGACGCCGAGCTGATCGCCTACAACGCGAACCTGGCCCGTATCGCCCAGCGCGACGCTCAGACCCCGAGCAACTAGCCGGGCCTAGTGCAGCTGGATGGCGAGGGCGCCGCTCGGCTGCACGACCACGCTGAGCCCCATCGTGAACGGTACGTCTTCGTCGCGGGTGCTGACGTCGCCGTCGAACAGTGACTGCACGTCGACCACGATATGGGCCTGCCCGGGGGTGGCACCCATTTCAAACGACAGCTCGCCGGGCGTGAGCGCGACGGTGGGGTACGCGGTGATCGACCAGGCCGGAGTGCTCTCAATGCGGTCGTCGATGGTGATGCCCCACGGGCAGCTGGTCGGTTGCAGCACCGTCTGGGTGGCGCAGTCGTCGAGGAACTTGTTCAACTCCGACTGCACCTGGCCCACCATAGCCTCGTTCGGCAAGGCGTTGACCTCGACGGCGGTGGGACCGGCCACCGTCGCGCGCACGGTGGCCTTCTCGGCGGTCAGCATGGCCGACTCGTGTTCGAAGGTGTAGCGGTTCGGAGCGAAGGCGAGATACGCGGCGGACGTGGAGAACGTGGCGGGGGCATCCGCTGCGCTGTGGGCGCGCGTATCGAGGGTGAGGCCGTTGACCGTGAACGACCGTTCGTGCAGTACAGAGACCTGCAGTACGGCGAGGGGGCTGGTGCTGAAAGCCCAGGCGTTGAAAACACCGCCGAAGGTGCCCGCCCGCTCGACGGTGAACACCATGCTCGACGCGGTGCCGTTCAGGTCAAAGTCGAACACCACGGTCTGGGCGGTTCCGTCGTCGGTGGCGAGTGTGTCGGTCGTGCTGGCGAGTTCGATATTGTCAAGACCGCCCAAAACGGATGCCCGCAGCAGCGTCTCCGGCAGATCCTTCGCGACCTCGTTGGTCAGCCCCCAGGCCGCGAGATCGGCCGTGCCGGGCATGACGCCGCCGAGGGCGAGGGCTCCGACGGTGTCGCCGCGGGCGAGGGCGTCGAGGTACTGCTCTACAAAGCCGCCGGCGCTGTACACCGTGCGATTGAGGGCACTGATGGTGCCGGCGACACCGGCCGCGAGCAGCCCGGCGACCACCACGATGGCGAGAACGGCCCGGAGCATACTGCCGCGGCGCCCGCTCGCCCGATGCTGTTCGGCGGGAATGGTCACTTGAATATTGTATGGGGAGGTGGGTCGGCCAGTCGGCCACGCGCCATCTCGCGCCAGTGCGGGCTGGGCGGTTACAGTGGGATGTCCCCTGCACTGGTCTTGTGCAGCATTTGGCTGTCAGAGAGAGTGTGCCGTGTCAGAGATTCCGCTCAGCCGTGAACAGGCGCTGGTTTTCGCGGCAATCGAGGGCACCAAGCAGAACGTGTTCGTCACCGGCCGGGCCGGAACGGGTAAGTCCACGCTGCTGAACCACCTGTCGTGGAACACCAGCAAACAGATCGTGATCGCCGCGCCCACCGGCGTCGCCGCGCTGAACGTGGGCGGCCAGACCATTCACTCGCTCTTTCGCCTGCCGATCGGCGTGATCGCTGACAGTCCGATCGACCAGAACGACCAGGTGCGCAAGCTCCTGAACACCATCGACACCCTCGTGATCGACGAGGTTTCGATGGTCAACGCCGACCTCATGGACGCGATCGACCGCAGCCTGCGCCAGGCCAGGCAGCGGCCATTCGACGTGTTCGGCGGGGTGCAGATCGTGCTGTTCGGCGACCCGTACCAGCTCGCCCCGGTGCCGGGCGGCCCCGACGAGCGCGCCTATTTCGCCGACCACTATCGGTCGATGTGGTTCTTCGATGCGAAGGTCTGGCGTGACGCGGAGTTGCGTATCTTCGAGCTCACCGAGATTCATCGCCAGCGCGACAATGACTTCAAGCTGATGCTCAACGCTGTACGGCACGGCCAGGTCACTCCCGAGATCGGTGGTGCCCTGAATGGTGCGGGAGCACGAACGCCGCCGAGCGAGGGCCTGATCACCCTGGCGACCCGCAACGACGCTGTGAACCGCATCAACGCATCCGCTTTGAAGAAGCTGTCGGGCAAATCACTCACCGCGAAGGCTGACATCACCGGGGATTTCGGCGGCAAGCAGTTTCCGGCCGACGAGGTGCTCGAGCTCAAGGTGGGAGCGCAGGTGATGTTTCTGCGCAACGATTCACCGCTCGATGGAGGCCCGCGCTGGGTGAACGGCAGCATTGGCACGGTGACCAAGGTTACCTCGACGGTGTTCGTCGATATCGACGGTGACGTGCACGAGGTCGAGCCGACCGTATGGGAGAAGTACAAGTACACCTACAACGCCGCGACCAAAAAGCTGAGTCGGGATGTCGTGGCTGAATTCACGCAGTTTCCGCTGCGGTTGGCCTGGGCGGTCACGATTCACAAATCGCAGGGTGCGACGTACGAGCGAGCCATTGTGGATCTCGGTGCCCGGGTGTTCAGCCCTGGCCAGACCTATGTGGCATTGAGCCGGCTGACCAGTCTGGACGGGCTGTACCTGACCCGCCCGTTGCGGCCGAGCGACATCATCGTCGACGAGAACGTGAAGCGATTCATGAACATTGAGGTGGTACCGCCGGTGGCCGACCTGGCCGGACTGGGTGTGTCGGGATCGGCATCGACCGACCCGGAAACCGGGCTGCCCGCCTGACACTGCTGCCCGGCGGGGCCCGTTTCACTTCTCTGCGAGGAACCTAGTGTGACCCGTGGCCGCCCGAGTCCGGCACGATCAACTCGGTAACCCCGTGGGAACCATGGGGCACCGCGTGCGAGCCGACCTCGGTTGCGGCGAGGGCCGGGGTGGTGAGCGCCGAGAGCAGAAATCCTCCGACGACTAGTCCGGTGAGAAAACGCCAGCCGCCTGGTGTTGGTGAGCCGGGTGTTAACGTGCCGGGCGAGGCGGCACCGACGGCCGTAGGGATTTCGTTCGGTGCGCGCCGCAGGGCGATGGCCACCGTTGCGGCCAGGAAAATGTTGAATAGTGACGCCACGACCATCGGGTACAGCGGCAGACCGGTCTGGGCGCTTGTGACGCCGAGTCCGCTGCCGAGCGCGGCCGTCACGCCCCAGATGAAGACCGGGATGAGGGCCGCACCGACGACGATGCGCGGCGTGAGGACACGGCCGGTGGCGAGGGTGGCGATTCCCCAGCCGAGTTCAGCGATGCCGAACCCGACCAGAAGAACCGACAGGGGAAACGGAGCCGTTACGCCCACGGCCAGATGGATCAGAGCGGCGCCGAGAGCGGCGAAGCCGAGCCAGGTGCGAATGACCGCGGACATGATGCTCCTTGGATGATCTGCTGCGAAGGGATGGAGTGTTGCCGGTTGTCAGGCCGTGGCGTGGGTGCGAACCGTCTTATCGGCGGTGAGGCCGACACCCAGAAGCACGATCGCGCTGGCGAGGTGCAGGAAGTGGTCGGCGGTGTTAAGCGCCAGGATGTTCAACGAGGTGCTCGCGATGAAGAACCCGACAATACCAAGGAGCAGGTAGACGGCACCGATAGTGGTGTTGGTGGCCTTGGCTGCCATGGCGTTGGAGAGGCCGGCAATGAGTAGGGCGGCACCGATCAAAAGGTGCGCAACGTTGTGCAACGGGTTGACCTCGAAGATGCCGAGGAGTAGTCCGCCCTGGGTGGCGATGAAGCCGACACTGCCAGTGACGGCAAAGCCAAGAAGTCCGACGAGAACGTAGACCGCGCCGAAGATGGTTGCGATCAGACGATTGGGTGATGTGCGCATTTCAGGTGCCTCCTATGTGATTCACGGGTTAACCCGTGGTTGCTATGTGTTCGGAGCTCCATCCGCTTCGGATTGGTACTAATTGTGGCCCCGATATCCCCAAATGGGTGTGGACACGTGTAACAAGGTCGGCACAAAACAGTGCGGCACCCAAAAACTGGGCGCCGCACTGGGTGGAGCGCCGCCTTTCGGCGGCGGACTGGGTCAGGCTTTGCGCCGGCTCGTGATCGCCCCGTAGATGAGAAGAACAATGAGCGATCCTACGATGGCGAGAATCCACGTGGTCAGGGAGAAGAAATCGCCCAGGTTCACGTTGAACAGGAGTCCGCCGAGCCAGCCGCCCAGGAATGCGCCGACCACGCCGAGTAACAGGGTGATGAACCAGCCTCCGCCCTGGCGACCGGGCAGGATTGCCTTCGCGATGGCGCCGGCGATGAGGCCGAGCAGAAGGAATCCAAGGAAACTCATGAGACTACCTTTCAGTCAGTCGTGCTGTCAGTGGGTGTGCGGGCGCAATGCAGGTGCGCTGTTCGCGTGAACGTACTCAGGTGCCTGCTTCTCGTCAATGGCGCAAAATCGCCGATTTGACGTTAATCCCGAACAGTGGCTGCAGGTCAGCGAATTCTGCGTGTGCCGTCGTGAAACGCTCAGTCGAGCCAATAGTCTTCATCGATATAAGTCGGTCCGACGATCGATGACCCTAAGTCGGCGTCGGGCAGGTCTTCTTCGGCAATGGTCTCAAGTTTCACCACCGAACAAGCAGTGATCAGCAGGGACACCTGCGCTTGCACGGAGCTGACGATGTCCACGAAGCCACCGCCGCTATGCACGGCGGAGGCCAGGGTTGCCTTCAAATCTGCGATGTTGTACTCGTTCGACAGGTAAAACCAGTCATCATTGATCGTCAACCGGTAGCTCTGCATCGCCTGATCCATTTCATTGTGGTGAGCTCATGGGCGCATAGGTCTGCGAGCCCCAGGTGGGGGCCACTGACTCACCGGATTGTCAAATATACGGCAAGTAACTCAAACTTTTAACTATTCACGTTGTGAGAAGCTTTAGGAATTGATCGCTCCGATACACTGGCGGAACGGAAAGCCCTGATACGGGCAACGACACGGACCTGCAGTGCGGGGAATTAGTAACGACCAGAGGTCAGGAACGCATGGATGAAGCAATCAACTTGGCACGCACCCAGGAGTGCCTGTCGGTACCGGCTCTCGCTTTCCTCCGCGCTATGGACCACAACCGCAGTCAGGTCGCGGCCGAGATCGGCGTGTCCAGCAGTGAATTGCGCGCCCTGTCCCGGGTAGCCGAGGCTGGAAGAATTACCCCCAAGATGCTCGCTGAGTCCCTGGAGATGACAACGGGCGCCGTAACTGCGATCTCCAGTCATCTCGTGGCCCTAGATATGCTCACCCGCGTGCCGCACCCCCACGACCGACGCAGCCTTCTGCTGGAACTGACCCCGGCGGCACAAGCAACTGCGGCGAAATTTCAAAACGAATTTCAAGTGCTGTTCGCTCACGCCGCCCGCAACGTGACGCCGGAAGACCAGACTCGGCTCGGGTTGCTGTTGACTTCGATGGCAGTCATCATCGCATCGGGCTCCGAGGACGGCCCGGCCGGACCAACAACGTAGGTATTTCGGCAGGAGCGGGCCTAGCGGTGCCGCGTGCCTCGCCCGGAGAGAAGCGCTCGGTAGCCCTCTCGGTACGATGGATAGCTGAATGTAAACCCGGTTTGACGTAAGAGCTGGTTGCTGAGTAGCTTGTCGCCGCCGCGCTGGCTTTCGCGGTTCGAAGTCGGCTCGTTTGACTCTCTGACGGTTGGCGCGGGCAGGCCGAGCTCGGCCGCGAGAAAGGTCAGCACCTCGTTGGCCGGTACCGGCGCGTTGTCGACGCCGAGGTAGAGCGGAGCCGGGAGCTCAGTGCGAAGAAGCAGATGAACGATCGCGGCGGCCGCATCGTCCCGGTGTATGCGGTTGGTGTGGCGCGACTGGGCGGAAAGCCCGGCACCGTTTTGTACCTGCTTGATCAGCCGTTCCCGGCCGGGGCCGTAGATACCGGCCAGGCGCAGTACCGTGGCGGCGGGCAGGCGCTGGTGGAGCATCCGCTCGGCGTCAAGCACGATGGAATCGGTGCCGGGTTTCGGGTTGGCGGGGGTCTGCTCGTCGACCCGGCTGCCGTCGTTGACGTCAAAGACGGCGGTCGATGACACCAGCAGCACGCGTCGCGGCGTGACCTGCGCGTCATCGATCGCATCCAGCAGGTTACGCAGGCCGTCGAGGTAGGCGGCACGGTAAGCCGTGACGGTGGGGCTGCCAGCGGAGATGGCGATGACGACGAACTCGGTGTCTGCCGGAATAACGGGTTTTGTGATGCTGAGGTCAACAGATTGCCCGTCAATTTCGGCGGGCAGTACGCTTGCGTTGCGCCGCAGTCCCACCACCCGGTGCCCCAGTTGGGCGAACCGCAGGCCCACCTCGGTGCCGAGGTCGCCGCATCCAGCAATGAGTACCGTCATCTGTCTCCCTATCCTGTCTCCACGGTATCGGGCGCACCATGACAGTTCGCCCGGAGCGCCACGCCGCTTGGTCGCTAACATGAAGCCATGCCTATTGTTCCTGACACGTCTGACTGAACCTGGGTGCTCGAACGCCCCTGCCCCGCTTGTGGTTTTCGGGCGAGCACGGTGACCCGGCTCGCTCTGGCTCCCTGACAGCGCGATCGTGGACGGCCAGTATGTCGGCACGTTCCGTTGCAAGGAGACCGTCATGGCCGGCCGCATCCACATCGACCTGTTCACCACGCTCGACGGAGTCGCGCAGGCTCCCGGTGGCCCCGACGAAGACACCGCCGGTGGCTTCGCTTTCGGCGGCTGGCAGGCGCCCCTGATCGACGCGACCGACGGCGCCCAGATCGGCGCGGGGATTGAGGCCATGGACGCTTTGCCGGTGCCGGTGCCGGTGCCGGTGCCGGGAGAAATGAGCTGACTAGACAACTGTGTGGGGTCGGAGACCGGCAACACCGCGCGAAGTTGTCCAGTGAGAACGCGACCGGGCTTGCAGGGAGCGGATGACGGGAATCGAACCCGCGCTATCAGCTTGGGAAGCTGAAGTTCTACCATTGAACTACATCCGCGCGCCCGACCGTGGATGAACAACAATCGGAACCGTGCCAGCATATCAACCCCGCGCCGCTAGGCTGGCACCGTGCTGCTCTCCGATCGCGATATCAAGGCCGAACTCAATGCTGGACGAATCGGTTTGGAGCCGCTCGACCCGGCGATGATCCAACCCTCGAGCATCGATGTGCGCCTCGACCGCCTGTTTCGGCTGTTCGACAACCACAAGTACGCCTACATCGATCCGGCCGAAGACCAGCCAGAGCTGACCCACCTCATCGAGACCAAGCCCGACGAGCCGTTCATTCTGCACCCGGGCGAGTTCGTGCTCGGCGCCACCTACGAGCAGGTCACTTTGCCCGACAACGTTGCTGCTCGGCTCGAGGGTAAGAGCTCACTCGGCCGCCTCGGCCTCCTGACGCACTCCACGGCCGGGTTCATCGACCCCGGCTTCTCCGGCCACGTCACGCTCGAGCTCAGCAATGTCGCGACCCTGCCGATCAAGCTCTGGCCCGGAATGAAGATCGGCCAGCTGTGCTTCTTTCAGCTCAGCTCCCCAGCCGAGAAGCCGTACGGCTCGAGCGAATACGGCTCCCGCTACCAGGGCCAGCGTGGCCCGACGGCGTCGAGATCGTTCCAAAACTTTCACCGCACCGTCATCTCCCGCTGACGCGCCCATTTGGGGGTAAGCGGATGCCCGCGAGCCCCGCAAACGTAATACATCGAACGTAACCTCGGTTCGGGTAAAATCTGGGTATGACCTCCATGCCCACCCGATTCGACGAGGCGCTCATCGCTGCCGGCCCAACCCCGGAATACCCCGGGCGCATGCATCGCTTCGGCCAGATGGTCGGCTCCTGGGCAGCCAAGGGCACCCGCCTCGACGAGGCCACCGGCGAGTGGATTGAACGCGACTTTGTGTGGATGGTCGAGTTCATTCTCGACGGCCGCGCCGTGCAGGACATCGAGGTGGTCGCGAGCACGACGCATCCGTCTGGGTTTGAAACCGTCGCCACCACCGTGCGCGTCTACGATTCCCTGGCCGGCGCCTGGCGCGTGAGCTACTTCGCGCCGGCTCTCGGCGAGTACTGCCAGCTCATAGCCACCCCGTACCGCCACGGCGTGCGGCAAGAGGGCACCCGAACCGACGGCCGCCCGATCCGCTGGAACTTCACCGCCATTACCCCGAACAGCTACAAGTGGGAGGGCTGGGTCTCCGCCGACGAGGGCGCGACCTGGCAACTGATCGAGCACAACGAGGCCACCCGCATCCGCTAGAAGCGTGAGAGAAGCGGATGCTGATGGCCTCGATGCGCGGGCGGCTTACAGGGCGAACTTGAACCCGAGGTCGGCGGGGTACTCACCCAGTGCGGTGAGGTTCGTGGCCGCGGCCTGCAGGGCCGCGAGGGTTAGTCCTAGAGTGCCGGGGCCGAAGCTGACTCGGCTGATGCCGAGCTCGGCGAGGCGCTTCAGCGGCACGAGTCCGGGGGCGCCGATCACCGAGATCTTGCCGTTGACCTGCTCGATCGCGCGGGCCACCTTATCCTCGTCGGTCAGGCCGAGGAAGAAGATGACGTCAGCGCCGGCTCCGAGGTAGGCGTTGGCGCGGGCGACGGCTTCGTCCCAGTCGCCGCCGCCGGCCAGAGTGTCGACGCGGGCGTTGATGACGAGCGGAATGCCGCTCTGGTCGGCGCCGGCGCGAGTTGCGGCCACGCGGGCGGCGGCGGTCTCGATGTCGAACTGGGGCGCTTTCGGGGCGCCGACTGAGTCCTCGATATTGATGCCGACGATGCCGGATTCCTCGATGAGGCGACGCACGTTGCGGGTCACGCCCGCGGCATCCGGTGCATACCCCTTTTCGAAGTCGGCCGAGACCGGCAGATCCACCGCGCTGGCGATGATCGTGGCGGCAATGATGGCTTCATCGAGCGAGAGGCCTTCGCCGTCTGGCAGGCCGCGCACATTCGAGATGGAGTGGCTCGCGGTGGCGAGGGCCTTGACGCCGGGGGCGTCGGCCACGATCTTGGCGGTGATGGCATCCCACACGTTGGTCACGATGAGTGGCTCGCCGGGCACGTGCAGCGAGAGCAAGAGTTCGGCCTTCTGTAGCTGGGTAAGTGTCATGCGCTTCAGTCTGACCGGCTTCTGGCCTCCAAGCGAGGGAACAGCCTCATTTCAGCGGATGCTCAGGCAAACGCCTGTTGGCGCCCAGCTACCGAATCTGCTGCTGTTTGGCTGAGACGGGAATGAGCAGCAGCAGTCCGAGCAGCAGCACGAGCATGATGCCGAGAATGCCCCAGTAGGTCTCGCCGAAGATGGTCACCGCCAGCGCGAAGGCAGCCGGGGCGAGAAAGCTCACGGCCCGACCAGTCGTGGCATAGAGCCCGAAGACCTCGCCCTCGCGGCCCACCGGGATGAGTCGGGCGAGAAAGGTGCGGCTGGCCGACTGGGCCGGACCGACGAACAAGCACAGTGCCAGCCCTGCGGTCCAGAACACGATCTGCCCACCGTCGTGCAGAAAGAACACCAGGAGCCCGCTCACCAGCAGCCCGACCAGAGCGGTCACGATCACGGGCTTCGCACCGAGGCGGTCGTCGAGCGCGCCGACGCTCATGGTGGCAATACCGGCCACCACGTTCGCCGCGATGGCGAAGATGATGACCTCGCCGGGGGAGAATCCGAAAACGGATGCCGCGAGTACTCCTCCAAAGGTGAAGACGCCGGCCAGGCCGTCGCGGAACACCGCGCTCGCGATGAGGAAGTACACCGTCTGGCGGCTGGTCTTCCACAACCGGGCAATGTCGTGGCCGAGCACAATATAACTTCGAAAGAAGCTGACTCTTTCGCGGCGTGCAGCCTGAGGCGCCCGGTACTCCGGCACCCGCAACAGCACGGGGAGCGCGGACAGGCCGAACCAGGCGGCCGCGAGCAACATGGACACACGCACAGCCAAGCCGTTGTCGCCCGTCACTCCGAACAGGCCAACCTCGGGCTGAATAAAGCCGAAGTAAACGATGAGCAGCAGCACGATGCCGCCGAGGTAGCCCATGCCCCAGCCGAACCCGCTCACCTTGCCGATCGTGCGCGGCGTTGATACCTGGGCGAGCATGGCGTTGTAGTTGACCGCGGCGAATTCGAAGAAGACGTTGCCTGCGGCGACCAGGAACAGGCCCAATACGAGGTAGCTCGGGCTCGCCTGCACGAAGAACATGGCTATGGTCAGTGCAACGACGATGAAGGTGTTGACGCCGAGCCAGAACTTGCGGCGGCCGGAGGTATCGGAGCGTTGACCGGTGATTGGGGCCAGCGCGGCGATCACGAGGCCGGCAATCGCCAGCGCCCAACCGAGCTGGGCCGAGATGACGTCTTCGTCGCCGAAGGATGAGCCTGTTATGTAGACCGTAAAGACGAAGGTCGTGACGACGGCGTTGAACGCTGCCGAGCCCCAGTCCCAGAACGCCCAGGCCACCACCCGCCCGCGCGTTGGAGCGGCACCAGCGTCTACGGCGACAGTCTCGGTCACGTGCACAATCTACTGCCCCGGGGTAAACAGGTGGGTTTGGCAGTCTCGCTGCTGAGGCGGCAGCATCCGCTCTTCTAAAGTTGAGTCACTCACACTCAACTTTCAGCCGCCAGAATTGACAGTGGCCAAGCCGGTCTGGGAGACTTGAGTCATCGAGGCTCAAGTCTTGAGATTACTTTGTAGTTCGTTTCGCACATGATTGAAGGAGAACAACCCACATGGCTCGTGCAGTAGGTATTGACCTCGGAACCACCAACTCTGTGGTGGCCGTGCTCGAAGGTGGAGAACCCACCGTCATCGCCAACGCTGAAGGCTTGCGCACCACCCCCTCGGTGGTCGCGTTCACCAAGGACGGCGAGGTTCTCGTCGGAGAAACCGCCAAGCGCCAGAACGTCACCAACGTCGACCGCACCATCTCCAGCGTCAAGCGCCACATGGGAACCGGCTGGACCGTCGGCATCGACGACAAGAAGTACACCCCGCAGGAGATTTCGGCGCGTATTCTCGCCAAGCTCAAGCGTGACGCCGAGCAGTACCTGGGCGAGAAGGTCACCGACGCCGTCGTGACCGTGCCCGCGTACTTCAACGACGCCGAGCGTCAGGCCACCAAGGAGGCCGGCGAGATCGCCGGACTCAACGTGCTGCGCATCATCAACGAGCCCACCGCCGCCGCGCTGGCTTACGGCCTCGACAAGGGCAAGGAAGACGAGCTCATCCTGGTCTTCGACCTCGGAGGCGGAACGTTCGACGTGTCGCTGCTCGAGGTGGGCAAGGACGACGACTTCTCGACGATTCAGGTGCGCTCGACCGCTGGTGACAACCGCCTGGGCGGCGACGACTGGGACCAGCGCATCGTTGATCACCTGATCAAGCGTTTCAAGGAGACCACCGGCGTTGACGTGTCGAAGGACAAGATCGCCAAGCAGCGCCTCAAGGAAGCTGCCGAGCAGGCCAAGAAGGAACTCTCTTCGAGCATGTCGACGAGCATCCAGCTGCCCTACCTGTCGCTGACCGAAAATGGTCCGGCCAACCTCGACGAGACGCTCACCCGCGCCCAGTTCGAGAAGATGACCGAAGACCTGCTCGACCGCACCAAGAAGCCCTTCCAGGACGTCATCCGTGAGGCCGGCGTCAAGGTCGGCGACATCGCCCACGTGGTTCTCGTCGGTGGTTCTACCCGCATGCCCGCCGTGTATGAGCTCGTCAAGAGCGAGACCGGCGGCAAGGACCCGAACAAGGGCGTCAACCCGGACGAGGTCGTCGCTGTCGGCGCCGCGCTCCAGGCCGGCGTGCTGAAGGGCGAGCGTAAGGACGTTCTGCTCATCGACGTCACCCCGCTGAGCCTCGGCATCGAGACCAAGGGCGGCATCATGACGCGCCTGATCGAGCGCAACACGGCCATCCCGACCAAGCGCAGCGAAACCTTCACCACGGCCGACGACAACCAGCCGTCCGTTGCGATTCAGGTGTTCCAGGGCGAGCGCGAGTTCACCCGCGACAACAAGAACCTCGGAACCTTCGAGCTCACCGGCATCGCTCCGGCGCCGCGCGGTATTCCGCAGGTCGAGGTCACCTTCGACATTGACGCCAACGGCATCGTGCACGTGTCCGCCAAGGACAAGGGCACCGGTACCGAGCAGTCGATGACCATCACGGGCGGTTCCTCGCTCGCGAAGGAAGACATCGAGCGCATGGTGCGCGAGGGTGAAGAGCACGCCGCAGAAGACAAGCGCCTGCGCGAAGTCGCCGAGACCCGCAACACGGCCGAGCAGCTCGCCTACTCGATCGAGAAGCTGATCAAGGACAACGTCGACAAGCTGCCCGAAGACGTGAAGAATGAGGTGCAGGCTGACGTCGACGCCCTCAAGTCTGCTCTCGCCGGCGACGACGAGGACGCGGTGAAGACCGCGTTCGACAAGCTCAACGAAAGCCAGGGCAAGCTCGGCGAGGCCATCTACAAGTCCAGCCAAGCGGATGCCGCAGCCGGCTCTGACGAAGCCGGCACCGACGAGACCGGCGCCGACGAGAACAAAGACGAAGACGTTGTCGACGCCGAGGTTGTGGACGACGACGAAGACGAGAAGAAGAAGTAGGCCGCAACTATGGCTGACAAGAAACATCCAGACAACGACGCTGTGGGGGTGCCCGATGACGGCACCGCCGCGGCGGGTGCGGGACTGCCGGAGGAATCGGCATCCGCTGCTGACGGCGATGCGGCGGCTTCGGCCGATGGCATCGAAGAAGACGAACTGACCGTTCAGGACATTCTGGACGCGGCGGAGCGCGAAGTTTCTGAGCCGACGAGCGAACACCTCGCCGACCTCAAGCGCGTCACGGCCGAGTACGCCAACTACCGTCGGCGCACCGAAGCCAACCGTGCCATCGAGAAAGAGCGCGTGACCGGGGATATCGTCAAGGTGCTGATTCCAGTACTCGACGACATCTACCGTGCTGAAAAGCACGGCGATCTCGTGCCCGACTCCGCCTTCGCCACGATCGCGGCCAAGCTGCGGGCGAGCGTTGAGCGTCTCGGACTGACCTCGTTTGGTACGGTCGGCGAACCGTTCGACCCGACCATGCACGAGGCGATCTTCCAGCAGCCCAGTGCCGCCGTCGACACCGAAACCGTGGGCGACGTCGCGGAGACGGGGTACTACCTCGGCTCCACGCTGCTGCGCGCGGCCAAGGTCGTCGTTCAGGTACCGAGCGATGGCTAGCCAGGACTGGTTCGACAAAGACTTCTACAAGGTTCTCGGGGTATCGAAAGATGTCACGCCGGCCGAGTTGAAGAAGGCGTACCGCAAGCTGGCTCGCAAGTACCACCCGGATTCCAACCCGGGGAACCCCACCGCTGAGGCGAAGTTCAAGGAGCTCAGCGAGGCGCACTCGGTATTGAATGACCCAGCCCAGCGCAAGGAATATGACGCCGTTCGGGCCATGGGCAGCGGGGCGCGGTTCGCCGCGCCCGGCGGCCGGGCCCAGAGCGGCGGGTTCGAGGACGCCTTCGGCGGCATGTTCGGCGGCGGAAGCCGTCAGCAGAGCTACACCTTCGAGCAGGGCGGCTTCGACGATATCCTCGGGGGTATGTTCGGGCGCGGTGGTGGCGGTGGGGGCGGCTTCGGCAACCCCACCGGCGGCTACCGCGGGTCGGGCGCGCCCACCCGCGGTCGAGACGTGATCGCTTCGACGACCATCGACTTCATCACGGCGACGCAGGGCGACCAGATCAGCCTGCAAACGCAGGATGGTCGACCGATCAAGGTTAAGGTTCCGGCCGGTGTCGCCGACGGGCAGAAGATTCGCCTGCGCGGCAAGGGCCAGCCCAGCCCCGATGGCGGCGAGACCGGCGATATCGTGCTCACGATCACCGTGCGCAAGCATCCGGTGTTCGAACGTGATGGCCTCAACTTGCGCGTGACCGTGCCGGTGACTTTCGTCGAGGCCAGCCTCGGCGCGACGATCGAGGTGCCAACGCTCGGTGGCAGCCCGGTCAAGCTGCGCGTTGCCCCTGGCACTCCCGGTGGCCGCGTGCTGCGGGTCAAGGGCCGCGGCGTCACCACTGCCAAGGGCACGGGCGACTTGCTTGCTGTTGTGCAGGTCGCGGTTCCCTCGCACCTCTCGAAGGATGCGGAAGAGAAACTTGCCGCGTTCGCCGAAGCGCTGCCCAAGGAAAACCCGCGCGATGAATTGATCGCGCGGGCGAAGGGCTGATCATGGACGAGACCACCCGGGTTTTCGTGATTTCCACGGCCGCTGAGCTTGCGGGAATGCACCCGCAAACCCTGCGCCAATACGATCGCCTGGGCCTCGTCAGCCCGGAACGCACCCCCGGCAAGAGCCGACGGTACTCGATGCTCGACGTGGCAAAGCTCCGTGAAATTGCGGAACTGGGCTCGGAGGGCGTGAGTTTGGAAGGCATCCGTCGTATCCTCGAACTCGAGGATCACGTGCGCGGTCTCGAAAACCGTGTGCGCGAGTTGGAATCGACGCTCGCCGATGAACTACTGAACCGTCCGGGCCGCCGCGTTTTCGCGGCTGGCTCGGCCGGCGACGTCATTTCAATGAAGGCGGGCACTCGCACCAGGCGCAGCAACCAGATTGTCATCTGGCGGCAGCCCAGACCATAGTCAGCTCCACGTTTTTGTTTCACAGCACGAACTGGTTGCACCAGCACCACTTTTAGGGGGAACCATGTCCGAATCGGGCACGCACGACCAGTCCGCGCCGCGGAACGCCAACACGTTTACGCCGTTGAAAGGCACAGTAGACAACGTGAACGAATTCGATTTCGACCGACTGCGCCGCAGGCCTGACATCGAGGCCGAGAACCTCTTCGCCGTCGATGCCAGCGACCGGCTCATTCTCGATGAAGCTGCCGGCGCGCTCGCCGCATACCGTTCCGGCGGAGTCGTCGTGCTCGAGGACCGCTACGGCGCCCTCACCCTCGGTGCCGCAGCGCTGCACAACGCGCGCGGTATTCGCGTCTACCAGGACGCGCTCTCGGGCGAATACGCGCTCGACAGCAACGCCTCCGGCGTCAACCTGACGGATGCCTACCGCTCCCTTCCGCTCGGCGAAGAACTGCTGAAGGACGCCCACGTCGTGCTGCTGCAGCTGCCAAAAAGCCTCGATGAGCTGGACGAGATCGCCGGCGCCATCGCGAAGTACGCCGCGCCCGATGTGATCGTCTTCGCCGGCGGCCGCATCAAGCACATGACCGTGAGCATGAACGAGGTGCTGCGCCGCCACTTCGGCGCCCTCAACGTGCGCCCGGCCCGCCAGAAGTCCCGCGTGCTGATTGCTTCGTCGCCCCTGGCCACGTCAACGACCGACTGGCCGCACAGTGAGAAGCACGACGACTTCGACCTGACCGTACGAGGCCACGGCGGCGTTTTTGCCGGAACCAGCATCGACATCGGCACCCGGGCGCTGCTCGAGGTGCTCGACCGCATGAAGCCCGACGCCGAACGTGCCATCGACCTCGGCTGCGGTACCGGTGTGCTCGCCGCGGCACTGGCCGCGCAGCGACCGCTGTTGCGAGTGCTGGCGACGGATCAGTCGGCCGTGGCCGTCGCATCCGCTCGCGCAACCGTCGATGCCAACGCGCTGGCCGATCGGGTCACCGTGGTGCGCGCCGACGGCCTGTCCGGCCAAGCCGATGACTCCGCCGACCTGATTCTGCTCAACCCGCCGTTTCATATTGGAGCGTCGGTGCATGCCGGCCTCGCCGAGAAGCTGTTCAACGACGCGGCCCGGGTGCTCGCGCCCGGCGGCGAGCTGTGGACAGTGTGGAACACGCACCTCGGTTACCGCCCGATGCTCACCCGCATCGTCGGTTCGACCCGCCAGGTTGGCCGCAACACCAAGTTCACCGTAACGGTGTCGACCGGCCGCTAGGGGATTGACCAGGTCAGGCGTGCACGAGCGGCTCACCGTTCAACACGTCGAGCTGCCAGACGATAGTGTCGTCGCCGTGCGCGTGGTGATGGTGCACGAGGTTGAGCGAGGCGTTGCTGATGCTCTCGATGCGCGCATCGAGAGCCTGCGCGAGGCTCAAACGAATGAGCGTGCCGTGCGCGACGACGATGATGCGGGCTCCAGGGTGCTCGCTGGCCAGCTCGCGCAGGGCGTCGATACCCCGAGCAGCGACAGCTTCCTCGGTCTCGGCGCCGTGGAATCCGCCGGGGAAACGCAGCGCGTCGAGTTCAGAGCCGGCGCTGAGCCCCTCGGCTGGCCCGTAGTTGCGCTCGATCAGACCCGGAATGCGCCGGGCCTCGTCGAGTCCGAGTTGTTCGCCGATGAGGTCGGCGGTTTCGGCCGCACGTGACAACGGCGACGAGACGATGAAGTCCCAGTCATAGCGTTTCAGGGGGGCGACGGCATCCGCTGCCTGGCCGCGCCCCACGTCGTTGAGCGGAATGTCGGTGGCGCCCTGGATTCGCGCGGCGGCGTTCCAATCGGTCTGGCCGTGGCGGATGAGGGCGAAGGTCGTCGTCGTGGTCACCCGTCTATTCTGCCTTGGCCGACTGGGAGTGTGCGACGGGTCAAGATCTCTCGACCCGGCGCAGCCCAGGCCAGTCGCGCCAGATGCTTGACCGACCAGCCGAACAGGACGACCAGTAGAGCGTTGCGCGCGGTGAGCAGCAGCAGTGAGAACAGGTCGCCGTCGATGAGCGGCAGGTAGAAGATCGGGAAGATCAGTGTTGTCAGTCCCGAGATAGCCAGCATCAGCACGGCGGGCACCCGCCACTCGGCCCAGCTTGTGCCCACACCCACCGCAACCACCGGCACCAGCCACAGCATGTACTGCGGTGACCCCACCTTGTTGAAGACGATGAAGGCGCTGACCAGGGCAAGGGCGCCGACCAGCAACAGCTGGGCGGCATCCGCTCGGCGGTGCTGAGCAATGAGCATCAGTACGAAGATCGCCGCGATGGTACCGAACATGACCGGCGTCATCAGTGAGGCGACGAGGGTGGTGCCTGGACCACTCACCTCGCGGGTGGCGATGGCGAAATTCTCGTAGATGACCGTGCCGTGGTGGCCAAGTGTGGCCAGCCACACCCACGGAGTCGTGATGGGCGCTTCCAGTTGCAGGGCACGGTCGGACTGTTCAGTGACGAATCCGGTGAGAAATTGCCAGCCACCCAGAAGCCAAACGGATGTCGCCACCCCCGCCGACACGGCCGCGCCGGTGAGCACCACCGTGCGACGGCGGGGCGAGACGGTGACCACCGCGAGCACGACGGCGGCCGGCCAGACCTTGATCCAGGTGGCGAGGGTCAGCACGGCTGCGGCGACAACCGGCCGTTTCGCGAGCAGCAGGAGAGAGACGATGACCAGTGGCGCCGTGATTCCTTCCAGCCGCAGCAATCCCACCGGACTCAGCAGAAACGACGCGAACAGCCAGTACCAGGCCGATTTGAAGCCGCTACGGCGCCGACCCCAGTCGGTGAGCGCCCCGACCGCGATGGCGTTCAACGCGGCCGTCATCAGAAACCAGAGCAGTTGGTAGAGCAGGGGGCCGGCGATGCCCGCCAAGGCGATCGGCAGCATGGCGCCGATCGGGTACACCCACTCGGTGTCGATACCCTGCCACACGCCGTGCTCCAGGCCGAGTTCAGCCCAGGTACGGTACAGCGGCAGGTCTCCCAGAACCCCGCCGGTGAGGATGGTCGGCAGCAGCGCGAACAGGAACACCGTGTGGAGACCGAGAAAACCGAGCACGAGGGTGCGCGGCCGCTGCAGCATCAGGCGGCGGCTCGGGGTGAGCGTCGTCGCGAGTCGGGCGTCGATCCGATCGAAGATGTTGGACATAGGACCGTTTCTGCAGGGTGCGAGGTGGGGCCGTCGCGTGCAGTCTAGGGGTGCTGGGTGAACGCTGGGTGTCAGCTCTGGCTGCTCAGCCTGTATACGCCAGCGGGGCGTTCGGCGGTTGCCGGCCCACCTTGCGGCCCTGGGCCCAGTTTATAAACTGGGCCCAGGGCCCAGGCCCGGGCCCCGTCCATATAGGTGCGCCGGGAAGGCGGGCAGGGCGAGTCAGGCCAGGAGCTCGCGGATGTCGGCGGCCGTCAGGGCGGTGCCGGCTGGGGCGCCGTCGGTCATGACACTCTCGAACAGGCGGGCCTTGGTGGCTTTGAGGGCCATGACCTTCTCCTCGATGGTGTCTTTGGAGACGAGGCGGTAGACCATGACGTTCTTGGTCTGGCCGATGCGGTGCACTCGGTCGACGGCCTGGGCCTCGGTCGCCGGGTTCCACCACGGGTCGAGCAGAATAACGTAGTCGGCCTCGGTGAGGTTGAGGCCGAATCCGCCGGCCTTGAGGCTGATCAGGAAGACCGAGCTGGTGCCCTCTTTGAAGTCGCTGATGGCCTTGGCCCGGTTGCGGGTCTTGCCGTCGAGATAGGAGTAGCTGATGCCAGCGGCGTCGAGTCGGTCGCGCGCCTTGCCGAGGTATTGGGTGAACTGGCTGAAGATGAGCGTGCGGTGGCCCTCAGCGACGGTATCCTCCAGCAGTTCGAGAAGGGCATCGAGTTTGGTCGACGGGATCGCGTCATACTTCGCGTCGTACAGGCTTGCGTCGAGGCTGAGCTGGCGCAGCATGGTGAGCGAGCGAAAGATCTCGAACCGGTTCGCGTTCATGTCCTCGATCAGGCCGAGTACCTTTTGGCGCTCGCGGGCGAGGTGCATGTCGTAGACCTTGCGGTGCCGCGGGTGCAGGTCGAGTTCGAGCACCTGTTCCTGCTTCTCGGGCAGATCGCTGGCTACCTCGGCCTTGGTGCGCCGCAGCATGAATGGGCGGATGCGGCGGCGCAGCTGCGCAAGCCGGTCGGCGTCGGCATCCGTTTCAATGGGTTTGCGGTAGTAGTCGGCGAAGCGGCTGGGGCTCGGGAACAGGCCGGGCGCGGTGATGGAAAGCAGCGACCACAGTTCCATCAGGTTGTTTTCCATCGGGGTGCCGGTGATGGCCAGCTTGAACGGGGTGCGCAGGCGGCGCGCGCAGACGTGCGCCTTGCTCTGGTGGTTCTTCACGAACTGGGCTTCGTCGAGCAGCAGGCCGGCCCAGTCTTGGGCGTTGTACTCCTCGAAATCGAGGCGAAAGAGCGTGTAGGAGGTGATCACGACATCCGCTTGGCCCATTTCGTCTTGCAGGCTGGAGCCGCGCTTACCAGCGGTCTGCGTGATGGCGACCGTGGCGAGGTCGGGCGCGAATCTGGCGCAC
This sequence comes from Cryobacterium flavum, assembly GCF_900103805.1. Classification (GTDB taxonomy): domain Bacteria; phylum Actinomycetota; class Actinomycetes; order Actinomycetales; family Microbacteriaceae; genus Cryobacterium; species Cryobacterium flavum. The sequence goes on along the minus strand of NZ_FNIB01000001.1, from coordinate 164,238 downwards.
TCGGCGGCCCAGTTCGACACGACGCTTGTCGGGGCGACGACGAGGAACGGCTTGCGGGCGGTGCCTTCCGAGGCGCGCTGCGTGTCGCGAGCGTGGGCGATGAGGGCGATGGCCTGCAAGGTCTTTCCGAGCCCCATGTCGTCGGCGAGCACGCCGCCGAGCTGGTGGTCGTAGAGAAAACTGAGCCAGTCGAACCCGGTCTGCTGGTAGGCGCGCAGGGTGGCGTGCACGGCCGGCGGAAGCGGACGTTCGGCGATCGGTGCGGCCTCAGACAATCCCTCGACAGCGCTGCGCCAGGTGGCGGCCTGTTCGGCGACGACACCGAGCAGCTGTAGTTCGTCCCAGAGGTCGGCCTGAAAACGGCTGAGGCCGAGCGTACCGGCGTTGCTCTCTTGCAGACCGCGCGCCTCTTCAATCAGGCGTCGGAGCTGCTGCAGCTCGGGCCGGTCGAGGCTGAAATAGGTGCCGCTGTCGAGGATCATCAGGTCCTGGTCGGTGGCCAGCGCGCGAAAGAGGTCGTCGAAGGGAATGTCTTCGCCCTCGATCGTCACGGTGACGGCGAGGTCGAACCAGTCACGGGTATCGGTACTTTCGGAGGTGGCGAGGCTGATCACGGGCGCTTCGTCGGCTTCGCGGTAGCTCGGGGCGTCGGCCGAGACCTGCACGACGATGCCGGCCGCTTCGAGCTTCGGCACGGTCTCACCGAGAAAGCTGATCATGACGGCACCGCGCAGCTCGGAGTGCTCGAGCAATCGCGCCTGGCTGATCGGGGTGGCGGGCTGCCAGAGGGCGACGAACGACGCAATCGTGCGTTCGACCTCATGCAGGATGTCGCTCTCGCGGGTCGCATCGCGAAAGCGGGTGTCGCCCGGCGTGGGGCGCAGGGGGTGGCGGTACAGCACGGCTTCAATGGCGACCGCGGCAGTCGTGGTGTCGGCGTGGTCGGCAGCGGCAACAAAAGAGGATGCCTCCGCCGGGCCGGTCGCAGTAGCTCCGCCCAAGCCGCCGGTCGCAGCAGTGGTTGCCGCGGCGGGCTTGGCTGTGTCGGTGGGCGCGACGTACTGCCACTCCCAGGCGAGGGTGATGCGGGCATCCGTTTGGTGGGTGATGGTGAGTGCGAGCTGCGGACGGGCTGTCTTGGGCAGCTCAAATGAGGCGTCGTGGCTGGTCAGGCTCAGTTTTTGCTGGAGAAATGGGTAGTAGTCGGTGAGGAACGCGGCCTCATCGTCGGCCGGGATGTCGAAGCCGCCGGTGACCGCGAGGGCCCGAATCTCGGAGCTGACCTGCGCATTCAACGGGGCGAGCGTGAGCTGCTTGCCGGTCGCGAGCGGGTCGGCCGGGCTCATGAAGGTGTACGCACCGTGCGCAGGGTCCCCGATAAATCCGAATTCGGCACCGCGATGCAGTTGCTCGTTCAGTACGAGCAGTGGGGTCAACAGCAGCCCCTCGTCGTCGCGGCGAATGTCGATCTCGAGCGCCGCCGGCGTCGGGGAGAGCAGAACGGGATTCTGGGCATCCGTCGCGCAGACCATGGGCAGACCGCTCAACCGGGCTTCGTGCAGAAGGTCCCAGAGGGCCTTGTTCTCGAAGTTGTCGAGGTAGAGCCAGTGGTCGGTGTAGCTGTAATAGCGCTGACCGGTGGCCGAGAGGGCGTAGAGGGCGTTAAGAATCTTGCGGTGACCGCGGTTGTAGGTACCCGGGGTCCAAGACAGGTTGTCCCAGGTGAGGTTGCCCCGAATCCACTTGCCCTTCTTGCCCATGACCATGGGGCGGGCGCCGAGGCGACGGGGTCCAGGGCGCCGGTTGGGACTGTAAGCGGGGTCGAGCAGGTCGAATTGCAGCGCGAGGGCCGTGCTGATGGAGGCCTCGCCGGTCGGCTTGGCCAAAGGAGCCAGGGCGGCGCGCCAGGCGGGGACCGGCGGGCGAATGGGAACAACGGGGGCCGGGGCGGGTGGCTGGTAGGCGGCCGGCACGAAGGTCGATTCGAAGACGGGGGTGCGGCGGTCGCCGATGGCCCGCACGTTGGAGGCGGTGCGCTCGGCGTTCAGCTCGGCGGGCGTGCTGCGGCTGGCCAGAAGCAGAGCGGCGACGTGCTTGCAGTTGCTCCCCATCGGGCAGGTGCAGGTACCGCTGGCTCGAACGGCCTGGCCGGCGGCATTCAGCGTGAAAGACACGAGCACGGTGTATGGCTGCGGGCTGGTGCCGCTGACGCGACCGGTGAGGTGTGTTCCCGACGCGGCCCAGGACTGTTCGGTGACGTGTCCGTTGCGGGCGTATCGTTCACCGCGCGAGAACGACTGGCTGCCGACGATGCGGGCGATCTCGTGCGTGCTGAGGGAATGGGCCATAGGTGTGGGAGCTCCGTAAGAAAAAGGGACCAACCTTTATTATCTCACGGGAGGCTGCCCGCCCGCGCTCAACCTGGTGTCTCACGGGGCTGCGCGGTGGCTAATTCAGGAGATCCTCCTGGGCGGGATGGTTTCGCCGCACTCGTCTGGGCGCCGCGAGCCGGAGGTCGCCAAATTTCCTGAATTAGCCACGAAAATCGGCCGGTCCGGGGGCGCTGGTGGGAGCGGCCGTGGCTTGCAACAGGGCGAGAGCCTGCGCCTCGATGTGGGTCTGGAGCACGATCACGCTCGAGGAGCGCACGACCGTCTGCGTCGCGACGATCAGGTCGAGCACCCGTTGCACGTCGGCGTTCGACCGGGCGACGACCCGAGCGAGCATGTCGCTGTCGCCGGAGACCGTGTGCAGTTCGAGAATCTCCGGAATCTTGGCGAGGGCCGCGACGACGACGGCGTGGCCGGCATCCTGCCGCACGGTGAGCGAGCAGTAGGCGGTGACCGGAAACCCGAACTCGCTCGGGTTGAGCGCCGGAGCCCACGACTTGATCACCCCGCGGCTCATCAGCCGGTCGAGTCGGGCTTGCACCGTTGCCCTGGCCACCTTGAGCCGGCGCGAGGCCTCGAGCACCGAGAGCTTGGGGCGCTCGCAGAACAGGGTGACGAGGCGGGAATCCAAGGAATCGATGTCCATAAGGTGACCTTTCGCGTGCCGGTAATGCTGTGGTGATGAATGTACTAACTGTACGGTGATTTGACTCAAATACGCACAATTATTCGCAGATTGTGCACTCCAATTAGTCACTGTGGCGAACGCTGGGCAAAGTCACTAACTTTACTGTGACCCGCCCATCGATGGAAGGAGCCAGCATGGCGCCTCGCGCACTCGCTGCCACGCTCGACACCCTGCCCCCTTCTCAAGCGGATGCCGCAGCTCCAGGCCCGGCCCGCCTCCGCGACCTGTACCGAATGCTCGCGAACGTGCGCCAGCTCGATACCTCGGCCGTGGCCTGGCAGCGGCAGGGTCTCATTCCGGGCTACGCGCCGATGCTCGGCCAGGAAGCAGCCCAGGTCGGCGCTGGCTTCGCCGTCGACACGACCCGAGACTTCGTCTTCCCGACCTACCGCGAGATGGGCGTGGCGTACACGCTCGGCCTGAACATGGTCGAGTACATGTCGACCCACAAGGCCATCTGGCACGGCGGGCTCTACGACCCGGTCGCCAGCCACTTCGCGCCATTTCAGGCGGTTGTCGGCGGATCCGTGCTGCACGCGGTCGGCTGGGCGCACGGTCAGACTTTGAACGGGGCCTCGCCGGACGGTCTCGGCGTTGGTCTGGCGTTTCTCGGCGACGGCGCGAGCTCGCAGGGTGACGTGCACGAGGCCATGAACTTCGCCGCCATTCTGAAGGCGCCGGTGGTGTTCTTCGTGCAGAATAACGGCTGGGCCATTTCGGTGCCCACCGAGCAGCAGGTGGCCGGCGGCTCGGTCGCCGCTCGCGCTGCTGGCTACGGCATGCCGGCCCTGCGGATCGACGGCAACGACGTGCTCGCCGTGCTGGACGCCACTCAGCGCGCGGTCGCCCACGCCCGCGCCGGACTCGGCCCGGTCGTGGTCGAGGCCATGACCTATCGGCGCGGCCCGCACTCCACGAGCGACGACCCCGGCCGCTACCGCACCCTCGATGACGAGAAAATCGACGGCGGCGAAGATCCTCTCAGGCGGTTTCGTTCGGTGCTGGTCGAGCAGGGCGTGGCCGATGCGGCCTTCTTCGACAAAACCGACGCTGATGCCCAAACGCGGGCCGACGAGATTCGCGACGGCGTGGTGGCCCTCGAAAGCCGCCCCGGAAGCGAAATGTTCAACTTCGTTTTTCAAGAATCAACCCCGACGCTCGGCGCCCAGGAGCGCCAGTGGAGAGAGGAATCCGAGCATGTCTGACACGTTAGAACTCGTGCGTGAGACGCCGCTCCTGCAGCTCTCCATGCAGCAGACCATCAACCGCGCGCTCGGCGAGATTCTCGACACCGACGACCGCGCCCTCATCTTCGGCGAAGACGTCGGCGTGCTCGGCGGTGTCTTTCGGGTGACAGACGGCCTGCGGCAGCGCTTCGGCGCGAACCGGGTCTTTGACACCCCGCTGGCAGAGTCCGGCATTCTCGGTACCGCGATCGGTCTGGCCATGGCGGGTTTTCACCCGATTCCCGAGGTGCAGTTCGACGGCTTCGCCTACCCGGCCGTGAATCAGATCATCACCCAGCTGGCTCGCATGAACTATCGCAGCCGTGGCACCCTGCCGATGCAGGTGACGCTGCGCGTGCCCAGCTTCGGCGGAATTCGCGCCCCCGAACATCACGGCGAAAGCCTCGAATCGCTGTTCGCGCACGTACCAGGACTCAAGGTCGTGTCGCCCGCCAACCCGCAGCAGGCCTATCACCTGCTCAAGCACGCCGCCTCGATGCCCGACCCGGTCATCTTCATGGAACCGAAGGCGCGCTACTGGAACAAGGCCGGGGTCGACCTGGCTGCTGACGAAGAAACTTCCGCCCTCGAGGGCTCGGTGATCGCCCGCCCGGGCAAGCATGCGACCCTCATCGCCTGGGGCGCCATGGTCTCCCGCTGCCTCCAGGTGGCGGAGCTGGCCGCGGAAGACGGCATCGAACTCGAGGTGCTCGACCTGCGCTGGCTGAAGCCGATCGACGAAGCGGGGCTGGCGGCATCCGTTTCGCGCACCCGTCGCGCCATCGTCGTGCACGAGGGGCCGCACACCGCTGGCCTCGGCGCCGAGGTGGCCGCGCTCGTCTCGCAGAGCTGCTTCGACACGCTGCGCGCGCCGGTCGAGCGGGTGACCGGCTTCGACGTGCCGTACCCGTCCGGCGACCTGGAGGACGAGTACATTCCCAACATTGACCGAATTCTGTTCGGAGTTCAACGCGTATTGGAGTACCGCCGTGGCTGAAATCTCTTTTCCCCTGCCCGACCTCGGTGAGGGACTGCTCGAAGCGACCGTGCTCGAATGGCTCGTCAAGGTCGGCGACCAGGTCGAACGCAACCAGCCGTTCGTCGAGGTGGAAACGACGAAGTCGTCGGTCGAATTGCCGTCACCAATCGCCGGCATCGTGCTCACGCTGCACGGCGAGCCCGGCGACGTGGTGCTCGTTGACACTCCGCTGATCACGTTCACGGTCGCCGACGATTCTGCCGGCATCGTGGGAACCGTGCCGGCCGAGGCCGCGCCGAAACGCCGCGTACGCCTCTCGGCCGTGCTCGACGAGGACTAGAAAATGCTCACCAGTTGGCAGCAGCACGAACCCGCCGTCGACGCTGGCCTTGCCCCGGTGCTGCTCGTGCACGGTTTCGCCTCGTCGACCGCCCTCAACTGGGAGGCGACCGGCTGGCTGCGCGACCTCACAGCCGCCGGCCGGCGCGTATTTACTGTCGACCTGCTCGGCCACGGCGAGAGCGCCGCACCGCTCGAAATGGATGCCTACGCCCCCAGCCGCCTGCGCGCCGCCGTTCTCGAGGTGCTCGCCCTCGCCGGTGCCAGGCCACGCGAGGCGGGCGATCCAGCCTCCGGAGTCGACCTGGTCGGCTATTCCCTCGGGTCGCGCCTGGTTTGGGAACTCGCCGCCGAGCGGCCCGACCTAGTCAATCGCGCGGTCCTCGGCGGCATGAGCGCCGAGGATCCACTCGCCGACTTCGATCTCGATGCGGCTCTAATATTTCTTTCCGACTCCGAGGAGATCGCCCACGAGTCGACCGCCTCGTTGATGACCCTGATGCAGCTTGCGCCGGGTGCTAACACCCCCGCGCTGTTGCGGCTGGTCGCTGCGATTAAGAAGGAACGTTTCGAGCCCGGCGCATCCGTTCCTGTGCGGCCTCTGCTGTTCGTCACGGGCGACCGCGACGTGCTCGCGACCGGAACCGCCGAGCTCGCGGCGCTGGCCGCCGACTCCGAGGTGCTCTGGCTGCCCGCCCGCACCCACATGAACGCGGTGAGCTCCCGCGCCTTCAAGCAGGCCGCGATCGAGTTTCTCGCCCGCTAAGCAGCTGAACCGCAAAAGCCGCTGACTCGGCCCGCGCACCAACGCAGCGCCGAGTCGGCGTTTCTCGTCGTCTCCAACTACCCGAGCAACGCCCGGTCGTCGAGGGACGCGCCCTTGATCTTGGCGAACTCGGCGAGCAGGTCGGGCACGGTCATGGTGGCCTTGCGCTCGGCGTCTACGTCGAGAATGATCTGCCCCTCGTGCATCATGATGAGCCGGTTGCCGAGGCGAAGCGCCTGTTCCATGTTGTGCGTGACCATGAGGGTGGTCAGGTGGTGCTTGGCGACGATACTCTCGGTGAGCGTCGTGACCAGTTCGGCCCGCTGGGGGTCAAGCGCTGCGGTGTGCTCGTCGAGCAGCAGGATGCGCGGCTGGGTGAAGCTCGCCATGAGCAGTGACAGCGCCTGGCGCTGGCCGCCGGAGAGCAGCCCGACCCGGGCCTTGAGCCGGTTTTCGAGGCCGAGCTCGAGCGAGAGAAGCTCTTCGCGAAAGAACTCGCGGCGCTTGTGGGTGACGCCCCAGGCCAGCCCGCGACGCTTGCCACGGCGAAGCGCGAGCGCCAGGTTCTGCTCGATGCTCAGGTCGGGCGCTGTGCCGGCCATCGGGTCCTGAAAGACGCGGCCGACGTACGCGGCGCGTGCGTAGTCGGGCATCCGCTTGACGGAACTGCCATCGATTGACAGGTCGCCGGAATCGATCGGAAGCTTGCCGCTGATCATGTTGAGCAGGGTGGATTTGCCGGCGCCGTTGCTGCCGATGACCGTGACGAAATCGCCGGTGTTCAGCTGCAGGGACACGTCGTTCAGCGCGACGCGTTCGTTGACCGTGCCGGGAAAGAAAGTCTTGGTGATGTTCTCGATGAGCAGCATGAGACTCCTAGTTGGCTTTCACGTAGTTAGGTTTCACGGCGGCGGCGGAACGCATCTGGCGCAGCGAGGGGATGCGTTTCAAGAAGCCCCAGCGCGGCAGCAGCAGCGCGGCGACGACGAGGAGCGCCGAGATGAGCTTCATGTCGTTGGGGTTGAGGCCGGCGCCGAGGGCGAAGAAGATCACCAAGCGGTAGATGACGGCGCCGCCGATGACAGCCAGCGACGCGAGGAAGATGTTGCGACGCCCAAAGACGGCCTGGCCGACGATGACCGAGGCGAGCCCGACCAGAATGAGGCCGATGCCCATGCTGACGTCGGCGAAGCCCTGGTACTGCGCGATGAGCGCGCCGCACAGGGCGACGAGTCCGTTCGAGATCGCCAGGGTGAGAATGGTCGTGCGGTGGGTGTTGACGCCGAGGCTGCGGATCATCTGCTCGTTGTTGCCGGTCGCCTGAATCGACAGGCCGAGGTCGGTGCTGAGAAACCAGTCGATCGCGAACTTGATAACGAGGGCGGCGACGGCGAAAAGCAGGATGCTCCAGGCCCCGCCAAGCAGACCGGCGTCACGCAGCGGGGTCATCAGGGTATCCTCCCGCAACAGGGGCAAATTAGATTTGCCCATGATGCGCAGGTTGATCGACCACAGGGCGATCATCGTCAGGATGCCCGCGAGCAGGCCGTCGATGCGGCCTTTGGTGTACAGAACGCCGGTGACCAGGCCGGCCACCGCCCCCGACGCCGCCCCAGCAAGGGTGGCGAGGGGAGCGGGCACGCCGTTGATGATGAGCGACGCGGCTACGGCGGCCCCGGTCGTGAAACTTCCATCGACGGTGAGGTCGGGAAAGTTGAGGATTCGAAAGGTCAGGTAGACACCCAACGCCATGATTCCGTAGAGCAGGCCGAGTTCGAGAGCCGCGTTCATCTGGTTATTCCTTCGGTAGAGGAGTGGCTGTTATTCGATGATTCGGTCGGCCTTGGCGATGAGTTCCTCGGAGAGGGTCACGCCCATGCGCTCGGCAGCGACCGGGTTGAGAATGAATTCGATCGTGTCGAGGGTCTCCACCGGCATGTCGGCCGGGTTCTCGCCGTCTTCGAGGATGCGGATGGCCATCTGGCCGGTCTGGTAGCCGAGGTCGGTGTAGCTGATGCCGTAGGTCGCGATGGCGCCACGCTCGACCTGCCCGTTTTCGGCGCCGAACAGCGGAATCTGGTTCGCCTCGGAGTACTGGATGACGGCTTCAAGGCCCTCGGTGACGCGGTTGTCGGTGGGGATGTAGATGGCGTCGACGTCGCCGAGCGACTCGGTGGCTTGGGCGACCTCGCTCGAGTTGGTGACGGTGGCTTCCTTGATGGTCAGGCCGAGGTCCTTCGCTGCTTGCTTGGCGAGCTCAACCTGCACATCGGAGTTGACCTCGCCCGAGCTGTAGATCACGCCGACCGACTTGGCGTCAGGCAGAATCTCCTGAATCAGTTCGAGCTGCTCCTTGACCGGGTTCAGGTCACTGGTTCCGGTGATGTTGCTGCCCGGCTTCTCCCAGCTCGCGACCAGTCCGGCTTCTTCGGGCTCGGTCACCGCGGTGAACAGTACGGGGATGTCGATGATGGTCTGAGCGGCGGCCTGCGCGGTGGGCGTGGCGATGGCGAGCACGAGGTCGACCTTGTCGGCGGCGAACTTGGCTGCGATGGTGCTCGCGGTGGCCTGCTCGCCCTGCGCGTTCTGCTCGTCGAACTCGATGTCGGTGCCCTCGACGTAGCCGGCGTCGGCAAAGGCCTTCTTGAAGCCCTCGCGGGCGTCGTCGAGTGCTTGGTGCTGCACGATCTGGCTGATGCCGATCGTGATCATGTCATCTGCAGTGGATGCTGCCGGCTCGCTGGCCGCGCAGCCGCTCAGTGCGAAGGCGCTCGCGGCCACCAGGGCCAGGCCGGACAAGGATTTGGTGTGCTTCATGCTGGAAAATTCTCCTTTGAATTCATGCTGACACGGCGCGCGGGAACCTGCGGCCGAACGTTGAGGGTGGTTAGACGGCGGCGGGAGTGAGAGCGGCGCTCGCGGCGACCAGGAAACGGTCGTTCTGCTTTGCCGTGCCGATCGTCACGCGCAGGCCTTCGCCGGGAAAAGCCCGAGCCAGGATACCTTCGGCAATGAACACCGCGTTTACCCGGTCGGTGTCGTTGAAGGTGCGCAGCCAAACGAAGTTTCCCTGCGAGGAGGCGCCGCGCCATCCGCTCGCCCGTAGTGCGGCGAGCACCCTGGTGCGTTCGGCGACGATCTCGTCGATGCGCAGGGTGAGCTCGGCTTCGGCGTCGAGGGAGGCGAGGGCGGCGCGCTGGGCGAGGGCGGTCACGCCGAACGGCAGGGCAACGCGGCGCAGGTTGGCCGCGACCGCGGTGGGCGCGATCGCGTAGCCGATGCGCAGACCGGCCAGGCCGTAGGCCTTGGAGAAAGTGTGCAGCACGGCCACGTTCGGGTAGCGGCGAAAAAAGTCGATGCCAACGGCCGAGGCGGTGTCCCGGTTGAAGTGCACGTAGGCCTCGTCGACGACGACCAGCACGTTCTCGGGCACCCGCGCCATGAAGGCGTGCAGTTCGTCGGCCGTGACGAACGCACCGGTGGGGTTGTTGGGGTTGCAGACCAAAATCAGCCGGGTCTGGCTCGTGATGGCGTCGGCCATGGCTGGCAGGTCGTGGCACTCATCGGCGGTGAGGGCGACCGCGACGGGCGTCGCTCCGGCAACCTGCACCAGAATTGGGTAGGCCTCGAACGAACGCCAGGCGAAGATGACCTCGTCGCCGGCCCCCGCGCTCGCGTGGATGATCTGTGACAACACCTCGACCGACCCGGCTCCGAAGGCCACATTGTCGCTCGATACGTTGAACCGCTCCGCGATGCGCTCGGTGACCTCGGCGACGGCCATGCTCGGGTACAGGTGAATCTCCCCGAGAGCGGATGCGATGGCCTGCGTTACCGAGGCGAGCGGTGGGTACGGATTCTCGTTACTGGAAAGCTTATACGCCCCCGAGTCGCCGGCCGCGGTGCCCTGCTTGTAGGCGGGCAGCCTGCTGATGGCTTCGCGTTGCTGCACCATAATCTCTCAACCTCACTCGTGACGGGCGTGCCAGACATGCGCGTCGAGTAGGACGTCGGCAATGACGGGTTGATTCAGAGCGTAGTGAACGGGCAGAAGTTTGACAATTCGACCAATATGAACGACACAAACTGCATTATTTGACTGGTTCCAGGGGCGATTTGCCGAACAAACTGCTCAATTATTTAGTCCTGGGCTGCCTATTTCGGTGGCCAGCCGTCTGGTACTAAACTTGAGTCAGCAAGGCTCAACTTTAGAGGAGACAGCTCATGCAAGCCGGTCAGCAACCACCGCAGCAAGACGCCAAGACGGCCCTCGAACTGTACGGGGTGAACCTCACCGACATCGCCCGCAGTGGCAAGCTCGACCCGGTGATCGGGCGCGACGCCGAGATTCGCCGGATCAGCCAGGTGCTCACCCGGCGCACCAAGAACAACCCGGTCCTCATCGGGGAGCCCGGCGTCGGCAAGACCGCCGTGGTCGAAGGGCTGGCCCAGCGCATCGTGGCCGGTGACGTGGCTGACTCGCTCAAAGACAAGCAGCTGGTCTCCCTCGACCTGGCCGCCCTCGTGGCCGGCGCCAAGTATCGCGGTGAGTTCGAGGAGCGGCTCAAGGCCGTACTCAAGGAGATCAACGACGCCGACGGGCAGATCATCACCTTCGTCGACGAACTGCACACCCTCATGGGGGCCGGCGGCGGCGAAGGTTCCGTCGCGGCCAGCAATATGCTCAAGCCCATGCTGGCCCGTGGCGAGCTGCGCCTGATCGGCGCCACCACACTCAACGAGTACCGCGAATTCATCGAAAAGGATGCCGCGCTCGAGCGCCGCTTCCAGCCCGTGCTCGTCGACGAACCGTCGGTGGAAGACACCGTCGCCATTCTCCGCGGACTCAAGGAACGTTATGAAGCCCACCACAAGGTGACGATCGCCGATTCTGCTCTCGTGGCCGCGGCATCCCTCTCGAATCGGTACATCACCGCGCGCCAGCTGCCCGACAAGGCCATCGACTTGATCGACGAGGCCGCGAGCCGGCTGCGCATGGAGATCGACTCCTCGCCGGTGGAGATCGACGAGCTGCGGCGCAGCGTCGACCGCCTGAAGCTCGAAGAGCTCGCCTTGAAGAAGGAGAAGGACGACGCCTCGAAGGCGAGGCTGGTCAAGCTGCGCGATGATCTGACCGAACGCCAGGCCAGCCTCAAAGAATTGCAGGCGCGCTGGGACAACGAGCGGGCCTCGCTCAACCGGGTCGGCGAACTGCGCGAGCGGCTCGACACCGCGCGCATCGAGTCCGACCGGGCCCAGCGTGAGGGCAACCTCGAAAAGGCCTCCCGGCTGCTCTACGGCGATATCCCGGTGATGGAACGTGCGCTCGCCGACGCCGAGAAGGAAGAATCCGTCGGCCCGCGCATGGTCAACGACCAGGTCACGAGCGAGGACATTGCCGCCGTGGTCGCCGCCTGGACCGGAATTCCGGTCGGCCGACTGCTGCAGGGTGAAACCGACAAGCTGTTGAACCTCGAAAATGAGCTCGGCCACCGCCTGATCGGCCAGAAGCGCGCCGTGCGGGCGGTGGCCGATGCCGTGCGACGTTCGCGCGCCGGCATCTCCGACCCCGACCGGCCGACCGGATCGTTCCTGTTCCTAGGCCCGACCGGCGTCGGCAAGACCGAGCTGGCCAAGGCGCTCGCCGAGTTTTTGTTTGACGATGAAAAAGCCATGGTGCGCATTGACATGAGTGAGTACGGCGAGAAGTTCTCGGTGAGCCGCCTGGTCGGAGCGCCTCCGGGGTATGTCGGTTACGAGCAGGGAGGGCAGCTCACCGAGGCCGTGCGGCGTCGCCCGTACTCGGTGATTCTGTTCGACGAGGTGGAGAAGGCGCACCCCGAGGTGTTCGACGTGCTGCTGCAGGTGCTCGACGACGGTCGCCTCACCGACGGCCAGGGTCGCACGGTGGACTTTCGCAACACCATCCTCGTGCTCACCTCAAACCTCGGTTCGCAGTTTCTGGTCGATCCGACCCTGTCGTTGGAGCAGAAGGAGGAGGCCGTGCTGGGCCTGGTGCGGCAGGCCTTCAAGCCCGAGTTCGTCAACCGGCTCGACGACATCGTGGTGTTTTCCTCGCTCACGACCGAAGAGCTCGGTGAGATCGTCGAACTCGACGTCGACCGGTTGCAGAAGCGGCTCGCCGAGCGCCGCCTCGAGCTGGCCGTGACACCGGATGCCCGCCGCTGGCTGGCCGAGCGTGGTTACGACCCTATCTACGGTGCTCGTCCACTGCGGCGCCTGATGCAGCGCGAAATCGACGACCGCCTGGCGCGGGCCTTGCTCGCCGGCGATATTCGGGACGGCGACACGGTGCTGGTGGCGCTCGCGGAAGACGGTGATGCGCTCACCGTGGGATCCGCTCCCGCGCTGCTCGATGTTCCCCTCGAAGAAGACCTGCTTTAACCCGTGACGCGAGAGCGGGAAATTCGTCGCTTCAGCAGCACTGAAGCAGCACATTTCCCGCTCTCGCGCGAACAACGAACACGGAGGCGAGGCACAGGTTCGCCCGGATAGGCTCGAACAATGCTCGCAACTGTGATTTATGGCGAACGGGATGTTCGCCTCGAAGAAGTTCCCGAACCCGTCCTCTCGACCGGTGGCGATGCCATCGTTCGGGTGGTCGCCGCCTGCGTCTGCGGGTCCGACCTGTGGCCGTACCGGGGGATCGCCCCCACCAAAGAGCCGCACCGTATCGGCCATGAATTCGTCGGCATCGTCGAAGCCATTGGTGCCGGTGTTTCGACGATCAAGGTGGGAGACTTCGTCATTGCCCCCTTCTACGACTGTGACGGCACCTGCGTCAACTGCCAGAACGGCGTGAGCACCTCCTGCCTCAACGGCGGCTGGTGGGGCGCCGAAGACCAGCTCGGCGGATTCGCCGACGGAGCCCAGGGCGAGCGCGTGCGTGTTCCCCACGCCGATGGTTCGCTCGTTGCCACGCCCACCGTTCCGAGCGATGACCTCGTTCCAAGCCTGCTCACCCTCGCCGACGTCATGGGCACCGGGCACCACGCGGCCGTCTCGGCTGGCGTGGAGCCGGGCTCAACCGTGGTCGTCGTTGGTGACGGAGCCGTCGGACTCTGCGCCATCCTTGCCAGCAAGCGCCTCGGTGCGAGCCGCATCGTGGCCATGTCCCGCCACGCCGACCGCCAGGCTGTGGCCCGCGAATTCGGCGCGACCGACATTGTCGAAGCGCGCGGCGATGAGGGTGTTGCCGCCGTCAAGGCCCTGTTCGACGGTATCGGCGCCGACTATGTGCTCGAGTGCGTCGGAACCCAGGAATCCATGGACCAGGCCATTCGTTCGGCTCGCCCCGGCGGAATGGTCGGCTACGTCGGCGTTCCCAACGGCGGCGCCGAACTGCCGATCCGCACCCTCTTCGGAAACAACGTGGGGGTGAACGGAGGCGTCGCATCCGTTCGGAGCTATGTCGAGGAGTTGTTGCCGGAGGTTCTCTCCGGCCAGATCAACCCTGGCCGGGTCTTCGACCTGCAGCTGCCGCTGGCTGAGGTGGCCGAGGCCTACGCCGCGATGGACGAGCGCCGGGCCATCAAGGTGCTCCTCCGCCCCTAGCAGCCCCTCGAGAGCGCAAAAAGTGCCCGTTTGACGTGTTCAAACGGGCACTTTTTGCGCTCTCGCAAAACGGGCAGAACTAGTCGTTGCTGAGGAGCAACTCGCTGAGGGGGAGGCGGGTGCGGGGAGCAACCTCGCGCTCGCGCAGCTCGGCGGTGAGATCGTCGGCATTGCCAAGCACTCCCAGCGCCGTGACGGTGACGACGTCCTGCTCGGGGGTGAGGTCGAAGGCCGCCGCGATGGCAGCACCGTCGAATCCGCCCATCTGGTGCGTGTGCAGACCCTCGTGCTGGGCCTGAATCGACAGGTGCGCAACGGACTGGCCGAGGTCGTAGCGCGCCCACGGGTTCTGGCGTTCGCCCTCCGCCGGCAGCTGCGCCACATTGACGATCAAAACGGATGCCGAATCGGCCCACACCTGGTTAAACCCCTTGAGGGCATCGTGGATCTTGACAAAACTCGCCGAACCGCGCCGAGCCACGATGAACCGGGCCGGCTGCCGGTTGCTGCCCGAGGGAGCCCAACGGGCCGCTTCGAGCACGGTCGTGAGGGTGGCCTCGTCGATGACAGCGCTCTTGTCGTAGGCGCGCGGGCTCCAGCGCTCGGCCAGGATCTCGATGAGAGGAGATGCGGTGTCGGCGCGACGGTTCGTGTCTGCAATGAGGGTCATGGGCGAATCCTTTGATCGAGGAACGTAGGCGGGGCTGCGTTGACCCACGATCTATAACGCTGCAGACTGCGCACTATTCCGTCTAGGGTGTCATTACGCGATGTGACGACAAGGGGTGGGACCGTGATGAATCAGGCCAGGTCTCGTTCCGTCGGAGTACTGGCAGTGGCGACCACGATCGTGGTCGCGCTGGCCGGCTGCAGCGCTTTCTTCCCTGCGGACGTGACGCCGACGGCATCCGTTTCGAGCCCGGAACCGGTTGCCTGCAGCCAGCACGATGCGCAACTGACCTGGCACCCAATGCAGGATGCGGAGCCGGCCACGCTCGGTCACCGGGAGCTCACCGTCGCCGCCGACGGCACGGAGTCCGCTGTCGACACCGAGCTCACCTACACCTCCAGTCTCGTCAGCGACGATCTGCTCTCCCGCGACTATTTCACGCCCGAGTGGATCGATTTTCTGTTGGCGGAGTTTGAACGCACCGGGCAGACGGAGACGACGGACCTCGGGCATCCGCAGGTTGACTTCGAGGCGGCGAAACCGTCCGTTCCACTCGTGGGGACAACCATCATGGGTTTTCAAACCAATCAGATTCAGGTTGCCTTCGACCTGAGCTGCTCCGGCAGCGAGGTGGGCTCCGGACTGCTCACGACAACCACGAACGGCCTCATCGCCACCATGCTCGTGTGTGGGCAGCCGACGCCGGCGCCGACCATGGGGGAGGTGCAGGACTTCCTTCCGGAGACCCTGTACCAAAAGCAGCTACGGTCCTACTGCCCCAACCACGGTTAGCTGCGCCGGCTACTTGCCCTGCAGACGGTTTCGCACCTCGCGGCGCAGCACCTTGCCGAGCAGGCTGCGCGGCAGGTCGTCGACCTCCACGATGCGGCGCGGCACCTTATAGGCCGACAGGCGGGTGCGGCAGTACTCGCGCACCGCGGCCACGTCGAGTTCCGTACCGGACCGCAGTACCACCACAGCCACGACGTCTTCGCCGCCGTTCGCGCTCGGAAGGCCGACCGCGGCCGCATCGGTGATGTCGGGGTGCGACAGCAGCGCTTCTTCCACCTCGGACGGCGACACGTTGAAACCGCCGGTGATGATGAGCTCTTTCATGCGATCGACAACGGTGATGAAGCCGTCGGCGGAGACCCGCACGATATCGCCAGTGCGCAGCCAGCCGCCGGGCAGCAGCGCCTGGGCGCTCTCGGTGGGCCGGTCCCAATAGCCCGAGAAGACCTGGGGGCCGTGAACGAGCAGCTCGCCCTCTTCTTCGAAGCCGAGCTCAACCGTGGGGTCGTCGGGGTCGACGACGCGAATGTCGGTGCTCGGAAACGGCACGCCCACCGTTCCGGGGCGGCGGCTCGGGCCGATCGGGTTGCCGGCCACGATCGGTGACGCCTCGGTCATGCCGTAGCCCTCGACCAGCAGTCCGCCGGTGACTTTCTCCCAGCGTTCCACGATCGACACCGGCAGGTTCATGGCGCCCGAAATCGCAAAGCGGATGCCGGCGAGGCTCACCCTTTTCTTTGCTGCGGCCGTGACCAGGCGGTCGTAGATCGGGGGCACTGCCGGAAGAAAGCTGGGCGGCGCATGCTTGGCGGCGTCGAGCACGAGCTTCTCATCGAACTTCGGAAACAGCACGAGGCGGGCGCCGATGCTCATCGCGAAGGTGAGGCACAGGGTGAGGCCGTAGGCGTGAAACATCGGCAATACGCCGTAGACGGTTTCATCGCCGGGGCGGAGGCCCGCCACCCAGGCGGAGCCCTGCGCGGCGTTGGCGCGCAGGTTGTAGTGGCTCAAAATGGCGCCCTTCGGGGTGCCGGTCGTGCCGCTGGTGTACTGCAGCACGGCGGTGTCGGTCAGCAGCGGGCGCTGGTGCGAGGGGTGCAGCTTGCGAGCGCCCGCGATCGACTCCCAGGTGATTGCGCCCTTTCCGGGTGCGGCGGTGAGCGAGGCGCGGGCATCCCGGGCTTTCTTGATCGGCAGTTTGAGAGCCAGCCGTTTCGAGAACGGCATCGCGCGGGTGAGGTCGACGGTAACGACATCCGCTACCCCCATATCACCCGGAAAAGTGCGCACCGACTCGTAGACCTTGTCCCAGACGATGGCGACCTTCGCGCCGTGGTCTTCAAACTGGTGGCGCAGCTCCCGGTCGGTGTAGAGCGGATTGTGCTCGACCACGATGGCGCCGAGGCGCAGCACCGCGTAGAACGCAACGACGTGCTGCGGGCAGTTCGGCAGCACGATGGCAACGCGGTCGCCGGGGCTCACTCCGAGTTTGCGCAGGCCGTTGGCGGCGCGGGAGATCTGCTCGCCGAGCTCGGCGTAGGTGGTGGTCTCGCCGAAGAAGTCCAGGGCGATGCACGGTGCGAACCGTTCGGCCGAGGTCTCCATCATGTCGGTGAGAGTTTCGGTGGTCTCCTCGATCGTGCCGGGAACGCCCGGCGCGTACGAGGCGAGCCAGGGCTGGTCCCTGAAGGTCATGACAACTCCCGGGTGATCGCGGCGACGAACTGGTCGATGTCGTCCTCGGTGGTGTCGAAGCCGCACATCCAGCGCACCTCATTCTTCGACGCATCCCAGTCATAGAACCTGAACGACTCGCGCAACCGGTCGGCGACGCCGGCCGGCAAGGTGGCGAAGATGGCGTTGGCCTGGGTGGCCTGGCTGAAGGCCAGCCCGGTGATGGTGCCATCGGCGATGGCGCTTTCGAGCGCGCCGCGCAGCCGGGCCGCCATCTTGTTCGAGTGGGAGGCGTTTCGCAGCCACAGGTCGCGCTCGAGCAGCGCGATCAGTTGCGCCGAGACGAAGCGCATCTTGCTGGAGAGCTGCATGTTCGACTTGCGCAGAAACTTCAAGCCAGTGGATGCCGCCGGGTTCAGTACCACGATGCACTCACCCAGCATCATGCCGTTCTTCGTGCCGCCGAAGCTGAGCACGTCGACGCCGGCGTCACGGGTGAAGGCGCGGAGCGGCACCCCGAGGCTCGCGGCGGCGTTGGAGATGCGGGCGCCGTCCATGTGCAGCGTCATTCCCTTGGAATGGGCGTGGTCGGCGATGGCGCGCACCTCGTCGACGGTGTAGGCGGTGCCGAGTTCGGTGGTCTGGGTGATAGCCACGACGAGCGGCTGGGCGCGGTGTTCATCGCCCCAGCCCCACGCTTCCTGGTCGATGAGTTCGGGGGTGAGCTTGCCGTCGGGGGTGACCACCGGCAGCAGTTTGAACCCGCCGACGTGTTCGGGGGCTCCGCCCTCGTCGTTGTGGATGTGCGCCGTGGCCGAGCAGATCACGGCGCCCCAGCGCGGCAGCATCGACTGCAGCCCGGTGACGTTGGCGCCGGTCCCGTTGAACACCGGAAAAGCTTCGACGCCGGCGCCGAACTGGTCGGCGAAGACCTCCTGCAGCCGCGCCGTATAGACGTCTTCGCCGTAGGCGATCTGGTGGGCGCCGTTGGCCTGGCTCATCGCCTCCAGAATTTCCGGATGAATGCCGGAGTAGTTGTCGGAGGCGAAACCGCGGGAGGACAGATCATGGAGTTGGGTCACCCCTCCATCCTCCCGCATTCGGCTGGCTGTCCGCCCTACTTGTGCAGGGCTTCGCGCAGCGACACCCGGGCGCCCATGCGCAGCAGCGCGTTGGAGTAGATGCGCGACCCGATCAGAATCACCACGATCGTCGACAGGGCCAGCACGACAAGGGAGAGCACGGGCTCCCACCACTCGGCGTCACCGAGGAAGATTCGCACCGGCATGCCGACCGGCGCGGAGAACGGAACGTACGACATGATCGCCAGCACGAGCGGGTTGTCGTTGAAGAAGACCACCAGAAAGTACGGGATCATGACGAGGAACAGCACCGGCGAGGTCGCCGAGCCGACGTCTTCCTGCCGTGACACCATCGAGGCGGTGGCCGCGTAGAGTGAGGCGAGCAGCACGAATCCGAAGGCGAAGAACACGGCGAACCAGATGATGGCCGGGCCCACATCGGCCAGCAGCACCCGTTGCCCAGTCACTGCCAAGCCCACGGAGACCAGCAATCCGATGGCCACGATCTGCCCGAACGCCATCAGGCTGTTGCCGAGCACCTTGCCGGCGAGCAGGGCCCGCACCGAGATGGTCGACATGAGAATTTCGACGATGCGGGTCTGCTTTTCTTCGACGACGCTCTGGGCGATAGTGGCACCGAACGTGGTCGCCGACATGAGAAAGATGATGCCGAAGCCAATGGCAACGAGGTAGGCGAGAAAACCGTTCTGCGAGGCCGGCTCGAGAATCTTCAGATCGGGGCTCACGCTGAGCGTGCCGAGAACATCGATCGGCGCTGAATCCAGGGCGATCACCGTGATTCCGAGCAGCGAATCGGCACTGCCAGAGGGCACAACGGCCGCGTCGACCGAGCCGTCGCGCACGAGCGCTTCGGCTTCCTTGACCGTGTCGGATTCGACGATGTCGAAGGCTTCGGTCTGTTCGACGACGCTGATGGCCGTGCCGACGACGGCGACCTTGGTCAGAGTCGTGTTCTGGCTGAGAAGACTGCCGACGACGACCGACGCCACGGAGATGAGCAGCAGAATGCCGGTCGCGATCAGAAAGGACTTGCTGCGCAGGCGGGCCGTGATCTCCCGGTTGGAGACCAGCCAAACGCTCTGGGCGAAGGTGGGCGCGGTGTGCACCGGGCGGGTAGCGTTGCTCATGCGATGACCTCCTTGAAGATGGTGGCGAGGGTGGGCCTCTGCTGGCTGAAACTGTGAACGGCGCCGAGCGTGATCGCGTGCTGCAGAACGGCCTGGCTGGCGGCATCCGTTTCGGCTTCAAAAACGGCGAAGTCGCCGTCGAAGTCGATCACGGTAATGCCCGGCTGCGAGCGGACCCAGCCAGTGTCGCCTTGCGTGCGAATTTCGAAGCGGGGGCTGCTGTGCTGCTCGCGCAGCGCCTCGCGGGAACCGTTCGCGCGAATCTCGCCGTCGGCGATGATGACGAGGTCGTCGCAGAGCCGTTCGACGATGTCCAACTGGTGCGAGGAGAACAGCACGGGCGCGCCCTGGGCGGCGTAGCCGGCGAGCACGCTCATCACGACCTCCACCGCGAGTGGGTCGAGGCCGGAGAATGGCTCATCGAGCACGAGAAACTCGGGATCGTGCACGAGCGCGGCGGCGATCTGCGCGCGTTGCTGGTTGCCGAGCGAGAGTGACTCAACGGTGTCGCCGGCGCGTTCGGTGAGCCCGAGACGCTCGAGCAGGTCGGCAGTATTGCGGCGAGCGGATGCCGGCGTCAGCCCGTGCAGGCGCGCCAGGTACACCAGCTGTTCGGCGACCTTCATCTTCGGGTAGAGGCCGCGCTCTTCGGGCATGTAGCCGAACCGGCGGCGGTCGCTCGCGGTGACCGGCACGCCGTCGATGAAAACGGTGCCCGTATCCGGCGAGAGTACGCCGAGAATGATTCGCATTGTCGTGGTTTTACCGGCGCCGTTGGCGCCGACGAAGCCGGTCATGCGGCCGTCCCCGACAGTGAAGCTCACGTCGGTGAGTACCTCTCTGATGCCATAGCTCTTGGTGACTCCCCTGATGTCGAGCATGCTCGCCCTCTCGTTGCGTGTGCCTTCACGGTAGCGCGGGGCGTTCAGGCGACGCATCCGCCTGGCGGGTGAACCGGTCTCCACCGGGCGGCGGAGCTACGCCTCGAGCGCGCCTCCGGGCACGATCACGCGGTGCTCGTAGGCGTAGACAACGGCTTGGATGCGGTCGCGCAGCCCGAGCTTCATCAGCACCTTGGAGACGTGTGATTTCACCGTGGCCTCGCCGAGAAAGAGCTGCGCGGCAATTTCGGCGTTGGCCAGGCCCTGGGCCAGCAGCGCGAAGACCTCGGACTCGCGCTCGGTCAGCTCCTGCAGCTCGCTCGGCACCGCTGCAACCGGTGAAACGGATGCCCCACCCGGGTTCACGCATCGCTCAATCACGCGCCGGGTCACATCCGGGGCCAGCAGGGCATCGCCGCGGGCGAGCACCTGAACGGCCTCGATCAGCGCCTCGGGCGTGGAATTCTTCAGGATGAAACCGCTCGCGCCGTGTTGCAGTGCGGCAAAAAGGTATTCCTCGCGGTCGAAGGTCGTGAGCATGAGCACCGCGGCGTGGATCGACGGGTCGTCGACGATGGACCGGGTGGCGGTGAGGCCGTCGACGCCGGGCATCTGCACGTCCATGCAGATGACGTCGGGCTGAAACGTTCGGGCCAAAACGAGAGCGGCGGCGCCGTCGGCGGCCTCGCCCACGACGAGAATGCCCGGCTCGGACTGCAGAATGATACGAAACCCAGCGCGTACGAGAGCCTGGTCGTCGACGAGCAGCACGCGGATGCCGGCCGGCTCGCTCATGCGTTCTCTCGTTTCATGAGCGGAAACCGGGCACGCACGAGGTAGCCGCCGCGCGGTCGTCCCCCGAGGTGCAGTTCGCCGCCGACGGCAGCGACCCGTTCGCGCATGCCCCGCTGTCCGAGCCCGGTGGTCTCGGCGCTCGCGCCGCCGGGCAGCGCCGCGGCGAATTGTCGCCGCGGGCCGACGCCGTCGTCGGTGATCTCGAGCTCGACGGCATCCGTTTCGTAGCGCAAGCGGAGGTCGGTGCTGACGCCGGGGCCGGCGTGTTTGCGGGTGTTGGTCAGGGCTTCCTGGGCGATGCGATAGATGCTCAGGCCGATCGTGGCGGGAATCGCACGTTCATCGCCCACGATCGACAAGCGCACGGGAACGCCGGCGGTGCGGCTCTCGTCGGCAAGTTCGCCGAGCTGGGCGATGCCGCGCGTGCTGCTGCTCTGGCTGGTGGGTTCACTACCCGGCGCATCGTCGCCACGCAGGGCTCCGAGCATGGTGTGCAGTTCATCGACCGCGCTGCGCGCGCTCTGTTCGATGATGGTGAGCGCGTCGGCCGCCTGCCCGGGGTCACTCGAGAGGATGCGCCGGGCCGCGCCGGCCTGCACGCCCATGACCGACACGTGGTGGGCGACGACGTCGTGCAACTCGCGGGCTATGCGCACCCGTTCCAGGGTGATGGCCTGGGCGGCCGTGCGCTCGCGCTCGGCTACGAGCTCCGCGGTGCTGCTTTTCAGGGCGGCGCCGTTGCGCGCGGAAATCCACGCGGATTCGCCGAAATACCAGGCCGCACCGAAATAGACCAGATTGATCAAGACCTGCAGAACGCCGAACGCCGCGTAGGGGGAGAAGAAGCCGTCGCGCGAGAGGTCGGGCATCATGGTGAGCTGGTTGGCCTGCACGATCAGTTGCGCGAACAGCCAGATGAACATGCCGGCCACGATCGCGACCCGCACCCACTTGGCGGCGATGCGGTGGCGGCCCCAGGCACCGACCGAATAGAGAGCAATATAGAGGCAGATATTGGAGAACAGCATGTCGCCGGCTTCGAGCATGGCGCCGGCGGCGAAAACCACCGAGGCCGTCAGAGCCACGACTTCGGGCCAGCGACGACGCAGCGCGAGCGGCAGGGTGATGAGTGCGACCCACAACGCCACGATCCACACCGGGGAGTCACTGAAGACGCCGGAGGTACGGGTGAGCGACACGCTCACGGCGGTCGCGGCGGCCAGAACCAGCGCGACCCACAGGTCCTTACGCAGGCTCGGCCCGCTGGGGGTGGGCCTCCGCCACTCGTCGCTGAGGGGGGAGTCTGTGGTGCTCATGACTACACGCTAGCGGGATCCTCCGACGCAAGCAGCACCCGGCTACCATTAGCGGATGCCGCCGCCTCGTCCCACAAACCGCTCACGCGGGTAGCCAGCTCGGTCTCGAGCCCGTCCAGCGAACGCACGACGAAAATCACGGCCGCGGCCGTGTCGCCGGCTTTCGTAAATCCTTGACCGACCGCGCGCACCCAGGTCTCGGCCGCGGACTTCGCGGCCGCATAGTTTGCGCCGCCAGCTAGAGGCCGGTCGACGGACACGCTCGAGACAATGGCGAGCCGCCCGGCCGACGAGGCCAGCAGGTCGGCATTGAAAGCCCGCGTGGTATTGCGCAGCGTGGTGACCACGTGCGAGTGCAGAAAATCCCAGTCCTCATCGGTCTGGCCAGCGAGCCCGCCGCCGCCGCGCCAGCCGCCGACGAGGTGGATGAGACCGTCGATGGGGGAGACCTGGGCCGCCAGAGCGGTCACTGCGGCAAAATCCGTCAGGTCGCACTCATACAACGCGGCGTCCGGCGCGACGTCGAGCACCGACTGGAGTCGTGCTCGAGCGGAGCCGACGGCAATCACGTGCGCGCCGGCATCCGCTAGTGAGCGCGCGACGGCCAGCCCGGCCGTGCTGGTCGCACCGGCGATCAGCACGGTGCGACCAGCGACGGCCGAGCTGGCGCTCATCAGCCGACCGCGCTGCCGGTGATGCCGGCCGTGGATTCGATGACCGTGCGCATCTTCTTCTCGAGCGCTTCGAAGAACATCGACAGCGGAAATTCGTCGTCGAGAACCTGGTCGGTGTAGCCCTTCGGTGCGCCGGCGAGCACGTCGAGCGGCAGTCCGCGGGCCCAGGTCGACGCGGGGTTGGGCGTGAGGGTCTTCGAGATCATCTCGTAGGCCGCGAGCCAGTGTGCCTTCTTCGGCCGGTCGATCGACGCCCAGTACAGCTCGTCGATCTGCGCTCCGAGTGCAATGACCACCTCGGGCACGGCATCCCAGTCAAAGCTGAGGCGGGTGTCGGTCCAGTGCAGCACACCGTGCTGGTGCATCCAAGCGAACAATAACTGACCGCCGAGGCCGTCATAGTTGCGCACCCGGTTACCGGTGATGGCGAACCGAAAGATGCGGTCGAAGATGACCGCGTACTGCACCAGCTTCGCGTGCCGACGCGCCTCGGGGCTTGCCAGCTCACTGCCTTCGATCGTGACCGATTCACGAAACGCGGTCAGGTCGCAGCGCAACTCCTCGAGCGAATACAAAAAGAACGGCATGCGCTGCTTGATCATGAACGGGTCGAACGGCAGATCCCCGCGCATGTGCGTGCGGTCGTGGATGAGGTCCCACATCACGAAGGTTTCTTCAGTAAGGTGCTGGTCGCCCAGTAGCGCGGCGGCGTCGGCGGGTAGCTCGAGCCGGGTGATTTCGGCGGCCGCACGCACAACCCGGCGAAAACGGGCGGCTTCACGGTCGGCGAAGATCGCCCCCCAGGTGAACGTCGGAATTTCGCGCATGGCGACCGTCTCGGGAAACAGCACGGCTGAGTTGGTGTCATAGCCAGGGGTGAAGTCGAGAAAACGAATCGGCACGAACAGCTTGTTCGTGTAGCCGGCTTCGAGTTCGCCGACGAATTCCGGCCAGATGACCTCGATCAGCACGGCTTCAACCAGGCGGTTGGCGCTGCCGTTCTGCGTGTACATCGGGAACACCACGAGGTGGCGCAGCCCGTTCACGCGGTGCTGCTGCGGTTGAAAGGCCATCAGGGAGTCGTAGAAGTCGGGCACGCCGAATTCCTCCGACACCCAGCGATCGAAGTCGGTGACCAGGGCTGCCAGGTACGCGGCGTCGTGCGCAAAGTGCGGCGCGAGGTCGGTGATGGCTGCGGTGATGCGCGAAACGGATGCTGCGGCATCCGTGTGCCGTTCGGCGTCGGTGATCGACCCGTTCTGCGACTGCACACCCTGCAGTGCCGTCGCGGCTGCCTTGAGGCTGAGCCAGGAGGGGTGCTTGGCGAGGGTGTCTTCGAGAACCTCGGGCTCTCCGACCAGAGCGTTAGCTACGTGTGTTTTTTCAACAGATATCGACATGGGAACCTCCGATTCGAGTGTGTGCCGCGGTTGCGGCGGGCGTGCGCGCCAAAAAGACACACCTTCAGAATATCGGGCGCCGCGCGGCGTTTTCTTGCGATTTCTTGCAACGAACAACGTGCCTGGCCGGGTTTTCGCGCTGAGAATCGCCGCATTGGCCCCGTTCGCGCACTTCTTACCGGAGTGGCGGTACACAACTGCGGAGATTGCTCGCCGTCGTCGTGCACCGCACCCTTCGATACGCGCTCTGTGTAGCAGGCACGCCCGCACCGATCGAGAATCTCCGCAGTTCTGCACGAGCACCTGAGAAATGCGACCGCGATGGTCTGCGTTGATGCCCTGTTCCCCGACGGCCTCCGCTGTCACCGAAGATCTCGCCGTGCTCGCCGACCCCGAGCTTGCCGTCGGCGTTGCTCGTTTCTTTTAGACCGGTCCCGGCCAGTACGGCGAGGGTGACGTATTTATCGGTATGAAAGTTCCGGTGTTGCGCACCGTTGTGAAGCGTTTCGTCGACCTGCCGTTGAACGAGGTCGATCTGCTGCTCGACAGCCCTATTCACGAGCACCGCATGACTGGACTGCTGATTCTGGTTGCCCAATTCAAGCGGGCGAGCAAGCCCGCCTCCCGCGACGATGCGGCCCGCACGCGTTTGGCCGAGGCCTACCTCAGGGCCCTTGGCCGCGGCCGGGTCAACAACTGGGATCTGGTCGACTGCTCAGCTCCGACCCTGCTCGGTGAGTACCGGTTTGATCTCTCGCGCGACGTGTTCACCGAGCTGGCACAGAGCGACATTCTGTGGGAGCGCCGCGTGGCGATGGTCGGCACGCTCGGCCTGATCATGCGTGGCGACGCGAGCACCACGCTCGAGCTCGCCGCGCTCCCGCTGAACGACAAGCAGCCGCTGATGCACAAAGCCGTCGGCTGGATGCTGCGCGAGGTCGGCAAGCGCATCGACCGAAACCTGCTGCTCGCATTTCTCGACCAGCACACCGCGCAGATGCCGCGCACGGCCCTGAGTTACGCCACCGAGCACCTCCGCCCCGAGCAGCGCGCCGCCTACCGCGCCGCCCGATAGAGGCTATTCGCCGATCAGCCGCAGGCCGTTGTACCAGCAGACGGCGCGCAGCCAGTCGTCGTCGAGCCGCGGTTCCCGGTCGCGCAGGCGTTCGAGGGACTCGAGCTGGTGCGCATACGGGTACGGAATGTTGGGAAAGTCGCTGCCGAGCACCACCCGGTCGGGCAGGTCGGCCAGCCGTGGAAGCAGGGCCGGGTCGAACGGTGCGAACTGCTCGAAGAAATCGGTGAAGACCATGGTGGTGTCCAGGTGCACCCACGGGTAGCGTTCGGCGAGATCGAGAAACTCGCCGTATTCCGGGGCGCCGAGATGGGCGACGACGGCCGTCAACAGCGGATGCCGCGCCAAAACTCCCGCAAGCTTGTCCGGCCCGGTGATCCCCGGCCGGGACACCGGCCCGCTGCCGACGTGGATCACGACCGGAATCCCGGCATCGGCGAGCAGCCCCCAGACCGGGTCGAGCCGGGGCTCGCGCAGGTCGAATCCCCCGATCTGGGCGTGAATCTTGAACACCCGAGCGCCGCGATCGAGGGCGGACTGCACCTGCTCGAGCACGCCCTCCTCCGGGTAGAACGTGGCGCTCGGCACGCAATCAGCGTGCTCCGCTGCCAGTTCGAGGGAGAAATCGGTCAGGGAAGCCGCCATTCCCGGGCGATGCGCGTAGGACAGCGCGGTGAAGCGCCGCACGCCCAGGCGCCGCATCGTCGCCAGGCGCGAATCCTGATCGTCGCGGTAGTGGATCGGCCACTCGAGGCCGATCAGCGGTTCGATCTCGTCGAAGTGCGCCCAGACGCGCCGCAGCATCCGCTCTGGCAGAAAATGGGTGTGCAGGTCGACCAGTCCGGGCAGGCCGAGGCCGCGCCACCAGGCCGGTACCTCGTTGTCGGTGAGCATCATTGCTTCAGGGCGGGCATGACCTCGCGCTCGAACAGTTCGATGCCGGAACGGTCGTAGGCCGCCTCGGGAAAATAGTGGATTGCGTAGCCGAGGCCGCGCTTCTTCATGGCGGTCAGACGCTCAACGACCTGTTCCGGCGTGCCAACGCCCTGCGCCTTGCCGCTTCGATACTCGGCCATGAACTTCTCGGCTCCCTCGGCACCGAGATAGGGGGCCACCCGGGCCTCGATCGCGTTCAGCCGTTCGGCAACTTCGGCCTCGGTCGCGCCGATCACGGTGTTGTAGTTCGCCGAGCGCACGATGCGCCCAAAGTCGGTTCCCTGAGCCACGCAGTGCTCGGCCAGGAGCGCGCTCTTCTGCGAAAAGCCGTCCGGTGAGCCGTCGAAGTTGGTGTAATCGGCGTACTGCGCGGCGATGCGAAGGGTGACTTTTTCGCCGCCGCCGGCGATCCAGATGGGAAGACCACCGGCTTGCAACGGAAGCGGCCGAAAGATCGCGCCATCCATTTGATAGTGCACACCGTCGAGGGTCGCCGTGCCCGTGGTCCAGGCCTGCTTCATGATCTGCACACCCTCGTCGAGCCGAGCGAGGCGCTCGCCTGGGCCGGGAAACCCGTAGCCGTAGGCGCGCCACTCATGCTCATACCAGCCGGCCCCAATGCCCATCTCGATGCGGCCGCCGGAGATGATGTCGGCGGTCGAGGCGACCTTGGCCAGGTAGCCGGGGTTGCGGTAGCTCATGCAGGTGCACATCTGCCCGAGGCGCACCCGTTTCGTGGTCGCAGCGAAAGCGGAGATGAGCGACCAGGCCTCGTGGGTGGCCTGCTCGCTCGGCACCGGAACGGTGTGAAAGTGGTCGTACACCCAGATCGACTCCCAGGCGCCCGCATCAGCGTGCGCGGCCAGGCCGCTCATGGTGGCCCACTGCGCCGCCGGTTCGATTCCGACCAGATCGTGTCGCCAGCCCTGGGGTACAAAGAGTCCAAATCGCATGGATTCAGCCTAGACGGGCCTGCTGGCCTGACGTGAAACGATACGATTTAGCCAGTGGTGCTTGCGCCGCCAGGGAACCTCGATATATACGACCCACGTGACAACGGATGGCGGTGGCAGTGCACGCGCTCGACTTCGCCGGCATCATGAGCGAGATTCTCACACTCGTCGGCCTCATCATCGGTGCAGTCCTCTATATCGTCGGGCTGTCTGTGCGCGGCATCAGTGGCCGCTGGACGCGCACGACCGCCGTGATCGCAGCGTGGGGAACAACAGCGTCGGGAACAGCACAGGCGGGGCCGGCCACGGTCATCCGCTGGTTTGATAACGACGGCGATGTGCACGAGCGTTCAGCCGACACCCAGGAGACGCACCACCTGGCGCCCGGAGATGACGTACGCGTTTGGTTTCGCAATCGCCAGCCCGAGAAGTGCCGCACGCACGACCCCGACCTCGACGGCAAGGGTCTGCGCCTGATCGGCCTGGTGCTGCTCGGCATCGGTGTTCTCGCCGGTGTGGCCGGCATCGTGCTGATGTTCGTCTGAGGCCCACAAACGCGAATGGGCGTTTCCCAGGGCTGCTAACTACGCCCAGGACGATCGTGTGCAGCAAAGCGGATGCTGGCCCGAGATGCGCGCGCATTCTCGGTAGGTGGTGAAGGACTATACGGGGACGCGTGATGGAATCATTGGGGGCGGGGGCGGCAATGCCTCGGTTCCTGTTGACCGCTGACGAGTTGCACCTCGTGCAGGACCACGTGCCCACCCTGCGGTTACCCCCGCGATTCCGTCAGGAATGGGCCAGCGATCGTGACCCGGCCGAGTCCGCGGAGCGGGCGCAGGCGGCGATCGCCGGCTGCCGGTCAGACCGGCGAAACGGATGCCGCGCGCGGCTTGGCCCATCCGCTCGCCACCGCGGTCACCGCGATGGTCACGAGCGCGCCCAGCAGCAGGGCCGCTGCCTCCCCGGGGGCGAGCACGCGCAACTGGGTGCCGATCGTTGCCGCTGCGATCGGAATGCCGAGCTGGGCCGCCGACAGCAGTCCGAACGACAGGGGGAGTCCGAGCACGCGGGTGGTCGCGTGGGTGAGCAGGGTGGCGACACCGAGCACGAGGCCGAGCACGATCATCTCCGGGTGGTCCGCGAGGTCGCGCAGCGCGAGCGAGGCGCCGAGCCAGACGAAGAACAGCGGCCCGAAGAATCCGTCGGCGAGGGCGAACAGCTGGCGGGCCAGTCGGCGCGGTTCGCCGACCGCAGCGACGGCGAGGCCGAAAGCGAAGCCGGCGAGCATGACCGAGACGTGGCTGAACACGGCCACGGCCGACAGGGCGAACAGAATGGCCAGCTGGATGCGCAGCTCGAGAGCGAACTTGCGATTGGCCGACAGCTTGTGCAGCTTTACGCGAGAGCCGTTGCGTTCCAGCCTGGCCAACACAATGTAGATGACCACGGCCAGAAGCGCGACAGCGGCAGCGCCGAGGGCGGCGCGGCCGGCATTGGGCGGGTCGATGGCCAGCGGCAGGGCCACGATCGCTGCGATGTCGGCGATCGCGACTTGCGCGGTCAGCTCGAGCATCGATCGGCCGCGCAGCCCCAGCGAGTGAATGAGCGGCAGCACGAGCGCGGCGGACGAGGAGGCGAGCAACACTATATAAAGGGGTGCATGCTGGGTTCCGAAGACCATCGCGATCGCCACGCCGAGGGCGGTCGCCGAGACGGTCACGAGAATTGCCCTTACCAGGCCGGTGGCGAGGGCGGCGCGAATCGCACCGGCGCGAACGGGCACGTGCGTGCCGGCCACGAACATGATTAACGCGAATCCGACATCCGCTAGAAGAGTCAGCGTAGGGTCGGTCGCGTCGATGAGGCCGAAACCCGTGCGGCCGACGATCACGCCGGCGGCGAGCTGGCCGATCACGACGGGAATGTTCCAGCGGCGCGGTGTAGCCAAAAGCGGCCCGAGCAGGGCGACCACGGAGATGATCGCGAGGGTCCGAAAGTCCATACGCACCTCCCCACGGTCTGCCGCAATCGCGCGCTGCATCGAGCGTAGTCCCGCCAAGCCGCCGCAGGCGGCATGATGGGAGTATGAGTCGAACCGTCGCCGGAGCCCGCGTGCTGATTACCGGAGCAGCCATGGGAATGGGCCGCCTGTATGCCGAGCGCGCTGTCGCCGAGGGGGCGAAAGCGCTCATTCTCTGGGATCGCGACGGTGCCGCGCTCGCGGCGACCACCGCCATCCTGAACGATCGGTCTAACGGGCGCACGACGATCGCGCCCTACGTTGTCGATATCGCCGATCTGGGGGCCATCGCGCAGACGGCGCAGCGGGTGCGCACCGAGGTCGGCGACCCCGACGTGGTCATCAACAACGCCGGTATCGTGCGCGGCAAGTATTTCTGGGAGCACGACAACGGCGCCGACACCCGCCCGACGATGCAGATCAATGCGCTCGCGCCCATGTACATCGCCCGCGAGTTTCTGCCGGCGATGATTGCGAGCGGATACCGCGAATCACGCATTGTAAACATCGCGTCGGCCGCCGGCACCCTCAGCACCCCCCGCATGAGTGTCTATGCCGCCTCGAAAGCGGCCCTGATCGGCTGGAGCGATTCGCTGCGGCTCGAACTAGTGCAGCAGGGCCACGGGCAGGTCAAGGTGACCACGGTGTGCCCGAGCTACATCGACACCGGCATGTTCACGGGGGCTCGCGGGCCGTTGCTCACCCCACTGATGACGCCGGGATACGTGGTGGATCGGGTCTGGCGGGCGATGCTCGCCGGCAAGCCGCAGCTGTTACTGCCATGGACGGTGAACCTGTCGAAGGTGCTCCGCGGCGTGTTGCCGCTGACCGCGTGGGACGCCATCGCCGGCCGTGTTTTCGGCGTTTACCGGTCAATGGATCGCTGGGTCGGCCACGGATAACGTTCTGCGGCGCCGCCGGGGTGACAGAATCAAGGCAGACAAGCGCTCGCGGCGGGCCGACCGGTTCGCGGCCAGCACACCATCCGACGTCGCATCAGCGTTGACGTGAGCCGAAACAATCGGGGACACCATCACTACCACGCACCATCACCACACGCCGAATTCTCTGCTCAAAGTCCTTGGAAATCGAGATGCGCTCGCTCTCGGCTTCGGAGCCATGATCGGCTTCGGCTGGGTCGTGCTGACCGGCGGCTGGATCAACGACGCCGGCACGCTGGGTGCCGTCACGGCCATGATCGCCGGCGGCATCATCATGGGTATCGTCGGCCTCACCTACGCCGAGCTGACCGCGGCCATGCCCAAGGCCGGCGGCGAACACAACTTTTTGCTGCGAGCCATGGGGCCGCGCTGGTCGTTCGTCGGATCCTGGGCAATCACCGGCGGCTACGTCACCATCGTGGCGTTCGAAGCCGTGGCACTGCCACGCACGGCCGGGTACCTCTTTCCCGACCTGAGTCAGATTCCGCTCTGGCAGATCGCCGGCGAGCAGGTGTATTTGACCTGGGCGCTGGTGGGAGCGGTGGCCGCCGTCGTGATCACGGGCATCAACATCCGTGGTGTGAAACTGGCCGGTGTCGTGCAGACCTTCGTCGTATTGTTCCTGCTGATCGTCGGCGCGATGCTCGTGCTCGGGTCGTTCACCGGTGGTTCGACCGTGCACATGGAACCGTTTTTCACGGGCGGCATGGGCGGATTCTTCGCCGTGCTCGTCGTGGTGCCGTTTCTCTTCGTGGGTTTCGATGTCATTCCGCAGTCGGCCGAAGAGGTCAATGTGGCGCCGCGACAGATCGGCAAGCTTGTCGTCGTCGCTGTGATTCTTGCGACTATCTGGTACGTCATGATCGTACTCACCACCTCGTCGTCGATGCCGGCTGCCGCCATCGGCCAGGCCGATATCGCCACAGCGGATGCTATGGGCGCCTTGTTCGGCAGCGATGTCATGGCGAAGGTGCTCATCGCCGGCGGAATCGCCGGAATTCTCACTTCGTGGAACTCCCTGCTGCTCGGCGCTTCACGCCTGATGTTCTCCATGGCGCGTTCGGGCATGCTGCCGGCCTGGTTTGGCAGGCTGCACCCCAAGTTTCGTACCCCCACCAACGCGCTCTCCTTCATCGGTGCCCTGTCGTTTGTGGCGCCGTTCTTCGGCACGCAGATGCTCCGCTGGCTCGTGGATTCCGGTGCCCCGAGCATCGTCATGGCCTACATTCTGGTGGCCGTCGCCTTCGTGGTGCTGCGCCGCCGCGAACCGAAAATGGACCGCCCGCTGCGCGTGGGCGGCAAGGGTAATGGCGGAGTCGTGATCGGCGTCGCCGCTGCCGCCCTGTGCTTGGGCCTGCTCAGCCTGTATATGCCCGGGATGCCGGCGGCGCTGTCGTTCGAGCCTTGGGTGTTATTCGGGCTGTGGTGGGTCGGCGGCGTCTTCTTCTACCTGCGCATTCCGGCCGGAATCGCGCCCGGTCACGACGCCGAGGAGCGCCTGCTGGAGCGCCTGGGCGCGCGCCGCTCCTGACTCGGGTCGCCCGGTTCGGGTGTGGGAGAACCGGGCAGCGGTTTGTTTCTGCCCGGAGCAGGAGAGGAAGAGGGATCAGAGACTGTTGGTCGCGAGCCAGCTGATCAGTACGCGCTGAAACTCCAGCGGATGCTCGACGCTCGGCAGGTGCGCGGTGTCGCGGAACGTGCATCCGCTGGCCTGCGGCAGCATCTCCAACAAGAACTCGTACTGCGCCAGCGATGACGTGACGTCGAGCTCACCCACAGTGACCAGCGCGGGAACGTCGATGTCACTCACCCGGTCGAGCGCCGGCGGCTCCAACGGAATCAGGATCGGCGCTTCCGTGGCGTGGATGACGTTGCGCAGATTCAGTTCCTGCGCGAGGGCCAGAAAAGCGGGATCTACGTCGGCCGCCTTGCGCGTGGGTCCAACCGCCCACAGCGCAACCTCGAGCCGCGCCAGCCGCGGCCACTGGCGGGCTTCGAAGGCCGCATCCAGCTTGTCGAACAGGGCATCTTCCTTCTCGGTGAGTTCCACATCGGGAAACCCGCTGGGCCCTGACCCGATCGTCACGATGCCCGCGACTCGCTCGGGCGTCGCCACGGCGAAGTCGATCGCGATCGTGCCTCCGCGTGAGCAGCCGATCAGGGTGGCGCGAGCGACGCCGAGATGATCGAGCAGCGCCGTGGCATCCGCTCGGTTGGAGAATTCCACATTCTCGGCCGTGGTCTGACCGAAACCACGGGTGTCGAAGCGGATGACGTAGTGGTGCGCTGCGAGGGCGGCTACCTGCGGATCCCACATGCGCAGGGTCGCGATGCCCGCGTGAATCAGCAGCAGGGCTGGCGAGGCGGGGTCTCCCTGAGTCTCGTAGTAGAGGGAAGCGCCAGGAACGTCGAGTCGGGGCATGCTTGGATCGTAGCAACGTCGATCGCACGACCGAAAGGGCCGCGCGGGAGATCAGCTGAGTGAACCCGTAGGCTCAACTAAATGGGCGGTGTTCTGGTCGGGTTTTCGATTATCGGATTTGTGATCCTGATCGGGTACTTCGCCGAGCGATTCAGTCTGGTCGGGGCGGGCGCCGGCCGGGTGCTCAACCGCATGGCGTACTTCGTCGCGACCCCCGCGCTGCTGTTCACCGTGCTCTCGCACGCTGACGTCTCGGTGCTGTTCTCCGAGTTTCTGGCCGCCATCGTCTGCACGGTCCTCGTGGGCGCTTTGCTCTATGTGGTGGCGTCCCGCTTGTTCTTTCGCACTCCGTTGGCCGAGACGGTGCTGGGTGCGTCGAGCGCGACCTATATCAATGTCAACAACATCGGATTGCCGGTGGCCATCTATGTGCTCGGCAGTGCCCAGTATGTGGCGCCAGTGGTGCTGCTGCAGCTGGTGATTCTGGCCCCGACCATTCTGGCGATTCTCGACCTGGCCACCCACGGCCGGGCATCCCTGCGATCGATCCTCACCCAACCGTTTCGCAATCCGATGATTCTCGCCTCACTCGCCGGTGTGGTCGTTGCGGTGTCCGGCATCACCCTGCCGGACCCGGTACTGGCACCGTTCGAGCTCATCGGCGGAGCAGCCATTCCCATGGTCTTGCTCTCGTTCGGCATGTCCCTGCACGGCCAGCGCCTGCTGCAGGCAGGCACCGGCCGCAAACAGGTCGTCGTGGCCACGGTGATCAAGGTCGTACTGGCACCGATCATCGCGTACCTGTTCGGTCATTTCGTGTTCGACCTCGACGGCGCCCAGCTGTTCGCGGTCGTCGCCGTGTCGGCCCTGCCGACCGCGCAGAACATTTTCAACTTCGCCTCGCGTTACGACCGGGCGATCGTCGTCACCCGCGACACCGTGTTACTCACGACGATCCTCTCAATGCCGGCATTGATCGTCGTCGCGGCCCTGCTGGCGTGACTGCGCTTTAGCGCGACTGGTCCACAACGGGATTCTGCAGAACACCGATCCCCGGGATGCGACACTCCGCGACATCCCCCGGCCGAACCTGCACCGCACCGGGCGTTCCGGTCGAAATGATATCGCCGGGATAGAGCGGCATGACCTTGCTGTGAAAGCTGATGAGGAAAGCCGGGTCGTAGCGCATGTTTGAAACGGTGTTACTGCGATGAACGGCACCGTTGATGACCGTTGACACCGTGACGTCGGCCAAAGAATCGTAGGACTCAAACACTTCTGACAACGGAACGATGCTCGGCCCGAAGGAGAAGAACCCGGGAAAGTTCTTCGACCGCGTCAGAAACCGGGGATTTCTCTGCAGGATATCTTCGGCCGTCTGGTCGAGGAGCGGAACCACGCCGGCCACATAGCCCAACGCATCGTCCGGTTCTACGTTGCGGCAGTATCGTCCGATCACGATGCCCAGTTCGGCCTCAGCGGTGGTGCGGATGCTTTGCCAGGGGATCGGGATGTTCTCGCCCGGACCGATGATGGTGTGGTCGCCCTTGATGAACGAGGCCGGCTCGTCCGGTACGCCCTCGGCGAGATCCGACGCATGTTCCATATAGTTCAATCCGATGCCCCACAACATGCGGGGATGCCGATACGGCGCACCGAACGCCACGGAATCCGTCGGGCGAAAGACCGAAGCGTCAGCGGCGAGAGCTGCCGCCTCGATCGCATCTGCTGTGCCCGCAGTCAGGACCTCAAGCACGTCGCCCGTGAAGCCCGGCAGGAGATCGCGAATCAGCGCTACTCCGCGGTCAGGAAGGATGACGGCGGCGATTTCAAACGAACCTTCACGAACAGTACAGAGACGCATGGGCAGCCTTTCACGTAGCGCGAAATGTGGTCTACAGGGTGAAGCGGGGGGCGACCAACACGCTTGGTCACCCTGCGGATCAGGCCGTGGTGCTGTGTGAGACTGCCGGTTCGGCTGTCTCGGCGGCCCGACGCCGACGCCCGATCAGGTGCACGACGATTCCCAGCACGATCATGCCGACCCCGATGGCCATGGGGAGGAGGGACAGGGTGACGAGCGGCAAGGCACCGCCACCGATCAGGAGCCGCTCCGGCAACTTCGCCGGGCCCCAGAGCCAGCCGCCGGTTGCGACAGCGAGAGCGGCGACAGCCAGCAGGGAAGTCACAGTCGCCAGCACGATTGACCAGACCCCACCCTGCAGGAGCAGGCCGATCCCGGCCTCGGACAGCACGAATACGAATGGCACCAGGAAGGCCGTGAGGGTGTACTTCCAGGTCAGCCACATCGTCGTGATGGGTTTGCCACCGGTAATAGCGGATGCTGCGAACGGCGACAGCGCCGTCGGCGGGGACACCTCGCTGAGCACCGAGTAGTAGAAGATGAACATGGCCGCGGCGAATGCCGGCACACCGACGTCCTGCAGGGCCGGACCGATGATGACCCAGGAGATGATGAAGCTCGCCGTGACCGGAACGGCCAGGCCGAGCAGGGTGACCGCGACAGCGGAGAGGATGGCCGTCAGCAGCAGGTTGCCGCCGGCGGCGGACACGATGATGCCCGCCAGCTTCAGCCCGAGGCCGGTGAGAGTGAGCACGCCGACGATGAGGCCGGCCGCGGCCATCACGGGGATGATCGACATGGCGCCGGCGGCTCCCGTGGCCAAGGCGTCCCAGATTCGACGTGGCGTCATCCACGACGAGCGATCAAAGAAGCTCAGCACGAGGGCAAGCACCGTGGCGTAGACAACGGCGCGGAACGGCGTCATCCCGAACGACATGAACACCACGATCGCAGCGAGCGAACTGAAGTGGTAGCCGAACCGCAGCAGGAGCTTGCCGATCGGCTTCACCTCCATCTTCACGTCGGTCGTCTTGAAGCGGCGCGAGTCCATTTCAATGGAGAGGATGAGTCCGAAGTAGTACAGGATCGTCGGAATGATGGCCCAGATCAGCACCTGCAGGTAAGAGACGCCGAGCAGAGCAGCGATGATGAAGGCCGCAGCACCCATCATCGGCGGAGCCATGATCGCGCCGATACCGGCAGCCGCGAGTAGGGCGCCGCCGTGCTCGCGCGGGTAGCCGGCACGGCGCAGCAGTGGCCAGGAGATTCCACCGAGGGTCACCGTGGTGGCAACGCCGGAACCGGAAACTGTGCCGAGCAGGAAGCCGGCCAGGGTGACAGTGCGACCAGGGCCTGCAGCGGATCGTCCGAAGGCTGCGAACGAGAGATCGATGAAAAATTTGCTCGCCCCGGAACCGGTCAGGACGGCGCCGTACAGGGTGAACAGAATCACGAAGGTGGCCGCCACATTGGTGGGAACGCCGAACAATCCCTGGGTGCCCATAATGTTGTGACCGACGAGGCGGGACCAGTCGAACGATGAGGTGCCGAACACGCCCGGAATATAGGAACCCCAGTGGGCGTAGGCGAAGAAGACAATGACGGCAATGGGGATCATCAGACCCACGGTGCGGCGCGCGGCTTCGAGAGTCACCAGAATGGCGAGCGTGCCCATGATGACGTCGAGGTCGGTGGGAATGATCGCCCGACGAAAGAATGCGTCCCAGTCGGAGATGATGTACGCAAAGGGCACAACCGCGACCACGGCGAGTAACCAGTCCGCGACGCGGGGGTTGTCTTTCGCGCCCGGGGCCTTGGCCTTGTTCTTGCTGCCCCAACCACGGTAGGCGAGAAAGGTGGCCGACAGGGCGAGCATCAGGAATGCGGGGAGGTAGAACTGCGAGGCCATCGGGTTGAAAACCCAGTACAGACCGAACAGGGAAAGAGCGACCCCCATGATCTTGACCACGAGCTGGGGAACACCGCTGAGCTTTCGGGCGGGTATTTCAGCATCGAACTCCGCGAGTAGCGCTTCCTCATCGATTTTGGGATCGGCCTCGTCGAGCAGGTCCGATGCGGTGCCGCCCGGTGCGCTCGGCGGTGATTTGGTGTTGACGGCTGCGCTGCCGCCCGTTTCCTGGGTCATGGTGTCTCCTCGATCTCAAGTACTAGGTAGGGGGCGGCATCGTCGACAAGCTGCCAGAGTGCGTAGGGCGACGACCCGGGAATGTGAATGGTTCGTTCGCCGAGGTCGGTTGCCGCGATCGAGAGTGCCTCGAACACGGCCGGATGCCTGGGGTCCGGCTCGACGACATAGGCGCGTCGGTCGCCGGGCGATGCGCGGCGCGGAGCGTCGGGCACGGCGTAATACTCTTCGATCACGGCCAGCTGATCGGCCGCTATTTCGACCAGTTCGTATTTTCCGTCGGCGGCAACGACGTAGCGTTCCTCAGCCATGGTCTGGTAGATCGAATTGCGATAGCTGACGGAGAACGAGTCTCCGTTCAGCGGAAGGCTGGCCAGCACGTCGCCGTCCTGGTCACGGACCACGATCATCCGTTCGCCGCCCCCGTCGGCGCTGGCGCCGACCGGCCCGAAGGCGGTGACGAGGCCGAAAGCGCCGACGGTGAGCGTGACGAGCGCCGCCGCGATGGCAACGGCTGGCTTGCGCATCGCGGTTTAGCTGGCCTGGTCGAAGTACGTCTGGGCGCCCGCGCAGGTGGTGATGTAGGGAACGTTACCGGCCGTCGCGGCGTCCAGTTCCTCGGCTGCCGGATGCACCTGAATCAGGGCTTCCTTATTGTCGAAGATGGCTGCCGTGATCTGCTCCTGCAGGGTCTCGTCCATGTCATTGCTGGCGACCAGCAGGTTCGGCGAGACGATCACCGACACGGCTTCGGTCTGGCCCTCGTAAGTGTTGGCCGGGATGTCCTGTTCGACGTAGTAGGCACCGAATTCGGTGGCGAGAGCATCGGCGTATTCGCCGAAGTTCACCAGCACCATGTCGCCGGTGCTGGCATAGTCGACCAGCGCACCGGTGGGGAGGCCGCCAGACCAGAAGCCGGCGTCAATCGTGCCGTCGCGCAGTGCGTCGGCGGTCTCGGCGGCGCCGAGCTGGCGGCGGTCGATGTCGGTCTCTACGTTGATGCCGGCGGCTTCGAGAATGCGGACGGCGCCGACTTCGGTGGCCGAGGACGGGGATCCGACGGAGACGCGCAAGCCCTTCATGTCTTCAACGCTTTCAATGCCGGTGCCGGACGAGGTGACCAGCTGCATGTAGTTGTTGTAGAGGTTACCGAGCGAGCAGATGTCGGCAGGATTGTCCGCGAAGGAACCGACACCATCCACGGCATCGGAGACCACATCGCCCACCACGAGGGCCAAGTCGGCCGCGCCTGTCTGGATCAGAAGCAGATTGTCGACGGATGCGTTCGTTTCCTGGACGGTGGCGCTGTACCCTTCGATGTCGTTGCCGATCATTGTGGCGATACCGCCACCCAGCGGGTAGTACACACCGCCGGTGCCCCCGGCCGCAATGGACAGGGCGGTGGAGCCGCCGGCCGCGCCGCCGCCGTCACTGCAGGCGGTGAGAAAGAGGGCCGGTACCGCGAGAGCGGCAATGGCAATGCGTACTGTGCGTCGTTGCGGGATTGAACGAGAGCGGATGGTCATGAGCTGTGTGCTCCAAACTTCATTGGTTCGAGCGGGCTTGGGAATGTGATCATCCCTCTGTACATTTATACATTCGTCGTACCATCTACGTCAACAAACCCGAATTATCGGCATGTAATTCCTCAACATTGACAGGATTGTCTAAATTTCGTACAGTCGGGATCAATGCAGTTAGTGTGAACCCAATCAATTCGATGGACAGGAACCCAATGAAGCTGGCCATCATCGGTTGTGGCGAGGTCGGACGGCTCTATGCTGCCGCCGCGGCAGCGGCATTCGACGTGGTGCTGTGCGATTCGTTCCCCTCATCGCAAGCCCGGGAATGCGCCCGGCACCTCGACGTCGAGTTGAAGGAAACCATTGGCGAGTGGCTCGGCGAGGTAGATCGGGTCTGGGCCTGCGTGCCCGGCGATGTCGCAGACAGCGCGGCCGAAGCCGCCCTGCCTTTTCTTCGTGCCGACACGGTCTACGTCGATCTGAGTACCGCGACCACCGCGGGCAAGAAAGAAATGGGCCAGCGGATGTCCGCCAGGAACGTCGCGTATGTCGACGCCGCGATCATGGGCGCCATCGCACTCACCGGGTTGCAGACCCCGATCCTGCTCGCCGGGCCTCGAGCGGAAACCGCGCTGGCCGATTTCGCGACGGTTCAGGCCCCGGCCCGTGCACTCGCCGATGGTGAACCGGGCGATGCCATGACGTTGAAGCTTTTGCGCACGGTGCTCACCAAGGGGCTGGAAGCCCTCGGAGTGGAATGCCTGATCGCGGCCGAGAGCCAGGGTGTTCGGGACGAGCTGTACCTGGTTCTCGACGACATCAACCAGGCCGGATTCACGCAATTTCTCAACGCCATCGTGCGCACGCACGTGGTGCACGCCGAGCGGCGATCCCACGAGGTTCATCGGGCCATCGCCCAGCTGAATGACATCGGCCTGCCGGGAACGGTACTCGCCGGCACGTCAGGGCGTTACGAGCAGACGATTCGTTCCCTGCGCGAAAGCCCGGCACCTTCGGGCACGGCAGATCACATTGACTCAGCGGTAGCTTGGCTGCTCGAATCCACGCTCGCGCGCAACGAGAACTGACCGCCGGCACGTCAACGAAAGGATCACCATGGACCTAGGAATCGGAACGAAAACGGCACTCGTGCTGGGTGCCGGCGGTGGCCTGGGAGGAGCCATCGCCCGCGCCCTGGCCGCCGAGGGAGTTTCTGTCGCTGTCGCCAGCAGAACCCTGGCGGGGGCCGCTGCCACCGTCAGCGCCATCACCGACGCCGGAGGCCGAGCCGAAGCCTTCGCCTGGGACCTCGCCGATCTGGTCGAGATGGACCGACAGGTCAGCCTGATTGAACAGCGCCTGGGCGGAATCGACATCCTCATCAATATGACCGGCGGACCCAAACCAACGCCGGTCAGCGGAGTACCCGCCGCAGAGTGGACCAGCTACTTCCAATCGATGGTCCTTCCGGTGATCGCACTGACCGATCGAGTGCTTCCCGGAATGCGCGAACGACAGTGGGGTCGCATCATCACGAGCACGAGTTCGGGAGTGATCGCCCCCATCCCGAATCTGGGATTGTCGAATGCCCTGCGGTCGACCCTGGTCGGGTGGTCAAAGACCCTGGCACGCGAAGTCGGTGGCGATGGCATCACCGCGAACACCGTGCTGCCCGGCCGCATCCTTACTGGCCGCATCGCCTTTCTCGACGAAGCGAAGGCGACACGCGAGAATCGTGCGGTGGCCGACGTGACCGCCGAGAGCGAAGCCGCTATTCCGCTCGGCCGCTACGGCACCCCCGATGAGTACGGCAAAACGGTCGCGTTCCTGGCCAGCGAGGCGGCTTCCTACATCACCGGGTCGACCATTCGTATTGATGGAGGATTGATCGCCAGTGTCTGAGCGGATGACTGCGCACACGGCTAGCACGATGGCGAAGGCGGGAGCATTTTCGCGTTCTACCGCCGGGGTCTACGCCATCGCCCCCACCCCCTTCCTCGAGGACGGGGCGGTGGACTACGTCTCGCTCGACCGCCTGATCGAGTTCTACAACGAGTCTGGTGTCGATGGGCTGACCGTTCTGGGACAGCTCGGCGAAGCACCGAAGCTCTCGGCCGAGGAAGCCGTGCGGATCGCCACGCGGTTCGTGGAACGCACGACCTTTCCCATCATCGTCGGAGCGTCCGCACCGGGCTTTGCGGCGATGCAGGCCCTAACGGCGGCCGTGATGGATGCCGGAGCGGCGGGCGTCATGATTGCCCCACCCGTTTCGCTGCGCACCGACGATCAAATCGTGGGTTACTACGCGGGTGCCAGTGCGGCCATCGGCGCCGAAACACCGTTCGTTATCCAGGATTACCCGCTGACCTTCTCGGTGGTGATGACGCCCCAGGTGATTCGACGGATTGCCCTCGAGAACGACAACGCCCTCATGCTCAAGCACGAGGATTGGCCGGGGCTCGAGAAGATCACCACCCTGCGCGGCTATGAAGCTGACGGCAGCATGCCTCGGCTGTCGATCCTCTGCGGCAATGGCGGCCTCTTTCTGGACTTCGAAACGGAACGTGGTGCCGACGGCGCCATGACCGGCTATTGCTTTCCGGAAATGCTCGTCGACACGGTAGCGTTGGCCGCTGCGGGGAACCGCGACGCGGCCCACGACCTGTTCGACGCCCACCTGCCGCTTATTCGTTACGAGCAGCAGCCGGGAATCGGTCTGGCGGTTCGCAAGTACGTCTTCGCGCGCCGTGGTGTTCTCGCTTCCGCAGCCCAACGGTCACCGTCCGGCCGAATGACAGAAACAACCAAGGCCGAGGTTGATTACCTGCTGGAACGTTTGTCGCACCATGACCCCCGGGCGAAAATGTCGCGAGAACACTGACGCTAAGCTACAGCTGCTGTACAGCAGCCGAGTCAACTGAGAACGGGAAGAACAATGGCAGGTGCAGACGACAGCGTTTACGCGGTGGTGCGGGGCCGCATCGTGTCGGGTGCCTATCCACCAGGCCAGCACCTGCTCGAGTCCGTTCTCACCGCTGAGCTCGGCGTCAGCCGTTCTCCCGTGCGTGCGGCCTTGCGCCGGTTGACCGAGGAAAGTCTGGTCATCACGGAACCCCATCGGGGTGCTTTCGTGGCGCAGCTGACCCGCTCGGACATCGACGAAGTCTTTGACCTGCGACAAAATTTGGAGTCCAAAGCGGCGGGGCTGGCCGCGCTCATCCGCTCGGACGATGAAGCCGATGCGTTGTTTGAATCGGTGCGGGCGATGGAGGCGATCATTGAAGCGCGGTCGCCGAGCTATCGCGCGGAACTCCTGACGAATAACCAGGAGTTCCACGATCTCATTCTGGCGGCGGCCAGAGCCCCCCGACTGGTTCAGATCGTGCGTACGCTCACGGCGTCGTCCCTGTCGCTGGGTACCTTCTATTACTACTCCGACGAGGATATCGCCCGCAGCGTGGCGTTTCACCGTGATCTCGCCGTCGCCATCCTGAAACAGCACCCCGAGGTGGCGGCCGCGCTCATGGCTGCCCACCTCGGCATCGCCCATCACGCTTTCGTCGACCGCAGATTCGGCGACGCGCGCGCCTAGCGCCGTTCAACGGGAAGGGGCTAACCGTGGTCTTCGCCGTCGATTCGGCCCGTGACACCGGTGTCCACCATCGTGCGGGTCGCATCGGCTGACCCGTAGGTCCAGAGGATGCGCATGGGGTTGACCAGCGACGCATTGCGAAAGTGATGCGGAATATCGGCGGGAACAAAGGTGGTGTCGAAGGTCGACAACCGTGTTTCAACGCCGTCGATGTTCACGACTGCTTCACCCTGAACGACGACCACGCTCTCGATACAGTTGTGGCTGTGGTGGCCGATCGCTGCCCCAGGTTCGAAGGTCGTCAGGCCATTGAGAAAAGTGTCTGCGCCAATCGCTTTGGTGACGAGAGCAACAGTGGATGCGCCGTTGCCGCGATCCCGCGCCGGCAGGGCGGCCGGAACCAGAATGCGCGGCAGCACCACGCGCGTCGGCTCGGTCATCGTAGGGCTGCCAATTCATCGGCAACAGCCCGGCCGATTTCCAGCCCGGCCGTCGCGGCGGGGGATGGCGCATTCAGCACGTGAATTTGCCGGGGGGCGCGTTCAAAGTAGAAATCGTCGACCAGGCTGCCGTCTCGTCGCATGGCCTGAGCGCGTACTCCGGCGTGGGTGGGCACCAGACTGTCGTCGGCCAGTGCGGGAACGAGCTCGCGCAGGCTTGCCAGAAAGCGCTTCTGCGACAGGGAACGGGCGACCTCATCGAGTCCGTTTCGCCAGAACTTCTTGCCCAACTTCCACAAACCTGGCCATCTGGCGCTTTCCCAGGTATCCCGGGGGTTGATCTGAAGCCAGGTATAGCCTTCGCGGGCGAGGGCGAAGACGGCATTGGGTCCGGCGTGAACGCCCCCCTTGACCATTTTGGTCAGGTGCACTCCGAGGAACGGAAACGCCGGGTTCGGCACCGGATAGATGAGGCCGTTCACCAGGTGCGTCGACTCGGGCGTGAGCTCAAAGTATTCGCCCCGAAACGGAATGATCCGCACGTCGGGTTTCAGGCCGGCCAGACTGGCGACCCGGTCGCTGTGCAGCCCGGCGCAGTTCACGAACTCGTCGGCGCGATATTCCGCCACTTTCGTGGTGACCGTCACCACGTCCGGATGGGTCGTCACGCCGACGATCTTCTGGTCGAAGAGAACTTCACCGCCGCCCTGCTCGATCAGCCGACGCAGTGCGGCGCACACGCCGCGATAGTCCACGATGCCGGTGGATGGCACCTTCAACGCGGCCACGGCGTTGACGTGAGGCTCAACCTCGCGCGCCTCGGACGCGCTGACGATGCTGCAGCCCACTCCGTTGGCCTGGCCGCGTTCGTAGAGTCGTTCCAACGCTGGTATCTGAGACGAACTCGTGGCGACAACGAGTTTTCCGCAGATATCAATGGCGACTCCGTTGTCTTTCGCGAAGCGCTCCATTGAAATGGCCCCGGCCTGGCCCAGCGTCGCCTTCAGGCTTCCGGGGGTGTAGTACAGGCCGGAGTGGATGACGCCGGAATTGTTGCCGGTCTGGTGCGCCGCAACGCCGCGTTCCTTCTCCAGCACGGTCACGCGGTGGCCTCGGCGCGTGAGCTCGTACGCGGTGGAAAGTCCGACGATGCCCGCTCCGGCGACGATGACGTGAGTCTTCATTGATTCGATCCCGCCTATAGTTTGCTTACTGAGAGCATACTATAGTGAAATAATGCACCCGATCAATCCACTGTCTGCCGTCTCCTCGCCGCCGACCGCGCCCAGCCTTCCGATCATCGACTCGGATGATCGCTACTACCTGCGCCGGGTGTTCTGCGTGGGGCGCAACTATGCCGATCACGCGCGCGAACTGGGTAACGACCCCGATCGGGAGCCCCCCTTCTTCTTCGCCAAGCCGGCCGATGCCGTGTTCGCCGTCGACGAGGGTGTTCCGGAGTTCGGGATCGCCCCGCACAAGGTGCCCTACCCGCCGCAGACCGCCAATCTGCACTACGAGATGGAACTCGTCGTGGCGATCGGCGCCGGCGGCAGCGATATCACGGTAGCGGATGCCCTCAGCCACGTCTGGGGCTACGGCGCCGGGATCGACCTGACGCGCCGCGACCTCCAGGACGAGGCCAAGGCGCTGAAGCGGCCGTGGGATCTCTCCAAGGGGTTCGACTTCTCAGGCCCCTGCACCCCGCTTGTGGCAGCAGCCCGAATCGGCCATCCGGCTGCCGGAACCGTGTGGCTGAGCGTGGATGGCGACAGTCGCCAGCACGGCGATCTCGCCGACCAGATCTGGTCCGTTCCGGAAGTGGTCGCGTCGCTGTCGCGCTTCGTCACCCTCCGGCCGGGCGATCTGATCTTCACCGGCACTCCGGCCGGAGTGGGCGCCATCGTGGCCGGCAACGAGGTTCGTGGTGGTGTCGACGGAATCGGCGAGCTGAGCTTTCGCGTCGTCTGACCCGGCGAATCGCCGCTATTCGTTCGCGAGGATGGTTTTGCGATCACTGAGAGCGCGCAACCGGGCGCTCTCGATGTGGTGGCGCATCAGGTCGGCAGCGGCTTCGGGCGCACGCGCCACGAAAGCATCGTAGATCTGCCGGTGTTCTGCAGCAGCGAACCGGGCATCCGCTGAACCGAGTTTCACGAACAGGCG
This sequence comes from Cryobacterium flavum, assembly GCF_900103805.1. Classification (GTDB taxonomy): domain Bacteria; phylum Actinomycetota; class Actinomycetes; order Actinomycetales; family Microbacteriaceae; genus Cryobacterium; species Cryobacterium flavum. Next base: position 119,762 of record NZ_FNIB01000001.1, on the reverse strand, counting down.
AAAGCGCTGCACCTGACCGCCGAGGGACCGATAGGCCCCCTCGAGAAAGGGGTTCGCCGACTGCTCGGCGATGAGAGAGTGAAAATCCTCGTCAGCCGACCAGTACTCCCGAAAGGAACGCACCACCTGGGACTCCGAGAGGCGCAGCAGGTCATCGATCGGCACCAGGAGTTTCGCAAGGAACTCCGGCGTCACCCGCCGGCCAGCCTCCAGAGCCAGGGCCGGCTCGAGCACGAGCCGGGCTTCCATCAGCTTATCCAGCTCGACTTCGCTGAACAGCGGTGCCACGAAGTAGCCCCGAAGAGCTTCGCGATGCACGAGCCCGGTGTGTTCGAGACGGGCGAGCGCCTCGCGGATCGGAGTCTGGCTCACCTCGAACTTGCGCGACAGCGTGGGAATGTTCAGCGCGGCACCCGGATCGAACGTGCCGTTCATCAACTGGCCGAACAAGAGGGCGTAGACCTTGTCAGCGTGCGTTGTGCGTTCCGGTGCGTCGTCTCGTGCCATAGTAAAATCCTACCGGCTATAGTTTGGACGAGTTTGGTGCTCTAAGTCAGCAGGGCACGGAGCGCGTTCGTGGCGTGTCGCCGGTGATCGTCCAGGAGCTGGATCAGCCGGTCGGTGTCGCCGGCGGCGAAAGCCTCCACCATTTGCGAGTGTTCACTCTCCACGCGCTCCCGGTTGCTGGGGGTTTCGTAGTACAGCAGCCGGTAGGCCTCGGTCGAGTCCCACAGGGCTCCGACAATACGTTCCAGCCGCGGCAGCCCGGCTGCCGCCACCAGCACGAAGTGAAACCGTCGATTGGCTTCGGTCATCGCCAGGAGGTCGCCACCGTCGCTGGCGATTTCGACCGCGCGGGCAGCGTCGCGAAAATCGCTCAGCACGCCGGCCGGCGGATTGGCCATGGTCGTGCGCACGGCTTCGGTCTCGAGCAGCTGCCGAAGTCGGTAGACCTCCAGCAGGTCGCCCAACGACAACCGCGCCACCCGGTAGCCACGGTGCGGCTCGTGCACCACCCGACCCTCGGCTGCCAGCGTGTTCAGTGCCTCGCGAACCGGCACCCGGCTCACCCCGAGGCGTTCGGCGAGCGTGTCCTGGCGAAGCGGCTGGTCGGGAACCAGCTCGCCGACGACGATCAGCCGCCGCAGCTCCTTGAGGACGAATTCCGGGGCCGTCGATGGCCGGGGGCCGGTCACCGAGGGGGGAGTTAGTCGTGTCACGGTCATGACTCTAACCCACCCCTCACTCACACTTACTCAGCGGAAGGCCGCGATGCCGGTGATGTGCTGCCCGAGAATGAGGGTGTGCACCTCATCGGTACCTTCATAGGTGCGCACGCTTTCCAGGTTGTTCGCGTGGCGCATCGGGGAATAGTCCAGGGTGATGCCGTTCCCGCCGAGCATGGCCCGCGCTTCCCGGCAGACTTCGATGGCCTCCCGGCAGTTGTTCAACTTGCCCACCGAGATTTGGTGGGTCGACAGCGTTCCGAGGTCCTTGAGCCGCCCGATCTGCAGGGCCAGCAGGGTTCCCTTGTTGATTTCGAGTGCCATGTTGACGAGTTTCTGCTGGGTCAGCTGGTAGCCGGCGAGCGGCTTGCCGAACTGCATCCGCTCGCGAGAGAAGTCGAGAACGGTCAGGTAGCTGTCTCGGGCAGCGCCCATCGCGCCCCAGATGATGCCGTAGCGCGCCTCGTTGAGGCACTCGAATGGTCCGCGCAGACCGCGAGCCTTCGGCAGCATCGCTGACTCCGGCAGTCGCAGGTCGGTGAGCTGGATTTCGCACTGGATCGACGCCCGCATCGACAGCTTCGGCTCGATCGGGGTCGCGACGAAGCCGGGAGTGTCGGTGGGCACGATGAACCCGCGGATACCGTCTCCGGTCATCGCCCAAATGATGGCCACCTGGGCCACCGAGGCGAGTCCGATCCACCGTTTCGTGCCGTTCAGCACCCAGTCGGAGCCATCACGATGGGCGAAGGTGGTCATGCTTCCCGGGTCAGACCCGGCCGTCGGCTCGGTCAGGCCGAAGCAGCCGATGATCTCACCGGCGGCCATGCGGGGCAGCCACTCGTTCTTCTGCTCCTCGGAGCCGTGCTTGTGAATCGCGCTCATGGCGAGGGAGCCCTGCACGCTCACGAAGGTGCGCAGCCCGGAATCGCCTGCCTCCAGTTCCATCGCCGCGAGGCCATACTCCACCGACGTGCGCCCGGGGCAGCCGTAGCCCTTGAGGTGCATGCCGAGAAGACCGAGCTTGGCCATTTCCGGCACAATTTCGAGCGGAAAAATCGCCTTCTCGTACCAATTCGCAATGTTTGGTTTGATCGTCGAGTCGACGAAGGAACGAACTTCTCCGCGCAGGGCGATCTCCGTGTCGGTGAGCAGGGATTCAATGCCGATGAGATCTGAGGTGTCAAGCATGGGCTGTCCTTCTGGTCGTGGTGGTTGCTGTGGTATTCAGTGCTGTGGTGTTGAACGTGGCTCCGGCGTGTTCGCCGAGCAACGGTGGCGGTCGCAGATAGCGCGCGGGGGTCTGGGAGAGGCGAATCGGGTTAGCGATCTGCCGACTGGTACGGGAGCCGTCTGTCACGTCCACGACGGGAGCAAGGCCGAGCGTCGTGGCAAGCTCGAGCGCTTCGAGAATCGAGTTCACCTTGCCGGCCGGTACTCCGGCCAAGAGCAGAGCGGCCGACCACTCTGCGGCAGGCCGATGCTGCAAGCGCTCCTCGAGCAGTTCCTTGAGCGCAGCCCGGTGGGCCAGACGCTCGGTATTGCTGCCGAAACGGTCGTCGTCGGCCAGCTCGGGCAGACCGAGTACGCGCACCAGGTTGACGAATTGTTTGTCGGTGCCGACCGCTACGGCGATCGGGCCATCCTGGGTGCTGAAGGTTTCGTAGGGCGCAATGCTCGGGTGTGCGTTTCCCATTCGGCGCGGCGCCGTTCCGGTGGCGAGCGTGCTCGACGACTGGTTGACCATGCCGGCCAGCAGCGAGGAGAGCAGGTTCACCTCCACGCGTTGCCCCTGCCCGGTGCGATCGCGCACCCGCAGTGAGGCGAGGATTCCCACGACGGCGTTTTGGCCGGTGATCACATCGACGAGCGCGACGCCCACCTTGCTGGGCTCGGAATCGGGGGATCCGGTCACACTCATGAGACCACCGACGGCCTGCACCAGCAGGTCATACCCGGGAAGGTGAGCCCCGGCATCCGTACCGAAACCGGTGATCGAACAGTAGACCAGATCCGGTCGCTCCAGTCGGAGCGAAGCATCGTCGAGTCCGTACTTTTCCATCACGCCCGGACGAAAATTCTCGATCACCACGTCGGCGGCGAGGGCGATGCTGCGGGCTTCGGCCAACCCGGCTTCGGTGCGCAGGTCGCAGACGATGGATCTCTTGTTGCGGTTCACGCTGGCAAAGTAGGAGCCCATGCCGTTCGCGTCGACCGGCGGAACCCAGGCCCGGGTGTCGTCCCCGGCCGGGTGCTCGATCTTGATGACGTCGGCTCCAAAGTCGGCGAGCATCATGGAGGCGAACGGACCGGCCAATACCCGGGAGAAATCGGCGACCTTGATGCCGCCGAGCGGCGACCCGGTATCGGTGTCGATCATGAGGAGACCTCCGTGACGCCAGACGGAGCGGGAACGTCGAACGCGATCAATAGACCGGCCAGCAGCTGGTAATACCCGGCCAAGATGGTGATCTCGACCAGGCCGGCGTGGCCGTGATGCTGTTCCGCCCGAGCGTGGGTGGCCGCATCGACGGCGCGGTCTCGCACGAGCGCCAGCGCGAAGGCGAGAGCGGATGCCTCCGCCTCGGTGGCCGTCTCGGGCGTCACCCCCTGGGCGAGCGCCCGCAATTCAAGCGGCGTGATGCCGACCGTGGCCGCCACTCGGCTGTGGGCGTACCACTCGTACTCACAGCCATATACGGCGGCGATCAAGCACACCAGCAGTTCGCGGGTGCGGTTCTCGAGCGTGCCGGCAAAACGCAGCGAGGCACCGAGGGCCGAAACGGCCTGACCCAGGGCGGGGGAGTACAGCAGCGCGTTGAACGGGCCGGCCAGCAGCCCGTCATCGTCGACCACGAGGAACGGCCCGTCGCCGCGCGGGGGAGCGATGATCTCGTCGTAGAGGCGTCGCCCGGCGGGGTCGAGGTCGGACGGGGACAGCAGCGGAAGACGCCCGCCCTGTGCGTGTTCGATCACGGCCCGATCAGACAAGGGTCCGCCCGCCGTCGATGAACAGCACCTGACCGGTGACGAAGGCCGCCTGGCGTGAGGCCAGAAAGAGCACGGAACCGGTGAGGTCATCCACGGTGCCGAGCCGGCCGGCCGGCACCAGCTCGATGTAGTGGTCCCGCATTCCGGGCCGGTCCAGGTGTGCGCGGGTCAGCTTGGTCTCGGTGTAACCCGGCGCGATGGCGTTGACCGTGACGCCGGAGGCGGCCCATTCGCGCGCCATCACCCGCACGAGTTGGTTGAGGCCGCCCTTGCTCGCCGCGTACGGCGCGTGGTCGGCGTGGGCGAGGGTGCTCGAAACCGAGGAGCAGAATACCTGACGCCCGTAGCCGGCATCGATCATGATTCGGCCGGCAGCCTTGCCGAGACGGAATGCGCTGGAGAGGTTGACGTCGAGGATGCGTTGCCAGTCGTCGTCGTTCAGGTCGAGCACGGGAACCCGATGGTTGATCCCCACGGCGTGCACGAGCACATCGAGGCCGCCGAGGCGTTCCACCACCGTGGCGACCACACTCTCGCACCCGGCCGTGGTCGTCAGGTCTGCCTGTACGCCGATGATGCGGGGATCCAGCTCGGCGAGACGCTCTGGGCTGAGATCGGCCACGACAACCTGGGCACCAACCTCCAGAAAGGCGAGAGCGCAGGCGGTGCCGATTCCCCCGGCACCCGCCACGAGAACGCGCTGGGTGGCGAGGCCGAGCCAGTCATTCGTCGTGCCGGTCATCGCGTGCTCCGGCCACAGGGTGCCGGAACGTGCGCCGGAGCGAGTGTCGGTTGGATTGCATCGTTGCAAAGGCTCATTTGGATACTGTATCCAATTTGAGGCGGGAGTCAAAGACTCGGGCGCAAGAACTTTCGGAGCGCATTGTGCACAATACGACGCCGGTAGCATTGCTACCCATGCACACCGTCGTCGCACAGCCGCAATCTCTGGCCACCGCTCTGCGCTCCCGGGGGGTGCGGCATGTGCGCGACGACGACACGACGAGGGCGGCGTATTCCTCGGACGCTTCGCTCTACCGCGTCGTTCCGTCGGCCGTCGTGCTGCCGCGCGACGTCGATGACGTGGCCACGACGTTGGCGCTCTGCCTAGACCGGGGCATTCCCCTCACCTCGCGCGGCGCCGGCACGTCGGTGGCCGGAAACGCCATCGGTGCCGGCGTCATCCTGGATTTCAGCCGGTACCTGAACCAGGTCGTGTCGATTGACGCCGAGGCCCGCACGGCGGTGGTGCAGCCGGGAACGGTGCACGCCACCCTGCAGCAGGCGGCGCTCAAGCTCGGTCTGCGCTTCGGCCCCGACCCGTCGACGCACACCCGCTGCACCATTGGCGGCATGATCGGCAACAATGCCTGCGGTTCGCGCACCCTGGCCTACGGCCGAACCGCCGACAACGTGACCCACCTTGACGTGCTGACCGGAACCGGCGAACGGCTCTTTCTCGGGGGCGACGGCACCCCCGCCTCGCCCCAAACCGACGCCCTCCGCGAACTCGTGCGCGGTGAACTCGGCACCATCCGCACCGAACTCGGCCGTTTCGGCCGCCAGGTCTCCGGCTATGCCCTCGAACATCTGCTGCCCGAGCGCGATTTCGACCTGCGGCGCGCGCTGGTCGGCAGCGAGGGCAGCCTGGCGATCGTCTTGGAAGCCGGCGTCAGCCTGGTCGCCGACGCCGCTCACAAGCGGATGGTCGTGCTCGGCTTCTCCGACATCGGTTCGGCCGGCGACGCGGTCATGGCCGTGCTGCCCTTTCAGCCGACCGCCTGCGAGGGGCTCGACTCGCGCATCGTCGATGTCGTGCGCACCCGAAAAGGCCGAGAGGCCGTTCCCGACCTTCCGGCCGGCACGGCCTGGCTGTTCATCGAGGTGTCCGGCGGAGACCCGCAGGAGGTCAGTGACCGAGCCCTGCGCGTGAGCCAGATCGATTCCGCGGTGGACGCGAGGGTGATCACCGACCCGCGCCAGGCCGCCCAACTGTGGAAGATTCGGGAAGACGGCGCCGGACTGGCCGGTCGGTCGCCGGTGGGGGCACCGGCCCATTCCGGCTGGGAAGACGCCGCCGTTCCGCCGGAGCGCCTCGGCGCCTACCTGCGCGACTTCGACGAGCTTCTGCGCGAGCACGACCTGGTCGGGTTTCCCTACGGGCACTTCGGCGATGGCTGCGTGCACGTCCGCCTCGATTTTCCCTTCGGCCGCGCCGACGGCCGGGCCCGATTCCGGGCGTTCATGACGGATGCGGCCCGGCTCGTGGCCAGCTATGGCGGGTCGCTCTCCGGCGAGCACGGCGACGGCCGGGCCCGGAGCGAGCTGCTACCCATCATGTACTCCGAGGCCGCGCTCGCCCTGTTCGGCTCGGTGAAGGCCATCATGGACCCGGACAACGTGCTGAACCCGGGGATCGTCGTGGATCCGCGCCCGCTGGATGCGGACATCCGCTCGGCGCACGCGCCGTCGGTGCGCACCGGGCTGGCCCTGTCCTATGCCTCTGACGGGGGCGACTTCAGCCAGGCCGTGCACCGCTGCACCGGAGTGGGCCTGTGTCGAGCCGAGAACACCGGCGACAGCGTGATGTGCCCCTCCTACCTGGCGACCCGGGATGAGAAGGATTCCACGCGGGGCCGGGCCCGGGTGCTGCAGGAGATGATCAACCAGGGTGGCGCGAACTGGCGTTCACCGGAAGTGCACGATGCCCTCGATCTGTGTCTGTCCTGCAAGGGCTGCGCCTCGGATTGTCCGACCGGGGTGGACATGGCGGCCTACAAGGCGGAGGTGCTGCACCAGAGTTTCAAGGGTCGGCTGCGCCCGATCACCCACTACTCGCTGGGCTGGCTGCCAAGGTGGGCTCGCCTGGCCTCCGTCGCCCCGAAGCTGCTCAACCGGCTGGTGCGGCTGCCCCTGCTGAGCCGACTGGCTCTTTGGCTGGCCGGCATCGACCACCGTCGCTCGATCCCAACCTTCGCCGAACAGACCTTCACTGACTGGTTTCAGGCTCGCGAGCCGCGCCCTAGCGCCGAGAATGCGCGCCCGGTACTGCTCTGGGCGGATTCCTTCACGAACTATTTCACGCCGGAGGTGGGCCGTGCCGCAGTGCGGGTGCTGGAAGCCGCCGGATGCACCGTGCAGATCCCCGAGCAGCCGCTGTGTTGCGGCCTCACCTGGATCTCCACCGGGCAGCTCGATGCGGCGCGCACCATTCTCGGCAAAACCGTCGGCCAGCTCGCCGCGGTCGCGCACGCCGGTATCCCGATCGTCGGACTCGAGCCCTCCTGCACCGGTGTGCTCCGCTCCGACGCCCTCGAACTACTCGGCCATGAGGCGGCGCAGCCGGTGGCCGCGGCCACCCATACGCTCGCCGAATTTCTGGCGACGCTCCCCGACTACCTGCCGCCGAACCTTCAAGGCACCACCGTCGTGGCCCAACCGCACTGCCACCACCACGCCGTGATGGGCTGGAGCCCCGACGCTGCGCTGCTGCAGCAGGCCGGCGCCGAACTGACCCAACTGGGCGGATGCTGTGGGCTGGCCGGCAACTTCGGCGTGGAGCGCGGCCACTACGACGTGTCGATCGCCGTGGCCGAACAGCAACTTCTTCCGGCGGTGCGCGGCGCCGCGGCTGCGACCGTGATGCTCGCCGATGGCTTCTCCTGCCGAACCCAGCTGCAGGATCTCAGCGACCGCCGCGGCATCCACTTGGCGCAGTTGCTCGACCCGTCCTGACAACTAGCGCAACAGTACCTATTGCAGGAAGGCCAGATCGGCACCCTCTGGGGCCTGCAGAACCGTCGACGCGTGCAGTCGACTCCAGCCGCGCGCAGGCAGGGCCGGCAGCTGCAGGTCGGCACGCCGACGGGCGAGCTCCTCGTCGTCCACGAGCAGGTCGACTGTGCGACCGGGCACGTCGAGCCGAATCCGATCGCCGTCACGAACCAACGCGAGCGGCCCGCCGATCGCGGCCTCCGGTGCACAGTGCAGCACGATCGTGCCATAGGCGGTGCCGCTCATGCGCCCGTCCGAGATGCGCACCATGTCGCGAACGCCCTGCCGGGCCAGATAGCGGGGGATGGGAATCGATCCGGCTTCCGGCATGCCGGCCCCGACCGGGCCGATGTTGCGCATGACCAGCACGTGATCCGGGGTCAGCGCGAGACTCTCATCGTTCAGCCGCGCCTCCACATCATCGAGGGAATCGAACACCGCAGCGATCCCCTCATGCACCAGCAGGTGAGCGGATGCCGCTGCCACTTTGATCACGGCGCCGTCCGGCGCGAGGGAGCCGGTCAACGCCACGAGCGCACCGGTCGGTCCGAGTGGATCGTCGAGCGCGTGCACCGTGCTCTGCCAGGCCTGGGGAGCAACGGCTCCGTCGAGGGCTTCGCCCAGGATCTGGCCGGTGATGGTCAGCACATCGAGGTCGAGCAGCGGGGACAGGGTTTTGAGCAGGGCGGGCACCCCGCCGTCGCGGTGCATGTCCGGCAGGTAGTTCTGGCCGGCCGGTTTGCAGTCCACCAGCAGCGGAGTGCGCGCCGCGATCTCGTGAAAGTCGTCGAGGTCGAGCTCAATGCCGAGCCGCCGGGCAATCGCGGTCAGGTGGATGATCGCGTTCGTCGAACCGGAGATGGCAGCGAGTACGGTCACCGCGTTGTGGAATGCCCCCGCAGTCATGATCTGCGACGGTCGGCGGTCGGCGGCGGCGATCTCGACGGCCCGACGGCCGGTCTGCACGCCGAGCCGCAGCCGGTGGGCGGAGACGGCCGGTGCGGTGCCTGCGAAGGGGAGCGACATTCCCATCGCTTCAACGACGCAGGCCATGGTTGAGGCCGTACCCATCACCATGCAGGTACCGGCGGTCGGCGCGAGTTCCTGGTTGATCTCGCCGATGGTGGTCTCGTCGATCGTACCGGCGCGGAACTCCGACCACAGGCGGCGACAGTCGGTGCAGGCGCCGAGCCGTTCGCCCTTGTAGCTTCCGACGGACATCGGGCCGACGACGAGCGAGATTGCCGGGATGTCGGCAGACGCTGCCGCCATGAGTTCGGCCGGCACGGTCTTGTCGCAGCCTCCCAGCAGAACCACCGAATCCATCGGTTGGCTGCCGAGCTGCTCTTCGAGTTCCATGGCCATGAGATTGCGAAAGAGCATGCTCGTGGGGGTGGTCAGAATTTCACCGATGGACATGACCGGAAAGACGAAGGGCAGGCCGCCGGCCTCGAGTACTCCGCGTTTCACGCTCTCGATGAGCTGAGGCATATCCCGGTGGCAGGTCGTGAAATCCGAGGAGGTATTGACGATGCCAACGACCGGTCGGTCGAGGTCTTCGGGGTCCAATCCGGCCGAGGCAAGAAAGGCCCGCCGAATGAATTTGCTGAAATCCCGGTCGGCATAATTGGTCAGTTTGCGGTCAACGCCGACAGCTCTGTCATTTGTGTGCATGACCACTCAGGATCGCACACCCTCGCGAGCTGGAAGAGTAAATGGGGGACAAACAATGGTAAAAAGCCCGTGTTTCTGCGAGACTGGAGCTTTGAGCTTGCCCGGCACCTCGGGTAATCACGTCCAGTACGTCGGGCATCCCAACAAAGGAATCCCATTGACGGATCAAACATTTCAGTTAATCGCAATCGTTTTATACCTCGTTGGCATGGTCGCCATCGGGTACTTTGCCTTTCGGCAAACGAAAGATCTTGACGACTATATGCTCGCCGGCCGAGGCCTCAAACCGGGCACAGCAGCCCTGAGCGCCGGAGCCTCCGACATGTCCGGCTGGCTTCTGCTTGGCCTTCCCGGAGCAATCTACGTGGGTGGCCTGGTCGAAGCCTGGATGGCCATCGGCCTGACCATCGGCGCCTGGCTGAACTGGAAGTTCGTGGCCCCGCGGCTCCGTTCCTACACCTTCGTGTCAAACAACTCGATCACCATCCCGAGCTTCTTCGAGAACCGGCTCAAAGACTCATCACGCCTGCTGCGCATCGTCTCCGGCGTGATCATCCTGGTGTTCTTCACCTTCTACGTGGCCTCCGGCATGGTCGCCGGCGGCGTGTTCTTCGAGACGTCCTTCGGCTCGACGTTCCTCACTGGCATGCTGATCGTCGGCGGAGTGACCCTGCTCTACACACTGTTCGGCGGTTTTCTCGGCGCCACCCTCACCGACGTCGCCCAGGGCATTCTCATGCTGGTCGCGCTGATTGCGATTCCCGTCGTGGCCCTCAACGCCACCGGCGGAATCACGGCCACCCTGGACTCCATTCGTGAGTTCAACCCCGACCTGCTCTCGCTCACGGCCGGTGGAACCGCACTCGGCATCATCTCCGCCGCAGCCTGGGGCCTCGGCTACGTCGGCCAGCCGCACATCATCGTGCGCTTCATGGCCATGCGCACCCCGCAGGATGCCACGGCGGGTCGCCGCATCGGCATCGGCTGGATGATTCTCACCGCCCTCGGTGCCGTCGCGACGGCCCTCATCGGCATCGCCTACTTCCAGCAGAACCCGGACCTGACTCTGGCCGACCCCGAAACGGTCTTCCTGATGCTGGCTCAGACCCTGTTCCACCCGTTCATCGCGGGTCTGGTCCTGGCAGCCGTTCTCGCCGCTATCATGAGCACCATTTCCTCGCAGCTGATCGTCTCGTCCTCGGCGCTGGTCGAAGACCTCTACAAGATCGTCGGCAAGAAGAACGCCTCGTCGAAGCACCTGGTGATGCTCGGCCGTATCGGAGTTTTGCTCGTGGCAGTCGTCGCCGGCATCATCGCCTTGAACCGCGACACGACCATCCTCGCGCTGGTCGGCTTTGCCTGGGCCGGCTTCGGTGCCGCGTTCGGACCGGTCGTACTCCTCTCCCTGTTCTGGAAGAAGCTCTCGACCTGGGGCACGCTCGCCTCGATGGTCACCGGCGCTGTCGTCGTGTTCATCTGGGGAAATTCCCCCCTGGCCGGCGTGATGTACGAGATCGTGCCGGGCTTCGCCGCCAGCCTGATCGTGGCCGTCGTCGTTTCGCTGCTCACCTACAAGCCGAACGCTGAGATCGACGCCGAGTTCGATCTGGCCGCCGAACAGGCGCACTCGAAGTACGTGGCGCCCGAAAAGGTGTCCGTCTAACGCACCTCGCGCTTCACACCTGGGCGGCATCCGTCGTCGGCTTCTCGCCGACGGATGCCGTTGGTGTTGGTGTTGGCCTTGGTCAGCGGGGCTGTTTCTGCAGCCAGGGACGCAGCATCCGGGTCACCCACGGCAGCACGAAGTAGGCCATCAGCGGCGTGAGCACGAGGGTGGTCAGCAGCACCTTGAGCGCCGTCGCGAGGTCGCCCCAGCCGGGAACGAACCAGGTCACGAGCAGGGTGAAGACGAGGTTGACCGGAAAGAAGCCGAGCCAGATGCTGATCGCTTGCTTCCAGCGCGGCGGCGGCACCAGGGCAGGTTCTCCCGGCTCCGGTTGCATGCCGTCGAACCAACCCTCGATGCCGGTGCGTTTCTCCACGTGGGCGTCGAGCACCAGGTCGGTTCCGGCCTCGAGCCACTCGGTGCGCTCGTCGGAATTCTCCCAGGCCTCAAGACTCTCGGGGTCGGAGAAGCGGTACAGCATGTTCCAGGTCGCGGAATCTTCGCTGCCCCGCACCCAGCCCGACCCGAGAAACCCGGCGTATTTGTGGGCGAGGTTGATGCCGTACTGCACCCACTCGCTCGCCTCGGTGAAGCGCGCCGGATCGACCGTGCGGGTGATGGAAACGGTGACGGATGGTGACGCGGATGGGGGTGTGAGAGCCATTTAGAAAATCATCGGGCGGTCGTCGTCATCGCCGCCGAGATCGAGGTCGACGAGCACCGGCACATGGTCGCTCGGGGCGTCGCCCTTGCGTTCGTTGCGGTGGATGCTGGCATCCGTCACCAGATCGGCGAAGGCTGGGGAGCCGAGAATAAAGTCGATGCGCATGCCCTCGTTGCGCGGAAAACGCAGCTGCTTGTAGTCCCAGAAGGTGAACCCTTCGGGCACGATCGGCCGCACGACGTCGGTCAGTCCTGCCCGTTCGAAGGCGTCAAACGCGGCCCGCTCGGCCACAGAGATGTGGGTCGAGAGCCCGGGCACGAAGCTCGGGTCGCCCATGTCTTCGTCGCGCGGCGCGACGTTCCAGTCGCCCATCATGGCCAGCGCGAGCGCGGGGTGCTGGCTGAGTTCCTCGGCCGTGTGGGTCTGGAGCGCCTTCAGCCAGGCCAGCTTGTAGGCGTAGTGCGGGTCGCCGAGCGCGCGACCGTTCGGCACGTAGAGGCTCCACAGCCGCAGGTCGGTCACGGTCACGCCGAGCGCGCGCGCCTCGAGCGGCTGGTCAGGGCCAACTGACCCCTTCTGGAAGCCGGGCATATTCGGAAAGGTGGTGACAACATCCGTCATCGGTTCCCGGCTCGCGAACGCCACACCGTTCCACTGGCTGAGGCCGTGAATGGCCAGGTCGTAGCCGGCATCCTCGAACGCCTGCGACGGAAATTGCTCCGGCTTGCACTTGATCTCCTGCATGGCGAGAACGTCGATGTCCTCGCGTTCCATCCAGTCGACGATTCGCCCGGAGCGGGCACGAACGGAGTTGACGTTCCAGGTGGCAATGCGCATTCGTCAAGCCTATAAGCCTGAAGCGGATGCCAGGCGGCGGTATCGGAAGCGACCCCGGCCGTGTTGCGATTGAATGGGTACAACATTCTTGAGCGCGGAAAGGTCACAGTGACCCAATTGCAAATTGGCTATGCGGCTATGTTGGAGCAGTTTCCACCGGCCGAAGCGGTCGCACTCTCGGCGTACGCCGAGCAGCACGGTTTCACCGGTGTGATGGCGGCCGACCACTTTCAGCCCTGGGTTCCGGCGCAGGGGCAGTCGAGCTTTGTCTGGGGCGTGCTCGCCTCGATCGCCGAGCGCACCACCGGCAACTTCGGGCCCGGCGTGACCGCCCCGACGTTTCGCTGGCACCCCGCCATGGTCGCCCAGGCCTCGGCGACGCTCGCCTCGATGTACCCCGGCCGACACTGGCTGGGACTGGGCAGTGGAGAAGCTCTGAACGAACACATCGTGGGCGGCTACTGGCCCGAGGCCCCCGAGCGCATCAACCGCATGTTCGAGGCCATCGAGATCATCTCCAAACTGTTCGCCGGCTCACTGGCCGGCCGGGACGTCAAGCACGCCGGCCAGTTCTTCAAGCTCGAGTCGACCCGGCTGTGGACCATGCCGCCGGTTGCCCCCGAGATTCTGGTCGCCACCGCCGGCCCGGTCACCGCCAAGCGCGCCGGTCGGCTGGCCGACGGCCTGATCACGGTCGGCGCCCCGCTGGAGAAGATCTCGATGCTGTTCGGCAAATTCGACGACGGTGCGCGCGAGGCCGGAAAAGACCCCTCGACGATGCCCAGGGTGCTGCAGCTGCACCTGAGCTGGGCCGAGACCGACGAAGAGGCGATGGCCAATGCGCTGCACGAGTGGCCGAACGGCGGCATGCGATTTCCGAAGAGCGACATCCGTTCGCCATTCGAGTTCGAGCAGCTGGCCAAACTCGTGCGCCCGGAGGACTTCGAGGGTCGCATGATCATCTCGGCCGACCCCGACGAGCACCGCAAATACATTCAGAGGTTCGTCGACCTCGGTTTCGACCGTATCTACCTGCACAACGTTGGCCGTAACCAGAAACAGTGGATCGACGTCTTCGGCGCATCCGTTCTGCCGAAACTGGTGCGCTAGATGCCGCACGATTCGCTGCCCGACGCTGCCGCCGCCGAAGTGGGCGCCATGGAGCTGTTCGGTCTCAAAGTATTCACGCTCGGGGGTTTCGGCGAGATCACTGCCGGCGACGACCTCGCGGACCTGATCGCTGAAGCCGCGCAGTCCCGCCTCGCCGACGGCGACATTGTGGCGGTGACCAGCAAGATTGTCTCCAAAGCTGAGGGACGCGTCGTTCAGGCCGCCGACCGCGAACAGGCGATTACCGACGAGACCGTGCGCGTCGTAGCATCGCGGGCGCACCCGGGCGGGGTCACCCGCATCGTCGAGAACCGGCAGGGCCTCGTCATGGCGGCGGCCGGCGTCGACACGAGCAATGCACCCGAGGGTGTGGTGCTGCTGTTGCCGGTCGATCCGGACGCGTCGGCGCGGGCGATCTGCTCGGCCCTCCGCGAACGCACCGGGCTGCGCCTCGGCGTGCTGATCACGGACACCGCCGGGCGCCCCTGGCGGGAAGGCCAGACCGACATCGCCATTGGCGCGGCAGGGCTCGCCGTGCTCGACGACCTGCGCGGCACAGCGGATGTCTCGGGTCGTCGCCTCGACGTCACCGTCGCGGCGATCGCCGACGAGATCGCCGGCGCCGCCGATCTGGTCAAGGGCAAGACCAGCGGCAACCCGGTCGCCGTCGTGCGCGGACTCGGACGACTGGTCGGCGAGCTGGACGCCGCTGGCGCTCGGGCGCTGCAGCGCCCGAGCGACACCGACATGTTCCGACTCGGCACAGCCGAAGCGCGCGCTGAAGGGTATGCCGAGGGGTTCGCGGCCGGCTTGGCTGCAGCGGCCGGTAAAAGCTAGATCGAGATGGTGAGGGCCTGGATCAGGCCGCTCTCGGCGTCGAGCTCGAAGCGGTAGTTCAGGTCGACGCTGCGGCCCGGAAAGTTGCCCTCGACGCGGTTGACGACGGTCGTCGACGACTCGTCCTTCTCGGTGCGCAGCTGGGTGGTCGTGTACTCGAATTCGGCGGCGCCGCCGGCGAGCCAGGCGGTGATGGCCGTCTCGCCCATGTAGGTCTTGCCGTCATCGATGACGACCGCATTTTCGGTGAAGGTTGCTCCAGCGGAGGCGGGCTTCGCGCTGGCGCTGCGTTCGAGGTAGATCATGATGGCCATCGGCAACGTGCGGGACTGAGTGGTGAGTGACATGGAACCTCCTGGGCCGTTCAAAGCGAACGTAATCGAGTCGACGGATGTTTGCAGTCGACCCTTGAGGCTACCGCGCGCCGGGCGCGCCAGGGATCGCCCTAGCTGGAGCGGGAAGTCGCTGGTAACGTATTCCCTATGGAAGTTTCCCTCGACGCGGTCGGGCGTCTCATGGTTCCCAAGGCCCTGCGCGATGCGCTGGGGCTCCATCCCGGTTCAACCGTGGATATTTCTCAGTACGGCAGCGGGCTGCAGGTTGTACCGGCAGGGCGAACGGCTCGGCTCGTCGACGAAGACGGGGTCCTCGTCGCTACGTCCTCGACGGCCATAGACGATGACACCATGTTCGGCCTGATCGATGCCGGACGTCGTTGAAGGTGCTCGCACTCGATACCAGTGTGGCGGTGCCACTGCTCGTCACGACCCACCCAGCGCACCACGCTGTCGTTGACTGGTGGCAGGGGCGTGAAGTCGCCTTGGCGGGTCACGCTCTGGCGGAAACTTATTCGGTGCTCACGAGATTGCCGAGCGAGGCCCGGCTTGCGCCTGAAACGGCAGCCCGGCTCCTGGCGTCGCGGTTTGCTCTGCCCCTTGTGATGACCGCCGAAACGGCCTTTCGTTTGCCAGCCTTACTCGCGAACTTGGGCATTGCCGGTGGTGCCGTCTACGACGCCGTGGTGGCCCTCGCGGCGCAGGAAAACGATTGTGTTCTCGCCACCCGGGATTCTCGCGCCAAGCCAACATATGACGCCGTTGGCGTTCGGGTTGAAATCGTTGGCCGATAACTGGGTCGTCGTCGTCCCGGTGAAGGGAAGCTCCGAGGCGAAGAGCCGGCTCGGTGTCGGGCCGGGGCGGGCGGCGCTCGCCGACGCTTTCGCGCTTGACACGGTGACGGCGCTGGTGGCAGCATCCGCTGTGGAGCGCGTGTTCGTGGTGACCGCGAGTGCGCGTTTGGGCGCGCTGCTCGGCGGGCTCGGTGCTGTCATCGTGCCGGAGGCGCCGGTCGTTGAAACGGGGCATGCCCGCTTGAACGCCGGGATCGTGCAGGGCATCGCTGCCGCTCGGCTCGCCTATCCCCAAGTAAATCTGGCGGTGATGACCGGGGATCTGCCCGCCCTGCGGCCAGGTGACATCGACGCTGCATTCGCGCTCGGCGCAGCGCAGCCGCGCTCGATGGTGCCCGATGCCGAAGGTGTGGGCACGACGACCCTGCTCGCCCGCGTAGGAGTCACGGTCACGCCGCGGTTCGGTCTCGGCTCCCGCGATGCGCACCAGGGCGACGGACACGTCGTGCTCGACCTGCCGCCGACTTCGTCTCTGCGGCGCGACGTCGACACCGCGGCCGACCTCGAAGCCGCGCGACTGATCGGACTTGGGCCGCACACGAGCGCTCTGTTCTAGTTCATGATACTGAATCGTCTACTACTTCGAAACCGCACAAGTGGCACCACGACGCTGAGGCCGTGAATTGCGAGCGACGGTTTACGTATTGACGGGCGGGAGAGGCGCTAAGAGCGGCAATCATGGATTAATCGATCAACTTTGCTGGCAAGACTATTTCTGAGTTTCTCTCGCTTTTGTGTTCGATTTGCGGTAGAATGGGTGTCAAGGAGGCAATGGCGCCCATGTTCATGGAAAACCCGAACGAGGCCAGTTCGAACCCCGTCGTTGTGGCGGTGGAGCAGGCTCGGGAGATTCTGTTGGCGGCGTTGGGTGGGGTGTCGTTCGGGTTGCTGGGCGATGAAGAATCACTGACCCTTGTGCTGGCGGTGGAGAGCGTGGGCCGGGTCGTCGACGGGGCCCGGGTGCTCTCCACGTCGGATGTGCTGCGCCGCTCCGAATACTTTGATGCTGCCGCAGCGAAAGCCGCCGCCCAGGCTGCTGTTGATCAGAGCGCCGCCGCCGCGCAGAATGCAGCCCGGGAGAAGGCTGGTTCGGGCAAGGCTGGTGCGGAATCCGTGATCCCGGAGGGTGCTGCGGCTGATGCGGCTTCTCCGAGCGTGGCGCGTGCGGCCGCGTCTCTGGCTGCGCCGACGCTGGCCCGTCGGCTCGGCTGTCGCAGCGGCGTCGAACTGGTCTGCGCCCTCGCCCGCCTCTCCCGCAACGAAGTACGTCAGCGGGCCGTGCTCGGTGAGAAGGCTGGGCAGCGGATGCTGCTCGGCCGCCCGCTGGCCCCCACCTACCCGGTGCTCGGAGAGGCCCTGCAGGGCGGGGAGCTCGGCCTGGAACAGGCCCGGGTGATCGTGCAGGTGCTCGACGGCCTGCGCTCCTCCGTGCTGGTGTCCGACCTCGACCGGGTCGAACGCTCTCTGGTGGCCAGCGGCTCCGGTGCGATCACTCCCGAAACTGAAGACCTGCCCGGTGCTGGCATCGCGTTTGCGCCGGAGTTGCTGCGGCAGCAGGGCATCCAGTGGAAAGCTCGCCTCGCCCCCGACGGCAGCGCGCCCGGCGAGGCCCCGACCGAGCGGCGCAGCTGGCTCACCTTCGGCACCCTCAGCAATGGCGGCTACAGCCTCAACGGCTGGTTCACCACCCTCGACCGCGCCACCCTCGGCAACGTCTGTGCCGGTCAACTGAGTGACGCGTACCTGTTCGCCGCCGCGGCCAACCCGGTTCCCGGCGCCGACGGCGCCGCGACCCGGGCGTCCGACAGGATCAGTCCGCACCTCCTCAGTCCGTGCCCGCAGCAACCCGACGACACCCGCTCCCGTAGTGAAAAGCAGGCCGGCATCCTCCGCGCCGTATTCGAAGCCGCCGCCCGACACCCGGGTACCCCGACGATGGGCGGAGCCGCCCCGACCGTGCTCGTACACATCAACATCACCGACCTCCTCGACGGCCGCGGCGCCGGCTGGATCGACGGCATCGACGGCCCCCTCACCCCCCACCAAGTCGACGAACTCATCTGCGCCGGCGGCTACCAACCCATCCTGTTCGGCCACACCGGCAAAATCCTGCACCTCGGCGCCAGCAACCGGTTCTTCAGCGCCAGTCAACGCCGAGCGTTGGCCGCCCGCGATGGCGGCTGCGTCATCCCCGGCTGCACCGTGCCACCCCATCTCACCCAGGTTCACCACGTCGTCCCCTGGCGCCAGGGCGGCCTCACCGATATCGATAACGCCGTGCTGATCTGCAACGCCGCCCACTCAAGCATCGACACCTCAGGCTGGGACATCGACATGCGAGACGGACGCCCCTGGATCCGCGGACCCCTCATCTTCGACCCCACCCACACCTGGCGCCCCGCCGGCCAAAACCGCGCCGCCACCGCTGTTGAGAAGCCCACCTGGGAAAAGTAACGTCTAGCTCGCGACACCGGTCAAATCAATCAATCAAGCTAGATCAATCAATCAATCAATCAATCAATCAAGCCAGATCAGGTCAGCCGAATCAGGTCAGCCGAATCAGCTCAGCCAGATCAACGCAGCCAGATCAGCTCAGCCAGATCAGATCAGCTCAACCAGATCAACGCAGCCAGTTGAGCGAAGCCAGACCAATGCAGATTCGCGAGATTTCTTGTCAGACAAGAGCCAGCACGGCCGCGGCCATCGCGGTTGTCGCGGGCAGGTCGGTCATCCACAACGGCGCAGCAGCAGAGTGGATGCCAGCATGCAAGAGAGCGGGCAGCGCCGCGGCATCCGTTTCGTCGATCAGCCAGGCGTCCAGCAGTCCGCCGTTCGTGCGCGCGCCGTAGTGCAGACCGACGGCGAGAGCATTGGTCTCGACGCCGATGGTGTGCAGGCAGACATCGGCCATGCCGCGCACCGCCGCGCCGCCGATGATCGGGGATACCCCGACGACGCGCGCGCGAGTGGCACGCAGGGCTTGGCGCACGCCTGGCACGGCCAGGATCGTGCCGACCGACACGACCGGGTTCGACGGTGGTAGCACCACGAGGTCGGCTTCGGTGATGGCCGCGAGCACACCGGGTGCGGCGACCGAGTCGGCCAGTCCGCGCTGCTCGAACCCGGTGATCGCCACTCGAGCCCGATACCGAACCCACCATTCTTCAAAGTGAATATAGTCGCCCGCCGTGTGATCATCGATATTCTCGGCGAGGCATACGTGGGTTTCGACCGGCTGGTCGCTCATGGGAAGCAAGCGCACCCCGGGCTGCCAGCGGCGGCACAGAAATTCGGTGGCCTGCGACAGGGTTGAGCCGTTTCTCAGCAGGTCGGTGCGCACGATGTGCGTCGCCAGGTCGAGGTCGCCGAGGGTGAACCACGACCAGCCGCGGCCGTAGGCGGCGATCTCCGCCGACGCGCGCCGGGATTCGTCGGGGCGCCCCCAGCCCTGCTCCTCGTTGATGCCGCCGCCGAGTGTGTACATGACGGTGTCGAGATCGGGGCAGATTCGCAGCCCGTCGAGCCACATGTCATCGCCGGTGTTCACGATCACCGTCACGGCCGCGTCCGGGGCGACAACGGCGAGGTGCGCGAGCAGCCCGCGAGTGAAGCGGGCACCGCCGACGCCGCCGGCCAAAACCGTGACTCGCTTCACGCCGACACCGCCGCCGAATAGACGATGACCGGATGCCCGCCGCGCGGATGCTCCAGAATGAAGCAGTCCACGCCGTAGACGGCGCCGATGATCTCCGGGGTGAGCACCTCGGCGGGCGTGCCGGAGGCCACCAGCAGGCCGCCGTCGAGCAACAGAATGTGGTCGCAATACGCCGCCGCGAGATTGAGATCATGCAGGGCCATGATGGACGTCACCCCGAGCTCCCTTACCTGGCCGAGCAGCGAAAGCTGGGCGCTCACGTCGAGATGGTTGGTCGGTTCGTCGAGCAGCAACAGGCTCGGTTGCTGCGCCATGGCCCGCGCGATCTGCACGCGCTGCTGCTGCCCGCCGCTCAGGGTGTGCCAGGACCGGTCGGCGAGCGCTAGGGCACCTACCGCCTCGAGGGCATCGAGAGCGACGGCGCGATCCTCGTCGCCGCTGAAGGAGCCCATGAGCCTGGTGCGGTGCGGAATGCGCCCGAGCAGCACGACTTCGAGCACGGTCAGCTCCACGCTCGGTGCAGCATTCTGTTCCAGCAGGGCGATGCGTCGGGCCGCGTCGCGCCGGTTCAGTGACCCGACCGAGACGCCGTCGAGGGCGGCGGTGCCGGCATCCGCTTTGTCGATGCCGGCAATGAGCCGTAGCAGGGTGGACTTGCCGGCGCCGTTCGGGCCGAGCAGGCCGGTGACGCTGCCGGTGGGCAGCGACGCTGAGACGTTCCGCAGAATTCTGGTGCCGTCGATCGAGAACGACAGCTGGTCGAGGTCTACGCCCACAGGTGCGACTTCTTTCTCTTGATCAGCAGAATGAACACCGGCACGCCGATGAACGCCGTGATGATCCCCACGGGAAGCTCGCGCGGGTCGAACACTGTGCGGGCGAGCGTGTCGGCAATGACCAGGAACAGCCCGCCGCAGACGGCCACGAGCGGCAGCAGTCGGCGGTGTCCCGGCCCGCTGACGCCGCGCACGAGGTGCGGCAGGATAAGCCCCACGAACCCGATCGATCCGCTGACGGCCACCATGGCACCGGTCAGCAAGGCCACCGATCCGAGCAGCGCCCAGCGGGTGCGGTTCACGTTGATACCGAGGCTCGCCGCCGAGGTGTCACCGAACGCGAACGCGTCGAGCCGAGTCGCCGACAAGAGGATGCCGGTGCCCACGACCAAAACGGCCGTTCCGGCGATCGCGACACTCTCCCAGGTGGCGCCGGCCACGGAGCCGAGCAGCCAGTTGAGAATCTCCCGGTAGGAGTCGCCCTTGGCGGCCCAGAAGATGATGAACGAGGTCAGCGCGCCGGCGAGCTGGGCGATGGCCAGCCCGGCGAGCACGGCCCGCACCGGGGTGATCGTGCCACCGACCCGGGCGATGCTGAGCGTGGCGACAAGAGCGAGCAGCGCGCCGAGAAAGGCTGCGGCCGGCAAGGCGAATCCGATGCCGAGAATGACCACGCACACCGCTCCGACGGATGCCCCGCTCGACAACCCGAGCAGGTACGGGTCGGCGAGGGGGTTGCGCGTCACGCTCTGCATCACCGCGCCGCTGAGGGCGAGGCCGGCGCCGACCAGCGCGGCCGTGAGCACTCGGGGGAGCCGCAGCTGCCAGACGATCGAGTCGACCAACACTGGTACCGGCGGGGCCGCGAGCCCGAGGTGGGCGCCGATGCTGCCCGCCACCTGCGCGAGGCTGACGGCTGCCGGCCCAATGGTCACCGCGACCGCGCACACGAGAATGAGCGCGATAGAGGCCGCAACGAACCACCCGAGGTACGCACTCCGGGTCACGCGAGCCCCCGCCAGGTTCGCGACAGCGGGTGAATTGTTGCCTCAACCCTGCTGAAGCAACACTTCACCCGCTTTCGCGTCACGGGGGAGGAGATCACTCGTTCAGGTCGGCTAACTGGGTGATCGTCGACGACGCCGCTTCTACGTTGCGGATCCCGGCCTCGGTGGAGGCGAACGGCAAAATGATGTAACGCTGGTTCTTCACCGCATCGAGGACCTGGGTGGCCGGGTCCGATTCGAGGTGGGCGATCTTCGAGGCGGCGGTGTTCCAGGTGGCGTCGACGAGCACGATGACGCTCGGGTTGGCCTCGA
The DNA here is from genome assembly GCF_900103805.1 of Cryobacterium flavum. Taxonomy (GTDB): domain Bacteria; phylum Actinomycetota; class Actinomycetes; order Actinomycetales; family Microbacteriaceae; genus Cryobacterium; species Cryobacterium flavum. The sequence goes on along the minus strand of NZ_FNIB01000001.1, from coordinate 98,044 downwards.
TGATCGATTCCCAGCCCACCGAGGTCCAGGTGTCGCGCACATCGGCAAAGATATTGGTGAGCCCGGCGGCGTCCATGATCATTTCGGGTGAGCCGATGCCGGCGCCCACGTAGGGGGTGGTGGTGCCGCTGGAGTACCAGAGGGCCGTGGTGGTTCCGGCGGTCGACGGCGTCAGTCCGGCGAGGTCGTCGTTCAGGGTGCTGACCAGCTTGGCGGCGGCGGACTCGACGCCAAAGATTGCGCCGGCTTCCTCGATCTCGGTGAACACCGAGTCGAAGGTGAGCGGGTTCGGCATGAAGTCGCCCTTGCACGCTGCCGGTGAGACGTACGTGCCGACGCCGAGCGCCGTCAGGGCGTCGCGTTCGCCCACACCGTCGGTGCTGAAGTTGGATTCCCAGCCGCCGTAGATGAAGTCGGGGTTCAGGCCGAGTACCACCTCCTGGCCGGGCAGAAAGTCGCTGACCACGTTGAGGTCGGCGCCCGCGGTGGCGAGTTCCGAGGGCAGCGGACCGTCGAGAAAGGCCGACCCGACGATCCGGTCGCCGAGGCCGAGTGCGAGCAACAGCTCGGTCGCCGACGACTTGATCGACACGATCCGCTCGGGTGCCTTCGTGACGGTGAGGTTCGTGCCGCAATTCTCCACGGTGACCGGGTAGCTCGCACTGGCAGCGGGGGACTCGGCCGGGGTGGCGGCCGGTGTTGCGGCGGCGGCGCATCCGCTGAGCAGCAGAGCGGCGCTGGTGGCCACGCCGATGAACAGAAAACGAGAATGACGCATGCAGAACCTCATTATTTTGGGCACGGGAGACTGGATTGTCCAGAGACCTGCTGCCCAAATCGAGGCAAGCTCAACCAATAAAACCTAATTGGTGGTCACGAATACCGTAGCAGGGACCGGCCAGTGCAAATATTGAGTCAGTGCGAATATTGGGTACGACAAGAGGGAGAGCGCATGTTGAAGCTGGGATTGAAAGCGTCGGCGGAGCAGTTCGCACCGCGAGAGCTAGTGGAACTCGGCGTCATGGCCGAAGAGCACGGGCTCGACAGCGTCACCGTGAGCGACCACTTTCAGCCGTGGCGCCACGAAGGCGGCCATGCGCCCTACGCGATGGCGTGGATGGCCGCGGTCGGCGAACGCACCAAGCGGGTGCAGATCGGCACGTCGGTGATGACTCCCACGTTCCGCTACAACCCGGCCGTGCTGGCGCAGGCCTTTGGAACCATGGGCTGCCTGTACCCCGGGCGAATCATGCTTGGTGTGGGAACGGGCGAGGCCCTCAACGAGATCGCCACGGGCTACAAGGGCGAGTGGCCCGAGTTCAAGGAACGTTTTGCGCGCCTGCGCGAGGCCGTCGACCTCATGCGGCAGCTTTGGACCGGCGAGCGCATCGACTTCACGGGTGAGTACTATTCCACCGTCGGCGCCACCCTCTACGACACTCCGGATGCCCCGGTGCCGGTGTATATCGCGGCCGGCGGCCCCGTCGTGGCTCGCTATGCCGGCCGTGCCGGCGACGGTTTCATTTGCACCTCGGGTAAGGGTATGGAGCTCTACACCGAGAAACTCCTTCCCGCCGTCGCCGAGGGGCTGGACAAGGTCGGTCGCGCTCAGGACGACATCGACCGCATGATCGAGATCAAGATCTCCTACGACACCGACGCGCAGGCCGCGCTGGAGAACACCCGGTTCTGGGCCCCGCTGTCGCTCACGCCCGAGCAGAAGCAGTCCATTCACGACCCGCTCGAGATGGAGGCCGCCGCCGATGCGCTCCCGATCGAGCAGGTCGCCAAGCGCTGGATCGTCGCCTCCGACCCCGACGAAGCCGTCGCTCTGATCAAGCCCTACCTCGACGCAGGCCTCAACCACCTGGTCTTCCACGCGCCCGGCCACGACCAGAAGCGTTTTCTCGACCTGTTCGAGCGTGACCTGGCCCCGCGGCTGCGCCAGCTGGGCTGAGGCCTAAGCGAACGAATCCGGCTACGACCAGCGCGCACCGATGGGGTGCACGGCCGAATCAAGCGGATGCGCCGCCGCAGCCAGCGCCTCGGCCACCGGTCGGATATCGTCGGGCAGGGCGCCGGCGGTCACGCGAATGAATGCGGGGCCGCCAGTGTTGGACAAATCCGGGGCGGCCAGAAACGGCGAACCGCCAGCCACGCGAATGCCGGAGGCGGCGAGCCGCACCATGGCATCCCGCTCGTTCTGCACGGGCAGCCAGGTGTTGATGCCGTCGGCCTGCACCACGTCAAGCCCGAACTCGGCTAGGGCATCGGCGAGGGCACGCTGGCGGGCGAAGTAGATGCGGCGGGCCTCGCTGACCTGGGCCATGCTCTCGCCGTTGGTGAGCAGGTCGTGCAAAATGGTCTGCAGCATGCGGCTGGTCCAGCCGGGGCCGAGCATGCGCCGCGATACGATCGGGTCGATCAGCGCGGCCGGGCCGCCGAGCGCGGCCATGCGCAGGTCGGGGCCGTGCGATTTGGAGAAGCTGCGCACGTGCAGGGTGCGTTCCGGCAGCCAGAGGCCGAGACTCACGTCGGGGGCGATGCTGATCTCGGCGGAGTGGTCGTCTTCGATCACGATGGTGTCGGCGCTCGCCGGCGTAGCGCGCAGCAGACGGGCCAGCTCCTCGGCCCGATGCGCCGTCATCGAGGCGCCGGTGGGGTTCTGCGCCCGCGGCTGCAGCAGCACCACGGTCGGGCCGAGCTTCAGCGCCGCGGCGAAGTCGGCCGGAACAATGCCGTGCTCGTCGACCGCTACCGGGAGTCGCTCGAGGCCGAGCTGGTCGAGCAGGTCGAAGAACGGCGGAAACGACGGGTTCTCCACGATGACCCGGTCGCCGAACCGGGTGACCGCGTCGAGGCAGCGCGAGATGGCGTCGAGGGCACCGTCGACGATGGTGATCGTCTCGACCGGGTACGGCCACGACCCGCGCAGCACCTCGAGCAACTCCGGAAGGATGGGCAGGTCCTGATAGCTCGGCGTCACCGCGCGCTGCGATACCCGGGAGAGGGCCGGCCCGAGCGCTGGCAACAACCGCGGGTCGGGCGTGCCGCGGGAGAGATCGAGGCGGGCCGGGCCGATCGGGCCGACCATGGACTGGCTGCGCGCCGGCAGCCACTTGGGCGCGGCATCCTGAACGAAGGTGCCGCCCCGACCACGCGACACGATCAGGCCGACGGCTGAGAGGGCCTGCCAGGCATGACTGACCGTGGCGGGACTCACGCCGAGCTCGCCGGCGAGCACTCGAACGGTCGGCAGACGGTCGCCCGGCGCGAGTCGCCCGGAGGCAATCAGTCGGCCGATGGCCGCGGCGATGCCTGCGGGCGTGCGTTGTTCGATTTCGTCGATAAAGTTCTGCATTGCTCTTGCCCCTGGCTGCGTCGGACGACAGGATGATTAATGCGTGCGATACACAGAGAAACACATTTGAAATGTTTACGTCAAATAATAACAATACGAACAGCGCGGTTCGTATCGGCCCTTGACTAACGAAAGCAAGTGGAAGGCACAGCATGAACACGGGTACGACCGGCACCAGCACCGACAAAAGAAACATTGTTCGAACCGCCATCACCCAGGCCACCTGGACCGGCGACGAAGAATCCATGATCGCGAAGCACGAAGGCTTCGTGCGCACCGCGGCCGCCCAGGGCGTGCAGGTGATCTGCTTTCAGGAACTCTTCCACGGGCCGTATTTCGGTATCGTGCAGGACGCCAAGTATTACGACTACGCACAGGCCGTGCCCGGCCCCATCGTCGAGCGCTTTCAGAAGCTCGCGAGCGAGTACAAGATGGTCATCGTCGTGCCGATGTATGAAGAAGAACAGCCCGGCGTGCTCTACAACACCGCCGCGGTCATCGACGCCGACGGAACCTACCTCGGCAAATACCGCAAGCACCACATCCCGCACCTGCCGCAGTTCTGGGAGAAGTTCTACTTTCGCCCCGGCAACACCGACTACCCAGTGTTCGACACGGCGTACGGCAAGATCGGCGTCTACATTTGCTACGACCGCCACTTCCCGGAGGGCTGGCGTGCACTTGGCCTGAACGGCGCCGAGATCGTGTTCAACCCCTCGGCCACCAAGCCCGGCCTCTCCAACCGCCTGTGGGAGCTCGAGCAGCCGGCCGCCGCCGTCGCCAACCAGTATTACGTCGGCGCCAACAACCGCATCGGCAATGAAGAGGCCGAGTTCGGCGACGAAGCCGTGACCTTCTACGGCAGCTCGTACTTCGTTGATCCCAAGGGCAACTACGTCGGCGAGGTCGCCTCGACCGATACCGAGGAGATCCTCGTGCGAGACCTCGACCTCGGCGTCATCCGCGAGGTGCGCAACTCCTGGCAGTTCTACCGGGACCGTCGCCCCGACTCCTACGAGCCCCTCGTCGCCCCCTAGTAACTAGGCCACAAGCGGATGCTGCCGGCCGGCCTGCAAAACGCAGCCGGCAGCATCCGCTACCCCTGACACTTTCAGCGAAGAGGATGCCATGAAGACTTTGATCAAGAACGGCACCGTGGTCAACGCCACGGGTCGAGGCCTCGCCGACGTGCTCATCGATGGCGAGAAAATCGTCGCCGTGCTCGCACCCGGCTCCACCCTGCTCGGTTTCGATGTGGCGAGCAACGTCGACCGCGTCATCGACGCCGGCGGCAAGTACGTCATCCCGGGCGGCATCGACGCCCACACCCACATGGAAATGCCGTTCGGCGGTACCCAGGCCAGCGACACCTTCGAAACCGGAACCCGCGCGGCCGCCTGGGGTGGCACCACGAGCATCGTTGACTTCGTCGTGCAGTACGCCGGCGAAGACGTGCTCGAGCGCTATGCCGCTTGGCAGCAGAAAGCCGCCGGCCAGTGCGCCATCGACTACGGCTTCCACCAGATCCTCAGTGACGTGCAAGACAGCTCCCTCACCGCGATGGACACGCTCGTCGACGAAGGCGTCTCGAGCTTCAAACTGTTCATGGCCTACAAGGGGGTCTTTCTCAGCGACGACGGCCAGATCGTCAAGGCCATGCAGCGTGCCGCCACGAACGGCAGCATGATCATGATGCACGCCGAGAACGGCAGCGTCATCGACCTGCTCGTGCAGCAGGCCGTCGCCGCCGGCAACACCGGCCCGCTCTACCACGGTCTCACCCGGCCCTGGCAGGCCGAAGAAGAAGCCACCCACCGAGCCATCATGCTCGCCAACCTCACCGGCGCTCCGCTCTACGTCGTGCACGTGTCGGCGAAGCAGGCCGTGGACCAGATTGCGCAGGCCCGAGACAACGGCCAGAACGTGTTCGGCGAGACCTGCCCGCAGTACCTCTACCTCTCGCTCGAGGACAACCTCGGCGCCGAGAGCGACGAGTGGGGCACCTTCGAAGGAGCCAAATGGGTCTGTTCGACGCCGCTGCGCGCCAAGGCTGAAGGCCACCAGCACCACATGTGGCAAAGCCTGCGCACCAACGACATTCAGATGGTCTCCACCGATCACTGCCCGTTCTGCATGAAGGGCCAGAAAGACATGGGCCTGACCGACTTCTCCAAGATCCCCAACGGCATCGGCTCGGTCGAACACCGCATGGACCTGCTCTACCAGGGCGTCGTCGACGGCAAGATCTCGCTCGAACGCTGGGTCGAAGTCTGCTCCACCACCCCGGCACGCATGTTCGGCATGTACGGCCAGAAGGGCGTGATTGCTCCCGGAGCCGACGGCGACGTGGTGATCTACGACCCGAACGGGCACACGTCTATCGGAGTGGGAAAGTCACACCACATGAACATGGACTACTCCGCCTGGGAAGGCTACGAGATCGACGGCCACGTCGATACCGTCATCTCCCGCGGCAAGGTCGTCGTCGACGATTTCGCCTATCTCGGCGCCAAGGGTGACGGTCGCTACATCAAGCGCGGCCTGAGCCAGTACTTGATTTAGGCCAAGAACCGGATAACAGGGACAGGACATGGATTTCGGAGCAGTACTTCAAACCAACCCGCCGTCGGCGCGCACCGTGCAACTGGCCAAACTGGCCGAGGCGCACGGTTTCAGCCACGTCTGGACCTTCGACTCGCACCTGCTCTGGCAGGAACCGTATGTGATTTACAGCCGCATCCTGGCCGAGACCAGCAAGATCATCGTCGGCCCCATGGTCACCAACCCGGCCACGCGCGACTGGACAGTCACGGCATCCACGTACGCGACCCTCAATGAGATGTACGGCAACCGCACCATCTGCGGCATCGGCCGCGGCGACTCGGCGGTGCGCACCACCAACGGTGCGCCCACCACGCTGAAGACCCTGCGCGAATCGATCCACGTCATTCGCGAGCTCGCCAACTCCCGCCCGGTGGAATACAACGGTGCCACGGTGCAGTTTCCGTGGAGCCGCGGGTCGAGCCTCGACGTCTGGGTCGCCGCCTACGGTCCCCTCGCGCTCAAGCTCGCCGGCGAGGTGGGCGACGGCTTCATCCTGCAGATGGCCGACCTCGACGTGGCCAAGTGGATGATCGAAAGCGTGCGCACCGCAGCGTCCAACGCCGGGCGCGACCCGCTGGAGATCAAATTCTGTGTCGCCGCCCCCGCCTATGTCGGTTCGAACTGGGAGCACATGCGCGACCAGTGCCGCTGGTTCGGCGGCATGGTCGGCAACCACGTGGCCGACATCGTGGCCAAGTATGGTGCCGATTCCGCCGTGCCGAAGGCGCTCACCGACTACATCAAAGACCGTGAGGGCTACGACTACAACCAGCACGGCAAGGCCGGCAACGAGCACGCCGCGTTCGTGCCCGACGAGATCGTCGACCGGTTCTGCCTGCTCGGTACGGCGAAGGACCACATCGAGAAGCTCGAGGCCCTCAAGGAGCTCGGGGTCGACCAGTTCGCCGGTTACCTGCAGCACGACAACAAGGAAGAAACGATGCGCGTCTACGGCGAGACCGTGATTCCGGCTCTGACCGACGCCATCACGGCTAAGAAGTAATAAGAAATAAGCGGATGACCACCCAGACCGAGCAGAGCGCACCGCTTAATCGCGGCGCGCTTGGCGTACCCAAACCGCGCGTGTCCCGCCGCCGGAGCGCCGTCGTGCACCCGCGGCTGCGCGGCGGTCTGTTCGGCCTGGCCGGTCTCGTGCTGCTCGCCCTGATCTGGGAGCTCTACAAAACGCTCGGACCCGCCGACGGAGTGGTTCTTGGCGGCATCACGGTGTTGCCGCGCACGACCGACCTCGCCATGCCGCACCTCGCGGTCATGGCCGAGCGCTTGTTCGACCCGGTGACGGGCGCGGCATCCGCTCTGCCGTTGTGGCAGGCGGTGCTGCAGGGCTCGCTGTTCACCCTCGGCATCGCCGCGGTCGGCTGGCTGGTCGGCGTGACCGTTGGGCTCGCCCTCGCCCTGCTGATGCAGCGCTTTCGCCTGGCCGAGTCGGCGATTCTGCCGTGGATCATTCTGAGCCAGACCGTGCCGCTCATCGCGATCGCCCCGCTGGTGCGGCGCTGGGGCGCGCAGATCCAGTTCGGCGAATTCACCTGGGAAAGCTGGATGTCGGTGGCCCTGATCGCCTCCTACCTCGCGTTCTTCCCGGTGTCGATCGGCGCCCTGCGCGGCCTCGCCTCGCCCGACGCCAACCACGTCGACCTCATGCACTGCTATGCGGTCGGCTGGTGGAAGACGCTGTGGCGGCTGCGCCTGCCGACCAGCGTCGGCTACCTGCTGCCGGCCCTGCGCCTGGCCGCGGTCAGCGCGGTCGTCGGCAGCGTCGTCGCCGAGGTATCGATCGGGCTGCGCGGCGGCATCGGCCGGCTCATCGTTGAGTACGCCGGCGCGGCCGGCAACGACCCGGGCAAGCCCTGGGCACCCATCTTCGGATCGATCCTGGTCGGCCTCGTCGCCGCCGGCTTTGTGGGCCTGATCGGGCTGTTCCTTCGTCGTTTTCGCAGGGGAGAAGTAGCATGACCGACACACTGAATGTGCCCGGAGGCGATGTGCCCGGAGGCGATGTGCCCGGAGGCGATGTGCCCGCAGTCGATGTGCCCGCAGTGAATGTGCACGGCGTCAGCCGCATCTTCGCCGCCGGCAAGGGTCCAGGCGTCACCGCCCTCGACGACGTGAGCCTTGACGTCGCGCCCGGCGAATTCGTCAGCCTGATCGGGCCAAGCGGATGCGGCAAGAGCACGCTGCTGAGACTCATCGCCGACCTCGACGTGCCCACGAGCGGCAGCATCGAGGTATTCGGCAAACCGGCCCGGCAGGCCCGCATCGACCAGGACTACGGCATCGCTTTTCAGCAGGCCGGCCTGCTGCCCTGGCGCACGGTCGCCGGCAATATCGAGCTGCCGCTCGAGCTGCACGGGGTCGGCAAGGCGGCGAGGCGGGGGCGTGCCGCCGAACTGATCGCGCTGGTCGGGCTCTCCGACTTCGCGGCGCACTATCCCGACCAGCTCTCCGGCGGCATGCAGCAGCGCGTGGCGATCGCCCGCGCGCTCGCCGAAAGCCCGAGCCTGCTGCTCATGGACGAACCGTTCGGCGCCCTCGACGAAATGACCCGCGAGCGCATGCAGAACGAACTCGTGCGCATTTGCGCCGAAACTCAGGCCGCCGTGGTCTTCGTCACCCATTCCATTCCCGAAGCGGTGTTTCTCTCCAACCGGGTGGTAGTGCTGGAGCCACGGCCCGGACGCATCCGTTCTATTGTGGGCGTTGGGCTTGGCGATATGAGTGGCCGCGGCGAAGACCTGCGCGAAGACGAGGGTTTCTTTCGTTCCCTCAGCGAGGTGCGCGATCTGCTGCACGGCGACCCCGATTCATCGGGCACGGGGTTGCCGACGGGAGTCGTGCCGAAGACCGGAGCTCGCGGGGTCGAGACGCGATGAGAACCGCCCAGCCCGGACTGCTGCAGACCGTACTCGCCCCGATCGTGTTCGGGGTGGCCGTTATTCTGCTGTGGCAGGGCCTGGTCACCGGGCTGGCGATCAAGGCGTTCATCCTGCCGGCACCGTTTGCGATCGGCGCCGAATTCGCCGGCAATCTGAACAATGTCGCCGGCGGAATGACGGTCACCGGCCGTAACTCCCTGATCGGCCTGGTCATCGGCGCCGTGCTCGGCATTGCGCTGGCGATCGTGGCGGCGCTCGCCCGCCTGCTCGATGAGATGGCCGCACCGATCGTCGCAGCCCTCTCGGTGGTGCCGATCGTGGCTCTCGCGCCGGTGCTCTACACGATGTTCGGCGCCGGCGCCGAGACCGCTCGGCAGCTGGTCGCGGCGCTCGCCGTGTTCGTGCCGGTCTACTTCAACACCCTCAAGGGCCTGCGCCAGGTGCGCCCGGTGCACCGTGACCTGATGCGTGCCTACGCCGTCACCAGCTGGCAGGCCACTCGGGCGGTCACCCTGCCCACCGCGCTGCCGTTCGTCTTCACCGGGCTGCGCATCGCATCGTCGCTCGCCGTGATCAGCGCCCTGATCGCCGAGTACTTCGGCGGACCGGTCGGCGGCCTCGGCAAGTCCATCACCTCGGCCGCGTCGAGCAGCAACTACGGGCTGGCCTGGGCCTACGTGCTCGGCTCGATCATTCTCGGACTCGCTTTCTATTGTGCAGCTCTCATCGTGGAGAAGCTTGTCACCCGCCGTTCCGGCGGCTAAACCACCCACCCCGCCACACACAGCACCAGTAACCAAGGAGGCACCATGAAACACCGCATCACATGGCTTGGCGCAATCACGGCCGTCGGCGCGCTCGTTCTCTCCGGCTGCAGCACGGCGAGCACTGCTCCCTCAACGGATGCCGCCGGCGATCTCACCCCGATCACCCTGCAGCTGCAGTGGTTCGCGCAGGCCCAGTTCGCCGGTTACTACGCCGCGCTCGACCAGGGCTACTACGAAGATGAGGGCCTCGACGTCACCATCGACGAAGGCGGCGCCGACATCGTGCCGCAGGACGTACTCGCCGCCGGCGACGCCGACTACGCCATCTCCTGGGTGCCGAAGGTGCTCGGCTCGATCGAGCAGGGCGCCAACATCACCGACGTCGCCCAGATCTTCGAGCGCAGCGCCACCACCCAGATCTCGCTCAAGGACAAGGACATCACGACCGCGGCCGACCTCGCGGGCAAGAACGTCGGAAGCTGGGGTTACGGCAACGAGTGGGAACTTTTTGCCGGCATGCAGAAAGCCGGCGTTGAGCTCGGCGACATCAACCTCATTCAGCAGGCCTTCGACATGACCGGATTCCTCGCCGGCGATATCGATGCCGCCCAGGCCATGACGTACAACGAGTACGCCCAGGTTCTGGAAACCATCAACCCCGACACCGGCGAGCTGTTCCAGCCCGATGAACTCAACGTCATCGACTGGAACGACGAGGGCACCGCGATGCTCCAGGACTCCATCTGGGCTAACGCCGACAAGCTCGAAAGTGACGCCGACTATGCCGACAACACGGTGAAGTTCATCAAGGCGTCGATCAAGGGCTGGATCTACGCGGCCAACAACCCGTCCGAAGCGGCCGGTATCGTCACCGCGGCCGGTTCGACCCTCGGCGAGAGCCACCAGCTGTGGATGACCAACGAGGTCAGCAAACTCATCTTCCCGTCGAGCAACGGCGTGGGAATGATCGACGAAGCGGCCTGGGCCAACACGGTCGACATCGCCATGAATACCAAGAATGAGACCGGGGCGACCATCATCACCACCGACCCGCCCGCCACCGCGTACTCCAACGAGTACGTGACCAAGGCACTCGATGAGCTGAAGGCTGACGGCGTCGATGTCATGGGCACCGACTGGAAGCCCACCGAGGTCACCCTCAACGAGGGCGGCAACTAGCTCACCTGCCGGGCGGCCCGCGAGGGCCGCCCGGGCCACAATTTTTCCGATTCACCAAACCTACCGTTCATACCAACACCACAGAAAGCCAGCGATATACGTGACTGACACCAGCACACAAACTCTCAACGCGCACACCAGCGAACTCGACCGGGCGCACGTGTTCCATTCCTGGTCGGCACAAGCGGCATTGAGACCGCTCGTCATCGCCGGCGGGTTGGGCTGCCGCGTCTGGGATCATGACGGACGTTCGTATCTTGACTTCTCGAGTCAGTTGGTGAACGTGAATATCGGCCATCAGCATCCGGCCGTGGTGCAAGCCATCACCGAGCAGGCCGCGCTGTTGACGACCATTGCGCCGTCCACCGCCAACCTGGCCCGCGGCGAGGCGGCCAAGCGCATCACCGACCGTGCCCCGGCCGGTTTCAACAAGGTCTTCTTCACCAACGGTGGAGCGGATGCGAATGAAAACGCCATGCGCATGGCCCGCGTGCACACCGGTCGCGACAAGGTGCTCTCCCTCTATAAGTCGTACCACGGCAACACCGGAGCTGCCGTGGTCGCCACCGGCGACTGGCGTCGCATTCCCAACGAATTCGCGCGCGGACACGTGCACTTCTTCGGTCCGTTCCTCTACCGCAGCGAATTCTGGGCCTCCAGCGAGGCCGAGGAGTGCGCCCGCGCGCTGCACCATCTCGAACGCGTCATCCAGGGCGAGGGTGTGGCCTCGGTCGCGGCCATTCTGCTCGAGTCGATTCCGGGAACCGCCGGAATCATGATGCCGCCGGCCGGCTACCTGCCCGGAGTGCGCGCACTGTGCGACAAATACGGCATCGTACTGATTCTCGACGAGGTCATGTGCGGCTTCGGCCGAACCGGCCACTGGTTCGCCTTCCAGGCCTACGACGTCGTGCCCGACCTGATCACCTTCGCCAAGGGCGTCAACTCCGGCTATGTGCCCACCGGCGGCGTGATCATCTCCGATGCCATCGCTGCAACTTTTGACGAGACCGTCTTTCCCGGCGGGCTCACCTACAGCGGGCATCCGCTCGCTATGGCGTCGATCGTCGGCGCCCTCGACGCGATGGAGGCCGAGGGCATCGTCGAGAACGCGGCCCGCATCGGGCGCGACGTGCTCGAGCCGGGCCTCAAGGCCCTGCAGGCCAAGCACCCGATCATCGGCGAGGTACGCGGTGTCGGCGTGTTCTGGGCGCTCGAACTCGTCGCCGACCCGGCCACCCGCGAACCGGTGAGCGCCGCCGTCATGGCCCGGGTGAAGGCCGAACTGCTCGGCCGCGGCCTGCTGCCGTTCCTGATGGAGAACCGCATCCATGTCGTGCCGCCCTGTGTCGTCACCGACGCTGAGGTGGCCGAAGCGCTCGCCATCTACGACGAGGTGCTCAGCCTCGACCTTCTCGCCTAACCGTTCCAACCATTAAGGATTTTCACAATGACTGACACCCCGACCATTCAGCACTACATCAACGGCGAAGCCGCCGCCGGTACCTCGACCCGCACCGCGCCCGTTTACAACCCGGCCACCGGCACAGTCGCCAAGAACGTGCTGCTGGCGAGCACCGCCGACCTCGACGCAGCCGTCGCCGTCGCTCAGGCCGCCTACCCGGCCTGGCGTGACACGAGCCAGGCTCGCCGCCAGACCATCATGTACAACTTTCGCGAGCTGCTGAACGCACGCAAGGGAGACCTGGCCGACATTCTCACCGCCGAACACGGCAAGGTCACCTCCGACGCGCTCGGCGAGATTATTCGTGGCCTCGAGGTCGTCGAATTCGCCCTCGGGATGCCGCACCTGACCAAGGGCGAGTACTCCGAGAACGTCTCGACCGGCGTTGACGTCTACTCGATTCGTCAGTCGCTCGGCGTGGTCGGCATCATCAGCCCGTTCAACTTTCCGGCGATGGTGCCGCTCTGGTACTTCCCCATCGCGATCGCGGCCGGCAACACCGTCGTACTCAAGCCGAGCGAGAAAGACCCTTCGGCGTCGAACTGGCTCGCCGAGCTCTTCACCGAGGCCGGCCTGCCCAATGGTGTGCTCAACGTCGTGCACGGCGACAAGGAGGCTGTGGACGCCCTGCTGGCGAACCCCACCGTGCAGGCGATTTCCTTCGTCGGTTCCACCCCGATCGCCCGCTACATCTACGAGACCGCGGCCAGAAACGGCAAGCGCGTGCAGTCCCTCGGCGGCGCGAAAAACCACATGCTGGTGTTGCCCGATGCCGATCTCGACCTGAGCGCGGATGCCGCCGTCAACGCCGGGTTCGGATCCGCCGGTGAGCGCTGCATGGCCATCAGCGTCATCGTCGCCGTTGAGCCCGTGGCCGACGAACTCATCACGAAGATCGCCGAGCGGGTCAAGGGCCTCACGGTCGGTGACGGCACGCGCGGCTGCGACATGGGACCGCTGATCACGAAGGTGCACCGCGACAAGGTGGCCGGCTACATCGACATCGCCCAGGCAGACGGCGCCGACATCGTCATCGACGGCCGCGGCGTCAAGGTTGACGGTGACCCCAACGGCTTCTGGCTCGGCCCGACTCTGTTCGACAAGGTCAGCGTCGACTCCGCCGTCTACCTCGACGAGATCTTCGGCCCGGTGCTGTCGATCGTGCGCGTGGCCAGCTACCAGGAGGGTCTCGACCTCATCAACGCGAGCCAGTACGGCAACGGCACCGCGATCTTCACGAATGACGGCGGAGCTGCTCGCCGTTTTCAGAACGAGGTGCAGGTGGGCATGGTTGGCATCAACGTGCCAATTCCGGTGCCGGTCGCGTACCACTCCTTCGGCGGCTGGAAGAACTCGCTGTTCGGTGACGCCAAGGCCTACGGCCCCGCCGGAGTGAACTTCTACACCCGGGAGAAGGCGGTCACGAGTCGCTGGCTCGACCCGAGCCACGGAGGAATCAACCTGGGCTTCCCCCAAAACGCCTAGTCACACCCCGCGAGAGCGCAAAAAGTGCCCGATTGGCCCATCCAATCGGGCACTTTTTGCGCTCTCAACGAGCTGTTACGGTGCTGTGGGATTGCTCAACCTTGGCGGCCTCGGATTGCAGGGCCTGGATGACGGTGCGCACGGCTAAGCGCTCGGCTCGGTCGGGGCGCATCAGAGCCACGATCTGCCGCTGCGATTCGATGCCGCGCAGCGGTTTGAGCACGAGTCGACCGGGCTGCCCGCCACCCGAGGTATACCGCGGCACGAGCGCAATGCCGAGCCCTGCAATCACGAACGATTCGATCAGCGCAAGGTCGGCGAAACGCTGCGACATCGACAGGCGGGCGCCGGCCTCCTGCTCGATCGCGTGCAGAATGCGTTCGAACGGGTAGCCGTCGGTCACGCCGATCCAGGTCTCGCCGATCAGGTCGCGGGGGCCAACCCAGGCGCGATCGGAGAGCGGATGCCCCACCGGCAGTCCCACATCCAGCGGCTCGGTCATGAGTGGAACAACCGTGAGGCCACGCCCGGCCCAGGAGAGCTGGCCGCTCATGGAGTGCGCGAGCACAATGTCGTACTCGGCAGTGAAGGCGGGAAAGTCGCTCAGCTCCGGGTCTTCATCGGCGCAGTTGAGCAGGAGGTCCGGCCCCAGAATCTTGATGACGCCGGGCAGCAGCATCTGGCCGGCCGTGGGAAAGGTGACCAGGCTCACTTCACCCGAGGCGTGGTTGCGGAATTCGTCCCAGAGCGCGGTGGCCTTCGCGAGCGATACCGCCACATCCGCTGCGCTGCGGGCGAGGGCGCGGCCAGCCGAGGTGAGCACGAGTCCGCGACCCTGACGCTGCGTGAGCGGCAACCCGGCTTCGCGTTCGAGCACCTTGAGTTGCTGGGAGACCGCCGACGGAGTGCGGTGAGTGGCCAGGGCGACCGCCGTAACGCTGCCGCGGTCGGCGAGTTCCCGGAGCAGTTCGAGTCGTTGCACGTCCATGTAGACAATCTACACAATGCATGCAGAATAATACGATTGTGCTGCACGGTCAGGAGTGGTCAAATGAGAGGGTCACACACGAGCAATGTCGCCTCCGTGCCGGGCCACGCCACCTCCTTCGAAAGGCATCTCGTGTTCATCCTCATCGCCATCCTGCTCGTTGCCGTTGTTTCCATCGCAGCCCTCGTCGTCGAGGTTCACCGCGACGGCTACCGTCAGACCGAGCGTCGCAACCTGGTTCGCATCTTCTAGGCTCCGCCCCCGAGATTCACGGGAGCGGCCTGCGAAAAGAGCCGCTTGCCGGCTTGTTTTGCGGCTTTTGCTTGTGTTTTCTGGGTGTCGGCGGGGGCGGGGGTCACCCGCTCCCCGCTCAGACATTGAGGCGTTCCGGAGGCCTCCGCGTGTTTCGACAAGCTCAACAATCGGCGTGCGCGGGACGCCGCCACACATCAAAACTCGCAACCCCGCGGAAAATACCCTGCCCCCGCCTCGTGTTCTGGACACGGAGGGGGCTGTCGGGCATGCCCTAAACTGGCGATTGTGACTGATACGCGGCAGAAACTCATCGACTTCATCTCGGCCGAGGCCGTTTTTCACGGAGACTTCGTTCTCACCAGCGGCAAGAAGGCCACGTACTACGTGGACCTGCGCCGGGTGAGCCTCGACCACCGGGTGGCTCCACTGATCGGGCAGGTCATGCTCGACCTGATCAAGGACGTGCCCGATGTCGTCGCCGTTGGCGGCCTGACCATGGGCGCCGACCCGATCGCCGCCGCCGTCATGCACCAGGCCGCGGCCCGCGGCGCCAACTACGACGCCTTCGTCGTTCGTAAGGAACCGAAAGATCACGGCCGAGGCCGCCAGGTTGAAGGCCCCGACCTCGCCGGCAAGCGTGTGATCGTGCTCGAAGACACCTCGACCACCGGCGGGTCACCGCTCGCCGCCATTGAAGCCCTGCTCAAGGTCGGCGCCGAGATCGCCGGCGTCGCCGTCGTGGTCGACCGCAACACTGGTGCTCGCGAAGTGATCGAGGCCGCCGGCTACCCCTATTACGCCGCGATCTCCCTTGAGGACCTGGGGCTCAACTAGTGGCATCAGACGACGAGCGGGGAATCGACTGGCTCGCGTCGCAGCTCGACCCGGAAACCACCGGTGCCGGGGCTGACTCGCCAGACGACTCAGCTGCCAAAGCTACAGGCGATGCTAAAACGGATGCCGCCAAACCGGATACCGCCGCACCCACGAGCCGCTTTGGTCGCCGCGCGCGCCGAGCCAAGCCGGTCGTCGACGAGCCCGAGGTCGCCGAGCCCGTTGAGCCGCCCGTTCCGGCAGTTCCGGCCGGGCCGGCTCCCTGGTGGACCACCCCGCTGCCGCAACCGGTCGAAGCAGAAGCCGCCGCCGGCGCCGCTGATTCCGCGGATGACGCTGCACCGGCCACTCATGCCGAGCCCCAAGTCATTCCGCCGAGCGATAGTGAGCCAGAGCCGGACCAGCAGTCCACTGCAGGGCCCGAGCCCAGCGCGGCCGATGTCGTGGCGGCCGCAGCCGATCCCGCCCCAGCCATTCCAACGGCCGAAGTTCCGGCCGCAGTCATCCCGGCCGTCGTTGTGCCAGCCGCGAGCGAACCGAGTATGAGCGAATCGGCAGCCGTCGAACCCGTCACGGACGGTCCGGTGACGGCCGCCCCAGTAATAAGGGCAGAGATTGTTGCTGCTGAGCCCGTCGCGGCCGACCACGAAACGGCCACGGTCGCCTCTGTCGAACAGCTCGCGCCGGCGTCACCGGCCGTTGTCGCGCCTGAGCCTCTCGAGGCGCAGGCCACGGCCGCAACCGAGTTGCTGCCGGTCTCTGCAACGGATACTCATGCGCCCGACGCGGGCGCGGGCATCCGCTTGGCCGAAGCCGAAGCCGACCAGCCAACGCACACTGAGGCGCCGAGTCGACACCGGTCCCGGCGAGTCCTTGCCGGGGGAACGCAGGCCACCCTAGTCTGGACCGCCGTCGGGCTGCTTGCCCTCATCGTGCTGGTTGGGCTGTTTTATCTCGGCCAGCGTCTGGTCGCGAGTCCGGTAGCGGCTCCGGCACCGACCCAATCCGCGACGCCGACGCCCACGCCGACCCCCACGCCCACGCCCACCCTAACCCCGGAGATCACCGCGGTGCAGGCCGCCGGTGCGCACGAGTGGAACACCTTGTTCGGTGGCGAGTGCCTCGAACCGTATGTCTCGCCGTGGGAGGAAGAGTTTACGGTGGTCGATTGCGCCGTCGCACACACCGCCCAGCTGGTCGATCGCGGCAGCTTCGGCGGCGACACGACCACCGTGTTTCCGGGCGAGGCCGCGCTCGCCGCCCAGATCAACCTGCTCTGCACGGCACCCGGCATCCTCGACCTGAACGCCGCCGGCGCCTACCCGAACCTGCAAATGCAGGGCAGCTACCCGATCACCGACGAACAGTGGACCACCGGCCCGCGCAACTACTACTGCTTCGTAAGCCGAGCCTCGGCCGAACCGCTGGCCGCGACCATCATGGGCACCGGCCCGGCCTGACCCGCGCGGCCTGACCTGCGCGGCCTGATCGGCCAGCCGACAACGATGTCAACGCCACACACCGTGGAGAAGGAAGACCCATCATGACCAGTTCACCAGCGTTGCCCGAGACGACACTTTCGCAGACCGTGCTGCCGGCGACCATGCGCACTAGCGTTCTGCTGCACCAGCAGCAACTGACCATCGAAGACCGCGCCGTTCCCACGCCCGACAGCGATGAAGTGCTCGTGAAGGTCGCAGCGGTCGGGGTCTGCGGCTCCGACGTGCACTACTACCGCGAGGGGCGCATCGGCGACTTCGTCGTCGACTCTCCACTCGTGCTCGGCCACGAACTCAGCGGCACCATCGTCGCGGTCGGCGCTGACATCGACGCCGCACGCATCGGAGAGCGGGTCGCCGTCGAACCGCAGCGGCCGTGCCGCTCGTGCCGCGAATGCCGGGCTGGCCGATACAACCTGTGCTCGAAAATGGAGTTCTACGCGACGCCGCCCATTGACGGGGCGTTCTGCGGGTACGTGACGAGCCAGACCGAATTTGCCCACCGCATTCCCGACTCGGTGTCGTTCGAAGCCGGCGCGCTGCTCGAGCCGCTGTCGGTGGCCATCGCGAGCATTCGCAAAGCCCAGATCGTTCCGGGGTCGTCGGTTCTCATCGCCGGCGCCGGCCCGATCGGCATCATCACGGCCCAGACCGCGCGGGCCTTCGGGGCTGGCGAGATCATCGTCTCCGACCTCGTGCCCGCCAAACGTGAGCGTGCCCTGAAGTTCGGGGCCACCCGGGTCATCGACCCGGTGGCCACCGACCCCGCCACCCTGGGTCTCGACGTGAACGCCTTCATCGACGCCAGCGGGTCGGCGCGGGCCGTGGACAGCGGCATCCGCTCGGTGCGACCGGCCGGCACGGTCGTGCTGGTCGGGCTTGGGAACCCCGAGATGACCCTCCCGGTGGCGCACATCCAAAACCTTGAGCTCACGGTCACGGGCATCTTTCGCTACGTCGACACCTGGCCGACCGCGATCCATCTCGTGGCCTCGGGGCAGGTCGACCTCGACGCGCTCGTCACCGGCAGATTCGACCTCGACCACGTCGCCGAAGCGCTCGACAGCGACCGCGACGAAAACAGCCTCAAGTCGATCGTCTACCCGAACTGACGCGCAGCTTGCCGCCGGGTTAGATCTCGTCGCTCTCGATGAGCTCGGTCGAGAGCAGCTCGTGCACGCCGGCCACGATCTCATCGGGCCGAAACGGGTAGCGGTTGATTTCGGCTTCGTCGCTGATGCCGGTCATTACGAGAATGGTGTGCAGCCCGGCCTCAATGCCCGCGACGATGTCGGTGTCCATGCGGTCGCCGATCATGCCGGTGTTCTCCGAGTGCGCGCCGATCTTGTTCATCGCCGAGCGG
This sequence comes from Cryobacterium flavum, assembly GCF_900103805.1. Lineage (GTDB taxonomy): Bacteria > Actinomycetota > Actinomycetes > Actinomycetales > Microbacteriaceae > Cryobacterium > Cryobacterium flavum. Next base: position 79,347 of record NZ_FNIB01000001.1, on the reverse strand, counting down.
AACATCATGGGGTTGGGCTTGCCGACGACGTAGGGTTCCATGCCGGTGGCCTTGGAGATCAGCGCCGAGATCGCGCCGGTCGCCGGCATCGGGCCGTCCTTGCTGGGCCCGGTCGCATCGGGGTTGGTCGCGATGAATCGCGCGCCGCCCAGAATCAGCCGGATCGCCTTGGTAATCGCCTCGAACGAGTAGTTGCGCGTCTCGCCGACGACCACGTAGTCGGGGTCGGTCTCGGTCATGATGAACCCGGCCTCGTGCAGCGCGGTCGTGATGCCGACCTCACCGATCACGAAGGCGGTGCCGCCGGAAACCTGCGACTTCAGAAAATCCGCCGTCGCGAGGGCGGAGGTCCAGATGCGGTCCTCCGGCACATTCAGCCCGCTCGAACGCAGCCGGGCGCTCAGGTCGCGCGGGGTGAAAATGGAGTTGTTGGTGAGCACCAGAAACGGCGTGCCCGAGTCGGTCCACTGCTGCAGCAGCTCGGCCGCCCCCGGAAGGGCCTGGTTCTCGTGCACGAGCACACCGTCCATGTCGGTGAGCCAGCATTCGATCTCGTCGCGTCGTGCCATCAGGCGCTCCTTTTCGTCGACTCTCAGCCTAGCTGCGCGACGTTTCCCCGCGGTTACGGGTATCGCTCAAATAAGCGGATGCCGCCGCGTGCTCCCACGTCGCCGCTCGACGGGCCTCAGCCACCAATTTCGGAAATAGTAAAGTACGGCCTCCGGAAACGGTAACGCACAGGGACTTGAAACAGTAAAGTATGATCCCCAGAAATGGTAACCGAGCCCTATGGACTACTCGCCGCGCATCGTCGATGCCGAATTGACGGCCATGCTCGCCGGGTTGCCAGCCATCGCCCTCGACGGGCCAAAGGCTGTCGGAAAGACTGCCACAGCGTCGCGGAGGGCTGGGTCCATCATTCAGCTCGACGATCCGGATCAGCTCGCATTGCTGCAGGCAGACCGCGAGCGGATAACGAGGTTGTCCCGCCCGGTTTTGCTTGATGAATGGCAGACGTTTCCAGCGATTTGGGATACCGTTCGCCGCAGCGTCGACCACGATGCACGGCCAGGTCAGTACATCCTGGCCGGCAGCGCAAGCCCGACGAAGGCGCCTGCGCATTCCGGTGCCGGCCGTATTGTGCACCTGCGGATGCGACCGATGGCCTTCTCCGAGCGGCAGCTCACCCCGCCTACAGTCTCACTAGGGACTCTTCTTGCCGGCCCGCCTGCAGCAATAGAAGGCGCAAGCCCACTGACTTTGGAGGACTATGCCTCCGAGGTGACGCGGTCGGGGTTTCCGGCGATCCGACTCCAAACGAAGGAATATAGATCGGCAACGCTCAGAGCGTGGCTGGCGGCCTACGCTGCAGCCAGCTCGACGACGGCGAGTTACGACAGCATTATCCGCGCGGCGACTTCGGGCGATGCAGTCAAACCCTCAAAAGCCACCGCGCAGGACTACCGGGAAATGCTCACCAAGCTGTGGCTCTTGGACCAGGTTCCCGGCTGGCTGCCGAGCAGAAATCGCCTCAAAGGATTGGGGCAGGCGCCCAAGCACCACCTCGCCGACCCTGCGCTGGCCGCGCGCCTCCTCCGTGTTTCAGCGGAGACGCTCATCAATAAGGCAGATATCGGCCCGGCTGAACTTCGCAACGGTCCGATGCTGGGCGCTCTGTTTGAATCCCTGGTGACTCTGAGCGTGCGCGTCTACGCACAAGCTGCGGGGGCATCTGTGCATCATTTGCGAACCCACGGCGGCGAGCACGAAGTGGATCTCATTATCGAGCGACCGGATGGCCGGGTGGTGGCGTTGGAAGTAAAGCTGTCCGGAACCGTAGACGATAAGGACACGCGGCATCTGAGATGGCTGGCCGATGAGATCGGCCCGGACCTCGTGGATTCGGCGGTTATCACGACCGGAAAAGTCGCCTATCGGCGCACTGACGGAATTGCGGTAATTCCCTTGGGGCTGCTCGGTCCGTGAAAGCTGCCCAGCCTCAGGCAGTCACCCAGATTGACGCGGCCGCAGCGGGCGTGACCAGGCGACTCTGGCCATCCGCTAGAACGATGGTCAAGGGCGCGCTGAGTGTGAACTCGGTGCCCGGCCCGATCAGGTCGGCGGCGAGCTCGCGCAGCACCGACGGGTCGCGGTCACTGATTCGCAGCACGGCAGCCCGGTGCCCGACCGTGGCGTCGGCCAGCAGCACGGCCGGCGGCCGCAGCACGGTACCATCGGCGGCCGGAATCGGGTCGCCGTGCGGATCGTGCGCCGGAAAACCGAGCCGCGCGTTGATGGCTTCGAGCAGGCGATCCGAGATGGAGTGCTCGAGAATCTCGGCTTCGTCGTGTACCTGGTCCCAGTCATAGCCCATCTCGCCGACCAGCCAGGTCTCGATCAGGCGATGCCGCCGCACGACGGCGGTCGCACGCAGCCGGCCGGCATCCGTCAGCGCCAGTGGGCCGTAAGGAACGTGGGTGATGAGCCCGCTCGCGGCAAGCTTTTTGACCATTTCGGTGACGGATGACGGTGCCACGCCCAGTCGCACCGCGAGCGCCGACGGGGTGATCAAATCGGTCTGCCACTCGGTGTGGGCATAGATGGTCTTGAGGTAGTCCTCGGCCGCGCCGGTCGTGTGCGTCATAACCCTCTCAGGGTATCCGGGTCACGCGCCGGTGAACACCAGTAAGAGCAGCACCACGTTCAACGCCACCAGCGCCAACGCGCAGACGACCCCGGCAGCGGTCGTGAACCAGCGATTGGTGAAGGTTCCCAGCAGGCCGCGCTGGGCGGTGAGCCAGACCAGCGGAATCAGCGCGAACGGAATGCCGAACGACAACACAACCTGGCTGAGCACGAGCGCCTGCGTGGGGTCGAACCCCACCCCGAGAATGAACAGCGCCGGAATCAGCGTGACCAGTCGGCGCAGCAGCAGCGGAATGCGCACGTGCAACAGGCCGTGCATGATCTCGGCCCCCGCATAAGCCCCGACCGAGGTCGAGGCGAGCCCCGACGCGAGCAGCCCGACGGCGAACAGGGTCGCAACGATCGGCCCGAGCGTGTCCTTCAGCGCCGCGTAAGCGCCCTCGAGCGTGTCGGTTCCATCCACACCCTGCAAAGCGGATGCCGCGAGCAGCAGAATCGCCAGGTTCACCGTTCCGGCGATCGCCATGGCAATGGTGACGTCCCACTTCGTGGCCCAGAGCAGGCGACGCGTGGCCACGATGCCCTGCCACTCCGGAAACCGGTCACGGGTGAGCGACGAATGCGCGTAGATGGCGTGCGGCATGATCGTGGCACCCAGGATGGATGCGGCGAGGAGCACCGAGTTCGACCCCTCGAAGCGGGGCACCATTCCGGCGAGCACGCCACCGCCATCCGGCGGGGAGATAAAGACGCCGGCCGTGAAACCGATCGTGATAATGAGCATGAGCGCGATGATGACGCGCTCGAAGATGCGCGGCCCCCGTCGAGAATGCACCATGAGCACGACCATGGAGATGGTGCCGGTGATCACGCCGCCCCAGATGAGCGGCAGGCTGAACAGAAGGTTGAGGGCGACCGCGCCGCCGATGATCTCGGCCAGGTCGGTGGCCATGGCAACGAGTTCGGCCTGGATCCAGTACAGCCTGCGCGCGGTGGGCCGCTTCATGCGCACGCCGAGGATCTCGGGCAGGCTCGCCCCGGTGACGATGCCGAGCTTCGCCGAGAGGTATTGGATGAGCCAGGCCATGACGTTGCCGGCGACCACCACCCAGACCAGCAGGTAGCCGTAGCGGGCACCGGCGGTCATATTGCTCGCGACATTGCCCGGGTCGAGGTAGGCGACCCCGGCGACGAGGGCCGGTCCGAGCAGCCAGAGCAGGCGGCTGGAGGCGACCGTGGTGGGAGCCTTGGCGAGCACGCGGTCAGGGGCGGGGGCATCCGTTTTAGACATACCGAAACCCTAGCCAGAATTTAGGCGCACCGAAACCCCAATTCTGGGCGGAGTTGGCAGGATACGGTTGGGTAGTGCCAGAATCTGCAGTCGACAACTCCACGCCAGAGCGCTCAACCTACGGCGTCGGTCCCTGGCCGGGGGAATGGCCGAGCGAAGACCGTTACGACGCCGACCTGCTCGAGCACGGCGACACCCGCAACGTGATCGACCGCTACCGCTACTGGAATATGGCCGCGATCGTGGCTGACCTGGACGAGCATCGGCATCCGTTTCACGTGGCCATCGAGAACTGGCAGCACGACATGAATATTGGCTCGATCGTGCGCAGCGCCAATGCGTTCGGCGCCGACACGGTGCATATCATCGGCCGCAAGCGTTGGAATAAGCGCGGCGCCATGGTCACCGACCGTTACCAGCACGTGCTGCACCACGTGGATGTCGCCGCGTTCGTCGAGTGGTGTTTGAAGGGTGACTTGCCGATTATCGCCATCGACAATGTGCCCGGCAGCGTCATCATCGAGACGTTTACATTTCCCGAACGCTGCGTGCTTCTGTTCGGTCAGGAAGGCCCCGGCCTGTCGGAAGCGGCCATCGCCGCCGCCGATTCCATCGTCGAAATAAGCCAGTTCGGCTCGACCCGGTCGATCAACGCCTCGGCGGCCGCCGCCGTGACCATGCATGCCTGGGTGGTTCAGCACCGGTTCTGATCTTTACTGGTTTGCGGGCTGAATACGGGCTAGCGTGACGGTATGACTGCGATCACTGACGATCTTCCGGCCCGACTCCTCCACGAAGAAAACGCCGGATGGGAGGCCATTCTGGGCGGGAACGGCGGCGCCTACTACCAGCGCGAAATGACCGACGACGGTCTGATGATTGTGCCGGGGGCCGTCATTACGCGCGACCAGGTCACCGCCTACTTCGACCAGGCGGCTCCGTGGGAGAGCTACGGCATTCACGAACCCGCCATCATTCGCCTCGGCGAGCACGCCGGTGTCGTCGTCTACAAGGCGATCGCCCGTCGCGGCGAGGTCGTCGCCGAGCTGAACATGTCGACGACCTACCTGTTCGTCAACGGTGGCTGGCGGGTCGCGGCGCGGCAGCAGAGCCAGGCCTAACCATTTAGGGACTGGCGTTTCAGGCTCGTCTGGCCCGTCGCCGGGGAGACCGGCCCCGGGCTTGATAGCATTCAGTGTGACCGGCGACAATTTGATTTCAGAGCCCGAGACCCTTCTTCCCGCGGAACCGGAGGTGCTCGAAGCCCTGCGGCGAACCGCGAGGAGCGAGATAGCCGGCGTCGTGCAGGTGCATCCGACCTCTCCGCTCGCCTGGGCTGAACTGGCCGATGCGACCCACTCTGAGGGGCGCATCCTCGAGTCGTATGCCTACGCCCGCGTCGGGTACCACCGCGGACTTGACGCCCTGCGTAAGGCTGGCTGGCGCGGCCACGGCCCCATTCCGTGGCGCCACGAACCCAACCGCGGTGTGCTCCGCGCCCTGTTCGCGCTGCGCCGCGGTGCCGAGGAGATCGGTGAGGCCGAGGAGGTCTCCCGCCTGACGGCCTTTTTGACGGATGCTGACGTGGACGCCATCGACATCATCGGGGCCCTTTACACCGGCAGCCCGGGTTTCGACCCGGCGCCGCCCACCGAAGCTTTCGTTATTCGAGGAGAAGACTAAATGCCCGCGATCGTACTCATCGGAGCCCAGTGGGGCGACGAGGGCAAGGGTAAGGCCACCGACCTGCTCGGCAGCCGGGTCGACTATGTCGTCAAGTTCAACGGCGGCAACAACGCTGGGCACACCGTCGTCGTCGGCGACGAGAAGTATGCGCTGCACCTGCTGCCGTCGGGCATCCTGAGTCCTGGTGTTACCCCGGTCATCGCCAACGGCGTTGTCGTCGACGTCGAGGTGCTCTTTGAAGAGCTCGACGCTCTCTCGGAACGCGGTGTCGACGTCTCCCGGCTCAAGGTCAGCCTGAACGCCCACGTCATCACCGCGTATCACCGCACCCTCGACAAGGTCACCGAGCGTTTTCTCGGCAAGCGCCAGATCGGCACCACTGGGCGCGGCATCGGCCCGGCCTACGCCGACAAGATCAACCGGGTCGGCATTCGCGTGCAGGACCTGTTCGATGAGAACATTCTGCGCCAGAAGGTCGAGGGAGCCCTCGACCAGAAGAACCATATGCTGGTCAAGGTCTACAACCGCCGTGCCATCGAGGCCGAGGAGATCGTCAGCGAACTGCTCGGTTACGCCGAACGCTTACGCCCCATGGTTACCGACACCGCCCTGCTGTTGCACCAGGCCCTGAACGCCGGCAAGACCGTATTGTTCGAGGGCGGCCAGGCCACCATGCTCGACGTCGACCACGGCACCTACCCGTTCGTCACGTCGTCGAACGCCACCTCCGGCGGCGCGGTGACCGGCAGCGGCATCGCCCCGAACCGCATCGACCGCGTTATCGCCGTGGTCAAGGCGTACACGACCCGCGTCGGCAGCGGCCCGTTTCCCACCGAACTGTTCGACGAGTCGGGCGAATACCTGCGCTCCAACGGCTTCGAGTTCGGCACCACCACCGGGCGCCCGCGCCGCTGTGGCTGGTACGACGCCCCGATCGCCCGTTACACCGCGCGCATCAACGGCGTCACCGACTTCGTGCTGACCAAGCTCGACGTACTCACTGGTCTGGCCGAGATTCCCGTCTGTGTGGCCTACTCGGTCGATGGCGTGCGCGTTGAAGAAGTTCCGGTCTCGCAGAGCGACTTTCACCACGCCGTTCCGATCTACGAGAACTTCCCCGGCTGGACCGAGGACATCACCGGCGTGCGCACCTTCGACGACCTGCCGCAGGCCGCGCAGAACTACGTACTCGCCCTCGAGGGCATGAGCGGATCGCGCACTTCCGCGATCGGCGTCGGCCCCGACCGTGAAGCCATCGTGGTGCGGCACGACCTGATCGACTAGAAGTAATCGCCAACCGGGCCCCCAATCTGCCCGGTTGGCACAATCAGGGCACAATTCCTCACTTTGACCTGTCACACTAGGCGAGTGAACGCCGTGAGACCCCATTCCCTGACCTTGACCGGTCGTTTTGTGCAGCTGCAACCGCTCGGAAGTGCGGTGCTGCCCGACTTGGCGCGCGCCATCGCGCACCCCGAAGTCTTCGCCGCGGGCTATGGCGGCGGCCCGGCCACGCTGCACCGCGATGTCGACGGCTTCATCAAATGGGCACACGACTACTTTCAGTGGGAAAGCCTGCCCTACGTGGTGCGTCTGCTCGGCGGCCCCAACGATGGCGACGTCGTCGGCACCACGACCCTCGCCGACATCGACGAGGTAAACGAGTCGATCCACCTCGGCTGGACCGCCTACGACCCGCGGGTCTGGGGCACCGCTGTCAACGCCGAAACCAAACTGCTCGTGCTCGGCACCGCCTTCGAGAACGGCTTCGGCCGGGTCAAGATTCAAGCGGATGCCATCAACGAGCGTTCCCGCGCCGCCATCCTCAGCATCGGGGCCACATTCGAGGGCATCCTGCGCCGCGACCGCCCGCGCGCCGACGGAACCTGGCGAGACAGCGCCGTCTACTCGATCCTCGCCGACGAGTGGCCGGCCGTGCGCGCCGGGCTCGAGGCACGCCTTGACGCGTTCGAGGGCCGGTTCGTCACCTACCGCAGCCTGCGACCGGCCGGTCCAAGCGGCACCATCAGCGGCGGCGGGCCGCGGGGCGGCTTTGGTCCGAGCGCGGGAAGTGCTCCTGAGGCTGCTTCGGGTGCGGCCGGTCCGGTCCCGGAATCTGGAAGCGATGCGGAGCAGAGCGCCGGGGCCGACACGTCCCAGTAGGTGTTGTGTTCGGCACCTGGCTGGTGGCGAATTCAGGAAATCTGGGACGCGACGGCCGATTCGAGGCCGTTTCGGCCGGTCCTGGCGAGGACTTGCTGGCTTAGCCACCGAGGCAGCCCGAGCCATCCGTCATAATTCCTGCAAATTGCTCATGGCGGACTTTCAGTTCCGCATAATCAGGGGCACGGTACTGCCGCCGGCGACAGATTGCAGGAGTTATGCGGCGACGACCCGGCGAGACCGGGTTTCGTCGCCTTGACCGGGGTGGACGTCAGGCGGGGGCGTGCAGCATCCGCTGCCATTCTTCGGCGCTTTTCCGACCTTGTGCTCTGGCGCCGGCACTGGTGCGTCGGCGCCAGCTATAGGCTCGGAACGTGTCCCCGACCCCTCCCGCCAGCAAGAGCCTCATCCTGCTGCAATTTCTCGGTATGGGGCTGATCTGGGGCTCGAGTTTTCTGTTCATGAAGATCGCCCTCGACGGAGTCAGCTTCGGGCAGATCGCCTGGTCGCGGCTCGTGCTCGGCGGACTGACCCTGGGGCTGATCGTGCTGGTGAACCGGCCGCGCATAGGCAACGGGCCGGTACTGCCGCGGGAAGGCGTGGTGTGGCTGCACTTTCTGGTGATTGCAATTAGCGGATGCGTGATTCCACACCTGCTCTTCGCCTGGGCCGAGCAGTACGTCTCCTCGAGCCTCGCGAGCATCTACAACGCCGTCACGCCGATCATGACCGCGCTCATGGCGACACTCGCGTTTCGGGTGGAGAAGCTCGTGCGTGCGCAGGTGGCCGGTGTCGTGCTCGGCATCATCGGTGTCGTCGTGATCATCGGGCCCTGGCAATATTCCTCGCTCACCGGCGACCTCTGGGGCCAGCTCGCCTGCCTCGGCGCTGCGGTCTGCTACGGCTTCACCTTCGGCTACACCCGCCGGTTTCTGAGTGGGCGCCCAATTGCCGCGAGCACGTTCGCCTTTCTCAATATCGGCATCGCTGGCGGGATCATGCTGCTGCTCACCCCAGTTCTGGCCTCGAGCCCGGTGCACCTGACGCTGCCGATCGTGCTGTGCCTGCTGGCCCTCGGCGCGCTCGGCACCGGCCTGGCCTACATCTGGAACATCAACGTTCTGCGCGCCTGGGGGCCTACCAACGCGTCCACGGTTACCTACGTGACGCCCGTCGTTGGCGTGGTGCTGGGGGTGCTCGTGCTGGCCGAAACATTCTCCTGGCACGAGCCGACCGGGGCGCTGTTGGTGCTGCTCGGCATCCTGCTGACGCAGAAACGCTTGCGATTCAGCTGGCTGCGGCCCGGCGGCCGGGAGGCGGCGGCATCCGCTTAGGCCATGCATTATCGTAAAAGTATGGTCGTACACGAGGAGTTACCCGGCGACGCTGACGCTGCTGCGATTGCGCAGCTGCACAGCATTCGCGAAAGCATCGACAATATCGACGCCGCGCTCATTCATCTGCTGGCCGAGCGATTCAAGTTCACCCAGCAAGTTGGGCGGCTCAAGGCAGCGCACGGGCTGCCGGCCGCCGACCCGGCGCGTGAACTCATGCAGATCGATCGGCTGCGCGGCCTCGCCGAGGAGGCCCATCTCGACCCGGCCTTCGCCGAGAAGTTTCTCAATTTCATCATCGCCGAGGTCATCCACCACCACGTGAAGATCGCCGGTGGGGATGCTGTGCAGCCGGGGCGGGCCGCCGGCTCTGCGCCGACTTCCGCTGCTGTCGCCGAGCAGGCCGCTCCCGCGCAGCCGCACCCGCTTCCGCACCCGCCGACCGCGCACGTACCGAGCTCGGCGTCGTGACTCCCGCCGGCTCGGAGATCTCGGCGCTGTGACCGTCGAGACAGACGTTTTCGGGCGTCAGCTCGTCGCCGAGCAGGACTCATGAACTGGAACCCGCGGGCTCTGCCCGACCAGACCGGCAAGACCTTTGTCGTCACCGGTGCCAACGCCGGCCTCGGCTACTTCACTAGCGAGCAGCTCGCCGGCGCGGGCGCCCACGTCGTGCTCGCCTGCCGTAACCCGGTGAAAGCGGATGCCGCGGCCTCGGCGATTCGCGCCCGCGTGGCGGGGGCATCCGTTTCGGTGTTGCAGCTCGATGTCGCCGATCTGCAGTCAGTTCGCGACGTCAGCGAAACCCTGCGCGCTTTTCCTCGCCTCGACGGCCTGATTCTCAACGCTGGAATCGTGCACCCGCCGACGGATCGCGCCGTGAGCCTCGACGGCAACGAGCTGGTCTTTGCGACGAACTTTCTCGGGCATTTTGCTTTGACTGCGGGGTCGCTCATGGCCTTGCGGCGTACTCCCGGCAGCCGGGTCGTGTCCCTCGGGTCGCTGATCTCCCGGCTGATGGATTCCTCGCTTGACGATTTGCAGCTGGCCACCACGTATAACGGGTGGAAGGCGTACGCGCAGTCCAAGATCGCAATGCAGGTGTTCGGGTTCGAGCTCGATCGACGGTTGCGGGCCAATGGGGCGGGCATGGTGCAGTCGCTGGTGGCGCATCCGGGATATTCGATTTCGGGGTTGACCCCCACCCTTCCCGGTGTCAACGAAATCACCCCGGCCAAGCGGGTCATCGACGGCCTGCAAACGCTGGTCGGCGCGCAGGGCAAGCATCACGGAGCCTGGTCGACAGTGCGTGCCGCGATCGACCCGGATGCCCACGGCGGCGACTACTTCGGCCCGCGCCTGCTCACCCGCGGTGCGCCAACCCGTCAGCCGGCGACCCGCACCTCCCGAGACCGAGCGGTCGCGAGTCGTCTCTGGGAGCGAGCTGAGACCCTCATCGGCGAGCCGTTCCTCTAGGTGTTCACGCGAAAGCGCAAAAAGTGCCCGATTGGACCTCTCAATCGGGCATTTTTTGCGCTCTCGTGAGACGGCACGTAACACGAGGGACCCCGAGGCACCGCGCGGCTATCCTGACAAGATGACTTCATCGCCCGCCATCCAGACCGCAGTCACACTGGGAGACGGACTCACCGTCAGCCCGCAGGGCTATGGAGGCATGTCGCTCACGCCGGTCTACGGCCCGATCGATCCCGACGATGCCCTGCGCACGCTGACGCACGCCGTTGACTCGGGCCTCACCTTCATCGACACGGCCAACGTCTACGGCAACGGGTTGAGCGAACGCACCATTGCCCGATTGATCGCCACCCGACGCGATGAGGTGCAGCTGGCGAGCAAGTTCGGCATCCTTTCGGGCGGGGGAATCGGTGCACGCGGCATCCGTGGTGATCGTGCCTACGTGTTCGAGCAGATCGATCTGAGCCTCGCGCGCCTCGCCACCGACCACCTGGACCTCTACTACCAGCACCGGGTCGACCCCGACGTGCCCATCGAAGAGACCGTCGGGGCCCTCGCCGAACTGGTTCAGGCGGGCAAGATTCGCCACATCGGTCTCTCCGAACCGACTGGTGACGAGCTGCGCCGCGCTGCCGCCATTCACCCGATCGCCGCAGTGCAGTCCGAGTGGAGCATTATCAGCCGAGACGTCGAGCGGCACGTTGTCCCTACCGCGATCGAGTTGGGCGTCGGGTTCGTCCCGTATTCGCCTCTGGGTCGCCAGTGGCTCACCGGGCGATTCGACCGCAGCGCGCTCACTGATGCAGACGGGCGGCATAAGTTTCCCCGGTTCACCCCGGATGCCCTCGCCGCCAACCAGCCCATTCTCGACGAGGTGATCGCGGTGGCTCGCGAGGCGGCAGTTTCACCAGCGCAGGTCGCGCTTGCCTGGCTCTATGACAAGGGTCGTACCCTCGGGCTTGCTCTGTCCCCGATCCCCGGGTCGCGTTTCACCGAGCGAGTGGACGAAAATCTCGCGGCCACGAACATCCGTCTCGATGCCGCACACGTAGCGCGCTTGGACGCGCTCGCGGACCGCATCGTCGCGGCCCGATCATTCAACCCCCAGTGGGTCTCAGCCGGTCGCGAGTAGCGACTCTCGTTCCTCGCGAAGGCGCAAAAAGTGCCCGATTGGGCCTCTCAATCGGGCACTTTTTGCGCTTTCGCGACAGGACGCCAGCCACCGGCCATGAGCGCCACCGTTACTCTGCGGATCACCTCTGGGGGATTGTGGAGGTGGGATTTGTTGATGCGGATCACCCGCCACCTCTCCTCCATGAGCGCGTCGAGGCGGTCAACATCCCAGTGGAACTGGTTCTCGTCGGTGCGATGCTGCCCGCCGTCGTACTCGAGCAGAACACGATATCGGCGAAAGACCAGGTCGCCGGTGGCGAGCTTCACCCCGGTGCGACTCATGATGATGGCATTGACCTCCGGTTCGGGCAGGCTGGCCCGCACGATGAGCAGCCGCAGGTCGGTCTCGCGGGGTGAATCGACGCCGGGTCGTATCCAGATCAGCGCCTCGCGCAGCAGCTTGACGCCCCGTCGCCCCGAATACCGTCGAACGGCGGCGAGCAGGTCACGCATCTCGGCGAACGGATGCTTGCGGCGCACGAGCGTGTCGCCAATCCGGATGAGGTCGTCGAGCCCAAGCATGGTGGACAGCTGGCACCAGGTGTCCACCGCACTTGTGACGCGCACGCCGCGCACCGCAACGACGGTGACCGTCTTGGGTGCGACATGGTGGCCGCGGACACCGAGTACCCGGTCGCGCAGGGTGGGTTCCTCCGTCGAGACATGAATAGTTTGCGTGTGTTCAACGGCAAAAGGCATCGGGAGCCCGTGCACGCGCGCAGCCGTCACATGGCTGAAGAAGTCTGATTCGGACATCCGCTGTGCGTAGGCGCGGATGAGAAGGTCTGCCGAGCTGCTATCTGCACGCGGGGTGCGCGTTGCAGGAAAGGGGCGCGCTAGGTCGGACGCGCGCATCCGCTTCTTGGACAGGCCCGCGTCACTGCCTTCGGCCGTGCTGAATGGACGCCCCTCGAAGTCCAGCGGCAGCCTGCGAGCTCGATTCATGCCAACAGTGTGTCGCGCCGTCTTGGTGTCAAATGAGTTATCCACACCCCAAAGCTCGTTCAGGTTCGCGAGAGCGCAAAAAGTGCCCGATTGGGCTTCTCAATCGGGCACTTTTTGCGCTCTCGCGAGCTGGGGAGTTAGGCGAAGGCGGCGGGGAGAGGGGATTGGTGACGATTGCGCATCTCGGAGAGAGTCGCAGCGAAGACGTCCTGTACCTCGAGGGCGTGCAGGGTGTTGTCCGTCACTCCGATGCGCAGCACCGGAATGTAGCGGCCGGCGCAGAGGCCCAGGAACTTCACGTCGTCTTCGCGCGGCACCGAAACGATGACGCGACCGGCCGATTCGGAGAACAGGGCAGTGGATGCGTCCACCCCGTCCCGATCCAGAATGTCACCCAGCCAGACGCGCGCGCCCACTCCAAAGCGCATGACGGCTTCGGCGAGGGCCTGGGCGAGCCCGCCCTCGCTCAAGTCGTGGGCGCTGTCGATGAGGGCTTCCTTCGAGGCGGCGTGCAGCAGGCGGGCCAGGGCCTTCTCGCGGCCGAGATCCACGACCGGCGGCGTTCCGCCAAGGTGGTTGTGCACGACGCCGGCCCAGGCCGAACCGTCGAGCTCGAGGCGGGTCTCGCCGAGCAGGTAGATGTTGTGCCCGTCGTCCTGCCAGCCGCTCGGAATGCGGCGGGCGACGTCGTCGATCACGCCGAGCACGGCCACGACCGGGGTGGGGTGAATGGGCTGGTCGCCGGTCTGGTTGTAGAACGACACGTTGCCGCCGGTGACGGGAATCTCGAGCTCCAGGCATCCGTCGGCGAGGGCCGTTACGGCTTCACGGAACTGCCACATGACCTCGGGGTTCTCGGGGGAGCCGAAGTTGAGGCAGTCACTGACGCCGGCCGGAACGGCGCCGGTCGCGGCGACGTTGCGGTATGCCTCGGCGAGGGCCAGCTGCGCGCCGCGGTACGGGTCGAGCTGGCAGTAGCGGCCGTTCGCGTCGGTCGCGATCGCGAAACCGAGCCCGCTCTCTTCGTCGACGCGGATCATGCCGCCGTCGTCGGGAAAGGAGAGCGCCGTGTTGCCCTGCACGTAGTGGTCGTACTGGTCGGTGATCCAGCTCGGGTCGGCCAGGTTCGGCGAGCCGAGCAGGTCAAGGAACTGCTCGCGCAGGGTCTCGCCGTCGAGCGCGCGGGGAAGTACGGAGGCGGTGTCGGCCTGCAGGGCGTCGATCCAGGTCGGGTACGCGAGCGGACGCTCGTAGACCGGGCCGTCGACGGCCACGGTGCGTGGCAGCACGTTGACGATTTCTTCGCCGTGCCAGTTGATGATAAGGCGGCCGGTGTCGGTGACCTCGCCGAGCACGCTGGTTTCCACGTCCCACTTGGTGGTGACGGCGAGAAAGCCCTCGAGCTTCTCGGGAGTGACGATCGCCATCATGCGTTCCTGGCTCTCGCTCATCAGAATCTCTTCGGCGGTGAGCGTGGGGTCGCGCAGCAGCACCTTCTCGAGTTCGATGAACATGCCGCCGTCGCCGTTGGAGGCGAGCTCAGAAGTGGCGCAGCTGATGCCGGCCGCGCCGAGGTCTTGAATTCCCTCGACGAGCTTGCCGGCAAACAGTTCGAGGCAGCACTCGATGAGTACCTTCTCGGCGAACGGGTCGCCGACCTGTACTGCGGGGCGCTTGGTCGGGCCGCCGGCGCTGAACGTGTCGGAGGCGAGAATGGATGCCCCGCCAATGCCGTCGCCGCCGGTGCGGGCTCCAAACAGCACGACCTGGTTGCCGACGCCGCGGGCGTTGGCCAGGTGCAGGTCTTCGTGGCGCAGCACGCCGACCGAGAGCGCATTGACCAGCGGGTTGCCCTGGTAGACCCGGTCGAACACGGTTTCGCCGCCGATGTTGGGCAGGCCGAGGCAGTTGCCGTAGAAGCTGATGCCAGAGACCACGCCGTGTACGACACGGGCGGTGTCGGGGTCGGTGATGTCGCCGAAACGCAGGGCATCCATCACGGCGACCGGGCGGGCGCCCATCGAGATAATGTCGCGCACGATGCCGCCGACGCCGGTGGCGGCGCCCTGGAACGGCTCAATGTAGGAGGGGTGGTTGTGCGATTCGATCTTGAAGGTGACGGCCCAGCCCTCGCCGACGTCAAGCACGCCGGCGTTCTCGCCCATTCCGACCATAAGGTTCTTCTTCATGGCGGGGGTGACTTTGTCGCCGAACTGGCGCAGGTACATCTTCGAGCTCTTGTAGGAGCAGTGCTCGCTCCACATCACCGAGTACATCGCAAGCTCGCCACTCGTGGGGCGGCGGCCCAGAATCTCGCGAATCTTCGCGTACTCATCGGCCTTGAGCCCGAGCGCGCCGTAGGGCTGCTCCTTCTCGGGTGTCGCAATGGCATTGGAAACGGTGTCGGCGACGCCGCGGGAAGAGGTGTTGGAAACAGCGGTCACGTGTGGAATTCTCCCCGAGATAGCGGATGCTTGACCCGGCAAGTCTACCGGTCGCCTCGCCCGGCCAGCGTGGCGCTGCGTGCGACCTACTGCGGATCGGGAGTACAACGCTCGCCATAGGCTGGTCCCATGACAGACAGCGCACTCATCGGCCCCGTCGCCGCGCCGGATTTGCATGTCATGAGTTTCAACATCCGTCGGCGCCTGCCGCATCTCAACCCGCGCAGCCCCGATCGGTGGGTGCGCCGCCGGCCAATACTGAAACGTCTGCTCGCGGCGGAACAGCCCGCACTGATCGGCGTGCAAGAAGCACTGTTCGACCAGGCGAACTTCGTGCGCCACGCGCTCGGCGATCCTTACCGCTCGATCGGATATGGCCGGGAAGCCAACAAGGGCGGGGAAGGCTGCCCGATCTTCTACGATTCACGTCGACTGCGCGTGCTCGAATGGAAGCAGACGGCCCTCTCTGACACTCCGTTGCGGCCGGGCTCCACCTCGTGGGGCAATCACACTCCGCGCGTCGTCGTTGACGCGGTCTTTCACGATCTCGCCATGGGCGTCGATTTCCAGGCCGTGAACACGCACTTCGACCACCGCTCCCGTACCTCGCGGCTGCGATCCGCCGACGTAATTCGACGCATCGTGTTGGCGTCGCAGCTTCCCACTGTGGTGACCGGCGATTTCAATACGGATGCGAATACCGCCCCCTATGACCGCCTAACCGGCCAAGGCCTGCTTCTGGATGCCTGGAACACAGCAGACGAACGTCTCACCGAAGAGTGGGGAACGTTTTTGAACTATCGCTCGCCGCAGCGCAATCTCAAACGCATCGACTGGCTCCTCGTCACGCCCGGCGTCCCCGTGCGCAAGGCCGCCATCAACGTGAAGCGCTATGTCGGCGGCTGGCCGTCGGACCACGCCGCGGTGCAGGCCGTCGTCAATCTCGCGGCATCGCCTCCGAAAGGTGAGAAGTGAAAGCGATCCCTGACACGTCTTCACTGCGCCCTCACTGCAGCTCTCAGTGAGAGGGCAAGTCAGACCGAAGTGAAAAGTCGCGTCGCGCGCATGCCCGATTGGAACCGTATGTCCGGCAGCGGGTACTGGCTCGCCCGCACGGCTAGACGGCGGCCGCCTTTTCCTTGGCGCGCAGGTCCTTGCGCAGGATCTTGCCGGACGCCGACTTCGGGATCGCGTCGATGAATTCCACCGCGCGCACCTTCTTGTGCGGGGCGACCCGCTCGGTGACGTAGGCCATGATCTCCTCGGCCGTGACCGCCGACTCAGCCACGGCGACGACGAAGGCTTTCGGGATCTCCTGGCCGTCGGCATCCGCTGCACCGATCACCGCGGCATCCTTGATGCGCGGGTGGGTGAGCAGCAGCGCTTCCAGCTCGGCCGGAGCGATCTGGTAGCCCTTGTACTTGATCAGCTCCTTGCTGCGATCGACGATGGTCACCTCGCCGAGCGCACTGACCGTGGCGATGTCGCCGGTGTGCAGAAATCCGTCGGCGTCGATGGTCTCGCGGGTGGCCTTCTCGTTGTTCAGGTAGCCGAGCATCACGTTCGGGCCGCGCACCAGCAGCTCACCGGGCTCGCTGACCCCGTCTTCGGGAATCTCGATCTCTTCGCCGGTTTCGGTCGACACGAGCTTGCAGTCCATGTTCGGCACGGTCACTCCCACGGACGCGCGCGACAGGTGTGGCGCGTCGATCGGAATCAGGTGGCTCACCGGGCTGACCTCGGTCATGCCGTAGCCCTGCAGAATGCGGCAGTCCAGCCGGGTGGCCACCGCCGCGGCGAGAGCACCGTCGAGCGGGGCTGCCCCCGAGAGGATGGTGTGCACGCTCGACAGGTCATACTCCTCTACTAGCGGATGCTTCGCCACGGCCACCGCAATCGGCGGCGCGATAAAGACGTAGCTGCAGCGGTGATCCTGGATCATGCGCAGAAACTCGACGAAGTCGAACTTGGCCATGGTGACCAGCGAGGCCCGCTGTTTGAAGGCGAGGTTCAGCAGCACCGTCATTCCGTAGATGTGGTAAAACGGCAGCAGCGCGAGCACTTTGTCGTCTGGAATAACCCCGATCAGATCGCGGGCCTGTTGCACGTTCGCCACGAGGTTGCGGTGGCTCAGCATGACGCCCTTCGGCGCCGCCGTGGTGCCCGAAGAGTAGGGGAGAACAGCCACGTGCGTGGCGGGGTCGATGCTGAGGGCGGGGGCGGCGGCATCCACTGCAAGTAAATCAGCCAGCGACGGATGCCCCGGCTCACCATCGATCACCACGATGTTCTCGTCGGAGATGCCCGCCGCGTGCGCTGCCGCCTTGGCGCCGGCCAGCAGCGGGGTGACGGTCACGAGCCAGGTCGCACCGGAATCGTGGAGCTGGCGCTGGATGTCGTCGGGAGTGTAGAGCGAGTTGATGCTGGTGACCGTGGCTCCGGCGCGCAGAATCCCGTGGAAGATGGCCGTGAATTCCGGCGTGTTCGGGCAGAGCAGGCCCACGACTGTGCCGGGACCGACGCCGTCGGCGGCAAGAGCGCCGGCCACCCGGGTGATCTGATCGACCAGGGTGCGGTAGCTGAGAGCGGCCCCGCTGGCACCGTCGATGACGGCGGTGCGATCCAGCTCGGCCTCGGTCAGGTCCCCGAACAGGTAGTCGAAAATGCTTTGCGTGGGAATCTCAACGGGGCCGTAGGGGCTCGTGAACACTTAGGATCTCCTTCGATCGGTGTGGCATGCACACGGTACCGCTCGGGGCTGCCGCGAAACTGTGCATGTGACCCGAGTGGCTTTGACCGGGCGGGGCATCCGTTTGAGTGAGCGGGCGCGGGCATCCGCGTGGGTGAGCGGATTCCTGCTCGCGCACTTGCCACGGCGCGTTCACCTGCCGGTTACCCCGGGCTCCCGTGCTGTTGGCGCGGCCTGCCTAACGTAGCTACACGTAATGCCCTCGACTCAGGAAGGTTTCACGTGGCAATCCACAGCGCTTTTTCACGCACCACTTCTCTCGGCGCCAAGACGGCCCTCGCCGCCGGCGCCGCAGTTCTGCTCACCCTGAGCCTGGCCTCCTGCTCGGCGGACACCGCCGACGCGGCCGGCACTGGCATCGACGGCGTCAGCTACGCCGCCGATGAGAACACCCTGGTGTTCGGTGTGGTTCCCGACTCGGTCGATACCCAGACCAACTACCAGCCGCTGATGGACTACATCGAGCAGGAGACCGGCAAGACCGTGGAATACCACGAGTCCACCGATTACGCCGCCCTCATCGAAGCCGCAATCGCCGGCAAGATCGACGTGGCCTCGTTCTCCGGCTTCACTTACATCACCGCCACCAACAACGGCGCGGCCATCACTCCGATCTCCTCGATCGTGACGACCGAGGGCGAGGTGCCCGGCTACTACTCGCAGGCGATCGTTCCGGCAGACAGCGCCATCACCTCCCTCGCCGAGTTCGCCGGCAAGAAGGTCTGCTTCGTCGACCCGTCATCGACGAGCGGATACCTGTTCCCCTCCTACAACCTGCTCGAAGCCGGCGTCGACCCGGTCTCCGATGTGACCCCGGTGTTCGCCGGCAAGCACGACGTGAGCGTGCAGAAGGTCGGCGAGGGCAAGGAGTGTGAGGTCGGTTTCGCCGAGGACAGCGAGGTCGCCAAGAGCGACAAGGTCAAGGTCATCGCCGAGACCATGGTTCCCGGTGCACCGATCGTCGTCTCTGACACCCTGCCGACCGAACTGAAGACCCAGCTCACCGAGGTGCTCGGCCAGGTCACCATCGACGACATCATCGCGTCGGGCGTGACGAGCGCCGACACCCAGGCCTTTCGCGATACGTTCTACGCGACCGAGCCGGTCGACGACAAGTATTACGACACCATTCGCGACATCTGCGTGAAGACGTCGGCCTCGCAGTGCCAGGGCTAACCAGTAAGTCCAGCGTCACCACCGGTTCCGCTTCGCGCGCGGAACCGGTGATCGACGTGAGCAACATCACCAAAACCTTCGGCGAGACGACGGCCCTCAATGACGTGTCGCTCACGGTCGGCCGCGGCGAAATTGTCGTATTGCTTGGGCTGTCCGGTTCGGGCAAATCCACCCTGCTGCGACACCTCGACGGCCTCGACCGGCCCGACTCGGGCTCGGTGACCGTGCTCGGCGCCGCGGTATCGAGCCTGAAGGGCCGGCCGCTGCGTGCGCTGCGCGGTCAGGTCGGCTTCGTCTTTCAGCAGTTCGAACTGGTCGGGTCGCTGACCGTGCTCGAAAATGTGCTGACCGGCGCCCTGTTTCGGGTGCGTGGGCCAAGACTGGGCCTCTGGGGGTACCGCCGCGACCTCAAGCTGGCTGCGCTCGGCCATCTCGACCGGGTGGGACTACTCGCCCAGGCCTACCAACGCGCCGACACCCTGTCGGGCGGCCAGCAGCAGCGGGTCGGCATCGCGCGAGCACTCATGCAGAACCCGCGCATTCTGCTCGCCGACGAACCGGTGGCCTCGCTCGACCCGGAATCCAGCGCCCAGGTCATGGCACTGATCCGGGAGATCGCCATTGACAGTGGTCTCACCGTGGTGTGCAGCCTGCATCAGGTTGATCTGGCCCTGTCCTGGGGCGATCGCATCGTCGGCCTGCGCCACGGCCAGGTGGTGCTCGACACCATAACGCAGGGGCTGTCGAAGCAGAACGTGATGGAGATCTACGGCCGCGTCACGACCTCGACCGGTGAGCTCGACGCGATCGAGACCGAGTTGGGCACCGAGTTGGGCACCGGTGAAGCGGGCGAGCCCGACGAACAGGGCGAGCTCGACCTGGCGACCTTCAGCTCGGCGCGGGACAACCGCCGGTGACGCTCACGCTCGAACGCCCCCAAGCCAGCCAAGCGGATGCGGCCACGCCGGCCCCGCAACGCCGCGCTCACCCGCAGAAAATCGCGGCCGCACTCACCCTCGTGGCGCTGGTGGCGGCATCCGTTTTCTCGCTGATCAGCGTGGATATCTCGCTGCCGCAGATGGTAGCGAGCTGGGGGAATGCCCAGAACTTTTTCGCCCGCGTGGGAATCATAAGCTTTCCCGCGCCGGGTGAGCTGCTCTACCTGACCGCGCTCACGGTGGGCCTCGTGCTGCTCGGAACCCTGTTTGCCGCGTTCTTCTCGGTGCCGCTGTCCTGGCTCGCCGCCGCGAACACCTCGCCCGGTCGTGGGTGGATGGCCGTCGCCCGCTTTCTCGGCGTGCTGGCCCGGGCGGTGCCCGACGTCGTGCTCGCGATGGTGTTCGTGCTGATGTTCTCACTCGGCACCCTGCCCGGAATCCTGGCGATCGGCATCCACTCGATCGGCATGATCAGCAAGATGTTCGCTGACGCGATCGAGCAGATCGATGAAGGCCCCCGGCTGGCAATTCGGGCCGCCGGTGGGACCCGAATGCAGGAATTCTTCTCCGGCGTGCTGCCGCAGGTGCTTCCGTCGTGGGTAGCGACCGTGCTGCACCGCAACGACATCAACCTGCGCGGTTCGGTCATCCTCGGCTACGTCGGCGTCGCCGGGCTCGGTCTCGAGATGTCCTACGCCTTCAAATCGCTCAACTACTCGCTCGGACTCGGCATCGCGCTGGTCATTTTCGCACTCTGTGTGGTCATGGAGATCGTGTCGAGCGCCGTGCGCACCGTCATGCTCGGTCTCGCGCCCACCCGCCACGGGATCGGCGACCGGCTGCTGCGCCGTCTCGGAGTGACCGGCCAGAAAGCGGATGCCTCGCACCATCCCTGGACCTACGCCCGCCTGCGCAACGCGGTCTGGGGCCTGCTCGCCGCGTTCATCGTGATCGGCAGCGTCTGGATCTGCGATATTAAGTGGGGCGACTTTCTCACCGTCTGGTCGTATTTGCCCGAGACCGCCGCCAAGTTCTGGCCGCCGAGCTTCGGAAGTTATGACGCCCCGGTAATGCTCGCGGCGATGGGCGAAACCATCGCGATCGCCCTGGCCGCGACGATTCTCACGATCGTCGCCTCGATCGTGATCGGCTCGCTCGCCGCCCGCAACGTGGCGCCGTCGAGACGCGTGCGGGCCGGCTTTCGGCTGGTGCTCGTGACGATCCGCGGCATTCCGGAGATCATCCTGGCCATCGTGCTCATCGTCGTGACTGGTCTTGGTACCCAGGCCGGCACCATCGCCCTGGCCATCGGCGGCGTGGGCCTGCTCGGCAAGCTGCTCGCCGACTCGCTCGAAGAGGTCAGACCCGGTCCGGAACAGGCCCTCCGAGCGGCCGGCGCGACGAGGCTGCAGGTCTACGCCGGCGCCACGGCTCCCCAGGGTATGAAAGCCCTGATCGGACACAGCTTCTACATGCTCGACACCAATATTCGGGCGGCCACCATCCTCGGCCTGGTGGGCGGTGGAGGGGTCGGCTACTACCTGCTGAACGCAGGCCAGGGGTCTCGCTACGACCTGGTCACCACGATCGTGCTCATGATTCTCGTGACGGTGGTCGCGGTCGAAGGACTGGCCATGTGGATGCGGCGGGTGTTTCGATGACCAGCTTCGACGTGGTCGTCGTTGGCAGCGGCATCGTGGGCCTCGGGCACGCCCTCGCCGCCAGCGACCGAGGTCTGTCCGTGGCCGTCGTGGACCGCGCGGCGGCCATCGGCGGGGCATCCGTTCGCAATTTCGGGCACCTGTGTTTCACCCCGCAAAGTGGGCCGGCCCGAGAATTCGCTCTGCGGTCCCGCCCGCTCTGGCTGCGGCTCGAAGCGGACGCCGGAGTCTGGATGCGCGAGTCGGGCACGGTCGTGCTCGCCCGGCACGACGACGAACTGGCAGTGCTGCGGGAGCTGGCGGCGCAGCGCGGAGCCGAGTCGGTCTTCGGCGTCGGCGAGCCCGACGTCGTGCTGTTCGACGCAACGGAGGTGTCGGAGCGTCTGCCGCTCGCCGACGGCACCGCGGTGGGCGGCGCGCACCTGCCCTGGGACCTACAGGTCAATCCGCGCCAGGCCGCCGCCGGTCTGGCCGCGTACCTGGCCAGCCGGGGTGTCGACTTTCGCTACCGCACCGCGGTGACGGCCGTACGGCCAGGCCGGGTCACGACCACGCGCGGGCCGATCCACGCCGGAACGGTCATCGTGGCGGTCAACCACGACATCGACCAGCTTTACCCGAAGATCGCCGAGCGCGACGGCATTGTGCGGTGCGGCCTCGACATGCTGCGCGTCGACGCCGGCCTGCGCGCGCCGCTGCCCGCGCCGGTGCTGACCGGCTGGTCGCTGCTGCGCTACGGAGCATTTTCCAGCCTTCCGGCGGCAGCCACTTTGGGCGAACGGCTGCGGAGGGAGTATCCGCTGCTGGCCGAACTGGACCTCAACCAGATGTATACCCAACTGCAGGACGGCTCGCTGATCGTGGGGGACACCCACTATCGCGGGGCATCCGTTTCTGTATTCCAGAATGAGAATGCGTTCGAACAGCTGCTGCAGCTCACCTCCGAACTGTTCGGCGTGCGGCGCCCGCGGGTGCTCGAGCGGTGGCAGGGCGTCTATGCCTCCGGGCGTGCCGACTTTCTCATCGACCAGCCCGAACCCGGTGTCTACCTCGTAGCGGCCACCACAGGAATCGGCATGACCACCGGGCTTGGTCTGGCCGAACACGTCATCTCGACCGTCTGCAATTTCGCCATTCCCTCCCTCACCCTGAAAGGCACCCCATGAGCACCGCACCCCTTGATCTTGAGTTGGACCTTGATGATTTCGACACCGAAGACGTGGACGTTGAGCTCGTCGTCTTCGACATGGCCGGCACGACCGTGAGCGACGACGGACTGGTCGAGCGGGCGTTCGTGCTCGCCGCCGAGCGCAGCGGACTGGTCGATACCGCCGAGGACCTCGAGGAGGCCGTCGCTTTTGTGCGCGAGACCATGGGGCAGTCCAAGCTCGACGTGTTTCGTGAGCTGACCGACTCCGAAGAGGCGGCGGTCGCTGCGACGGCGGCCTTCGAAAAGGCCTACGGCGAACTCGTTGAACAGGTCGGGGTGACCGCGATCCCGGGCGCGGCCGACCTGTTCCAGGAGCTGCGGGACGCCGGCGTGAAAGTGGCCCTCGTCACCGGTTTCTCCCGTGCGACGCAGGACACGCTCATCGATGCGCTCGGTTGGAGCGACCTCATCGATGTGAGCCTCTGCCCGGCCGAAGCTGGCCGTGGCCGCCCATACCCCGACTTGCCGCTCACCGCGCTGCTCCGTACCGGCGCGTCAAGCGTCGCGGCCATGGTCGTCGTCGGCGACACGGCGAGCGACATGCTCTCCGGCCTGAGCGCTGGCGCCGGCCTGGTCGTGGGCGTGCTGACCGGCACGCACGACACCGACACCCTCGAGGATGCGGGGGCCGACGTCGTCGTCGCGAGCGTCGCCGACCTGGCCGAACTGCTCGGCCTGCGTGAGGAAACGATCGAGTAGCCATGCCCGAACACGATCCAATCGCTGAACCGGTGACGCTGCCGGCCCTCACTCTCGGCGTCGGCCGGGAGGTCGTGTTGCCGCGCGCCGCCGAAGCCATGGTCTGGTCGGGTGTCGGCCTGCCCCTGGAGTGCGTGGCGGTACCCGGGGTGCTGCTTCGGCCCGGCGACGTGCTGGTGGAGGTCGAATTGGCCACGATTTGCGGCTCCGACGTGCACACGGCTTTGGGCCACCGCCTCGCTTCGAAGCCGCTCGTGCTCGGGCACGAGCAGGTCGGCCGCATCGTGGCCGTCACCGATCAGTCATATGCCGCAAATGGAATGCCACTGCGGGTCGGGCAGCGGGTGGTCTGGTCGGTCGCCGTGAGCTGTGGAACCTGCGTGCGCTGCCGCCGCGGCCTGCCCCACAAGTGCCTCGAGCTGGTTAAATACGGCCACGAGCGTATGCAGCGCGGCTGGGAACTCAGCGGCGGATTCGCCACCCACGTGCAGGTGCGTGCCGGAACAGCGGTCGTGGTCGTCGACGAACACGTGCCGGCCACGGTTCTGGCGCCGGCCTCCTGCGCGACCGCGACGGTGGTCGCGGCGCTGGGGGCGGCATCCGCTCTTGTGCCGCTGGCCGGAGCGACCGTGCTGGTGACCGGCGCGGGGATGCTCGGGGTGACGGCCTGCGCGATGGCGACGGATGCCGGTGCTCTCGTGGTGGTCAGTGACCCGGACCCCGCCCGGCGTCAGCTCGCGCTCGCCTTCGGGGCCGCCGCCGTCGCCGACCCGAGCGCGCCGCGCGAGTCGCCGACCGGGGTGGCGAGCGTACTCGCCGCGATGCAGGATGCCGCTGCCGCCGAGCCGACGATCGCCCTCGAGCTGAGCGGCGCCCGGCCGGCCGTGCAAACCGCGCTGGACCTGATCGGCGTCGGCGGAGTGGTCGTGCTGGTCGGCAGTGTCTCGCCCGATGACCCGGTGCTGCTCGACCCGGAGTTGATAGTGCGCCGCCTGGTCACCGTGCGCGGCGTGCACAACTACACGCCGGGCGACCTGGCGCAGGCGGTGACCTATCTCGGGGGAGCCTGGCACCGGCATCCGTTCTCGGCCCTGGTTGGAACGACTTTCCCCCTCGCCCGAGCGGATGCCGCACTCGCCCTGGCCGCGACGGCCCGCCACCCCCGCGTGGGCCTCGCCCCGCAGCCGCCCGCGACCCTCGGCTGACCCGCCGGCTTCGCGCTCCGTCTCCTTGGACGGGGCCCAGGCCCCGTCCAAGGGCCCAGTTTATAGACTGGGCCCGGGGATGGGGCCTGGGCCCCGTCCGTATTGAGGGGAGGCTAGCTGGCGCCGCCGGGCGGGCCGATCCGGAGCAGGGTGGCCATGACCCCGACCAGGGCGATGCCCATGACCAGCGTCAGCAACACCGGGCGGGCCAGCATTTGCCGCAATAGAGCGCTCACCCGGGTGTGATCGCGGGGGTCGTCGGTGCGGGTGTGCCGCCAACCGCCGTCGAGCAGGCCGTTCTTCTCGAGCCCTCGGTCGAGGGGAATCGTGCCGAACGGAACGATCGCAGTGAACATGGCGATCAGAGTGAGGCGTACGCCCCAGTGCTGGTTCACGCCCACGAGCAGGGCCATCAGTCCAAAGGCGATGAAGACGAGGCCGTGCACAAAACCACCGATCTGCACCCCGACCTCGCCGACCTCGAACACGTACTTCAGGAGCATCCCGGCGATCAACATCGCCCAGGTGACGGCTTCGGCAATGGCAATAGAACGAAACAGCAGGCGCGGGGTCATCGAGACTTTCCAGTGATGGCGGGGCATGGGCGCTTCCATCGTCGCAGCCGCACCTGAACAACCACCTGAGCATTCACCGAGAAACTTGCATCACTGTAAATTTGCAGTGGCGCAAAAAAGCACTGAGCGCAAGAATTATCCACGTGATAACTGAACCGAACCTCGGCCTGCGTGACCGCAAGCGCCTCGAAACGCGCCTGCGGCTCGAAGACGCCGCGGTCACCCTCGTGCTCCGCGATGGCCTCGAGCACACCACGGTCGACGTGATCAGTGAGCTCGCCGATGTGTCGCCGCGCACCTTCTTCAACTACTTCGAGAGCAAGGATGCCGCGATCCTCGGCCTCCGCCAGGTCGAAATCGCAGAGTCCGAGCTTGCCGAACACTGCGACCGAGTGGCCGAAAACGGACTGCTCGACACCGTCATCCACCTGCTGCTGACCGTCATCGGCCCGCCGTCGACCCGACCGACCATGCGGGAAGACCGGCTAGAGATTCTGCGCCGGCACCCGCAGCTACTCACCACCCAGCTTGCCCAATTCACCCAACTGACCACCGAAGTCGCCAGCGCGGTCACCGCCCTTGTGGCGCGGGACGCGCGCTTCGCGGGCGACTCGCCAGCCGAGCAGGCGGCATCCGCTGACCTGGTGCTGTCCCTGTGCGGCGGGGCGGTGCGCGTGGCCGTCAAGGAATGGGCCGAAATGAACCCGACCGACGCCGAAGGTGCGGCCGAACAACTTGAATCACGAGCAATCTCGCTCGCCAGAGAGGTATCCGTAAAACTTTCATGACCACCACACTTGCCCCGCAGCCCGATGCGGCCGAGGCCGCCGCCAACCCCGGCAAGCGTCACATTCTGCTGGTTTTCGCCGGGCTCATGGTCACCATGCTGC
The DNA here is from genome assembly GCF_900103805.1 of Cryobacterium flavum. Classification (GTDB taxonomy): domain Bacteria; phylum Actinomycetota; class Actinomycetes; order Actinomycetales; family Microbacteriaceae; genus Cryobacterium; species Cryobacterium flavum. The sequence goes on along the minus strand of NZ_FNIB01000001.1, from coordinate 53,086 downwards.
TCGCCTCGCTCGACCAGACCATCTTCAGCACCGCGCTGCCGACCATCGTCGGCGAGCTCAACGGCGTCGACCACATGCTCTGGGTGACGACCGCGTACATTCTCGCGTCGACCATCATGTTGCCGGTTTACGGCAAGCTCGGCGACCTGATCGGCCGCAAGGGTCTGTTCATCGGCGCAATCAGCATCTTCATCCTGGGCTCAATCGTGGGCGGACTCGCTCCCGACATGACCTGGCTCATCATCGGGCGTGCCGTTCAGGGCCTCGGTGGCGGCGGGCTCATGATCCTCTCCCAGGCGATCATCGCCGACGTCGTGCCGGCACGCGAGCGCGGCAAATACATGGGCATCATGGGCGGCGTGTTCGCGCTGTCGTCCGTGGCCGGCCCGCTGCTCGGCGGCTGGTTCACCGAGGGCATCGGCTGGCGCTGGGCGTTCTGGATGAACATCCCCCTCGGCGCCCTCGCCATCGTGACCGCCGTCTTCTTCCTGCGGTTGCCGGTGAAAGACCATGCCAACCCCAAGCTCGACGTCGCCGGCATGGGCCTGCTCGCCCTGGCCTCGACCGGGCTCGTGCTCACCACCACCTGGGGCGGCACGACCTACGACTGGGATTCCCTGCTGGTCCTCTCGCTCATCATCGCGACCGTCGTCGCCGCCGTGGCCTTCGTCATGATCGAGCGTCGCGCCAACGAGCCGATCATGCCCCTGCACCTGTTCAAGGACCGCAACTTCAACCTCACGACCGTAGCCGGCCTCATCACCGGCATCGCAATGTTCGGCGCCCTCGCCTACCTGCCCACCTACCTGCAGATGGTCACCGGCGCGAACGCCACCGAGGCCGGCTTCCTGATGATCCCGATGATGGCCGCGCTGCTGATCAGCTCGATCGGCTCCGGCTGGCTGGTCAGCAAGTTCGGCCGCTACAAGTGGATGCCGATCGTGGGCACGATCATCGTCGGCGTCGCCCTCGTGCTGCTCTCCACCATGACCCCGACCCTGCCAATCTGGATCCTGTGCAGCTACCTCGCCGTCATGGGCCTCGGGCTCGGCCTGAGCATGCAGATTCTCATTCTGATCGTGCAGAACTCCTTCCCGAACTCCCAGGTCGGAACGGCGACCGCCTCGAACAACTACTTCCGCCAGATCGGTGCTTCCATCGGTTCCGCCGTGGTTGGCAGCCTGTTCGCCGCCCGACTGACCGAACTACTCACCGAGCGGATGCCCGCCGGTGGCGCCGGTGCCGCCAACTCCTTCACCCCGGCCATGGTGCGTGACCTTCCCGAGGCCGCCCACCAGATCATCATCAGCGGTTACAACGACGCGCTCACCCCGGTGTTCCTCTACATGGTGCCGCTCGTCATTGTGGCTGTCATCCTGCTCTGCTTCGTGACCGAGAAGCCGCTCGCCACCACGATCGAACGTGACATCCTGCCCGAAACCCTCGAAACGGATGGCGCCACCTACGTTCGCCTGGAAGCTTCGGCAGGAGCCGGCGCCCCGGCCGAGCAGGCAGCATCCGCTCGACCAACGTTGAACTGATCTGAACAGTGACCCGCCGGGCCACTCTCGTATCGGCGCGCTGCTAGCGTGAACTCATGCGCACCAGTTCACCCCGACACCACGCATGATCAGCGTCGTCCTCGCCCTGGTTTCGGCCGCCGCTTACGGCATGAGCGACTTTCTCGGCGGCATCGCGTCGCGCCGGGTGGCCGCGCTGCGGGTTGTGCTCATGTCGTATCCGATCTCGGTGGTGATCATCACGATCGCCGCCGCGTTCGTCGGCGGGGAATTCTCCTGGCGGTCGATGCTGTTCGGCGCAGCGTCGGGCGCTGTGATGGCCCTGGCCATGTGGTGGTTCTATATAGCCCTCGCTGAGGGGCCGATGAGCGTGGTGTCGCCGCTGACCGCCGTGATCGTCGCCGGAATTCCGGTGATCGTCGGGGTGATCATCGGGGAGCGCCCCTCAGTGATCTCCTACGGCGGCATCGCCCTCGCCATCGTCGCGGTCATTCTGGTGAGCCGGGAACCGCCGGGAGTCGCCGACCACACCGTTTCGGGCGCGCGTGCGCCACGATTCACCCGCCGGGTCGCCTGGTTCACCGTGGGTTCAGGCGTCTCGTTCGCCCTGAGTTTCGTCTTCACCCACGAGATCGAGACCGGAACCGGACTGTGGCCGCTGGTGGTGTCGCGCACCGTGGCATCCGTGATCGTCATCGCGGTGGCGACCGGGGCGCGGCAGCTGGCGCGGCCGCCGCGGGCGATTCTCGGGTTCGCGTTTCTCGTGGCGGTGCTCGACGTGATCGGGGTCGTCACGATGCTCTACGCATTTCAGGGCGGCCTGCTGTCGCTCGTGTCGGTGCTTATTTCCCTCTATCCGGCCGTGACCGTGCTGCTCGCGGTGCTCGTACTCAAGGAGCGCGTCGGCCGGTTGCAAGTGGCGGGGATGGGCCTCGCCCTGGCCGCGGTCGCCGCCATCGCGGTCAACGGGTAGCACGCCCCGGGTGCCGATGCTCGAGCAACCGCTGCTGCGCGGGCGAATCGGTGAGGCCGCGCGCCCGAGTCGCTGCAACGGCTGCCTCGGACTCCCGACCGAGGCGGCGCAGCAGTTCGGCCCGGGTGGCGTGCAGCCAGAAGTAGTCGTCGAGACCGTGCAGCGCGTCGACGGCAACGAGGGCTTCCAGAACCTGCGCCTGCGCGGCCAGGGCCGGGTGGCAGCAGGTGAAAATGAGGCGCAGCTGGTCGTCGCGCAGTACGCCGATAGGAAAGTCGTCGGGAGCCTGCTGCAGTTCCATCAGGGCGGCCTCCCTCTCTTTGGCAAAGCGCGAACCCTCGCGGCGCAGCAAATCGATCGCTCGGTGCTTGCCCGTGACGATCAGCCAGGCGCGCGGGTTTGGCGGAATGCCGGTGCCGGGCCAGGTCTGCAGGGCACGGATCGAGGCGTCCTGCACGGCGTCTTCGGCGATGCCGAGATCACCGGTCAGTCGGGTGAGCGAGGCAAGAACCTGGCGCCGTTCGTTCTGCAGAATGTCAGTGAGTTCACGGGAAACCGCGCGGGGCTTAGCCGCGCGGTCGCCCGTGAACTCGCCCGTGCTCACTGGCTGACGGTGTCGCTCGTCTCGAACGTGGGAACCTTCACGGTCAGCGGCAGCGCTGGACGAATCTCGACGGCACCGTTCCACGCTCCCGGAATCATGGACGCGACCTTGATGGCCTCGTCGAGGTCGGTGCATTCGAGCAGGTAGAAGCCAGTAAGGGCCTCCTTGGTTTCGGCGTACGGTCCGTCGCTGAGCACGACGTCGCCACCCTTGCCTCCGGTCACCCGCACGGTCGTGGTCGTGGGGGTGTGGTACAGCGCGGCGCCGCCGCGGATGACGCTCGCGGTGTCCTCGCCGAACTTCTGATATTCGGCCATACCGTCGGCGAACTCGGGCTGGCTCCAATCGATGTCGGGCGAGTAGATCAATGCGACATAGCTGGTCATGGTGCGCTCCTTTTTATGGTGAACCCATTCGTTGATGGATCTACCTTAGGAACGAACCAGCGCCCGTGGATAGGACAGCCGCAGAAACTTTTCTGAGGACGTTAGCGCGAGACGAGTGCCTGGGCGATGACCGAGGTGAAGAAGACGAGCCCGTCGACGCCGCTCGCCATGGCGGTATCGGTGTCGGGGCCGAAGCCGGCCTCGACGGCGTGCTCGGGGTGCGGCATGAGGCCGACGACGTTGCCGCGGGCGTTGGTGACGCCGGCGATGTCATTCAGCGAGCCGTTCGGGTTGCCGCCGATATAGCGGGCCACGATTCGGCCGTCGCCCTCGAGTGCTTTCAGGGTCTCGGCGCTGGCCATAAACGAGCCCTCGCCGTTCTTCAGCGGAATGACGATCTCGGCGTTCGCCGAAAATCCGGTGGTCCAGTCGCTCGTATTGTTCTCGATGCGCAGGCCCTGGTCGCGGCAGATGAAGCGGCCGGCTTCGTTGCGAATGAGACCGCCGTCGAGCAGGTGGGCTTCGGTGAGCATCTGGAATCCGTTGCAGATACCGAGCACGGGCATGCCCTTATTGGCCGCGTCGATGACCTCGGTCATGATTGGGGAGAGGCTCGCGATGGCGCCGGCCCGCAGGTAGTCGCCGTAGCTGAACCCGCCGGGCAGCACGAGCGCGTCGACACCGTGCAGGTCGTGGTCGCCGTGCCAGAGGGCTACGGAGTCGGCGCCGGCCAGACGGATCGCGCGCGCAGCGTCACGATCATCGAGCGAGCCGGGAAAGGTGACGACGCCGATGCGCATCAGACGACCGCTGCCGAGGGCGCGTTCTGCACGTGGATGCCGACGACATCCTCAATCACGGAGTTCGACAGCACGGTGTCGGCGAGCTCGCGCACGGCCGCGAGGGTGGCCGCATCCGCTTCGCCGTCAATGGAAATCTCGAAGCGCTTGCCGACGCGCACGCCGGTGACGGTGGCCAGCGCTGACTGGGTCTGACCGAGGCGACCGAGGGCGCCAGCGACGGCCTTACCCTGGGGGTCAAGCAACTCAGCCTTGGGCATTACTTCGACGACGATCGTTGGCACAGGGCACTCCGCATACAGTCTGGGGCTTATAGTCGTGGCAAATCACTGCAATTCTACAGGCCGCAGCTTGGGCGGCCCGGCGCGCGTCACTCGGAGATGCCGTTCTGGCCGAGCAGAATGCCGCGCAACACGTCACGCACGGCGGCCACTCCGTCGTAGGTTTCGACAAAGCTCGTGCTGAGCGGGGCGAGGCCGAGCCGCAGGCCGTTGGGGCTGCGAAAATCGGGAATGACATCGTTATCCCACAGAATTCTCGTGACCTGACGCATGAGCGGATGGTTGATTGTCACGTGACCGCCGCGATGCGTCTGCTCCCGCGGCGAGGCCACGGTGACGCCCATCGGTGCCAGCCACTCATCGACGAGGGTGATGGCGAACTCGGTCAGCGCCACCGACTTCGCCCGCACCGACCCGATCGTGGCCTCATCGATCATGGCAATCGTGTCCTGCATGGCGAGCATGCCCACGACTGCGGGAGTGCCGCTCATGAAACGACGGATGCCGGTGGCCGGCACATACCCCGGCCCCATCTCGAAGATGGCCTGCGCGCCCATCCAACCCTGGATTGGCTGGGAAAGCACGTCCTGCAGATCACTCTTTACATAGCCGAACGCGGGTGCGCCCGGCCCACCGCTCAGGTACTTGTAGGAGCAGCCGACCGCGAGGTCGACGTCGCAGGCATCGAGATCGACCGCAACCGACCCCACCGAGTGGCTGAGGTCCCAGAGCACGAGGGCGTCGTGTTCGTGGGCGACGGCGGTGATGGCCTGCATATCGGCGAGGTAGCCGGAACGGTAGGCCACGTGGCTGAGCAGCACGAGCGAGGTCTGCGGGCCGACCACGCTGCGCACCTGGTCGGCGGTTACCCCACCCTCAGTGTCGGATTCGATCCAGCGCAGGGTGAGACCGCGCTCGCGCGCAATGCCCTCCAGAATGTACCGGTCGGTGGGAAAGTTGTCGCTGTCGACCACGATTTCAGTGCGGCGCGGCCGCGAATCCACGGCGGCGCGGGCCAGTTTATAGAGCAGCACGGTGGTGGAATCGCCGACGAAGACCTGGCCGGCCGCGGCGCCGAGGCAGGTGCGGCCGAGGTCGTCGCCGATCTGCAGGGGAAGTTCCATCCACTGCTCGTCCCAGCCTCGAATGAGTCGGGTGCCCCAGTCGTTGGCGAGAAAGTCGGCGATGCGTTCGGCGCTGGCCCGCAGCGGACGGCCGAGCGAGTTGCCGTCGAGGTACGAGCGAGGATTGGCCGTGGCGGGGTCGGCGTCGGTGCCGAGGAACCGGGCGCGGTAGTGGGCGAGGCCGTCGATGCGGTCCATCCGTCGCGCGAAGGCGAGGTGGGCGCCCTGGCCGGTTGAGCTGGTGAAGCTGGGAGTCATGCGAGAACCTCGAGTTCGGGGCGGGTGAGGGCGCGGGCGGTGCAGAGCCAGTCGGTGAAGTCCAGGGGATCGCGCGGCCGTTCCCCCGGGATGAAGGTCACCCGGCTATCGGCCAGGGTCAGGCCGAGCGGTGCCGGCGAGCAGAGGGCGGTCAAGACCTCGCCGGGAGTCAGCCCCGCGTCGAGCAGCGCCGCGATCTCACCCGAGTTCAACCCGAGCGGCAGCGGGCCGTTGCCGAGGTCGGTGCCGTACAGCACCCGCCCGCCGGCCGCGTGGAACCGACGCAGATTGTCGCTGGCAATCTCGAACGCGGCAGTGGGGCGACCCCAGCCGTGAATGTCCAGGGTGCTGATCCAGGACATGCGGGCGGCCATCGCGGTCACGAGATCATCGGCGAGGCGCTCCGAAAACGGGGTGTGGGCGAACGCGTCCACTCCAGCGGTAAACGCGCGATCGGCTTGACCCGCACCCTCGGCGTGCGCCACGACCGGCAGGGAACGTTCGTGCGCCCGCCCCACGAGTGCGGCCAATACCTCGGCGCCGAACACCGGGCCGGCGACCGAGTTGAGGGTAATTTTCAGAACGGATGCCCCAGCCGCGGCTTGCAAATCGACCGCGGTGGTGGCATCCGCTATGGAGGCGACCGCGCAGCTCCAGGCGGGCTCGGCCCAGCTGGCCCGGCTGGGGTAGCCGCCGGGAGAGTTGATGAACTGGTGCGCGTATGCCAGATCGGGCATAGATGTCCGGAGGTCGTCAGGCAGCCAGCCACCGAGGTCGATGGCCCGTGCGATTCCACCGCTCGGCAAAACTGTTCCGTCGATCAGGGCCAGGTGAAGGTGTGCGTCGAGAAAGCCCGGCAGCACGGTACCTCGGCCGACCAGAAAGTGAGTGGTCACGCGCCGATCTCCGTTCGCACGGCGAACAACTCGGGAAAGAAAGTGAGTTCGAGGGCCTTCTGCAGAAAGGCCGCTCCACTGGATCCGCCGGTGCCGTGCTTCATACCGATGATGCGTTGCACCGTCTTGAGGTGGCGAAAGCGCCAGAGTTGAAAGTTGTCCTCAAGGTCGACGAGTTCTTCGCAGGCCTCATAGGCGGCCCAGTGCTCGGAGGCGTTCTCGTATATTCCCCGAAAGGTATGCACGAGTTCGGGGTGCAAGGTCCACGCCTCGGTGACGTCGCGCTCGAGCACAGCGGCGGGAATGTCGTAGCCGGCCCGGTGAAGGTAGCGCAGAAACTCGTCGTAGAGGCTGGGGGACTCAAAGGTGGCGGTCAGCAGGGTGTGGGCAGCGGCATCCGCTTCGAAAACCGTGAGCATGCGGCGGTTCTTGTTGCCGAGCGCGAACTCGACCGCGCGGTACTGATACGACTGAAAGCCACTGGAAGAGCCGAGAAAATTCCGAAACTGGGCGTATTCGGTGGGCGTGAGGGTCGCGAGCACCGACCACTGCTCGGTCAGGGTTCGCTGAATGTGCTTGACCCGGGCGATGCCCTTGAGAGCCGGAGCGAGCTGGTCCTGCCGCAGCGCCTCGATGGCAGCCTGTAGTTCGTGCAGCACGAGCTTGAGCCAGAGCTCGGTGGTCTGGTGCTGGATGATGAACAGCAGCTCATCGTGGTGTTCCGGTACGCTGACCGGCTTCTGGGCGTCGAGCAGGGTCGGTAGGTCGAGGTAGGCCCCGTAGCTCATCTTCTCTCGAAAATCGGTGACGATCTCGGGGTCGAAGTCACGGGTGTTGTTCTTGAGAGTCATCGGGTTCCGTTCGGCTTGTTCAAATTGTGCGCAGGTTGCGGCTGTCGGCGCAACACCACAGCGAACCGGGCACGTCAAAGTTCTAGACTGGAGCGCATGACCCCGCCGACCCGAAAGCCCCAGGATGGCGTGCCAGCCCCGTCTGCACCCGAGCGAACCGCAGCGAGTGCGCCCCGCCGCCGCGACGCCCGGCTGAACCGGGACCGTCTCGTAGTGTCGGCTCGCGCCCAGTTTGCCCAGTACGGGATCGACGCCTCACTCGAGGAGATCGCGCGTCAGGCCGAGGTCGGTGTTGCCACGCTGTACCGCAACTTTTCGACGCGCGACGACCTGGTTCGGGCGCTCTACGACCTGGCTCTGGCAGAACTGCACGCGGTGCGCGGGGAGATCGAGGCTGCCCCCACCCCGTGGGAGGCGCTCGTTGTCTACACCGAACGGGTCGCCGAATGGCTCGTCGCCGCCCCGTCATTGCCGCCGATCCTGCGACGCATGGCACAGCTCGACCCGTCAGCCAGGCCCGCTGCCGAGTTCGACGGCTTCATCGCGAGCCTGGTGGCCCGCGCCAAGAAGGACGGCACCCTGCGCCGCGACGTCGACGCGGTCGACCTCGCCGTGCTCGTCACCATGGTCGGGTCGCTCGGCGGCCTCGGCGACGGTTACGCCGGCCAGTGGCGCCGTCAGCTCTCCATCGTGCTCGACGGCCTGCGTGCCGCCGACGCGCCTCGGCCCAAGCTGCCCGGCCGCCCGCTCGACGTGAAGGACTATCAGGCCACAGTGCACGGCCTGACCCGTCGGGCGGCCCGCGCCGCCCGGTAAGGGTTAGACGGTCGCTGGGTCGGCTGCGCTCACTCGGATGCGGTTGGCCCACGGGTCGTCGAAAGCGAGGGTCTGGCCGTCGTGAGTGGTGTCGACTTTGTAGTGGGCCATCCGTTCGCCCAAGGCACCCACGTCGTCGGTGCTGGGCACGATGATGCTGACCTCGCCGAGGCCGAGGGCCAGGCGACGCTTGCCGCTGCCCGAGCTTTCCCAGGTGTTCATGGCCATGTGGTGGTGGTAGCTTCCAGCCGAGACGAACAGCGCCGAGGGCCCGAAGTTCGCGGTCGCCTCGAAGCCGAGCCGGTTCACATAGAACTCCCGGGCGCTCGCGACGTCGCCCACCGAGAGGTGGATATGGCCGACGATGGCATGGCCCTCGCTCGGCTCAACCGACATATGCTCGGAAATGAATGCGTTCGGGTCGAGGTAGAGCGAGGCCATTTCGACCTGGCCGTGGGTCCAGCTCCACAGGGTGCGGTCGCGGTCCCAATACAGCTCGATGCCGTTGCCCTCGGGGTCGGTGAAGTAGAAAGCCTGGCTGACCAGGTGATCGGCGCTGCCGGTGAACGTTCCGGGGGCCTTCGTGCCGATCGAGTACACGGCGGCGGCGAGGTCGGCCTGCGTGTCGAACAGAATCGCTGTGTGGTAGAGCCCGGCCGAGCGTGCTTCGGCGGCCTTGAGCTCGGGGGCGTGCTGCAGGATCACGAGCGGGGTCTGGCCGCGCCCGAGTACCGCTACCGGGCCGTCGTGGCTTTGCAACTCCAGCGTCACGATGTCGCGGTAATAGGCGATCATGGCGTCGAGGTTGCCCACGCGCAGGGTCACCGCGCCCATTCCGGTGTCGGCGGCCAGCAGGTCTTTCGCAGTGAGGGTCACAGCAGGCTCAACGGATGCGCCGCCCCGGCTATTCCGCGATTCGCAGTGTTCGGATTCCCCCGTTTGCGACGGGATGGGCCGGCAGTGGTGTTGGTGTGCTGGTGTGCCGCTGTGCTGTGCTGTGGTGCTGGTGTGCCGCGGTGTTGGTGTGCTCAGGCGCCGGTGAGGCGTTCGAGAAGTTCTCGATAGCGGGCCGCGGTCTGCTGCACGATCTCCGTCGGCAGCTCGGGCGGAGTGCCGGTGCCGTCCCAGTTCGCCGCGAGCCAGTTGCGCACGATTTGCTTGTCAAAACTGGCCATGCGGGTTTCGGAGGTGGTGCCGGTTCGCCAGGCTGCGGCATCCCAATAGCGGCTGGAGTCGCTGGTGAGCACCTCGTCGGCGAGCACGGTCACGCCGGTGTGTCGGTCGGCACCGAACTCGAACTTGGTGTCGACGAGAATGACGCCGGCCTTCTCGGCGATCGTTCCGGCGGCCTGAAACAGGGCCAGCGAGAGGTCGCGCAGTTCGGCGGCAATGGTGAGCCCGACGAGTTCGACGGTGCGCTCGAACGAGATGTTCTCGTCGTGCTGGCCCATCGGGGCCTTCCAGGCCGGGGTGTAGATGGGTTCGGGCAGGCGGTCGCCGTTCTGCAGCCCGGCCGGAAGCGATATGCCGCACACCGACTGGGTTTCGAGATATTCCTTCCAGCCGCTGCCGGTGAGGTAGCCGCGCACGACGCACTCGATCGGGTACATGTCGAGGGTGCGGCAGAGCATGGCCCGGCCAGCGACGCTCGAGGGAATGAGCTCGCGCACGGCGCTGCCGACCTGCTCGTGGTCGGCGATGAGGTGGTTGGGCACACCGGTCAGCCGGTCGAACCACCACAGGCTCAGGGTGGTGAGCAGCTCGCCCTTGCCCGGAATTCCGGGCTCGAGCACGTGGTCGAACGCGCTCACCCGGTCGCTTGCGACCACGAGCACGCGGGCTGCGGTCGTGAGGGAGGGAGTATCCGTTGTCTCGCCGTTCTCGAGATACAGGTCGCGCACCTTGCCCGAGTAGACGCGGGTCCACCCGTCCAAGACGGCAACGGATGCGGGGGACTCGTGCTCAGATTGGCTCACCCGTTCATTCTCCCGCATCTCCACGCGGCATAACTCCTGCAGAAAATCTGCCCGACACATCGGACCCCTGAAATGACGGGCAAGTTTGGGCGCCGGTCAGCAGATTGCAGGAGTAATGCCGATGCCGATGCCGATGAGGGAGAGCGGTCAGGCCACGCGGGCGGCAATATCCGTGCGAAAATGGGCGCCGGCGAGGGATACGTGGCCGAGAGCCTCGTAGGCGCGAGCCCGAGCCTCGGCGAAGGAGGCACCGACGGCGACGACGCTGAGCACCCGCCCGCCCGTCGAGACGAGCCTGCCATCGTCAAGCCGGGTCGCGGCGTGCGCGATCGTGACGCCGTCCACGGCCAGGGCGGCCTCGAGCCCGGTGATTTCGCGGCCGATGAGCGGGGTGTCCGGGTAGTTCTCGCTCGCCAGCACGACGGTCACCGCCACGTCGGCGGAGAATTCGGGCCGGGGCAGGTCGCCGAGCACGCCGGTCGCGGCGGCCAGCAGCAGGCCGGACAGCGGCGTGACCAGGCGCGGCAGCACGACCTGCGTCTCTGGGTCTCCGAAGCGCGCGTTGAATTCGATCACGCGAATGCCGGCATCCGTCAAAATGAGCCCACAATAGAGCAGCCCGACAAAGGGAGTGCCCTCGGCGGCGAGCTGACGAACGGTCGGAAGCGCGACGGTCTCGATGATCTCGTCGATGAACGCGGTCTCGCTGCCGAATGAGGCGTCGAGCCAGGGCAGCGGGGAGTAGGCGCCCATGCCGCCGGTGTTGGGGCCGGCATCGTGGTCGAGGGCACGCTTGTAGTCCTGGGCGGGGGAGAACGGCAGCACGTTCTGGCCGTCGCTGAGCAGAAAGAGCGAGATCTCCTGCCCGTCGAGAAACTCTTCGATGAGCACGCTGCCGTGTTCGAGCCAGTACGTCGCGTGCGCGAGGGCTGCCGGCCGATCCGGGGTTACGAGCACGCCCTTGCCGGCGGCGAGTCCGTCGGCTTTGACGACGTAGGGGGCACCGAACTCGTCGAGGGCGGATTCGGCCTCGGCGAGGGTGCCGGCGCGCACGGCCCGGCCGGTGGGAACGCCGGCCTCATCCATGATGCGTTTGGCGAAGGTTTTGCTGCCCTCGAGCGCGGCGGCGGCTTTGTCCGGCCCAAACACGGCAATGCCGCGCTCGCGCAGGGCGTCGGCCACGCCGGCCACGAGCGGAGCCTCCGGGCCGATCACGACGAGCTCAACGCCGTGCAGCACCGCGTAGTCGGTCACGGCCACCGGATCGTTCGGGTCGAGCGCCACGACCGGCACCTCGGCGGCGATACCGGCATTGCCGGGGGCGCACTCCACGCTCGGACGCGGCTGCTCACGAAGCAGCGCGGTGATGATGGCGTGCTCGCGGGCACCGGAACCAAGGACCAGAATTTTCACCGTTTCAGGCTACCCGATGCCTCGCGCCCGCCTGATCCGGCAGACTGGGACCATGGCACGAGCGCGCATCGACGACGGAGCCGGCCGGGCGGCCGTGCGGGCCGCGCTCGCCGAAGGCGCCAGCGCGAGCCGGGATATCCGTGCCCAAGCCGTGCGCTACACCCTGCAACTGCTCGCGGAACAGGCCGAGGGCAACACCCTCGAAGTGCGGGTGCCGCCGTTCGGCGCCACGCAGTGCATTGAGGGACCGCGGCACACTCGCGGTACGCCGCCCAATGTGGTCGAAATGGATGTCGCCACCTGGCTCGGCCTCGCGACCGGCACCCTCGCTTTCGCCGACGGCGTCGCGTCGGGCGCCATCCATGCCTCCGGGGCCCGGGCCGACCTGACCGGGCACGTGCCGGTGCTGCCCCTGAACTAGCGCGTACCGAACTGCGGAGATTCCGGCCGATATCTGTGGAATAAGGCTGGAAACGCTCGTCGTGCTCGGTATTTCCGTGGTTATGAATCGCATCCCCAGTACGCGGGACTGATTCGGAGCGGCCCCGTCCGTTCACCGGGACGTCACAGGCCGGACCTTCGACGCCCCTAGCTTGAGCGAGACCGCCCATGAAACAAAGGCCTGCTCAGTGCGCATTCTCTCCCGTTCCTTCCGTCCGTCGCTGACCGCGCTGGGCCTCGTGCTGTTGATCGGCGGAGCGGGTATGATCGCCCCGGCTGGTTCGGCCATGGCGGCCACCGACATGGCGACTCCCGCTCCCTCCAACGCCGACACCGCGCCGCTGCAGATCACCGAGATCACGCCCGACACGACCAACGTCGGATCGGCCGACGGCGGCGAGTTCATCGAGGTGTACAACGCCACGAATGCCACCATCAACTTCGGGGACTACACGCTCAACTACCTGTATCCGCTCGCCGACCTCACCAACAGCGGAACGGTGCTCTGGCCAAGCACCCCGACCGACGTGGTCATCGCGCCCGGCGGAAACCTCGTCTTCTGGATCAAGAACGGCCAGAACGACGCCCTCACCGACTCTGATTTCAACGCCGCATTCGGCTCCAACCTCACCATGGGTCGTGATCTGGTCGAGGTCTTCAGCGGCGGAATGGCCAACGGTTCGGCGCGCGGCATCGAAATTCTGACCAACACGGGTTTCAGCGTCAACACGGCCTATTACAACCTCGCCGGCGCAGACGACGTCGACCCCAACGTCGGCATCCAATACGGCATCGACACTAGCAATCCCGGGCGGCAGCTGAACCTCGGTAAGGCCGCAGCCAATCCGGGCAACGTTTTCGCGGCACAGGTGCCGAGCGACCTCAAGAACGTCGCCGCCGACACGACCGCGCCCGTGATCACCGATCACACGCTCACGGAGATCGACCCGGCGTACAACTTCGCTCTGTCGGCCACCGTCACCGACAACGTGCAGGCACGAACCGTCGAGCTGCACCTCAAGAGCAATATCGACGCTGAGTACGCGACCACAAACCTGTCCACCGACGGCGCCGACGGCTACCGGTACGACTTGCAGCGGGTCGACCTCACCGGCAAGCGGTGGTACGAGTACTACTTCACGGCCAATGATGGCAGCAAGGAGTCCATCTCTCCGACAAAGCGCGTAGACCTCACCGGGGTCGACAACTCGCCGGTGCGCCTCAACCTCACCGACGGCCAATTCGTCGCCGGCAGCACGATGATGTCGGCCGCCGGCGACAGCAGCACCGACGGTATGACCCTGGACATCGACGGCCAGACCGTAATAACGAACCCCGAGCTGGAGTTCGCACCCCAGTTCGTGTTCGAGGTCACCGCCGTGAACACCTTCTTTCAAAACGGCGTGCTCGTCGGCACCGACGTGCTGCGCATCTTCGACGACGGAATCCCCGAGGGCTGGGAAACCATCGGGACCCCGGTGCCGCTCAGCTACGTGACGCAGGGCGAGGACCTGGTCGTCAGCGTCTGGGCCGGCTCGAAAGTAGCCCCGGAGATCAACCCGAACGAAAACAACGACGACTTTCAAATTCGCAACCCGCGCCTCGTGCTGCCCGACGGCCGCAGCCTTCAACCCGACGGCTACACCGATCCCACCGCCGTGCTCAACATGGGCGACAGCGCCGGCCGGTTCGACTTCTACGACGCGAGCTTCACCATCCCGGACGACGCGTACATGGCCGTTGCCCACGCCTGGGACACCACCGCCGTCGCCGACGGTGCACACACCGTGCTCGCGAGCAACGGCGTCGACGCGGTGACCCGCACGATCACGGTCGACAACACGGCTCCCGTTGTCACGACATCCGCTGTGGCTGGCCAGCTCTACCAGGGCGAGTTCATGCTCAACGGTGCGGGGACGGATGCCGGTGCCGGCTTCGACTCGCTCGTCGCGACCCTCGACGGCCGAGTCATCGAGCTGCCCTATGCGACCTCGTCGATCAAGCTGGCCGACGGCGAACACGCCCTGCTGCTGAGCGCCCGGGACACGGTCGGCAACGTCGGCGAGCTCAGCACCGTCTTCTCCACTCCGGTCGAGGAACCCGGCAACGAACTGATCACGCCACTCGACGGCGCCGTCGTCGATGAGGGGCCGCTCGGCCTTACTGCACGGGCAACCGACCCGACCGGTGACCAGCTCGACGTCACTTTTCGGCGGGGATTCGTGGCATCCGCTGCTGACGCCAGTGTGCGCGGCTATTCGGGTACCACGGCCATTGCGAACGGCACCGATCGGGGCACCAGAACACTGCTGACCGGGGACCAGGTCACTGCAATGGCGCGCCTGGATGGCGCGATCGAGCCGGTCACCTCGGACTCGCAATTTCCCTACCAACTGTTCGAGGTGGACGTGCCAGCGGATGCCGGCGCCGACTTCACCGCGCGGGTGCGCTGGGACGGCACGGCGAACGCCGACGCCAAGGTGCTGCTCTACGTGCAGAACCTGGCGACGGGAGTGTGGGAAGAATTCGACCGGCACGTGACCATCGGGGCCGGCGCGACCGAGTTCACTCTCGACGCCATGGTGCCCGCCGTGGACCACGTGCAGAACCAGGTCATGACCGTGCTGATCCAGCACTCCGAGGGCTTCGCTGGCGCCGACCTCTCCGATCGGTCGAGCACCTTGCCGGTCAACAATGTGAACGACACCGCACGGTCGAACTACGACTTCACCCTCGCCGTTGAATCGGACACCCAGTATTACAACGACACGTTCTACCAGCGCCAGCTCGACATCCACGACTACCTGCTCGAGCAGCGCGCCGCCGTCAACCTGCAGTATCTGTTCCACACTGGAGACATCGTCGACAACTTCGAAGACGAACACCAGTGGACCAACGCCAACGCGGCCTACAGCATGCTCGACGACGCCCAGTTGCCCTACGGTGTACTGGCCGGCAACCACGATGTCGGCCAAAAAGACGCCGACTACGCCGCGTACAAGACCAATTTCGGGGCCGAACGCTACGACGCCAACCCCTGGTACGGCGGCACTTTCGAAGACAACCGCGGCCACTACGACCTGATCACGGCCGGCGGAATCGACTTCATCATGCTCTACCTCGGCTGGGCGCCGAGCACGGAGGG
The DNA here is from genome assembly GCF_900103805.1 of Cryobacterium flavum. Classification (GTDB taxonomy): domain Bacteria; phylum Actinomycetota; class Actinomycetes; order Actinomycetales; family Microbacteriaceae; genus Cryobacterium; species Cryobacterium flavum. Next base: position 37,602 of record NZ_FNIB01000001.1, on the reverse strand, counting down.
CATCGCCTGGCTCAACGAGGTGCTGGCCCAGTATCCCGAGCGCACGGCCATTCTCAACCTGCACGAGTACATGCTCACCACCGGCGGCCTCGGGGCGGTGCCGCAGCAGATCTACGACGAGGTCGTCGCACCCAACGCCAACGTGGCCATGGTCTTCTCCGGGCACTACCACGACGCCTTCACGCGCATCGATCAGTTCGACGACAACGATGACGGCACCCCCGACCGCTCGGTCTACCAGATGCTGTTCGACTATCAGGGCCTGCCGGAGGGCGGCCAGTCCTTTCTGCGGCTGCTGCACTTCGACAACGCCGCCGAACAGATCAGCGTGCGCACCTACTCGCCCTACCTCAACGCGTACAACTCCGACGATCCCACTCTCGACCTCGAGCACCAGGAATTCACGGTTCCCTACGCGGCCTTCGGCATGACATCGATGCAGAAAACCCTCGCGACGGATGCCTTCACCGTCGACATCCTGACGACCACCCCCATCGCCGCCTTCGAGGCCGTGGCCAGCGGCACCGCAGTCACCGCGAGCTGGAACCCCGGCATCGGCACCCACGGCTGGTTCGCCTACTCCGAAGATCCTCACGGAGCTGCCGCCTACTCCGAGGTGCGGCGTCTGACCGTAGCCGCGCCGGTCGTGCCAGAGGCGATCGTGCCCGAGGTTGTTCCACCCGCGGAACCTGGGCCCAGCACGTCCATTTCGTCGCGGGTCGTGGTTCCGGCCGTGCTCACGGCTGCCTCGCAGGCCCTCGCTGACACCGCCAGCGCAGCGCTCGCGGCCGAGATAGCCGCCGCACACACGGATGCTGCCGCCACCGCCCCATACGCCGCCCCCGGTGCCGACACCCCGAGCGACGATATCGGTGCCGCCGGGGAGGTCACCGTCGTCGATGACGTCGTGCCGTTCAACATCTGGATCCTGGCGCTGATCCTGCTCGGCGCAGTAGCTGCGGCCGCAATCGCCGTGGTGACAATCCGCGCGCGCCGCTAACGGGCCCAAGAGTCAGCACGGTCCTGAGACATCACGCGAGGTTTCGTGGGGCGGATGTGGCGGTGTGGCGCGAGTTGCCATCTTCAGCCCCTTGGCGGCGTCTCATGGGGCCGAAAGTGGCATCTCGCGCGCGCTGCGCAGCTGTCAGGTGAGGATTGCTGCGACTTCGGCCGAAACCGGCATCGAGGTGGTGGCGCCGGCGCGGGTCACCGCGATTGAGGACGCCACCGTGGCGTAGCGCACAGCCTCGATCATCTGATCGGGGGTTACGGCGGTGCCGCGCCCGGAATCGACCGCCAGGCGCGCTACGAGTGCTCCGACGAAGGTGTCGCCCGCCGCCGTCGTATCGACGGCCGTCACCGGGCGGGCCGGCGCGAGCCCGAGGGCCTCGCCGTCAAACGCCACGACCGACCCTTCCGAGCCCAGGGTCACGATCGCCCAAGTCTGCCCGGCGCTCAGCACCTCGGCGGCACGCACCGGGTCGCTTTCCCCGGTGAGCGCGGCGGCTTCGATCTGGTTCGGCACGACCAGGTCGACCGAGGAGAGAAAACCGGCGGGCAGCGACACCACCGGCGCCGGGGTCAGCACGGTGAACACACCCGCCGCGCGGGCAACCCGGATCCCCTCGACCAGCACAGAAACCGGCAGCTCGCACTGCATGACGAGAAAGGCTGAGTCGGCCACGATCGCGCGCTGCTCCACACTCAAGGTGGTCACGGTGGCATTGGCGCCCGACACCACGACGATCGAATTCTCGCCGCTGTCCACGACGGAGATGTGGGCGGTGCCGGTGGGGGCATCCGCTGTGGCCAGTTCGGTAGAACGGATGCCCTCGGTCGCCAGCAGCGCGCGCAGTTGCGTCCCGTAGGCATCCGCTCCTACCGCTCCCAGAAAAGTCACATCCGCTCCCAACCGGGCGGCGGCGACCGCCTGATTGAGCCCCTTACCGCCCGGAACCGTCGTGAAACTGGCCCCGAACATCGTCTCGCCGGGACGGGGGAGTCGCGCCTGGCGTACGACGAGATCCATGTTGGCGCTTCCGAGTACGGCAATCGTGTTCATATAGTCAGTCTCGCATCTGCCCATGGGACAATGAGCGGGTGAGTTCTTCCGAGCAGCCCAGCGCTGAACAACCCCAAGACCCGTCGACCAGCAGCGGCGGTGCGACGGCACCTGGCAGCGCCGACGAGACCGTGCTGGCTGAGGCGACCGTGACCGTGCACCGGGCCCCGCGCTACCGCAACTTCATGCTGCTCGGAGCGGTCCTCGGTGTGCTGCTCGCCCTCATTCTCACGGTCTCCTTTCCGGAGAATGATGAGTACGACCGGGCACAGATTTTCGGCTTTCTGCTGCTCGGAGGCCTAGCCGTCGGCACAACCCTCGGTGCCGCTGTGGCGCTGGTGATCGACCGTATTGTGGGTCGATCGCGAATGACGGTGGTCGCCGATAGACTGGGCGCGAACGAACACAGCACCAACGACCGTGCCGCTGAGCCTGGCTCCGGCACCCCCAACGATGATTCCCAAGCGTTCAACGAGAAGTAAAGAGGCTGCGGCTTGCCCGGTGGCGACGGACTGTTAAATCACGATCTTCTTCCCAATGAGAAGGGCCCACAAGATGCTTGTGGTGTCTTCGGAGTGTGGGCTCCCGGCGAAGAGGTAGCGAAACTCAGCTACTTCGGCCTGTATGCCCTGCAACATCGAGGCCAGGAATCGGCCGGAATCGCCACGAGCGACGGCACCAAAATTCTCATTTACAAAGACATGGGACTCGTCTCGCAGGTCTTCAATGAGGCTTCGCTGAGCACCCTGCTGGGGCACATCGCCGTCGGGCACACCCGCTATTCCACGACCGGATCGTCGAGCTGGCAGAACGCCCAGCCGACGCTCGGGCGTACCGCGAGCGGAACGGTGGCCCTCGGCCACAACGGCAACCTCACCAACACCGCCGAGCTGCTGCAGCTCGTGCACGAACGCTACCCGCAGGTTGACGGTGAACTCGCCCGCGGCAACACCACCGACACCGCCGTGGTCACCGCGCTGCTCACCGGCGACCTCGACCACACCCTCGAAGCCACAGCGCTCGAGGTGTTGCCACGGCTCCGCGGCGCCTATTGCCTCGTCTTTATGGATGAAACCACCCTCTACGCGGCCCGCGACCCCCAGGGTGTGCGGCCGCTGGTGCTCGGCCGCCTGGAACGCGGCTGGGTCGTCGCCTCCGAGACCGCAGCCCTCGACATCGTCGGTGCCAGCTTCGTGCGCGAGGTTGAACCGGGTGAGCTCATCACCATCGACGAGAACGGGCTGCGCACGCAGCGCTTCGCTAAGGCCGACCCCAAGGGCTGCGTCTTCGAATACGTCTACCTCGCCCGCCCCGACACCACCATCGCGGGTCGCGGCGTGCACGAGGCCCGGGTCGAGATGGGCCGCAAGCTCGCCGCCGAGTACCCGGTCGAGGCCGACCTCGTCATCCCCACCCCGGAATCCGGCACCCCGGCAGCCATCGGCTACGCGCAGGCATCGGGCATTCCGTTCGGCCAGGGCCTCGTCAAGAACTCCTACGTCGGGCGTACCTTCATCGCGCCGTCGCAGACCATCCGGCAGCGTGGTATCCGCTTGAAATTGAACCCGCTCAAGAACGTGATCAAGGGCAAACGTCTCATCGTGGTCGACGACTCGATCGTGCGCGGCAACACGCAGCGTGCACTCGTCAGCATGCTGCGGGAGGCCGGCGCTGCCGAGGTGCACGTGCGCATCTCGAGCCCGCCGATCACCTGGCCGTGTTTCTACGGCATCGACTTCGCCAGCCGTGCCGAACTCATTGCGACTGGCCTCGAGATCGACGAGGTGCGCCAGTCGATCGGCGCCGACAGCCTCGGCTACCTCTCCGAAGACGGCATGATCGCCGCCACCGAGCAGCCGCGCGAACGCCTCTGCACCGCCTGCTTCACCGGCGTCTACCCGATCGCGCTGCCCGAAGCGCAGCACCTCGGCAAGAACCTGCTGGAGCGACCGGCAGCGGCAAACGGATGCGACCCCGGTCCGGATTCCGACCTGGAAGCCGTGCTGGCACCCGCCGCACGCAAAGAAGAAGCCCTGGCCCGCCTGGGCCAGGTGCCGTTCGGTGACCCGGGAAGACCAGAATGAGCAACTCCTCATATGCAGCAGCCGGAGTCGACACCCGGGCTGGTGACCTCGCGGTCGAGCTCATGAAGTCGGCCGTCTCTAAGACGCACGGCCCCGAGGTTTGGGGCGGTGTCGGTGGTTTCGCCGGATTGTTCGACGTGTCGTTCCTCACCAAGTTCCGTCAGCCCCTCCTGGCCACGTCAACAGACGGTGTCGGCACCAAGGTCGCTATCGCACAGGCCATCGACAAGCACGACACCATCGGTCAAGACCTGGTGGGCATGGTCGTCGACGACATCATCGTCGTCGGAGCACGCCCGCTGTTCATGACCGACTACATCGCCTGCGGCAAGGTCGTCCCCGAGCGCATCGCCTCAATCGTGGCCGGCATCGCCCGCGCCTGCTCCGAGACCGGAACCGCCCTCGTCGGCGGCGAAACCGCCGAACATCCCGGCCTGCTCGGCCCTGACGACTACGACGTGGCCGGCGCGGCCACCGGCGTGGTCGAAGCCGACCAGGTTCTCGGCGCCGACAGGGTCGTGTCCGGCGACGTCGTCATCGCCATGGCCTCGAGCGGCCTGCACTCCAACGGCTATTCGCTCGTGCGTCACATCCTGGCGCAGCGCGGCATCGGTTACACCGACACCTCGGCCGACCTCGGCGGCATGGTCGGTGAGGTTCTGCTCGAGCCGACCCGGCTGTACACCGGGCCGCTGCTCGACGTGATCAACGATCCAGAGCTGGCAGGCGCTATCCACTCGCTCAGTCACGTCACCGGCGGCGGCATAGCGGCGAACCTCGCCCGCGTGCTGCCCGTCGGATCCTGGGTCGAGGTTGACCGCTCCACGTGGTCCCCGGCCCCGGTGTTCCGGGTTCTCGGTGACATGGCCGGCTCCACGCTGGAAAGCGCCGAGGGAACCTGGAACCTCGGAGTGGGCATGTTTGCGGTCGTGGATGCGGCATCCGCTTCGTCGGTCATCGCCCGGCTGGCCACGAGCGGCATTCCCGCCTGGGTCACCGGTCGGGTCTCGCGCGCCGCTCACGACCTGACCGGATTCGAACAGGGCGCTAAGGGCGTCAACGGTGGCGCTGTGCGTCTTGTCGGGGCCTACGCGAGCTAACCCCGCGCCCCAGCGCCTCGGGCGGTGCGAGCGCACGAGTGGGGGCGCGGGCTGCGCCGGGCCCGGTAGCGCCCGGCGCGGCCGGTTGGTGCACGCGCTGCAGCGGTCTGACTGCGCGCGTGGCGGGCCAGGCGCGCAAGCAGTGAACGGTTGCGCGACCCGTGATCAACGAATCGTGGCGACTACGAGTCGCGGCAGCGCGAGCGGATGCCGCGAACGGATGCTGCGAACGACGAGGGCGGCGTCAGGCGCGCTTCTTCTCGTCTTCGGTGGCGTAGTGGTCGACGTAACGGTCATCGTCACCGTCGGGATCGTCGTCATCGTCAGCGGAATCAGCGGTGCCAGCGTCAGCGGACTTCTTGGCCTTGTCCGCTTCGTACTCCGGCCACTTGGCGAGATCCTCGTCGAGACGCGGGTCGGACGGATGCCCGGTGAGCTCGCGTTCGAGCGCGTTGTAGTTGGTATCCGGGCTGAAATACTTCAACTCCCGAGCTACCTTGGTGTGCTTTGCTTTTTGACGGCCGCGCCCCATGCGTGACCCCCTTACGATGCCAGGCCGAGCGAGTCGCGAGACCCTCGGGATTTGCCGAACGGAATGTGTAAAAACTAGGGTTTAGTTTAGCATGATGGGCCTTGCGCCCCGCGGACGCCGTTCGCAAGGCTAATCCGTAGGAATGGGGCGATATGACGGGCACTGTCAGCATGCCCATCGTCATCATCGGCGCCGGCCAGGCCGGACTCTCCGTGGGTTTCTACCTGCGCCGGTTCGAGCTCGTGGCCGGCCGGGACTTCATCATCTTCGACCGCGGACCGGGCACCGGCGGTGCCTGGCAGCACCGCTGGCAGGCCCTGCAACTCGGGTCGGCGCACCGCGTCAACGATCTTCCCGGCATGAAAGACCTCGGCCTGAGCTTTGACACGGCCGACCGAAACCTGCCGGCCCGCGACGTCGTCAGCGACTATTACCGCGACTATGAGCAGCACTACGAGCTGAACGTGGTGCGCCCGGTCACCGTGACCAGCGTGGCACCGCTGCAGTCCGACCTGGTCGTAGCCACGAGCTCACCCCTCTTCGGCGACCAGAAGACCAACGCGCGCATGATCGTCAACGCGACCGGCACCTGGGGAGCGCCGTTCGTGCCGCACTACCCGGGCGCGAGCACGTTCGAAGGAACGCAGGTACACACCGCGAGCTATGTCTCGAGTGAGGCGTTCGCCGGCCAGCGGGTGATCGTGGTGGGCGGCGGCACGTCGGCGATCGGCTTTCTGCTCGAGCTTGAGGGGGTGGCCAGCGACCTGACCTGGGCGTCACGTCGCCCGATCGACTTCAGTCACACCGACGAGCTCGCCGAGGTGACCGCCGTCGCGGCCGTGATGCAACAGGATCGTGCGGCCCGTGCCGGCAAGGCCCTCCCGAGCATCGTCAGCGGCACCGGAGTGCCGGTCACCCGCCGCATCGCGGCCGGCATCGACCGTGGGCTGCTCGTGGCCCGGCCCATGTTTGCGAGCATCGAACCGACCGGGGTGCGCTGGAGCGACGGAACCTTCACCGAGGCCGACGCGATCGTCTGGGCATCCGGTTTTCGGCCGGAGCTGCGGCACCTGGCCCCGCTCAAACTACGGGAAAAGGCCGGCGGAGTCTCGGTTGGTTCCGGTGCGTCCTGGACCGATTCGCGCATCTTCTTCGCCGGGTACGGTCCGCAAGCCAGCACGGTCGGCGCCAACCGAGCCGGACGCATCATTGCGCGCCAGATCATGGCCAAGCTGTAACAGGCGCTATTTGCGCTTGCGCCGACGGGATGCCGAGGGTCGCGACTGCGGCGGAACGGTTCCGCTGGTCGTGGTCGACTTGGTCGCAGTGTCGATCGCTCCGTTTGGCGGTGCGAGCGGCCGTCGGGAAACCGGGCGCGAACGTACCGGCTCGCCGCGACGGTCCTGACCGGGAATGGGGCGGGATCTGCGGCCGTAGATGAGTTCGGAGGAGTCGAGCAGCCACGGCACGAGGGCGATCGTGACGCCGTGCACGAGCATCAGCTTCTGGCGCAGGCGGCGAGCCTTGTGGTTGTGCAGCAGGCCCTCCCACCAGTGGCCGACGATGTAGATGGGGGTGTACACGGTGATGACTTCGGAGCCGTGATCGTCGCGGCGGCCACGAATGTAGTTGATCAGCGGCCAGCTGATGTCGCGGTAGGGCGAGGCGACGATGCGCAGCGGAACCTGGATGTTCTGCTTCACCCAGGCGCGTTTGAGCTCCTTGGTCTCAATGGTGTCGATCGAGACGTGCACAGCCTCGAGGCTCACATGCCGCGCGGCGATGGCGTAGTCGAGTGCTTTGAGCACCGGCTTCTGCATCTTGCCGACGAGCACGATGGCGTGGTCGCCCTGCGAGCCGAAGGTGGTGATCGGGTCGACCTCGATCTCCTTGGCGACGTCGCGGTAGTACCGGTTGACGCCCATCATGAGAAAGAACAGCACCGGCATCATGACGAACACGAGCCAGGCGCCGTGGGTGAACTTGGTGATGGTGACGACGATGAGCACCACACCGGTCAGGGCGGCACCAAAACCGTTGATCGACAGGCTCAGGATGATCGAGCCCCGGTTCGGCGGGTTCTTCTTCAGCAGTTTGATCCAGTGCCGCACCATGCCGGTCTGGCCGAGCGTGAACGATACGAACACACCGATGATGTACAGCTGGATCAGTACGGTGAGGTTGGCCCGGTAGACCACCATGATCACGCAGGCCGCGAGGGCCAGCAGCACCACGCCGTTCGAGTAGATCAGGCGGTCGCCGCGGGTGCTGAGCGACTTCGGCGCATAGGAGTCGCGGGCGAGCACTGATCCGAGCAGCGGAAAGCCGTTGAAAGCGGTGTTCGCAGCGAGCAACAGCACGGCCGCTGTGGCCGCCTGCAGCACGAAGAACATGATGGAGAAGTCGCCGAACGTTGCCGCGGCGACCTGGGCGATCAGGCTGCGCTGCGGAGCTGTGGCGCACTCGGCCCAGCCGATCAGGTCGCAGGCGCGTTCCGCGTAGTGCACCTGGGAAATGAGCGCGAGAGTCGTTAGCCCGACGAACAGCACGATGGCGATACCGCCCATGAGGGTGAGCGTGCGCTGGGCGTTCTTGACCTTGGGGTGTTTGAAGGCGGGCACGCCGTTGGCGATGGCTTCGACGCCGGTGAGGGCGGAGCATCCGCTCGCGAAGGAACGCAGTAGAAGCAAGATGAAAGCGGCCTGCGCGAGGTTCTCGCCCTTCACGTCATAGCCGGCCGATTCGGCCACCGGCGCATCGCCGAGCAGCGCGCGAACCAGGCCGACGACGATCATGAGCAGTACGCTGCCGATGAACAGGTAGGTCGGAACGGCGAAGGCCTTGCTTGACTCCCGTACGCCGCGAAGGTTGGCTGCTGCGAGCAGGATAATGAACACGACGGCGAGTTCGACGCGCAGGGGGGCCAGCGCGGGTATCGCCGAGATGATGTTGTCCACACCACTGGCAACCGACACGACCACGGTCATCACGTAGTCCACCAGCAAAGCGGATGCGACGACCAGACCGGCCTTCTCACCCAGGTTCTTGTGCGCGACTTCGTAGTCGCCGCCGCCCGAGGGGTAGGCCTTGATCAGCTGGCGATAGGAGGCGACGACAACGACGAGCAGCACGACGACGACCGCGGCAACCCAGGGCGCGAAGCTCAGAAAGGCGAGCCCGCCGAGGGTCAGGATCATGAGGAGTTCTTGCGGCGCGTAGGCCACGCTCGACAGTGGGTCGCTCGCGAAGATGGGGAGGGCGAGGTGTTTGGGCAGCAGTTGGCCGTCCAAATGCTCGGTTGGGAGCGGATCGCCGATGATCCACCGCTTGGGTGAACGGCTTTCCGGTACTGGGGCGTTCGCCTCGGGTGTCACGAGGGACGACACTACACCTACGACGGCCCCTGTCAAATCCGCCTCTGTTCTTGGGCGATTCCTGGGGCCGTCGTCGGCGCTGCTAGGGGTGGAGGGTGGCGAGGATGCTTGCGCGCACGTCGGCCAGCTGCCGACGAAGCGACGGCACAGTTTGCGACGGGACATTGGAGTGGGCGGCCTGCGTTCGGAGGTCCGTGCGCAGCTGCTGCCGGAACTCGTTCAGCACCATGTCGGCTTCGTTCAGGGCGCGGCGGGAGTCTAGGCGAGCAGACGTGTCCTCGTTCGGGGAGGTCGGGGTCAGTGATGTGGGCGGTTTGTCGGGCGACGTTGGGGCCGCGTGCGGGGGCGGGCCTGCGGACGGGGGCGTGGGGGCCTCCCAGGTGGACGAGCCCGTGGGGTCCCACGATTCCGGCGTGCCGTCGTAGCCACGCGGGGCCGAGGGCGACGACGCGTCGCGCGCCTGTCGGGCGGCCGAGGCGAGGTCAGCCCGCAGGGTCTTCATGGCGGAGTTGACTCCGGTGCGCACCTGGTCGGCCAGACGCCGCACCGAGTCGGTCACCTCGTCTTCGATTGCGCCGAGTTCACCTTCGCGGGCGTGCAGTTCGGCGCGGCCGGCGTCGGTGATCTCGTAGACGGTCTTGCGGCCATCCGCTTGCTTGGTGACGAGGCCCTCCTCCTCGAGCTTGGCCAGCCGCGGGTAGATCGTGCCGGCGCTCGGGCTGTAGGTGCCGCCGAAGCGGTCGCTGAGTGCCTGGATCAGCTCGTAGCCGTGCCGGGGTCGCTCGGCCAGCAGGCTCAGCAGGTATAGGCGCAGGCTGCCGTGGGCGAACATGGCACTCATGCCGGGTCCTGGGAAGAGTGGACCGCGGCGGGCGCTGCGGCATCCGCTTGCGTGGTCGATGCGGGGCTCGTGATCTCGCTGCGCACGACCGAGATGTCGCCGGACACCGAGTTGGAGCGCACGTCGACCCAGCTGCCGTCGAGGGCGCCGGTGGAGCCCTCGTAGCCCTTGCCGAACGCGGTGCGCACGGTGTGGTCGTCGAGCTGCAGCGTGCCGGAGAGGGTGTTCAGGTGGTAGCGCGCGGCGACGCCCGGCTCGAGCCGCACGGTGAGGTTACCGCTGACCGAGTTCGTGACGATCTGGTCTGGCGTGCCGGTGACGTCGAGGAACACGTTGCTCGAGACCCCGTCGAGCGTGAACTGACGGATGCTGCCGCTCGCCGTGATATCGCCGGATACCGTGTGCACGGTCAGCGCTCCCACGTGATTGCGCACGGAGATTTCGCCGTTCACCGCGTTGAGTTCGAGGTCGCCCAGCACGTCGTCGATCACCAGGTCACCGGAGACGGTACTGAGTTTGGCGTCATTGCGGAGGCCCGAGACAAGGGCGTCGGCCGAGACCACGCCAAAGCGCAGCGCGACGTCGCGGGGAACCGAGATGCTCACCTCGGCGCGTGCGGTACCGCGGAACGAGGCGAAGACCTCGATGAAGTTGTCCCAGCGCAGCTGCGGGTGGTCGATCTCGAGGCGGTCGCCGTCCATCGAGATCTTCAGGTCTTTGCCGGTAACGCCGTGCACTTCAATGCGAGCGCCGGGTTCGTCATGGCCGATGATGTCGACCGTGCCGGCGATGAGGCCGACCTTGAGCTTGCGCACCAGTTCGACATCGATAATCTTGGTCTGCCCGGGGGCGACCAGCCATTTTTCCAGTGACACTGGGTTGTCCTTTCAGAGGTAAACTCGCGCTATATCGCGTGTTCTAAAGGACACGATATATCGCGTTCCTGAGAGGCGCAAGAGGGTCAGTACAGAAAAATGTTCAACCAGTCGCGATTGTGAGCGTGCACGAGCACGAGGAACACCACGACGTCGAACAGAAGGTGCACACAGACCACGTAGGTCAGTGACCGGGTGCGGGCAAACGTATAGCCCTGCAGCAGCGCGAACGGCACGGTGAGCAGCGGCCCCCAACTCTGATATCCGAGCTCCCAGAGAAACGACGAGAAGATCACCGCCTGCAGAATATTGGCCTGCCAGTCGGCAAAATGCCGTCGAAGCAGGGCGAAGGCGATGCAGATGAAGAACAGTTCATCCCAGATGCCCACGAAGCCCACGCCCACGAACAGTCGGGCGATCTCATCGGGCTGGGTTACCGCCGGCCAATTCTGGTACGCGCCGCTTCCGATGAAGTAGCTCGGCAGAATCAAGTACCCGAGCAACACCACGATCGGCAGGTACGCCTTCTCGAGGGTGGTCCAGCGCTGCCCGGTGCGAATCGGAAACCGAATCGCGTGATCCTTGAAGTAGTACCGCGAGAGGAGGTACGGCACGAGCACCGAGAGACTCAGGACGGTGCCCATCAACGCGATGTTCGGGTAGCTGATGTTCGCCTCGACCGAGATCGTGCTGATGATGCCGAGGCCCACGGCAATGAGCAACAGGTCGCGAAACAGGGCCCGGTTGATCAGAAACGCGAGCACGAGGGCTGCGGCGAGCACGAAGTAGCCGGCAAGCGGCATCCTCACGGCAAACAACAGCACAGCGGATGCGCTCACCAGCGCCGCCGGAATCAGCCCCCACCGTGATGTTGTGCCCATGCTGCACCCTACCCAGCGCAGTTCCCAGTTCCCAGTTCCGCGAGAGCGGAAAAAGTGTTGCAGCAGCCCCCGGAAGCGGCGATTTTCCCGCTCTCGCGAGAGGGCCTAGATTCGAAGGATGTCCCGCTTACCCTCCGAGAGCGACCCGGTCGCGATTTTGCAGCAGCTCGTGCGCATCGATTCGGTCAACCCCGACCTCGTGCCGGGAGCCGCCGGGGAGGCCCGGATCGCGGCTTGGTGCGGCCAGTGGCTGCGCCAGCAGGGTTTCGAGGTCACCGTGCTGGAGCAGACCCCCGGGCGTCCGTCGGTCGTCGGCGTCAAGCGCGGCACCGGCACCGGCCGCTCGATCATGCTCAACGCCCACCTCGACACGGTCGGCGTCGCGACCTACGCCGGCGACCCGTTCAGCGGCGAGCTCCGGGACGGCCGGGTGCACGGGCGCGGGGCCGTCGACACCAAGAGCGGACTCGCAGCGATTCTTGTGGGAGCGGCGCGGGCATCCGCCGGCGAGTTGGCCGGCGATGTGATCGTGACGCTGGTCGCCGACGAGGAATTCGGCAGCATCGGCACCGAGGAGGTGCTGCGCACAGTGAGCGCCGACGCCGCCCTGGTGATCGAGCCGAGCAGCCTTGAACTCACTACCGCCCACCGCGGCTTCGCCTGGTTCGAACTCGAACTGACCGGCTTGGCCGCACACGGCTCGCAGCCCGAGCTGGGCGTCGACGCCATCTGGCATGCGGGCCTCGCGCTCGGCGCCCTCAACGGCCTGCGGCAGCGACTTCACGCGGAACCGGCCCACCCCACGCTCGGCCACGGCGCCGTGCGGGTGTCGAAGATCGCCGGCGGCGACGATGCGGCCACGGTCGCGGCCCACTGTGTGCTGACCCTGGAACGACGGATGCTGCCGGGCCAGTCCCCGGAGCAGGTCGAGTCCGAGCTGCGCGCGCTGTTCACTGCTTTGGCAGTGGAGGAGCCGAAGTTTCAGTTCACGCTGACGCGGCTGGTGGCGCGGGCGGCCTTCGAGGCCGAGCCACACTGGCCCATCGTTCGGGCGCTGACCGGCAACGCCGAGCGGGTGCTCGGACGCCCGGCGGTCACGCGCGGCGAACCGTTCTGGACCGATGCCGGGCTCATTCTCGAAGCCGGAATTCCCTGCGTCGTGTTCGGCGCTGACGGCGAGGGCCTGCACGCCGATACCGAGTGGGCCGACGCCGAGTCGGTGCGGGCACTCGCGAAGATTCTCGAGGGCACGATCACCGAGTTCTGCGGGCCTACAGCCGGCTGATTCGCTTCCACCCCCGGCCCTCGTGCCAGGACTCGATGATCAGGTGTGTGTTGTCGGGATCGATGTAGGTGAGCACGACCTCGTGCACCCGCAGCTCGAAACTCGAAGACCCCGGCGGATCGGCCGGGTTGGGCTCTTTGGTTACCAGCACGCCGGCCAGTTTCGCGTCGCCGGCCCAGTCCGACGGCTGACCTGCCGGGGGTTCCAGGGTGGGCGAGTGGATGGCCACCCGCCGGTCGCGCAGCACGTCGTGCAGCTTCTGCGAATCGGGCATCATGCCCAGGGTGATGCGCTCGGGCTCGAACACGAGCTCGGTGCCGCTGATGCGCGGGGAGCCGTCCCGGCGCAGGGAGGCCATCGTCTTGTTGGTGCCGGCGTCGAAAATTGCGCGAACCCTTGAAGCGAATTGCGGCGCATCCGCTTGAACTTCCTGCCACGTTGCCATGCCATAAACGGTACTCCGGGGCACCGACACTGAAACATGACATTGCCGCTTGACCTTGACGCCAGGCAGCCGCGGCGCGGGGCATCGACCCGGCTGGTGACGAGGCGCACGGATTGGCCAAGCGGCAGTTCGAGTGGTTGCGCGGCATTCCAGGGACGCCGGGTGGGTCACCCGCTCCTCGCTCAGAACTCACAACCCCGCAGGAAACCCAACCGCCTCGCTCCTTGCTTCGCAAGATTGCTCGGCCTCGCCTCGCTTCGGCTTCGGTGCGGCTCCTGCTACGGCGTGGGAACGAGGGCGGCGGGCGCGGGGCGCTTGATCGCAAAGAGAGGGAGAGTGCGCTGGCAGAGGGGGCCGATCAGCACGGCGAACAGCGCGGTGCCGATTCCCACGTTGCCGCCCAGGGCCCAGCCGATGCCGAGCACGGTCACCTCGATGCCGGTGCGCACGATCCAGATCTTCCAGCCGGTGCGCTTGTGCAGACCGGTCATCAGGCCGTCTCGCGGGCCGGGGCCGAAGTGTGCCCCGATGTAGAGGCCGGTGGCGACGGCAATCATCATCAGGCCGGCGGCGAACAAGAGCACCCGCAGCCACAGGTCGAGGTCGGCCGGAATGAGCCACAGGCCGACGTCGGCCGCCGGGCCCACGAGTACGGCGTTCAGCAGCGTTCCGGAGCCCGGCTTCTGGCGGATCGGAATCCACAGCACCAGAACGACCGCACTGGTCAGAATCGTGATCAGCCCGAAGCCCAGGTGGGTGTGGTTGTCGATTCCCTGGGTGAGCACGTCCCAGGGGGCCACTCCGATGCCGCCACGCACGATCAGAGCAATGCCGATTCCGTAGAGGAAGAGGCCAATAAGCAGTTGCGTGATTCGACGGGTCATAGTTGCCAATCCAATTGCATAACTGGCCTGTTATCAAGATGCCAATCTGACTAGGGTGGCCTCATGAGCGAGAATCACCTGAGTGCTCGGGGCCTCGATACCCTGTTAGGCGAGTGGCGCGGCGGAGCGAGCGCGTATCGCGCCTTGAGCGATCGCATCCGCTTGCTGACCCTCGACGGGCGTATCCCCACCGACAGCCGCCTGCCCGCCGAACGTGATCTGAGCGAGCGCCTCGGTGTCAGTCGAACCACGGTGACGGCGGCCTATCGTGAGCTGCGCGACGCGGGCTACCTGCGCAGTGTGCGCGGGTCGGGCAGCATCGTGCGGTTGCCGGGGGCCGGCGCGCCCAGCCCCACTCCGGAAACGGAGGGAATCCTGGACTTCAGCAAGGCCACGATGCCGGCGCTGCCCGGCCTGGCGGATGCCGCAGCGCACGCCGCCGCCGAGCTACCGCGGCACCTGGATGACTCCGGGTTCGACCCCGTGGGCATTCCTGAGTTGCGGGCTGCGATTGCCGACCGCTATACCGCTCGCGGCCTGCCGACCGCGCCGGAGCAGATCATGGTGACCCTCGGCGCCCAGCACGCCATTGCCCTGCTGGCCCGCGTGCTCGTCGGCCGCGGAGACCGCGCCCTGATCGAATCACCGACGTATCCGCACGCGGCCGAGGCCCTGCGTGCGGCCGGCGCCCGCCTCGCCGCCGTGAACGTGTCGGCCGGCGGGCCGGGTGACGACCCGGGCACACGGGGCTGGGATGAAGCCGCCCTGCTGCAAACGCTTCAGCGCAGCAGCCCGGTCGTCGGCTATCTCATGCCCGACTTTCACAATCCCACCGGCCAGAGCATGCCGGCCGAGCAACGCGAACGGGTGGCCTCTGCCGCTGCGGACGCGTGCACAACCCTCATCATCGACGAGACCATCGCCGAACTTGACATTGACCGCGCTGGCGAGTTTCTGCCGTTCGCGGCCTGCACCGACATGCGGTCGGCACCGCGAGTGGTGAGTGTCGGCTCGGTGGGTAAAACCGTCTGGGGCGGCATGCGTATCGGCTGGATTCGCGCCGAACCGGCGCTCATTAGCAAGCTCGTGGCCGCTCGCTGCACCAATGACCTCGGCACCCCCATTCTCGAACAGCTCATCGTGACGCGGCTGCTCGCCGACATGCCCGCCATCCTGGCCGGCCGCCGTGAGCTGCTGCGCGTGGGCCGCGACCACCTGGAACGCCGCCTGGCCGAGACCTTCCCCGACTGGCAGGTGCCGCACGTCGACGGCGGCATCACCGCCTGGGTCAACCTCGGCCGTCCCGTGAGTTCGCAGCTCACGCTCGCGGCGCGCAGCCACGGCCTGCTCGTGCCTGCTGGTCCGCGGTTCGGCCTCGATGGCGCTTTCGAGCGGTTCCTGCGATTGCCTTTCTCACACTCCGCCCCGGACACCGACCGGGCCGTCGACGCGCTGGAGGCCGCCTGGGGGTCGCTGCTGCGGCATCCGTTCGCTGATACCGGGTACCTGGCCGAGGTGGTCTGACCCGCGCGCACTGGCATACTGAGCGGGTGCATTTTCTCGCGGTAGTGAGCATGAAGAATCGGGCGTTGATCGCCCTCATCACCATTGTGGCGGCCGTGTTCGGCAGCCTGGCCCTGACCGGGCTCAAACAGGAGCTGATTCCGTCGCTGCAGCTGCCGCAGTTGCTCGTGTCCACGAGCTATCCGGGTGCGTCGCCGCAGGTGGTCAACGACGACGTATCGACCCCGATCGAGACGGCCATTCAGGGCCTGGTCGGCCTCGAAACGACGTCGACGACGAGCAGCACGAACTCCTCGTTGGTGAGCGCCACCTTCACCTACGGCACCGACCTGGTCAAGGCGGAATCCCGCATTGACCAGGCCATCAACCGCATCAAGAGCGTGCTGCCGGCCGACGTCGACCCGCAGGTGATCAGCGGCAGCATCGACGACTTTCCGGTGATCTCGCTCGCGGTCGCCTCAAGTGATACCGTGGCGCTTGCCGACCAGCTGAAACGCAGCGTGCTCGGCGATATTCGCGACGTGGCCGGCGTGCGCGATGCCGCGTTGGTCGGCGATATCGGCCGCCGCGTCACGATCACGCCCAACGCCGATGAACTCGCCGCCCGCGGCTTCAGCACCCAAAACCTGCGCGATGCGCTGCAGCAGAACGGGTCGCTGATTCCGGCCGGCACCATCACCGAGGGCGACACGACCCTGTCGGTGCAGGCCGGCGGCAAGCTCGGCTCGGTCGACGACATCAGCGCGCTCCCGTTGATTGCTGGTTCCACCGGTCTCACCGGTGTAGCGGATGCCGCCCCCGCGACCATCGGTGACGTCGCCACGGTCGCGCTCGTCGAAAACCCGATCACGAGCATCTCCCGGGTGAACGGCGAACCCGCCCTCACCATCGCCGTCACCAAGGTTCCCGCTGCGAACACGGTCGACGTGTCGAAGGCGGTGCGCGCGATTTTGCCGCAGCTTGAAGCCGCGGTCGCGCCCGCGACGTTCACGGTCGTGTTCGACCAGGCGCCGTTCATTCAGCAGTCGATCGACGCGCTCACCCAGGAGGGCCTGCTCGGCCTCGGCTTCGCGGTGATCGTGATTTTACTGTTCCTGTTGTCGGTGCGGGCCACCCTCGTCACGGCCATCTCCATTCCGACCTCGGTCCTGATCACCTTTATCGGGTTGCAGAGAGTGGGCTATTCGCTCAATATCCTCACTCTCGGCGCGCTCACAATCGCCATCGGCCGGGTCGTCGACGACTCCATCGTGGTGATCGAGAACATCAAGCGGCACCTCGTGGCGGGTGCCGACCGCGCCGCCACGATTGTCTTCGCGGTGCGCGAAGTGGCCGGAGCGATCACCGCCTCGACCATCACGACGGTCACCGTCTTCCTGCCGATCTCCTTTGTCGGCGGGTCGACCGGCGAACTGTTTCGACCGTTCGCGCTCACCGTGACGATCGCCCTGCTGGCCTCACTGCTGGTGTCGCTCACCATCGTTCCCGTGCTCGCGTACTGGTTTCTGCGGGCGCCCAAGGCCGTCACGGCTGACCAAACCGCGCTCGCCGCCGAACCGGAGCCGGCGATTCTGGAGACCGGCGGGCACTCGCGGCACGCGGCCGCGGCATCCGCTTCGACCGGCATGGCACCAAACCTGCCAACGCGACTGTCGGCGGCGGCCGAGGCCGGCGAGAACCCGGGGCGGCTGCAGAAGGGCTATCTGCCGGTCATTCGGTTCACCCTGAAACACGCCGTCGCGACGCTTTTGCTCGCCGTGCTCGTGCTCGGCGGAACGGCGGCGCTCGTGCCGTTCATGAAGGTGAATTTTCTCGGGTCGACCGGGCAGGACACGTTCCGGGTGACCCAGACGCTGCCGGTAAGCAGCAGTCTGGCCGCGCAGGATGCGGCATCCGCTTCGGTCGAAAAAGCGCTGCGTGACCTGGACGGAATCGACATCGTGCAGCTCTCGATCGGCGGAGGAAGCGCCGCGAGCGCGTTCCGCGGCGGGGCGCCCACGTCGAGCGCGGTGACCTATTCGATCACCACCGCCGACGGCGCCAACGCCGATACGGTGCAAAATCACGCGCGCACGGCCCTGGCCAAACTGGGCGACGTGGGCGAGATCTCGGTCGCCGCGGCGAGCGGTTTCGGGGCGTCCTCCGACATCGCCGTCGATATCACGGCCGCAACGGATGCCGACCTGCAGACCGCGACCACCGCCATTCTCAGCGCGGTACAGAAACTTGGTGCGATCAAGGAGAGCGCGAGCACCCTCGCCGCCTCGCTGCCGTATCTGGCCGTCACCATCGATCGGGAGGCGGCCGCCACGGCCGGTCTGAGCGAATTCGCTCTTGGAACGCTCGTGTCGCAGGCCATGCAGCCGAGCGCGATCGGATCGATCGTGATCGACGAGACCAACCTCACCGTCTACCTGTCGGCGCAATCGCCGCCGACGACTGCCGCCGATCTCGCGGCCCGGCAGATTCCCACGCGCACCGGAGCTGTGGCCCTGGATACCCTCGCGACCGTGGAACAAGTCGACGGTCCGAGCACGCTCACCACGGCGAAGGGGCTGCGCACGGCGACCGTATCGGCGACCCCCGCGAGCGATGACCTGGGCACGGCGAACGCGCAGCTGGGCCAGATGCTCGCCGACACGGCGCTGCCGACCGGGGCAACCGCAACCCTCGGCGGGGTCAGCGCCGATCAGGCCGAAGCCTTTTCGCAGCTCGGGATCGCGATGCTCGTGGCCATTCTCATCGTCTACATCGTGATGGTGGCGACGTTCCGCTCGCTACTGCAGCCGCTGCTGCTGCTCGTGTCGGTGCCGTTCGCGGCGACGGGGGCCATCGCACTGCAGGTCGTGACCGGCATTCCGCTGGGGGTGCCGTCGCTGATCGGCGTGCTCATGCTCATCGGAATCGTGGTCACCAACGCCATCGTGCTCGTTGACCTGGTCAACCAGTACCGTCGACGCGGCCTCTCGGTGCCCGACGCCCTCGTGGCCGGTGCCAGCCGACGGCTGCGGCCCATCCTGATGACCGCCCTGGCGACGATCTTCGCGCTGCTGCCGATGGCGATCGGCCTCACCGGCCACGGCGGATTCATCTCGCAGCCGCTCGCCCTCGTCGTCATCGGCGGTCTGGTGTCGTCGACGGTGCTGACGCTGATCGTGCTGCCGGTGCTCTACCTGCTGGTCGAGGGCACGCGCGAGCGGCGTTCGGTGCGTCGGGTCGCCTGAATTCGGTGCGAGAGGCTAACTTCGGCCCCTTGATTCTTGCGAGATGCCATTTTCGGCCCCTTGGCCGGGGTCCAAGGGGCCGAAAATGGCATCTCACGGGTGGTGGACGGGTCCCGTGGGGCCGAAATGGCATCTCCTGCGTTGAATGTGACCTGCCGCAGCGGATGGCCGATAGCGGCCCCCGAGGATCGGCTGCCGGTGACGCAGTCGCGGTGCAACCAGCACGACGTGCAGATGCCGTCAGCCTCCGAGCACGACGCCGCGAAGTAGGAAGAAGGGCTGCGGGTCGATGCGCACGCCGTCGACCCGCACCTCGACGTGGGTGTGGCAGCCGGTGGACAGACCGGTGCTGCCGACACTGCCGATTCGTTGGCCAGCGGCGACGGGATCACCGACAGTGACGAGCGTTTCACCGGTGGCGAGGTGGGCGTAGCCCGTCTGCACCCTCTCACCGTGGTCGATCAGGATCCAGTTGCCGTAACTTCCCACGGAGCCCACTGCGCGAACGATTCCGGCGGTGGCGGCGAAGACGGGCGCTCCGCAGCTCGACCCGATGTCGGTGCCGTGGTGGAACGCGCCGACTCCGGGGAGCGGGCGAACCGGGCGCGGACCGTAGGCATCCGTGATGGGTCCGCGTGCCGGGTTGGCCCAGCCCTGGTCGCTCAGCTGCCCGACGTCGGTGCGCACGATCGGGCGCACGTCGATGGCGGCCAGGCTCGCGGCGGCGGTCGCGGCCTGCGTTGCTGCGGCGACCAGGTCGAGGCCGGCCCGCTCGAAGTCGCTCGTGGCCGCGTCGAGTGTGGCCTGGCTGGCGTCGACCGACACCGTGCTCGCGGCGGCGCGCGTCTCGGCATCTTGCTGGTTTAGCCGCTCTGCGCGCGCTGAGTCGGCCTCGGCGCGCGCCTGGATCGTCTCAATGTTCTCGCTGACGCGGTCCAGTTGGTCAAGGGTGCTGAGCTGATCGAGCACATTGCCCAGCGAATGCCCGCCGAGAAAGACGTCGGCGACGCCGGCACCGCTTTGTTGCTGGGCCAGCTTGCGCGCGAGGACCGCGAAGCTGCGCCGGGAGACGGCGGATTGCTGTGACGCCTCCAGCGCAAGGCGGTGCACGAGGGAAGCACGACCGAGAGCGATCGACTGGCTCGCGCGTGTTGATTCCAGTTCGCGGCGCGCGGTGTCAAGGGCGACCTGCGCGGTCTGCGAGCGGGTCAGCGCGGTCGCCAATACTGCGGCTCGCTGAACGGTCAGTTCCTGGGCGGCGGAGCGCTCGGCAGCGACCCGTTCGGCGGCCGTCCGCTGCGCCGCGAGTGCCTGGGCTGCGGCCGCGCGCGCCGTTGCCTGAGCGGATACCGTGGCCGCGGCTTGTGCCGCGGTTGCCGCGGTATCAATCGGTGTAACCAGGTTGGGGGCGACGGTTGGGTCGGGGGTTGGCTGCGGAGTTTCGGTCACCGGCGGGACGGGACCATCACTGGGTTCAGGAACGGGTGCCTCGGTCGGTGTTGGTGTGGATGTCGGCTCTGCGGTCGGTTCGGGGGTCTGTTCGGGGGTGGGCTCAGGGGTCGGCGCGACGATCGGTTCAGGCGTGGGCTCCGGCGTCGGTGTCGACGCCGGAGTAGGCGCCGACACGGGGTCCGGCGCGGGCGCGGTTGGTTCAGGCGTGGGCGTGGGCACCGGCTCCGTCATGGCGCTCACGACGGGCGTCGGCGTGGCCGACGAGCCCGCTGGCAGGTCGTCGGCGCTGGCCGCGATCGGTGCGCCGAAGAGTACGAGGGCCGTGACAACGACCGCGGCGAGCCAGCCGTCGCGACGAACCAGCATCCGCTTAACAGTGGCCCGATGCCGCGGTTTCGCTCGCCCGAACCGCACGGTGCGTTGGCGCTTCGCGGGTGGCAACATTGCAGAACCTGATCCATTTCGGGTAATGGATTTACGCGGCTCGGGCGGGCCAGCGTGGCGCAAGTATGGCACGGCACCGCTGCGCTCACAACGGGGCAAATTCACCGTACAAGGTCGCTACAAGGTCGGTCGAGCGTTACACCAGTCCCGAGCCGGCAGCCAAGCGCACCGCGCCCGACGCCACGAGCGCCACGACCCTCTCAATTTCGGGGGAGAGAAAGCGGTCGTGCCCGGGGCCGGCGGCGACGGTGCGCACGAGGTCGCGCACCGCTCCGGTTGCCGCGGCGGGAGTGAGCGGTGCCCTCAGGTCGAGCGATCGGGCGGCGGTCATGATCTCGATCGCGAGCACCCGGCCGAGCCCGTCGAGCGAGCGGCGCAGCTTGCGGGCGGCGTGCCAGCCCATCGATACGTGGTCCTCCTGCATGGCCGACGACGGAATCGAGTCAACGGACGCCGGTGCAGCCAGCCGCTTCAACTCCGACACGATCCCGGCGGCGGTGTACTGGGCGATCATGAGTCCGGAGTCGACGCCAACTTCGTGCGCGAGAAACGGTGGCAGACCCTTGCTGCGGCTCGCGTCGAGGTGACGGTCGGTGCGGCGCTCACTCATGCTCGCGACATCCGCTGAGGCGATGGCGAGAAAGTCGAGCACGTAGCCGAGCGGGGCGCCGTGAAAGTTGCCGTTCGACATGACTCGCCCGCCGACGGTGACGACGGGGTTGTCGATGGCGCTGGCCAGTTCGCGGCCGGCCACGAGGGCGGCATGCGCGGCGGTGTCGCGCGCTGCACCGTGCACCTGTGGGGCGCAGCGCAGCGAGTAGGCGTCCTGCACCGACGTGTCTTCCGGGCCGGCGTGGCTGGCCAGCAGGCCTGAGCCGTGGAGCAGGCGGCGCAGATTCGCGGCACTGTCGGCCTGGCCGAGCTGGGGCCGCAGCTGCTGCAGATCGGCCGCGAAGACGGCATCCGTTCCAAGCAGTGCCTCCACGCTCATCGCCGCCGCGATATCGGCTGTCACGAGCAGGCGGGCGAGGTCGTCCAGGGCGAGCACGAGCATGCCGAGCATGCCGTCGGTGCCGTTGATCAGGGCGAGGCCCTCTTTTTCGGCGAGCACGACCGGCTTGATGCCGGCAGCTTTGAGGGCTTCGTCGCCGCCGAGCAGGGCGCCGGCCGCGTCGCGCGCCTGGCCTTCGCCCATCACGACGAGGGCGCAGTGGGCGAGTGGGGCGAGGTCGCCGGAGCAGCCGAGCGATCCATATTCGTGCACGACCGGGGTGATCTGGGCGTTCAACACGGCCGCGTAGGTCTCGGCGGTGGCCGGCCGCACGCCGGTGCGCCCGGTCATCAACGTCGAAAGCCGCAGCAGCATGAGGGCGCGCACGACCTCGCGTTCCACCTCCGGTCCGCTTCCGGCCGCGTGCGAGCGCACGAGGCTCGCCTGCAGCTGGGCGCGCCGGTCGGCGGTGATGAACGTCGTCGCGAGGGCCCCGAAGCCGGTGGAGATGCCGTAGTGCGGCTCGGTGTCAGCTGCGAGGGCGTCAATGATGGTGCGGGTCGCCCCGACCTGTTCCAGACTCGCCGGGTCGAGGGTGACGCGCGCTTTGTGGCGGGCGACGGCGATCACGTCGGCGAACGAGAGCGCTCCGACTCCCACAACGACGCTCGACGCGGATGCCCCGCTCGGGTTGGTCCGGTCGGTTCTGGGCGTGGCTGCAAGGGTCATACTTCGATTGGACACCCTCGCGGGCCCGGGCAACAGGGCGATACGCTGGACGGTGTCCGGGATACCGGACATGAGCATCCGCTCTGAAAGGATTCGTGATGGCTTCGAAGGTTCCGGCCGCGCAGAGCACCCTGCGGGTTTTGACGCATCTCGCCGCCCAGCGTGGACCGATCCCCGCGGCAGCGCTGGCGGCCGCCCTCGGCCTGCCGCGCTCGACCGTATACCAGCTGCTCGACGTGCTCGTAGCGGAGGGGTTCGTCGTGCACCTGCCGGAAGAACACCGCTACGGGCTCGGCATCGCCGCCTTCGAACTGAGCTCGGGGTTCAGCCGGCAGGAACCGCTCTCCCGGCTCGGCCGCCCGCTGATCGCCCAGCTCGTCGACCGGCTGGGGGAGAGCGCGCACCTCGTGGTGCTGCACGGGCGTGACGTGATCTACCTGGTCGAGGAACGCGCCGCGCACCGCCCGTCCCTCGTTTCCGACGTGGGGGTGCGGCTGCCCGCCCACCTCACCGCCAGCGGACGCGCCCTGCTCGCGGCCCTGCCCGCCGCCCAGTTGCGTGCGCTCTATCCGAACCAGGCGGCGCTCGAACAGCGCGACGGCCGTGGCCCGCACACGAGGCTCGAGCTGCGAGCGGTGCTCGACCGCGTCAAAACGGATGCCTATGCCACCGAAAACGGCGAGATCACGCCCGGCATCGCCTCCGTCGCGCTCGCCGTGCACGACCACGCCGGCTGGCCCGCCGCCGCCATTGCGGTGACCTTCGCGCAGGACCGGTTCGCACCCGGGGATTGGCCGGCGCTCGCCGAAACCGTGGCGGCGACGGCCGCGGAGCTGTCTCGTCGGATCGGTGGCCGGCCGCGATGAGCCGGCCTCGGTGAGGCCCCCTGCGGTGAGCCTGGCCGCGCTGAGCGTCGTGGTACGCCTCCAGGAAGTTGGCACGTGTTCAAACCAGTGCCAACTTCTCAAACACGTGCCGCGACCGCTGCGAAGGCCGCGCGGCTAGCCCTGGCGTGCTTTGGCGCGCGGATTGAGCTTGTTGATCACGAACGTGCGTCCGCGTCGCCGCACGATCTGCGAGCCCGGAACCGCCTTGAGCGCCTTGAGCGAATTGCGTACCTTCATATTTCCCCGATTTAGATTTTTTATTGAGAACGAATATCAATTAGAGTAACAGGCATGCAGACAGAAACGTATCTTCGGGTGAATGTGGTGAGCGGCCTGGCCGGCGCGGGCAAGACGTCGGTGGCGCACAACCTCGGGCGCCAACCGTTCGCCCTGACCACATCGGCGTCCGACGCCCTGCGCACTGTGCTCATCGAAGCGGCCGACAGTGTTCCAACGGGCAGGGGCGAGGCATCCGCTCTCGACGTTTTCGTCGAGGCACCGACCGCGGTCGGGCCGCTCGAGATTGCCAGTTCCCTCGTCGAAACCGGTGACTCACCCGAGCGACTGGCCAGCGGCCACGCCGTGCGTCTCGGCGACCTCATCACCGTGCTGGATGCCGAGCGATTCTGGTCCGACCTCCACCGCGAAACCCTCGCGCCGACTCCCGACGAACACGACGTGAACTATGGCCACGCCCACAACGACCCCGAGCGCACCGTCGGTGACCTGTTGATCGAACAGATCGAGTGGGCGAGTATCGTCGTGATCAACAAGACCGACCTCGTGCCCATGAGCGATTCCGCCGATATTCGCGATTTCGTGCGCCTACTGAACCCGGCCAGCCACATCGTGTTCGCCGAACACGGCCAGGGCAGTGCCGACGGCTGGCCCGTTCCGCGCCGCGACATGTTCGCCTGGCTGCAGCGCAGCCCGGGCTGGGTGCGCCAACTCAACGGCGACGCCCTGCTCTCGCGCAGTCCGCAGGGGCTCACCTGTGTCGTTTACCGGGACGTGCGACCGTTCCACCCAGCGCGCCTGGCCGACTTCTTTCGCGACCGCGCCGAGCAGGCCGGCGAGATCCTGCGCTCCCGCGGACTGTTTCGTCTCGCCACGCGGCCCGCCACCGTCGGCTCCTGGAGCAGCGCCGGTCCCACCATCACCTTCGAACCCACCAGCATGGCGAGCCACGACCCCGAGTCCCCGCTCGGCCAGGAGATCGCCTTCTTCGGCCGCGACCTCGACGCGCGCCTGCTCAGTGCCAACCTTGACGACTGCCTGCTCACCGACGCCGAGTTTCTCGCCGGCCCCATGTTCTGGAACACACTGGCCGACCCGTTCCCGGCCTGGGTGCTCCAAGGTGCCGCCTGAGTCAGAGGCTCTTGGCGAAGCAGAGGCTGAGCTCTTCGCCGACATACGGGCCGAACAGGTCGATCTGCTCGTAGCCGCGACGACGGTAGAGCGCCACCGCCGCGTCCTGCAGCGTGCCGGTCTCCAACGCGAGCGAGCGGATGCCGCGGCCAGCGGCATCCGCTTCGATGCGGTCGAGCAGGCGGCCGGCCACACCGCGGCCCCGAGCCTCGGCGTGCACAAACAGTCGCTTCAGTTCGGCCGTGTCGGCGGAGTCCAGCGGAACCAGAGCCGCCATGCCGCAGGCAGCCCCGTGCGCATCGCGGGCCACATACACGGCGACGCCCGGACGCTCGAGTTCGTCAGTACTAAGTAGGAATGTGTTCTCCACGGGGTAGAGCGAGTATGCGAAGACGGTTCCGGCGGCCAGTAGGGCCTCGACGTCAGCCTGCCGGGGCTGCTCAATACTGATCGAAATGGTCATGTCATCAGAATAGAGCGAGACAATGTGCACACTTGCGCGTGACTTTTCCGGGTGTATCGGGTAGCGTAGACAAGTCGGCTCTTGACACCGCGCTGTGCGCGGATGGGTTTGTAAGTCAAGTTGGGCCGGTTTCCCAGTAATCCGCTGGTGAAAAATCACTGTATGTGAACGGCCCCGACCACAGATTGCTCGGGTTCTCAGTTACGTCGCATGTGCGATGTTGTTCTGCCATGTACTGAACACAACCCAGAGATATCTTTATGCCTCAAGGCAATTCGCACAACTCCACCGTCGGTCGTAATGGTAAGAACTTCGATCCCAAATACTCCAAGGGCGGATCGGGCCACGGCGGTTCCAACAACGCCGGCAGCAAGAGCCCCGGACACCGCGGCTACCGCGCTGACGAGGGAGCCCCCAAGAAGCAGCGCTGGAACGCTGACGAGCGCGCCGCGCGTTCGAACGAGCGCCCCTCGGGCGAGCGTCCGGCTTACGGCTCGCGTTCCGTTCGCCCCGAAAACGGTGGCCGTACCAACAGCGAGCGCAACGAGCGCCCTGCATACAACAACGACCGCCCCCGCACAGACCGTCCGTCGTATAATAACGACCGTCCGTCCTATGGCGACCGCAACAGTGCTCCGCGCACCGAGCGTCCCTCTTATGGTGACCGTGCCCCGCGCAGCGATCGTCCGGCCTATAACAACGACCGTCCGGCCTATGGCGACCGCAACAGTGCTCCGCGCACCGAGCGTCCTTCTTATGGTGACCGTGCCCCGCGCAGCGATCGTCCGGCCTATAACAACGACCGTCCGGCCTATAACAACGACCGTCCGGCCCGCACGGAGCGTCCGTCCTACGGTGACCGTGCCCCGCGCACAGATCGTCCGGCCTATAACAACGACCGTCCGGCCCGCACGGAGCGTCCCTCTTATGGTGACCGTGCCCCGCGCAGCGATCGTCCGGCCTATAACAACGACCGTCCGGCCCGCACGGAGCGTCCGTCCTACGGTGACCGTGCCCCGCGCACAGATCGTCCGGCCTATAACAACGACCGTCCGGCCCGCACGGAGCGTCCGTCCTACGGTGATCGCGCCGAGCGTGCGCCCCGTCGCGACTTCGGTAACGACCGCCCGAGCGATGGCGACAGCAAGTTCTACCCGAAGCGCAGCGAACACGGCGCCAAGCCGAGCTTCGCCGGCGGCGACGACGTCGTACTCGAGCGTCTCGAAGCCATCGCGACGACGGCATCCGATGTCGTCGGTGTGACCTTCGGCGACCTGGGCCTCGGCGAGAACATCGTGCGCGAGCTCGCCGCCCTTGGTGCTCCGTCACCGTTCCCGATCCAGGCCGCGACCATCCCCGACGTGCTCGCCGGGCGCGACGTGCTTGGCCGTGGCAAGACCGGATCCGGCAAGACCATTGCCTTCGGTGCTCCCCTCGTCGAGAAACTCATGGAGAACAACGGAGCCAAGGACCGCAAGATGGCCCGCAAGCCCCGCGCGCTCATCCTGGCCCCGACCCGCGAACTCGCCCTGCAGATCGACCGCACCGTGCAGCCCATCGCCCGCAGCGTCGGCCTCTTCACCACCCAGATCTACGGCGGAGTTCCCCAGTACCGTCAGGTCAGCGCCCTCCAGCGCGGCGTGGACATCATCATCGGCACCGCCGGTCGCATCGAAGACCTCATCGACCAGGGTCGTCTTGACCTCTCCGAAGTTGTCGTCACCGTGCTCGACGAGGCCGACTACATGTGCGACCTCGGGTTCCTGGAGCCGGTGCAGCGCATCCTGCGCCAGACCAAAGCCGGCGGCCAGAAGCTCCTCTTCTCCGCGACCCTCGACAAGGGCGTTGCCTCGCTGGTCAAGGAATTCCTGACCAACCCGGCCGTGCACGAGGTTGCCGGTGAAGACCAGGCCTCCTCGACGATCGACCACCGCGTGCTCGTCATCGAGCACCGCGACAAGGGCCGCATCATTGAAGAGCTCGTCAACCGCGAGGGCAAGACGCTCATCTTCAGCCGCACCCGTGCCTACGCCGAGCAGCTCGCTGACCAGCTCGAAGACGCCGGAGTCAAGGCCACCAGCCTGCACGGTGACCTCAACCAGGCCCGCCGCACCCGCAACCTGCAGATGCTCACCAGCGGCCGGGTCAACGTTCTCGTCGCAACGGATGTCGCTGCTCGCGGAATCCACGTCGACGACATCGACCTGGTCATCCAGGCCGATGCCCCCGACGAGTACAAGACGTACCTCCACCGCGCGGGACGCACCGGCCGCGCCGGCAAGACCGGAACCGTCGTGACGCTCATTCCCAAGCAGCGCAAGCGCCGCATGGACGAGCTGCTCGACCGTGCCGAGATCGACGCGAGCTACACCTCCGCCACCCCCGGTGACGCGGCCGTGCGCGAACTCGCGAGCATCTAGCATCCGCTTGAAGATTCGTTTGTAGACAAGATGGGCATCCACCGTTCGGTGGGTGCTCATTTTGTTTTCTTCCCCATTAGGGGCACGATCAGTTGTAGGCAACCGGGGGAAATGCACGAGGATCGGCCGCACTGACGCAGCCGATGGGCTCCCCGGTCGCCCCGCCGGCACCCACTGAAAGGTCCTCATGACTGTCTCCACCACTGTTTTTCAGAATGCCCACGTTTTTGACGGCGAACGGTTCCTTCCCGAGCCGGCGGACATCGTGTTCACCGGAACCACTGTCGCGGCGGTTGGCCCGCAAGCAGGATCGGACCCGGCCTTCGCGAACGCCAGCGTGATCGATTGCAGCGGCAAGACGGTGCTGCCCGGGCTGATCGACCTGCACATTCACTCCACAACGTCGAATCCGGGCTCACTCCAAGCCTTCACCGAACCGTTCTCCCTGCAGTTTTACGAATCGGTGCGTAATCTCGAAGCCACCCTGCGCGCCGGAATCACCTCGGCACGCGACGCTGGCGGCGCCGATCTGGGCACCAAGCTTGCCGTTGACAGCGGACTGATCAAGGGTCCGCGCCTTCGGCTAGCCATCAGCATCATGTCCCAAACCGGCGGGCACGCGGACTTCTGGCAGCCGTCCGGCGTGGAGTCCCCGACCATGGGATCGCACCCCGGCCGCCCAAGCGGAATCGCGGACGGAGTCGAAGAAGTGCGCAAGGTCACTCGACGCATGCTTCGGGCCGGCGCCGACCAAATCAAGATCTGCTCGACCGGCGGTGTGCTCTCGCCCACGGACGACCCGCGCCACTCGCAATTCACCGAGGCCGAGATTCGGGTCATCGTGGACGAGGCCGAAGCGCAGGGCAAATACGTCATGGCGCACGCGCAGGGAGCTGCCGGAATCAAGAACGCTCTGCGCATGGGCGTGCGCACCATTGAGCACGGAATCTATCTCGACGACGAAGCCATCGCCCTGTTTCTGGAAAAGAACGCGTACCTCGTTCCCACCCTTGCCGCGCCGGAGGCTGTCATCCGCAAGGCGGCATCGGGACAGAGCGGACTTTCGCCGCTGGTCATCGCGAAAGCCCACCAGGTGATTGACATTCACCGCGAATCCATTCGGCGAGCAGTCGCCGCCGGTGTGCGCATCGCCATGGGCACCGACTCCGGGGTGGGCGTGCACGGCGAAAACCTGCAGGAGCTGGCCCTGCTCGCCGGAGTGGGCATGACACTCGAGCAGGTGCTCGCAGCCACGACGTCGGTGGCCGGAGAGCTCATCACTCCCATCGGATCCATTGGGCGATTGGCTCCGTCGTACCTGGCGGACGCCGTGGTTCTGAACACTCGCCTGGACTCCGTCGACCAGCTCGCCTCACTCCCCACCATGATCGACCAGGTGTGGAAGGACGGCCGAAACCAGTTCCCCGCGTAGCTGATTTCGCCCCGTCGCCTGTCGGAACGTTTCGCTCAGTGTTGAGAAGAAAAGGCCTGGATTGATGTTAGAACAACCGATTTATGTCGCTACGGTGATTATTCTGCTCCTCGCCGTCGGCGAGGTGATTTCCATTCTGTCGAAGGCCTGGATACCGTCCCTCCTGATTATCTTCGTCGGCTATCTCGTGCTTATCTGGACCGGCGTCCTGCCGGCCGACCTGATACCGAACTCGGCGTTTGCGGCCGTGGGCTCGCTTCTGGTGGCGGCCGTCATCACGCACATGGGCACGCTGATACCGATCAGTCAGCTCCGCTCGCAATACAAAGCGATCTTGATCGCACTGTTCGGAATCGTTCTCGGTGCGGGGCTGATCCTGCTGGTCGTGTCGCCGATCCTCGGTTACGCCACGGCCGTGGCCGGTGCCGGGCCGGTGACCGGGGGCATCCTTGCCTACATCATCACCGCTGAGCGACTGACCGAGTTGGGCCTGAATCATCTCGTCGTCATCCCCGCACTCGTGCTGGGCGTGCAAAGCCTCATCGGCATGCCGCTGGCGAACATTCTTCTGCGTAAGTACGCGGTGAAACTTCGTGACGGCGGACAGCTGCAACCGACCTCCGCATCAGACTCGATCGCATCAAGTGCCGATGGCGGCACCGACCGTGTGAGTGCCGCCGGTGCGCGCACCGCACTTGCCACCCACCTGCAGGCGCGCCCCGCGACCACCACAGCGAAAAAAATTCAGCTGCTGCCGGAACGCTTTCAGGAACCGACCATCATCCTGATGCTGTTGCTGGCTTCGGGAAGTTTAGCCACGTTGCTGGGATCGATCACCGGTGTCAACTATGGAATCTGGGCGCTGGCAATCGGGATCATTGGCCACGTGCTCGGAATTTTCCCGCCCAAGGCAATGCAGCGGGCAAATGCTTTCGGTCTCGCCATGGCGACGGTCATCGTGGTCGTCCTCGCGAGTATGAGCTCGGTCACCTGGAACGACATGCTTCAGGCATTCTGGCCCGTGCTGCTGATCCTCGGCGTTGGCGGAATCGGCATTATCGGCGGAGGGTGGATCGCCTCGAAAATTTTCAAGTGGGACCCGCTGAAGGGCATTCCCGTTGCTTTGACGGCAATGTTTGGCTTTCCGGGGGATTACATTCTCTGCCAGGAAATCAGCCGTTCCGTGGGGCGCACTGCAGACGAGCAAAAGGCGATTTTTGATGAGCTGATCACTCCCATGCTCGTGGGCGGCTTCACCACGGTCACGACGGCGTCGATCGTGGTGGCATCGATTCTGGTGCAGACCATTTAGTCGGCGTGACCGCTCGCGTCGGCACCGACTGAGAATTCGGGAGTTGCCGCGCGAGCATCCGTCTGCCAGAATTACTTTCCGAACGGTCGGTAAGTTACGACTCGTTTCCACACGCACACGCAGACACCGTCGTCAGGAGAAAACATGGCTGAGGCCTACCTCGTTGGAGGAGCACGCACCCCCGTAGGTCGGTACGGCGGAGCGCTGGCCACAGTTCGCCCCGATGACCTCGCCGCGCTCGTCGTCGGCGAGGCCGTGCGCCGCGCCGGCATCGATCCGGGCCTGGTCGAAGAGATCATCTTCGGCGCCGCCACCCAGGCCGGCGAAGACAACCGCAACGTCGCCCGCATGGCCGGGCTGTTGGCCGGGCTGCCCGACCACGTGCCGGGGATCACCGTGAACCGGCTGTGTGCCTCGGGCATGTCGGCGATCACCATGGCCGCGCAGGCAATCCGCGCCGGAGACGCCGATCTCATGATCGCCGGCGGCGTCGAGTCGATGACCCGCGCCCCCTGGGTGCAGGCCAAACCCGACCGCGCCTGGGCCAAGCCCGGTGCCCAGTTCGACACCTCCATCGGCTGGCGTTTCGTGAACCCCAAACTCGCCGCCCGCGACAAAGCCACCTTCTCGATGTCCGAGACCGCCGAAGAGGTCGCCCGCCTCGACGGCATCACCCGCGAAGAAGCGGATGCCTTCGCCCTTCGCAGCCACCAGCGCGCCGCCGCCGCGATCGACGCGGGCCATTTCGTCGATGAGATCGTCGGCGTGCCTACCAAAAAGGGCGAGGTCCTCGTCGATGAGGGCTTGCGCCGCGAGACCACCCTCGAGGGCCTCGCCGCCCTGCGGCCCATTGTCGCCGGTGGCTCCGTCGTTACAGCCGGCAACGCGAGCTCGCTCAATGACGGCGCCTCCGCGGTTCTCGTGGCGAGCGGCGAGGCCGTGAAAAAGTACGGCCTCACGCCGCGCGCTCGCATCGTGGTCGGTGCCAACGTGGGCCTGGCCCCGGAGATCATGGGCCTCGGGCCGGTCGCCGCCACTCAGCGAGCCCTCGAGCGCAGCGGCCTGAGCCTCGCCGACCTCGGCGCCATCGAACTCAACGAAGCCTTCGCCACCCAGTCGATCGCGTGCATCCGCCGCCTCGGCCTCGACGAAGAAATTGTCAACCGCGACGGCGGCGCGATCGCGCTCGGGCATCCGCTCGGGTCAAGCGGTGCACGCCTGGTCGTCACCCTGCTCGCCCGCATGGAGCGGGAAAACGCCCAGCACGGCCTCGCCACCATGTGTGTCGGCGTCGGCCAGGGCTCGGCCCTCATTTTGGAGCGTGTCTGATGAGCGTGTCTGAACTTGAACTCGGTGACCGCGGCGAAAGTGGCGTGCCTGATCGCGTCGGCGTGCTCGGCGGCGGGCGCATGGGCGCCGGAATCGCCCACGCCTTCCTGCTCGCGGGAGCCCACGTGGCTCTGGTCGAGCGCGACGACACCGAGGCTGCGGCCGCCCGCGAGCGAGTGCTGCGCGCCGTCGACGCCAGTATCACCCGCGGCGCTACCGGGGAGACCCGCCCCGAGCTTGAGGCCCGCCTCGCCGTTGGCGCCGATTTCGGCCTGTTCAGCGACCGCGAACTCGTCGTCGAAGCCGTTCCCGAGGTACGCGCACTCAAGGTGGAAGCCCTGCAGAAGGTCGAGGCCCACCTTCCCGCCGATGCCGCACTCGCCAGTAACACCTCGTCGATCTCGATCGACGACCTCGCCGACGAGCTCAAGCGCCCGGCCCGCTTTCTCGGCCTGCACTTCTTCAACCCGGTGCCCGCCTCGAACCTGGTCGAACTCGTCACCGGCAGCGCTACCTCGCCCGAATTGGTAGCGGATGCCCAGAGCTGGGTTTCCGCGCTCGGCAAGACTCCGATCACCGTCAGTGACGCCCCCGGATTCGCCTCGTCGCGCCTCGGCGTGGCCCTTGGGCTCGAAGCCATCCGCATGCTCGAGGAGGGTGTCGCGAGCGCCTCGGATATTGATGCCGCGATGATGCTGGGCTACAAGCATCCGGTGGGGCCGTTGAAACTGACCGACCTGGTCGGGCTCGACGTGCGGCTCGGCATCGCCGAATACCTGCACCAGCAGCTCGGCGCCCGCTTCGAACCGCCCGCGCTGCTGCGCAAGCTCGTCGCCGAAGGCAAGCTCGGCCGCAAGTCCGGCCAGGGCTTCTACCGCTGGGACGAAGCCTGATGCCCGCCCGCACCGATACCGCACCCCGCACGCGCATTGAAGGAGACCCCATGATGACCATCCTGCCCAGCTACGTTCAGGGCGCCTGGTGGACCCCGACTTCCACAGACGCCGCCGTCGACGTCTGTGACGCCTCGACCGGTGAGGTCGTCACCCGCGTCAGCACCCGGGGCCTTGACCTCGCCGCCGCCCTCGAGTACGCCCGCACCGTCGGCCAGAAATCGCTCGGCGAGCTCACCTTTCACCAGCGTGCCGTTCTGCTCAAGCAGATGGCGCTGCTGCTGACCGAGCACAAGCAGGAGCTCTACGCGCTGTCCAGCCGTACCGGCGCCACCAAGGTGGACTCCTGGGTCGACATCGACGGCGGCATCGGCGTGCTGTTCAGCTACTCCTCCAAGGGACGCCGCGAGCTGCCCAACGCCCGCGTCTACGTCGACGGGCCGGTTGAGCCGCTCTCCAAGGACGGCTCTTTCATCGCCCGCCACATCTATTCACGCCTGCCCGGAGTGGCCGTGCAGATCAACGCCTTCAACTTTCCGGTCTGGGGCGCGTTGGAGAAGTTCGCACCGGCCTTCCTCGCCGGGGTGCCGACTCTGGTGAAGCCCGCGACGCCCTCCGGCTACCTCGCCGAGGCCTTCGTACGCATCCTCGCCGACTCCGGCCTGCTGCCCGAGGGCTCGCTGCAGCTCGTGTCCGGCAGCGTGCCCAGTTTGTTCGACGACGTGCGCCTCGGCGACCTTGTTGCCTTCACCGGGTCGGCCTCCACCGCCGAGAAGCTGCGCGCGAGCGACTCCGTGCAGACCGGGGGAGTGCGCTTCACCAACGAGACCGACTCGATCAACGCCTCGATTCTCGGAACAGATGCCGCCGCCGGAACCCCCGAATTCGACGCCTTCGTCAAGCAGGTCGTCACCGAGATGACGGTCAAGGCCGGCCAGAAGTGCACCGCGATCCGCCGCGTCATCGTGCCGCGTGCGGCCATGGATGACGTCATCGCGGCCGTGCAGGCGCGCATCACCGAGCGCATCGTCCTCGGCGACCCGCGCGCCCAGGGAGTCACCATGGGCCCGCTCGCCTCCGCCGCGCAGCGCCTCGAGGTGCTCAAGCAGGTTGCCCGCCTGCAGGAGGCCGGCGGCAAGCTGGTCGTCGGCCAAACGGATGCTCCGCTCGTTCTCCACGCAGACGGCACGACCGCGCTCGCTCCCGACGGTGCCTTCGTCGAGCCGCTGCTGCTGCGCTTCGACGACGCCTCCGCTGCCGCCGTGCACGAGGTCGAGGCCTTCGGCCCGGTCTCGAGTGTGCTCGGCTACGACACCCTCGATGAGGCCATCGCCCTCGTGCGCCGGGGTGGCGGGTCGCTCGTGACCAGTATCGCCACCCACGACCCGTCAGTGGCCGTCGCCTTGATGACCGGCATCTCGGCCTTCAACGGCCGCGTGCTGGTGCTCGACCGCGATGACGCCCGCACCTCCACCGGGCACGGTTCGCCGGTGCCGCAGCTCGTGCACGGCGGACCCGGGCGGGCCGGCGGCGGTGAAGAGCTCGGCGGTATCCGTGCAGTGCTGCACCACATGCAGCGCACCGCCATTCAGGGCTCGCCCGAGATGCTCACGGCCATCACCGGAATCTGGCACCAGGGCGCGTCTGCGCGAGCCGGCGACACGCATCCGTTCCGAAAGAGCCTGGCCGAACTCGTGATCGGCGACCAGATCGTGTCCGATTACCGCACGGTCACCCTCGACGACATCGAAACCTTCGCCCAGTTCACCGGGGATACCTTCTACGCCCACATGGACGAGGAAGCCGCCGCCGCGAACCCGTTCTTCCCGGGCCGGGTGGCGCACGGCTACCTGCTGGTCTCCTGGGCCGCCGGTCTGTTCGTCGATCCGGCGCCTGGGCCGGTGCTGGCCAACTCGGGTCTCGAGAACCTGAAGTTCGTCACGCCGGTGTCGCCCGGCGACAGCATCCGCGTCGCGCTCACCGCGAAGCAGATTACCCCGCGCGAGACCGACGACTACGGCGATGTGCGCTGGGATGCCGTGCTGACCAATCAGAACGACGAGCTCGTGGCCTCCTACGACGTGCTGACCCTGGTCGCCAAGCACTAGGTAGGGATTCGAAAGCGGGCCCGCGCAAAGATCGTGGGCCCGCTTTCGTCATCCAGCTTGCACCTGGGCGCAGCGCGGATTAAACCAACACGGTGTCGGTGCGCGCTGTCGTGCGCGCCTCGATCGTGGTCTTCGGCCGCGAGGTTGGGGTCGTCGCGGGCAAGGAACCGGCCTCACTGACGATGAAGAGTCCCTGGGCGCTGTTGGCTGAGCGGCTGAGGTCTTCGATCCACTGTCGGTTGAGCTTGGCCGCGTGTCCGCCGGCGTACTTGAAGTACAGCGGGATCGCCGGATTCATCCAGATCGAGCTGTGACCGGAACCGACCGCGGCGGAGTCCTGCCAGGACAGGAGAAAACTCTCGCTCCGGCGCAGCTTCTGCGCAATCACGAGCTGAAGGTGCGCCAGGGTGCGATCATCGATCTCCACGACGACGCGGTCATACGTAAGTGAACCCATGATTGCTTTCCTGTCCGTTTCAGCGATGCAACTCATCTCAGTATTACTTTCGCGCGCGCACACTAGTAGGGTCCAACGTCCTCACTTGCCCCGTCCGCACCACGTTCGGGGCCCGGGCCCCGTCCCTGGGCCCAGTTTCTATACTGGGCCCGCGGTCACAAGGTGGGCCCGGCATCCGCTCAGCCAGCGTCGTCGTCGGTCGTGCCGGCGCGAACGCGCGAGATCGTCTCCCCGGCCGCGACGATCACCAAGATAACCGAGGTCACGACGCCCAACCCGAGCGGGGTCAAGAGAGCACCCGCAGCACCGGCCAGGGCGAGCAACCCGATCCCCACGAGGTGCGACACGAGCAGGGTGCGCGTGACGATCCAGCGAAACAGCAACAGTCCCACCAGGTAGAACAGCGGCCCGCCAACGATGGTCACGGCCACCGGCAGCGTCATGGCATCCTCTGGGTGTTCCAGCACCGACTTGTCGGCGACCGAGGTCAGCACGATGCCCGCGATGATGATGGCATGCACGTAGGTGTATGCCAGCCGAGCAATGCGGCCCGGCTCGCTCGATGCCGCAATCGCCTTGCTGCCGGCTCGCTCGCCGTGATCGAAATACAGCCACCACATCGCCAGCCCGTTGACGAAGGCGAGAAACAACCCGGTTATCCCCAGAGCGGATGCCTCCTGGTCGACGAAAGCAAACCCGGTCACCAGAAAAGACTCACCGACGGCGATGATCACGAACAGGGCGCTGCGCTCGGCGATGTGCGGCCCGGAGACATCCCAATCGTCGACGCCCGGCGCTTTCAGCCCGGGGATGCGAAATCCGAGGCTCGCCGAACCATACTCAATGGCCAGGGCGATCAGCCAGGCCGGAAGCCGCACGGACAACGGCATGAGACCACCGATGATCCAGAACACGCTGGCCACGGACAGCCAGAGCAGAATGCGCAGAAAGGTCGCGTGCAGGGCCGGATCGTGGCGGGCCAGGGCGAGCACCATGAACACCGTGCGGCCGAGTTGCAGAACGACATAAGCGATGGCGAAGACCAACCCCTGATCGCCGAAGGACTCGTAGATCGACGTGCTGATCACCAGACCCACGAGGGACAGCCCGATCACCACGCCGCGTACCGGCAGCTTGGCCGGGTCGAGCCAGTTGGTCACCCACGTCGTGTATACCCAGAGCCACCACAGCGCGAGCACCAGGATGATCGATTCCAGCGCACCGACCCAGGACTGGTTGGCGTACAGGTAGCGCGACAGCTGGGTGAGGGCAAAGACGAAGATCAGGTCGAAGAACAGCTCGATGTAGGTGACCCGGTCGCTTCGGGCGGAATCGGCCGGCCGCAGCAGGCTCCGGCGAAACCCCAGGCGCAGAATCCACGCGCGATGCTCAAACGGATGCTGCTGCTTCGTCTTCCCGGATCGGCTCACCTCCCCAGTCTCCCCCGTGCGGGTCAAACCCGCACGACACCTCCCTCATCCACCAGTGCAATTCCGGACGGGGCCCGGGCCCCGTCCCCGGGCCCAGTTTATAAACTGGGCCCGGGGCTAGAAGGTGGGCCCGGTCGTCGTTCTGGGTGCGGCCCAGCGGATGCTGCCTCGCCCGCTTTCCTCGCGCGGTTTACGCATGCTTTGAGGACGGGGCCCAGGCCCCGTCCGTGGGCCCAGTTTATGAACTGGGTCCGGGTTAGAAAGTGGGCCCGGGGGGCGCGGAGCGC
Source organism: Cryobacterium flavum (assembly GCF_900103805.1). Taxonomy (GTDB): domain Bacteria; phylum Actinomycetota; class Actinomycetes; order Actinomycetales; family Microbacteriaceae; genus Cryobacterium; species Cryobacterium flavum. Next base: position 489 of record NZ_FNIB01000001.1, on the reverse strand, counting down.
AGTCGGGTCCATAGATCGTTGATCGAGCTTGTCGAGATCGTCATCGGCCAACGCTGGTCGGTCTGCGTGGCGGGTGCAGACCGGCCCGGGCGCGGGCGACACGCCCGGGTGGGGTGCGTTTTGACGGGTGGGTGTGGTGGCCGTAATGTATCTATACGTACCCCAAAGGTGCGAAAAGCCGCAGTGCTTTTCGGCCTCATGTGGGACCAGATCGTAGCCAAATCAGCTGAGAGTGCTTGTTTCAAGTGCGTTGAAGTTGGGCTAGGATAGTAAGCCTCCCATCGAGTGTGTGTTGCTGGTTGAGTCGGGTTTTCTGAGCGTTTTGGTGTGCTTTGCATGCCGAAAACTGCCCGGTTTGGCCGATTTGACAGCGACTGGCTGGGTGGGTAAGTTAGACAAGTTGCCCCGGAGCGACAGCCCAGAACAGGGCCTGAAGTCGGGTGTGTCCGATCCTTGAGAACTCAACAGCGTGCACAATGTCAAATGCCA
>NZ_FNIB01000030.1 GCF_900103805.1 Cryobacterium flavum | reverse complement strand
TACGTGGCCAGAAAGCGCTCCGAGGGAAGAACACCCAGGCATATCCTTCGCTGCCTCAAACGCTTCATCGCAAGGGAAATCTACCGTATCCTGACCGATCCACATCCGATCACTTCAGTCGAAGACCTCCGACCGAAACGAGTCGCCCTGGGCATGTCCATGCAGGTCACCGCCAATCACTGCGGCGTTGCTCAGGGCACCATCTCCCGCCTCGAACGCGGCATCAATGTCAACTACGACCTCGCCCGGCACTACCGCACCTGGCTAGACCAACAATCGGCCACAATTACCACTTGACATCAATAGGAGCATCAAAACGGCGGCATGAAACCCGGGACGGTTCACAACTTCCGGCACGAGCAACCCACGCCCACCTGACCAACCAGCCGACATCGGCACCAACCGGACAAAAAGGTGGAACACCCGGCAGCGAGGCCGGCTTTCAGCCGCGACCGAAATCGCGAAACCCGCTCAAATCAGAATCCGGTACCCGCCACAGGTCGGCCGGTGGATCGAGGCTTAGTGAGTTTGAAGCCCCGCTGACCGCGGTGTTCTAGCTCCGAAAATGAACCATGCCAGGACACCCAGAAACGGTATGAAGAACACGATTGCGCACCACGCTAATCGAGCCATTGGTGCGATTGGTGCACGACCGATTTCAAGAAAAGCCACGATTATGACGGTGATGAATCCAGCAATGGCGAGAATGCCTACAGCGAACTCCGGGGTCAGAAAATTCATGGTCGATCCCTCCGTTTCTTTGCTTCCATACTCCCAGCCCAGATCGAGAAGTCAACTTCTCACCCCTGAGCCAGGGCCCAACTTCGGCTTACCCTGATGGGTTGACCCACGCAACAAGCGTCCTTGCGCAGCTCAGAATCGTGTGAGTATGCTGGAAATCACGGCGCAAACATACATTACTGATGTGAACAACATGTAAGGGGAAAAATGATGTTAACGAAGTCATTGAAGGGAAGACGCGGAACAACAGCCGCATTGATAGTTGGATTTGTAGGAGCTGCAACAGTGCTTGGTGCTCCGGCGGCCATAGCAGACGAGCCAACACCCAGCGAATCACCGATTACGGTCACAGCAGCCGAGGACTTGGACAGCTGGATGGAGACGCTCGCGGTCCCGGCAGATGAGCGGGCCGCGCTACTCCTGAAGTTGGAAAACGGACAGCCTTGGGACTCCTTGAACCCATCGGCCACCTTTTCTACCGAAGAGATATCGCTAAGCGGTCTCCCGGTTGAGAAGCGCACGTATGCCGACGGCTCCGTTTCCGTTACCGGTGTGGCAGCGTCAGACTCATCAACCTCCATCGACGCCCTTATTGAGCCAAGTGCCCAGGGCGTTGCAGTTCCGTTCGCCAGCATCTCGGAGTGCGCCATCGCAGGCGCTGCCGGGGACACGATTTATAGCAATTGCTACGTTTTTCACGGTACGGGCATCGTCACCCTCAGCTTCCGGGCGGACTACATTACTGGCGGCGGCACGACCCCAGATTCGGTCTCGAACCCTTGGGACGAAGCTAACCTTCTAGTCGGCTATTCGCTGGCGGGAGAATCGCTGAGCATCACCCGCGCAGCTGAAACGTCTACTCTGCCTGCGGAAATTCGCTACCGTGTGCAAGGCACGCTCTTTGGTCCCTTCCCGACGACCATGGAAGTGAGCCTGCGCCTTCAGGTGAAGGATGGAATCGCGCAAGCGACGGTGTGAGGCGTAGGTCCGTATCTGCGGCTCGGTTAACTCCAGAGCGCTGGCGCGCCGCCAGATCTCCGGATGAACTCACGCACCAAGAGCCGACCATGTGAGGCGGTCAGTTTAGCCTCGATCCACCGATCGGGATTGGGATCTAACGGCGCGTTAAACCGAGAATACCTCTCGGTATCAGGGAAAATGTAGCTTGTCTAGAGCACAGTTTCAACGATTCGGGAGGCATCTCGTAGATGCAAGTTTCTCACACCACTGGCGCTGTTTCGGCCTCCTTTGACGACCCGAACTTGGTGTCGGCGGCAGGCCTAGTCCCAATCATGAAATTGGCCGCCACGGCAGACTTGCAGACCCTCACCGATCAGTGGCTCACGGTCCCGACCGACAAGGGAGCCAACGCCGGCCTCAAAGTCGCCTCGCTGGTCGGCGGCATGGTCGCCGGCGCAGACTCGATCGACGACATGCGATCCTCAGACACGGTGGCATGCGCAAAATCTTCACCGCCTGCTACGCCACCTCGACACTCGGATCGTTCCTGCGATCGTTCACGTTCGGGCATATCCGCCAGCTTGGTGCTGTCGCCTCCCGGTTCGTTCGCAACCTCGCCGCAGAAACACCACTGCTCACCCACGACAGCAGCACCGACGGCTACGTGTTCCTTGACGTGGACGACACGATCATCGAAGTCCACGGTTACCAAAAGCAAGGATCCGGCTACGGCTACTCCGGCGTGCGTGGTCTCAACGCCCTCCTGGCCACGGTCAGAACTGAGGAGTCCGCACCGATCATCATCGGACGAAGGCTGCGCCGCGGTGCCTGCGGTTCACCGCGCGGCGCCCGCCGAATGGTCAGCGACGGCCTCGCCACCATTAAACGCCTCCGCGGCCTCGAAAAAGCGCGCGTGCTCTTTCGCGCTGACTCCGCTTTCTACGGGCACGCCCCATCAGCGCCGCTCTCAAAGCCGGCGCCGACATCTCCGTGACGGCCCGGATGGACCCTGCCGTGAAGACAGCCATCGAGACGATTCCCGCCACGAGCTGGACCGCCATTGAATACACCAACGCGATCTATGACGCGGTCACGAAGACGTGGATTAGCAACGCGGAAGTCGCCGAAATTCCCTTTACGGCATTCAAATCGCGCAAGAAGAGCGAGCACCTCACTGGTCGTTTGGTCGTGCGACGAATTCCCGAACTGAACAAGAAAAACACTGACCAGCCCACCCTGTTCGACACGCACCGGTTCCACGCTTTTTTCACCACCAGCACCCTCGACACCGTCACCGCCGACAAAACCCATCGCGCCCACGCCGGAATCGAGCTCGTCAACGCCGACGTCAAGAACAGTGCCTTGGCTCACCTGCCCTCGGGGGTCTTCACGGCCAACGCCGCCTGGCTCGTCCTGGCAGTGATGGCCTTCAACCTCACCCGCGCCGCCGCGACGATCGCGGGCAACGGCCTCACCCGCGCCACCACCGCGACGATTCGTCGAAAATTGGTCAGCGTCCCCGCACGCCTCTCCACCTCAGCACGGCGCCTCACGCTGCATCTGCCCCAGGCATGGCCCTGGGAAAAACCGTGGGCCACGCTTTTCACACACAACTTCCGGCACGAGCAACCCACGCCCACCTGACCAACCAGCCGACATCGGAACCAACCGGACAAAAAAGTGGAACACCCGGCATCGAGGCCGGCTCTCAGCCGCGCCCGAAATCGCGAAACCCGCTCAAATCAGAATCCGGTACCCGCCACCGGTCGGCCGGTGGATCGAGGCTAAGCACTCGCTGTTGCTTTCTGGGGAGGATGCCCCTCGGGAGGTGTCAAGTGAGGCTGACCTGACGAAGCTGATCTCAGTCGAGAAACAGCGCATCACTGGAGACTCGGAGCTGATGGTGCGCCTCGGTGGCTTGGAGAAGGCGCTCAACGCAAACCAGGCCACGCGAGACTTCTTCAAATTTGTGTCCGATCGTCCGGAGCTGCTTGCGGAGTTCGATAACACCGATCGATTCAAGGAGAAGCTCTGGGTCTCTTATTTCAAAGTGCACGGCGAATTGTTCGCTGAGGCAGTGGATGCTCACAAGTCGTCCAAGGAGCGGCGGAAGAAGATTCTCGAAACTGCAGCGGCACTCAGTGGGAAACCGTCATTGAGCTGTTCAATGAACGGTTTGATGTGCCGTTCACGCTGGTGCCCCGGAACCGGGTGAAGGTCATGCTCGCCCAGGAGCCTTTCCTAACGATTGACTTTGACTTCATGGATGGCGGAGGGTCCACGCGGGTGGATCGAGAGCATCTTTTGCGGGTGCTCAGTACCGGCGAGAAGAAGACGCTTTACATCCTGAACATCCTTTTTGAGGTCGAGGCGAGGAAGAAGTCGGGGGAGCTAAGTCTCTTTGTTATCGATGACATCGCTGACTCTTTTGACTACAAGAATAAATACGCGATTATCCACTATTTGAAGGAGATGGCAGCGGAGACAAATTTCCGGATGGTCATCCTGACTCACAATTTCGATTTTCTCCGCACCATTTACGGCCGCGGTGTAGTGAGCTGGGGCGAGTGCTTCATGGCTGAAAAGAGTGCCGAGCGCGTCAAGTTCAGCAAGATGAGCGGGAATCTCATCAACAACCCTTTCGAGGGTGATCTCAAGAAAAAGATGTTCACCAGCGCCCTTGAACGAATTGCCTGTATTCCGTTCGCTCGGAACATCCTTGAATACAGTCGCGGGAGCAAAGATCCGGACTACCTTCATTTTGACCGCGCCTGTTGAACGTGCACCATTACCTCGCCATGCCGCAGGGTCGAGCGGTGTGATTGGAATTTTGGCGTTCATCGGTGGTCTGTTCAGCATTAATCCCACCGCGGTGCATGATGGGGGGATGCTTGACGTGTTGTGCACCGCCTCCGAGCTGGCAGAATACGGTGAAGTGCACGTTGTAGGGGATCGGCTGGAGCGACTCGCGGTCACGATCACCCCGAATTTCTACGGCACCGAGTTGGACGAAATCGAGTGGGTCTTCGATCGCTTCGCCCAGGTCGCGAGCGGTGGGCGCAAAACTGCAACGATCTCGGGGGTCATCGTCTCCATCGACGCGGTTTATGTCAGCTTGACCCGAAAATCGCGGGGCTGGGCGCCGGCCGGGGGAACAGCGACGCTGGAACGGCTGGAGACGACCGCCGCCACCCGTCGGCCGGAGCGCCGGATTGCGTGGGGGGCGGCATCCGCGCCGGATGAGCACGGTCACGCGAATCGAACGGGATACCCGGTATTCGAGGAGGGCGACGAGAGCTTCACAGGTTGGGTCATCACCCTTGCCGACGAACACGTTCGTCTCGCGGATGCTGTCTGACGGTCGATAAGGACGAATGCGCATCCTTCACCGGACAACCTCACCAAACCCTGGGTTTTACTGACCGTGCGAAGTGGGTTAAAACAAGCCAGCCTTGGGCTTTGGCATTGTTGACGAAACGTTGGTTCTCGTCCTTGTGTGCGGCGAGGGTCGCCGCGTCGTCCTTCCTCACCGTCTTTACCTTTGCAATAGTCGATTGCGCATCGAACCGCTCAAGCCGTGCGCTATCGGATCCGCTTACGGGCGTAACCGGGGGACATTCAGTGTTGCGAGAAGGCCACCACTTAGCGCTGCGATTCACAGCCCTCGGTGTACTGCTCAACACCTAGCCAGTATTCTGGGTCTTCTCCTTCCAGCCGGCATAATCGGAACCGGTCTCAGTCGGTGTAATAGCGAAGTTCCCGTAAGCCGGACGTCGAGCGCGGCAGATGTGGGGCAAAACACCTGGCGGCTGAGTGCGCCGACCTTGTGTCACAGGGGAACCCTTATCGGAACTGTTTGAGAGCTTCGTTGTACCGCTCGTGATCGTCACGGGTCTCATCCGTCACGAGGAGCGTGTGCTGTCCGATGACGCGCGTGTAAGAGCCTTGGCAAGGGATGGTGACAATTTTCGTCAGCCCGGCTTGCCAGGCGGGGATCAGCGCGCTGAGCGACAACCGTTCCGGATCATCCGCGAGGGAAGTCGGGCGACGCTGCGTGCGTGCTTGGAATTGTGATCGATTCCACGTCTTCTTTTTCTCCGTAAAGGCTTCGTCGCCGAAGGAGCTCTTCCAGGACGGCCCGACCATGTTGGCCAACAGGTTGGCGCGCTCGGGTGACCCGTCCAGAGTGTGCTGGAGCTGGTCGAAGATCGTGCTGTCTTCGA
>NZ_FNIB01000019.1 GCF_900103805.1 Cryobacterium flavum | reverse complement strand
GCCGCACCAGCTCGGGCGAGCACTCGGTCTGCTCGGCACCCAGGTCGGCGTGGATCCGGCGGTATCCGTAGGTGCCGTCGGACTCCTCGAAGAAGTACTGAATCCGGGCGATCAGGGCCTCTCGGCGGGCCGCGGTCGCGGACTGCGGCCGCATTGCCCAGTGGTAGAAACCGGACGTGGAGACGGCCAACCAGAGGCACATTTTCACGACCGAATTCTGGTTGGCGGGGTCCGATTTTTGGGAGTCGATGTATTCGTACTTGCTCACTACCGCTGCTCCCGCGCGAAGTAAGCGCTGGCTTTTTTCAAGAATGCGGTCTCCGCCCGCAGCTCCTGAACTTCCCGCTCGAGCTCCTTAAGTCGGGCCCGTTCCGAGACGGTCAGGTCCGCTTCGGTACCGCCGTTCTCCTCGCGGTATTTGTTGAGCCAGTTCCGAAGAGACTCAGCGCCGACGCCATACGCGGTGGCGACGTCCTTGATCGGTTTGGAGGTGTTGATCACCTCACGGCACAGCTCGTCCTTGAACTCCTGAGTGAAACGCCTACGTGCTGCGGTCATGCTGATCTCTACTTTCAGTGATCCCTCATTTTAAGAGGGCCCACTGTCCGAGATATCCGCAGCAGGTCAGTGGTGCCGGGATATTGCACGAACAGCAGTCGGTCCAGATCGATGTCCTTAAGCGCCAGGGCCATCGATACCATCGTGTCGATGTCGGCCAACGAGGTCGACAACTGAATGTTGGTGGCTGCAGCATTGGCTAGTCTGACCAGGGTGGGGATGCTGGTCAGGGTTCCGTTGCCCTGCACGGTGCGCATGAGTGAGGCCATGTAGATTTGCTGCGAGGAGATTCGTGCCAGATCGCTGCGGTCGCCGACGCCCTTGCGGCTGCGCAGGAACGCGAGCGCGGTGTCTCCGGCGACGATGCTGGTGCCCGAGGGCAGGTCCAGTCCCGCAGCGGGGTCGTTGATGGCTGCATTCAGGCAGATGGGAACGCCGCCGACGGCGTCGCTCATCTGCACGACCCCGTCGAACGAGATCAGCCCGGCGTAGGGGATGGTCAGCCCGGTCAACTCGGACACTGTTTTGACCACGCAGGGGAGTCCGCCACGAGACATCGCCTCGTTGACGGGCCGTGCGGCCATCGCCGAAAACTCGGTGCCGCTCGCGGCATCCGTGCAGGCGGGGTGCGCCACGATGAGATCGCGGGGGATGCTCACAACGACCGCGTTGCTGTGGTCGGCAGACACGTGCACGAGAATGTTCACATCGTTGAGAGTGCCGTCACGTTCACCGTACGCCGCGCTTTGCGTTGCATCGTTGTCGATGCCGACCAGGAGAATGTTGAAACCGTTTTCGTAGCTTTCGAGCTGTGGCACGGGCGCGGCCGTGTCACCCGTGGTGATGTCGATCGCGTTGTCGTCGACCGTCTTGCTGAAGCTCCACACCGCCACCGTAACCACCGCTGACGTGCTCGCTACGACAACGGCCAGCACGGTCGCCACCAGTCTGAGGGCGGCAGCATATGGATTCGAGCGTGTCAGCCGCCCGTGACGTGCTACTCCGACGATCCGCTTGCTTCGCCTGCCCGCGTCAACCACAGAGCTCCGTTCGTTGTATCCGATCAAGCCCCTCGACGTTGCGCTGGACCATTCCGAGGGTATCGCGCCTCCCGGGGATGACCGTGTTCACGCCCGCCCGGACTTCTGTGCGTCATGATTCCGCTGTAGGCTCCCTTCGTCTGTGCAGAAAGAACATCTGGAGGCTGCCCATGCCGCGAATCAAGCGGTTCGATCATGTTGGTGTGACCGTTCAGGATCTCGACCAGATGACGGCGTTCTTTGTTGGACTGGGCCTCGAGATCGAGGGCCGCACCTTCGTGGAGGGCAACTCTATATACATCGTCACCGCGATTCCCAACTCACGTTCAGAAATGGTCATGCTGAAGACGCCTGAGTGGGGACGGCGGTAGAGCTTTCCAGTTTTGTTCGACCGCATCCCGTACCGGGATCGCCCGACGCCATGGCCAACGAGCTCGGGCTCCGCAGCCTGTCGTTCGAAGTCGAGAATCTTCAAGCGCTGGTCGACCGGCTGGCCACGGAAGGGTACAGTCTGGTCGGCGGCATCGGCGAGTATGAGGGTGTCTGGCGCTTGGCGTACGTGCGAGGCCCGGAGGGAATCATTGTGGCTTTGGCGGAGCGGATGCGCTGACGCAGACGCGGCGTACCGGTTTACCGCGATAGCCAGCCAGCGGGCAGCTTGACTACGGTGCGACGTAGGCGGACACTGTTGGCACGTGCGGCGAGGTACTAGACATGACCATGCCGTCGGCCAACCATGTTGCCGTCAGATCGAGAAGCACGCGTGGCCCGGTCGCCTCGGGGTCGAGGGTACCCAAAACCACGGCGTTGAGGCGCAGGCCGTTCTCGGCAATCTCGCTGGCAGCCGCGCAGATACTCGTCGCGGTGAGGTCGACCTGTTGCACCACGAGGCAGTACGGGCCGGAACCGAGCCGGGCCAGGTAAATTCCGTAGGAGCCTCGAGGCGTGAGTCCGGAGGGTCGCACCATGCTGTAAGACGGTCCGAGGTCGGCCAATTCACCGGCCGAGGGGTCGACCGGTTGGTCGAAAAGCCCGGCAATGGCGCCGACCGCCGCTTCGTTCGGCAGCACGCCGGGTGTGTTCTCAGCTGAGCTGGGGCCGGCAGTGGCCGAAGAGCCGTTCTCGAACGTGGCCATGATGCCCTGCTGCAGCGCCTGGGCACCGAGCGTGCCCAAGACGCCAGCGGCCACCCCTGCGGCCAGCAAGATTGAACGCCAACGCACTCGGCCGGCCAGCGGCCGGTCATCGGTGACCGCGTTCGTGGATCCGTCGGCGGGTGGGGGAGCGGCGACACCGGACGCGAGATCCTTGGTGACCGCCATCGTGGTGGCACCCGCATCAGTCAGGTCGGTACCGAACCGTTCCAGCAACTGGGCGACGGCATCCGCGCGCGCAGCGAGGTGCACGGTGAGCTGCCGCAGTCGGTGCTCGCTGGCTGTCGCACGCACGGTCGATCCAGCCTCCGTGCGTTCGAGCTGCGGCTCGGGCATTGCTGCGCGGGAGAAAACACTGGACTGCAGCTCCACCAGGTGCACTGCCGGGTCGATCTCGCCGGCGGGTGTCGGCTGTAACGGATGCGCGGCCCACCACAGCGCGTCCATCACGTCGTGTGCGTCCCGGTTGGTACCGATCAGGGTGGCAAATTCCTGGTCGAGATCCGCTCGCAGGGCATCGTTTCTTTCCGCGGCCGCTCGTAACTGGAGCGCCAGATTGTTCACTCGTCCCCGCATCGTTTACTTCACCCTATCGCTCGGCCGCCTGCCCCTTGGTAGCTCGGCACTGCCGTCCAGGCGCTACGTGGCGTGCTGTACGGATGAAGGCTAGATATTCGGGGTGGAGACTTCCTTGGTCGTAACGGGAGGTTTACTGCGTTTTAGGAGACCCGACAGTGCGAAAGTGATCCCGGCGATGATGAGCCCGAGAGTCAGGCCGAACACGGCCGACAAGCCAGTGTCGGTGAGCCAGACGACAGCCGGGCCGGCGGATTCGACCGAGTGCGTGACGACATGGAGCAGGTCGTAGGGGCCGTGCCAGAACGTCTCTGCGAGGTTTGCGATGACCAAGTGGCCGCCGACCCAGAGCATGGCGACCGTTCCAATGATGCCGATCACACGGAACACGGTGGGCATCGATGCCACGATGCGTGCGCCGGTACGTCGCACCTGGCGGGCGGGGTTCTCCATCAAAGCCAGGCCAATGTCGTCGATCTTGACCAATAGTGCGACGGCACCGTAGACGAGCGCGGTCATGCCGAGACCGATGACCACCAGGGCGCCGAGGGTCATCCAGATGCCGAAGTCGGGGTCGAGGCTGGCCAGCGCGATCAGCATGATCTCGGTGCTGAGGATGAGGTCGGTGCGGATTGCGCCGAAAATGAGCTTGCCCTCATCGCGGGATTCCGTCTCGTCGGCGACGTGATGGGTGCCGAACCATTCGGTGACTTTCTCCGCACCTTCGAAGCATAGGTAGGTCCCGCCGAAGATCAGCAGAAACGGCAACACCCACGGTGCGAACGCGGACAGAAGAAGCGCGAGCGGGATGATAATGACGAACTTGTTGAACAGGCTGCCCAGCGCGATGCGCCAGACAACATGGAGTTCGCGTGCCGGCGAGAGCCCCTGCACATACTGCGGCGTGACGGCCGCATCGTCGATGACGACGCCCGCGGTCTTTGCGCTCGCCTTGAGGGCGGCCGTGAGTATGTCATCGACGACAGCAAGCAGGCCGACAGACATGTGGTACTCCTCGGGTGGGGCATCGCGCTCGCACGATGCAATGGCGGTGAGGTCCAGATTACCGTGGGGAGGTGAGCGAGAGTCGTCATGGTGGATTCAGGCGAGCGGATGCTCACGCTCGGCACCGCTCGCCGCCGCCAAGTGGTGGTCACCCGACCTGCTTGCGGGGTCAGAAGTCGAGTCGGCGGCCGAAGCTCCGTTGGCTCGGGGGCGGGCAGAGCAGAAGGCCTCACGGCCGAGCTGCACCATCTCATGGGGCTGGAGCCCGGCTGAATGCGCGGATGCGTCCTCGAGCACCGCTCGACACGGAAACATCCCTCTTTGCCGACGAACTGCGCAGGGCCGGGCATGTCGTTCACACACCCGACCTGTTCGATGGCCGTACCTTTGAAACCATAGACGAGGGCGTTGGCTACGCCGAGCAGGTCGGCTTCGGCGACCTGATTGACCGCGGCGCACAGGCGGTCGCGGGCCTACCCGGAGACCTGATCTATGCGGGATTCTCCCTCGGGGTGCTCCCCGCCCAGAAGCTGGCGCAGACGCGCTCGGGCGCACGCGGGGCGCTGCTGTAGTATTCCTGCGTTCCAGTATCCGAATTCAGCGCAGCCTGGCCGGATGACGTTCCGGTACAAGTGCACGGCATGGACGCCGACCCGATCTTCGTTGGCGAGGGTGACATCGATGCTGCCCGTGCGCTCGTCGAGTCGACGGACGCGGCGGAACTATTTCTCTACCCCGGAGACCAGCACTATTTCGCCGACAGCTCGTTGCCGTCGTATGACGCGGAGGCCGCCGCGCTGTCGCTGCACCGCACGCTCGTGTTTCTTCACTCAACCGCATAAAACGGATGTCCGAGACGCCGCCTACACTAAATGGCGTAGATCGGCCCCTGGAAAGGAACAAACCATGAGCACCACCTTCAGCAAAGAGGAAAAGGCAGCCATGCGGGCGGCTGTGGCCGAGGAGAAGGCCGCCAAGGCCGGTGCCGACCTGGCGGCAGCCTGCCTCGCTGCAATCGCCGACTTGACCGGCACAGACAAGGAGTTGGCCGAGACCCTGCACACGCTGGTTACGAGCCACACGAATCTGGCCGGGAAGACCTGGTACGGCATGCCGGCCTACGCCGATGGCGATGGCAAGGTGGTGGTGTTCTTTCAGAGCGCCGCGAAGTTCAAGGTGCGCTACGCCACCATCGGCTTTCAGCCAGACGCGCACCTTGACGACGGCGATTTCTGGCCGACCTCCTACGCCGTCACCAAACTGACCAACGCCGATCAGGATCGGCTGGTGGCATTGCTCAAGAAAGCCGTTGGCTAGCGCGACTTCACGCGCGCCCAGATCTGCGCCGTCCCGCGCAGGTCAGGCATCAAGCTTGACGCCGCGCGCGAGTCGGCAGACGGCCAGCATCGACAGAAAGGTTACCTGATCGCCCAGGAACCGATCGTCAGAGGGCTCAGGACACCCCACGAAGGTCGGCGATCGTCTTCCCGACGCGACGCGCGCGGGTGTCGTCACCCTTCGCATCCGCGATGGCCCGAGCATATTCTTTGCGGCGGCTGTAGGACAGCCTGTTCCAGGCGGCAGTAGCGTCGGAATCCTCCGCGAGCGCCAGTGCGAGCGGCGGCGGCACCTCGACCTCCCGCGGCTCGTCGTCACGCACAATAGTGACCTCCACGGCGTCTCCGCCGCCGAGTCCAGAGGCAGCCCGGTGTTCAGCACTCAGTCCCACGAGATTGAGCCCGCCCATGACAGCGGTCGTGTTGCGATAGCTGTACGTGCCGTTGAGCGTGATCAACACGGGAACGCGTTTGCCGCCGAGTTCTGCGACGACCGCGTCCGGGATCACGATGCCGATGTTGTTGCCGTTTTGCAATAAATTCGTGGTGAATCGAGGCATCAGTTGCGTACCGTTCCCTTCTCAGCGCCGACCCCGCCTCTCCGCGCGGCCGCACGGCGGGAACATTTTTGGGGTCGCTATCGTTGTCGCCAGTATGACAACTATTGGAATCATCGGTGCAGGAAACATTGGCAGCCAGGTCGCGCGAAAGGCGATTGAGAGTGGCTATGACGTCGTAATCAGCAATTCCCGAGGACCGGAAACCCTGGCAGACCTCGTGGCGGAACTGGGTCCGAAAGCGAGCGCTGGGTCCGCAGCGCAGGCCGCCGAGGCCGCCGACGTGGCGGTCGTCACCGTGCCGCTGAAGGCCTACGCGAACGTGCCCGTCGAACCCCTGTCCGGCAAGATCGTCATCGACACCAATAACTACTATTTCGAACGCGATGGACACATCGACGCCCTCGACAATGGCCAGGCGACCGTGACGGGCATGTTGCAGAAGCACCTGCCAACGTCTCGCGTGGCCAAGGGATTTAACCACATCACGGCCGCCGACATCACCGCGGATTCCTTCCCGACCGGGGACTCCGAGCGGCGCGCGCTGGCCACGTCCTCTGACTTTGCGGATGCCTCTGCCTTCGTTACCAAGCTCTACGACGAATTCGGCTTCGACACCGTCAATATCGGCCCCCTCGCCGAAAGCTGGCGCGTCGAGCGTGACCGCCCCGCCTATGGCGTGCGTCAGAACATCGCAGAGCTCGAGGCCAACCTGGCGAAGGCGCCGCGCACCGTCTGACCCAGCCCGGTGAACGGAGAAGTCACCTGGATCCGCACACGTCCGCCGACGAAGATTCCCACACTTGGTGGACCCACAGTGTTGGCGAGCGGCCTGTTTCTGCCGCTCAGTCTGGGCGTCGGGGCGGGCGGCACAGCCTATGTCTCGCAGAACGCACTGGGGGTGCTCACCAAGGTCAGTCCCGACGGCACGACGTTGCGAGTGCCAACCCCGGCGATGAACTCGGGGCCGTCTCCGTGCGTAACGGCACCGTTTACTACTCGACCAACACGCACCGCATCGGCGCTGTACTCGATGCCGGCGGGCGGTGTGGCCGCACCGTTGGCCGATCTCTTCGCCTATGAGAGCACGGCGAACCCGGCCGAGGTCAACACCTATGGGTTCGTCGACCTGCGGCAGTCCTGCCTCGACCAGTTCGATCCAGCGGCACCTACCGGCCCAGCCACCTATGCCGGAATCGTCGATACCCACCCCTACGCCAGCCTTCCTTTGGATGACGGCGTGTATGTAGCGGATGCCGGTGCTAACGCCGTTCTCAAGGTCGGTTACGACGGAACGGTGAGCACGGCCGCCGTACTCCCGGCCGGTGACCCGATCGTGGTCACTCCCGAGATCGCTGCCGGAGTCGGCTTCCCCGCCGGCACCGCCTCGAGTTTCTTGCGCAGCTGCGCAACGCAGAGCCGCAGATAGCCGGAGTCGTTGGTGTGGTGGGGCCCCCACACCTCGCTCAGCAGGAGCTCGCGGGTGACCAGCTTGCCGGGGTTGCGCAGCAGAACTTCTAGAATGCGCCACTCGGTTGGGGCGAGTCGAATGACCTCCGATGCCGCACCGGTCACCCGCTTGGCGGCGAGATCGACGGTGACGGCGCCGAACTGCACCACCGGTTCGTCGCCGACCGACGGCACGCGCCGGGTGAGAGCGCGGATTCGGGCGAGCAGTTCCTCGATGGAGAACGGTTTCGTAACGTAATCGTCGGCGCCGAGGTCGAGGGCGTCGACCTTGTCGGCGGCCCCGGTGCGGCCGGAGACCACGAGAATCGGCACCTGACTCCACCCCCGCACCGCCTCGATCACGGCCAGACCGTCGAGGCGCGGCATTCCGAGGTCGAGCATGACCAGGTCGGGGTGCTGTTCGATGACGGCATTGAGCGCGTCGGCGCCATCGCCGGCCGTGATGATCTCGTAGCCGCGCGCGCCGAGCGTGATGCGCAGAGCGCGCAGAATTTGCGGATCGTCGTCGGCGATGAGAATCTTCATTTGGGTTCCTCCCCGGCCGGGCCGTCCGGAATAGCCGTCAGGGCGATCACCATGGTGACTCCGCCACCGGGCGTGTCATCGGCGTCGAGCGTGCCGCCCCTGCCCTCGACGAACCCCTTGGCGATGGCCAGGCCGAGACCGAGACCGGTCAGGTTGTCGGTGTCGCCCAGTCTCTGGAACGGTACGAAGACATCCGCTCGCCGCCCGGCGGGAATTCCCGGTCCGTGGTCGGTCACTCGAATTTCCACCTGACCGGCGAACTCGCTGGCCGAGATCCGCACGCGCGTTCCGGCGGGAGCAAAGCGGATGCCGTTGGCCACGACGTTCACGATGGCCCGCTGCAACAGCCCCGCGTCGGCTAGAACCATGCTGAGCTGGGGGCCGAGGTCCAGGTCGACCTGCTCGGGACCGAGTTCGAGCTCGTCGAGGGCCGGAAGAACCACGACGGCCACATCGACCGGGCCCCGCCGCACGGCCAGCGCGCCGGCCTGCAGTCGGCTCACATCGAGCAGGTTCGTGATGAGCGCCGAGAGCGATTCCAGACTTTCGTCGGCGGTCGCGAGCAACTCGGCGCGGTCGTCGGCGCTCAGCGCAACGTCGGTGGCGCGCAGCCCGCTCACGGCCGCGGTGGCCGACGCGAACGGGCGACGCAGGTCATGTCCGACGGCAGCGAGCAGGGCGCTCCGCACCCGGTCGGCCTCGGCTAGCGGCGCGATCGCATCGCCTCCTGTGAAGCGACCGGCCCACCGGGCAGCGACTGGGTCGCGCCGCTCAGGGTCGTGATGGTTGTGAAGCCGCTCACGTTCTGAATCATGCCGGCAGCGATGAGCACGATCGCGGCCACAATGGACAACGGCAACAGCAGGCGCAGGATGCCGCGGGTCAGGTCCACCCAGAAATTGCCGATCGTGCCTGCCCGTACGGCAGCGAACGCCCGCACGAGGGCTATGGCCACGCACAGCCCGACCGCGGCCGAAACGAAGTTCTGCACGGCCAGGCCGAGAAGCTGCACCGAATACCCCATGGTGACGTCGGGGGAGTAGGACTGCCAGTTGGCGTTGGTGACAAACGAGATGGCGGTATTGAACGAGAGCCCTTCCGGGATAGCCGGAAAGCCGAGGGCGTAGGGCAATACGGCCTGCAGCCGCTGGAGGCCGTAGAGCAGCAGTACTCCGACGAAGGAGATCGCCAGCGCACTGCGCAGATAGGATTGCCAGGTCTGTTCGGAGCGCGGATCGACACCGATCAGTCGGTAGAAGCCGCGCTCGATGCGCAGGTTCCGCCGGCTGGTGTAGATGAGCGCTATGTAGTCACCGAGCGGGCGATAGATGAGGGCGAGAACCAGAGCCACGGTTGCCGCCTGCAGGGCAACCAACCAGTTATCCATTAGAACGACTCCGGCTTTATTAGGGCAACGAGCAGGTAGACGATGGCGGCCACGGTCAGACCGGCGGCAATGACCGAGAACACGATCACAGTTTCTCGACCCCCCAGGCGACAAACGCGACGAGGGCGAACAGGGCACAGACGCCCAGGAGATAGACAAGGTCGAGCATGAAAGCTCCTTCTGCGGCGGCGAGAGATAGACGTGGCGGCGCGGGTTGTGTGCTGCACCGGAGAAAGTAGACACCCGCCGGGAACGGGACGGGACGATCCTCACGACTTCCATACGCCGCACGCCGCAAAGCTAACGACATTGCCGCGGGCAAAGGTCGTCGGACAAATCCTTCTGGCCACTGAACCATTCCCCGTGGTAACTCGTGGTAGCTCCAAGGACCCCTCTGCCTCGCACCACAGCACCGATACCACTCATCGAATAGCAACACTTCATCACGCACCAATTCGAAAAGCGTGCACCGAGAGAAGGAAGCAATCATGAACAGCAGAATTTGGCTCAAGGTCGGGCCCGTCGTCGGGGCGGTTGCGCTCAGCGTTCTTGCGCTGACCGCATGCTCGCAGGGAACGACGGCACCGGCTGCCGACACATCAAGTTCATCCAGTGCGACGAGTGACGCCGCCGACAAGCCGGCTCTGGCCACCGCGGACAGTTCGCTCGGCACGATCGTCGTCGATACCGCCGGGATGACCCTGTATGTGTTCGACAAGGACGTCGCCGACTCCGGCAAGAGTACCTGCGAGGGCGAATGCCTCGTCAAATGGCCAGCCGTCATCGCCGAATCCGACACCCCCACCGTTGACGGTGTGACCGGCACGGTCGGTGTCATCACCCGCACCGACGGCACCAAGCAAGTCACCCTCAATGGGCTTCCGCTCTACTACTGGGCGGGCGACGCTGCTGCCGGTGACACCACCGGCGAGGGTGTTGGCGGCGTTTGGTGGGTTGTCGCTCCCAACGGCGACAAGATCGCTGGATAACGTCCTCAATCAGGCGTCGTCTCGCAGACCCCGTACCTGTCGGCACCGCGAAGCCGAGGGGTACGGGTGCTCCGGCACCGGGCAGAATAGACGAGTGTATGTTCTGGTGCGGCAAGCGAGCGGGGGCGACGTGCTCGTCGACCCGCTGGACGATGCCGGCTTCCCGCTCGAGACTGCCCGCCGACTCACCATGAGCGAGTTTCACTCGTTCGTGAAGTCCCGCGAGCCGACAACGCGCGTGCCAGCGGGGCAAAACGCCGCTGCGCCCCGCTGGGTCTGGGAAGACACCGCCCGAATCTATCCCGTTCTGCTCGCGGCCGGGATCCGTGTGGACCGTTGCCATGATCTCCGCCTCTGCCACGTGATCCTGAAGAATTCCGCCCTCACGATGACGAGCCCACTCGCGCTGGCCGCACCAGGTCGCTGGGATGTGGCGAGCTTGGGACCGATCGACGAGGCGGAACCTCGGGCGACGCTGTTCGACCTCGACGTCGACGGTGACGCGGCCGATGAATTTGACGCTGACGGCTCCGGTGGTGCCGCTGCCGATGACTCCGGCGCAGCGCGCGAGTTTCGACGCCAGCTCGACGCCGTGGCATCCGCTGGCGAACCGGGACGACTGCGGCTGCTGCTGGCGGCCGAATCCGCCGGTGCCCTCGTAGCCGCGGAGATGCGTTATGCCGGACTGCCCTGGCGCACCGACGTGCACGATGTGCTCCTCACCCGGGAACTGGGGCCGCGGGTCGCGCCCGGGGTACGGCCGGAGCGTCTGGAGCTGCTGGCCCAGCGCATCCGTTTCGAACTGGATGATCCGGACCTCAACCCTGACTCCCCGCAGGATTTGTTCAAGGCGCTGCAGCGAGTGGGCCTCAGCGTCACGTCCACGCGCGGGTGGGAGCTGCAGAAGCTGGAGCATCCGGTCATCGAACCGTTGCTGCAGTATAAGAAACTGGCTCGGCTGCTCAGCGCCAACGGCTGGACCTGGATGGAATCCTGGGTCATCGACGGCCGATTCCACCCCGACTACGTACCCGGAGGTGTCGTGACCGGTCGCTGGGCCACCCGCGGTGGGGGAGCGCTGCAGTTGCCCAAACAGATTCGCGGTGCCGTGGTCGCCGACGTCGGCTGGAAACTCGTCGTAGCGGATGCCGCCCAACTCGAGCCGCGAATCCTCGCGGCGCTCGCACAGGACACGAGCATGGCCACGGCCGGGCGCGGAACCGACCTGTATGCCGGAATTGTGTCGAGCGGCGTCGTCGAAACTCGAGACCACGCCAAGGTCGCCATGCTCGGTGCCATGTACGGCGCCACGACCGGGGAAAGCGGTCGACTGATGCCCCGCCTCGCTCGCGCGTATCCCCGGGCGATTGCTCTGACCGAGTCGGCCGCCCGTGCCGGAGAACGTGGTGAGGTCGTCACGACCAGACTCGGGCGATCGTCGCCGATCCCGGGGCCGGGTTGGCACGAAGCCCAGGCGCAAGCCTATGATCCGGCGGCAACGGCGAGCGATGAGCGGCGCGCCCGCAGTCAGGCCCGCGACTGGGGACGCTTCACCCGCAACTTTATCGTGCAGGGTAGTGCCGCTGAATGGGCCCTGTGCTGGATGGCCGAGATCCGCCGCGAGCTCATGGCCTTGCCAGGCCTTGCACGCCGCGATCGCGCGGTAGCGGCCCGCTCCGAAGCGGATGCCGCCCCCGGCACAGCCCCCGAGTCCGGTTCTCTCGACGAGCGGTCGACGTCGCAGGCTCCGGGGGCCCGCCCGCCCTTCGACGCCGAACCGCATCTGGTGTTCTTTCTGCACGACGAAGTGATCGTGCACACGCCGGCGGAGCAGGCCGACGCTGTGGCTCAGATCATCGTCACGGCCGCCGAGACGGCGGGGCGGCTGCTCTTCGGCGACTTTCCGGTCGACTTCATGCTCACGGTGGCCACCGTAGACAACTACGCCCAGGCCAAGTAGCCGGTCAAAGTCGACCTGCGTGACGTGTGTGCGGTGCGGGTATGCGGGTCTGGGCGCGCAGAAAGGCGGGCCCCGCGCTGTGTGCGTGGGGCCCGCCTGGTGTTCCTGCGAGGGAATTCTGTGGGGGTTGGTCTGGTGGTTAGCCCTTTTTGATGACGACGGTGGTGTTGTCGGTGTAGTAGTTGCGTTGGAAGTCGATGATGGTGGTGGTTTTTGCGATCACGGCGCAGTTGGCGACCTTGGTGTCTCTGCCGAATTTGTTGTCTTTGATGATCGTTCCCTTGAGTGGGCCGTAGGCTTTTTCGGCGATGTTGACGGTGCAGGCGCCGTTGTTGGCGAAGTTGTCGGTGAAGCTGAAGTTGGAGACGACTCCGCGGTCCTGGGTGATTTGCACGGCGGCGCTGTGTGAGTCGGTGAGGCGGTTGCCGGTGACTGTGACGTTGTTGCCGATCTGTACTTGGATGGAGTCGTCGTGGCTGGGTGATCCGCCCTGGTTGGGGTCGTTGAGGTAGTGCATGTTGTCGTGGATCCAGCTTTTTTGAATGAGTACGTTGCTGCCGGTGACGTGGATGCCGTCGATGACGTTGTGGATGTTCAGGCGGGTGGCGGTGAAGTTGTAGCCGTAGATGCCGTTGGCGTCGGGTGAGGCGACGGTGGGGAACAGTTCGGTGTCGGTGATCACGAGGTTGCTGTAGCCGCCGAGGTTGTTGATCAGGGCGCCGGGACCGTTCATGGTGCGGCCGCGGATGATGGAGTTTTTGATGGTGACGTTGGCGGCGCTGATTTTGATCAGGCCGCGCACGTCGAGGCCGTTCAGGACGGTGCCGGGGGTGGTGACGTTGATGTCCCCGTTGACGACCTTCAGGCTGGTGCCGGCGGGAACACCGGTGTTCGTCGCGGTCGGCGTGCCCGCCGTCGGCTGAGCTGGAGTCGGTGTGGGCGTCGGCGTCGGGGTAGGAGCCGGTGCCGGGGTGGGTGCGGGGACGGTTTTGGCGGTGTAGCCGACGATGGTCATGTCGACGGTGACGTTGGCGGTGGCGCTGGCGACGGTGAGGGTGCCGTCGGATTTGCTGGTGACGGGGACGGTGTAGGTGCGTGCGGGGCCGTCGCCGGTGGGGGCGGTGAAGTAGTAGCGCTGGGTGTTTTCCGGGCCGACGAGAACTTTGATGTCGGTGCGGGCGGCGGCGGTGGTGTCGAACATGACCTGCACGGAGGCGGCATCGGCGGGGATGGTGCCGAGGTCTGTGGTGACCTTGCTGCCGGCGGGGACAGCGACCGTGGTGGTGTTCATGGCGGCTTGGGCCGGCAGCACGGCGAGGCCGCTGAACGCGACGGCGAACGCGCCGGCGGCGGCGATCAGGGCCAGGCGGCGCGACGGACGAGCGGTGGAAGGAAGGGTGGAGCGTGAAGCGAAAGCAGTGTTGGACATGGGTCACATTTCGTCTAGTTCACGGATTCGGGGGGTGCGGGTGAGCGGCTGTGGAGGGGGCCGCGTCGTGTGAAATGAGTATTGCCCACTATGGGCATTGTCACAATCGAATACGGGTTTTTCTCAGGTTCACCCCCCGTTCCGGGGTAGACGAGAACCTGGAAACGGGCACAAAAAAGCGGCCGGACCTGCGATAACAGGGCCGACCGCATCCGTATAACGAATGTGGAGTCTGTGCACGATTCCCCGTACGCGCTGTCCCAATGCGGACTCTGGTGGTCACAGATGTGCGTTCGAGGCCGACGAAGCCTCGCCTACACCGGGCCCCGGGAAGGCCCGTCAGGTGCTTGTCAATGCGCAGGTGGCTGGGGCATAATGGCGCTATCGGCTCGCTGAGCTCTGGCGGTCGAACAATTTCACATTCACCATCGTGCCCACAGCAGTGAGTTGAAAGTAGCTCAGCGTTGCAAGCGCGGTCGTTCCGAGGTCGTTGGGGAAGACGCACCTACTAGGAACGGAGAAACACGATGGATGCAACACCTAACCGTCGGACGCGGATTGCGCGGGGGGTGCTTTTTGTGCACTCCTCTCCGCGGGCCGTCTGCCCGCATGTCGAGTGGTCGGCTGGCCGTGCGCTCGGCGAGGCTGTCAACTTTGCCTGGTCAGAACAACCGGCTCTGCCCGGATCCCATCGGGCCGAATACTACTGGGAGGGATCCCCGGGTACCGGCGCGGCACTCGCATCCGCTCTGCGAGGGTGGGAGCAGTTGCGCTTTGAAGTCACCGAAGACGCCGGACCGGGTTCGGATGGCGGTCGCTGGCTGCACACGCCTGAGCTGGGAATCTTCTACGCACAGACCGACAGCGTGGGTAATGTCGTCGTGCCGGAAGATCGCATTCGATCGGCGATGGAGCGTGCCGGAGCCAACGCGATCGAATTGCACCGGGAACTGCGCCTGGCCCTCGGGCAAACCTGGGACGACGAGCTTGAACCGTTCCGGCAGGCCAGCGATCTGAACGCCGTGGTGTGGCTGCACCAGGTCGGCTGATCAGACCGGTTCCCCAATGCGTGCGGTTCGCCCGTGATGGCGTGGCCTGTCGACCGGTGACACTCCCGGTGGCAATCCCACGAAGTCGACGTCTGTTCCCGTGAACACGGCCAGATTCGGCGAATCGCCTTACAGAAATGACCCCGTCCGAATCCGGACGGGGTCATTCTCATCTGCAGTACTTAGACGGAACGGAATGCCACGACC
Source organism: Cryobacterium flavum (assembly GCF_900103805.1). Classification (GTDB taxonomy): domain Bacteria; phylum Actinomycetota; class Actinomycetes; order Actinomycetales; family Microbacteriaceae; genus Cryobacterium; species Cryobacterium flavum. The sequence continues at coordinate 29,831 of NZ_FNIB01000019.1, read as the reverse complement.
GCGTTGTGCCCGCCGAACCCGAAGGAGTTGCTCAGCGCGAGCAGGTCTCCGGCAGGGAGCGCCCGCGGAGTGGTCACCACGTCGAGCGGAATTTCCGGGTCCTGCGACGTGAGGTTGATCGTTGGCGGTGCGGTGCGCTCGGCGAGAGCCTTCACCGTGAAGAACGCCTCGAGGGCACCGGCACCTCCGAGCAGGTGGCCGGTTGATGCCTTCGTGGCCGACACCGGGATACCGTCGAGCAGGTTACCGAACACTCGCTTGAGAGCGTTGTACTCGGCGATGTCTCCGACCGGGGTGCTCGTGGCGTGAGCGTTGATGTGGGATACCTCAGCGAGGGTCGCACCGGCATTTTGCACCGTCGACACCATGGCGCGGGCAGCCGCGGTTCCCTCAGGGTCAGGCGCGGTGACGTGGTACGCGTCGCTGTTGACGACGCCGCCGACGAGCTCAGCGTAGATGTGCGCTCCACGTGCCTTGGCGTGCTCTTCGGTCTCGATGACGAGGGCGGCAGCGCCCTCGCCGAGAACGAAACCATCGCGGGTCACATCGTAGGGGCGGCTCGCGGTGGCCGGGTCGTCGTTGCGGGTCGACAGGGCGTGCATCGCCGCGAACGAGGCAATCGGCAGCGGGTGAATCGCGGCTTCGGAGCCGCCAGCAATAACGACATCGGCCAATCCGGCCTGCAGGCGGTTGTAGGCGTTGACCAGAGCTTCGGTGCTCGAGGCACAGGCGGAAACAACCGTGGTGATACCGGCACGGGCGTGCAGGTCCATGCCAATGGCCGCTCCCGGGCCGTTGGGCATGAGCATCGGCACGGTCATCGGCAGCACGCGGCGCGGGCCGCGTTCGCGCAGCGTGTCCCACGCGTCCAGCAGGGTCCACACGCCACCGATTCCGGTGGCCCAGTCCACGGCGAGGCGCTCAGGCTCGACCTCGGGAGTGCCGGCATCGGCCCAGGCTTCGCGCCCGGCGATCAGCGCGAACTGGCTGGACGGGTCGAGGCGTTTGACCTCAAAGCGCTGCAGCACATCTGCGGTCTTCACGCGCGCCTGTGCGGCAAAAGTTACGGGAATAGCTGTTTCAGCGACCCAGGCCTGCTCGAGGGTGGTGGTGCCCGATTCGCCGGCCAGAAGGGCCGCCCAGGTGTCGACCGCCGTGCCGCCCAACGGCGTAGTGGCACCGATACCGGTGATAACGATTTTCTTGGTCATAAGTCAACTCTCCATGGAACGACAAACGAGTGGGCCGGCGCGTTCCAGCACCAGCCCAGTGAACAGGTCGGCCGTTTGCCGGCCGACCTGGTTCAGGCTTTGGCCTAGTCCTGGGCCTTCACGATGAACTCGACGGCGTCGCCGACGGTCTTGAGGTTCTTGACCTCTTCGTCGGGGATCTTCACGTCGAACTTCTCTTCTGCGTTGACGACAATGGTCATCATCGAGATGGAGTCGATGTCCAAGTCGTCGGTGAACGACTTGCCCAGTTCAACCGTGTCGGTTGCGATTCCGGTCTCGTCGTTGATGAGCTCGGCCAGGCCGGTCAGAACTTCTTCGGTGGACAATGCCATGATATTTCTCCTTGAGGGGTGTCTCGGTTGACCGAGACCTAGTTTAGGGGGTGGGTAGGTTAGGGCAGCACAACGACTTGCGCACCGAACACGAGTCCGGCTCCGAAGCCGATCTGCAGTGCGAGTCCGCCGCTGAGCTCTGGGTGTTCCTCGAGCAGGCGGTGGGTGGCGAGAGGGATCGAAGCCGAGGAGGTGTTACCGGTCGTGGCGACATCGCGGGCGATGACCACGGACTCCGGCAGCTTGAGCTGCTTGGCGAACTCATCGATGATGCGCATGTTGGCCTGGTGCGGAATGAACGCCGCCAGGTCGGCGCTCTCGATCCCGGCGACTTCGAGGGCCTTCTTAGCCACCTTCGCCATGTCCCAGACGGCCCAACGGAAGACAGTCTGTCCTTCCTGACGCAGGGTGGGCCAGTCGGCTTCGCCGCGACGGTACTCCTGCAGGGTGTGATTCATGGTGATCGCGTCTGCTTTGGAGCCGTCCGAGCCCCACACTGTGGTAGAGATTCCGGGGTAGTCGCTCGGGCCGATGACGATGGCGCCGGCGCCGTCGCCGAGGAGGAAGGAGATGCTGCGGTCGGTCGGGTCGACGAGGTCTGAGAGCTTCTCTGCGCCGATGACGAGCGCGTAGTGCGCAGCCCCCGTGCGAATCAGGGCATCGGCCTGGGCTACGGCATAGGCGTAGCCGGCGCAGGCCGCGTTGATGTCGTAGGCGGCGGCCGGATTGGTGCCGACGCGGTCGGCCACGACGGCCGCAATCGATGGGGTCTGGCGGCTGTTGCTGATGGTGGCAACGATGACGGCGTCGATCAGGGCCGGGTCGACGCCGCTCTTCTCGATGGCCTCGCGGGCGGCATCCGTTGCGAGATCGACGGCGCTGATGTCCTGGCTGGCCCGGGCACGTGTGATGATTCCGGTGCGCTGCTGAATCCATTCGTCCGAGGAATCGATGGCTTCAACGAGATCGTCGTTGGGTACGAGGTTTTCACCGCGGGCAGCGCCCACGGACAGAATGCGGGTGTACTGCGGTCCGTGGGACTGCTGGAGTGTTGGCTTTGGCATTGTCTCTTTCGTCACATTCTCTCGTGCTTCAATACTGCTGGCACAGTTAGGACTGCTGGTCGATCATGGCCCAGGCGGCGGGCAGGTCGTCCGGGGTTTTGATGGCGACGCTGGGGACGCCTTTCAGGGCTCGTTTCGCGAGCCCCACGAGGGCGCCGGCGGGCGCCACCTCGATGATTCCGGTGACTCCTGCTTGAGCGAAAGCCTCCATGCACCTGTCCCACCGTACCGGCGACGACACCTGACCGACGAGCAGATCCACAAAATGGATGCCGTCGCTCACCTGGCTGCCGTCGCGGTTGGTCCAGATCGGGAGCGTCGGATCGGCGGGGCTGAGCGAGTCGGCGACCATGGTCATCCGTTCGACGGCTGGCTTCATATACCGGGTGTGGAATGCACCGGCGACCTGCAGCGGGATGACTCGGGCCCGGTGTGGGGGAGTCGCGGCGAGGTCCGCGAGGGCATTGAGGGCCCCGGCGACGACGATCTGCCCGCTCCCGTTGAAGTTGGCCGGTTCGAGACCCAGTTCGGCGACCTGCGCGAGCAGTTCGCTCTCATCGGCGCCGATCACGGCACTCATGCCGGTAGGCTCCAGCGCGGAAGCGGCCTGCATGGCGAGGCCCCGTTCTCGCACAAAGCGCACGGCTTCAGCGTTCGTCAGGATGCCGGCGCCAGCGGCCGCGGTCAGCTCGCCGACCGAGTGCCCAGCGATACCGGCAATGCGGTCGCGGCGTCCATCGGTCAGCAGGGCTTCGAGGGTGAGGATGCCGGCAGCGACGATCAGAGGCTGGGCGATCGCCGTGTCGCGAATGGTGTCGGCGTCACTGACCGTGCCGTGGGCGACGAGGTCGAGCCCGACCTCGTCGGAAATTTGGCGGAGGCCCGCTTCGAAGGCGGGCAGAGCCAGCCAGGGTTCAAGGAATCCGGGAGTTTGGGAGCCCTGACCCGGGCAGACGACAGCGATCACTTAGTTAGTCTTCCAATCTGGTGACGTAAATGAATGTGCAGATCGCACTAAGTATCCAGGAAAGCTTTGTCGACAGTAGTACATTTGCCGGTTTCCCCGGGCTGGATCAGCGGCGTCGGCTGGATCCGTCGTGGTCGCTGATCGAGCCGATGATCAGCGCGGACTGCAGAATGAGTGCCTCGCGGGCTCCCGTGGCGTCGTAGCCGATGACCTCGGACACGCGTTTGAGGCGATACCGAACGGTGTTCGGGTGCACGAAGAGTTCGCGAGCGGTCGCCTCCAGCGAGCGGCCATTGTCGAGATAGCACCAGAGCGTGGTGAGCAGCTCGGTGGAGTGGGCCTGCAGTGGCCGATAGATGCGATGGATGAGCGTGGCCCGGGCGAGCGGATCGCCAGCGAGGGCACGTTCGGGGAGCAGATCGTCGGCCTGCACCGGGCGAGGCGCATTGCGCCAGGAGCGAGCGACCGCGAAACCGGCCAGCGCGGCCTTCGCGCTTTTCGACGCGTCCACGAGGTTGGGGACCTCGTGGCCGAGCACCAGGTGACCGGGGCCGAAGATCGGCTCGAGCTGCATGGCGATTTCCATGAAGGTGAGGGCAGCGGCCGTACCGACGTCCTCGCTGTCGACCGGCGCCGGACGGGCCCGACCGATCACGAGCACGAGGCGGTTGCCCTGAACTCCGATCAAAACGTCAGCAGCCATGTGCCGGGCGGCCCGTCGCAGCTGGTCGACGTCGAGCATTTGCGGCGTCGTGCCGACCAAAACGCAGACCTCGCCGTGGCCGTGCCAGCCGAGGGCCGCGATGCGACTGGGGAGTTCGTCGTCATATTCCCCGCTGAGAATAGAGTCGACGACGAGCGCTTCGAGTCGTGCGTCCCAGAGCCCGCGTGCCTCGGCGGCGCGAGCGTAGACATCCGCTGCCCCAAAAGCGATCTCCCGGGAGTAGAGCAGAATGGCCTCGCGCAGGGCCTCCCCGCCGTCCTTGACCCGTTCCTCGACAACTTCAACCGTCACGCGAATGAGCTGCAGCGTCTGCTGCAGGCTCACCGAGCGCAGCAGTTCGCGGGGGGCGGCGCCGAAGACGTCAGCGGCGATCCACGGCGTCGACCGGGGGTCGTCGAACCACGAGATGAAACTCGTGATTCCGGCCTGGGCGACGAGGCCGACCGCCGACCGCCGTCCTGGTGGCATATCGCCATACCAGGACAGCGTGTCCTCGAGCCGCTTGAGCGTCTGGGTCGACAGCTCGCCGGAGATGGTGCGCAGCCAGTTGAGAGTCTGCTCTTTCGTCTTGGGCGCCGGTGCCACGGTTTCTTAGCTCTCGCCCCCGGCAGAGCCGGTGGTGCCCGCGCTCACATCGTGCAGGCGATACTTGGCGATCGCCTGGCCGGCGAGGCTCCGGTCAACTTCACCGCGACGGGCGAGCAGCTCCAGGGTGCGCACGACCATGGACGGACCGTCGATCTTGAAGAATCGACGTGCCGCCGGACGGGTGTCCGAGAAGCCGAAGCTGTCGGCGCCGAGCGTTGCAAAGTCGCTCGGAACGAACTGCCGAATCTGATCCGGAACGGCGTGCATGAAGTCGGACACAGCCACGAACGGACCGGCTGCTCCCTCGAGCTTCGCCGTGACATACGGAACGCGCGGCTCGTCGTCGGGGTTGAGGAAGTTGTGCTCCTCGGCGGCAAGACCATCGCGGCGAAGCTCGGTCCAGGACGTGACCGACCAAACATCGGCCGACACACCCCAGTCGTCGGCGAGCAGTTTTTGCGCCTCAAGCGCCCACGGCACGGCGACGCCGGAGGCCAGCAGCTGAGCCTTCGGACCACTCACAGCGGATGCGCTCACCCGGTGGATACCGTGCAGGATTCCGTCCACGTCGACATCGTCGGGCTCGGCCGGCTGAACGGCCGGCTCGTTGTAGACCGTGATGTAGTACATGACGTTCGGGTCGGTGTGGGTTCCGCCGTACATGCGATCGAGTCCGGCGCGCACGATGTGGCCAATCTCGTAACCGTACGCAGGGTCGTAGGAGACCACGGCCGGGTTGGTCGACGCCAGCAGCGGCGAGTGACCATCGGCGTGCTGCAGCCCCTCACCGGTCAGCGTGGTGCGACCGGCCGTGGCTCCAATGATGAACCCGCGGGCCATCATGTCGCCGGCCGCCCAGAGGGCGTCGCCGGTGCGCTGGAATCCGAACATGGAGTAGAAGACGTAGACCGGAATGAGCGGTTCACCCTGGGTGGCATACGAGGTACCCACGTTGGTGAACGCCGCGGCAGCCCCGGCTTCATTGATGCCCACGTGCAGAATCTGGCCCTGCGGACTCTCCTTATAGGAGAGCAGCTGGGCGTGGTCAACAGACGTGTAGTGCTGGCCGTTGGGGTTGTAGATCTTGGCGGTGGGGAAGAACGCGTCGATGCCGAAGGTGCGGGCCTCGTCGGGGATGATCGGAACGATACGGTTGCCGAAGTCCTTGGCCCGCACGAGCTCCTTGAGCAGCCGCACGAAGGACATCGTCGTGGCGATTTCCTGGGTTCCGGAACCCTTTTTGGCGACCTTGTACGTCTCGTCGCCAGGCAGATTGAGCGCGGTGTGCCGGGTGCGACGCTCCGGCAGGTAGCCGCCGAGCGCACGACGCCGCTCGTGCATGTACTCGATCGCTTCGTCCTTGTCGCCGGGGGAGTAGTACGGCGGCAGGTACGGGTTTTCCTCGAGCTGAGCATCCGTGATCGGCACGTGCATGCTGTCACGGAAGGACTTGAGGTTGTCGAGGGTCATTTTCTTCATCTGGTGGGTCGCGTTGCGGCCCTCGAAGCTCGGGCCGAGGCCGTAGCCCTTGATCGTCTTTGCCAGAATGACGGTGGGCTGTCCCTTGTGCTCCGATGCGGCCTTGAACGCGGCGTAGACCTTGCGGTAGTCGTGGCCGCCGCGCTTGAGGTTCCAGACCTCGTCGTCGCTCAGGTGTTCGACCAGCTTGAGGGCGCGCGGGTCGCGGCCAAAGAAGTTCTCACGTACGTAGGCGCCGCTCTCGGCCTTGTAGGTCTGATAGTCGCCGTCGGGCGTGACGTTCATGAGGTTGATCAGGGCGCCGTCGACGTCGTTCTTGAGCAGGTTGTCCCACTCGCGGCCCCAGACCACCTTGATGACGTTCCAGCCGGCACCGCGGAAGAAGCTCTCCAGCTCCTGGATGATCTTGCCGTTACCGCGCACCGGGCCGTCGAGACGCTGCAGGTTGCAGTTGATCACGAAGTTGAGGTTGTCGAGGCCTTCGTTGGCTGCGACCTGCAGCTGGCCACGGCTTTCCACCTCGTCCATTTCGCCGTCGCCGAGGAACGCCCAGACCTGCTGGTCGCTCGCGTCCTTGATGCCACGGTTGGTCACGTAGCGGTTGAGCTGCGCCTGGTAGATGGCGTTGATGGGGCCGAGCCCCATCGACACGGTCGGGAACTGCCAGAATTCCGGCATGAGGCGAGGGTGCGGGTAGGACGAGATGCCGTCGGGAGCGTGCGACTTCTCCTGGCGAAACCCGTCGAGCTGGTTCTCGGTCAGGCGGCCCTCGAGGAAGGCACGAGCATAGGTGCCGGGGGAGGCGTGTCCCTGGATGAAGATCTGGTCGCCACCGCCCGGGTGATCCTGGCCGCGGAAGAAGTGGTTGAACCCGACTTCATAGAGAGCAGCGGATGACGCATAGGTCGCGATGTGCCCGCCGACAGCGATGCCGGGGCGCTGAGCGCGGTGCACCAGAACGGCAGCGTTCCAGCGAATCCAGGCGCGGTAGCGGCGCTCGATGTCTTCGTCACCGGGAAAGTCGGGTTCGTTCTCCGTGGCGATGGTGTTGATGTAGTCCGTCGTCGGCACCATGGGAACGCCGAGGTGCAGCTCTTTCGAACGCTTCAACAGGCTGAGCATGATCTCGCGTCCGCGTTCGTGACCGTGTTCGGCAACGAGCGAATCGAGGGATTGCGACCACTCGGCGGTCTCCTCCGGATCGGAGTCGGCGTTGTTCGTAGAGTACGGGTCCTGGTCGTTGACCGTCACAGTCGACCTCTCCTTGGGGTTTATGCAGCGATGGTGCTTCGTGGGGGCATTCTTTCGCCACTACGAAGGCACGTGCCGTAAATGAGCAGGTTGGATTGCAACCAGCGGCACCACGTAAGCCTACAGATTTTTACTCGTCGTCCGCAGACGGAGGGTTCACCAGCCAAATTTCACGAGGACGGATCCACGCGGTCTGTGAATCCGCGCACATTGCGGGGCTAGAGTGTGTCACCGGCCAATCCGTGCGCGCAGGCGCACCAGGAAAGGAGCATTTATGGCTCTCGAAAACGACACCCAGGCACCCGACTTCAAACTGATCAACCAGTTCGGCGAAAGCGTTCAGCTCAGCCAGTACCGGGGAACGAAGTCGGTCGCGCTCGTCTTCTTTCCGCTGGCCTTCTCCGGAATCTGCAGCGGTGAGCTGTGTGAGTTGCGCGACAACCTCGCTCTGTTCGACGATGGCGGCGTTGAACTGATTGGCATTTCGGTCGACTCCCGACACGCCCTGCGGGCCTTTGGTGAGCAGGAAAAATATACCTTTGACCTGGTCGCGGATTTCTGGCCGCACGGCGCCGTCGCGAAGGAATATGGCGTCTTTCTCGAGGAGAAGGGCTTCGCCAATCGCGCGACTTTTCTGATCGACCCGAGCGGCATCATCCGTTCCAGTTTCATCACCGCACCGGGCGAGGCGCGGTCGATTGAGTCGTATCGGGCCGCGCTCGAGCAGTTGGCACCGGTTCTCTGAACCCGTCGGGTCGCCAATCGCGCAGCGACTCTGACCTATACTGAGAACGCCCGCGACAAACGTCGTCGCCGGGGCCTTTAGCTCAGTTGGTAGAGCGCCACGTTTACACCGTGGATGTCATCGGTTCGAGCCCGGTAGGGCCCACAGAGATTTCTCCCACAGCTTGTGATCGTGAGGTCGAATGACACGCACGATGCAGGTGCGTCCGGATTGGGTGCGTGCTCAGTGACTGATCGGCTGGCCTTCGGTGCCGCGGTGGAACAGCTGTCGCTCGCTCACGAGAGTCGCGCGAGCATCTGTGAGCCTTTTCTTCAGGTGCTGCCGGTCAACGCCGCAGCCGTCTGCACGCTCGTGAATCCATTTGGACGCGAAACAGTCTGCGCGAGCAATCCGATGGCCGCGCTCTTTGATGAGCTGCAATTGGACCTGGGTGAAGGGCCATCCTGGGACGCGCTGCACACTCGGCGCCCCTTGCTCGTTAATAATTTTCAGACGTCCACGGGCGCGACCTGGCCGACACTAATGAAGGCCTCCAGGCACACCGGTGTGCATGCCGTCTACGCCTTTCCGCTGAGCTTGGGGTCGCTCGATATCGGTGCCGTTTCCCTGTTTTCGAACCATTCCGACGGGCTGTCTCCCGCACAGATTCTCGATGCGCAAGTGCTCGTGCACATTGCTTCCGTGCAGGTTTTACGTGGTTCCCTCGCGTCGCAAACACTTAAAACGAATCTGGAAGATAATGAAGGATATTCGAGGCGTGTCGTTCATCAAGCGACCGGAATGGTTCTGGCCCAGCTCAATCTTTCCGCCGCCGACGCGCTTCTGATAATTCATGGACATGCTTTTGCTCATGGACGAACTGTTCGGGAAGTCGCCGCTGATGTAGTGACACGACAGCTGGATTTTTCGTCGATTCCCGAGTCTTAGAATGGAAATATGGTGACAAAAACCCGGGAAGGTCAACTCCTTGAGACCTTCGTTACCCTGGCCGACACACTCGTCGCCGATTACGACGTTGTCGACCTCTTGCACACGCTGGTGGAGAAATGTGTCGCACTATTAGAAGCCTCGGCGGCGGGCATCATCCTCTCAGCTGGCGACGGTGAACTCGAAGTCATGGCGTCGACCAACGAACGCAGCCGCTTGGTGGAAATTTTGCAGTTGCGTGCCGGAAGCGGCCCCTGCGTCGAAAGCTTCACGACCGGGCTGGCTGTGGCTATTCCGGACATCGACAACACCGGTGACAAATGGCCCAAGTTTCGGCAGGGAGCTCTAGCTCAGGGATTCGCGTCGATGCATGCCGTACCGCTGCGCCTGCGCGCGACGACGATCGGTTCGCTCAACCTCTTCTGGGATCGCACCGGCGGGCTGAGCACTGCAGACACCAACACGGTGCAGGCCCTCGCTGACGTCGCGACCATCGGTATCCTGCAGGAACGGGCTATTCGGGAGAGCGATATTGTTCGCCAGCAACTCCAGCATGCTCTCAGCAGTCGGGTGCTGATCGAGCAGGCCAAGGGGGTGGTGGCCTATACCCACGGGGTGCACATGGGCGATGCGTTTGACAAGATTCGCGGATATGCCCGCAACAACGGCCTTCCCCTCGCGGACGTCGCCGAGCGGATCGTGAATCGCGCACTCACGCTGTAACACTGCGGTCCAGTGCGTTTATGCGAGATAGCCGAGTTTCCATCGTCGTGGGGGTAGACCGGGCATATACTGCTAGAGCGACCCCGGACCCTGGAAGCACCTGAATTTTCCGTGAGCTTTCGAGGGGCGATCATGAAACGCATATTTCACCCGGGCGGTTCAGTAATAACCGGCAGCGATCTGGCTGATGCCGTTCTCCTTTACGCCGAAGCACTGTGTAACCGCCGGCAGGTCGACGTCGTCGACATCCCGGTGATGGGAGATGACGGACACCTGCTGCGTGCCCAGTTCCTGATTGGTTCGGCCAGCCAGCTGGTCAGCGTGACGGCCGACAGTCCGTCGCCGGAGTTGGTTGAACCGGAGACCACCGATTTTCTGCACCGCAAAGCCCAAACCGGGGCCATGATTCCCGCGGCCTGGACCCGTGAGGAATCGGCCGTCGCCCAGTTCGACGACTTCGACTACTGACTTATCTTTCGCCGGACCGGAGCATTGGGTTGCACCGTGTCCGGCGAAGCCCCAGCGCCGGGCGCCCGGTAGGCTGAACGAGTGTCATTCTCGCTAGCCGACGTTATCCGCGTCGCTCATACCCTGTGGCCCCCGGGCGGTGCCGAGGCCTGGGACGCACCTGGCCTGGTCAGCGGAGATCCGAGCCGGCCGATTCGCAGCATCCACTTGGCTGTCGATGCCGTCTCCGACACCGTCGACGAGGCCGTCGAGGCCGGCGCCGACCTGCTGCTGACGCATCATCCGTTGCTGCTGCGCGGTGTCACGAGCATTGCCGAAGACGGCTACAAGGGCGCCCTGCTCAGTCGCCTGATTCGCGCAAACTGCGCACTGCTCGCCGCGCACACCAACGCCGACGTCGTCGCTGACGGCGTGTCCGACGTGATCGCTACCCGGCTGGGACTGATCGACGCCCTACCCATCACCGACAGTGCCGCGCCCGAAACCGGCATCGGTCGCGTTGGACGCCTGGCCGAGCCAACAACCGTGGGGCACCTCGCGCACACCGTGCTGGCCCTGCTGCCTGCGACTGCGTCGGGCGTGCGCGTCGCGGGCGACTATTTGACACCGGTCACCACCGTCGCGTTGTGCGGCGGTGCAGGCGATTCATTGCTGCGCCACCCCAGAGTGCTGACAGCGGATGTCTACATCACCTCCGATCTGCGTCATCACCCCTCCTCCGAAGCGCGAGAGCAAGCGCTCTGCACGGGCGGCCCCGCGCTCATGGACGTGTCGCACTGGGCCAGTGAGTGGCTCTGGCTGGAACCGGCGGCCGAGCAGTTGCGAACAGCTCTTCCCGGGATCGTAGTCACCGTCAGCGAACTGAACACCGATCCGTGGTCCTTCGCCGTCGTGCACTGACTAGTGCACTAATCTCCGAGTCATCCCCATTTTTTCGTACCACATCTCATCAAAAGCGTTAGGTCAGGACATCGTGAAGGCATCACCACTCCAGCAGAAGGAACTTCTGCGGCTTCAGGCCCTGGACATCAAGGTTCTTCAGCTCAGCCACCAGTCAAAATCGCTCGTGCAGCACGCCGAACTGGCCGACCTCAATCGTGAAGCCGAGGCCAGCCGCATGAAACTGCTCGGTCGGTCGGGCGAGCTTGACGACGTGCGCACCGAACTGGGACGCATCGAGAGCGACGTCGAGGTCGTGGAGAAGCGAATCGCGCGCGACACCGACCGCCTGCAGCACACCTCGTCGATCAAGGACATCCAGGCTCTGGACTCCGAAGTCGCCTCGCTCAAGAAACGCCTGTTCGACCTCGAAGAGATCGAGATCGCTGTGCTGGAGCGCCAGGAAGAGCACGAGGCTGCCGTCGTCGTGGTGGAAAAGGAGCGTGACGCCATCGCCGAACGTGTGAGCGCGACCGAATCCGCGCGCGACGAGGTGTTGGTCGACCTCACCCGCCAACTCACCGAACTCACGCGCGACCGGGCCACCGTAGCGGCCACCATCCCCGACGACCTCGCGGCGCTGTACGAGCGTCTGCGCATCACCGGCCACGGCAACGCCGCGGCCCTGCTGCGCGCCCGAACCTGCAGTGGCTGCACCATGACCCTCACCGGCAGCGACCTCGCCGATGCCCGCCAGGCACCGGCCGACGAGGTCATTTTTTGCCCCGATTGTGGCGCAGTGCTGGTGCGCACCGAAGAGTCCGGAATCTAGTACCGATGGGGCGTGCGTTCGGCGGCAGCCCGCGCGCCCGGTAGACTCAATTTACGGAATGGGTCGGCAAGACGGTCGCGTCGTTCGTTAGATCTTCGGATCGAGCGGATGCCGAGGAACGTCCGGGCTCCATAGAGCAGGATGGTGGGTAACGCCCACCCGGGGCAACCCGCGAGACAGTGCCACAGAAAGTAGACCGCCACCAGCGCGAGTTGGTGGTAAGGGTGAAACGGTGGTGTAAGAGACCACCAGAGGCCAGGGTGACCTGGTCGGCTCGGTAAACCTCGTCCGGAGCAAGGTCAGACAGAAAGCGTTGAGGCGGCTCGCCGAGCTTTCGGGTAGACCGCTAGAGGGCTGCGGCAACGTAGTCACGAGATAGATGGCCGTCGACGGTGTGCGAACACCTGGACAGAACCCGGCGTACTAGCCGGCCCATTCCACTTCTTTGCTGGCCAGGCGGCCGATCAACCGGCCGCGGTCCAGTGGTAGAGCTTTTCCGGCCGCCCGGCCCGGCCACACTCCTGGGTGATGTCGGCGCGTTCGGCGGCGAGCAGATATTCGAGATACCGGCGGGCGCTGAGCCGGGCCAGGCCCAGATGCTGGGCCACATCGCTCGCCGAGATGCCCACCACGACGCGCTGGAGTGTTGCCACAACGGCATCGAGGGTCACCTCGGACAGCCCCTTGGAGAGCGACAACCCGGTGGAGTCAGCGGGAACGGTCGGTGCAGCTGCACCGGCGGCAAGGGCGGCGGGCGCGAGCGCGCCGGGTTGCAGCATCCGGTCGATGCGGGCCTGATCGAGCATCGATGGTGCGATCGCGGCGTGATCTCGGAGTTCCTGCCGGTGCTGAACGTACTGGTCGAGTCGCTCAAGCAGAACGGTCGAGGTGAATAGCTTGACCAGGTAATGCATGACGCCGCCGGCCATCGCGGCCCGCACGGTGTCGAGTTCCCGGGCCGCGGTGATAGCGATGATATCGACCGGGTCGGCTGGATTCTCGTGTGGACTGGCCGGACTCAAAGATTCGCACACGGTCCTTCTCCTTGATTCCCGGACCGTCGTCGGAGACGACGAAGGTAGTGCCGGTGCCTGTCGGTGCCGAGGCGCACCAGGATGGTACCGTCGGCGCAGATTGCTTCCATCGCGTTGTCGATGAGGTTGCCGAGCACAGTGACCGGATCGGTCGTGCCGTCGGGCGCGAGGATTGACCCTTCATCGATGACCAAACGGATGCCCTTCTCGGCCGCGATAGTGCTCTTGGCCATGAGCAGGCTCGCAACATCCGGGTGGGTGATGCCGGGGGAGAGCGCCGGGACACCACGGAACCGCCATGGCCGGACCGAGCACCTCCGTCGCCGGGCTCGCCACCGAGTCATCGTCGGCACCGAGCAGCCTCCGTGCCTCATCGTTGACCAGGGCGACTGCGCCGAGGACGTCAACCGCGACGACGCCTTCGCCGATGCCGTGCAGCATCGCATCGTGCGTCTCCAACAGGGAAGCGATCTCCTCAGGCTCCAACCGGTGGATCCGGCGCCACACCATGCGGGATATGACCATCGCCCCAGCCGTTCCCACTAGGGCAGCACCGACGAGCCAGATCACGAGTTCGGGCAGTACCTTGTACAGGTCGGCGCGGAGGGCCTCCTCCAGAATGCCCACCGAAGCCATGCCGAAGATCATTGCCAGCCTGTACGTCGGCAACCTGATGCTGCTGATTCTGAACCTGCCGCTGGTCGGTATCTGGGTGAAGATTCTGCAGATCCCGCGCCCGTACCTGCACGCCGGAATTCTGGTGTTCGCCGGGCTCGGTGCATTCTCGCTCAACTTCACGCAGGTCGATGTGGTAATCCTGCTCGTGGATGGCGTGCCGGGCTTCTTCATGCGGCGCTACGGCTACCCGATCGCTCCCATGATGGTCGGGCTGATTCTCGGCCCGATCTTGGAAAACCAGCTGCGACACACGCTCGCGATCTCGCAGGGAGACCCGCCGGCGCTCATCGCGTCGCCGATCGCGGCCACCATCTATGTGTCGCTGATCGTGATCTTCGCTCTGTCGTACTGGATGAAGTGCCGCCAGCGGACCTCGGTATCCGAGGCCGTGGCAGTAGACGAGGTCGCCGAACCGATGGCTCGGTAACGCTCGACTGACCTAACGACAGCAGGACCGACACCACTTACGTGGAGTCGGTCCTGCTGTCGTTAAGCTTCGAAAATCAGCCCGGGAAGCGCGCGGCGAGGGCGGCCGCGCCGAGGATACCGGCGTTGTTCCGATGCACAGCAGGGATGATGCGGGTCTTCAGATTGAGCAGGGGCAGAAAGTGCTCGTGGTGCTTGGAGACTCCTCCGCCGACGATGAACAGGTCGGGGGAGAAGAGCAGTTCGAGGGTCGAGTAATACTTCTGCAAGCGTGCGGCCCATTTGTCCCAGCTGAGGTCGTCACGTTCCTTGGCGGAGTATGCCGCACGGGTTTCATAGTCGTAGCCGTCGATCTGCAGATGGCCCAGCTCAGTGTTGGGCACGAGCACGCCGTCGTTCAGCAGCGCCGAACCGATCCCGGTACCGAGCGTGGTCAGCAGCACGACGCCGCCGACGTCTTTGGCCGCACCGAACTGTGATTCGGCGTAGCCTGCAGCATCCGCATCGTTAACGAAGTGAATCGGCAGGCCGAGACCCTTTTCGAACAGGGCTTCCGCGGCGAGCCCGATCCACTTCGACGATACGTTCGCGGCCGACATGGTGTGACCGTTCTTCACGACCGCGGGAAAGCACACGCCCACCGGGAGGTCTCCGACGTCCTTCGAGACGGTGGCGAGCAGGGTTCGGGTGGTCTCGACAATGTCCTGCGGCCGACCACCCTTGGGAGTGGGCAACTTCACGCGGTCAGAGAGGAGCGCGCCGGTGGCCAGATCTACTACCGCACCCTTGATTCCCGTGCCACCGATGTCGATGCCGATTGCGGTCTGTGCCGTCATGTGTTGATCCTCTATCCGTTCGAAAAGGTCGGTCAGACCAGGGTCAAAATCTCGGCACCGCGCTCGGTTACAACGAGGGTGTGTTCGAACTGTGCGGTCATGCTGCGGTCACGGGTCAGCACGGTCCAGTCATCGCTCCAGATGTCCCAGTCGCTCGTGCCGAGGGTCAGCATCGGCTCGATGGTGAAGACCATCCCGACCTCCATCACCGTGTCGTACTGCGGTGCGTCATAGTGCGGAATGATCAGACCGGAGTGGAAGGCTTCGCCCACCCCGTGGCCGGTGTAGTCGCGCACGACGCCGTAGTTGAAGCGCTTGGCGTAGGACTCGATGGTTCGTCCGATCACGTTGACCTGACGCCCAGGGGCGACGGCCTTGATACCGCGGGCGAGCGCTTCCCTGGTGCGTTCGACCAGCAGCGTCACCTCGTCGGTGGCTTCGCCCACGATGAAGGTGACGTTGGTATCGCCGTGTACGCCATTCTTGTACGCGGTGATGTCGATGTTGACGATGTCGCCGTTTTCGAGCACCGTGTTGTCCGGGATTCCGTGGCAGATGACCTCGTTCACCGAGCTGCACAACGATTTGGGGTATCCGCGGTAACCGAGGGTCGAGGGGTAGGCATCGTTGGCCACCAGGTAGTCGTGACCGATCTGGTCCAGTTGCTCGGTGGTGACGCCGGGAACGATGGCTCGGCCGACAGCGGCGATCGCCTCGGCGGCGATGCGGCCGGACTCGCGAATGAGGTCGATTTTCTCGGTCGAATAGACGTCAGAGCCGGTGAAGGGGCTCGGCCCCTTCTTGCCCACGTACTCCGGGCGAACGATGTGAGATGGAACGGAACGGGTCGGTGACACCGTTCCCGGGATGAGGTGACCGATTGAATCCTTAGGCATAGGATCAAGCTTATGGCCGACGACAAAGAACACGCATTCTGGTACAACATGCGCACCGGGGAGGTGGAGCACGGCCTCCAGTCGACATCGCTGGATCGGGTCGGGCCGTTCGCCACCCGTGACGAGGCAGCCCACGCTCTGGAGAAGCTGCGTGCGAACAGCGCCAAGTGGTCGGAAGACGACGCTCAGGACGCCCGCTAGCCGTTCTACTCGTAACTGTGCTCTGGCGCGGGGTACGCGCCAGAGGCGACGTCCGCGGTGAACCGCTGCACAGCATCCGTCAGTACCGCCCGAACGTCGGCGTACTGCCGCACAAACTTGGGCACCCGGCCGCTGGTCATACCGGCGAAGTCGGTCCACACCAGGAGTTGGCCGTCAACGGATGGTCCCGCCCCGACCCCGATCGTCGGGATCGACAGTCGTTTGGTCACGCGAGCTGCGACGGAAGCCGGCACCATCTCCAGGACGACGGCGAAAGCGCCGGCGTCCTGCACGGCGAGAGCGTCAGCGATAAGCTCGTCGGCGGCATCCCCTCGGCCCTGAATGATGTGGCCGCCCAAACCGTGTTCACTCTGCGGGGTGAAACCGACGTGTCCCATCACGGGAATTCCGGCCGAGACGATACGCCTGATCTGCTTGTGGCTGCGCTGGCCGCCCTCGAGCTTCACTGCGTGGGCCTGGGCTTCCTTCATGAACCGTACGGCGGTCGCCAGGGCTTGGTCCGGCCCGTTCTCGTACGACCCGAACGGCATATCGGCCACGACCAGGGCGCGAGTCACCGCACGGGCAACGGCACGGGTCAGCGGGATGAGCTCGTCCACCGTGACCGGCAGCGTGGTCTCATACCCGAAGACGTTGTTGCCGGCTGAGTCGCCCACGAGCAGAAAATCGATTCCGGCCTCGTCAAAAATCTGGGCGGTCAACATGTCGTAGCTGGTCAGGCCGGTGATGGGGATGCCCTGCGCCTTGGCGTTCTTAAAGTGGCGGGTGCGCACTCGCTTCGGCCCGGAAGCCGCGTTGTAGGGATGCTGCACTGCGGCATCGGCGGAAGAAACCGTGGAATCGGGCTCGGGTGCTGTCAACTCTGGCATGCGACAAGTGTAGTCAGGCAAGCAATCGTGCCTGGAGCCAGTAGCCTAGACAGTAGTTATTGGGGTCGGTAGTTGTTTTGCTGGCTACCTGTTTGAGCAATCAGAGAGAGCGTGAATGGACAAGCAGCGCGACTTCGTTCTTCGGACCATCGAGGAGCGAGGAATCAAGTTCGTTCGACTTTGGTTCACCGATGTCGTCGGCACCCTCAAATCCGTGGCGATCGCGCCAGCCGAAGTTGAAGGTGCCTTCAACGAGGGCCTCGGCTTCGACGGTTCAGCCATCGAAGGCCTCACCCGCTCGTTTGAAGCGGATGTCCTGGCGCACCCGGATCCCACGACCTTCCAGATCCTGCCCTGGCGCGGCGAGGTCGACCCCACCGCCCGCATGTTCTGCGACATCACCACCCCCGACGGTCAGCCAGCCGTGGCCGATCCGCGCAACGTGCTCAAGCGCACCCTCGCCAAGGCAGCCGACCGCGGGTTCACGTTCTACACTCACCCCGAGGTGGAGTTCTACCTGCTCAAGTCGTCGAAATACGGCAAGAACGGGCCGGTTCCGGTCGACTCGGCCGGCTACTTCGACAACGTTCCCGGCGGCACCGCCCACGACTTCCGCCGCCGGTCGGTGCGCATGCTCGAAGACCTCGGTATTTCTGTCGAGTTCAGTCACCACGAAGCCGGTCCGGGCCAGAACGAAATCGACCTGCGCTATGCCGACGCGCTCACCACCGCAGACAACATCATGACCTTCCGTACCGTGGTGAAGGAAGTCGCGATCGAGCAGGGCGTGTACGCGACGTTCATGCCCAAGCCCATGTCGGAACACCCCGGATCGGGCATGCACACGCACATGTCGCTGTTCGAGGGGGACGCGAACGCGTTCTACGAGGCCGGTGCCCAGTACCAGCTTTCCAAGATTGGCCGTCAGTTCATCGCCGGGCTGCTCAAGCACGCCCCGGAGATCACTGCGGTGACCAACCAGTTCGTCAACTCGTACAAGCGGCTGTGGGGCGGTGACGAGGCCCCGAGCTTTGTCTGCTGGGGCCACAACAACCGCTCCGCGCTGGTTCGCGTACCGCTCTACAAGCCGAACAAAGGCCAGAGCGCCCGCGTCGAGTACCGCGCCATTGACTCCGCAGCCAACCCATACCTCGCGTATTCGCTTATGCTGGCCGCCGGCCTCAAGGGCATCGAGGAAGGCTACGAGCTGCCGCCGGAGGCCGAAGACAACGTGTGGAGCCTCAGCGACACCGAACGTCGTGCGCTTGGGTACACGCAACTGCCGGCCAGCCTCGATCACGCCATCCAGTTCATGGAGGAGTCAGAGCTCGTCGCCGAGACCCTCGGCGAACAGGTCTTCAACTATGTTCTGCTGAACAAACGGCAGGAGTGGCGCGACTACCGCTCGCAGGTTACCCCGTTCGAACTGGAAAAAAACCTGGAGATGCTCTAACTCACCAGTGGTCGATGACCGAAGGAATCACCCGCGATGGAGCGTTTGCAGTTGACCCTGACCGAACTCGTTCGGGCGGGTTTCGTCGACCTTGCCGAGGTGCGTGCCCGCCTCGATGAGGTCGCCCAGCTCGGTGCGGTCAGCCCGCACACTGACCCGGATTCGGCCGGGAGGCTGACCGAGACGCGGGCGCTTCTGCCGCTCCTCGCGGTGACGGCCAGCCCGGATGCCGCGCTGGTAGCGCTGGTCGCCCTGCTGCGACCGGGGTCGCCCGAACTGTTTGAGCTCTTGCAGTCAGCCACGGCGACCGGGCGGCTTCTGAAGGTTCTTGGAGCCTCCAGCGGACTCACCGAATTCTTCCTCAGGCATCCGGTGGAACTCTCGGTTTTGGCAACGCCTCTTGTGGTGCTACCCAGCCTCGACGAACTGGTCAGCGACCTGTTGGACTCGGTCGGTGCGACCGGGGGATTCTCGGAGCTGGTCGACGACGCGGCCTGGATTGCCCTGCGGGTGCGCTATCGTCGCCGACTGGCGCAGCTGGCGGCCTTCGACCTCGAACAGGCCGACCCCGTGGCGGGGCTCGACGGCGTTGCCCGCACCCTGTCCGACCTCGCCACCGCAGCGCTCGAAGCCGCCCTCGCGGTCGCCCGTACCATGTCGAGCGGTAACACGGCCGGGCGCGGTGTTTTTCCAACCGAACAGGTGCGTGCCACCCGCCTGGCCATTATCGGAATGGGCAAGGCCGGCGCGAGCGAACTCAACTATGTGAGCGACGTCGACGTCATCTTCGTCGCCGATGGGGACGAAGCGGCCGGGCTGGAAAGCTCCCGAGCCGTTGAGATCGCCACCCGCCTGGCCGTGCTCATCATGCGCGGCCTGGGCGAATCCGGCATCGAACCTGAGCTGTGGGAGGTCGACCCCAACCTGCGCCCTGAGGGCAAGAGCGGTGCACTCGTACGGTCGATCGAATCACACCTGGCCTACTACGACCGCTGGGCCAAAAGTTGGGAGTTCCAGGCACTGCTCAAGGCCCGCACACTGGCCGGTGACCGCGCGCTGGGGGCGCGTTATCTCGATGCGGTCACGCCCAAGGTCTGGAGCAGCGCCAGCCGGGAGAATTTCGTCGAATCGGTGCAGCGGATGCGTGAGCGCGTCACCGACAACATTCCCGACGACGAGGTCGACGTTCAGCTCAAGCTGGGCCCTGGCGGGCTGCGCGATATCGAGTTCACGGTGCAACTGCTCCAGCTCGTGCATGGCCAGACCGACCCCGACGTTCGACAGGCCGGTACCCTGCCGGCGCTGACCGCCCTGGCCACCGCCGGGTATGTGGGCCGGGCCGAAGCCACCGAATTTGCCCAGGACTACCGCATGCTGCGCCTGATGGAGCATCGGCTGCAGCTGCAAAAGCTTCGCCGTACCCACCTGGTGCCGCGGGACGAAGCGAACCTGCGGGTATTGGCTCGCTCGACCGGTCTGGCCACGAGCGCTGACGGGCTGACCATCCGCTGGTCGGAGACCAAACAACGGGTGCGCGGCCTGCATGAGCGGCTGTTCTACCGGCCCCTGCTGTCGGCGGTGGCGTCGCTGCCCGCCGACGGCCTCAACCTGACGAGCGCACAGGCCGAGGCCCGTCTCGCCGCAATCGGCTTCCTCAATACCAAGGGTGCACTGGCCCACATCGCCGCTCTCTCCGGCGGGGTGTCCCGGCGTGCGGCGATCCAGCGGCACCTGCTTCCCGTGCTGTTGCAGTGGCTGTCCCAGGGAGCTGACCCCGACTACGGCTTTCTGGCCTTTCGTCGCCTGAGCGACAACCTCGGCTCGACCTACTGGTTTTTGCGCATGCTTCGGGATTCCTCCGGCGCCGCCGAGCGACTCACCCGGGTCTTGTCCGGAAGCCGGTACATCGGCGAGCTCCTGGAAAAGATCCCGGAGGCGGTGGCCTGGCTAGAGGACGAGGCCGACCTGCAGCCACGGCCGCGGAAATCCCTGCAGGATGAGACCCGAGCCGTGCTGGGCCGGCATGAAAGCCCAGATGCTGCCGCCACCATCCTGCGCGCCGCCCGTCGCCGTGAGATGCTGCGTCTGGCATTCGCCTCGCTACTCGGCCAGATCGATCTCGACCAGCTTGGCCAGGGCCTGACCGACGTCAACGCGACCTATATTCAGGGCGTGATCGCCGCCATCCGTGGGGGAGACCTGAACGATCAGGGCGGCGCCGACGGGTCGTCCGGCGGCGACGGTATTGAGTTCGGTGTGATCGGCATGGGCCGGTTTGGCGGCGCCGAGCTGGGTTTCGGCTCCGACGCCGACGTCATGTACGTCTTCCGTGCCGGCACCCTCGACGGCGAAGCTGCCAATGATCGGGCCCGCTACATTGTGCGCGAGCTCAACCGGCTCACCGAGGACTCGCGTCTGCCACTGGACCTGGACATTGGGCTGCGGCCCGAGGGCAGCAATGGCCCTGTCGTTCGGTCACTGGAGTCCTACCAGGCCTACTACCGGCGCTGGTCGCTCACCTGGGAGGCGCAGGCGCTTCTTCGCGGCCGTGGGGTCGCCGGCGACGCTGCTCTATTGCGCGACTTCACGGCCGTCGCCGACGAGGTGCGGTATCCCCCCGCGATCAGCGAACAGGCCGTGCGCGAGGTGCGCCGCATCAAGGCGCGGGTGGAGAACGAGCGGCTGCCGCAGGCCGCCGACCCCAACCGGCACCTGAAGCTCGGGCGCGGCTCGCTCAGCGACGTGGAGTGGCTGGTGCAGCTTTTGCAGTTGCAGCACGCGGCAGCGATTCCGGCGCTCCGCACGACGTCGACGCTGTCGGCTTTGGCCGAGGTGGTCCGTGCCGGCCTGATTCCGGCAGCGGATGCCGCGGTGCTGCGCAGCGCGTGGATCTTCGCGTCCCGTGCGCGGTCGGCCATCACCCTGTGGACCAATCACACCTCGAACGTCTTGCCGACCGATCGTGCGGCCCTCGAAGGAATCGCCCGGGTCATGGAATACCCGCCCGGCTCGGGCAATCAGCTCGAGGACGACTATCTTGCTGTGACCCGCCGGGCACGTGCCGTGTTCGAGCGACTGTTCTACGGCCCCGTGGAGCGTCCGGGGCCCACTGTCGGCTGATCCGGCACGAGGCGCGTGACAGGAGTGCACTCGGCAACACAGCACGCGGCAACGCGTCACCTTGCAACACAGAAGGGACCGCATCCGAAGATGCAGTCCCTTCCCAGTCACGCGGGCCCGATGAACGGATCGCGCGCATCTACTGCTTAGACGCCGTAGTAGAGCTCGAACTCGAACGGGTGCGGACGCTGGGCGAGCGGCTTGATCTCGTTTTCGCGCTTGTACTCGATCCAGGTCTCGATCAATTCGGGTGTGAAGACGTTTCCGGCCATCAGGAAGTCGTGGTCGGCTTCGAGGGCCTGCAGGGCCTCCTCGAGTGACGCGGGCACCTGGGGGATGTTCTTGGCTTCTTCGGGCGGCAGCTCGTAGAGGTCCTTGTCGACCGGCTCGTGCGGCTCAATGCGGTTCTTAATACCGTCGAGGCCGGCCATGAGCTGAGCGGCGAAGGCGAGGTACGGGTTACCAGACGCGTCGGGGGCGCGGAACTCGAGACGCTTGGCCTTGGGGTTGGTGCCGGTGATCGGGATACGGATCGACGCCGAACGGTTACCGGCCGAGTAGACCAAGTTGACCGGGGCTTCGAAGCCGGGGACGAGACGGTGGTACGAGTTGACCGTGGGGTTGGTGAAGGCGAGCACGGCGGGGGCGTGCTTGAGCAGACCTCCGATGTACCAGCGCGCCACGTCGGACAGTCCGCCGTAGCCGGCCTCATCGTAGAACAGCGGTTTGCCGTCGGCCCACAGGGACTGGTGGGTGTGCATACCGGAGCCGTTGTCGCCGAAGAGCGGCTTAGGCATGAAGGTCGCGGTCTTGTTCCAGTCATGCGCCGTGTTCTTGACGATGTACTTGAATTTGAGCAGGTCGTCGGCCGCGTGCACCATGGTGTCGAACTTGTAGTTGATCTCGCCCTGGCCGCCGGTGCCGACCTCGTGGTGGCTGCGCTCGAGCACGAGGCCCGATTCGATCAGCTTGAGGCAGATGTCATCGCGCATGTCGACGTGCTGGTCGACCGGGCTGACCGGAAAGTAGCCGCCCTTGAACGGGGTCTTGTTGGCGAGGTTTCCGCCGTCTTCCTTACGACCCGAGTTCCAGGCACCCTCGCTGGAGTCGACCTTGTAGTAGCTGGTGTGCTGGTTCACTTCGTAGCGCACGTCGTCGAAGATGTAGAACTCGGCTTCGGAGCCGAAGAAGGCGGTGTCGCCGATGCCGGTGGAGGCGAGGTACTTCTCGGCCTTCTTGGCTACCTGGCGCGGGTCCTTGGAGTAGATCTCACCGTTGCGCGGGTTGTAGATGTCGAAGAGCATGATGAGCGTCTTCTCGGTGCGGAACGGGTCCAGGTATGCGGTCGACACGTCGGGGATGAGCTGCATGTCGGATTCGTGGATCGACGCGAAACCGCGGATCGAGGAACCATCGAACATTTGGCCAACGGTGAAGAACTCTTCATCGACGGTGGATGCCGGAATGTTGAAGTGCTGCTGCACACCGGGGAGATCGGTGAAACGGATGTCAAGAAACTTGACGTCATTGTCTTTGATGAATTTAAGCACTTCGGACGAATCGCGGAACATGCGGAATAACTCCAGACGACGAGGGCGTGGAAACGGCCGAATCGGACACATCGGCTTCATTGAGATTAGTAGCGCTGCGTTACTTGTCCGTGACGCTTATGTTTCGCCCATGTTACAGGCAGGCCCCATCGGTAGACTCATCGGGTGCCAGCCTCCGACTCCCGCCCGAACACTTTTGGTCAGCTTCCACCCAGTAGATGGCCGGGGGAGCGGCTCGGATTACCCCAGATCGGGCCGAGTTCCATCGGCCGCCCCGGTCGACGGATGCTCGGCTTCGCCATCGACTGGGCCATCGCCATCGGCGTCTCAGCGATCTTCTTCAACTATGACCCGGCGGCGAACCTGATCATCTTCGTCATCCTGCAGATCGTCTTCATCCCGACCATCGGTGCCAGCATCGGTCACCGCTTGGTGGGCCTCCGACTTATCTCTATCCACGGGGGCTGGATTGGTCTCTGGCGACCCGTGGTGCGGTCGCTGTTGCTCGGAATTGCCCTCCCGGCGTTGGTCTGGGATTCCGACCAGCGTGGCTTCCACGACAAAATTGCCGGAACGGCGCTCATCCGGCAGTAATAGCACTGCGATGACGAAGAACGGCCGGGCGATGGACGCCCGGCCGTTCTGTTGTCTGTTGAGGTCAGCCGCGCTGGGGGCGCGCCTTCATGGGGTCGACGCCCTTGGGAATGGGAAGTTTCGTGCCCATAGAGTTGAGGCGGTTGTTTACAGCGAGCACCTCGGCCTTAGTCAGCGTGGGCTTGATCCTGGTCAGGCGGCGAGCCAGCTTGTGCAGTGGCACGGCGTCCTCGTCGGGTCCGACGGAAATAACCGTGATGCCGACGTTGCCGCCGATGCGCACAATCTTGCGTTTTTCTTCGTCGAGCATACGGGCAGTGCGCGTCTTGGGTCCCTCGCTGATCAGCACGACGCCGCCGCGACCGACCGCACGATAGACCGCATCCTGCGTCTTGCCGTTGACCGCTACCGGCATTTCACTGCCGACCCAGCCACGCTTCAGTGAACTGCGCAATACCGCCCCCACGGCACCGGGCTGACCCTCGATCTGGGAATACGCGGCCTTCTCGGCCCGACGACCGAGGATGATTAGCATGGCCAGAATACCGGCGAGCACGCCGGCGACGATCCAGAGCACCATCGTGAAGACGTTGCTCCCCGGGATCAGCAGGGCGAGGGCCAGGCTGATCAGAACGGGGACGACGAAGGCCAAAACGAGAATCCAGACGATGTTCGAGTCGTAGCGTCTCGTCATCTGGAATACCTGCCACATTTGCTTCAAGCGGCCGGGCTGTTTTGGTTTTTTGGGGGACTTTTCCTTGCTGCGTGCCATGGGTATAAGACTACCCAGTCACTCGAATGCCCCGTGACCGAATTCGCCTGTGTGCTCGCATCAGGAGACGGCCTGGGCGAACCCAAGTTGGGCATCCGCCAGCTGGCGCAATTCGGCCGGGATCTGGCGACCGGTTGCGACCATGGACTGGGCCCACAGCCGACCGGCGCGGTAGGACGAACGCACCAGCGGACCGGACAGGACGCCGAGAAAGCCGATCTCCTTGGCTTCCTCATTGAGCTCGACGAATTCCTCTGGGCGCACCCAGCGGGCCACCGGAAGATGCCGGGCGCTCGGGCGAAGGTACTGGGTGATGGTGATGATGTCGGTACCGGCCTCATACAGGTCGTGCAGTGCCTGGGTGATTTCTGCGCGTTCTTCACCCATGCCGAGGATGAGGTTGGACTTGGTGATCAGCCCGGCGTTGCGGCCCTGGGTGAGCACGTCGAGCGAGCGGTCATAGCGAAAGGCCGGGCGGATGCGCTTGAAAATGCGTGGCACGGTCTCCACGTTGTGGGCGAAGACCTCGGGTTTGGCGTCGAAGACTTGGGCGAGGTGTTCCGGATTGCCGGAGAAGTCTGGGACCAGAATCTCGACACCGGTGCCGGGGCTCTGCTGGTGGATCTGACGAATCGTCTCGGCGTAGAGCCAGGCGCCTTCATCGGGGAGGTCGTCGCGGGCGACGCCGGTCACGGTGGCGTAGCGGAGGTTCATCGACACGACGGACTCGCCGACGCGACGCGGCTCGTCCGTGTCATAGTCTGCGGGCTTGCCGGTGTCGATCTGGCAGAAGTCGCAACGGCGGGTGCACTGTGAACCCCCGATGAGGAAGGTCGCTTCGCGATCTTCCCAACATTCAAAGATATTCGGGCAGCCGGCCTCCTGACACACCGTGTGCAGGTTTTCGCTCTTCACCAGCGCCTGTAGCTTCTGGTATTCCGGCCCCATCTTGGCGACGGTCTTGATCCAGGCGGGCTTCCGCTCGATCGGCGTTTCCGCGTTGCGAATTTCCAGCCGCAGCAGTTTGCGGCCTTCGGGTACTGCGCTCATGCGTTCGTCCTGACGGTATCGAGGCTGGCTGGGGTCATGCTTGCAGGGGCCACCGGGGCGGCATTCAGGCTCATCGTGCGACGGAAAGCGGCCGTGATCGGATCGATCAATTCGCTCGGGTCGACGGTGCGGCCGAGCACACGGGTCATCGTGGTCACCCCGGCATCGCGAATTCCGCAGGCGATGATGCGCGAATAGGCATCCAGCGAGTTGCTGCAGTTGAGCGCGAAACCGTGCATGGTCACTCCCTGGGCAACTCGGATTCCGATCGCGGCTATTTTATCTTCGTGGCCGTCGGGTCCCACCCACACCCCTGAGCGTCCCGCAACGCGTACGGCATCGATCCCGAAGTCGATCAGGACCTCGATCAGGATTGCCTCAAGGGACCGAACGTAGCCGACGACGTCGACGGGTTCCGCGAGGTGCAGTATGGGATACCCGACGAGCTGGCCCGGGCCGTGCCAGGTGATCTTGCCGCCCCGGTCGACGTCGATAACCGGCGTGTCGTCGACGGGGCGTTCCTCCGGCAGAGTGCGTTTTCCGGCGGTATACACGGCCGGATGCTCCAGGAGGAGGACGGTGTCCGGTCGCTCGTGGGCGACGACGGAACGATGGACTGCGCGTTGGAGCTCTAGGCCCTCAACATACGGCACGGAGTTGGCGCTTAGCCCCGCGACGACAAAGTCGAGCATCTGCCCAGTCTAGGGGCGTCGCCGGCATTTTGGGCGCAGCGAGCACCCGGGCGCAGCGAGCACCCGGGCGCAGCCGGCGCCGGTGCCACCCGGACCGGCTCCTCCACAGCGGCACAGATCGCCTGTTCTGCACGAGAGCGGGGGACCTGAGCGCTCTGGCCGGCCCAGCGGCCGATCATGGGCAGGTGAGACGACGCTCTGAACAACCTCCGACTTCGGCCGATGACACAGCTGGCCGCGACTCCCGTCCCGGCCAGCGCGCGGCATACCTTAAGGCCGACGGCGCTTCCGCCACGACAGAACCGGTGCACCCGGAGGGGATTGTCGCCGGACACCGCGTGATCCGTTTGCTGGGCACCGGGGATCGAGCCGTGGTGTACCTGGGTCATTCCGGTGCGGCAAGCGCGGTGGCCCTCAAGGTCTTCCGCGCCGACACCGAGTCGACGAGCATCGAACTCGACATTGCCGTGCTGACCTCGGGGGCAGCGCCGGGACTCGTGCGCCTGCTCGACGTTGCGCAGCTCGGGGATGGTCGCATTTGTCTAGTCCTGGAACGACTCACCGGAGGATCCCTGGCCAGGTACTTGGTCGAACACCCTCGACTGTCTGCCGGCGAAGCCGTGACCCTGTTGGCACCGATCATCGTCGCCCTGCGCGCCATGCACACGGCCGGGTTCGCGCACGGGGCCATCAGCCAGGCGACAATTCTGCTGGATGCCAGCGGCCGGGCGGTGGTGAACGGTTTCGGTGCGGTTGCGCGGCTCACTGACATACCCAGGGAGCGGATGCGGCGGCTCCGCGCCGACTACGAACGCCTGGCTATCGTGATGGAAGCCCTCGTCGAGGCCGTCGATGTAACGGACACGCACCGCGCGAGCGGCGCGGCGCTCCTGCGGCGCTTTCGGGGCGCCATCGACCCGGCCGTTTCTCCGAAATCTTCAGACGGGGCAGCTGGCGCGGCAGGGGTCGGTTCGGTCCTCGGCACACTGGAGCATGACCTTTTCGATTGGGCCGACGCCGAACCGCTTGACGCCTTTCGCCTCACCCACCGATTGGAGGCCCAAACACAGAACGTGAACGCTGACGCGTTCGAGGCGGGGACTGGTCAGGTGAACGTGGTGCAACTCCGCCGCCACGAATTCGACGACGGATCCGATCACGGGTTCGACGATACGTCCAACGATGAGTTCACCGACACGATCGACGAGCTGTTCGACGACAGGTCGTTACCCGCGCGATTCGGCGTCGGTGGCGATGCCTTCACCAGTCTCATGGCTTGGGGCGCAGCCAGCCTGCGCCGGCTCCAGCCGCAGTCGCGTCCTGGTCGGTCGTTCGCGACCGTCGTTGATTCTGTGATCGACTCGCATCCGCTCAAGGCTGTGGCGCACGCCCTGCGCAAACGACTGTATGGGCACCACCGGCCGCTTTTGGTGGCAGCACTGGGCGGCGCCAGCATTCTCGTGCTCGCCCTGACCCTGTTCCCGGTATCGGGCCGTGCCGGTGACAGCGCGTTACCCGGCGCGTCGGGTGCCGACGGCACGTCGAGGAACAGTGCAGGGGCCACCGGCACTCCGGCCCCCGTACCAACGGTCGCGGGCTCCGCGGATGCCGCTCGTACGGCAGGCTTGGCGGCGATAGCGGGGGACAACCCGGTATCGGCCGTGCCGGTGCTCCTCGTGCGCCGGGCGGCGTGCCTGGTCGCTGCCTCCCTGGTCTGCCTGGTCGACGTGGATCAGACCGGCTCGGCCATTCTGGCCGCGGACAGCTACGATGCCCGCGAACGGCAGCAGGGCGGATCCGGCCGGGAGGTCGCCGACTACGCGCCCTACCTGCCGTCCCTGGCAGAACGGAGCGGTGACCTGGCCGTGGTCGTGTTGACTCCGGCGTCCGGGCAGCAAAAAAGCCAGCCGGCCTCGGTCCTGGTGGTCAAGGGCGAGGGCGGCTGGCGTCTTCGTGAGATCTTCGACTACTGAGGTGTCCCAGGCCGAAACTTCCGACAGCTCGTACTGTTAGATTCCGAGGTTGCCCTCGAACGCACCGGCTTCGAGCCGCGCCTTCATCGTGGTGAGGAAGCGGGCTGCATCCGCTCCGTCGATGATGCGGTGGTCGTAGGACAGCGCGAGGTACACGCTGGAACGGATCGCGATCGAGTCGAGACCGTCGTTGGTGACAACGAGCGGTTTCTTGTACACGATGCCTGTGCCCAGAATGGCGCTCTGCGGCAGGAACACGACGGGCGTGTCGAACAGCGCGCCGCGCGAACCGGTGTTGGTCAGCGTGAACGTTCCGCCACTCAGTTCATCGGGCTTCAGCTTGTTGTCGCGGGTGCGAGCGGCGAGGTCGGCGATCTGGGCGGCGAAACCGGCCAAGTCGAGATCCCCGGCGTTACGCACAACGGGGGTCAGCAGGCCACGCTCGGTGTCAACGGCAATGCTGATGTTCTCCTGCGCCGGGTAGACAATCGTGTCGCCCTCGATCGTGGCGTTCACAATCGGGATGGCACGGAGGGCCTCAGCGGCAGCGAGGGCGAAGAACGGCAGGAAGGACAGCTTGTTGCCGGTCTTCTCGGCGAAAGCGCCCTTGACCCGGTCGCGGAGCAGAGCGACGCGGGTGACGTCGACCTCGACCACGGTCGTGAGCTGAGCGGATGACTGCATCGAGATGACAGCACGCTCGGCGACGACCTTGCGCAGGCGCGACATCGGCTGGGTGGTGCCACGCAGCGGCGAGACCTCGACGACCGGTGCGGCAGCGGTCGTGCCGAAGGCCGAGGCCGCCTGCACGATGTCTTCCTTGCGGATACGTCCGCCCACTCCGGTGCCGCTGATCGTCGCCAGGTCGACGCCGGCTTCGTTGGCGAGCTTGCGCACGATCGGCGTGACGTAGCCGCTGGTGCCAGCGTGTGAACCGCGTGCCGCGGGGGCGGCTGCGACGGGTGCGGGTGCTGCTGCCGGGGCTGCAGCGACCGGTTCTGGTTCTGCTGCAACGGGCGCTGGTGCAGCGACTGGTGCCGCGACGGGTGCGGGTGCGGGTGCTGCAACCGGTGCCGCAACGGGCTCGGGTGCTGCAACTGGTGCCGCGACGGGTGCGGGTGCTGCAACTGGTGCCGCGACGGGCTCGGGTGCTGCAACCGGCGCGGGTGCCTCGGCAACGGGCGCCTCAGCAACCGGCGCGGGTGCCTCGGCAACGGGCGCCTCAGCAACCGGCGCGGGTGCCTCGGCAACGGGCGCCTCAGCAACCGGCGCTTCTGCAGCCGGTGCCTCAGCGACGGGTGCGGCCGCGCCCGATCCGTCGCCGATGGTGACCAGGGGGGTGCCGACCTCGACGGTCTCATCTTCCTGCACCAGGATGGCTTCAATAATGCCGGCGACCGGAGACGGGATTTCCGTGTCCACCTTGTCGGTCGATACCTCGAGCAACGGCTCGTC